>NZ_JAHHZN010000017.1 GCF_018760735.1 Hymenobacter piscis
CGGCCAGGTGCTCGGCCAAGTAAGTGCCGGTGTAGTTGACCTGGCTGCTGAGCAGAAACTGGCCATACAATTGAGCGGTGACTTTCATGGGCTTGGTACGCTGAGAAAGCCGTTTGCGTAAGTCCTAGTAGAATTTGCGTCATAGGGCGGGGAGCAAAAGATATTTCCTCCTGCTGATGCGCCCCGGGGGAACTTTCCACAAACCAAGCCCGGATTTTTTTTCGTAGAGTCTTCTTTCTGGCCGAATACTTGCCAGCCGGACCCGTACCTTCGCCCTGCGTTTCGCGGCTTTACCTTTTTCTTTATGACCCGTTTTTTTCTCTTTCTCTGCCTACTGCTGATGGGGCTGGCCGACATTAGTCCGGCCCTGGCCGGGCCCGGGCCGGCCGCCCGCGCCAAAATGCGGGGCAAGGTGTACGTGCACCGCCCCAACTACCGCACCTACAAAGGCCGCAGCCGCAAAGCCCGCATGAAGCGTACCGTACGCTACCGGCAGCGGTGGTTCCAGTTCTGGCGCAAGCGCAAGAAAGACGGCAAGCGCACCCCGCGCCGCTCCCGCAACACGACCATCGGCTCGAACAACTAGCCGTTCCGGAAACCGATAAAAAAGCCTTTCCTGCCGCTACGGCAGGAAAGGCTTTTTCTATTACACCCTTTGCGGGCGGCGTAGCTACTCACCCGCCGCCCGCCCCGCGTACCAGGCCCGCCGCACCTGCACCAGCCGGGCCTCAGCGGCGGCCCGGTCGGGGGTTTCGGGCAGGCCGGAAGCAGCAAAAGCGGCCTCCACGCGGGTTACCAGGGCTTCGGCCTCGGTTACCAGCTGCTCGTACCCGAACTCGCCGCGGCGGATTTGCAGCAGGAACTCCCGGTTGGGACGGCGGACGTGGAGGCGGCCGGTGGTGGCAATTTCCTCGGCCATGCCCAGCAGCCGGAACACGTGCAGCATGTTCTTGGCGTCGTAGTTTTTGCCGTGCTGCACCGTGTTCTGGTACCGCTCGGGGTTGCGCTTCTGCTCCCACTCCTGGTACTCCCGAAACACCCGGCAGTAGGTGCTGTAGCCGTTGCGGTTGAAGCTCAGGTAGGCTACGGGCGCCTCCCCCTTGGGCACGGCCGAGAGCAGCACGTCCTGGGAGGTTTCCGCGTCGCGCAGCAGGCCCCGGTAGCCGTGGCGGCGGCCGGGCGTTTCGTCCACGAACAGGGCGTACAGGTCGTGGAGGTGGTTTACGTTGGCCAGGCCGCACTGGCTGGCCTGTATGCCGCGCCGCGCCAGCCAGGTGGCCACCAGCTGCGCCCCGGCTCCTGCCGTCACGTAGCAGAAATCCAGCACCGATTTGCGCTGGGGCGGCTCGGGGTGGTTGATTTTCTTGTTGAGGCCCCGGGCCTTTTTGATCTGGGCCACGGCGTACTCGGCGAAGCTCTGGCGGCACAGCTGCGAGAGAAAATCTTCCACCTGAAACGCCTCGAACAGTGGGTGCCGCACGCGCACGCAATCCGCGGGCGAGGCCAGCAACTCCAGGGCCGTGGGGTTGCTTTTGAGCAGCAGCTCCACGAAGCGGCGCAGCTCATAGTACACCTCGTCGTTGGTGGCGTTGGCCACCTGGGCCGCGTAGTCGAGGCCGTAGAACTCGGTTTCGGGCAGGATGAACACGCCTTTCAGGTCCACGTCGGAGTGGGGCAGGTCGGTGCCGTAGGCGCGGCTGCCGCTCAGGGCTTCAAACAGGATCAGGCCCCGCTGGCGCAGGTCGTCGATGGTCATAGTAGAACGATTGCAGAGACGCGACCCTTCGCGTTTCGTCGTTGCTGAGGTGATAATGGAGGGGGCCGTTGCCGGTCGTTCTAGCGGGAGACGCGAAGGGTCGCGTCTCTACAATCGTTTATCGCCAGCCAGCCAGGCCCGGAACGCGTCGTCCAGGGCCGGCGTGGGGTTGGGCTGGTGCGGGACGGGCAGGGTGGCGCGGGCGGCCGGGCCGGCTTCGTATTCCTGCTGCAGGTAGGCCACCAGCGCCGCCGGCCGGGGCACGGTGGTTTTCTCGTTGGCGGTGGCTTTCTGGGCGAGCAGCTCATCTACCGTGCTGTTCAGGGCCGCAGGCAGCAGCTCGCGCAGCCGGGCAAACTCCATCGGCGGCACTTCGGTGGGGCGTTGCTGAATCCAGCTAGCGGCCAGGGCCGAGCGCAGGGCGTAGAACAGCCGCTTGAGGCGCACCTGCTCGCTGGTCAGGTCCTCCTCCACCCCGCGCCGCAGCTGGCCCAGGTAGTGGTGCAGGCCGGCCCGGGGGTTCCAGCAGGCGGGCAGCAGCGGCCCCAGCGCCGCCCGAAACCCGGCCGCCTCCCGGTACACCACCGGCGACTGGAGCCACTCAAAAAGGGCCGCGTTGGCGCCGCGCAGCAGCTTCAGGGCCTTACGCAGCTCCCAGCCGCCCAGGTCCAGCTCATCGTCTACGGGGAAGCTGAGCGTGTCGGGGCCGTCTTCGAGGGTCAGGTACCAGTCAGCGGAATGACTGTAGATGAAGCGCACGTCGTAGTCGGAATCGGTTGAGGGGAAACCCCAGGCCCGGCTGCCCGACTCGCAGGCGTACAGGATGCGGATGTTGTGCGTGTCTTCGAGCTGGGTGAGGGCGGTCTGGATGCGGTGCTGCACGGGGAACAGGAAGTAATACGGGTAGCGGCTTACCCGCTAAGGTAGCGTGCTGCGTTGCGTTTTTCCGCCGAATCCCTAAACTGCACCATCAACTATTCTATGTGCCGGTAGCCCTGCTGTGACTGGTGCCCGATACCCGCCTCGAACGCCCCGCCGGGCCCTAGACCGTACTGCCGGCTAGCAGCGAGGCATTTATCCGCTACATTTACCTGCGTCATACCCCGGGTGCTTTCCGGTTATTCACCTACTATGCGCGTTTTCTATTCCCTGCTACTCATCACCTGGGGTTTGCTTCCAAGCGAGGCACAAGCCAAGCCCAAGGACTACCTGCAACAATGCTGGAGCCAGCAGGGCCAACCGCTGGCCACCGGATACCTGACGTTCAGGTACCAGGAAACGGCCAACGAGCTGGAGCACAGCCAGTACCCGTGGCAGCCCACCCGCTACGACAAGCACGGCACCGCCTGGCTTAACGCCGGCAACTTCCTGCGGCAGGATACGCTTACGCAGGACGGCAAAACCTATTCCTCCAAAAGCCAGCTCAGTCCCGAAGAGCTGCTGCTGCTGGACTACGGTGATAAGGAGCTGCTGGCCGTTACGCCCGCCAGGTTTGCCGGCTACGTGCTCACCACCGCCCGCTATTCTCCCGTGCTGCTGCTCCAGTACTTTGTGCAGCACCCGGCTGCCGTAACCAGGTCGGCCGAGCCGGGCCTGGCGGTGTACAGCGCGCCCGTTGCCGACGCCAGGGTCAGGCTCTTCATTCGCCAGGCCGATGGGCTGCTGGACCACGCCACCGTGCTGCAGCCCGATGAGCTGTTTGGCGACGTACTGACTACTTACACCTATCAGAGCTACGCCCGCACCGGCAAAGTCCGGTATCCCACCACCATCGGCATCAGCAAGCTCAACGGCCGGATCCGGGACGACGTGCGCCTGTCGGCGGCAGGGATTGTGCCGGGGGCCTCGCCGGTCCTGAGCCGCCCCGAGGGCTACCAGATGCGGGCTGTTAGCCCATCTATACCGCCGATAGCAGTTCAGACGTACAGCCCGCACCTGCACTTTCTGGAGCTAAAGCACACCGATGACCGGGTGCTGGTGGTGGAATTCAACGACTTTCTGGTGGTGGCCGAAGCCCCGCTTACCAGCGAAAACGGCGAAGCTATTCTGGCCGAAACCCGCCGGCTTGCGCCGGGCAAGCCCGTCCGGTACTTTGTCGCCGGCCACTATCACCCCCACTACCTGGGCGGCCTGCGCCCCTTCGTGCGGCAGGGCGCCACCATACTGTGCGGGCCGGGCACCGCCGACTACGTGCGCACACTCGCCGGCGCCCCGCGCACCCTTCGCCCCGACAGCCTGCACCTGCGCCCGCGCCCGTTGCAGGTGGAAGAAGTGACGAGCAGCAAGACCATCACCGATGGCCGGTTTGAGATGCAGATTCATTTTATCGGGGCCAGCTCCGCGCATACCAACGATTATCTGGTGTACTATTTCCCGAGCGAGAAGCTGCTCTTCGAGGACGACCTGGTGTGGATCAGGCGGGAAGGGCCGCCCCGCAAAGCCAGCGCCCGCCAGGCCGGCCTGTATCAGGCGGTTCGTGCCCTGAACCTGGACGTGCAGACCGTGGTGCAGTCGTGGCCCGTGGCCGACTACGGCGTTAAGACTATCATTCCGTTTTCGGATATTGAGCAGGCCATGCAGGTGAAATAGTGGCGCAGTGGGCAGCCCCCGGCCAGTGAATTCCCCGCTGGGCCAGTCACCGGGCTATTAGTTCAGCTATGTCCATAAAATCAGTTGCACCATCAATCACCGTTTTTATCCCCCATTATCACTACTCATGACCGAAGCCGAATTCGTTGAAGCCCTGACGCAGAACAAGCTGGCGCATCATTGGGATACCCTGCGCACCATTACCCGGCCCACTATCCGGCTGCACCTGGCTCCCGATACCACCGAACTCAGCTCCACCGGCAGCTCTCACACGGGCGGAAGTCCCGATTTACCTCCTCACCACACCTGGCCCACGGAACCGCAAACCGGTAAGCCGCTCTCCTTTATTGCCCAAATCAATCTGCAGGAGGTGGCCCCGTTTGACGAGCAGGGGTTACTACCCAAAACCGGAATACTCTATTTCTTCTACTCTGCTGAGCAGGAAGCCTGGGGCTACGACATCCAGGATGCCGGTATGTTCAGCGTACAGTTCTACCATGGAGATGGTAGCAACCTGCTAAGTGCCTCCTTCCCGGATTCCCTGGCTGAAGATGCCCGTTTCACGCCTTGTGCCCTGGTGCCACAGGCCGAAATCAGCATGTGCTTCGACTCGCCTATCTTCAACAACCTCAGCGAAGATGAACAGGAAACCATCTTCGAAATTTTCAACGAGGGAGGATCAAGCAACAAAATGCTGGGCTACGCGGATACCATTCAAGGAGAAATGGAGCTGGAATGTGAGCTGGTGACCAACGGCCTGTATTGCGGCGACCCTTCCGGCTACCAAGACCCGCGCGCCAAAGACTTGGAATCTAAGGCTGCGGATTGGCGCCTGTTATTGCAGGTTGATAGCAACGAAGAAGAAAACGAAATGATGTGGGGTGATGCTGGGCGGCTATATTTCTGGATCAAGGAGCAGGATTTGCAAGCCCGAGCTTTTGACAAAAGCTGGGTTATCTTACAATGCTATTAGCTTACCAGCAAAAAGCCTGAATTTACAGAAATTCAGGCCTTTTGCTGGAGTTTACTGTCCCTTACAGATTTTCTACAGCCGCGGGTCCACGGCTTCGCTTTCCAGGGCCAGCACGCCGAATACGCACTGGTGCACCTCGCGCAGGGGGGCGCCGGCCACGAACCGCTCGAGGCCTTCCACGCCCAGGGCAAATTCGCGCAGGGCCAGGTTGCGCTTGCTTTTCACGTTTCGCTCGCGCAGGCGCTCCAGGTTGCCGGGCAGCAGGTAGTCGGGGCCGTAGATGATGCGCAGGTACTCGCGGCCGCGGCACTTGAGGGCCGGCTGCACCAGGTGTTTCTGGCCCGCGGGGATGAAGTCGTAGGGCTTCACCACCATGCCTTCGCCCCCGGCGGCGGTCAAGTCCAGCCACCACTGGGTAGCGGCTTCCACATCGGCCAGGTCGCGCAGGTGCACCACGCGGTAGGGCGTGGCCCGCAGCAGGCCTTCATCCTGGAGGCAGACGGCGCGCAGGGTTTCCATGTGCCAGGCGTGGTCCTTGTCAAAGTACGTGCGGCCTTCGGTGGCGAGCAGGTGGAAGGGGGCCAGGCGCAGATCCTCCACGCTGTCCACGGGCCAGCAGTAGCGGCGGTAGGCTTCGGCGTAGTGTCGGGCGGCTTGCTGGCGGGCGCTGGTGCGGGCCAGCAGCGCCTCCACCCCCTCCAGCCCCCGGCCGGCAGCCTGGGTGAGGACGGCCGCCGCTTCGGGCAGGGCCGCGGTGGCGGCGGCGGCCACGGCGGCGTACTGGTTGCGGATCAGCTCCTGGGCCTTGGCCGACCACGGCAGCAGCTCGGCATCGAGGCATACCCAATCAGTGCCGAACCGCTCCCAGAAGCTGCTGGCCGTGAGGGCCGCCTGCAGGCGGGTGAGGAAGGCGGCTTCCAGGGTGGCATCGGTGAAGAAGTTGCGGCCGGTGCGGGTGTACACCTTGCCCGGCCCCTCGCCCACTACTCCGAAGCGGCGGCGGGCGGCGTCCTCACTGCGGGCCAGCACCACCACCACGCGGCTGCCCATGTGCTTTTCCTCGCACACCACCCGCTCCTGCCCTTGGCGGCGGAAGTAGTCGAAGGCTTCGGCGGGGTGCTCCAGCAGGTCGGGCAGGGCCGAGGTTTCGGAGGGGCTCATGGTGGGCGGCAGGTACAGCAGCCACTTGGGGTTGAGGGCAAACCGGCTCATCACCTCCAGCGCCGCCGCCGCGTTTTCCTCCCGCACCGTCACCGACGGCAAGAGCCGCGTCTTGATAATCTGCTTACCCAGCACATCCTGCAAATCCAGCAGGTCGTCGTGGGCTTGTTGGGCGGTTAGCTGAGTTGTTAGTTGTTGGTTGTCAGTTGTCAGTTCATTCTGATTTCCACCCGGGTCTGACAACTGATAACTGGCAACTGGCAACTCGGCCCGCAGGGGCCGGACCGGCTCGCAGTACACCTGCTGGGCGGGCACCGACACCAGCTCCCGCTCGGGATAGCGCAGGGCGGTAAGGCGGCCGCCGAATACGCAGCCCGTATCAATATCAATGGTGTTGTTGAGCCACTCGGGCGCAGGTACGGGCGTGTGGCCGTACACCACCATAGCCCGGCCGCGGTACTCGGCGGCCCAGTTGTAGCGCACCGGCAGGCCAAACTCGTCGATTTCGCCGGTGGTTTCGCCGAACAGCGCGAAGGCGCGCACGGCCCCCGAGCCGCGGCCCTGCATTTCCGCGCGCATGCCCGCGTGGGCCACCACCAGCTTGCCGCCGTCGAGCACGTAGTGGCTCACCAGCCCATCCAGAAACTGCCGCACCTGGCTTTTGAACGTGTCGGACTCCGCGGCCAGCTGCCGCACCGTTTCGGCAAAGCCGTGCTTTTCGTTCACCTGCTTGCCGCCCAGGTAGCGCAGCAGCTTGATGTCGTGGTTGCCGGGCACGCACAGCGCCAGCCCGTCGCGCACCATGCTCATCACCAGCCGCAGCACCTGCGGCGAGGCCGGCCCGCGGTCCACCAGGTCGCCGAGGAAGAGGACCTTACGTATTGCCTCACCCCCCGGCCCCCTCTCCGGAAGAGAGGGGGAGCCATTTCCGGCCACCGTTGAATCGTCAGGCTCCCCCTCTCTTCCGGAGAGGGGGCCGGGGGGTGAGGCCACCCGCGTCAGGCGCACGCCCAGATCCCGCGCATCCAGCACGGGCGTTTCCTCCACGGCGTAGCCCAGCTCCGCGAGCAGCAGCACCAGCTCCTGGTAGCAGCCGTGCACGTCGCCGATGATGTCGAAGGGGCCGGTTTCCTGCTGGCGGTTGCTGTAGAGCGGGTCGCGCTGCACGGTCTGCACGGCGTCCACTTCCTCGGGGCCGCGCAGGTGGTAGATGTGGCGGAAACCCTCCTGCTTGAGGCTCTTGAGGCTGCGGCGCAGCTGCTGGCGCTGGTTCGGGATGACGTGGCGGCCCAGGTGCTGGCGCTCGGCCCGGGCCCGGTTGCGGTCCTCGGCCACGCGGTCGGGCACGTCGAGGACGACGGCGGTGGGCAGCACGTGGTAGTCGCGGGCCAGTTGCACGAGGGTTTTGCGGGCTTCGGGCTGCACGTTGGTGGCGTCCACCACCGTCAGCAGGCCGCGCTTGAGGCGCAGTCCCACCAGGTAGTGCAGCAAAGCAAAGGCCTCTGGCGTGGCCGACTGGTCGTTCTCGTCATTGGCCACCAGCGCCCGGCACTGGTCCGACGACACAATTTCAGTGGGCGCGAACAACCGCCGCGCAAACGTGGATTTACCGGCCCCGGAGGTGCCAATGAGCAAAACCAGGGACAGTTCGGGAAGCCGGAGCGTGGTAGTAGGTTGGGGCATCGGGGGCATGAATAACAGCTAAACAGACAGTCACTTTATATTGGACCATCATTCGCCATAAAGCAGGTTTCTATGATGATTCACGAGTTACTATCGACGCTCAAAGCTAATCTGAACCAAACAGATATTACGCTATATCCCGGTGCGAGTGAGAAGCTCCTGCTCCAGTTTGAACGAGAAATGCAGCTAACTCTTCCCACTGACTTTCGCGAGTTTTACCTGTTTTGCAACGGTTTTGAATCAGCGGAAGATCTGTTTCGGATGATTCCTCTGGAAGAGATACTTGAGCGAAAGCAAGAGTTTACCCACCATCATTTTTACATAGCTGAGTATATGATCTACTGTGACATGTGGGAGGTGGAACTTACAACTCAGTTTGTATATCGAATTCATCATAATGTTACACTGACGGATTCACTAGTAGTCTTCCTCAATCGGTTTCTACAGGGTGGTGTGTTCGGTAATAAAGGCCTCTATCATTGGCCTGAAGAAGTTAAAGCACTCAATTCCTGATTTGCATTGCATCTGTTAGGCAATACAAACACTACCATCGGCCGTTAGCTCCAGTCCTTCATGACTATTCAGCAACTCATAGCAACCCTCAAAGCAGGTCTGGCGCAGACGGATATCACGCTGTACCCACCTGCCAGCGCACACCTGATGCAGCAATTAGAGGCAGCATTGGGGGTAGCCCTTCCTTCTGACTTTCGGGAGTTTTACGCCTTTTGCAACGGGTTTAAATCCGCTGAACTTCTGTTTCATATTACGCCAATTGAGGAGGTTATCCATTTCAAAGACTACCAGCCTCATCAATTCCTGTTTGCCGAGTATGCCGTTTGCGTTGATTTTTGGATAGTGGAAATACTACCGGAAAGTGGTAGCTACCGGATTCTAAGCCAGGAGCCGGATGGAGAAACGGTCTTTCTGACCGATTCGCTGGCCTTATTTATCCACCGATTCTTACAGGGCGGCGTCTTTGGATTGCTTGACTGGGCATCTGAGCTTGCTAACTGATTAGTCACCCACCCCAGTTCACACCTCTCACCTTATCCCCGTCACCCGGAACTCGACGCGGCGGTTGAGGCGGCGGGTGGCTTCCTGGGCGTTGCTGGCCTTGGGCTCGGCCCCGCCCAGACCGATGCCGCTGATGCGCTCGGCCGCCACGCCGTGCCTGACCAGGTAGGCTTTCACGGCCCCCACCCGGCGCTGGCTTAGCTCCACGTTCTTTTCGGGGTCGCCCACGTTGTCGGTGTGGCCGCGCAGCTCAATGATGAGGCCGGGCGACTGGGTGAGCAGAGACACCAGCGAATCGAGGGCGGGAAAGGAGCTGGTCAGCAGCTCGCCCTGGCCCCGGGCAAACTGCACGTTTTCCAGCTCCAGGGTGGCGCCCACGGTCAGGGGGCGCAGCAGGATGTCGTGGGCGTAGGGCTCGGCGGCAGCGGGCAGCACCGTATCGAGGGCTACGTAGCCGGGCAGGCGCAGCTGCAGGGCGTAGGCCTGGCCGGTGCGGGCCGGGAACCGGAACCCGTCGGTGGCCGCGAAGCTGGTATCGGGGCGGGCGGCCGCGCTGGGGCGCAGGCGCAGCTGGGTGCGGGGCAGGGGCCGCAGGGTAGTCGCATCGAGGATGCGGCCCCGCCAGGGCGCCAGGGCGGGCGCCAGCGGAGGAGCTTCCTCGGGGGGTAGCTGGCGGAACAGGTTGCAGCCGGCCAGATCGGTGTACACGCCCCGGCGCACCTTGGCCACCTTCTGCCCATCCAAATCGACCTGATAAATGGCCTTGGGACCGGCCAGAAACAGGCGGCGGTTGCCCAGCTCGTCGTTCTGGAGCAGAATGCCGCTGTAGCCCCCGCGCTCGGGCAGCCCATCCAGAGGCAGGATGTCGGGGGCCGGCTGGCGGGTGTCGAGGTGGATGCGCAGCAGGGAGCCGTCGGTGCTATACACCTCGTAGAGGGTGCGGTCGGCGTCGAAGCAGAAGTTGGCGTGGGTGCCCGCCCCGGCAAAGCCCAGGGCTTTGAAGTAGCTGGCCCGGCGCAGCGGATCGGTACTCCAGACGGTGCTCACGGTGTTTTTGGTGGGGCTCACCCGCACCAGCAGGTTGCCGTCGGTGGTGCTGAAGTACAGGTCGCCCCGGTCGTCGGTGGCCCCCGAAATCCAGACGCCGCCCGAGCCCTGGGCCGGCAGCTGCCAGCGGGTGTACTCGCCCTGGCGGGTGGCCGGGTTGTAGCGGTACACGTACTCGGGCGCGTTGGTGGGCGCCTTCGTGACCGAGTACAGGCAGTTATCGAAGCCCTTGGCCAGGGCGTAGGACTGGAAGGGCAGCACCTGGCGGTGGATGCGGGGCGGGTGGGCGGGGTCGAGACTCGAAAACTCGTGGATCGTGCGGCAGTCGTCCTCCCAGATATCGTCGTGCACGCGCAGGGCGGCAATGCCGTAGAACTTGTCGTCGCAGCCCGCCGGAGCGGGCGGGGCCGTGCGCCGGCTGGGCGGCCCCGGCTCAAGCAGCCGCAGCGACTCGACCAGCTGGCGGCCGGCGGCCCGCAACCGGTCGGCGGGGCCCTCCGGGGAGCGGAATTCGAGGCGGTACTCGTAGCCGTTGCGCCAGAGCCGCCGCCCGATTACCCGCGTGCGGCCCGCCGGGGCGTCGTAGGCGTACTCGTACTGCAGCTGCTGGACGCGGCCGGCCTCGCGCTCGCGCAGGCTCAGTACCCGGGCCCGGGGCAGCGTGCGCACGTACTGCCACACCGAGTCGAGCTGGCCGGCGGCGAGCAGGTTAAGGTCCTTGCGGCTGTCGGGCAGCGGGCGCAGGCGGAAGGTGACAACGGCCGCGGCCGTTTCCCAGGTTTCGCCCTGGTAGAAATCGGTGGTACGCTCGTCGGCGAAGTGCACCAGCCAGCCGGGCGGGTACACCAGCTGGTAGCCCAGGCGGGCATCGGTGTAAGTCTGGCCGGCCGGGCGCTGGGCTGAAACCGGCAACTGACTCAGCATCAGCAGCCAGAACAGCCAGAACTTCCCAAAACCGGAACGCAGACGGTTGGTCATTCCCCAAAAATAGGCAGCCGGACCGGATGTTGCCACTTTATTGGTGCCAAAACCCGGGAATCCCCCCCCCTCGCCCCCCAATTCGGGAAGCCCGCCGGTAACTCCCTGACTACTTTCCCTCCCACTTCCAATAGCCCCAAGCACCTCACTGACCGGGGGTTGTAGGGATGCGGATTCGCGCCTCCCCGTGAACGATACCAGCCCAGGCTTACAAAATCAGGAGCTGGTGCCGTTGCATTCGGATCAGGTGGCCGCGGCTTTCCAGACAAGCAACCCGAACGACAAAACGTGGCTACGCGTCACTACATCAATGCCGCAGCTCCCCTACGCGGGCCGCTCAAATACGGCCATTTGCGAGGGGGCGCCTACTTCGGCCGCTTCCGGGCCCAGGGGCTCCAGGCGCACCCGGTAGCCGTGGCGGGCGGCCACGGCCTCGGACCAGGCCCGGAACTCGGCCCGGGTCCACTCGAAACGGTGGTCGTGGTGGCGGAAGTCGCCGGCCGCGAGGGTTTCGTAGCGCTGGTTGTAGTCGGCATTGGGGGTGGTGACGAGCACGCTGCCGGGCCGGGCGCGGGCAAACACCACCTGCTCGAAGGTGGTCAGCCGGTTTTCGTCGAGGTGCTCGATGACTTCGACTACGGCGGCCGCGTCGTAGCCAGCCAGGCGGGCATCGTGGTAGAGCACCGAGCCCTGGGCCAGCGTGAGCCGCTCGCGCTGGCGCGGGGGCATCTCCGCTAGGTGCAGGCGCTGGGCGGCGCGCTCCAGCTCCCGCCAGCTCACATCCAGGGCCAGCACGTGCTCAATCTGCGGGTTTTGCAGCAGCCGGCGCACCAGCTTGCCTTCGCCGCAGCCCAGATCCAGCACCCGCTTCGCCCCCAGCCGCCGGATTTCCTCGGCCACCCGGTCCAGGCGCTGGTCGTGGAGCTTCTGGCCGGGGGCGGCCGGGTCGGCGGGGGCGGTAGTCAGCTCCGCAGTGGCCCCGGCCGCAGGAGCGGGCTCGTCGGTATCCTTCTCCACGGCCAGCAGCCGCGCCAGCGTGGGGTTCACGTACTCGGCAAAGCGCAGGTAGCGGCGCGTGATGAACTCCCGCTCGGGGTGGCGCGGCAGCCACTCGCCACCGCGCAGCAGCAGCTTCTCGGCCTCGGCCGGCCCGATGTAGTAGTGCTTGTTGTTGTCGAGCACCGGCAGCAGCACGTAGAGGTGCGTCAGCAGGTCGCGCAGGCGCAGGGCCGGATGGCGCAGGTGCAGCGTATAATAGGGGCTCTCGCCCCACTCCGGCCGGGTCGGGTCGAGCGGGTGCGCTTCGGTTTCGATATCGTAGCCCAGCGGCCCGAACAGCCGGTGCAGCTGCCCGGCGTGGGCAGCCGGCACCACGGCCACGGTGGCGGCCAGCGGCAGCAGCTCGTCGGGCAGACCGGGGCGGTCCTGGCAGGTGCCGTTCATGGCCGTGTTGAAGGCCTTGGCCAGGGCCGTGCTCAGAAACGAGGAGGCCACGTAAGGCCGGTCGTTCACGTACTGGGCCAGGGCGAAGTTCTCGGCCGCGCCTTTCTGGCTGCGCACCAGACCCACCGGGTCGATTTCGAGCAGCAGGGCCACCGTGCAGCGCTCCGCCGTGGCTTCGGGGTAGAAGATGTGGGCCTGCCCGGCGGTGAGCTCCAGCGTCTGGAGGCGGGCGGGGTTCTTGTGCAGCAGGTAGCCCAGATCGGTGGCGGGCTGGTGGGTGGTGGTGATAGTAAGGAGCATGGCCGCTAACGGATACAATACACGAAGCGCCAAGATACGCACCCGCCGGCCGCTACCAGCTCCCGCGCCCACGAATGTGGCTCCGCGCTACCGGGTGCCGGCCGTATCGGTGAGGGCCAGCAGGAAGGCTTTGAGGGCGCGCTGGTCGGCGGCGGAGAGGCGGAGCGGGTCGGGCGGCAGGGTTTGGTTGGGCACGTGCAGGCCCCGACCCTGGCCCCCGCCTTCGTTGTAGAAGGCAATAACCTGCTCCAGGGTGCGGTAGGCGCCGTTGTGCATGTAGGGCGCGGTAAGGGCCACGTTGCGCACCGTCGGAATCTTGAAGGAGCGGCGCAGCTGGGGCAGCGGCACCTGGGCGAAGCGGCCCTGGTCGGCATCGAGGCGGCGGGCGCCGGGGGCGGTTTCCACGCCCAGCACCTCCGATTCGGCCTCGGTGAAGCCGGGCGGCACCGTGCCGTTGAACAACGGCGCGAAGTGGCAGGTGCCGCACTTGCCCGCCCCCATAAACACGTTGAAGCCCCGGACTTCCTCCCGGCTCAGCACCGCCCGCCGGCCGCGCAGGTGCTCATCGAAGCGGGAGTTCAGCCGGACCAGGCTCCGCTCGTAAGCGGCCAGGGCGGTCTGAATCTGCACGGGCGTGATGGTGGGCTCCGCTCCTACCTCGCTGCCCGGAAACGCCCGCCGGAACTGCCGCACGTAGGCGGCGCGGCGCTGCAGGCGGCGGGCGGCCGTTTCCAGGGAGCCGTGCATCTCGTCGGGGTTGCCCACCACGTCGGCGGCCTGGTTTTCGAGGGTACCCGAGCGCAAATCGTAGAACTGGCCGGCCTGCAGCGCGGCGTTGAGGATGGTGGGCGTGTTGCGGTGCACGAGGCCGCCGGGCGTGAGGGTGGCGTTTTTGGCGAGGCCGTCGGTGAAGGCCTTGTCGGGCTGGTGGCAGCTGGCGCAGGAGCGGCCCCGGCTGCCTGAGAGCACCGCATCGTGGAACAGCTGGCGGCCCAGCGCCACCCGGGCTTCGGTGCGGTAGTGGCGGGTGGTGGGGGCGTAGAAATCGGGGTTGAAGGCCGCCGAATCGAACAGCGTGGCGGCATCGGGGCGCAGCGCCCGCACCTCCTCAAAGGGCCGGATACCCAGCTGCTGCTGGCAGGCCAGCAGGGCCCGGCCCAGCGGGTTGGCGTAGTCCTTGATAAACGCCAGCCGGTCGAAGCCGTTGAAATCAGGGTGCCGGCGGGCGTACTGCCCGGCTTGCGCCAGCTGCCGCTGGGCGGCGGCGTACGCCTGCCGAACGGCTGCGGGGGCGGCCGGGCCGGGCGCGTAACAGGCCAGGGCCGGCCGCAGGGCGGCCAGGGCGGCGGCCGTTTCGGGAAAGGTGGCGGCCGGGCTCAGGGGCGTATCGAACCCGGTGATGCCCAACGCTACCACCCGGAACACCTGCAGCCGCAGCACGTCGAAGACGTGGGCATCGGTGAGCTCCTGCACCTGCCAGCGGGTGCGGGCGTTGCTGATTTCGCGCTGCACGGCCCGCACCTCGCGCTCCAGCTCGGCGCGGTTGGCGGCGTCATACGTGGGGTAGAGCAGCGTTTCCAGCACCTGCAGGCCGCCGGGCTCGAAGTCCTTGTTTTCGGTTACCTCCACCTCCCCCACGGGCGGCCCGTTCAGCAGCCGGGCCGTGCCGGGCATATAGTACTCGGTGAAAGGTTCCACGCGCTTATACAGCAGCCGGGCCACCCGGAAGCTGCGGCGCAGCGAATCCGGAGAAGCGCCGCGCCGGGCCAGGGGCAGCAGCTGATGCTGCACGTGCCGCTGCAGCCGCGCCAGCTCCCGGCCTACGTGCCGGTGCACGCGCCGGGCGGCGCGGTGGGGGGCGGTATCGGCGGCGGGCGGCGGGGCGGGCGCATCGGTGCGGGAGCAGGCGCCGGCCAGCGCCAGCAGGGCCGCCAGCAGCAGCGGGGCGCAGGTTCGGAGGGCAGTGAGAACAGCGGGAAGCATGGGTGAAAAGCAAAAAGCAGGGCCAGGGCTCGGACAGCAATAACCCTCCGCCGATAACCGGCGAAGGGCTGCGTGCGGAGTAAGCAATACGCGCGTAGGAATAGATTTTTAGCGGAATAAACCGGCCGGCGTGGGCGGGTGGCGGCGGTTCCGTAGCCCAGGGTTTAAACCCTGGGCTACGGAGCAGTTTCGGCAGCCCGTGAGCTTCCTGGACTTCTCCTCTGGCTGCGCCCGGAAGCACGTTCCGGCACCCCGGCCAGACGTTGGGCGGCGGTGCTTAGCGCGGCACACCGCGCACGATGACTACCTGGCCGCCTTCCTTGTTTTTGTTGCGGGTTTCGCCGGAGCCGTCGGCGTTCAGGAACTTGTCGTCCTGCCAGGTGTGGGGGTGCAGGTTGAGCAGGAAGGTGTTGGGCACACCCACCAGATCGGAAATATCCTGCATGGCCCCGTACTCCCAGCTGCTCAGGCGCTGGTCGTTGCGGGTGTTGTACTTGGCGTTGAAGGCCGTTTCCTGGCGGCGGTGGTCCATTTCCAGCATGGGCTTGAGCTGCTTGCTGCCCACGCCGTACTGCCACACGCGGCCGTCGTGGCGGTTGTTGGCGTAGAACGAGTCGCCGTCTTCCTGAACGTAAACGAAGTCCCGGGTCACGCAGATGTTGTCGGGGTTCACGATGCTGTTGCCGGGGTCCGACGCCCCGTCCACGGCCACTTCCAGCTTGCCCTTCAGGGCGTTGTCGGCCTGCAGCGTGAGCTTGTACACGCGGCCCCACATGGTAAAGCCGGTCACGGGCGTCACTTTATCCGACTGGCTCACGCCGGTGGCCGTGAAGTACACCTCCCGGCCCGCGCCGTTGCCGCCCTTGCGGTAGTCCACGTCTTCCACGCGGGCAAACTGGATGGCGCTTTTCGTGACGGTCTGGGCCGCAATCTGGGCGCCGGTGAGGGTTTTGGCGTCTTCGATTTCCACAAACTCCACGTCGTACTGCTGGCCGGTTGCCATGCTCGTCTCGATGGGGTCGCCGGAGGTGCGCTTGAGCACGTAGAGCTTGCCGTTGTCCAGGTCGCCGACGGTGTTGCTCACGTAGGCAATCAGCTGGCCGGCCCCTACCCGGCTGCTCTCATCCTCGCCGATGAGGATGACGGTTTTGCCCGGGAAAGCGTCTTTGGGCAGCGGCACGGCGTTTTCCATCGAGCCCTTGCCCAGGGCCGGCTTCATGCGGCTGCGGTCTTTCTTGTTCACGGCACCCAGCGGGTCGAGGGCGTGCACCATGCTTTCGCCGTCGGTTTCGCCGGCGGTCAGGAACGTCGGGCCGAAGCCGTGCTCCTCGGGCGTGGCCAGCGTGGCCGAGCACAGGCGGAAGTTGCCGCCGTCGCCGTCGAGCAGGTACTCGCCCCTGGTGGGCTTAAAGGTTCTATCGAGGTACACCCTCGACACGGAGAACATGATTTCGTGGTTGTTGAGCAGCACGTAGCCCTCCCCGTTCGGGTTTTTCAGGATGCCCATGCCGTCGGGCTGCCCCCCGAAGATGAAGTTCGGCGACTCCGGCAGCACGTCGTCGGAGCTGATGAGGGGCATGATTTCCAGGCTCTCGAAGCCGGGCAGGGCCTTCACCAGCGCCGGGTTCACGGAGTGGGCTTTCAGCTCGACTTCCGACGCGGGGTTGGATTCGGTTTCGGAGTCGTTGCAGGCGCCCAGCGCCGCGAGCAGCAGCAGGGCCGGCAGCTTGGGCACGAAGGCGTAACGGTTGGCGTACATAGCAGGGAAAAGAGGAAGGTGAAAGGATGCCGCAAAGGACTTTCCCGGGCATTATTTCCGCGTTATCGGCTCGTTACTGAACTGCTACTTTCCGCCACCTAATCAGCTGGCTACGATAACAGTGGCGTAACGCCGCGCCCGTTTGATTTCCCGGAGCGTCATTCCGAGCGAAGCGAGGAATCTCGCGTGCTGATGTTCGGATGCTACCCAGACGGCAGCACGCGAGATTCCTCGCTTCGCTCGGAATGACGTTCTACTACCTCCCCGACCAAACATCAAACGCCCCGACCATAACCGGCCGGGGCGTTGTAATTACCAGCTCCAAGCAGTTGCTGTTAGCGCACCACCAGTTTGGAGCTGGCGCCATCCTCGGCGCGCAGCACGTACACGCCCGGCGCGAGGCCGGCGGTTTCCAGCTGCTGGGCTTTGGTGAGCGTGCGCACCGGGCGGCCCAGCGCATCGTGCAAGGTGCCCGATACGGGACGGCTCAGCTGCACCCGGCCCTGCGTGGGGTTAGGATACAGCTGCAAGGGCGCGGCGCGGCGGCCCTGAGCCGTGGCCGTGAGGGGCCCGCGCGGGCGGATATCGTACACCGAAACTGTGCTGCTGACCTCGTTGGCGAGCAGCAGCAGCGGCTGGCCGGTGGGGCTGTTCGAGCCCGGGATGAACACGACGCCCTCGGGGCCCTGGTCGCCGGTGCCGGCCGTCAGGCTGCGGTTGTTCACGTACTGCACCAGCTGGGGCGCGGCCGGGTCGTTCACGTTGAACACGGCCACCCCGCCGATGCGCTCCAGCGAGACGAAGGCATACACCGTGTCGCGGATGATGCCGGTGGTGACGCCCTCGGGCTCGGGGCCTTTGTCGTCGGAGCGGTTCTTGGCTACCGGCACGCCGGTGGTGTTGCTGGCATTGAAAATGGCCCCGAAGGCGGCGTCGGTGCTGGTAAGGCGCTCCAGCAGGTCGCCGCTGTCGTGTACCAGGGCCCCGGAAGTGGCGTTGAAAATGCTGAACGAGCGGCCCCCGAAGGCGTAGATTTCATCGAAGTCGCCGTCGCCATCGGTGTCGCCGAGCTGGTTGGTTACGTTCAGGCGGCCCAGCACCTGGTTGTTTTTAAGCAAAGCCGCCTGAGGGAAGGCCGTCTCATCGAGCTTGTAGCTGCTGGCCCCCAGGCGGCCGACTTCCGAAAAGCCGTCGTACTCGCGGGCATCGCCCTCGTTGGCCGTCATCAGGTAGCGCTGGCCACCCACCTCAAAGACGGCCAGGGCATCGGGCTGGCGCATACCCTTAATGGGCCAGTTGGCCAGCAGCACGTTCGGGGTCTGGTCGGAGGCATCGAGGGCGAACCCGGGCTGGCGGTGGTCCTGGTAGCCCAGACTGCGCAGGGCGGTGAATTGCCGGGTCGTCAGGTCGAGAGTGGCCAGGGCATTGTTTTCCTGGAGCGTGATGTAGGCCGTACGCGAATCGGCGGACACGGCCACGTACTCCGGTTCCAGATCCTGGGCCACGGAGCTGGGCGTGCCGGCCGGACCTCCAAAAATCCGGATGCCCTGCTGGCGCAGCTGAGCCGCCTGCCCGTTATAGCCCGTAAAGCCCACGGTGGTCACGCTGGCCTGGGTGAGGCCCGCCACGCCCCCGCTGAAATCGATAACCGATACCGAGCCCTCGGGGTCCTGGGTGTAGGCGGCGTTGGGCTCGCCCTCGTTGGCCGTGAGAATGAGCTGGCCATCGGGCGAGAACGTCACCATATCGGGCAGCGCCCCTACCGTTACCTGCCGGAGGAACTTCCCGTCCTGATCAAAGAGCACCACGAAGCCATTCTGCTGAGGCATGGCATTTTCGACGGCGCAGGCCACAATGCCCCCCCGCACGGCCACCGAGTTGATGTTGCCGTAGGGCCGCATATCGACAGATGCTACCGGCACCGGGCTGGCCGGGTTGGCCAGGCTCAGAATATCCAGCTTGCCGCCCACCGAGTTGGCCACGAACAGGCGCTGGCTGCCGGGGTCATGGGCAATGATTTCGGCCGAATTTGCCCCGGCCGCACCATTCTGATAACTACCCAAATGGGTAAGAACTATACTCCGGCTTGGTGCCGGAGCCAGGCCATCGTTATCGTTGATGTAAACCAGCACTTCGGATTTACCGGCTTCCAGATTGGCATTGACGGGGTTCTGCAGGCGCAGGGAAAAGTACTCCGCGCCCTCAGCCAAGGCGTCATCCGTCAGCGGAATAGTGAGCATCTGGTCGGTGAGGCTGCCGGCCGGAAAGGTCAGCGTCTGGGGGGCGGCGTAGGTGAAATCGGTGCCCGCCGTGGCAGTACCCAGGCCGGGCACCAAAGCCACTTCCACGGTGGTAGGGATGGTGGCCGAAGGGTTGGTGATGCTGACCGGAATGCTCACGGTACCGGCGTTTTCGTTTACCACGGCCGAGGCCGCGTTCAGGCGCAGGCTAGGCACCACGGGGGTTGCCGCCTGGCCTATCATCACCTCATCCCAGGCGGCCCAGTCGTCGTTGCCGTTCTGCTTGGCGGCCAGCCGCAGCCGGACGTGGGTCGCCGTAGGCGGCACGGCCACTGCTATGGTCTGGTAGGCCCGGGTGTCTTTGTCTATCTGGACATACGATTTGGTAGCCGGCCAGCCCGATCCGTTGTCGAATACCACCACGTAAGCCAGCGAGTCGGACGCATCAAGGCCATTGCTGAAATACCGGAACGAGACTTCGTTGGCCGCCGCGCTGCCGCCCTGAATAGCTACCGGCGCAAAATCAAGGAAGTGCCAGGTTGCCGCGTCGTTGGTTTGCGGCCCCTGCAGATCACGCATCGCCCACAACGTAGCACCGGCGGCCGGCAGAGCTGCCACACCGGCGAAACTGGTACTGCCTACCGTGGGCAAGGCGGCCCACTGGTCGTTGGCGGCCACGATGTTGTAGGTAGCGGGCGTGGCCGCGAAGGTCCAGGTGTCGGCGGCCGAGCCTTCGAAGCCTTGGCGCAGCGACTGGGCGGAGGCGGAGGCGGAGGCGGTGCCGAGCAGTAGGAGCAGGACGGGCCACGAGGGTTGGAGTAGCGGTTGGCGCATGCCGGAAGAAGTTGGTGAAGGGATGGGCCAAAGCTACCCGTGGCCTATTATGACACCTTTACCAACCCGTTACCGAATAATGATGCCGCTGAACTTCCCCATCCGTAGACTCACCGGCCCGCCCCGGCCGCAAACGCCACCATCTCCCCCGCCAGGAACCGCCCGTACCAGTGACCCGATTCTTTAATGGTGCGCTGCTGGGTTTCGTAATCCACGTGTACCAGCCCGAAGCGGGGCGCGTAGCCCTCGGCCCACTCGAAGTTATCGGTCAGCGACCAGGCAAAGTAACCGTCCACGCGCACACCTTCGCGCCGGGCCCGCAGCACCTGCCCGATGCAGGCCTGCAGAAACGCCTGGCGGGCCGGATCGGGCACCTGGCCCCGGGCATTTACGTGGTCGGGAAAGGCGGCGCCGTTTTCGGTTACCAACAACTGCGGAGCATTTGGGTAAGCCGATACTTTCTTTAACAAATGGTAAATACTTTCCGGATACACCTCCCAGCCCATGTCGGTGGCGGGGGTGCCCCGGCGGCCCGCGCCCACCAGCGCAGCCCAGAGCAGGGGTACGTACCAGGCGTGGCGCACCACCTCGCGGGTGTAGTTCTGCACGCCCAGAAAGTCGAAGTCGAAGGGCAGCCGCGCCTCGTCGCCGGGCCGGATGTAGCGGTCTAGCCAGCCCAGCACCGGCGCGTCGGCCACGGGGTAGCCCAGGCCGAGGGCGGGCTCCAGGAAGAGGCGGTTGAGCAGGGCATCGGCCCGGCGGGTGGCCTGCTCGTCGCGGGCATGACCGGGGCGCCAGGGCGTGAGGTGGGCCCCGGAAAAGGTGGTGCCGATGCGGGCCGTGGCGGGCAGGACGGCGCGTAGGGCCCGGCCCCCTTCGGCCTGGGCCAGGGCCGCGTGGTGGGTGGCGGCCAGAAAGGCCCCGAGGCTGCGGCGGCCGGGTGCGTGCAGGCCCAGCAAATGGCCGGCCCCGGTGAAGGCCATGGGCTCGTTGAGCACCATCCAGTGCTGCACCCGGTCGCCGAGGGCGGCGGCCACGTGCTGGGCATAGTCACTGAACCAGCCCACAATGCCGGGGTTGGCCCAGCCCCCGCGACGCTGCAGGGCGGCCGGCAGATCCCAGTGGTAGAGCGTGAGCCAGGGCGTGATACCGCGCTCCAGACAGCCATCTACCAGGCGGCTGTAAAAATCTATACCCTTTTGGTTAATTCCGCCCGTTCCCTGCGGCAAAATCCGCGACCAGGCCACCGAGAAGCGGAAATTATCTATACCCATTTGGTTTGCGGCGGCCAGATCCCGGGGCCAGCGGTGGTAGAAGTCGGTGGCCACTTCCCCCGTTTCGCCCCGCTTGATTTTGCCCCGGCGCCGCACAAACTCGTCCCAGATGCTGGGCCCCTTGCCGTCCTGGTCCCAGGCTCCTTCGGTTTGGTAGGCCGCCGCCGCCACCCCCCACCGGAAGTCCGGACCGAAATCGGCCCGGGAAAAAAGGGGCGGTGTGGAAGCGGGATAAAACGCGGGGGGTAACATGGCAAAACAAAAGGAGGCAACAAAAAACAGCGGCCGCCGCCCGGCGAGGCGGCGGCAACGACGGGGGGCGCGGCAGCCCGCCCCCGCTGCCCGAGCGGGCCGCAGAGGTTGGCTGGGCCTGCACCGGACCTAGCGGCGGCGCACGCCCGCGGCGGCTTCGAGCAGGAGCTTATCGATAACGGCGGCGGTTTCGTCGGGGTAGTGCACGGGCACGGGGCGGCCCACCTGCAGCCACTGGTCGAGCACGTCCAGGGAACTGTCGCGCAGGTTTTTCACCACCGGCACGCCCATGCCGGCCAGGGCCGCGGCGTTGCAGGCCTGCTCGTACTGCTGTTTCATGGGCACCACCAGCAGCTTCTTGCCCAGGTACAGGGCCTCGGCCGGCGTCTCGAACCCGGCCCCGCAGAACACGCCCGCGCTGCGCGCGAGGCTCTGGGTGAAGGCGGCCCCGCTCACGGGCTTCACCAGCACGTTGCCATGTACCGATTCCTGGCGGCTGTGCTTGCTGAACACCTCCCACTGCACGCTCCGGCTCAGGTAGCGCAGGCGCTCAACCAGGGTGGCTTCCTCGAAGGCGGGCAGATACACCGTGTAGTGGCCGTCGTTGTGGGGCGTGAGCTCGCGCACCTGCCGGCGGATGACGGGCGTGTGGATGTGGGGCTCGTAGCGCTGAAAGTGGAAGCCGTAGTGGCGGGTGGCCGGGGCGTAGTGGCGGAGCACGGCCCGGCCCACGGGGTCGGGCTTGCGGGGCCGGGGGGCGTAGTCGCTCAGCACGGCCGACTGGTGGCTCAGGGCGAAGCAGGGCACGTTGCGCAGCCGGCAGGCCCAGGCCGAGACGGGCTCAAAATCACTGATGACCACGTCGTACTCCCCCACCGGCAGCTCCCGGGTTTCGCGCACGAAGGCGCTGGAGTTGAGCTGCCAGAACGTTTTGGAGAAGCTGATACCGCCCTTCTTGCCGAATACGAACCCCATGCCGTGGCAGCGGTAGCGCACCGGAAACGGCAGCTCAATATCGGCCGGGGGGCCGCTGATGAGCACGTCCACCTGACTGGCGCGCTGCTGCAGCAGCGGTACAATATCGAGGGCCCGGGCCAGGTGCCCGTTGCCGGTGCCCTGGATAGCATACAGTATTTTCATGCGGGACGAAGGGGTTAGGGGAATGATTGGCGCGCCAAAGGTGGCTAATTGTTTCCGTCAGTCCGCACGCCCCTCTTACTCGCAATGTCCCGGGCGGCCTTCGGACTCAGGCCACGCCCATTTCCCGCAGCAGGCCGGCCAGCCGCTCGGCGGGCGGCCGGTCAGCGGGATCCTCCTCCTCCCCGACCTCGCCGCCGGCTGCCGCAGGCGGTTCCTGCAGGCGGGCGTCGTGGTGGTAGCGGTAGAGCTGCCAGCCGGCAGCGGCGGTGTACTCCAGGGCCGTCAGGTTTTCCACCCAGTCGCCGGAGTTCAGGTAGCCAACTTCGCCCCGGGGCGTGGTCAGCGTTTTGATATCGGGGCAGTGAATGTGCCCGCAGGCCACAAAGCGGTAGCCCCGGTCGGCGGCAATGGCGGCGGCGGTCTGCTCGAAATCACTCACCAGACTCACGGCGCTTTTCACCCGGTCTTTGACCGCCTTCGACAGCGCCACCCGGGGCCGGCCCAGCCGGCGCAGGCCCCAGTTCACGAGGCGGTTGAGCAGAATCAGCAGGTCGTAGCCGTGGCTGCCGAGACGGGCCAGCCAGCGCGCGTGGCGCATGGTCAGGTCGAATACGTCGCCGTGGAAAAGCCAGGTGCGGCCGTGGGGCAGGTCGAGGACCAGCTTGTTATCGATGCGCAAAGCCCCGAGGCGGGTGCCGGCGAACTGGCGCAGCAGCTCATCGTGGTTGCCGGTCAGGTAGTGGATGGCGGTGCCCTTGGCGGCCAGGCTGGCCAGGTAGCGCACCACCCGCATGTGGGCGGCGGGCCAGTAGCTTTTGCTGAACTGCCAGATGTCCACGATGTCGCCGTTGAGCACCAGCACCCGGGGCCGGATGCTTTTCAGGTAGCGCAGCAGCTCGGGGGCGTGGCAGCCGTAGGTGCCCAGGTGCACGTCAGAAATCACGCACACCTCGAGGCGGCGGCGGCGAACCGTTTTTTTCTTCATAAAGCGGGGCAAGAGCAACGCAACCTACAGCGCCGGCCGGGTGGCCAGCCCCGCCCGGGGCCGCACGCGGGGCCGGCCCCGGCCCGGGGCAGCGGCCTCATCGGCCCCGTGCTGAAAGTGCAGGGGCAGGCGCAGCGCCCCCACCGAGCGCAGGGCGTAGGCCAGGGCCAGCGCCCCCTGAAACAGCCGATAGGCCAGTGCCCGCCCGAGGCGGCGCAACAGTGGCCGGATAACAGAAGTCCGCATAGGGTCAGGAAGTTAAACCAAGGCAAATATCCCACGGGCCCGTTACCTGGGCGTTACTCCCGGATTATGCTTTTATCAAGGCCGGCCATTAACCCACCGGGCGGGTTTTTCCGTCGAAACCATACCGTTGTTGGCCGAAATCTGCATCCGCGCTCCGGTTATTGCGTACCTTTGCCCCGGCGGAGCCTCATCGGGCCGCTTCAGTCATTTTTCGTTTTTCTATGATGAAGAAACTTATCCTCCTCACGATTCTGGTGCTGGGTACGCTGGCGGCCTCCGCCCAGTATATGCCCGGCAAGCCCCGGAAAAAATACACCTTCCCTAAAAAGGACGAGGAAAGCACCTACGTACTCAACGTCACCAAGAACACCGACGAGGACGCCGAGGTGGACGCCTGCGTGACCCGCGTGGCCTACCTGCCCTACACCGACCTGCTGGCCCAGACCAACGAGCTCAAGCGCATCAACAGCTGGGCCGATACCACCTACCAGCGCAAGCTGGCCCAGCTGCCGGCCGGTGGCCAGCTCACCATCACCATGTACCGCCGCGGGGCCAAGAACGCCGACCCCTCCTACCTGAGCGTGGTGGCCAAAACCAAGGACGGCAAGGAGCTGCTCAACCTGGCCGAGCTGCCCGGGGGCCAGGGCCGCTTCTGGAACCGCGACCTGTATATGAGTAAGCGCGTGATTCCCTTCACCAAAGTGGAAGGCGAGCAGGACGTATTCCTGACCATCAACGACGCCAAAACCCGTCAGGAGTTCGAGTACATCATCAAGGCGCAGTAAGCAGCGGCCTTGCCACACAAAGCCAAGGCCGGGCGCTCCGCGGAACGACCGGCCTTGGCTTTGTGTGGGTGTTACGCCGGTTAGCGGCCCGCCCGCAGCCGGGCCCACTGCACGGCAATGATGGTTTTGGCATCCTCGAACTGCGCGGCGAACAGCTGCTCGGCGGAAAATTCCACGGCCTCGATTTGTTCGTTCTCCTCGGCCAGCCCCCCGCCGGCCCCCGACTGGTGGCTGACCTCGGCGTAGTAGAGGGTGATGACCTCGGCGCTGGTGCCGGGCGAGGGCAGGATGCGGGCAATCTGCTCCAGGTGGTCCACGTCGTAGCCCAGTTCCTCCTGAATTTCGCGGCGGATGGCCTGGGCCGGCTCCTCGCCCGCATCGACCATGCCGGCGGCCAGCTCCAGGATTTCCGCTTCCGGCCCGATGCGGTACTGGCGGGTGAGCACGTAGCGGTGGCTGCCAGTATGGCGCACCAGGGCCGCCACGGCCGTGCCCGGCTCGAACCGTTCCCGCTTTAGCACCTGTGCGCCGTCCTGGACCCGTAATTGGCTGAGTTTGTAGTGGCCGTCGTAGGCTAGTTGCTTGTCGATTACGTGCATGAATTCCGCTAAAAGTAACTCGTAAGGAAAGGTGGCCGGCTATTTGTGGCCGACTTCTGTAGCGGCCGGATGCCCTGCGCCGCGCCGGCCGGCCCATTATACGCCTTTTGCGGCGCTATAAGTTAAAAAACCCGATCTTTGCCGGCTCATTTATTCCCGTGCCATTCTCGCTGCCCTCGGGCGGCTGCTTTTTTTCTTTAGATGTCGTTCGACGAACTCAACCTGATTGAGCCCATCCTCCGTGCCCTGCATGAGGAAGGCTACTCCACCCCCACGCCCATTCAGCAGCAGGCCATTCCGCAGGTGCTGGAAGGCCACGACCTGCTGGGCATTGCCCAGACGGGCACCGGCAAAACGGCCGCCTTTACCGTTCCCATTCTTCAGATTCTGCACCAGACGGCGCAGGTGGAGCGCCACGCGCCCGGCCGCATCCGCTGCCTCGTGCTCACGCCCACCCGCGAACTGGCCATCCAGATCGGCGAAAGTTTCAAATCCTACGGCCGCCACCTGCCCAAGCTGCGCTCCACCGTCATCTTCGGGGGCGTGGGCCAGCACCCGCAGGTGCAGGCCCTCAAGCGGGGTGTGGAAGTGCTCATTGCCACGCCCGGCCGCCTGCTCGACCTGATGGGTCAGGGCTTCGTGGATTTGCGCAACATTGAAGTATTCGTGCTCGATGAAGCCGACCGCATGCTCGACATGGGCTTCATCCACGACATCAAGCGCATCCTGCCCAAGCTGCCCACCAGCCGCCAGACTCTGTTCTTCTCGGCCACCATGCCGGGCCAGATTCAGGAGCTGGCCGGCAGCATCCTGCGTCCCAACCCCGTAAAAGTGGCCGTCACGCCCGTATCGAGCACCGCCGATACCGTGACCCAGGCCGTGTACATGGTGGAGAAGAACGACAAGGCCGACCTGCTCGAACACGTGCTCCAGGACAAGAACATCCGCCGGGTGCTCGTTTTCACCCGCACCAAGCACGGGGCCGATAAGGTCGTGCGGACCCTGGCCAAGGCCAATATTCCGGCCGAAGCCATCCACGGCAACAAGAGTCAGAACCACCGGCAGCGGGCCCTGGCCAACTTCAAGGCCGGCTCCACCCGCGTGCTGGTGGCCACCGACATTGCCGCCCGCGGCATCGACGTGGACGAGCTGACCCACGTGATCAACTACGAAATCCCCAACGAGCCCGAAACCTACGTCCACCGCATCGGCCGCACCGGCCGGGCCGGCGCCGACGGCACGGCCCTCTCCTTCTGCGAGGATGAGGAGCGCGCCTACCTCCAGGACATTCAGAAGCTCATCCGCCGCCAGGTGCCCGTGGTGCAAAGCCACCCCTACGCCACGTCGGCGGTGCAGCCCGTACCGCTCACGGGTGGGCCGCCCATCAAACGCCCCAAGGGTCCGGCCGGTCGGCCCGCCCGCCCGGGCCGTGAGGGTGGTCCGGCCGGTGGCGGCCGGGGCCGCGAGGGCCAGCGCCCCGCCGGTGGTGGCAGCCGCGAGGGTCAGCGCAGCCAGACCAGCAGCCAGGCTGGGCGCACTGATGGGCAGCGCAGCCCGGCCGGCGGCGGCTCCGGCCGCGGGGGTCGGGGCCGCGGCGGCAACCGCTAGCGGTGGGCCGGCGCCATGCGCCATCCATTCTGAAACACGCATCCCCACCGTTGGCTTGTTCCGGCCGGCGGTGGGGATACGCGTTTCCGGGCTGGCCGGGCCGGCTCTGCTCGGAAGTTGGTGGGCGGAATCCTATCTTGGACAGGGCAGCCAAACAAAATGCCCGCTCAGCCGCTTAGTAGGCTGTGTATCATCCGCTCCGGCGGCTTTTCTTCTTTTGCTATGGCTCAACGCACTCTTCCCGTTATTCAGGCGCTGCGCACGACGGCCCAGCGCCTGCTCGCCCAGGCTCCCTACCAGTGGGGCCACATGGGTAGCTGTAACTGTGGCCACCTGGCCCAGACGGTTACGCGCCTCACCAAAGCTGAAATCCACAGCCGGGCCATGCAGCGCTACGGCGACTGGGAGCGGCAGCTGATTGATTACTGTCCTACCAGCGGCCTGCCCATTGATGCCACCATCGACGAGATGCTGGCCCTGGGCTTCACCCGCGCCGACCTCACCCACCTCGAGCGTCTCTCCGACCCCGCTATCCGGGCCACCATTCCCTTTGAGCGCCGCAACGCCCTGCGCCACAACCAGCGCGACGACGTGGTGCTCTATCTGCGGGCCTGGGCCGATCTGCTGGAGACCGAACTGCTGGCCGGCATCGAGCTTCCCCGCCTGACGGCCTCCGTAGCCGTGCCCGCCTAATCTCCGGGGCGGCAAAACGACCTCCTTACCCGCGTAAAAGCCCCGCCAGCTGCTGCTGGCGGGGCTTCTGCGTTCTAGCCGGGCCCCGGTGGGGCGAAGCGGTTAGTAGTTGACGTTGCTGCGCTGGGCTTCGCGGTATTGTTCCGGCCGGTGGCTGCGCTTGTAGGCCGCATCGGCATTGGGGTCTTTCTCCGCATCGGGAGCCTGCGAACAGGACGACAGGAACAGCGAGGCGCCAGCGGCGAGCAGAACGAGCAGACGAAGATTTTTCATGGCCCAAAGGTAAGCACCACCCCGAAACCGGACAAGTTTTACCGCCTTCCCCTTTCTATTAGCCGCCACCCCTGCCCCCGCCCCCAAGCGTAACGATTGTAAACGGCACCCGGCAACGCCAAGTCATAAGGACCCAGCCGGCCTCCTGTTTACAAGACTGCACACCCGGGCCTGGGTACTTGGTACCGTTGGAACCGTAAGGCCCCTTGTAAACCGGCACCTACCGGATCGAAACACCTTGTACCAGGCCCGTGTCGCGTCCACATCCCCGATGTAGCCCACGGCTCCGGCGGGATTCTGTTTGCGCTAAGCAGATTAGCGCAGCGGTCCGGTAGACGAGTAGCACTTTGCTAGGGCCGCTCCCCGATAAGGAATTTAGCACCGCCAGCCCCCTTTACCATCCCGATTCGGGCCCCAGAATAGGAAAGACTATATTTTAACTATTCGACTTTGAAGCACTTCAACTCCCAAGCCACACCATCTGAGGCAGAGCTTAATTCGCACACGCCTAATACACTGAAAAACAGTTTTTTAAAAAACTTTCGATATTCAATCTAACAACGCTGTTAGCAGCATCACCAGCAGGACTTAAACCGGTCAGCACGATAGTATAAAGCCGTGTGTGACTACCCGTTGGCAAAGCCTTAAACCCTGGCTTGAGAGCCTCTGCACCCTACCTGACAAATTGCATTCAGCCGGTTTTATCCTCCACTGGCCGGCAAATACCACCAGTTGACCGATTTTACGTACGTGGCTGACTAGCTGGCGGATTCCGGTTGATAGTCGGCAAATGTTCCGTCCTGGTAGAATATTACGATGCGGCGGATGCGTTTGCCCGGCGTCGCCAGCGCCTGGGCCATGTCCACGCCTGCTGGCTGGATTTCTGCCCTAGGTTCTTCTAGCGGCGAGGCAGCTGCCTGTGTTGCGGCCGGGGCAGTGGGCGCCGGCTGGTGCGGCAGTGGCAGCACGGGCGCCGGAGGGCCCGCCAGCGGCGTTTCGGCCGGGTGTTGACCCTCTGGAGCCGTAGATGCACCAGCAGAGGGCCCTGCCACTCTCGACGTCGCCGTGGCGGCCGGATTCCGAGGCTCTGTGGGTCCCGGCACGTCCTGCGGCTTGGGAAGGGGCTGCTCAGAGGCGGGAGCAGCTACTGGCGCCGGAGCAGGCCTCAGAACAGGTACCGGAGCAGAGGCAGATACGGTAACAGGCGCTACGGGGGCCGTCATAGGGCCAGTGCCGCTCAGCAGCCAGGCCAGAGACAAATCAGGATATGCTGCCACAATCTTCTGCACCACTTCCAGGCTGGGCTTATTGCGGCCGCTTAGAATATGGCTCACGACGGGCCGGGACACGCCAATAGCGTCCGCAAACTGCGTAGAGCTCAGCTCCCGCTGAGCCAGTAACTCCCGAATCCGTTCTAGCATGGGTTCCGCCATATGATTTACAAATGTAGCAAATCAAAGCAAAGCGCTAATCCGCCTGTTCGCCTGTTTATCTATGTAAACATTCGTAAATCACCCTGCACACTGTTTACATTTATTCACAAACGCGCTAATGCGTTATATCCCCGCTTTACAATTGTAACAAAAGAAGGCTTTTTTCCTGCGAGTCCTTGATCACACGCCTCTGCTGCCGCCAACCCAGATAAACGCACGGGCCGCCGGCTGTTTCAGTACGGGGAGTGGCCGGCCCGCGCGATTTTCTGGCGGAGAGCGGCCGGCACCGTAGCACGCATCGGGCTGCTCCTCCCCTGGTTCCCGGCCCTGGGGCTTCTTCTGCCCGCTCCTGGGGTGCCGGCGGGCACTCGATTGGAGCGTAATTACTGAGCCGGGGACTGCGCCCACGTGGCTGCGTAGCGGCTGACTGCAGGCTTTAGAGTGGCCCTTTAGACGCAAAAATTCCCCGTCGGCCCTGGCCAACGGGGAATAAGAAGTGCGGGTGGCCCGGGGGCCGTGCCAGCCTAATTGAAATACTCCTTGGCCAGGGACTTGTCGTGGCCGTAGATGTCGTCGCGGAAGTGAATCTTGCCGGCCTCGTCTACCCAGGTAGTAAAGTACACCAAGTACACGGGCAGCTTCTCAGGCAGGGTCACGTATTTTTCTTCGCGGCCGGCGATGGTTTCCATGATGGTGGAACGGTCGTAGCCAGGTTTGTTACGCAGCAGGTACTCGGCCAGTTTGATGGGTTCCGCTACCCGCACGCACCCGTGGCTGAAGCCACGCTTGGTCTGGCTGAACAACTCATCATGGGGCGTGTCGTGCAGGTACACGTCGTTCGAATTCGGGAAGATAAACTTGACGTCACCCAAGTCATTCTTGGGTCCGGGGCGGCGGCGCAGGGTGTACTTCCAGGTCTTTTCCGACACGTTGGCCCAGTCGATGCTGTTGGGGTCAACGGGGGTTGCCTTGGCGCCCCAGCCCTTCACCACTTCCATATCGAGGCGGTCGAGGGTAGCCTGGGCATTGGCCACCAGCTTCGGGCGCAGCTCATTGCCGATGATGCTGAAGGGAACGTTCCAGTAGGGAGCCAGTACTACAAACTCCACCTTGTCGGAAAAGATGGGCGTCTCGTGCAGGCGCTTGCCCACAATGACGGGCATATTGAAGACCTCCTTATTATCCTCTACCACGTGGAGCGTGTACTCGGGGATATTGACCAGCAGGTAGTCGGCCTCGAACTTCTTCGGGATCCAGCGCCACCGCTCCATATTCATCAGGATCTGGTCGATGCGCTGGGACACGGACACGTTAAGTTCGCGCAGGGTTTCGCCACCTACTACCCCATCAGGCTTCAGACCGTTAAGCGTCTGGAACTCCTTTACGGCATTCACCAGTTCGCCCTCGTATTTCTGAGCGGCCGGAGCCGCGGCGGGGTCGCCGGGCCTGTTGGATACGGCTACGGCCGGCGTCTCGGCCGAAGCCGCGGGAACGGCACTAGCGCCCAGCAGGCGGCCGCGCAGGGCGGCTACCGCCGGGGAGGCCGCGCCGGGCTTGAGCTTGGTAGCGGCCGGAATGGCCGGCCAGCCGCCGTTGCGCTGGATGGCGCGGTAGTCAGCCAGCACCTTTTTCAGGCGGTCGTACTCGGGGTGCAGGGGCTCAAAATCGTAGTAGCCGTAAGTGCTTTCGCGCTCCTTCAGGATGGTCATGAGCGCCTTGTGCAACTTCACTTTGTTGCGCTTCACGTCCCAGTCGATGGACTTTACCGCCCGCGGGTCCACGGTACCGCGGTAGAAATCAGAGGCGTAGGTAAAGTAAGTAGCCGATAAGGCCACGTCGATTTCCTTTTCCAGGGCATTGCGGCGGGTAGTGTCCGACTGGGCCGCTTCCAGATCCTGGAATAGTTTGTCGAAGTTCTTGATCTGGTAGTCTTTGGGGTTCAGGCCCTCATCGGCGGCTTTGTTGATGACGCCGAGCATGGTCTGGGCCTGGGGCACAAGTTCGTGATTTCGGAACCAGCCCAGGCGGAAATCCCGCTCCTTATAGAACTTCTTGGCCCAGTCGAGTTGCCCCTTGAATTTGGGTTCCGCAGTCATGGCCTTCACCACGTACACGCTGTCGAGTTTGGGCTGGGGGCCGCCGCCTTTCGTGAGGGCGTCCGGCAGGGCCTCCTGCAGCTGCGCCTTCTGATCCTGGCTGCACGATACCGTGGCGGTAACGAGCAGCAGGCCCAGTAGCCAGCCGAAGAAGGAAGTAAAAAAAGAAGGACGAGTACGTTCGATCATGGAGAAAAACAGGAGAGAAAACAGAAAGCGAAATACTGACTTAGCCGCCGGATGGGGCAGTCAGGGCCTTGTACTTCGTTTGGCCCGGCGGAGTTGTGCGCACCGGAGCTTCTGTCCTGGTGCGGCAAGATAACGGTTTTTTGCCGGGCTACGTTCCTAAAGCCTGCGTACTGACCGGCCCGCTCTTCCGGCTTCCCGGCTGGCCGCCGCTACCTTTGTCCGCTCATTCACCGGCCGCTTTCCGGCGGCTTGCCCTTCCGCTTATGCCCACTCCCCCGCTTTCGGCCGACCCGCACAGCCACGCCCGCCCCGCCGAAGTCAGCGTCCATCACCTGGCCCTCGACCTGCGCGTGGACTTCGACGCCCGGACCCTCTCCGGCCACGCCACCTGGCAGCTCAGCCGCCCCGCCGGTTCTTCGGCCACCGAGCTGGTGCTCGACGTGCGCCACCTGCACATCGAAGCCGTCCTGCTCGGCAACTCGCCCGAGGGCGAGCCCACCGAGTTCGAGCTGGGCCCCGACGACGCCGTGCTCGGCCAGGCCCTGCGCATCTGGCTGCGGCCCGACACTACGGCCGTGACCATCCGCTACCAGACCACGCCCGGCGCGGCGGCCCTGCAGTGGCTGAGCCCGGAGCAGACGGCCGGCACCCGGCCGTTTTTGTTCACCCAGTCGCAGGCCATTCTGGCCCGCACCTGGTTGCCCTGCCAGGATTCGCCGGGCGTGCGCTTCACCTACGAGGCCCGGGTGCAGGTGCCCGCCGACCTGCTTCCGCTCATGAGTGCCGAAAACCCGCAGCAGCTCCGGTCCGACGGCCGCTACGAGTTCCGCATGGCCCAGCCGATTCCGGCCTACCTGATGGCCCTGGCCGTGGGCGAGCTGGAATTCCGGCCCCTGAGCGCGCGCACCGGCGTGTACGCCGAGCCCGCCACCCTGCCCGGGGCCGCCGCCGAGTTTGCCGACCTCGAGCAGATGGTCACGGCTGCTGAGGACCTGTACGGCCCCTACCGCTGGGACCGATACGATTTGCTGGTGCTGCCGCCCTCCTTCCCGTTCGGGGGCATGGAAAACCCGCGCCTCACCTTCGTGACGCCCACCATCCTGGCCGGCGACCAGAGCCTGACCAGCCTGGTGGCCCATGAGCTGGCCCACTCCTGGAGCGGTAACCTCGTGACCAACGCCACCTGGAACGACTTCTGGCTCAACGAAGGCTTCACCGTGTACTTCGAGCGGCGCATCATGGAAAAACTCTACGGCCGCCCCTACGCCGACATGCTCCAGGTGCTGGGCCACACCGGCCTGCTGCACACGATTCAGGAAATCGGCCCCACCAGTCCTGATACTCATCTGCACCTGAACCTGGCCGGCCGCGACCCCGACGAGGGCCTGACCGACATTGCCTACGAGAAGGGCGACTACCTGCTGCTGACCCTGGAGCACCTGGTGGGCCGCGCCCGGCTCGACACCTTTATTAAGGAGTACTTCGCCCGTCACAGTTTCCAGAGCATGGACACGGCCTCCTTTCTGGACTACCTGCGCCGGGAATTACTCGACCCGGAACCCGGGCTGGAAGAAAAGCTGCAGCTTGATGCCTGGATTAACGGGCCCGGAATTCCGGCCGGAGCGCCGCCCGTAGCCTCGGAGCGGTTTGCCGCCGTGAAAGCGGCTCTGCGCCACTGGCAGAATGGCACGGCCGCCGCTGAGCTGCCCACCGCCGCCTGGAGCAGCCACGAGTGGGTGCACTTCCTGCACGGCCTGCCCGCCGGCCTGAGCGCGGCGCAACTGGCCGAACTGGATGCGGCTTTCGGCTTCACGGATTCGGGTAATGCCGAAATTCTGGCGGCCTGGTTCCCGCTCACCATTGCGGCCGGGTACGCTCCCGCCGACGCGGCCCTGCACCGTTTCCTGACCCGCGTCGGGCGGCGCAAATTCCTGACCCCGCTCTACAAAGCCCTGCTGGCCACCCCCAACGGCCGGGAGCGGGCCCGCCGCCTCTACGCCGAAGCCCGGCCCAACTACCACGCCGTGGCCACCGTCACGTTCGACGCGCTACTGGGTCGCCCCACCGAGTAAGCCGGGACTTTCGGCCGGCCCGGCCGGCCTTTTTCGGCTTTTTTTTGTTCATTACTGTTCATCAGCGGGCCGGGCGCGGCCTTGGCGCCGGAAATTCCGGTCCGCTGATTCCTCCTTTTTCCGGATCAGCCCGCGTGGCCCGAAGCTTGCTTACTCGGGACCGGGACTTTTCCTTTTGTGTGGCTTAAGCTGATTTTGCATTGAAAAACTCCAAACCGCTCGGTAAACTCATTGCCATTGGTGGCAACGAAGACAAGGGCACCTACCCCAACCCCCGGACCAAGAAGAAATACTACCTCAACTTTTTTGAGCTCGGTATTCTTAAGCGCGTGGTGCTGGAATCCGGCCAGGAGGATCCGCGCATTGAGGTTATCACCACCGCGTCCATGATTCCGGATGAGGTGGCGCGCATCTATATTTCCTCGTTCACGATGCTCAACTGCAACAACGTGAACGTGCTCGATATCCGCACCCGCGAGGACGCTCTGCGCCCCGACTACGTGGAGCGCATCCGCCAGGCCGATATTGTGATGATGTCGGGCGGCAACCAGTCGCGGCTGGTGGATATTTTCGGCGACACCGAGTTTCTGGCTGCCCTTAAGCACCGTTACCAGACCACTCCCAACTTCGTTATTGCCGGTACCTCGGCGGGGGCCATGGGTATGTCGAAAACTATGATCAAGGGCGGCAGCGTGCCCGATGCCCTCATGAAGGGGGCCGTGAAGATGGGTCCCGGCCTGGGCTTTCTCGATAACGTGGTCATTGACTCCCACTTCGTGAAGCGGGGCCGGTTCGGCCGCCTCATCGAGGCGGTAGCCCTCCACCCCAAACTCATCGGCATCGGCCTGGGCGAGGATACGGGGGTGCTCATCACGGAAGGCAACCAGCTCGAAACCATCGGCTCGAACATGGTCGTCATCATGGACGGCCACAAGCTCGAACACAGCAATGCTGCCGCCGCCCGCAAAGGCGAGGCCATTTCCATTGAGAACATGCTGCTGCACGTGCTGGTGAAGGGCAACCTCTACGACGTGACCCGGCGCGAATTCTACCCCGATTTCAAGCTGCGCCAGCAAGCCGCCGAATCGGAGCTGCTCACGGCCGGCCAGGGAGCCAATGAGCCTACTCCAGCTAATTGACAGGTTTACCCAAATGTTAAAAAAGGCCTTTCCTTGCCAGGAAAGGCCTTTTTTCGTGTTACACCAATCTAATTAATCGACCGGCACTCAATTGCTGAACAAGGGGCGTTTCGCGCCGGGTTTACAACGCTGACTCACTCCTTATATATATGCCCACCGCCGGCCGCATTCTGGGCCGCGGGAAAATGATAGCTGCTGAAGCGGCCTGACACTCCTTATTTGTAGATGGCTACGTACGGCGCGGCGGCGCCGTGGGAAGTCTGGCTCGCGCGGTACATGCCTTCGGAGTTGAAGGGCAGGGCCACATTGCCGGCTGCGTCCACGGCTACCAGTCCCCCCTCTCCCCCGATGGGCGCCAGCTTGTCGTGGACCACGATGCGGCAGGCTTCGGCCAGGCTCAGGCCCCGGTACTCCATGAGGCAGCTGATGTCGTGAGCCACCACGGCGCGCAGGAAAAACTCGCCGTGGCCGGTGCAGCTGATGGCGCAGGTCCGGTCGTCGGCGAAAGTGCCGCTGCCGATGATAGGCGAGTCGCCGATGCGGGAGTAGCGCTTGTTGGTCATGCCGCCGGTGCTGGTGGCGGCGGCCAGGTGGCCGTGCTGGTCGCGGGCCACCGCCCCTACCGTGCCCATTTTCCTTTTCGGGTCCTCATCGGTGGGCAGGGCCTGGGAGTGGTCGAGACGCATGCGGCCTTCCTGTAAGGCCTCCTGGAGCTGGTCGTAGCGGTGCTGGGTGAAAAAATATTCGGCGGGCTGGGTGGGCAGGCCGTGCTCTTGGGCCAGCGCATCGGCCCCGGGCCAGGCCAGCAGCACGTGGTCGGTGTGCTCCATCACGAGGCGGGCCGCCCGGATGGGATTCTGCACGGCGCGCGCTCCGGCCACGGCGCCGGCGGCGCGGTTACGGCCGTCCATGATGGCCGCGTCCATTTCGTGGTGGCCTTCGTGGGTGAACACCGCGCCCCGGCCCGCATTAAACAAGGGCTCGTCTTCGAGGCTGCGCACGGCTTGCTCCACGGCATCGAGGGCCGCGCCGCCGCCGGCCAGTACGGCGTAGCCCCGGCTCAGGGCGGCGCGCAGGGCCTGCTGGTAAGCCTGCTCTTTGGCGGGCGTCATCAGGGCGGGGGAAATAGTGCCAGCACCGCCGTGCAGGGCCAGGGCGAAAGGAGAATTCATAGCGCGAAAAAAAAGTAGTGGGTGGGCAAAAACGCAAGGTAAAGGTAGGCAGGCAACTGCCCGCCGCGGCCCCGGAGCGCCGGAAACGAACCGCGTTTTTTTTCGTAGGTTTGGTTAACAGTTTCCAACTTCCCAAACATATCAACCTTATGGCTTACGAAGCTACCGGCCGCCTGCACGAAATTTTCGACGAACAGCAGGTGAGCGAAAAATTCCGCAAGCGCGAATTCGTGCTGGAGGTCGTAGACGGCCAGTACCCCGAGCATATCAAGTTCCAGATGGTGCAGGACAAGACCGCCCTCATCGACCCGTTCAAAGTGGGCGACGAAGTGAAGGTGTCGTTTAACCTGCGTGGCCGCGGCTTTAACAAGAACGGCCAGATGCTGTACTTCACCAACCTCGAAGCCTGGCGCATCGAGAATTCCGGTGGTGGTGCCGCCGCTCCCCAGGGTGGCAGCTACCAGCAGGCCGCTCCCCGCGCGGCGGCTCCGGCCCAAAACCAGAACCCGAACCTGCGCGCCTCGGCCGCTCCCATTGCCTCGGACGACGACAACGACCTGCCGTTCTAATTGGAAGAAGCCAGGAGACAGGAGTTAGAAGTCAGGAGCTGAACGGGGAAATTGCCCGACCTCCTAGCTCCTTTCCTACTCGCTCCTACCTCCTAAAAAAAGCCGCTGCCGTTTCCGGCAGCGGCTTTTTTGTGCCGCCCCGGTTTCCCTTCAGAAGCCGGCCTCTACTTTGCCTACTGCTATGCACACGCTTGCCCAACTACGCGCCGGCGCCCTGGCCGGGGCCACCCGCCTGGACCTGGCCGAAGGGCTGACCGAATTTCCACGGGAAATTTTCGAGCTCTCCGACACGCTCGAAATCCTCAACCTCTCGGGCAATGCCCTGCGCGAGCTGCCCGCCGACCTGCCCCGCCTACACCGCCTGCGGATTTTCTTCGGCTCCGATAATGAGTTTACCCAGGTACCCGCCGTGCTGGGCCAGTGCCCGAACCTGGAAATGGTGGGCTTCAAGGCCAACCACATCCGGGAGCTGCCCGGGGCCGCCCTGCCGCCCCGCCTGCGCTGGCTCATCCTCACCGATAATGAGCTGGCCGCCCTGCCGCCGGAAATCGGGAACTGCGGGCAGCTGCAGAAGCTGATGCTGGCCGGCAACCGCCTACGGGAGCTGCCCCCGGAGCTGGCCCGCTGCACCCACCTGGAGCTGCTGCGCCTGGCCGCCAACCAACTGACCACCCTGCCCGAGTGGCTGCTGACCATGCCCCGGCTAAGCTGGCTGGCCTTCGCCGGCAACCCGCTGGCCACCGCTGCCGAAGCCGCCGCCCTGGCCCGCGCCGACCAGCCCGCCATTGCCTGGCGCCACCTGAGCACCGGGCCGGTACTGGGCGAAGGCGCTTCGGGCATTATTTACCGGGGAGAGTGGCAGCGCGCCGCCGGAGTTGCGCCCGAGCCAGTGGCCGTGAAGCTGTTCAAAGGGGCCGTCACCAGCGACGGGCTGCCCCACTCTGAAATGGTAGCCTGCCGGAGCGCCGGCGCCCACCCCCACCTGATAGCCGTGCGCGGCACCCTCCCCGACCACCCCACCGGCCGCGAGGGTCTGGTGCTCGAGCTCATCGACCCCGCCTTTACCACCCTGGCCGGGCCGCCCAGCTTTGCCACCTGCACCCGCGACGTGTACGCGCCCGCCGCCACCTTCGAGCTGCCGGTTTTGCTGCGCCTAGCCGGGGGCATTGCGGCGGCGGTGGCCCACCTGCACGCCCGGGGCATTCTGCACGGCGACCTGTACGGCCACAACATCCTCACCACGCCAGCCGGGGAAAGCCTGCTGGGTGATTTCGGGGCGGCCGGATTCCTGCCCGATTCCGACGACGTGGCCGCCCAGCTTCTGCCCCGCTTGGAAACCCGGGCCTTCGGCAACCTGCTGGAAGAACTGCTGGACCGCTGCCCGCCGCAGGAAGAGCCGGCAGCCGGACTGCAGGAAGAACTGCGGCAACTGCAGGCCCGCTGTCAGCAACCTACGGTGGCCGCCCGGCCCACGCTGGCCGAGGTCAGCTGCCGCCTCCGGGAGCTGGCGGCGGTTTCGGCGGGGTGAAACCCGCGGGGCTTGTTTTTACGTTTTACCGCTACTGGCCCGCTTCTTGCCGGCTCCGGCCCTTTTTACCCGTCATCTGACTTCACGCTACCCCCGTCCCGTATGGTTTCTGCTTCCTCCCTGCCGCTGGCGGGCAAAACTGCCTTGGTTACCGGAGCCACCAGCGGCATCGGGCTGGTTACGGCCCAGGAGCTGGCCCGGGGCGGGGCGCGGGTGGTACTGGTGGGCCGCGACCCGGAAAAGGCCGCCCGGGCCCAGGCGGCCATTCAGCAGGCGGCCGGCCCCGAGGCCCACGTGCATGTCAAGTGCTTCGACCTGTCGTTGCTGCGCAACGTGCGCACCCTGGCCGAGCAGATGCAGCAGGAATTCAGCCAGCTCGATATTCTGATCAACAACGCGGGTATTATGCCCGGGCGCTTCACCCTCACCGAGGAAGGCCACGAGTTGAGCTGGGCCACCAACCACCTGGCGCCCTACGCCCTCACCAACCAGTTGCTGCCGTTGCTCGACGCTGCTGAGCAGGCCCGGGTGGTCACGGTATCGTCGGTGGCGCACTGGGTGGGCGAGATTGAGCCCGACCGCGAAGCCCGCAACTCGCCCGACAAGTACAGCTGGCTCACGGCCTACGCCGACTCCAAGCTGGCCAACATTCTGTTCACTAAGGAGCTGGCCCACCGCCTCGACCTGACCAACATCACGGCCAACTGCCTGCACCCGGGCATGGTGGATACCAGCCTCATGCGCGCCGATACCTCCCAGGTCATGAAGGCCCTCTGGTGGACGGCCCGCCCCCTGATGGTGTCGCCCGAGAAGGGTGCTCAGACCACGCTGTACCTCGCCACGGCCCCGGAAACGGCCCGGGTGAGCGGGCAGTATTTCGCCGGCCGCAAAGTAGCCCGCTGCTCGGAGCGCGCCAGCAGCGCCACCGAGGCTAACCGCCTCTGGCGTATTTCAGCCGAAGAAACCGGCGTGGAGTAGGCCAGGCAAAAATGCAGAACGTCATTCCGAGCGGAGCGGAGGAATCCCGCGTGCTGACGTTGTAATGGTAATCCAATACCAGCCCGCGGGATTCCTCGGCTCCGCTCGGAAGGATGTTCTTGTTTCGACCTGTCATCTGTTTCATCCGCTTACTTTATTCCCGATGGATTTACTGGAGCTGATTCGGCAGGGCGAGGGGGAGCGGCTGGAATTCAAGCAGCGCACCACCCACCCCACGCGCATGGCCCGCACGTTGTCGTCGCTGGCCAATACCCACGGCGGGCGGGTGTTGGTGGGCGTGGACGATAACGGCCGGATAACGGGCGTGCGCGACGTGGAGGAGGAGCTCTACCAGCTCCGCGAGGCCGCCCGGCACTATATCGACCCGCCCCTGGAGTTCACTTACCGGGAAATCGAAGCCGGCGAGGGCCGGGTGGTACTGCTGGTACTGGTAGCTGAAAGCAGCCAGAAACCCCACCGCGCCCAGATTGCCGACGGCGACTGGCGCTCCTACGTGCGCGTGCGCGACCAAAGCGTACAAACCAGCCAGCTCACCGAAAAAGTGCTGGAGCGCCAGGAACCCCAGAGCCAGTTCGAGCAGATTCCACTCAACCGGGAGGAGCTGGCCGTGCTGGAGTATCTGCGCCAGCACCCGCGCATCACGTTGGCCCAGTACATGAAGCTGCTCAACATCGGCCAGCGCCGGGCCCACCGCACCCTCATCAAGCTCACCCTGCACGGCTACATCAAGCACCACGACAAGCAGAAAGAGGTGTATTACACGCTCTGAGCGGGCTGGAGCAAGTCCCAGAGGGTACCGTACAGATCGGCAAAAACCAGCACCTGGCCGTAGGGCTCCGTCCGGGGTGGCCGCACAATGCGCACCCCGTGGGCCAGCAGGCGGGCATGGTCGCGGGCCAGGTCGTTGGTGTAGAGGAACAGGGCCACGCGGCCGCCGGTCTGGTTGCCGATGGCGGCCTGCTGGGCGGGCGTGGCGGCCCGGGCCAGCAGCAACTCGGCCCCGCCGGCACCGGGCGGGGCTACCCGTACCCACCGCTTTTCGGGGCTCAGGGGCGTGTCTTCCACGAGCCGAAAGCCCAGCTTATTGGTGTAAAACCGGATGGCCTCGTCGTAATCCGCCACCACGAGGGTAATGAGTGCGATACGCTGAGACATAGGAATGAAATGCAAAAAAGAGACCCGTCGGGTAGACGGGCCTCTTGTTGTTAGTCTTGTTGGCGGGCCTTGAGGGCTTTTTTCTCCTCTTTGGCGGCCTTTTTTTCCTTGGTGGTTTTGGCGGGCTCTTTCTTCTTCTCTTTGCGGGGCTCCTGGGCTTTGGCCATGATGGGGTGTGGGTTGAGAGTGGATGAGGCGTATATAACGCACGCCCCGGAGGCGGTGTTGTGAATCGGTTGCGATTATTGCAGTCCCGCTTCTGGCAGGCCCGGCAAATACCGCTCGCGCAGCAGGTTGAGGTGGTGGGCTTCGTGGCCGGGCAGAATGTAGGCCAGAGCCCGCACGCTCACCGGCTGCCCGCTGGCCGTGCCCTGCCGGCTGATGGCCGCCGGGGTAAACGACTCAAACAAACTCAGCGTGGCGGCCCGCACGGCGTCGTATTCGGCCAGAATAGCGGCCAGCGGCCGGGAATCGGCGCCGGAGGCGGGCACGTAGTCGTCCTGCTCGAAGCCGGGCAGCGGAGTGGTGTCGCCGCGGCTGATGCGCAGGGCGCGGTAAGCGAAGATGCGCTCCGTATCCAGCATGTGCACTAGGTTTTCCTTGATGCTCCACTTGCCCGGGGCGTAGCGGAACGTGCCCTGCTCCTCGGTGAGGCCGGCCAGCAGCTGGCGCAGCTCCCGGGGCTGCCGCCGCAGGGCCTCCAGCGGGTCACCGGCAATCAGCTTCACGTAGGTGTAGTAATATGGGCCGTACTCGGTGGCGGCGGGCGGGGTGAGGAAGGGGCTCATGGCCACGAAAGTAGCGGAATCCGGATAACTTCGGAGAAGTACCGCGGGAAGTATGAGGCCGGAGGGCATAGCATGATGCCTTCGTCATCGGCAAAACCGCGCGACGCTTAGGCGCTGCTGCGCGAAGTGCCGGCCTACGCCCGGGCCTGGCTTTTCTGAGGCGGCCACTGCAACGTCGGGTGCGGGGCACGCGTACACGCCCCCACAACCTCAACTATTCCCCTATGTCCTCTCTCGTCGAAAAAGGTCTTTCGATTTCCAAAAACGCGCTGTTCAGCGTGTTCCTCAACCGCGCCGGCAAGCTGCTGGGCCGCCCTTTCAAGGTGGTGATGGTGCTCAACGAAGTAGCCAACAAGCTGGCCAGCAAGGACAGCGGCGACAACAAATTCAAGCAGGTATTCGACGTGGGCCGCACCCTGGTGCGGCTGGTGCGCAACTACGTCAGCGGCGAGTACCGGCAGATTGACACCGGCACCATCGTGTCGGCGCTGGGCGTGCTGCTCTACACCCTCTCGCCGGTTGATCTGGTCCCCGATTTTATTCCGGTAGTAGGCTTCCTGGATGATCTGGCCCTGATCAGCTGGTTTATCGAGAAGTTCCAAGGCGAAATCCTGCGCTTCCGCGAGTGGGAGCAAACCCACGCCGCCGAGGAAACCAACGACATTCCGGCCGCCGCCCAGCAGCCGTCCGAGTCCTACACCAAGGCCGAAAACCTGCCCGCCGTGGCCGAAATCGGGCATTCCTAGATCACAGATGGTGCCGACAAAGCCGCCAATAACGCAGATTCGTTCTGACGGCTATCAGGCTTGATTAACGCCCACCCGGTTGCCGGGTGGGCGTTTTTTTGTCGGCGCTACGAACCTCTGTGGGAAGCGTATGTGCCTCGAAAGAACATCATCCAAGCAGCCAAAAGCGTATTTTAGCGTCTTGATTCGTCCACCCTTTTTCGTTTCTATGCTCCTTCGTACCCGGCTGGCGCTGCTGGCCCTTACTTTCCTTATCACCCTTTCGGCCCGCGCCGATGAAGGCATGTGGCTGCCGCTGCTGCTCAAGCAGCTCAACGAGGCCGACATGCAGAAAAAAGGCCTCAAGCTCACGGCCGAGCAGATTTATTCCATCAACCAGGGCAGCCTCAAAGACGCCATCGTGCAGTTTGGCGGCGGCTGCACCGGCGAAATCATCTCCGACCAGGGCCTGCTGCTCACCAACCACCACTGTGGCTACAGCCAGATTCAGAGCCATTCCTCGGTGGAGAAGGACTATCTCACCAAGGGTTACTGGGCCATGGACCGCAGCCAGGAGCTGCCCAACCCCGGTCTGACGGCCACCTTCATCGTGCGCATGGAGGACGTGAGCAGCCAGGTGCTGGCCGGCGTGCCCACCACGGGCATTGTGGAGGCCGAGCGCGAGAAGCTGGTGCAGCAGAATTCCCAGCGCGTGGCCCAGGCCGCCGTGCAGGGCACCGGCTACCAGGCGTTCGTGCGGCCCATGTTCAACGGCAATGAGTACTACCTGTTCGTGACGGAAGTTTTCCAGGACATCCGCCTGGTGGGCGCGCCGCCGAGTAGCATCGGCAAATTTGGGGGCGACACCGACAACTGGGCCTGGCCCCGCCACACCGGCGACTTCAGCATCTTCCGCATCTACGCCGGCCCCGACAACAAGCCCGCCCCCTACTCGCCCGACAACAAGCCCTTCAAGCCCCGCCACCACCTGCCCATTTCCCTGGCCGGCGTGCAGCCCGGCGACTTTACCATGGTGTTCGGCTTTCCCGGCCGCACCAACGAGTACCTCACCAGCTGGGGCGTCGAGGAAACCTACGCCGTCTCGAACCCGGCCAAAATTGCCGTTCGCGACGCCAAGCTCAAGGTGCTCGATGCCGATATGAAGGCTTCTGATAAAGTCCGGATTCAGTACGCGGCCAAGTACGCCAGCATTGCCAACTACTGGAAAAAGTGGATTGGCGAGAACCGGGGCCTCAAAAAGCTCGACGCCGTAGGCGTGAAACAGCAGCAGGAAGTTGAATTCCAGCGCTGGGCCGAATCGGGCGACGCCGCCCGCCGGGCCGCCTTCGCCACCCTCCTGCCCGACCTGCAACGCCATTACGCCACTGCCCGCGACTACACCCTGGCCCGCGACTACGTGAGCGAGGCGGCCCTGGGCGTGGAGCTGGTCAGCTACGCCAACAGCCTGTTGCCCCTGCTGGACCTGGTGGACCAGAAAGTGCCCGCCGCCGAGCTGGCTGCCGCCGTGGAAAAAGCCAAAAAGGGCTCCGCCGGCTTCTTCCGCAACTACAACGCCCCCACCGACCAGAAGGTGGCCGCCCAGCTGCTGCCCCTCTACGCCACCGGCACCCCGGCGGCCCTGCTGCCCGCCTATGTAAAGACGCTCAGCAAGCAGTACGCCGCCACCGGCTGGGACGCCTACACGACCCAGTTGTTCAATAAGTCGCGCCTCACGGAACAGGCCAGCGCCCTGGCCGTGCTCGATGAGGTAGCCAACGGCAAACCCGACGCCCTGCGCCAAGACCCCGCCGTGCAGCTCGCCACGACCATTGTGGGCAACTACCGCGCGGCCATCCTGCCCACCTACTCCGCCGCTACCGACCAGATTGCCCTGCTCCAGCGCACCTACGTGGCGGGCCTGCGCCTGCAACAGCCGGAGCGCAAGTTCTACCCCGATGCCAACTCCACCCTGCGCCTGGCCTACGGGCAGGTAGCCGGCTACGAGCCCGCCGACGGCGTACACTACGATTTTTATACCACCCTCGACGGCATCATGGAGAAGGCCGACCCCACCAACCCCGAGTTTGAAGTTCCGGCCCGCCTCGCGGAATTGTACCAGAACAAGGACTACGGCCCCTACGCCTACAAAGGCTCCGTGCCGGTGGCCTTTATTGCCACCAACCACACCACCGGCGGCAACTCCGGCTCGCCCGTCATCAACGGCCGCGGGGAGCTCATCGGCACCAACTTCGACCGCAACTGGGAAGGCACCATGTCCGACATCATGTTCGACCCCGACCGCGTGCGCAACATCACCCTCGATGTGCGCTACATGCTCTTCGTGGTAGACAAATACGCTGGCGCCGGCCACCTCGTGAAGGAAATGACCCTCGTGGGCGGCCCCGGGTCCGCCGATTCGGCTCCGGATAAGAAAGTGAAGAAGGTGAAAGTGAAGCGCAAGAAAGCGTAGCACCTCAGGACCGGGGCTAAATCCCGGGGCATACACCGGCAATCGGGTTTCCGTTTATGCGGAAACCCGATTGCTGGTTCGCTACTTCCTTGCAACCTATGAAGCGGCCGGCTACTCTGTTTGTAGCCGGCCGCTTTTCTTTTATTGATTTCCCCAACTATGACTCGATTCCTACTTATCCCGCTCCTGCTTTTTCTCGCAGCTACTCCGGCTTTCAGTCAGAAAGTGCTGCTCACGGGCGGTTATACCCGGGTGGGCGAAACGTCCTTCACCGGCGCGGCTTCCGGGGGCCTGCATGCCGTGCTGCCGCTGGGCCGCCACGTAGCGGCGGGCGTGGGCCTGACGGTAGCCCGCCACCGCCAGAACTACCAGGATATCATTCCGAGTGATGATCCGTTTGATCCGGCCAGCCTTCCCCGCGTCATTACGGAGTACCACAACTCGCTCTACTCCCTGCAAGGCTTTGTGGCCGGCCGGCTGCAGCTCGCGCCCCGGCTGGAAGTGCTGGCCGGCCCCAGCGCGGGCCTTTATTTGGTGGGGGCCCGGCAGCGGAGTACAGAAGCCAAAGCGGGATTCGGGCTGTGGTCGTCGCTCACCTATCGGCAGTTAGGCGGCAGCCGATTTAATCTGGAGGCCGTTTTCCATCCCCGCCTACTTCTTGCCAGCCTACCGGTAGAAGACGCCGATTACCGGTTCAAAAACCGGCGCTTGTGTGTTTGGGATGCGCAGGTGGGCCTGTCGTACGATTTGCGGAAGCAGCCGTAGCTTTAGGCTTCGCTCCACCCGCTTCACGCCCCGTCCTTGCGCTCCATTCTCCTCCTCGCTTTCCTGCTGGCGGCCGGCCCGGCCCTGGCCCAGTTGCCCGCCGCTTCTCCCGCGCCCGCGGCCCTGCTGCTGCGGCCCGCCGCCGTCTTCGATGGTGAAACCCTGCACCCCGGCTGGGCCGTGCTCACGGAGGGCGACAAAATCAAGGCCGTGGGGCCGGCGGCCCAACTGAGCGCGCCGGCCGGGGCCCGCACCCTGGAGCTGCCGGGCCTCACGCTACTGCCCGGCCTGATTGAGGGCCACAGCCACCTGCTGCTCCACCCCTACAACGAAACGCCCTGGAACGATCAGGTGCTGCTCGAATCCGAAGCACTGCGGGTGGCGCGCGCCACCGCCCACGCCCGCGCCACGCTGGCCGCCGGCTTCACTACCGCCCGCGACCTGGGCTCGGAAGGCGCCGGTTACGCCGATGTGGGCCTCAAACAGGCCATTGAGCAGGGTCTGATTCCGGGCCCGCGCCTGCTGGTGGCCACCCGGGCCCTGGTCGCCACCGGCTCCTACGGCCCCAAGCTCTCCGCCGACGTAGACGTGCCCCAGGGCGCCCAGGAAGCCGACGGCGTGGACGGCCTCATCCGGGCCGTGCGGGAACAAATCGGCAAGGGCGCCGACATCATCAAGGTGTACGCCGACTACCGCTGGGGTCCCAACGAGCCCAGCCGGCCCACCTTCTCGCAGGACGAGCTGAACCTGCTAGTGCAGACCGCCCGCAACGCCGGCCGCCCCGTGGTGGCCCACGCCAGCACCCCCGAAGGTATGCGCCGCGCCACCCTGGCCGGCGTACAAACCATCGAGCACGGCGACGGCGGCACGCTGGAAGTATTCAGGCTCATGAAGCAGCGCGGCGTGGCCCTCTGCCCCACTGTAGCCGCCGGCGACGCCATTGCCGGGTACCGCGGCTGGCAAAAAGGCACTAGCCCCGAGCCCGACCGCATCCAGCAGAAACGCCTCAGCCTGAAAGCCGCCCTCCAAAGCGGCGTGGAGCTGGCCATCGGCGGCGACGTGGGCGTGTTCGCGCACGGCGACAACCTGCGCGAGGCTGAGCTGCTGGTGCGCGAATATGGCTTCACGAGCCTGCAGGCCCTGCGTGGCCTCACCAGCACCAACGCCCGCCTCTTCCAGCTCCCCGACCGCGGCCAGCTCAAACCCGGCCTCCTCGCCGACTTGGTCGCCGTCTCCGGCGACCCCACCCAGAACATTAGCGCCCTGCGGCAGGTGAAGCTGGTGGTGAAGGGCGGGGTGGTGGTCGAAAACTAGAACGGTCATTCTTCGCTCCGCTCAAAATGACCGTTCTATTTCACGGATAGTCGTTACTACGGCCGTTCAATCCCCCATTCCCCCAGTTGCGCGGCGTACTTATCGTAGATGACGCGCAGGTCCTGGGCGTGCTTGCCGGCATCGACGCCGATGCTGACGTTGCTGCTGTGGAAGCGGTGCAGGTGGCTGATGTGGGGGCAGATGACGGGCAGGTGCCCGGCCAGCAGGAAGCGCACGTAGAGGTCGAGGTCCTCGGCCATTTCGATTTGCTCGTCGTAGCCGTTGACTTCCTCGAACAGGGCGCGGCTGTAGCAGACGTTGCCCTGAATGAAGTGCTCGGCCCGAAAAATAGCCCGCAGCATGTCCTGGGGCGAGTCGAACTGCCAGGCGTAGTAATCGTCGGCGGGCAGGTAGCGGCGGTCCTGGTCCACGCGCAGGAAATCGGCCACCAGCCAGGGGCGGCCGGGGTGTTGGTGGATCTGGCTGGCGTAGTGGAACAGGGTGCGCTGGAGCAGCAGGTCGTCGTCGTCGAGGGGCACCAGCCAGGCGTCGGCGGGGGCTTCTTCGCGGATGAGCACGTTGCGGGCTGGCCCGGCCCGCAGCAGCTCGGACTGGCGGCGGAAGCGCAGGGGCGCTCCGGGCTGGGCGGCCGCCTCGGGCAGCCACGCGGCGGTGCCGTCGGAGCAGGCATTTTCACAAATCAGGTGCTCGAAGGAGAAATCCAGCGGAGCCGTAACGGTGGCGCGGACGCTCTGCACGGCCTCGGGCAGGTAGGCCAGGCGGTTGTGCGTGGGGGTGATGACGGTAAAGTGCATGGGCGGGTATTCTGTTAAAAGCCAAAAAAAGTTGCCGCGAAGAGCTACAAGTCAACTTTCGACGGCGGCCGGGCGTTAGCAGAAACTAGCCTTTCGCGCTCATGCCCAAATTCGTTGTCACCCTGCGCCTGCCCGATTTCTTCGACGAAGAATTTATTGCCCTCATTCCCCGGCACCGCGCCTTTATCAGCCGCCTGATCGAGCAAAACGTGATTGAGGCCTACGCCATCAGCGCCGACCGGAGCCGGGGTTGGGTCACGATGAATGGCCAGGATGCCCCCGCTGTGCAGGCTGTGGTGGAGCAGTTTCCCCTTTTCCGCTTTCTGCAAGCCGTGGAAATTGACGAGCTTTTCGTCTTCGACAGCAAAGCCAGCCGGTTTCCGCCCATCAGCCTGAATTGAGTGGACTGTTGGGTGGGTGGGGTAATTTTCATCCTGAGCAGAGCCGCAAAGCCATTCAACAGCTTCTTCCTCCCTCCTTCCGGCGCGGTTTGTGTTAACGGGCCGACTTACCTCCTTACTTTCCTCTGAATCTGTTACGTATGCTTCGTTCTTACCGCCTGGCGCCCGTTTTGCTGCTGGGCCTGGGCAGCACCGCTACCATTCCCGCCGAGCCTAAAATCACCACCGATGTCCTCGTCAGCCGCCTGAGCAGCGCCATCGAGAACCTCAAAACGCTGCGCTGCAACGTGCGGGCCCAGGAGCGCATCGGCGCCGCCTACCAGCAGAACCGCACGGCCATGAAGATGAGCTTCAACCCCTACAAAGTGTATCTGCGCAACGACAAGGGCATTGAGGTGCTCTACGTGACGGGCCAGAACAACGGCGACGCCTGGGTGTACCCCAACAGCTTTCCGTACGTGACGCTGAGCCTGGACCCGAACGGCTCCCTGATGCGTAAAAGCATCCACCACAGCGCCCTGGAAGCCGGCTACGGTACCATTGCCGAAATGCTCGACGGCTCGGGCCAGCGCCTGAATCCGGGCTTCGAAAAAACCTTCCGCTACACCGCCGATACCACCGTGCAGGGCCGCCCGGCCTACGTGCTGCGCTCCGTGTACCCGCAGTTCCGATACGTGAGCTACAAGCCCACCAAGGCGGAAAGCACCAAAACCATTGCTGACAAATTCGGCTGCGGCGAATACCGCATTCTGGAGCGCAACAACCTGAGTGTAGGCGCCATAGTACCGGCCGGCAAAACCCTGCAGGTACCCAACGCTTACGGCCGCCGCATCCTGCTCTGCGTGGATCAGAAGCTCTTCCTGCCCCTGGTCGTGCAGGTCCACGACGACAAGGGCCTGTTCGAGAAGTTCGAATTCCACGACGTAGTGGCCAACCAGCCCATCCCCGCCCAGGAGTTCACCAAGGATTTCAAGGGGTACAAACTTTAATCACAGATGATGCAGATAGTGGGATGCCGCAGATTCGTTCAGCTTGCTAAATGGTGAAGGTGAACGAATCTGCGGCATCCCGTTATCTGCATCATCTGTGATTTAGCGGCGCATGGTTTTCTCGATCTGGTCCCACATTTCGGAGGTCAGCAGCTCGAGCTTGTTGAACTCGCCGGCGCCGTTGAGCCATTCGCCCCCGTCGAGGGTCACCACTTCGCCGTTCATGTAGGCCGAGAAATCCGACACCATGTAGGCGGCCAGGTTGGCCAGCTCCTGGTGGTTGCCCACCCGCTTGAGGGGCACGTTGGCGGCCGGGTCGAGCTTGGAGGCCAGGGGCTCGGGGAAGAGGCGACTCCAGGCGCCTTCCGTCGGGAACGGGCCGGGGGCAATGGCGTTGGAGCGGATACCGTACTTGGCCCATTCCACGGCCAGGGAGCGGGTCATGGCTAGCACACCGGCTTTGGCGGCCGCCGAGGGCACCACGAAGGCCGAGCCCACGGAAGCGTAAGTCGTGACAATGCTCAGGATGGTACCGGGCTTTTTATCGGCAATCCAGCGCTTGCCGAAAGCCAGGGTGCAGTTGTAGGAGCCTTTGAGCACGATGTCCACAATCACGTCGAAAGCCTTGTGGCTGAGGCGCTCGGTGGGGCTGATGAAGTTGCCGGCCGCATTATTGAGCAGTACATCCACGCCCCCGTAGGTGCTGATGGTTTTCTCGAGCAGGGATTCTACTTCGTCGTACTTGCGCACGTCGCACTGCACGGCCAGCACGTTGGCGTTGCCGGTTTGCTCGCGCAGCTCGGCGGCCGTTTTTTCAAGCACTTCCAGCTTGCGGGAACTGATGACCACGTTGGCCCCGAGCTGGAGAAAGTACGTGGTCATGGCCCGGCCGAGGCCGGTGCCGCCGCCCGTCACGACGATGGTTTTTCCCTGCAGGGCGTTGTCGCGGAGCATGGGTTGGGCGTAGGGATGCGCAGAGGACATAAGCGAAAGAAAGGTGAAGTGGGAAAAGTAAAGGTCGAAAATCAGGCCTGCGGCCAGGACTCAAATAAACCGATTATGCGGGTAACGGTACCCTCGGCCACTATCCGGCTGCCCTCGCAGTAGTAAAGACTCGTCCCGACCCGCATCTGCTCCGAAACGACGCTGACCCGCGCGGGCAGCCATTTATCCACCGGCAAAGGCATTTCCCGCCACGAGTCGCCGGTAATCGGGTCGAAGAAGTCGGGGTACAGCATCATGTGAAGCACCCCGGAGGTAACCGGAGCATAGCTAAAATCCCAGCGGATACCGTTGTAGGGGGGCCGTTGCCGCCCGCTCTCCTCGGGCCGCAGTATCCGCACGCGGGCCTCGAAGTCGCGGGGGAAGTCAGGATACAGGCGGTACGGGGCGGGCATAGATAGTATGCTTGCATACTTGTTGGGACGCAAGGTAACAGTTTACGGATTCCTTGGCGGCGTGCTTGCCCGGGAAAGTTTTTTTGCCACCTTTACCCCGCATGATTCAACCCGCTCCTTCTGCTGTTCTTCGCCCGGTGGCCGTGCTGGGCTGCGGCTGGCTGGGCCTGCCCCTGGCCCGCGCCCTGGTAGCGGCCGGCTACCCGGTCCACGGCTCCACCACCACGCCCGGCCAACTGCTGACCCTGCGCGACGCCGGCATCCGCCCCTTTCTGCTGCGCCTGGCCCCTACCCCCACCGCCACCGATTCCGATACCCTCCAGGCCCTGCTTCAGGGCGTGGAAACCCTGATTCTGAACGTGCCGCCCACCCGCGGGGCCGGCTCCCCGGAAGCCTACCCGGCCCTGCTGAGCCTGGTGGCCGAAGCTGCCGCCACCGCCGGCGTGGCCCACGTGCTGCTGGTGAGCTCCACCGGCGTCTACCCCGACGAGGCCCGCCTCATGCAGGAAACCGACGCCCGCGCCAGTCTCGACGCCAACGCGCCCCTGCTGCGCGCCGAGGCCCTGTTTCAGGGTTCCGCCCACACCGTGGTGCGCCTGTCGGGGCTGATGGGACCGGGCCGGCCGCCGGGGCGCTTCCTGGCCGGCCGCAGCGGCGTGGCCCACGGCGAAGCGCCCGTCAACCTGATTCATCTGCACGACTGCGTGGGGCTGCTGGTGCGGATTCTGGAACTGGGGCTCTGGGGCCACACGCTCAATGCCAGCGCCAACAGCCACCCCAGCCGCCGCACCTTCTACACCGCCGCCGCTACTCACCTGAGCCTGCAGCCGCCCACCTTCGCCGAGGGCACCAGCGGCGGCAAGCAAATCGACTCCACCCTCATCCGCGACCTGACCCGCTACCAGTTCCGCCACGACGACGTGGTGGCCGCCCTCAACTTCTGCTGACCACGAGTTGGTGTAGGTTATCTTTGCTCCTGTGAAGGAAGAAAGAACTATTGTAGCCGTGCTGGGCGGCGGGGCGGCGGGCTTTTTCGGGGCCATTGCCTGCGCCGAAGCCAACCCCAATCTACGGGTGCTGCTGCTGGAAAAAACCGGCAAGCTGCTGAGTAAGGTGCGCCTTTCGGGCGGCGGGCGCTGCAACGTAACCCACGCCGCCGACACCGCCGCCCAGCTTGTGCAACACTACCCCCGTGGCGCCCGCCAGCTCAAGGAACCGTTCAAGCAATTCGGCGCCCCCGATACGGTCCGCTGGTTTGAGAGCCGGGGCGTGCAACTCAAAACGGAGCCCGACGGCCGCATGTTTCCCACCACCGATTCGTCGGAAACCATTGCCCAGTGCCTGCTCGAGGCCGCCCGCCGGGCCGGGGTGGAAATCCTGCTCCAGACCACAGCCGAGCACATTGAGCCCCTGGCCGGCGGTGGGTTTCAGCTGGTGCTTAGCGGCCCCCGCGTAGCTGCGCCGGAGCTGAAGGTGGCCCGGGTGCTGGTGGCCACGGGCGGCGCGCCCAAATCAGGGCAGTACGACTGGCTCCGGCAGCTGGGCCACGCCGTGCAGGAGCCCGTGCCCAGCTTGTTCACCTTCAACGTCCCCGATTCGCCCCTGCGCGAGCTACCGGGCGTGAGCGTGGCCCGGGCCCGGGTGAAGGTGGCCGGTGAAAAGCTCGAATACGAGGGGCCCGTGCTGGTTACGCACTGGGGCGTGAGCGGGCCGGCCGTGCTCAAGCTCTCGGCCTGGGGCGCCCGCCGCCTCCACGAACTGGCCTACCAGAGCACCACCCTCATCAACTGGCTGCCCGATTTCACGGAGGATACCCTGCGCCAGCAGCTGCAGGAGCACCGCGGCCCCCACGGCCGCAAAACCGTCGGCAGCAACCCGCTGTTCGGGCTGCCCCAGCGGCTCTGGCGCACTCTCTCCGAGCAGGCCGGCATCGGGGCCGAAACCCGCTGGAATGAGCTGCCCGCCAAACTCCAGAACCGTCTGATTGAGGCCCTGTTGCGCACGGCCCTGCCCATGCGCGGCAAGACTACCTACAAGGACGAATTCGTGACCTGCGGGGGCATTACGCTGGGCGAAATCAATATGCAGACGATGGAAAGCCGCCTCGTGCCGGGCCTGCACTTCGCCGGCGAGGTGCTCGACATCGACGGCATCACCGGGGGCTTCAACTTTCAGGCCGCCTGGACGACCGGCTACCTGGCCGGCCGGGCCCTGAGCCGGGCGGAGTAAGTTGCAAAATCATGGCTTCCGGCAACCCCAACGGGAGGTTAGCAGTAAAGAGAGGCACAATACCTTTCCACTAACACCCAACCTACATTCCCTTTCCTTATGGAAGCTAAAGCAATGCAAGCCGGCCTCAACGAACTTCTTGAAACCCTCAAAGACGGCCAGAAAGGCTACGCCGAAGCCATGACCGACGTAGAGGACGCCGACCTGAAAGAGACGTTCAAAAAATACGCTGCTCAGCGCTCTTCTTATATCACTGAACTCGAAGACCAGATGCACAAGCTCAACCTCCACCCCGAGGAAGAGTCGTCCATCACTGGCACCATTCACCGCGCCTTCATCAACCTGAAAGGGCTGATTACCGGCAAGGACCGCTACAGCATTCTGGCCGAGTGTGAGCGTGGTGAGGATTACGCCAAAGCCGCTTACGAGAAAGCGCAGAAAATCCAGGATATTCCTGCTGACCTCAAAGCCGTTATCGAGAAGCAGGCCGCCGGCATCAAGAAAGGCCACGACGAAATTCGTGACCTGCGCGACGCCGCCAAGAAGTAAATCACTGCTTGACGCTGATTAATCGTGATTTCACTGATTTTTTAACGTCATCACACAAACAGAAAGACCCCGCTTCATTGAAGCGGGGTCTTTCTGTTTAAAGCGTTTTGCCATCTGATTGGATAGCTTGGCGGCGGATAAATCTGATGGCAGGTTCGTGGCTGGCTAATACGATTTGGCGCAATCTTCAGGTCGGCATACCGTAGCTCGAACTTGGTAGTTCGAGCTACATCGTGGAGTCTATACAAAGCCCAACAAAAAAAGCTGCTTCCGGAGAAGCAGCTTTTTTATTACGATTTACTGAACAGAAATCAGTGGAATCACGATTAATCAGCGTCAATCCGTGATTTATTCGTCGTCGCGGCGCTTGCCTTTGTAGCCGCCGCCGTAGCTGCTGCTGCCGCCGCGGTTGCCGCCGTAGGAGCCCCCGTCGCGGTTACCGCCGTAGCTGCCGCCGCCGCGGTTGCCCCCGTAGGAGCCGCCACCGCGGTTGCCGCCGTAGCTGCCACCTTCGCGACGGTCACCATAGGAGCCGCCGCGGTTGCCGCCGTAGCTGCCGCCGCCTTCGCGCCGCTCGCCACCGCCGAACCCACCCGGGCCCCGACGCGGACGCTCGCCGCCGAAGCCGCCGCGGTTGCCACCTTCCTGCTGGGCGTCGCCTTCCTGGCGGGGCGTAGCAATATTGAAGGCCACCGGACGGCCCTGGATGGAGCTGCGGCCGAGCTGGCTCACCACCTCTTCCACAAACTCGTTGGGTACTTCCACGAAGCTGAACTTGTCGTAGAGGGCAATATCACCGACTTTGCTGGCCGTGAGGCTGGTGTTCTCGGCAATCAGGTCCACGATGTCGCGGGGGTGCAGCCGGTCCTTCTTGCCCATCGTGACGAATAGGCGGGTGAAGCCGGCGCGGGCGGCACCCTGGGTACGGCTGGCGTCGAGGCTTTCCTGGGCGCGCTTGTCTTCCTTCATCGTCATCTTGAGCAGGGCCGCCGCAATGTCGAGGGAGGTGATGTTCTCGTCGGCGCTCTGGTCAATGAGGCGCTGCACGCGGCCCACGTATTTTTCCAGGTTGCCTTTCTCCACCACTTCCTTGATGGAAGCGAGCATGAGCGTGGTTTTCACCTCCGACACATCTTCGAAGCTGGGCACGCGCTCCTGCTTGATGGTGGCTTTGGTGAAGCGCATGATATCGCGCAGCTTGTAGATGTCGCGGCCGCTCACGAAGGTGAAGGCCTTGCCCTGCTTGCCGGCGCGGCCGGTGCGGCCGATGCGGTGCACGTAGTACTCCTCGTCGGCGGGCAGGTCGTAGTTCACTACTACTTCCACGTTGTCCACGTCGATGCCGCGGGCGGCTACGTCGGTGGCTACCAGGATTTCGAGGGTGCCTTTGCGGAATTTATCGAGCGTGTTCTGGCGCTGCTGCTGGCCCATGTCGCCGTGCAGGCCTTCGGCGAAGTAGCCTTTGGCTTGCAGGTCGCCCACAATCTCGTCCACCATGCGCTTCGTGTTAGCGAAGACGATGCCCGACTTGATGTTGTACATGTCGATGAGACGGGTCAGCACGTCTTTTTTCTGCGGACCGCGCACCTCGAAGTAGCTCTGCTCGATGTTGGTAACCGTCATTTCCTGATGGTTTACCTTCACGATCTGCGGATCCTTCTGGTAGCGCTTAGTCATCTCCATGATCGGCTTGCTCATGGTAGCCGAGAAGAATACCGTCTGGCGGTCTTCGGGCATTTTCTTGAGCACCGTCTCGATGTCGTCGCGGAAGCCCATGTCAAGCATTTCGTCGGCCTCATCGAGGATGATCATCTTGCAGCTTTCCAGCTTGAGGGTGCCCCGCTCGATGTGGTCCATTACGCGGCCGGGCGTACCAATTACGATCTGCACGCCACGCTCCAGCGCGCGGAACTGACGGTCGTAGGAGGAGCCACCGTAGATCGGCACCACGGCCAGGCCACGCTTGTATTTGCCCAGTTTCTGGATTTCTCCCGAAACCTGCACCGCCAGCTCGCGGGTGGGGCAGAGCACGAGGCACTGCACCTCACGCGAGTCGGTGTCGATGCGCTCAATGGCGGGGATGGAGAAGGCGGCGGTTTTGCCGGTGCCGGTCTGGGCCTGGCCGATTACGTCGCGGCCCTGGAGCAGGACCGGAATACCGGCGGCCTGGATGGGGGATGCTTCTTCGTAGCCAACTTCGGTGATGGCACGCTGCATTTCTTCAGAGAGGGTCAGCTCGCTGAACTTGGTCTTAACGGTTTCGTTTTCCATGTCAGTGTGGATGGAGTGGAGTGAATAGCTCTGAAAACAGCGGATTCAGCGACGCTCTTCTCTCCCACTCAACACAACGACAAGTGACGGAAGCAACGGACGGAAGACAAAGCCGGCCCAACAAGTTTCTTTAAGGCAGCTCACAAGCTGCGCGGAACGTGGCCGTTCTCAAATGCGGGTGCAAAGATACGGTTTCTTATTTAGAAAAGCGAGAATAGCACAAATGTCATTCTGCTGAAGGAGGAATCCGGCAGGAATGAGCCAACGTAACATTATTCAACTTCGCCAGCCAGATTCCTCCTTCGGCGGAATAGCAATTCGACTACTCTACTTTCCCTGAACGCAAAAAAAGCAGGTTCCCCGGGGGAACCTGCTTTTTCAGTGTGCTATCCTGCAAAGGAAGCGGGCTTACAACTAAGCCAGTTTCACTTTAACAGCATTCGGACCTTTGCGGCCCTGAGCAATTTCGAATTCAACTTTGTCCTGGTCGCGGATTTCGTCGATGCACTCGGTTACGTGTACGAACACGTCCTCGCCGGTTTCGTCCACTTTGATGAAACCAAAACCTTTGGTTTCGTTGAAGAATTTTACAGTTCCTGTCTGCATGGGTACTCTGATGATGATGGATGATTCCTTAAGAAAGGCAGCCTAGGGCTTGATTACTCCTGACTTTACGAAAGGACTCAACCGGGCGACGAAACCGCTTTTTCTTAACTTGGTCCAAAGATACAGGTATATTTTAGATATGGAAGGCTGGGGCAACGATGAGCCGTTTTTTTTAGTGTAGCCAACGCCCCCTCGGCCGCATCCGCAGCGGCGACCCTACCTTTGGCCGCTATGGAACTGCCCGCTACTCCCGCCTTCCGCTTCCAGCACCTGCTCACGGTGCAGCCCCAGGACATCGACGAGCTCGACCACGCCAACAACGTGCAGTACGTGCGCTGGGTGCAGGACACGGCCGCCGCGCACTGGCACGCCGCCTACCCGCCCGCCGCCGGCCACGCCTTTATCTGGGTGGTGCGGGAGCACCGCATCCAGTACCGCCACCCGGCCCTGCTGGGCGAGGAGCTGCGCTGCACCACCTGGATTGGCGAGGTGCGCGGGGCCCAAAGCCAGCGGTTCGTACGCATCGAGCGGGCCGAGGATGGGAAGCTGCTCTGCGAAGCCGAGACGCAGTGGGTGCTGCTGGACCCGCAGACCAAGCGCCCGGTGCGCATGACACCGGAAATGGTGGAGCGGCTGTGGGGAACGGTGGAATAAAGATTACCAGCGAATCATTCGAATGAATTGTTCGAATTTCTCTACCACGGCTTCAGCAGGGTAATACCGCACAAATTCTGGCTCTTGATGGGGTTTGGCAAAGTATTTAAACTCCCATCGCTGCCCATAATGATCGAATGTTATGTGCAGCGCCTCGCTATCCGGTATGATGTCAGGATAAATGCTGACGATTAATCTATCCAAGGAAGTAAACGCGTGGAGCCTTGTAGAAAGTGAAGATGCGCTTATCAACTGTACAACTTTCAACAGCGGCTCAACCTTTCTCCCAGAGCTTACGCCCTTTGCGTAATGACTCTCAATCGTTTCCCAAGACTTCGCTTTTGTCATAATTGATTGGCAATTTTTGTCCTCTAGCTTACTAGCATACAAGCTAAGTGTATCTTCCTTTTTACCCTACTATTGGGTAAACCATGGATAGCTCTTATTCTTCCAGCCTCCCCCCATGCCCGCCACTTTCCGCATTTACTCCTCTTCCGCCGGCTCCGGCAAAACCTACCAGCTCACTAAGGAATACCTGAAGCTGGCGCTTGGCTCGGAGGAGGCGGGGTACTTCAAGAGCATTCTGGCCATCACGTTCACCAACGACGCGGCGGGCGAGATGAAGCAACGGATTCTGGGGGCGCTGCGGCGGTTTGCGCGCCTGCCCGCCGGCCACACCGACCCGCTGCTCACCGACATTGCCGAGGAGCTGCACCGGGAAGGCCCGCTGGCCCATGTGGCCACGGCCGCCGAGCGTCAGCAGCTGCTGCAGGCCCGGGCCCAGGCCACGTTCCGGCTGGCCCTCTACCACTACGCCGACTTTGCGGTGAGCACCATCGACTCGTTCGTGCAGCGCATCGTGACGGCCTTTACCCGGGAGCTGGGCCTGCCCGCCACCTTTGAGGTGGAGCTGGACAGCGCCACCGTGCTGCAGGGGGCCGTGGCCTTGGTGCTCGACCGGGTGAACCGCGACCCGAACGCGGCCCTGCTCTCGCGCACGATTTCCGATTTTGCCCTTAGCAAGGCCGAGGAGGGCCGCAGCTGGAACAACCTGCCCGAGGAGCTGGTCGAGTTTGGCAAGTTTCTGCTCAGCGAGCCAGTGCACGAGGCCATGGAGCAGCTCCAGCAGCTGAGCCTGACCGATTACCGCCGCCTGCACGAGGGCCTGAAGCTGCGCAAGCAGGAAATTGAGGCCCTCGTGGAGCAAACCGCCGCCGTGGCCCTCGAAACGCTGGCGGCGCACGGCCTGGAAGCCGAGCACCTGGCGGGCGGCGCCAACGGGGTGTACGGGCACTTCAGCAACTGGAAACGCTGGCTGGAGGTGCCGGCCCCGGGCGCGAACTTCCCCACCCCCACTGCCCTCAAGCCCGTGGCCTCGGGCGACTGGAGCAGCGCCAAATCGAAAAAGGGGCCGCTGCGGGAGGCCGTGGACGCCGCCGCGCCGGGCCTGACCGACGTATTTGAGCGCCTCCAGGACATCCGTGCCCGCCTGCTGCCCGGCTACCTGCTGGCCACCGGCATGCTGCCCTACGTGTTTCAGGTGAGTTTGCTCAGCGAGTTGAGCAAGGCCGTGGACCAGCTCAGCCGCGACCGGGGCGTGGTGCTGATTGCCGAATTCAACCGCCGCATTGCCCAGATTGTGCTGCGCGAGCCGGTGCCCTTTCTGTACGAGCGGCTCGGCGACCGGTACCAGCACCTGCTCATCGATGAGTTTCAGGACACCTCGGTGCTGCAGTGGAACAACCTGCTACCGCTGGTGGAAAACGCCCTGGGCAGCAACCATTTCAGTCTGGCCGTGGGCGACGCCAAGCAGGCTATCTACCGCTGGCGCGGGGGCGAGATGGAGCAGATTCTGCGCCTCTACCAAGGCAAGACCGAGCAACTCTACGAGAAGGTGGCCGACCCCGAGCTGCGCCAGCGTCTGGCCGACCGCTACGTACCCGTGAAGCGGGCCCTGGAAGCGCGCAACCTGAGCGTGAACTACCGCTCGGGCCAGGCCATCATCGACTTCAACAACGCTTTTTTCAGCCACGTCAGCGCCACCCATGCCGCCCTGCCGCTGGTCCAGGACCTCTACGACGCGAATTTCACCCAGCAGGCCCCCGCCAATAAAGACCTGCCCCCCGCCCACGTGGAGCTGCTCTTCACTGACGACGAGGCTCCGGCCACCCGCTACGACGCGGCGGTCGGCACCTTCACGTCCACCCTGCTGCCCGGCTACCTGCCCGGCCAGACCCTGGACTACGACGAAAGCACCCTCTACCTGACCCTGCAGCTGGTGGAACAGGCACTCTCCGACGGCTTCCGCCTCCAGGACGTGGCCGTGCTCTGCCGGACCCGGGGCAACAGCCGGCGCGCCGCCAAATTTCTCAAGGAACGGGGCTACGACATCATTTCGGCCGACTCGCTCTCCCTGGAATTTGCGGAGGTGGTGAACCTGCTGGTAGCCGTGTTCCGGGTGCTCAACCGCCCCACCGACACCCTGGCCCGGGCCGAAGCCCTGCTGCTCGTGGACCGGGTGGTGCGCGGCCACGCCCCCACCCCCGACCGCGCCCGGCGCTGGGCCGAGCTGGCCAACGCCGAGTCGGCAGAGCCGTTTTTCGAGGAGCTGCGGGCCCTGGGCTACGACGTGCAGGAGGGCGAGACCGGCAACCTGGGCCTCTACGAGCTGACCGAACGCCTCATCGGGCTCTTCGGGCTGCTGGCGCGGGTGACCGAGCGCGAGTACCTGTTCCGCTTCCTCGACCTGACCCTGGAATACAGCCTGCGCTACGGCAACAACCTCAACAACTTCCTCACTTACTGGGACCAGAAGAAGAGCAGCCTGAGCATCAACGCCCCCGCCGGCCGCGACGCCCTCACCATCACCACCGTGCACAAGGCCAAGGGCCTGGCCTACGGGGTGGTGATTGTGCCCTTTGCCGACTGGTCCTTGCGGCCGTTCATGGGCACGCTGCTTTGGGGCCGGCTGACCTCGGAGGCCGAGAAGCCCGTGCCCGACATGCCCGGGGTGGCCGTGCTCAGCCAGAAGCAGGACCTGCTGCTCACGCCCCTGGCCGGACAGTACACCGAGGAGCTGGAAAAGACCTTTCTGGAGGGCCTGAACATGCTATACGTGGCCTTCACCCGCCCCAAGCGCCGCCTCTACGTCATCAGCAAGAAGCCCAAACCCGCCAAAAAATCCGCCCGGGACGACGACGGCGAAGCCTCCTTCGACAAGCCCGCCGGCTCCGTGGCCGAGCTCCTGCACCGCTACCTGCTCGGCACCAACCGCTGGGACGACGAGCAGATGGCTTACACGCTCAGCGAAGCCGTTAACTCAGAGCTGTCAGCGGTTAGCCCGCCGTCGAACGACGCCAAAAACCAACCACCACCCACCAACCACCAGCACCCAACAACTGACAACCGACAACCAACAACCAACCAGGACCTGCCCCTGACCAACTTCAGCAGCACGCCCTGGGAGAAGCGGCTGCGGCTGCGCCGGCACGCCAACACCGTCTTTGATTTCGATGAGCAGCAGGAGCAGCGCGAGTGGAACCGCCGCCTGCACTACGCCCTGCGCCGTGTGAAGCGGGCCACCGAAGTAGACCGCGTGGCCGCCCAGCTGGCCACTGAGGGCCTCATCAGCCTCCAGGAACGCCCCGAGCTGCTGCGCCGCCTGCGCGAAGTGGTGGACCACCCCCAACTGGCCCCCTATTTCGGCCCGGACGTAACGGCCGAGGCGGAGCGCGAAATCCTGGTGGGCGGCACCCGCAAGCAGGATTACAAGCCCGACCGCATCGTGTTCGAAACGGCCGCCGGGGGCGCCGGGCGCCGCGTGACGCTCCTCGATTTCAAGCAGCCGCCCCCCGAATTCCGCCACCGCGTGCCCCTGCAGCAGTACGCCGCCCTCTTCCGCCAGCTCGGCTTTGCGGAGATACGCTGCGTGCTCTACTACTTCGACACCCGGGACGTGGTGGAATGGGAAATCGGCGGTGAGGACGCGCCTACACGGGAGCCAGCCGGCTGATCAGCTCTGCCAGGGTCTGCAAGCCGCCTTCGTCCCCGCCATCGAATGCCATAGCGTACGCCCATCGGGGACCGCGCGTAGATAAGCAAGGGGTGAAAAGGAGGTGGCCAGCGTGCGCCCCAGTGGTACTGCCTTGCCTTTTCACCCTACCTTTGTGGCGAATACAGGCCGAACACAAAGTATGAAGTCGAACAACAGGAGGTTGAAAGTAGCTGTCCGTAGAGTCCTGGGAGCTCTGCTGGTCGCCCAAGGTACGCTGGCCGTTTCTCCGGCGCTGGCCCAGCAACTCCCGGCCGATTCGCTGCGCGGCAGCACGGCGGGCAGGCCGGTGGCGCAGGCAGATACCAGCCGCTCGTTGCTTGACCGCCTCCTGGATGTGTTCGAGTTCGACCTCAACCAGCCCGCCGTAGCGCAGCGCGGCGCCTATCCGACCCGGCTCGTGCTGGCTCCCATCATCTCCTACGCCCCCGAAACCAGTTGGGGCCTGGGCATCGGAGCCAAATTTCTCTTCAAGCCCAGGGGAGTGGGCGCCGATACCCGGACCTCCAATATTCCGGTATCGTTTCAGTACACGCTCAACCAGCAGTACATCCTGTATTCCGGCTACACGGTTTTTTTCAACCACGAAAACTACCTGCTGCGCGGCAACCTGCGGCATTCCAGCTTTCCGCAGCTTTTCTACGGCGTGGGCAACAACACGCCCAGCTCCAACGAGGAGATTTACGACTACCGCTACACGGTACTGGAGCCGCTGCTGCTGCGCCGGGTAGCAGGAAAACTGTTTTTGGGCGGGGGGGTGCGCCATGTGCGGGTGAGCGATGTGCAGTTGGCGCCGCAAAGCCTGCTGCTCGACAACTCCGGCCAGCCGCGCGAGACCGGGGCGCTCGGGGCCATCAGCACAGGCCTGGAAACGGCCCTCACCTACGACACGCGCGACAACGTGCTCAATGCCCAGCGGGGTACGTTGGCCGAAGTCACCCACGGCTGGTACGGCCAGCAACTAGGGGGGCAGTTTCGCTACGAGCTGACCAAAATCGACGTGCGGCAGTATTTTCAGCTCGCGACTGGTCGGCAGCACGTGCTGGCCTATCAGGTGTTCGGCTATCTGACGTCCGGCAACGTGCCGCTGCTGGAGAATGGGGCGCTGGGGGGCGGGGCGCTGATGCGCGGCTACTACGAAGGGCGCTACCTCGACCGCAACTACGCCGCCGCCCAGGTCGAATACCGGCGGCCGCTCACCAACCGCTTCGGGGTGGTGGGCTTCGCCAGCGTTGGCCGGGTGGCCGCGCGCCTGCGCGATTTCGACTTTCAGGGTCTGCATCCGGCGGCGGGTGCGGGCCTGCGCTTTAAGCTGGTGAAAGCCGAAAACCTGAATTTGCGCTTCGACGCGGCCTTCGGCGACTCGGGCGGCACATTCTATCTCAACGTGGCGGAGGCCTTTTAGGCCCCCGCACGGCCGTAGTAATGCCGTTAGGGACCGGTGCACCCATGCCCTGGCCCCTTACCACGCCATTGGGCCGGGAAGACGTGATCCGCCCAACCCGGCAGGCGCACCAAGCGGGTAGTTGAGTTTGGGAAGCGGCCGGCGGCTTTAACAAGAGCCACTAGCAACGGCTTTCCAACTGATTGACTGTCAAAAAATCATTACAGCAGAAACCGCCAGCCCTCCGCCAGCCCGGTCCGAGGATTCCTTTTAGGTTGCTTCGCAGCGCCCCGAAACCGGCTACCTTTGCGGCTTGCGTTTCTGCTGCTATGACGACGACGACTCCCGCTGCCACTACCCCGGCTCCCCGCTCGGCCCTCACGTTTATCTTCATCACCCTGCTGCTCGACGTGACGGGTATCGGCATCATCATTCCCGTCATTCCGAAGCTGATTCAGCACCTGACCGGGGGCACGGTGAGCGAGGCGGCCAGGGTGGGCGGCTGGCTGGTATTCGCCTTCGCCGTGATGCAGTTCCTGTTCTCGCCGGTGCTGGGCAACCTCTCCGACCGCTACGGCCGCCGCCCGGTGCTGCTCTCGTCGCTACTCGGTTTCGGGCTCGATTACCTGTTTCTGGCCTTCGCCCCCACCATCGGCTGGCTGTTCGTGGGCCGGCTGCTGGCGGGCATCACCGGGGCCAGCATCACCACCGCCTCGGCCTACATTGCCGACGTGTCGAAGCCCGAGGACCGGGCCCAGAACTTCGGGCTGATTGGGGCCGCCTTCGGGCTGGGCTTCATCATGGGGCCGCTGCTGGGCGGAGTGCTGGGCGAGTACAGCCACCAGCTGCCGTTTCTGGCCGCCGCGGGCCTGACGCTGCTCAACGTGGTGTACGGCTACTTCGTGCTGCCCGAATCGTTGCCCGTGGAGCGGCGGCGGCCGTTTTCCTGGCAGCGGGCCAACCCCGTGGGCAGCCTGAAATTGCTGGCCCGCTACCCCGTTATTCTGGGGCTGGTGGCCTCGCTGCTCTTCATTTACGTGGCCGCCCACGCCACCCAGAGCACGTGGTCGTACTACGTGATGGAGAAGTTCAGCTGGACCGAGAAATGGGTGGGCTACTCCCTGGCCGCGGTGGGGCTGCTGGTAGCCTTGGTGCAGGGCGTGCTCATTCGGCGCATCAACCCGGCCCTGGGCCCGCAACGCTCGGTGTACCTGGGCATGCTGCTCTACGCGGTGGGCTTCGTACTGTTTGCCTTTGCCAGCCGGGGCTGGATGATGTTCGCCTTTTTGGTGCCCTACTGCCTGGGCGGCATTGCCGGCCCGGCCCTGCAGGGTATTATTTCGGGCCAGGTACCCGCCGACGAGCAGGGCGAGCTGCAGGGCGCGCTCACCAGCCTGATGAGCCTGACTTCCATCGTGGGGCCGGTGCTCATGACCAACCTGTTCTCCTTCTACACCGGCCCCGGCGCGCCCGTGTACTTTCCCGGCGCGCCCTTCCTGCTGGCCGCTTTGCTCACGCTCATCAGCCTGGGCCTGGCCGCCCGCTCCCTGGCCAGCTACGTAGTCCCGGCGACTACTGCTGAGGCCACCGAGCCCGTAATCGAGTTGGGGCACTAGACGAGCGTTTGCACCCGCAGCTCCAGCCGGCCCTGCGTCATACTTAGGCCTTCAAACAGCCCATGCTCCGCCCCCGCCGCGTTGGGCAGCAGGTAGTAGTCTGCCGTTTCAGTCAGCAGCTCCCATTACAGGGTGGTAAAATTCAGGTACACCAGCCAGGTAGTGGCCGCCGGCGTCTGGCCGGGTAGGGGCTCCACGAGCTGCAGGAAAACGCCCTCGGCCCACTCCCGACATAGGTCGCTCACGAGCTGCCCATGCAGGCCGGCTACCTCGGGTTTCGTTTGCAGACAGTAAAGGCCAGGATTAGCTACCGGACCATGCAAAGCAAGCCAGCCGTCAAACCACGAAGTAAATTCCGGGCTAACGTCCTCTGCATACTGCCAAGTGGTAAGTAGCTGGACTTGTTCGTTATATAGAACTACATCAGCCGCTTCCGAAGCTGATAAAACCTCCGGGGGTGGCTGGTAGCCAAATAGCTTCCGAATAGGCAGAACAACTTTTTGGTTCACCTCTTCCCAAACCATCATTATCGCACCCGCACAAAACACTACTACGGCCACCGGAATCATAAGCACGATGAACGGCAGCCCCTTCGCTATTTCCCACCAAGAAGTTGATGTCTCGGCGGGCGGCGGGATAGTGGTTTTGTAAACGGTGAAGGGCATAATCAAAGGCGAATTAATAGGTTAGTTATTGGTAGATAAGGCCGAAATCAGCCGGTCGGGGACGCATTGAAAATAGTAGCGTCCGTGCAACGATTCGGTCCGTAACCAAGGCTGCCCGCACGCCGGGCAGGGCCGCCGCTGGTCCCGGGCCACGGAAATTGCCCGGTCATTGAACAGGTAATAATACACCGGCACCCCGGTCAGGGCTTCCAGCTCGGCCGCCAGCGCCCGGCCCTCCTTGGATAAGGCGGAGCGAACATCTGATAACTGTCGGGTTGCCCACTGCTCCCCCACCGTGCAGTTGATCTGCAGACTGTCGCAGGCCCGGTAGTTGGTCTCCCAGCTCAGCAGGCGGGAAAAGGAACTCTCGCCGTCGTGCTGCAACCGGTAGAGCGGGATGCTGCCATTGCAGCCACCGCACAGCACCGGCGAGTGCAGGGTTACGAAATCGGTGTAGAGCAGATAGAAAGGGCTGCGGGCACAATGGCACACCCCGGATAGCGGCTCGGAGCCGGTGGAACCCACGCACTGAATCTGCACCGGCTGGCCCGCCAGCGCCGCCAGCCGCTCGAGGCTCCGGTTCACGTACTCGTTGTTGTAGCAGGCGGCCAGCGAATCTTCTTCCAGCGTGTAGGGTAGCGCCAGTACGCGGTTGTCGGCCAGGTACTGACTTTCCAGTTTGCCCTGCTTCTGCCCGCTCTGCCGGTAAAGGCCCATGAGGCCACCTAGTTCCTCGAACACCAACCCGGGGTCGGTGGCGGCCTGGATATCAATGGAAACTTGCTGAATAAACATCGGACATATTCAGGTTTATAAGGCGCATTTCCGGGTTTGGGCGGGTCGGGGCCGGTTTCTGAGCGAAAGGTACTGTACCTTACCGTAGATTTCCTTTCCCGCCGCGCATGCCCGCTTCCCTCCCCGACCTGCCCCTGTTCACCGCCGCCCCGCCCCGGCCGGCCGCCGTGCCCCTGCCCGATGCCACGCCCTTTCTGGCGCGCATGGCCCGGGAGCTGGTGGCCCAGTACGGCCCCACCGGCGAGCTATCGGATCTGGTGGTGGTGGTGCCCACGCGGCGGGCGGTGGTGTATCTGCAGAACGAGCTGAGTCTGGCCGCCGAGGCCGGGCAGGCGGTGTGGAGCCCCCGGGTGGCGGCCATGGAAGACTACATGGTGGAGCTGGCCGGCGTGCAGGTGGAGGAGCCCATTGCCCTGCAACTGCTGCTGTTCGAAATCCTGCGCGACATCGACCCCCACCTCGATTTCGACCAGTTCGTGGGCTGGTCGGCGCTGCTGCTCCAGGACTTCTCCAGCCTCGACCAGAACCTGGCCTCGCCCCGCAAGGTGTTCGAGTACCTGAGTCAGGCCAAGGCCCTGGAACGCTGGGACCTGGGGGCAGAATTCCAGCCCCCGACCACCACCACTGCCTACTTCCGCTTCTGGGACGACCTCGAAAAAGTGTACCGCCGCCTCCAGAAGCGCATGCGCCAGGACCGCCTGGCCTACCCCGGCCTGGCCTACCGCCTGGCCCAGCGCCGGGTGCGCGAGCGGCTCGAGGCTGGTGAGGAGCTGCCCCGCCACGTGTTCGTGGGCCTGGGCTTCCTCTCCAAGGCCGAGGAGCGCCTGATTCGGCGGCTACGTAAGGCGGGCCGGGCCGAGGTCTATTTCGACGGCGACGCCTTCTACCTGGAAGGCGGCTCGCCCAACCGCGCCGGCCAGCACCTGCGCCGCTACCACGACGTGCTGGATTTGCCCTGGGAGAACTTCGGGGGGCCGGCCGAGCTGCTGCGCCAGCTGCCCCGCACGGTGCGGCTGGTGGGCGTGGCCAACTCCTCCATGCAGGGCAAGGTGGCCGGCCAGCTCCTGGCCGAGTCGCGCCGGGCCAACCCGCGGGCCAAGGTGGCCGTGGTGCTGCCCGACGAAACCCTGCTGCTGCCCGTGCTCCACGGCCTGCCCCCGCGCGAGGTGCCCGAGTACAACGTCACGATGGGCCTCAACTTCCAGAGCACGCCCCTGTTCAACCTCGTGGATCTGCTGTTTGAAGTGCACCTGACGGGCGTGCGCGAGGGTTCCCCGGAAACGGGCTACGGCGTGCCGCGCTACCACCACGTGGCCGTGAGCAAGCTGCTCCAGCACCCGTTTCTGCGCCGCTACCAGCGCTGGCTTGACCAGCAGCCCGACCCCGCCGGCCACGGCCTGCTTGATAGGGTGTGCCGCACCATCATCCAGCGCCACGCCGTGCTGCTGCCGGCCGAGGAGCTGGTGGAAATGGGCGGCGGCCACGAGTTACTGCAGGCCCTGTTTGCCACCTGGGACAACTGCGACGACATCATCCGGGCCTGCTACACGCTCATCGACCTGCTCAAAAAGGCTTACCAGGACCAGCATTCGGCCATTGAGGCGGAGTACCTCTACCTGTTCTTTACGCTGGTCAAGCGCCTCGATTCGGTGTTCGACTGCCGGGAGCAGCGCCTGTCGGTGCGCTCGTTCCGGCGGTTTTTGTACGAGCAGATGAAGAGCACCCGCCTGCCCTTCAGCGGGGAGCCCATTGCCGACGTGCAGGTGATGGGCCTGCTCGAAACCCGGGCCCTGGATTTCGACCACGTCATTATCCTGAGCTGCAACGAGAACGTGCTGCCGGCTCCCAAGCGCCACAGCTCCCTGTTCCCCTACGACGTGCTCACCACCTTCGGTCTGCCCACCTACGCCGACCACGAGGCCGCCACCGCCCACCAGTTCTGGCGCCTGCTCCAGCGCGCCCGCCAGGTCGATTTGCTCCACATTCTGCCCGGGGCCGAGGGCACCCGCACCGGCGAGCGAAGCCGCTTTCTGCTCCAGCTCGAAAACGACCTGGCCCTCCAGAACCCCGCCCTGGAGCTGCTGGATCTGACCGTAACGACGAATGAGTTGCTAGTTGTTGGTGGTCAGTTGTCAGTTGAAGACGACGAGTTACCGACCAGCTCACCCCAAAACGAACTGACAACCAACCACCAACAACTAACAACAACCAACCACCAACTGACAACCAGCAACCAGCAACTAACAACTAACAACCAACAACTAACAACTGACCTGGTCCTCGAAAAGGATACCGGCATGCTGCTGGCGTTGCGGGAGCTGCTCATCAAGGGCCTCTCGCCCACGGCCCTCAACCAGTACCTGAGCTGCTCCCTGCAATTCTACTTCCGGCGCATTGCCCGGTTCAAGGAGAACGAGGAAGTGGAGGAAGCCCTGGGCCCCGATGGGTTCGGGACGGTGGTGCACGAGGCCCTAGAGGAGCTGCTGACGCCGTTTTCGCAGCAGCAGACGTCCCAGGCCCCGCCTCTGACCGAGTCCGACATTGCCGGTCTGGTGGCCCTGGCGCCCATTATGGTGGCCAAGGCCCTGCGCAAGGAGGAAGCCGGCCGCCACGCCCGCGCCGACGAGGGCCTCAACCACGTGCTGGGCCAGGTGGCCGGCCAGCTGGTGCGCCGCTACTTCGAGAGCCTGCGGGAGCTGGAAGGCGGCCTGCCCCTGCGCGTGCAAAGCCTCGAAGAAGCCCTCCAGACTACCGTATACGTGGCCTTATCCGACGGCGAGAAGCTGCCCGTGAGTCTGGTCGGGTTTGCCGACCGGGTAGACCAGCTGCCCGACGGTCGCCTGCGCATCGTGGATTATAAAACGGGCCTCGTGGAGAAAAGCCACCTGCAGCTGCTCAAGCGCGGCGAAGCCCCCGCCGACGCCGTGCAACGCCTGCTCACCGACGCCACCCCGGCCGCCGACAAAGTGCGGCAACTCTGGCTCTACCGCTTCCTGCTGGCCCAGCAGGGCCGCCCCGCCGCCGACGCGGCCATCATCTCCCTGCGCAACCTCGGCGCCGGCCCCATGTCGGCCGACATGAGCTTCCTCACGGCCGACGGCCAGGAGTTCGGGCGCCACAGCGAGGAGCTGCTGGGCCAGCTGGTGCGCCGCATCCTCGACCCCGCCGAACCCATCCGCAAAACCGACGACCTCGATAAGTGCCAGTACTGCGCTTACAAGGGGATTTGCGCGCGGTAAGCACTTGCGTAAACCGTACCTTCGCGCTTCCCTCTCACTTATATCCCATGTCTTCTTCCATTATGAACAGTAACCTCACGAAATCTTACCAAGACTTCTGGGTCTGGTTTCAGAAAAAAGAGAAGACGTTTTTTCTCGCATTACAAGAAGGGAAGCATATTGAGCAAGCCTTCTTCGATAAGTTGTCGCCTAAGCTAGACATAGTTAAAGAGGGGTTTTATTTTTTGGCGGGGATGGCAGACGATAAAACCGCTGAGTTGGTTTTAACCGCTGATGGTGTCATCCAAAATATTGTTTTTGTAGAAGAGCTTGTCCGCGCCGCGCCGGCTATTGCTGGGTGGAAATTTACTGCACTCAAAGCAGCCTCATACATGGATGAGGTAAATATTAAGATGGCTGGCTACACCTTCAATGTGAATAATATCAACTTCTACTCTGCTGATGACACTGCCTGCCCTGATGAGGTTAACATTATAGCCGTCCACGATGACCTGGAGGTGGAAAATACGGCTACCATCAGCAACGGCGTAGGTATCTTCTTGGATAACTACCTGGGTGAGCTAGATTTTGCGACTGAAATCGACAACGTGACGGTCATAAGCCCAAGTGATGCGCAGCAACCACTAATCCCCATTGGAAAACTGAAAGACTTTCTGGCATGGCGAAAAAAGGAGTTTACGGAACGGTACGAGGGAATTAGGCACAATACTGAAGACGACGAATACGCTAGTTTTGAAGCGGAGCTTGCCGACGACAAGCGGCTCGTTGCGGTGATGAACACCGACCTGCTGGCCTGGGATGCCAAGGCGTCTCACCCGTGGATTTTACTGGTCGAAATACCGTATGATGGGGAGCGCACCAACGGAATGCCGGATGAAGAGACGTACGAGCTATTGAATCAAATAGAGGAGAGCATCTTAACGGAGCTGAAGGATTCCGAAGGCTACCTCAATGTGGGCAGGCAAACTGCCGATGGTGTCCGGGAAATCTACTTTGCCTGCAATGATTTCCGAAAGCCCGCCAAAGTACTGTATCAGATTCAGGCGGACTATTCAACCCAACTTGCCATCAACTACGACATCTATAAGGATAAGTACTGGCAATCCTTTGCACGCTTCGCTAGCAACTAATCACACCGCGTCTTGCTACTCCCAAGCAGTTTTAAATCAACTCTAAGGGCACCAATGCTTTCCCCTTTCAGCAATACCTCATCCCTTTAAATTTCCCAGAGTATGTCAACCGCCGTTTCTGATAATGTCAAAGACGAATTCATGCAGGCCGCCATTGATGAAGCGCGCCAGGGCCGCCAGGAAGGCGGTATTCCGATTGGCTCGGTGCTCGTGCGCGACGGCAAGCTCGTGAGCCGCGGGCGCAACAAGCGCGTGCAGGAAGGCAACGCCATCAAGCACGGCGAAATGGACGCCCTGATGAACGCCGGCCGCCAGCGCACCTACCGCGACACGGTGCTTTACACCACCCTGATGCCCTGCTACATGTGCGCCGGCACCATCGTGCAGTTCAAAATCCCGAAAGTGGTGGTGGGCGAGTCGCGCACCTTCGGCGAGTCGAAAGCCTTCCTGGAAAGCCACGGCGTGGAAGTGGAGATTCTCGACCTCGACGAATGCGTGAAGATGATGGAGAGCTTCATCGAAGAAGAGCCCGAGCTCTGGAACGAGGACATTATGGAGCTGTAAGGTTAAATGTTGGAATCTGGGGAAATGCGGCTGAATGTAGCTGAATGAGAAAACGTGCGTATAGAAGAGCGGATAAGTCTACTTACCAATCCTGAAATCCGCATTCCCCCACCTTCTCCACACTCTACCTTATGCCTGATTCCAGCCCCGCCTTTGCCGCTACCAAAAAGTGCCCCCACTGTGGCCGCTGGACCGAGTGGCAGCAGCAGCCCACCGACCGGTGCCAGCACTGCGGGCAGGTACTGGAGCCGCGCCGGGCCGCCAGCGACCAAACCCGTCAGCAGCAGGCCGATGCGCCCCTGGCTCCCGTGCTGCTCATCGAAATCAAGCCCGATGATGGCCCGGTCGTGCGGTTTTTCAAGCACATCATCCGGAGCGGGCAACTGGCTTTTGCCGCCATCATGGCCTTCTTCGTGTGGCTGGTAACGGTGGCGGCCGGGTGAAACGCCTGCCGGCCGAGCTGCGCCAGCCCTTGTTCTGGACGGGAGTGGGACTATACCTGCTGGCCCTTGCCCAGAAACGCGGCGGACCGCTGCTGCACCTGAGCTGGTGGCCCACTGCGCTCAACGGCCAACTCACCGACGTGCTGACGCTGCCGCTCGAACTCACACTGCTGCTCTGGTGGATGCGACGCTACTATTTTCGACAGCCCCGGTTCGTGTTGCCGACCAGCTGGATTGTCAGCGCCTGGCTGTTTACGGCCATCTGGTTCGAGGGCATCTGGCCCCGCTTCGATGCCCGCGCCACCGCCGACCCGCTCGACGTGCTGGCCTACGCCCTGGGCGGCCTCATATTCTGGCGCTGGCTGAACCGGCCGGCACCCACCGACCCCAATCAAACCCAACCCTGAGCCCGTTTTTGCGCGTATACATGCTCATTCTGGCCCCGCCGGCACCCCGCCGACGGGGCTTTGCGTTGCCGCTGCCCGGCGCAGCTCCGGGCTAAAAAACTCCGCCAGCATTCCTGCAAACTCCTGGCTCCTAGCTCCTCACTACTACTTCCACACTACATGCTTGCCGATTTACACCGCGTTCTGACTGCCTATTGGGAACAGTTTCTGTTTATGCTTCCGAAGCTGGGGCTGGCCCTGGTGCTGCTGGCCGTGGGACTGGTAATTGCCAACCGCCTGAGCCGCCTGCTGGGCCAGCGCCTGCACCGCCGCTCCGCCGACCCGCTGCTGGCCGATTTCCTGACCCGCATCAGCCAGTGGGTACTGGGGCTGATTGCCCTGCTGGTGGCCCTGAATGTGCTCGGGTTTTCGGGCATCGTGGGCAGCCTGGTGGGAGCGGCCGGCGTCTCGGCCTTTATTGTGGGCTTTGCCTTCAAGGACATTGCCGAGAACTTTCTGGCCGGGGTGATTCTGGCCTTCAACCGGCCGTTTCGCATCGATGACACCGTGCAGATCAAGGATCAGGTGGGCCACGTGGTAGCCCTCAACCTGCGTACCACGCTCATGCGCACCTTCGACGGCAAGCATATTTTCCTGCCCAATTCGATGGTGCTCAAGGAGCCCCTCATCAACTTTACCCGCGACGGCGACCTGCGCATGGATTTCCTGGTAACGGTCGAAATCGGCCCGCAGGCCACTCCGGATGTGGCCACCGGCATCATTCTGAACTATCTGCGCACCGTGCCCGAGGTGCAGGAAGGGCTGCGCGCGCCCTACGTCAACCTGGAGAAAGCCACCGCCACTACCGCCGACCTGCGCGTCTACTGCTGGGGCGACGCCGAGGATTACCGCCGGGGCGTGCTTCAGTTCAAAAGCCGGCTCATGCAGCAGGTCAAACAGGAACTGCTCGGCGCCGGCCTCAACGTTCCTACCCTGGCAGGATAGTATCAGTTGCCAGTTGTCAGTGGTTAGTTGGTCGTTCTGGCAACTGGCAACTGGCAACTGGCAACTGGCAACTATCATCCGACCGTGTTTTTCGTTAGGTTGCGGATTCATTGCCGGGCTGCTGTCCCTCCACTGCGCGCCTATGCCACAGAATACGATTCACCGCTTGCTGCTGCCGCTCCTGCTCTGGCGCGTGCGTCACCTCAGCGACCGGGTGTACCTGATTCTGGTGAGCATTCTGGTGGGCGTGCTGGCGGGCCTGGCGGCGGTGCTGCTCAAAACCCTGGTTCACGACTCCCAGCACCTGCTCACGGCCTGGGTGCCGGCCCGGTACCAGGTGTTTACGAATTCCTTCTACCCCATCATCGGCATTGCCCTCACGGTGCTGTTTACGCGCTATTTTCTGGGCGGCAACCTCGGGCGGGGCATCGGCCCGATCATCTACAACATTGCCCGCCAGGGCAGCGTGGTACCGCGCAGCAAGCTGTTTTCCCAGCTCGTTTCGTCGTTTCTGACGGTTACGTTCGGGGGTTCGGCGGGTCTGGAGGCTCCGATTTCGGTCACGGGCTCGGCCATTGGCTCGAACACGGCCCGGGTGCTGCGCATCGGGCGGCGGGAGCGGCGCCTGCTCACCGGCTGCGGGGCCGCGGCCGGCATTGCGGCCATCTTCAACTCGCCTATTGCGGGCGTGCTGTTCGCCGTGGAAGTGCTGCTCTCGGAGCTGTCGGCCGCGTTTTTCGTACCCCTGCTCATTTCCTCGGCCACGGCCACGGTGGTTTCCAAGGCCCTGTACGCGGGCCAGCCCTTCGTGCTCATCACCACCAGCTGGCCCGTGGATGCCGTGCCGCTCTACCTCATGCTGGCCGTATTCACGGCCCTGCTGTCGGTGTACATGATCCGCGTGTACTTCTGGGCCGACGCGTACTTTGCCCACCTTACCGGCTCGCTGCGCAAGGTGGTGCTGGGCGGGCTGGCGTTGGGCGGACTGGTGTTCCTGTTTCCGCCCCTCTATGGCGAGGGCTACAACATTGTGCAGCTGCTGCTGGGCGGCCACGCTGAGCAGCTCACCAGCGGATCCTTGTTCGACGTGTTCAACGACCAGAGCGCCTGGCTGGTGCTGATAGTGGCCGGGGGCAGTATGCTGCTGAAGGTGGTGGCCACTACTATTACCATTGGCTCGGGCGGCAACGGGGGCATGTTCGGCTCCTCCCTGTTTGCGGGGGCACTGTGCGGTTTCATCTTCGCCCGCCTCATCAATCTGAGCGGCCTTTACCCGATTTCGGAGGTGCATTTCATTGTACTGGGCATGGCCGGCACCCTGGCCGGGGTGGTGCACGCCCCGCTCACGGGCATCTTCCTGATTGCCGAAATTACCGGCGGCTACGCCCTGTTCGTGCCCCTGATGGTGGTAACCTCGGGCTCCTACCTGATTACCCGTTACTTCGAACCCTACTCGGTGTACACCCGCAAGCTGGTGCAGAAGGGCGTACACGTCAACCAGGACCGCGACCGGAGCCTGCTGGCCCGCCTCGATGTGCGCACCCTGCTCCAGACCGATTTCTTGGCCGTGGGCCCCGATGATACGCTGGGCGAGCTGGTGAACACCTTCCGCCACGCCTCCCGCAACCTGTTTCCGGTGGTGGACGCCGAGGGCTACCTGCACGGCATCGTGAGCCTGGACACCGTCCGCGACGCCCTCTTCGACGACGAGCACTACACCACGACCCGCGTGCGCGACCTCATGGACGAGCCCCTGGCCGTCGTCCGTCCCGACGATACCCTGCTCGACACGCTGCGCTGCATGGAGCAGCTGGGCGCCTGGGCCCTGCCCGTGCTCGACCTGGAAGACCGTTACCTGGGTTTTCTGCTCAAGTCCACCATCCTGGCCAACTACCGCCGCCAGCTCATCAAGGATAGCGGGGAATAATAGGCGAATGTGGGTTGAATGTGGGTTGAATGTGGACAATATGCGGAATGTGGCGAATTCAAGTTGGATGATGCCGTAATTTGCGGGCGCCACCTTCGTGACCGGGCCCAACAGTTCGCACATTCGTCCTCATTTTTCACATTCCGCACCTTACAATTTGATTTACCTGTTCACCGACGGCTCCTCGCGAGGCAATCCCGGGCCGGGCGGCTACGGGGCCCTGCTGCGCTTCGGCTCCCACGAGAAGGAGCTGACCCAGGGCTTCCGCCTCACCACCAACAACCGCATGGAGCTGCTGGCCGTGATTGTGGGCCTGGAATCCATCAACCGCCCCGAGCTGCCCATCACCGTTGTCACCGATTCGCGCTACGTGGTGGACGCGGTGGAGAAGCGCTGGGTGTTCGGCTGGGCCAAAAAGGCCGATTTCGGCAAGAAGGCCAACGAGGACCTGTGGCGGCGCTTTATAAAAGTGCACCAGCAGCGCACGGTGCAGTTCCGCTGGGTGCGCGGCCACAACGGCCACCCCGAAAACGAGCGGTGCGACCAGCTGGCCGTATCCAGCGCCACCCGCGGCCCGTTGCTGATTGATGAGGGCTATGAGCTAATCGAGTCTAAGCGGCCCAGAAATTAACTTCCTGCTTCTATAATCCGCTAATGAAATCCTATTACGGTGCCCTCACGGGCTTGCGTGCCATTGCCGCATTTATGGTGTATCTGCACCACTACAACCCCGGCATGCTTTTATTCAACAATGTATTACTGGAAGATATATGCAAGGAGTTGCACGTAGGGGTTACCATCTTTTTTACGCTTAGCGGATTTTTAATTGCCACACGTTATCTGAATGATGCCACTTTGAATTTTTCTTACGTCAAAAAATACCTAATCAATCGATTTGCACGGGTTTATCCTCTTTATTTCATCCTCACCACCTGCATTTTTGGATATTATCTGATTCATGACACCAGCTCTAAAGTATTTTATGAGTACCTGCTAAACATCAGTTTTCTGAAGGGATTTTCCTGGCAATACTTAGGCACTGGCATTCAGCAAAGCTGGTCGCTGACGGTGGAAGAATGCTTCTATCTGTTTGCGTTGTTCTTTTTCGTTGGGTTGAAGGTGGGACCTGGCAGTAAAACCGCAACCTGGATTGCTACGGTGGTTGCTCTGCCCGCTACCGGCCTGCTGCTCATGCACCTGTGTCAGTTCCTGGGTCTTCCTTTTTTCGAAAATATTCAACTGATTGTCTCCTATACTTTCTTCGGGCGATTTACAGAATTTTTAATGGGCATTGGCGCGGCCATTATACTGAAGAAAATCAATACAATATCCCGACTACCCTGGTTTACTTATGCCGGAACTATCTTCTTTGCCCTTGGAATTTACTTTTTATTTAGAATAAAATACATTTACGGCGAATCTTTCGGCATACACCACTCATTGGGAATGATTGTTAACAACTTATATCTTCCCATCTTCATATCCCTGTCGATTATCGGACTAGTCAGAGAAAAGACACTCCTTTCGGCCCTTTTGAGTTCCCGGTTTTTTTCTTTACTCGGCCGAAGCTCTTATGCCTTTTATCTCATTCATATGGGGCATGTCCATGCGTTATTTAGCCCTTATTTTGATGAAAATACGTTGACCGGCGCGGTTCTCGTATTCGTTATGCTCGTTGTTCTTTCCATTATCCTATACAAATTTATTGAGGAGCCTCTCAACAAGCTGATTCGCTCTCGGCAAGTATCTCTTGGCTAATTCCTACTTCCAATTCAAGCAGTTCCGCGTGGAGCAGGCCGGGTGCGCCATGAAGGTGAGCACCGATGCCTGCGTACTGGGCGCAGTAGCCGCCCTGGAATCGGCCGGGCGTATTCTGGACGTTGGAACTGGTACCGGGTTGCTGGCCCTTATGGCGGCCCAGCGCAACCCCACTGCCCGCATCGAGGCCGTGGAGGTGGAGCAAGCGGCGGCGGCCCAGGCGGCGGCCAACTTCGGGGCCAGTCCCTGGGCCGAGCGGCTCACCCTGCATGCGGGCGCTTTGGCCGACTTCGCTGCCACCAGGCCTGCGCCCTTCGACCACATTATCTGCAACCCGCCCTTTTTCCGCCACTCCCTGCGCTCCCCCGACGCGCGCCGCACCACCGCCCGCCACGCCGCCGACGACACGCTCAGCTTCGCGGAGCTGGCCCGGTTCGGGGCCGGTTTCCTGGCGCCTGAAGGCCGGCTCACGGTGCTGCTGCCCCCGCCCGAGATGCGGGAATTTGAGCGCGAAGCGGCCCGCGCGGGCCTCTGGCCCCGCACCCGGCTGGTGCTCCACCACCGCGCCGCCAGCAAGCCCCTGCGCCAGATCACGGCTTTCGGGCGGGTGCCCGGCCCGGTTACCGAAACGGTCTGCTTCCTGCGCCAACCCGATTCGGAAGCCTATTCTGTCTGGTTTCGGCAGCAGTTGGCTCCCTTTTACCTGGCGCTGTAAGCCGCGTCGGGTTGCCTCGTCAGGGTGTCAGGGCCCCGGCGGCTCTTCGGGCAGCAGCTGGTCCAGCTGACCCAGCTTGTGCTCGTGGAGCTGACCGAGCAAATCAGCGGGCAGGCGGGCGAAGTCGGTGGCCGGGTAGTGGCGCCGCACCCGGCCGTCGGCCAGCACCGTTATTTCGTCGCAGAGCTCCGTGAGCGAGCCCAGCAGGTGGGATGTGAGCAGCAGGCCGGTGCCCTGCCGGCGCAGGCGACGCAGCATTTCCATCAGCAGCAGGTTGGCGCTCAGATCGAGGCCGTTGAAGGGCTCATCGAGAATGAGGTAACGAAAGTCCTGAACCAGCAGGGCCAGTAGCGCCAGTTTTTTGCGCATCCCGGCCGAGTACTCCTCGGCGTACTGGTCGAGGGGCAGTTCCAGCAGCTCGTTCCAGCCTTCCAGATCCGGAACCGGCCGCTGGCGGGCCTGCAGGCAGAACGCCACGTACTCGCGGCCCGTGATGCGGGGGTAGAAGTAGGGCTCGTAAGGCAGCAGGCCGGTACACTGCCGGATGGGCCGGCCGCTGGTTTCGCGCACCGTACCCTGGTAATCGGCGTGCAGGCCGTAGAGGCAGTGAAGCAGGGTGGTTTTGCCCGCCCCGTTGGCCCCCACCAGCCCGTGCAGGGTGCCGGGCCGCAGCTCCAGGTCGACGCTGTGCAGCACCGTTTGCGCCCCGAAACGCTTTCCTAAGCCTTCGATTACCAGCATGTTTCGTTTCGCATAACGTCCTGTTCCCGGTTTGATTTTACGGGCCGGTCAGTGCCGACTACCAGCCCGTTCTCATTCCTGGCGATACTGCGCCAGCTGACTCCGGCTCTTTGCCAGCAGCCCCAGGAAGCAGGCCAGCAGCAGGGCCAGGTAGGCGGGGTTGCTGCCCAGGATGCTCAGGCCTACTACTACGGCCCCGGCCTGGGTGAGGCGGGAAAGCGTGGCGTGGGGGTAAAAGGCGTACTTGGCCAGCACCAACATCGTCAGGACCAGGGCGCTCCAGAGCAGCAGCGCGGCCGTGCCCCCAGCTTCGGCCGGCCCCAGCGCCAGCACGGCTGCCAGCGGGGCCACCGTGAGGCCGAAATACAGCAATGCCCACCCCACCCGCCCGCGCAGCCAGCTACCCGGACTCCGCAGCACCGGCAGCAGCCAGCTCCAGGGCTCGGCGGGACCGTAGGTTTCGAGCGTGAGCAGCAGCCAGCCTACCACTGCCACGGCCGGGCCGGTACTGCCCTGGCGCGTGGCCGCCGCCACCCCCAGCAGCCCCAGCCAGGCCAGGCCCAGCCAGGGGCGCTGGCCCGCACTCACCCACTCAAAGGCCACGCTCCGAAACAACCCATTCCGACGCAACTGACTCGCCGGTGCCGGCGCCCGGGGCAGCAGGGCCACGGCCGCGGCCAGCAGCACCGTCAGCAGTGCGGGGGCAAGCCGACCGAGGGCCAGCACCACCAGTGCCGGCAGCAGGGCCAGCAGCGCATATTCCGCCGCCAGCCAGCCCCGGAACTCCGGGGTGGTCAGGTGCAGAAAGAGTAAATCGGGCCGGCGGCGGTGCCGGCTCAGCAGCAGCAGGGCCACCGCCCCGGGCACCACCCAGACCAGGGCGGGGCGGGTGGCGGCCGTGACCAGGGCCTTGCCCAGTCCCAGCCCCAGCAAGCTCCCCAGGGCCAGCAGCCGCGCCCAGCCCAGCTCGCGCAGCTGCCGGCCCAGCAGCCGCGCCCGTAACCGGAGGTAGTGTTTCATGCGGGCTTTCGTTTTGCCGCTCAACGCGGCCGGCCCACCCGATATTGCCCGGGTAGGCCGGCCGTGCAGCGTGGCGAAACCACTGGCCTTAGCCGGCCGGTACCGGCGCGTCTTCCTCCACGAAGGCAATACCGTAGTCGGCGGCCAGCTCGTCCAGCACGGGCTCGTACACCTCGGGCAGGGTTGGGATGACCACGCCGCGCCGGGTCAGCTCCCCCCGCAGCAGGCGGCGCACCGAGATGCCCAGCGGCAGGCCCACCGTTTTGGCCATGGCCGTGTGCACGGCATCGTCGCCCAGCACCACCAGCGAGGAAGTAGCCGCGTGCCGCCGCCCGGCCAGCTCGTACTCGAACTGGTGCTGCATCACAATCATGTCGCGGTCGTGGGGCTGGAGGGCCCATTTTTCGGTGAGCAGGCGCTCCAGCAGCTGGGCGGGGGTGGCGTTGGCCAGGCCCACCGGCGTCTCGCCGAACAGGCCCAGCCAGCTCAGGTGCTGCATCTCGTCTGCGTCCGGGGCCAGGCCGAGGTGGTCGGCCACGCGGCGGGTCAGGGGCTGGTCGGGCGTGGCCGGGCGGGGCAGGTAGGCTTCCACCAGCTCCCGCCAGGTGAGGTCAGGACCGTTATCGAGCTGTACGGCGTCATCGGTAAAGCCCAGGCGCACCAGAGCGTGCCAGCCGGCGCAGTAGCCCGGCCGGCGCAGGGTACCGCGCAAAATGGTCGGAATTTCCTCCAGTCCGTAGGGGGCGCGGTAGCTCAGGGAGTCGCGGTTGGCGTAGCCCTCAAATTCCCCGAAGCCGGGCACCACCAGCGTTTCGGTGCGGGCGAATAGTTGCTGGTACGGGATGAAGCGCAGGTGGCCGCCGTCCAGGAACTTGGCCGTGCCCTGCCCCGCCAGCACCACGTTGCGCGGGTTCCAGGTAAACTTGTAGCGCCAGGGGTTACCGCCCTCCGAATCGGGGGCCAGCAGGCCGCCGCAGTAGGATTTGAACGACGTCAGCCGCCCACCCCGGGTCCGGATATCGGCCAGCACGCGCATGGCTGACATGTGGTCGAGGCCCGGATCCAGGCCCGATTCCATGAGCAGGGTCAGGCCCGCGGCCCGGGCGTCGGCATCCAGCGCCCGGATTTCCTCGCTCACGTAGCTGGCCGTGGCCAGGTGGCGACCGTGGCGCACGCAGGCCCGGGCCACGCGGCCGTGAAACAGCGCCGGCAGCATCGAAATAACCACGTCGGCCTGGGGCACCAGCTCCTCCAGCCGGGCCTCATCGTGCACATCGAAGGGCACGGCGCGGGCGTACTGGGTGTGGGCCGCCAGCACGGGCACCAGATGGGCCGGCTGCACGTCGGCCACGGTCAGCTGCCAGCCTTCCAGGGGGGCGTAGCGGAGCAGGTATTGAATCAGGGACGAGGCCGAGCGGCCCGCCCCCAGCAGCAGAATTCGGGACATGGGAAAGCAGTGGGTGGGGCGGCAAGTTAAGGATTGGCTGGTTGGATGGGGAAATTGCTGGATGGGTGAATGGGTGAATGGGTTGATATGTAGGTGAACTGTCATCCTGAGCAGAGCGAAGGACCTTATCCCGTTTGCCCGAGTCGGTTCAACACTTTCGTTCAGAGGTGACAAAGTCTTTCGCTTCACTCAGGATGACAGTTCACCCATTCACCCATTCAACCATCCGGCAAAAAAATTGTACATTGACCGCCCCTTTTCACTCTCCCGGGGCCGCGTGTCGGTGCCGGGTCGTTCTTTGCCCTTCATGGCCCACCCCCTTCACCTGACCATCACCGTTGACGTGGTGGCCTCCGAAGCTGACCTTACGCCCGTTGAGGCGGCTACCTGGCAGGCTGCCCGCGCCGCCACCGACCACGCGTATGCCCCCTACTCCCACTTTCACGTGGGCTCGGTTCTGCTGCTCGACGACGGCACCTACTTCCAGGGCACCAACCAGGAAAACGCTGCCTTCCCCTCCGGCCTGTGCGCCGAGCGTACGGCCCTGTTCGGACTGGCCGTTTCGCAGCCCGAGCGGCGCATCCTGGGCATGGCCATTGCCGCCCGCCCCGCCGACGGCGCGTTCGTGCCCGTGACGCCCTGCGGGGCCTGCCGCCAGGTAATGGCCGAGTACGAGCACCGCCAGCAGCAGGCCATTCCGCTGCTGCTGCCCGGCCCCAACGGCTCCATTTACCGCTTCCGCTCCCTCTCCGACCTGCTGCCCTTCGGCTTCACCGCCGACGACCTGCCGCAAGGTGAAATAGTGAGATAGTGAAATGGTGAGTTTGACGTTCGATGGTCCTGCTTGCGCAAGCAGCGCCGACTAGGCCCTGGAACATCAACCTCACCACCTCAACCATCTCACCACCTCATTATTTCAACGCATGGAGCATCAGATAGCCGTGACGCGCACGGCGCGCTATTCCCAGTTGGGCGAACTGTCGGCGGCTACCCGGCGGGTGTGGTTTGTGGCCCACGGCTACGGGCAGCTGGCGGCGTATTTTATCCGCCACTTCGCCCACCTCACCGCCCAGGACCCCACGCTGGTCATCATTGCTCCCGAGGGCCTTTCGCGGTTTTATCTGCAGGGCACCGGGGGCCGGGTGGGCGCCACCTGGATGACCCGGGAAGACCGCTTGGCCGAAATAGACGACTACGTATCCTACCTCAACCAGCTGGCCACCACGCTGCTGCCCCGGGCCGCACCTGAGGCGGCCGTCACGGTGCTGGGCTTTTCCCAGGGCGCGGCCACCGTCAGCCGCTGGCTGGCCCGGGCCCCGTTCCGGCCGGCTCACCTCATCCTCTGGGCCGGCGCCTTCCCCCCCGACATGGATTTCCCTGTGGCCACCCGCCTGCTGCGCAGACTGCCCGTCACGCTCGTCTGCGGCACCGAGGATGAGTTTATCACCGACGAGGCCCTGGGCCAGCAACAGGCGTTTCTGCGCCAGCTGGGCGTTGCGGCCGAACTGGTGCGCTTCGCCGGCACCCACACGCTCCACCGCGAAACCCTCACGGCCCTGGCCGATGTCCCGCTCTCCGGATTCTGACGCAACCGGCCCCCGGCGCGGCACCCGGGTTCGGGGCGCCACGCCGGGGGCCGGATACGAAAGCGGTGCCATCGGTTTACCGCCGGGCCAGTCCGGGCTTATTGCTTGCGGATGGTGGTAGCGGATGCCTGGGCAGCAGGCAGGATCAGCACCTCAGCAATATTCACGTGGGCCGGGCGCGTGACCATGAAGGCAATAACCTCGGCAACGTCCTGGGCTTTCAGGGGGTCGAAGCCCTTGTACACGCTGGCTGCCCGCTCCGTGTCGCCCTTGAAGCGGACCTCGGAGAATTCGGTTTCCACTGCGCCCGGGTTCACCTCGGCCACCCGGATATGGTGGGGCAGCAGATCCAGCCGCATGCCCTGGGTCAGGGCCGCCACGGCCGCTTTGGAGGCGCAGTACACGTTCCCGTTGGCGTAGGTTTCGTGGCCCGCAATGGAACCGATGTTGATGATGTGGCCGGTGTTGCGGCGCGTCATGGCGGGCAGCACGGCGCGGCTCACGTAGAGCAGGCCCTTTACGTTGCCGTCCAGCATATCGTCCCAGTCCTGGGGGTCGCCGCTCTGAATGGGAGCCAGCCCGTGGGCGTTGCCGGCGTTGTTGATGAGCACATCTACGTCCTGGAACGCGGCGGGCAGGCTTTGCACGGCCGCATCCACGGCGGCCCGGTCGCGCACGTCGAAGGTGAGCAGGTGAGTAGGCACTGCGCTCAGCTCGCGGGTCAGCTCTTCCAGCCGTTCCCGCCGCCGCCCGGCCAGTATCAGCTGGTAGCCGGCCTGGGCCAGCGCCACTGCCGTCGCCCGCCCGATACCCGAGGAAGCACCCGTAATGAAAGCCGTTTTCATGTTATGTCAGCTGTTAACGTACAGAAGGTAACCGCATAAGGCCGAAGCTGAACGCACGAAAGCCTTCAGCCAGGCGCTAGCCGCCAAACTCGCCTAGCGCCCCGACCAGATGTTGAGGTAGAGCGTGACCGTGTTGCTTTTCATGCTTTGCAGACTGCGGCTGTACACATCGTTGCCGGGCACATGGAGGTTGGTCAGGCCGTGGGAGAAGCGTAGCTCGGGCGAAAACTTGAAGAACGGGTAAAACAGGTCCATGCCCACGCCGTACTCCAGGGCAATATCCGAAGTGCCGGCCCGCAACAGGTTTACCTCCGGGTCTTTGCGACGCCCCCCGATGTTGAAGCTCGGCTTCACGCCCGCAATCAGGTATACCCGGGAATTGCGCCGCCGCTCCGATTTGAGCTTGAACAGCACCGGGAAATCCAGCTGGGTGCTCCCGATTTCCTGGTCTTCAATGTCATCCGGATCGTTGGCGTCCGCCGGCCGGTACCCATAAGGCTTGAACTCGATGCGCCGCGTGAGAAAGCTCACGCCGGGCGCGAAGTTGAGCGCCCCGTAGCTGCCAATGCGCAAATCGCCCAGAAAGCCCACCGAAAAGCCCGGGCTGATAACCGAATTGGCTGATACTCCCTGCCGGGGGTAGCCGGGGGCCTGCTCAATCTGGTAGCGCGAGAAGTTGGGGGCCACGTACATGCCCAGGTGCAGCCACCGGTCGTCGTAGCCGGGCAGGTTGTTCACCGTCACCGATTTCACCGTCCCGTTGCGGCTGCGGGAGGCTTTGCTGAAGCTTTTTTTCTGGGCCTGAACGCTGAGCGGCACCAGCAGCGCCACCCCGCCAACCAGGGCCAGACGGGCTATTTTTGAGCCGTATAAATGGAGCTGATGCCGAAGGTGAGTGGTTGCCATGCAGGGGAAGAAAATCCGACTTTACGCAGAATTGCCAGGAAATCCGGGCCGTCCGGGAAGGCCTGCACCGATTCGGGCAGGTAGGTATAGGCGGCGCGGTCCTTGGAAATGAGCTTGCCGAATACGGGCAGAATGTTTTTGAAGTAGAAGTTGTAGGCCTGCTTCATGGGAAAAGCCGTGGGCTTGGAGAACTCGAGCACCACCATTTTACCGCCCGGCCGCAGCACGCGGTACATCTCGGCGAGGCCTTTTTCCAGGTTTTCAAAGTTACGCACCCCGAACGAAGCCGTCACGGCATCGAAGTGGTTATCGGCGAAGGGCAGGCTCTCCGAATCACCCAGTTCCAGCTGAATCCGGTGGCTGAGGCCTTTCTGGGCCAGCTTGCGGCGGCCCACGTCCAGCATGCCCTCCGAGATATCAACGCCCGTAATCTGCGCGTCCGGGGTAGCGGCCCGCAGGGTTTCGATGGCAAAATCGGCCGTGCCGGTGGCAATATCCAGGATGCGGGCGGGCCGCAGCTGCCGCAACTCATTCACGGCCTTGCGGCGCCAGTAGATGTCCGTGCCCGCACTCAGGAAGTGGTTGAGGAAATCGTACTTGCCGGCAATGCTGTTAAACATCTGGGCCACCTGGGACTTTTTGCCGGCGGCGTCGTCTTTATAAGGTACTACGGACATACTGCGGGAAGCGAAGAACGGGGAAACTCGGGCAAAATTGCCCAAATAGAACGGCCGGCCCGCTATTAAGTTAAAAAAAAACGGGCCGGGCTCTGGGCCCGACCCGTTTTCTGCGGGGGAAAGCAATGCTTAGTCGTTGTCGGTCTTTACTTTGACCTTCTCGCCGTTCGCATCCTTGGCTTTCGCATCGATGGTACCGTCCTTGGTCACGGTCTTGCTTTTCGAGTCGTCAGCCCCCTTGGTTTTCACTTTCACTTTGTCGCTGTCCTCGTCCACTTTGGTTTTCACCTTAGTGCCATCCTCGAGCTTCACTTTGCTCTTGCCCGGCTGCAACGGCACCGTAGTACGGGTAGCGTTGGTAGTGGTAGAGTTCAGGTTCGACTGCGTACCGGTGGAAGAGTTGGTCGTGCCCGTGCCGGAAGCCGGCTGGTTCATGATGGGCATCGATTCGCCTTCCTTCACAATCACGCGGAAGTCGGTGCGACGGTTCAGCTGCATGTTCTCCGGCGAATCGTTCGGGGCTACCGGACGACGCTCCCCGTAGCTCACCGTTACCATCCGGGTTTCGGCAATGCCGGCCTTCTTCAGGTAGTTGTAGGCCACGTTGGCACGGTTCTGACCGAGTACCATGTTGTACTCATCCGTGTTCCGCGAGTCGGTGTTACCCTCGATGGAGATATTCACCCCGGGGTTGGCCATCAGAATCTCGCTGATGCGGTTCAGCTCCGTAATCGACTCCGGCCGCAGCTTGTATTTGTCGGTATCGAAGTAGATAGGGTTGATTTTGGTGAATATGTTGTTTGTAGTATCCACGTAATCCACGTAAAAATTCTTCTCGATGGTGGTCGAGTCGTTCGTGGAAATCGGAACGGCAAACTCCTGGGTTTCAATGTTTTTACCATCCTTGCTCACGGCTACCTGATAGGTCCGGCCCGAGAGCACGTTTACCTGGTAGTCGGCCATGCCGGGCTTGGTGATGTCGCGGTAGCTCAGGGCCGTTTTATCGGCCTGGGTGCCACTGAACACCAGTTCCACACCGGGCACTGCCGAACTGTCGCGGCTCGAAAGCACGCGGCCCCGGATGATGGCGTTTTTGATGTAGTTGATGGTGTAGATGTCCTTCTCCCCGTAGCCCCCGATGCGGTACGACGACAGGTAAGCGTACGAACCATCCGGGCTCAGACGGTAGTAGGTGTCATCATCGGGCGTGTTGATGGGGTAGCCCATGTTCTCGGCCCGGCCCCACTTGCGGCCCACGGAGTCGTACTCCGACTTAAAGATGTCGTAGCCGCCCATCGTGTTGTGGCCACGCGACGAGAAGTACAGCGTTTTGCCGTCCCGGCTCAGGTAGGGGCTGTCGTCGTCGGCAGCTGTATTGATGGCCGAACCGATGCTCTTGGCCGGGCCCCAGTCGCCGCCGGGTACGCGGGTGGAGTAATAGATGTCCAGCGTGTTCTCTTCCGAGTACTTGCTGGTCGAGAAGTAAATCGTCAGGCCATCGGGCGTGATGTAGGCGTCGGACTCAAATGCCGGCGAGTTGATGTTCTTGTTGAGCTTCTTGGGCTCCGTCCAGTCCGTGCCCGATTTCTCCGAGTAGAGGATATCCCCGTTCTCGTCGTTGCGGTACATGAGCAGCTTGGTGTCGTTGTCGAACACCTGGATGGAGGCGTCGTGGCCCTTGCCATTGAGCACGCCGCTCAGGGAGCGGGGCTTTTCCCAGTTCTCATCATCGACGCGGGTAGCCTCGTAGATGTTCTCGTAGTACTGTCCGTCGGCGGCCAGCTTCTTGCTGTCCTTGCCTTCGGCGGCCTGCAGAGCCCCCACGTTGCTCATGTTATCGGAGCGGGAAGTGAAGAGCAGCACCTTATCGTCGTTGGAGATTACCGGGCTGTGCTCCGACCACTGGGTGTTAATGGTAGGACCCAGGTTTTTCACGAAAATGTCCTTGGGGCTGTTGAACTGCACCTTGGCATTTTTGCTGTGCTGGATGAGCTGCCCTAACTCTTTGCGGCGGGTGTCCTTGCTCTTGAGCGTGGCATTGTAGGCCTGAAAGTGGGTAATGGCCTCGTCAAAGTTGTAGTTGAGGTGGTCTACCCGTCCCAGCCAGTACTCCACGTCCTTGGACACGTTCTTCTTCAGACGCTGAGCCTTGTAGATGTAGTCACTGGCTTTTTCCTTGTCGAACGACATATAGGCAATGCCGGCCCGGAACAGGGCCTGGGCATTGTTGGGGTCCTTGGCCAACACCTGCTCGTAGAACGGTAAAGAAGCCCGGTAGTTCTCTTGTCCGAAGAACTTGTTGGCCGTTTTTAGCTGCTGGCGAGTGCTTTGAGCCAGGGCAGGCTGGGCCATAGCAGCCGTAAGCGCGAAGGCGCACGAGGCTTTCAATAACCTTCTGACTAAGTTGTCCATTGTTGGAGGGGTTAGGGAAATAAGGAGTTGCAAAGGAGGGAAAGAAGCGCCAGACGCCAGTTGCGCGGGCCATTTTCAAGAGTTGCCTCTTATACTGAAAACCTGCCCAAGGGTTGAGCCAGAGCAGGCAAAAACCAGAGGTACAACGCAAAAAAAGGGCGTTTTACCTCTGCATTATACCCGTCAGCCCAGGCAGGAGGCAGGAGATTTAGCGAGCAAAGATAGAAAATTTATAATACGGCCTTAGCCGTATCCAATTCGGCCAAAACAGGTATGCCAGGCAGTCTGGGAAGCGAAAAAAAAGATGACGGACGCTGGTTCTTACGCTTTTGCAGCCTGGATCAGACGCACAAATATAGTTCGCCTGTGTAAACCGCAAGGTTTTTCCCTAAAAAATCATGCTTCCGAACCTCATCCGTCGAATTTCTACCTTTGCCCTTCAGCTTAGCTTGACAACATGACTATTCAGGACGCGAAGTTTTTGATGAGTAACTCCCGGGTGGAAGAGTGCCCCCCGCCTACCCTGCCGGAATACGCCTTCATCGGGCGCTCCAACGTGGGCAAATCTTCCCTGATTAACATGCTCACCAATCAGAAAGGGCTGGCCAAAACCTCTTCCCAACCCGGAAAAACCCAGCTGATTAACCACTTTCTTATTAACGATAGCTGGTACCTGGTGGATTTACCCGGCTACGGCTACGCTAAAATCAGCAAGGATGCCCGGGTAAAGTGGGCCCGTATGATCAATTACTACCTGCGCAAGCGCGAAAACCTGACCTGCGTTTTTGTACTCGTGGATTCGCGCCATGCGCCCCAGGCCGCCGATCTGGAGTTTATGGAGCAGTTGGGTAACGAGGGCATTCCGTTCGTGATGATATTTACCAAAGCTGACAAACAATCTGGTTCGCGCACCAGCCAGAACGTGGTGCAGTACTTAGAGAAGATGAGCGAAAGCTGGGACGAGTTGCCCCGTCATTTTGTAACGTCGGCGGAGGAAAAGACGGGCCGGGAGGAAGTACTGGCCTTTATCGGTGAGGTAAACCAGCAGCTGGCACAAGCGCCCGACAATGCGTAAATTGGCCTCGTTCTTGCGTGTCTGAGCCGGGCTTTTCCCGACTTCTCCTCTTGCTGTGTACTGCTTTCCCGTTCATGAAAAAAACCGTCTTTCTGCTCAGTGTTGTGCTATTGGCCGCCTCCGGTGCAGCCGTGGCTCAGAAAACCAAAATCAAGGTAAAAACCGACGCCCCGGCCCCGGAAACCGCCCCGGAAGAAACCCCGGCCCCGGAAGCGCCCAAAGCCCCCAAAGCCATTCCCATTGCCGAGTATTACGAGGGCGGCCAGGAGGCCATGTACGCCTTTATTAATCAGGAGCTCAAATACCCCATCATGGCCCGGCGCAACCGTATTCAGGGTCAGTGCATTGTGAGCTTCACCCTGAATACCGACGGCACGATGTCGGGTGTGAAGCTGGTCAAGCAGATTGGCGGCGGCTGCGGCGAGGAAGCCCTGCGGGTTGTAAAGCTGCTTAAATTCAACAAGCCTGATTACGCCATTCTCACCAGCCTGCCCATCACCTTTAAACTGTAGCCGGGGGCCGGCCGGCCGCCAAAGCCGCGGCCGCTGCGTACCTTCGTTCTTTCCAACCACTGCTTTCTTCCTATGCCCTACGACCTGAAGGAAATTGCCGCCATCAGCGGAATGCCCGGTCTGTACCGCCTCGTGAAACCCACCCGCGCCGGTGTTATCATTGAAGCCCTCGACGCGAAGGGCACCCGTTCCGTGGCCTCGGCCCGCAACAAGGTGTCGCTGCTCCAGGAAATTTCCATCTACACCCAGGACTACGACCAGACGGTGCCCCTGAGCGAGGTTTTCGACCGGATTCACCAGCAGCACGGCGCCACGCCGGCCGTTACGCATAAATCGGACGACCGCGACCTGACAGCCTTCATGGAAGGCATTATGCCCGATTACGACCGTGAGCGGGTGTACATGTCCGATATCAAGAAGCTGGTGCAGTGGTACCATGTGGTGAGCAAGGCCCTCGAGTACCAGGCCCCCGCCGAGGAAGTGGAAACCGAGCAGGCACCGGCTCCCTCCGACGCTGACGCCCCGAAAGCCGCCAAGAAGAAGGCCGCCAAAACCACCGATGAGCCGGCCGCCGACGAGGCCATGAGCACCGCCGGCATCATTCCGGCCGCCGAGGAAACCAACGCCGCCGGCAACCCCGAGGCCGCCGATACCAAGCCGGCCAAGAAAACCACGAAGAAGAAAGCCGAATAGCCTTCCCGTCGTTTCACTACGAGCCCCCTAACAAGCGCGGGCCGCCCCAATTGGGGCGGCCCGCGCTTGTTAGGGGGCAGATGGCGTTGCCGCGCCGGAGCGCGGTGCGGGAGCTAGTCGTTGGCAACGGCTTCCCGCGCCAGCTCGGCGGCCAGGAATTCCTCTACTTTATTTACCAGCTCGGGCGAGCCGATGAACACGGGGCACCGCTCGTGCAGCTCGTGGGGCTCCAGCTCCAGGGTGCGGCGGCGGCCGTTGCTGGATTTGCCCCCGGCCTGCTCCACGATGAAGGCCAGCGGGTTGCACTCGTACATGAGGCGCAGCTTGCCGTTGGGCGCTTTCCTGGACGCCGGATACATATAAATACCGCCCTTGAGCAGGTTGCGGTGGAAGTCGGCCACCAGGGAGCCGATGTAGCGGGCCGAGTAGTTCTGCTCCTTGCAGTAGGCCACAAACCCTTTCATGCCCTCCGTGAAAGCCTCCGACAGGCCCTCGTTCACGGAATACACCGTGCCCGAGGCGGGCGTCTGGATGTTGGGGTGGGAAAGGAAAAATTCGCCCAGGCTGGGCTCGTACGTGAAGCCGTTCACGCCGTTGCCGGTGGTGTACACCATCATGGTGCTGGAGCCGTAAATCACGTAGCCGGCCGCTACCTGGTGGGTGCCCGTCTGGAGGCAGTCCTGGGCCGTACCCTCGCTGCCGGTGGGCGACACCCGGCGGTAGATGCTGAAAATAGTCCCGATGCTCACGTTCACATCGATGTTGGAGGAGCCGTCGAGCGGATCAATGGCCACCACGTACTTGCCCTGGGTGTTGCCGGTCTGAATCATCTCCTCGTCTTCCTCCGAGATGATGGTGCACACCTCGCCCCCGTTGCGCAGGGCCCGGATAAAGCGGATGTTGGCAATGACGTCGAGCTTCTGCTGGTCCTCGCCCTGCACGTTGCGGTTGCCGTAGGCCCCGGCAATATCGATGAGGCCGGAGCGGTTGATTTCGCGGTTTACGATCTTGGCCGCCAGGGCAATATCGCGCAGCAGTTGGCTCAGCTCCCCGGTGGCGTAGGGAAAATCTTCCTGCTTACGCATGATAAAGCGGTCGAGGGTGGTGCCCACGGGCAGGGCCAGCTTGTCGTGATTGGTCATAGAGTGAGAAGGGTGGTAAGATGCGGGTGGGAAAGACCAAAAGTAACCAATTCGCGGGAGCCCCGGCGAATTTTCGCCTGCGTTTTGCTGACGCTGTTTTTTTCCCGGTGAGGGCCGATGCGACGCGGAGCCCTACATTTGGGACCATGCAACAACGGCAGTTCCTTCGGATTTACAAGTTTGGCGGCGCCTCGGTGAAGGACGCGGCCGCCATCGGCAACCTCGTGCGTATTGTGCGCCAGTACGGCGCCGACCAGGCCCTGCTGGTCGTGGTATCGGCCATGGGCAAAACTACCAACGCCCTGGAAGCCCTCTTTCAGCTGGCTCACGCGGGCCAGGATTACCGCGCCCCCCTGGCCGAGCTGGCCGAGTTCCACCAGGGCGTGGCCGCCGGCCTAGAGCTGCCCGCCGACCTGCTCACCGACCTGCTCACCCAACTCCAGGACCGCCTCGCCACCCTGCTGCCCGCCGACTTCGACAAGCAGTACGACCAGGTGGTGAGCTTCGGCGAGCTGCTGGCCACCCGCATTGTGGCGGGCGCCCTCGGGGCCCGGTGGCTCGACTGCCGCGCCCTGATCCGCACTGACCATACCTGGCGCGAGGGCCGCGTGGACTGGCCCACCACCGAGCGGCAGCTGCGGGCGGCCCTGCCGGCCGCGGTGCTGGCCGAGGGGCCGGTGGTCACGCAGGGGTTTCTGGGCGGCACGGCCAGCGGGGCCACCACCACCCTGGGCCGGGAAGGCTCCGATTTCACGGCCGCCATTCTGGCCTACTGCCTGGGCGCGCAATCGGTGACCATCTGGAAGGACGTGGCGGGTTTGCTCAACGCCGACCCCAAGATTTTCCCGGATACCGTGCGCTACCCGGAAATCAGCTACCAGGAAACCATCGAAATGGCCTACTACGGGGCCTCCGTCATTCACCCCAAAACCATCAAGCCCCTGGCCGTGCGCGGGATTCCGCTGCTGGTCAAGTCCTTCCTCGACCCCGAGGCCGAGGGCACCCGCATCCACGACTGCCGCCACGAGCTGCTGGTGCCGGCCTTCATCCGCAAAACTGAGCAGTGTCTGATTTCTTTCGAGGCCAAGGACCTGGCTTTTATTTCGGAGGAGAACCTGGAGGTGATTTTCGGGGCCCTGGCCCAGGTGCGGCTCAAAATCCGGCTCATGCAGAACTCGGCCATCAGCTTCTCCGTCTGCACCGATTTCTCGGCCTACCGCCTCGAACGGCTCCTGGACCTGCTGCGGGAGCAGTTCACCATTCACTACAACACCGGCCTGGCCCTCTACACCATCAAGAACTACGACGCGGCCAGCATCCAGCGCCTCACCGCGGGCCGGGAGCTGCTGCTGGAGCAGCGCACCCGCCAGACGTTCCAGTTCGTGTGCCGCGGGGAGGAACCGAGCTAACAAAGCGTCATTCTTCGCTTCGTGCTCAATGACGTTCTTTGTCATTCCCAGAGCTGCATTCTTGCCTTCCCCAGCCCACCCTACCCAGTTCTCCAGACCCTCAGTTCACCAGTCCCTCTATGGAATTCATCCTCGTAACCCCCCAGGCCCGGCCCCAGGTGGCCCTGATTCAGCTTAACCGCCCCAAAGAGCTCAACGCGCTTAACCTGCAGCTGATGCAGGAAGTGGCCGCCGCCCTCAAGGAGCTCGACCAGGACCCGGAAGTGCGCGTGATTGTGCTGGCGGGCAGTGAGCGGGCTTTTGCCGCCGGCGCCGACATCAAGCAGATGGCCGGCCGCACCGCCATTGATATGCTGCTGATTGACCAGTTCAGCATCTGGGACCAGATCCAGCGTACCACCAAGCCGCTGATTGCCGCCGTGTCGGGCTTCGCCCTGGGCGGGGGCTGCGAGCTGGCCATGACCTGCGACCTGATTGTGGCCTCGGAGACGGCCCAGTTCGGGCAGCCCGAAATCCGCATCGGCACCATGCCGGGCGCGGGCGGCACCCAGCGCCTGACCCGGGCCATCGGCAAGGCCCGGGCCATGGAAATGGTGCTCACCGGCCAGCCGATTTCGGCCCAGGAAGCCGCCCAGCACGGCCTCGTGAACCGGGTGGTGCCGGTAGGACAGTTTCTGGAGGAAGCTTTCCGCCTGGCCCACAGCATCGCCCAGATGTCGCCGGTAGCGGCCCGGCTGGCCAAGGAGTCCGTCAACCGCGCCTTCGAAACCCACCTCGACGAGGGTTTGCACTTCGAGCGCAAGAACTTCTACATGACCTTCGCCTCCGAAGACCAGAAAGAAGGCATGGCCGCCTTCGTGGAAAAGCGCAAGCCCGAGTTCAAAGGGAAATAAGAACACCGTCTGTCATCCTGAGCGCAGCGCAGGACCTTATCACGCGTGAACCAGCCATTGACACGGTTGTTCACGCGCGATAAGGTCCTGCGCTGCGCTCAGGATGACTGGCAGTTTCATTTATACTCGTCGTTCTTTCCTACCGCCAAATCACCTGTTCCGGGCCGGCAGGAAACATTTTTGCGTGCGCAATCCTTATAGCCTTACCTTTGCGGAGAATCATTCTTGTCTGTGTCTACTTCTCACCCTCTTGCTTTCCCGGCTTCAGCGCCCGATTCGCTGCCGCAACGGCTGGCCCGGGTGGGTCTGCGCGCTACCCGCCAGCGGGTCCTGATTCTGGATGGGCTGCTGACGCTGCCCGGGCACCCCACCGCCGAGCAGGTGCACCAGCACGTCACGCGGCAGGAACCGTCTATTTCCCTGGGCACCGTGTATAAGGCGCTGGATTCGTTTGTGGCGGCTGGCCTTACGCGCCGGGTGGCTTCGGCCGAGGGCAGCAGCCGCCGTTTCGACGCCGACTGCACCGAGCACCACCACCTGTTCTGCACCAACACCCAGGAAATCATCGATTACTGCGACCCGCAGCTGGACGAGCTGATCCGGGACTTCTTCGCCGCCAAGGGCCTGCCCAACTTCCAGCCCCACTCCTTCTCCCTGCACATTACGGGCGACAAGGTAACGGAGCCGCAGGCCGGAGCCGAGGAGCGGTAAGCCGCCGGCAGACGCTGCCCCTTTCTTCTGACCGAACCCCCACTTCCTGCTTACCGTTGCGGAACGCTGTTCCCGACGGCGGGATGCTGGCGGCCGCCCGGCCGCACTTTAGCAGTTCAACCCCTTTTTTTTACCCATTCTTTTTTTCAGCTCATGGCAGTTCTCGTAGGCAAACGTGCCCCTTCATTCAAAGCCACCGCCGTTATCGACAGCGAATTCGAGGAGGATTTCTCGCTCGACCGGTACCTGGGCAAGAAGCACGTCATCTTCTACTTCTACCCCGCCGACTTCACCTTCGTCTGCCCCACCGAAATCATTGCGTTTCAGGACCGGCTGGCCGATTTCGAAGCCAAGGGCGTGGCCATCGTCGGCTGCTCCACGGACACCCACTTCTCCCACTTCGCTTGGCTGCAGACCGCCCGCGACAACGGCGGCATTGAGGGCGTCACCTACCCGCTGGTAGCCGACGCCACCAAAACCATTGCCGCCAACTACGACGTGCTCGGTGGCCACTACGACTACAACGAAGCCGGCGAAATGACCTTCGTGGGCTCGCCCCTGGCTTACCGCGGCCTGTTCCTGATTGACAAGGACGGCATCGTGCGCCACCAGGTAGTCAACGACGGCCCCCTGGGCCGCAGCATCGACGAAGCCATGCGTATGGTGGATGCCCTGCAGTACTTCGAGGAAAAAGGCGAGGTGTGCCCCGCCAACTGGGAGGAAGGCAAGGAAGCCATGCAGGCCACCCGCGAGGGCGTTGCCAGCTACCTGGGCAACCAGGCCGCAAAATAGTGAAACGGTGAAATGGTGAGGTGGTGAGATGGTGAGTTGATGTTCAACGGTCCTGTTGGCGCAAGTGGCGCAGATAGGGAGCTGGAACATCAACTCACCATTTCACCACCTCACTATTTCACCGTCTCACTATTTCACCGTCTCACTATTTCACCGTCTCACCGCCGCAAAAAGCCTCTGCCTGACTGGGTGGAGGCTTTTGTGTTAAGAGTGGGGCGAAGACTGTACTTTTGCCTCCCGACGGCGGGCGGCCACGCACCTGAGGGCTTCCCGCCGTTCGACCACCCATTACGCCGTTCTAACTACCACACCTTGCGCTTTCTGTATTCCCTGGGCCTGCACCTTTATGCCTTGCTGCTGCGGCTGCTGACGCCCTTCGTGCCCAAAGCCGCCCTCTGGACGGCCGGCCGCCGGGGGCTGCTGGACCGCATCCGGGAAGCGCTACGCCATGAATCGGCCCCGCTGGTGTGGTTCCACTGCGCTTCCCTGGGCGAGTTTGAGCAGGGCCGCCCGCTGATGGAAGCCTACTTGGCCGAGCACCCCGACCACAAGCTGGTGCTTACCTTCTTCTCGCCCTCGGGCTACGAGGTGCGCCGCAACTGGCCCGGGGCCGCCTACGTGTTTTATCTGCCCCTCGATACGGCCGCTAACGCCCGGGCCTTCCTCGATGCCGTGCGGCCCGAGCTGGCCGTGTTCGTGAAATACGAGTTCTGGTACTACTTCCTCACGGAGCTCCAGCGCCGCGAGATTCCCACCATCTGCGTATCGGCTATTTTTCGGGCCGATCAGGTGTTTTTTCAGCCCTGGGGCGGCTTTTTTCGTCGGACGCTGGGCCGCTTTACCCACATCTTCACCCAGAACCAGAGCTCGGTGGAGCTGCTGCGCCAGGCCGGCCTCCGGCACGCCAGCGTGGCCGGCGACACCCGCTTCGATACGGTGGTGCGCACGGCCTCGGCCCCGCCCCGCTCCCTGCCCCTGATTGATGCCTTCACCGACGACTGGCACCCGGTGCTGATTGTGGGCAGCAGCTGGCCCGAGGACATGGCCGTGCTCACGCCCCTGCTCCACCAGTACCAGGATGAGCTGCGCTTCATTGTGGCTCCCCACGAAATCAACGAGCACAGTCTGCGGCTGGTGGAGGCAGCCCTGCCGGGCCGCGTGACGCGCTATTCCCAGGCCCAGGCCGGCACCGTGGACCAGGCCCGGGTACTGCTCATCGACAACGTGGGCCTGCTCAGCCAGCTCTACCGCTTCGGGCATTTTGCCTACGTGGGCGGGGCCTTCGGCAAGGGTCTGCACAACACCCTGGAAGCCGCCGCCTTTGGGTTGCCCCTGTTTTTCGGCCCCACCTACCACAAGTTTCAGGAGGCCGAGGACCTGGTGGAGCTGGGCTGCGCCTTCCCCGTTACCTCGGCCGAGGAGCTGCTCAAGTCCTTCGGCCTGCTTTACCACCGCGAGGAAGCCCGCCTCACCGTCCAGGACCTGAGCCTCGACTACGTGCACGACCACAGCGGGGCCACCCAGAAAATCATGCGCTGGATCGGTGAGATGGTGAAATAGTGAGATGGTGAGTCTGACGTTCAACGGGCCTGACTGCCCCAGTCGCGCCAGACAATTCGGATTCCCTCACCAAACTCACGTCTTTCACCACCTTGCGCGCAAGGTGTCCCAACTGCTCCCGAACCTCAAACTCACCAGCTCACCACCTCACCACTTCACCTTCAGATGACCGGAATCATTGTTAAATCGACGGGCTCGTGGTATGTGGTGCGCGAGCCGGGCTCGGGCCAGCTGCACCGCTGCCGCCTGCGAGGCAAGTTCAAGAACCAGGGCCTGAAGGTGAGCAACCCCCTGGCCGTGGGCGACCAGGTGGAGTTCACGGTGGAGGAGCAGACCGAGGGCGCGGGCGTGATTCACCACATCGAGCCCCGCCGCAACTACATCATCCGCCGCTCGGTGCACAAAACCGAGCACGCCCACATCGTGGCCGCCAACCTCGACCAAGCCCTGCTGGTGGTCACGCTGGCCTCGCCGGCCACCTCATTCGGGTTTATCGACCGGTTTCTGGTCACGGCCGAAGCCTACCGGATTCCCGTGACCCTGCTCTTCAACAAAACCGACCTCTATGACGAGGACCTGGCCGATTATCAGGACCAGATTCTGAAGATGTACGCCCGCGTGGGCTACCCCGGCCTGCGCTGCTCGGCCCACACCGGCGAGGGGGTGGCCGACGTGGATGCTCTGCTCGATGGCAAAGTATCCCTGCTTTCGGGCCACTCGGGCGTGGGCAAGAGTACGCTCATCAACGCCCTGGTGCCCGACCTGGATTTGAAAACGGCCGAAATCAGCGAGTTTTCCGACAAGGGCGTGCACACCACCACCTTCGCCGAAATGCTGGAGGTGCGGCCCGGTACCTACCTCATCGACACGCCCGGCATCAAGGAGCTGGGCCTCGTGGACATGAAGCCGGGCGAGCTGGCCCACTACTTCCCCGAAATGCGCGCCCTGCTCAACCAGTGCCGCTACCACAACTGCCAGCACCTGCACGAGCCCGGCTGCGCCGTCCGCGAAGCCGTGGACAAGGGCCGCATTGCCCTGCCCCGCTACGACAGCTACCTGAGCATGCAGCAGGCCGACGACAACCGGAAATAGTGACCGGTGACGCGACAGGTGACAGGTGACAGGTAAAGAAGGAACGTCATTTCAAGCGTAGCGAGGAGTCTTGTGTGCTGATGCCCGACTACTATTGCAAAGTCAGCACGCGAGATTCCTCGCTGCGCTCGGAATGACGTTCATCCATCATAACCCCTGTTACTCTTCACCTGTTACCTGTCACCTGTCACCTCATCACCCTATCATAAAAAAACATTCATGACGCATAACGTAGCCTTTTTGGGCCTGGGAAATATGGGCGAGGCCATGGCGGCCAACCTGCTCAAAGCCGGCCACCAGCTCACCGTCTACAACCGCACCGCCAGTAAGGCGGCGGGCCTGAAGCGGCGCGGGGCCACCGTGGCCACCACGCCCGCCGAGGCCGTGCAGGGTGCCGCCCTGGTCTTTACCATGGTCACCGACGACGCGGCCCTGGAGGAGCTCTGCCTCGGGGCCGATGGGCTGCTGCCGGCCATGCCCACCGGCGCCATTCACGCCTCCTGTAGCACCGTGGCCCCCGATACTAACCGCCGCCTGGCGGCCGCCCACGCCCGCCAGGGCAGCAGCCTGGTAGCCACGCCCGTTTTCGGCAAACCCGATGTGGCCGCCGCCGCCACCCTGTGGCTGGCGATGGCCGGCGAGGCCGGGTCGCGCCGCAAGCTCAAGCCCGTGCTTCAGGCCCTGGGCCAGGGCGTGCACGAATTCGGCGACGACCCCGGGGCGGCCAACGTAGTCAAGCTCTGCGGTAACTTCATGCTGGGCGCCGCCATTGAGGCCATGGCCGAAGCCTTCACGCTGGCCCAGAAAAGTGGCCTCGACCGCGAGCAGGTCTACCAGTTTTTTACGGCCACCCTGTTCAATAACCCCATCTACAAGGGCTACGGCAAGCTGGTGGCCGAGCGCCACTACCAGCCCGTGGGGGCCGCCCCCGCCATCATCCGCAAGGATATGCGCCTGGTCCTCGACGAAGCCCGCACCCACCTCGTGCCCATGCCTTTCGCCAACATCCTCCACGACCACCTTTCCACCACCGTGGCCAAGGGCGAGAAAGTAGACTGGGCCGGCTTTGCCGAACGCGTAACCGACGGCGCCGGACTGTAAGCGTCTTTCGGGGCAGCAGGGGCAGAAGCAGCGCTAATTAACAGCACGTCATTCCGAGCGGAGCCGAGAAATCTCGCGTGCTGACGTTGCCAACGTAATTCCACTATCAGGAGTACTATCTCAACGTCAGCACGCGAGATTCCTCGGCAAGCTCGGAATGACGTGCTGTTATAGCCGTTTCTCCCTACTCCGACCCCGCAAAAAAACCCGGCTGAAACAGCTTGTCCTTACCCAAAACTTGCGAAGCGCGTCGGCCGGAAGGCCGACGCTTTTTTGTTGCGGGGTTAGGGGCTATTCGTCGCGTAGGTGCGCCGCCAAGTGGACGCCTTCGACGAGCAGGCGCAG
>NZ_JAHHZN010000018.1 GCF_018760735.1 Hymenobacter piscis
GTCTGCGCCCACACCTGCGCCTCGCCAAAACCGGTAGAAATGCTCATGCCCGCAAGCTACCCACCGGCCACAAAAAAAGCGCTGACCCACTGGTCAGCGCTTTCTGAGTTTTGGGTAAGGACAAGCTTCTTTCACTGGGGGCGGGCTTTTCGCTTTTCTGAACAGCCCGCCGTAAATCACGGTCTACTGCTGCGGAAAACCTGTTTGCGCCGGTAAAACAATATCCCGAAGCGCCCGAACCAACAGCCCCCGAAACCGGTTACCAGAGGCTACCTATCTTCCCCGCATGAACTACCAGCTTACCTCGGAATTCCAGCCCACCGGCGACCAGCCCCAGGCCATCAAGCAGCTCGTGGAGGGCGTCAACAACGGCGAGCCGGCCCAGGTGCTGCTCGGGGCCACCGGCACGGGCAAGACCTTCACCATGGCCAACGTTATTGCCGAAACCGGCCGGCCGGCCCTGGTGCTCTGCCACAACAAAACCCTGGCCGCCCAGCTCTACGGCGAGTTCAAGCAGTTCTTCCCCAACAACGCCGTCGAGTACTACATCAGCTACTACGACTACTACCAGCCCGAGGCCTACATTGCCTCCTCCGATGTGTTTATCGAGAAGGACCTGGCCATCAACCAGGAAATTGAGAAGCTGCGCCTGCACTGCACGTCCACGCTGCTGAGTGGCCGCCGCGACGTGATTGTGGTGGCCTCGGTGTCGTGCATCTACGGTATCGGCAACCCCGAGGAGTTCAGCAAAAACGTGATTTACATGGCCCCCGGCCTGCGGTACTCGCGCAACAACCTGCTCTACCAGTTCGTGCAGATCCTGTATTCGCGCACCGAGATGGAGTTTACCCGCGGCACGTTCCGGGTGAAGGGCGACACGGTGGACATCTTCCCGGCCTACGCCGACTACGCCTACCGCCTGTTCTTCTTCGGCGACGAAATCGAAGCCATCCACCGCATCGACCCCCAGAGCGGCAAGAAGCTGGCCGACGAAAAATCGGTGACCCTGTACCCGGCCAACCTGTTCGTGACCGGCAAGGACACGCTCAACCAGGCCATCAAGGAAATCCAGTTCGACCTGGTGCAGCAGCACGCCTACTTCGAAAAGGAAGGCCGCGACTCGGAGGCCAAGCGCATCATGGAGCGCACCGAGTTCGACCTGGAGATGATCCGGGAGCTGGGCTATTGCTCGGGCATCGAGAACTATTCGCGCTACTTCGACGGCCGCGAGCCCGGCAGCCGCCCGTTCTGCCTGCTCGATTACTTTCCCAGCGACTACCTGCTGGTGGTAGACGAAAGTCACGCCACCATGCCCCAGATCCGGGCCATGTGGGGCGGCGACCGGAGCCGCAAAACGGCCCTCATCGAGTACGGCTTCCGTCTGCCCTCGGCCTTCGATAACCGCCCGCTCACCTTCAACGAGTTCGAGAGCATGTACCAGCAGGCCGTGTTCGTGAGCGCCACGCCCGCCGACTACGAGCTGACCCAATCCAACGGTATCATCGTGGAGCAGATCATCCGCCCCACCGGCCTGCTCGACCCCGAAATCGACCTGCGCCCCAGCACCAACCAGATCGACGACCTGCTCGACGAAGTGGACAACCGCGTGAAAATGGGCGACCGGGTACTGGTAACCACCCTTACCAAGCGCATGGCTGAGGAGCTGCAGAAGTACATGGAGCGCCTGGGCATTAAGAGCAGCTATGTGCACTCCGACGTGAAAACCCTCGACCGGGTGGAAATTCTGCGCCAGTTGCGCCTGGGCGAAATCGACGTGCTCATCGGCGTAAATCTGCTCCGCGAAGGCCTCGATTTGCCGGAAGTAAGCCTGGTAGCCATTCTCGACGCCGACAAGGAAGGCTTCCTGCGCGACCAGCGCAGCCTGATTCAGACCATGGGCCGGGCCGCCCGCAACGACCGGGGCAAGGTGATTATGTACGCCGACCGCATGACGGGCTCGATGCAGCGGGCCATCGACGAAACCAACCGCCGCCGCGCCACCCAGCTGGCCTACAACCAGGAGCACGGCATCACGCCCCGCACCGTGCGCAAGTCCCGCGAGGCCATCATGGAGCAAACGTCCCTCTCGGATTACCGCATCCAGGAAGGCATTGCCTACGCCGACGCCGACGTGGCCCTGGCCATTGCCGCCGAGCCGGTAGTGTCCACGATGAACAAAGTGGACCTCGAAAAGCTCATCAAGCAGACCGAGAAGAAGATGGAAGCCGCCGCCAAAGACCTCGACTTCCTGACCGCCGCCAAGCTCCGCGACGAGCTGGCAGCCCTCAAACAGGTGCTCAAAACGAAGCGGGATTAGCGCCCTTAGCATCTCGCAGTCATCCTATCGGCTGCCCGTAACCGGAGTGCCCACACTGGGCTATCTGGTTGCGGGCAGCTGTTTTTTATGCGCCTTTCAGTAAATCGGCTAGGTTTGTCCCGCTACTTCACCACATCACGTGTATCATGTATCAAAAAGTAACCCGTATCCTGCTGCTCTGCCTGTTGGTTGTAGGCACGCACGCGGCCGTAGCCCAGAGTAAAGTCGCGTATCAGTACATGCAGCTCTTCTACTACGGAAGCAAAACCATGGCCGGTCCCGTGGGCCATTTCAGCCCGGCCCTGCGCGGGCAAACGGACATTGCGCTGGCCAGCCCTACGGCCTATATGAAGCTGATAACAGCCCGGATGGAAGGGCCATCCGCAACCACGCAGCTACAGGCCGATACCGATACTGCCTCTGGTGAGAGGGTTGCCCTTACGGTGATTGACCTGACCAAAATGACCCCGGCCCAGCGGAAGCAATATGCGGAGCAGGAACGCAAACGTGAAGAGCAAGAGCAGCTGGAGCGGCGGCAGAATCTGGAGGAATTCGCCCGTCTGACCACTGACCACACCAAAGCCCTCACCGATAAAGTGACGCAGAGCCTGAACGCGGCGGCCGCGGATGGGTGGGAAGTGGTGCAGATGAGCAGCTTCGGGGCTGAAGGGGGCGTGGTGTACCTACTGCGCAAAGCCCGCTAGCCTATCTCAGCGCCTGCAGCCAGGCCGGCAGTTCGGCCAGGGAGGCCAGCTCGTGGAAGGTGGCGCCGGCCAGGTCGGCTTCCGAAACGCGCTCCATCACCCAGGTGGTGTGGTAGGGCACGTAGGCGGCCCGGCCGCCCAGGCGGGCCACCGGCAGCACGTCCGACTTGAGCGAGTTGCCCACCATCACGAACTCCGCGGGGCGCACGCCGTGCCGACGGAGGATGCGCTGGTAGGTGGCTTCGTTCTTCTCACTCACGATTTCCACGTGGTCGAACAGGTCGCCGAGGCCGGAGCGGGCCAGCTTGCTTTCCTGATCGAACAGGTCGCCCTTGGTGAGCAGCATCAGGGGCAGGCCGCGGGCTTTCACGGCGGCCAGGGCCTCGGGCACGTGGGGCAGCAGGTCGATGGGGTAGTCGAGCAGGCGCTTGCCGTGGTCGAGCACGTGCTGGATTTCCTCGCCCCGCGCGCCGCCGTTGGTGAGCTCCAGCACGGTTTCGATCATCGAGAGCATAAACGACTTGGCCCCGTAGCCGAACAAGGACATGTTCTGGCGCTGCACCCGCAGAAACTCCTCGCTGAACTCGGCCGGCGTGCCGTAGTGGGCCAGCAGCTCGTAGAGGCGGGCTTCGGCCACGTCGAAGTGGGGTTGGTTGGGCCAGAGCGTATCGTCGGCATCGAAGGCAAGGAGGCGGGGCGCGGGCATGGCGGCAGAGCAAAGCAGGCAAACAATGGCGCGAAGTTACCGAACTTGCGCCCCATGAAACACCGCCTTGACCTGGCCGCCTGGAACCGGCGGGAGCATTTTGCTTTCTTTTCGCAGTTTGAAGAACCCTTTTTCGGCGTGGTGGCCGACGTGGACGCCACCCGGGCCCACGCCCGCCACCGGGAGCTGGGCGTCTCGTTCTTCCAGCTCTACCTGCACGCCACGCTGGCCGCCGTGCAGGAAGTGGAAAACCTGCGCTACCGCATCGCCGACGACGGTCAGATAGACTGCTACGACCGGATTCACGCCTCGCCCACCCTGGCCCGGCCCGACCATACGTTCGGCTTCGGCTTTGTGCCCTACGCCCCGGATCTGGCCGAATTCGGCACCGGCCTGGCTGCCGAAATCGAGTGCGTGCAGCAGAGCACCGGCCTGTGCCTGGGTCCCAAAACAGCCCGGCCCGACGTTATCCACTTCTCGGCCATGCCCTGGGTGGCCTTCACCGGCCTCACCCACGCCCGCAGCTTCTCCCACCCCGACAGCATCCCCAAAATATCGGTCGGCCGCCTGCGCTCCGAGGGTAACCGCCAGCTCATGTCGGTGTCCCTCAACGTCCACCATGGCCTGGCCGACGGTTACCACGCGGGCCTGTTTCTGGCGGAGCTGCAGCGGCGGCTGGATGGGTGAGGGTGTAGTGCCGGTGGGGAAATCAGGAAATCCAGGTTCGCTGGGCCTGCCGGATGTGCCACCGGCCGTTGGTTTTCTCTACCAGCAATACCTCCCCAAAACCGCAACGGCCCCCGCATTGCCAGCCGTAACTCAGGAGGGCTTGGTCTTGATCGGCATTGAAAACGACCTCTGATAGGCTAATTATTCCCGCTCCCGTAGTCCACCACTTCTGCCCATCTTGCAGCGGCTGCAAACGGGCGGTGCAGAGTTGGAATTCTTCCGCCCGCATGTCCGTCTGAACGCGATTCAGCCTATCGAGCGTCGCCTGGGGCTGGTGAGGCGCGAAACTTGTCAGCAGAGACGCAACATCGTAACTGGCCTCCAGTGTGGAAAAGGAGTCCGGTAACTCGGCCAGCCGCATCGTGTTCCGCTTGGGCATTGTATCCAGATAGAAGGTCTGGAAACGGGCAGAATCCCGGAATAACTGGTTCTGGAGACGGGCGTTCTGGGCGTGGTGCCACGCGGAATCCTTGGGACCAGAACTACCCGCATGGTCTATCTGCGCAAAATGCTTATTGAGTTCCTCCTGCTCCTTATCGGGTAGATACGCGTTGTAGAAGCGCCGTTCAATCAGCTCGGTTACGATATCGTTATAGAGCTGCTTGGTCGGGTCGGTGTGCAGGTTGGGGCACTGGCGAAACGAGGGCGACTGACAGGCACCAGATAGCAAGAGCAAGGCAGCTAGCATCAGGCGAATTGACATTGCTTTGTAATATGGCGACTGATTATGCGGTAGAAGGCTGGTATAGATAAGTAAATCCCGCGTAATCCGACAAGTAAACCGTCAATAAAAAAGCCACTCGCCCCGGAAGGCAAGTGGCTGATTTCTGCTGAGCGAGAAACGAGGTTCGAACTCGCGACCCTCAGCTTGGGAAGCTGATGCTCTACCAACTGAGCTACTCTCGCGGGGGTTGGTGCAGGCAAAAGTACACCGCTAAAATCAAAATCCAACCAAGCTGCGTATCGGAGGCAGCGGCGGTGGCGCTCCGGCCCCGGATTGGCTGGCCCACCGGCCCGTTTTGGCGCTTTGGCGGCGGGCGGCGTATTTTAGGCGGCTACGTTCCCCGGTGTTCCAGTCTTTTCCCTTTTTTTCTCTGCCCCGCTATGCCCTGGCCCCTTCCTCCCGCTACCCGTCGCCTCGTGGCCTGGCTGTTTCTGACGGCCGGATTTCTGCTGCTGCTGGGCGTGGGCTTGCAGCTTTGGGTGATGTACGCCGAATACCAGCGCCTGGGTAACGCCGCCCTGAGCTCCACGGCCCTGGTGGTGCGCCTGATAATGCTGGTCGCCGCCGTGATGATGCTGCGCTACGGCTGGCGCGAGCGGCGCGGCAACGACACGGTGGATTAGCCCTGGGCGGCCGCTCTGTCGGCCAGGGTCGCGCCGGCGGCCCTGGCCGACAGAGCGGCCGCCCCCGGATTCCCTGCCTACCTTTGCAGCGGTTCGCATACTCAGGACCGCTCTGTTGCTATGACGTCTCCCCTCCGCATCACCGTTGCCAAACGCACACCCGCCACGGCCGCCCAATTGGCGGAAATGGGCCAGCGCATGTTCCACGATACCTACGCGGCCCAGAACCGGCCCGAGGACATGGCCGCCTACGAAGCCGCTACCTTCGGCCCCAAGCTGCAGCTGGCCGAGCTTCAGGACCCGAACACCGTGTTTCTGCTGGCCCAGATGGTGCAGGAGGTAGTCGGCTATGCCAAGCTGAAAATCCGCTCCACCCTGGGCCTCGACCCGGATAAAACCCCCGAAGACCGGCTGGAGATCGAGCGGCTCTACGTGGCCGAAGACTGGATTGGCACCGGCCTGGGCGCGGCCCTCATGCGCCGGGCCGTGGAGGAAGCCCGCCAGCAGAAGTGCCGGGCCGTGGTGCTGGGGGTCTGGGAAAAGAACGAGCGGGCCCGGGTGTTCTACCAGCGTTTCGGCTTCCGGCCCATCGGGGAGCATACGTTCACCATCGGCACCGACGTGCAAACTGACCTTATCCTACGCAAGGGGCTGTAAGCAGCGGGTAAAAACCAGGGTGACGAGTGAGGCAGTAGAGACGCGACCCTGCGCGTCTCGTTGTTGAACGACCGGGACACCGTCGTCTGCACAACGTCAGCATCGACGCGCCGCGAAAGGTCGCGTTGCGGCAGCCAGCCGTTCTTTCACCCGCCAACCCCCGTTCTGTTTCAGTCCGTTACCTTTGCGGCCCCTTCACTTCCCCTTCCGATAGTGCGCCTGATTTGCTTCCAGTTCGTTGGTTTTGCCTGCCGGAGTACGCTCCTGGCCGCGGGGCTGCTGCTGAGCGCCTGTTCCGACAACGCCAGCTCGGAGGCCAACCGGGCCGTGCCGCCGCCCACGGGCCACTACGAGGGGCCCGTCAGCTACCAGGGCACGGAGCTGCGGGTGGCGCTGGAACTGCGCGAAACCCGGCCCGGTCAGCTCTCGGCATCCGTCAGCTTTCCTCAGGTGCCGGGCCTGGAGTTCGACGCCCTGACCGCCCGCTACCGCGCCCCTCAGCTACTGCTGGAGCAGCAGCCCGGCCAGGCGGCCAGCCTCACCATTCAGGCCGTGCGGGAGGGCGACTTCCTGCGGGGCGTGATGCACTGGGACAGCGTGCAGGCTGATTTCGTGTGGGTGCGCCGGGGCGAGGCGGCCGCGTCGGGCTACCGCGAAACCACGCTGGCCGTGGGCACCCAACGCCTGCGTCTGCTGCTGCCCGACGACACGCTGGCCCGCCACCCGGCCCTGGCCCTGCTGATGCCACCGGCCGCCACGGCCGCCGCCGCCAGCCGCGCCACCTACCTGGCCCGCCACGGCATCGTGACGTTGCTGGTGCCGGTTGCGGCTCCCGCGCCGTTAGCTGCCGAGGGGCCTGATTCGGTTGCTCTGCAAGTGCCGGTGGCCGCGCTGGCGGGTTTGCGGCGGCAGGCGGCCGTTGATTCGGGGCGGGTGGGCTACTGGGGAAGTGGGGCCACCGCCCGGCAGGTGGCGGCCGCTGCGGGCCGGTTGCCCCGCCCCGATTTTGTGGTGCTGGAGGCCGTGCCCGCCGCTACCCGCGAGCAGGCGCAGCCCTATCAGGTGCTGAACCAGCTCCGCATTCCGGCCCTGGCCTACTACGCCGGCCTCGATACTACCGCGCCGGCCACCGCCAGTGCCCGCCGCCTGCGCCCGGCCCTGGGCTACCGCCGCGGCACCCAGATCCGCGTGATTCCGCAGGTAACGGCCGGTTTCCTCAAGCCCGCCCGCACCGGCCCCGATGGCCAGTGGCAGTGGCCCCAGCCCGCTCCCGAGTACTGGACCGGGCTGGTAGACTGGCTCAAGGAACGGTAGGGAATGTAGACTCTTGTCATCCTGCGCTTGCGAAGGACCTTGTACCGCATTCACTGCTGATGGTACAAGGTCCGTCGCAAGCGCAGGATGACAGTATTAATTCTTACAGCACCAGCAGCCCCTTTTCCCGCAGCAGCTCCCAGGCCGGCGACTGGAGGAACTGCTCGAAGCTCAGGCCGCCGGCGGGGAAGGTGGCGGCAGCTTCCTTGAGCAGCAGTTTGGTGTCGTAGTCGGTGCTGAGGCAGGTGAGCAGCTCCAGGAGCCACTGGCCGATGGCGGGCGTGGTTTTGAGCTCGAAGTCCTCGGCCTGCTCGTAGAATACCAGCGTGGCCCGGGCCCCGGGCCGCGTATCGAGGGGAAGCAGCTCGGGGGCGTTGCCCAGCCAGAACAGGCGCAGGTTCTGTTTTGCGAAATCGGGCTTGCCGGGCTCCTGGAGGGCTTTCTGGATGAGCTGGCGGGGTACGGTGGTTTTGGGCACCCGGAAATCAAACCAGAAGCTCAGCGGCTCCTGCAGGGCTACGCCGTGCAGATAGTTGTAGAGGGCCTTGGCCAGACCCGGGCCGAAGGCCTCGTGGTCGGTGCCGGTGGGGTCCTCGTGCCAGAGGTCGTTCCAGGCGAAGGGGCCGGGCTCGGGACCAATGGCGGCCACTTTATACTTCGCCGGATTCTTGCCCACCGGGGAGTGGGCCGTCATCGAGAAGCGGTGCCAGTAGCCGCTCTGCACGATGCCCGCCTGGAACAGCTGGCGCACCACTTCCAGCGAATCCACGGTTTCCTGGGCCGTTTCGGTGGGGAAGCCATACATCAGGTAGGCGTGCACCATGATGCCGGCCCGGGTGAAGCCGTCCGTCACGCGGGCCACCTGGGCAATGGTCACGCCCTTTTCCATGAGGGCCAGCAGGCGGTCGGAAGCCACCTCCAGGCCCCCGCTCACGGCAATGCAGCCCGCGGCGGCCAGCAGGCGACACAAATCGGGCGAGAAGGTTTTCTCGAAGCGGATGTTGCCCCACCACGTGATGTTCACGCGCCGTTTCAGCAGCTCCACGGCCAGGTCGCGCAGGGCCAGGGGCGGGGCAGCCTCGTCCACGAAGTGGAAGCCGGTCTGCCCGGTCTGGGCCACAATTTGCTCGATGCGGTCCACCAGCAGCGTAGCCGGGGCCGTTTCGTAGCGGCCGATATAGTCCAGCGTCACGTCGCAGAAGGAGCAGCGCTTCCAGTAGCAGCCGTGGGCAATGGTGAGCTTGTTCCAGCGCCCGTCGCTCCAGAGCCGGTGCATGGGGTTGAGCACCTCAATCACCGACAGGTACTCCGTCAGCGGCAAATCGGAATAATCCGGCGTGCCCACCTCCGGGTGCGGAATATCCGGCCCCGGGTGGTTAACGTACTCCACCTCGCCCGCCGCGTTGCGCAGGAAAGTGCGTTGGAGTGTGTCAGTTGTCAGTTGCCAGTTGTCAGTTGTCAGTTCGTTCTCGAGTTGGCCTGGCTGATGGGTTTGACCATTGGCAACAGCCTGACAGCTAACAACTGGCAACTGGCAACTCAGCGCCTCCAACAGCCGCAGCCAGGGGCCTTCGCCGTCGTCGAGGGTCAGGAAGTCGATGTAATCGAAGAAGCGGGGCTCCCGGATCTGGCGCAGCTCCGTGTTGGGGTAGCCGCCGCCCATGCTGGTAAGGGTACCGGGGCGGGTCTGCTTGACGCGGGCGGCCAGGCGCAGGGCGCCGTAGAGGTTACCGGGGAAGGGCACCGTGAAGCCCACAATGTCGGGCTGGGTGCGGTCGAGCAGCTCGTCGAACAGCTCCAGCAGCATCCGGTCCAGCAGGTTGGGCGGGGCCTGCAGGGCCTCGTGCAGCGGGTCGAAGGTGGTGGCCGACATGGCCAGCTTCTCGGCGTAGCGCGAAAAGCCGAACTGGGGGCCCACGGTTTCCTTGATCAGGTCGCCCAGGTCTTCGAGGTAGAGCGTGGCCAGGTGGCGGGCCTGGTCGGTGAGGCCCATGGTGCCGAAGGCGGTTTCCAGGTCGGCCACGTTGTCGAAGCGGCTGGCTTCGGGCAAAAACCGGCTGTGGCAGATGCGGGGCGCGAGGGTGCTGTCCTTGTTCTGCAGAAACCGGACGACCGGCTCCACCGTGCTCAGGTAGCTGGTGCGCAGGCGCAGCATCCGGCGGGCATTGTCGCTGAGCTCGAACGCGCCGGCCTCAATTTCGGCGAAGACCCGCGTCAGGCCAGCCTTCGAGAACAGCTTCAGCACCAGTTCCAGGCCCAGGTCGGCCTGCCGGATGTGGTAGCCGCGCGCGCCCAGGAACCCCTTCAGGTAGGCCGTGGCCGGGTAGGGGGTGTTGAGCTGCGTGAGCGGCGGGGTGATGAGCAGGATGCGGGGCGAAACGGACACGGTACTACAACAACGGGCGAGCCGCAAAGATACGGCAAGCCCCAACGATGCGCCGCCCCGGTTGCGTTCCGCCGCGTATCTTTCGCCCCATGACCACCCCCGCCCGTACCCGCCTGCAGCTGCTGGGCCACGCCACCTTCAAGGTGACCACGCCCGAGGGGCACGTTATTCTCATTGACCCCTGGCTGCGCGATAATCCCTTCATTCCGGCCGAACACCGGAGCCAGCCCCGCATCGACCTGATGCTCATCACCCACGGTCACGAAGACCACTGCGACCCGCAGCTGCCGGCCATCGTGGCCGAAACCCGGCCGGTGCTGGTGGTCAATAATATAGTGCGCTGGTTTCTGCTGGCCCAGCAGGTGCCCGAGGCACTATTTGAGCCTATGAACCTGGGTGGCACTACGGCGGTGCTGAACGGTGCCGTCAGCGTCACGATGGTCAACGCCTTCCACGTCTCGCACGTGCAGTGGCCCGACGGGCGCATCGACCTGCCCCACCAGGCCGTGGGGTTTGTGCTGCGCTGCTCCGACGGGGCCACCATCTACTTCGCCGGTGACACGTCCGTGTTCGGCGACATGCAGCTCATCGGGACCCTGTACTGCCCCACGCTGGCCGTGCTGCCCATCGGCGACCGGTACACCATGGGCCCGCTGGAAGCCGCCCACGCCATCCGTTTGCTGGGCGTGCGCCATGTGGTGCCTTTTCATTACGGTACGTATCCCTCCCTCACCGGCACCCCCGCGCAACTGGCCACGCTGACGCAGGATGTGGCCGGATTACAGATTCACGCCCTGCAGGCCAGCGAAACGCTGGATATGGCGGAAGTGACGGGCTAGCCCTACATCCTCATCTTGCCCATCTTCATCATCGAAGGGTTCAGGCGCAGATACACCTGGGCCGAAACGGGCGTGGAGCCATACAGGTACTTCAGTCCTGCTTCGGGGCGGTACACGGTGGCCTGGGCACCGAGGGTGAAATCAGTATTGGCTACCTGAGCCACGCGGTAATTCGCCCCCAGCGTGAGGGCGTGGACGTTGAAGTCCTGGTGGTAGGGTGGGAAGTCGCGGGACGGCAACTGTAGCTCCTCGTCGGATTTCTGCACGAATTCGTAGCGCCCGTACACGGCGGGCTTGCCCAGCTGCACGTTGGTTTCGGCCAGCACGGAGTGAGAGGCGGCGTCGGTGTGGCCGTCTTCCACGTGCTGGTTCATGCCCCAGACCAGGGCCGAGGTGATATAGCGCCCCTCGCCCCACTGGTTGCTCTGGATAACGGAGGCCGTGGTGCGTTTCACATCCTCATCGGCGTGCAGCTGCTCGGGGCTCTTGATGAAGGCCCGGCTGACCTGCAAGGCCAGGGCGGGGGTGGGGTTCCAGTTCAGGCGGCCCGCCCAGGAGTCGGCCCGGGGCCGGTCGAAGCCGTAGCGGTGCTCGTCGGGCTCCCGGCCGGTAAAGTTGGAGCCTTCCAGCTTGAACTGCTTGTAGCGCAGTCCCACGGTGGCCACCCCGAAGGTGATGTGGGTGGCATCCTGCCAGTGGTGGCCCAGGGCGGCATCAGGGTTGGGCAGGGCCGAAATCCGGTGCATAAAGGTCACCAGCCCGATGGCCGGCTCGCCGGGGTAGCCCACTGTACACACTCAGGTCTACATCCTGGGAAAACGCGTGCGTGTAGCCGATGCTGAGCGAAGAAAACAGGTCGTGGGGATGCTGGCGGTCCACCAGCGGCTCTCCCTTATACGCCTCCCCGCTCTGGAACAGCAGCGGGTAGCCGTTGCCGCCCTCCGTGAGCGGGTCGAGCGAAATCATGGCCGTGAGGTTGAGCAGGCCTTTCTCGCCCACCGGGCGCTGGGCCATGGTCATAAACCAGTTGGGCGCGTCGAAGGTGCTGCCCCCGCGCTGCCCATCATTGCGACCCAGATTCTGGCGGGTGTAGCGGGGCGTGATGGCGCCGTGGTTCATAATCATCCACTGCCCTTTGTGGTGCATCCACATGTACATGGGCATGTTATCGGGATTCCAGGCCGTGCCCGAGCCGTTACGGCTCATGGGCAGATTCCGCGAGTAGGCGTGGCTTATGTCGTCCATTCCTGCATCCGTCGAGCCGTGCTCCATGCCGGCCATGCTGCCCATCTGGTGACCGGCGTGGTGCATGCCCGGCAGTGGCTGGCGGGTAGTATCAGCCGGGGCCGGACTCTGAGCAGGCATGGTATGGCCGGCGTGCGGGGTGGCGGGCTGCTGGGCCAGTACCGGCAAAGTGAGCAGCGTGGCGGCCAGCACGGCCAGCGGAGTAAATGCGTGCATCAGGGGTAAGGGGAAATGGTCAGTAGTAAGACTCCGATGGAGGCCGCGGAGTTATACGCAAAACGGGCCGGCTACGTGCAATATCAGGTGGTGCGTAGCAGAACACGAGTTGCCCGGGCCGGCCGGAAAGCATACAAGCCGAAGCCGCTCAACCAGCCCTTGTGGGTGATGGAGCGGCTTCGGCTTGTACGCTTCTGAATCTTTCCAGACCGGTTAGGCCAAGTGGTCGAGGGACAGGCGGCGGGGCATCAGGTCGCGGCGGAATTCGCTTACCGAGCGGCCGGTTACCTGGCGGAATTGGTTGCTCAGGTGCTGGCCGGAGCTGTAGCGCATCTTCTCGGCAATTTCGCTCAGCGTCATTTCATTGTAGCTGAGCATTTCCTTTACGCGCTCAATCTTGAGGCGAATCAGGTATTTCTCGATGGTGAGGTTGGCCGTGCGCGAAAACACCTTGCTCAGGTGCGAGTAAGTGGCCGCGAACCGGTCGGTGAGGAAGGCCGAAGTGGTCAGGGGCATGCGCGCCGTGCGCAGGTGCTCCAGATATTCGACCAGCGCCGTTTTGATTTGCTCCGTGAGCTGATCGGCCCGGCCCATTACCACGTCGAAGCCGGCTTCACGCAGCAGGGGCGCCACGGCGGCGGGGTCAACGGGCGTCTCGTCGTCGAGCTGGGCCTGCCCCAACTGCACGTTGGTGGGGGTGTAGCCGGCCTGTTCGAGGAGGTTGCGCACGGCATCAATGCAGCGTGGGCAAACCATGTTTTTGATGTGGAGGAGCGTAGTTTTCACGGGTGTTGAGTTGGGTTCAGCCGCGCAGTAGCACGCGCGGGTTTACGGGGTACAGGGGGAACCGGAAGCGGACGCTTGCGCCGGGTGGGAGCCGCTGCCGCATCAGACCAGGATGCTCCGAACCAATGGGTCGCTGCCCAGGTAACGAAGGGCACCGCTCCGAGGAACGTAACGGCCAGTAGCCAGAAAAATACGAAAAAAGCACCGAACAACCGGCTAAAGAACTGATCCTGGGTGTCGAACAGATAAGCAGTAAGCAGCAGGGCCAGCAGAAAGCTGATTCCCGCCAGTAGCGCCACGCGCCGCAGCAGCGGTTGGTAACGAACAGGCTGGGTGGACGGTTGGTTCATAGCAGCGCGTACGGGGTCAGCAAAGATAAGCCGGGGGTCTGACTCGGTGCCGGGCAGCGGGCAGCGGGAAAAGCTAAGTACAGAATTGTGATGTAAACAAGCAAACACAACCGCAATAAGGCGCGGCAATGGCCTGTTCGGAGGCATTGCGAAGGGTATACGCAAAAACCAGCCGCGCGGCCAGCCGTAGAGCCAATAAGTACGTTTCGCTGTCTTCCCTGTTCGTTTAGGTATCTGTCATGAAAAGAATTCTCTCCCCACTCCGCTTTTCTCTCGCGGCCCTGCTGCTCACCGGCCTGCTCGCAGCCTGCAACACTGGTACTGACACCGGAGCCACCAACGTAGAGCGCGGGGCCGACAAAAGCCTCGACCCTGCCGCGCTCCGCCCCAGTAACCCCGGAGCCGATTCGGCTACGGCCGGCTTGCAGGCCGACAGCAACCGCACCACCGGCCGCCAGCAGTACGAAAAATCCGGCAGTGCCAAAGACCGTAACCACGACGGCATTGCTGACTAACCGGCTTGCCTCCAACTAAACCGGCCCGTCTCCCTATCGTAGGGAAGCGGGCCGGTCTAGTTTCATAGCTTCAGGAAGACTCAGGCGTAGGCAGCAGCGGGTTAGTAGAATACGAAGCCGTTGGGCCCGATGCCGACCGTAAACGAGTCGAGGGGGGCGCCGGTGCTCCGGTAGCGAATCACCTTGTCGGCGGCCGTGAACGAGCCGATACCGCCGTAAATGGTTCCGTCCTGCGGATCGACGCCCAGGCCGTAAAACCGGCGGCGGATGAGGGGCGTGGCGGGCAGGGCTGCATCGGTAATGGCCAGCGTGTACACGCCGCCCTGGTACGTGTAGTAAAGCTGATTGCGGCTGCCGTTGATGGTCAGGCGGTCGGGGGCGCTGCGGTTGGAATCCAGTTCCCGGGTGGCGGCCGTAAGCTGGCCGGGCACAATCATCGACAGGCTGCCTTTGGTGGTACGACTGTAATCCACCGAGTAATCGGCGTTATACGCTACATTTCCCCCGCTCAGCACCCACACGTTGCCGGCTTGGTCTACCTGCACGCTGTTGGGCGAGTCGCCCACCGGAATGGTGCCTTCCACGGCATCCGTGGCGGTGTTGATAACCGTGACGGTGTTGCCGCCGCTGTTAGTCACGTAGAGCCGGGAGCCCGATACGGCCAGGCGTTCGGGCTGCACGCCCACGGCAATGGTTTTGATGAGGGTGTTGGTCTTCAGGTTGATCACGGAAACCTGGCCGTTGCTGCCGTCATACGTTACGGTCTCGGTTACGTAGCCCTTATCCGACGAAGCTGCCACAAAATAGCGGGGCAGTTTCAGGCCGCTGATGGTCGCCTTCGAGCGGAACTTCGCCAGGGATACCACCTCCAGCTTGTTGCTGTTGTTGACCACGATATAGCCCAGCGAGTCGCGGATGGCCATGCTCTGGGCTACGTCGCCGAGACTGCGGCCGTTAGCCGAGTTGAACAGGGCTTTGCTGGTAACCGTGCCGGAGGACTTGCTGAATTGACTGATGTCGGCGTTGGAGCGCAGGAAGTTTCCTTCGTTCACCACAAATACGCTGTTGGTGGTAAGGGTAACCGGTTCGGGGTCGTTGTCGGGGTCGCAGGCCAGCAGGGCGAAAGCGGCGGCGCTGCCCAGCAGCAGGCGGCCGTAGGCGCTGGTGAAAGCGGAAAATGGTTTCATCGTGCGTAAAGGGTTTAGGAAAAGAAGGTGACGAATTAATGCCAGAGCACGCGCAGGCTCAGGCTGCCATGGCGCAGGGGCAGGGCGCGGTTCTGGTAGCTCTGGTACTCTTTGTTGGTGAGATTGTAGCCCTGGGCCAGTACCAGCAGCCGCCAGCCCGGCCCCACGGCCAGCGTGTGGCCCACCGAAGCGTTCAGCAGCAGGTACTGGGGCAGAAAATCGGTGGCCGAAGCATCGGTGTAGCGGTGGCCGGTGAAGGTGAGGGTGGTGCCCAGCTGCCAGCCGCGCCAGGCGTGGTCGGTGCTGAAGGCCGCCGAATGCAGGGGCACGAAGGGCAGCTGCCGGCCTACCGGGTCGGTATCGGCGGCCGTGCCCCGCGTTTTGCGCGACTGGGTGTAGGCGTAGGCACCCCGGGCCGTGAGGTGGTACGCGCCCGCCTGCCAGGTGAGGGTGCTGCTGGCTTCCAGGCCCTGGGCCCGCACCTGCCGCAAATTGCGCGGCGACCAGTACGAAGCCCCCGGCGTCCACTGCACCCAGTTGTCCACCAGCTGGCGGTAAGCCGTCAGCTCGGTTTGCAGCAGCACGTGATTGGGCTGACTGGTGAATGTGTGCACCAGGCCGCCTTCGTAGCCGATGCTTTCTTCGGGCAGCAGGTCGGGGTTGCCGCCGGGCCGCCAGTACCGCTCGTTGAGGGTGGGGGCGCGGTAGCTCCGCGAGGCGCTGGCCTTCAGGCTCAGGGCCTGGGGGCCGCGTTGCAGGGCCAGCCACTCGGCCCCCAGGGTGGGCGTGAGCGGGGGGCGCCGGCCCGGCAGCACCGCCTGGCGCAGGTTGAGGGAGAGTTGCAGGCGCGGGCGCGGGTCGTAGCGTAGCAGCAGGAAGCCGGAGTAGCGGTTTTCGGTGCGCGGGGCGGCGCCGTAGCCGTCTACTTGCGCCGCGAAGTGCTGGGCTTCGGCCCCCAGCCGGGCCGAGGCGTTGGGCGCCAGCTGCCACGTGTGCTCCGCCTGGGCCTGGGTAGTCCGGACCGTGGATTCGCTCAGGCCGTTGAGGTCGTCGCGGTAGTTGATAACGTCCTCGAACCAGGCCGCCCGGGCCGTCCACTCGTGGCGCAGACTCACGCGGCGGTAGCTGGCCAGCAGACGGCGGCTTTGGTCACGCTCCCGGGCGTGGGTGTTGTTGGTGCCAAGACCGGGCTGAATCTGGCGGTCGGCATCGGTGAGCCAGATGGCGGCGGCCACCTCGCTGCGCTGGCCCAGGCGCAGGGTCACGTCCTGGGTGAAGCTGGCCTGGCGGAGGGCGGCGTTTTCCTGGCGGTGCTGCACCCGTCCCCCGGCCTCGCGCCGGTAGTAGGGGAAGTCGTTGTCGGCCTGGCGGTAGCCGGCGCTGGTGCGCACCGCTACGTTCTGGTTGCTGAAGCCAACCGTCAGCAAACCCGCCCGCAGTCCGAAGCTGCCGTAATCGGTCTGGGCGGTGCCCTGCCAGCCCCGGCCCCAGGTAGCTGCCGCCGCCCCCGACGAGAGCAGGACCGTGCCGCCCACCGCGCCGTTGCCGTAGGTGGCCGCCGCCGGGCCCGGCTGCACGGTTACGGCCGTCGTGCCGCTTACCGGCAGCAGAGAGAAATCGGCCTCGCCCAGGGAAGGCAGGTTGATGTTGACGCCGTTCCAGAGCACGGCCGTGTGCCGGGCCGACGTGCCCCGCAGCGCGATGGAAGCCAGCTGGCCGGGGCCGTAATTCTTGAGGTAGAGGGCCGTGCGGGCGCTGAGCAGGTCGGTGAGCGTGCCGGAGCGGTAGTTGCTGAGGGCCAGCGAATCAAGGGTGAGGCGGCGGCTGCCCACGCTGAACCGCTCGGCCCGCACCCCGGCCACGCGCACGGCGGGCAGGTGCTGGCCAGCCAGCGTATCGGCGGGCATCTGCTGCTGGGCCAGAGCCGGGCCGGCCAGGCCAGCCAGCAGCCCGGTGCCAACCAGTATTCCCCGACGGCCGGGCCGCCGGAAGCAAGAGAAACGCATCTTCCGAACCAAATTTTCGCAATCGAAAAATTCAGTTCAAAACCCTGCCGGATGCCCGCGCCGAAGCACGATGATCCACCAAAGCCGAGCTTGAAAACAGAAGGGTACTTCACGGCTCCGCAGAGCCGTACCTGCATTCATTCTCCGCCTTTCCTCCGAAGGCGCTGAACATGGGGAAACGCAAAGGCAGGTCTCCTGGCTTGCTCCGGGTGCGTCGCCTTCCCATTTCGGCAGCCCTTTCTGGGGAAAGAAAGAACCAAACGGAAACAGTGGCTGGTGATGACGCGCCAACTCCTGAAGCGTACAGTTGCGGGGACAGCTCCGGATTTCAACCGGATTCCCTTTTCAGCCTCGCCCCCCAATCGGGGTCCGGCCACCTTTACAGCCGCAAAGATAGGGCAAGAAGTTGGGAAGTAGGCGAGGGGTGAGGTAGTGAGGAGGCGATGGGGTTATGGGGTGAGGAAGTGACGGACCAAGAAGGCAAGACAGTAGCACAAGAGAACGTCATTCCGAGCGGAGCCGAGGAATCTCGCGTGCTGATGTTGGAATGGTAACTCAACGTCAGCACGCGAGATTCCTCGGCTCCGCTCGGAATGACGTTCCTTTTGCCCGCGGTTCCCGTACTTCCACTTCACCACCTCACCACCAATGAAGCTTCCCGCCGAGTTTTACCGCCGCCCCGACCCTGTACAGATTGCCCGGGAACTGCTGGGCAAGCACGTATTCTCGCGGGTCGATGGCCAGCTGACGGGTGGGCGCATCATCGAAACCGAAGCCTATTCCCACCGCGGCGACGACTCCATGCAGCTCCACCTGAAGCGGCGCGGCCGCCACGGCCAGGCCCTGCGTGAGCCCGGCGGCCGGGCCTACCTCTACACCGTGTACCGCCAGCACACCCTGTTCAACATCGTCACCAACGCCGCCGACAAAACCGACACCGTGCTGCTGCGCGCCATTGAGCCGCTGGTGGGCCTGGAGGTTATGGAGCAACGGCGCGGCCGGACGGTGAAAGACCCGCACAAGCTCACGGCCGGCCCGGCCATGCTCACCCAGGCCCTGGGCCTCACGCGCGCCCTCTCCGGCACCGACCTGCAAGGCGACCTGCTCTGGCTCGAAGACCCTGGTGTCATCATCCCTGATGAGCACATTCTGGCCGGACCCCGCATCGGCCTCGACTACGCCGGCCCCGAAGCCGCCAATCTGCCCTGGCGCTTCCTGGTTAATCACAGATGAGGCAGATGATGGGAGGTCGCAGATTGTAACCGGCTTGACTGCATCTGCGACATCCCTTTTACCTGCATCATCTGTGATCCAGCTTCTCGCATACCAGCGCCATGAGCTTGCCTTCGAGGTTGGTGGTGGCGAAGATGTACAGCTCGCCGCCTTCGCGGATGCCGGTGCGGTGGCGGAATTCGGCTACCGTATCGGGGAAGTTGCGGGTGGTCACGTGCGCCCGGACTTCGGGGCCGAGGTGGGCACGCAGGGCCGGACCATCGTACTTCTCCACCGCCCGGATGCGGAAGGTGCGGCCCGGAAAATCGGGGCGCAGGGTGTCGGAGGTATAGAGGTGACTGTGCTGGTGCAGCTTGAGCAGCTCGAACGCCGTGCCTACGCTCTTGAAGCCGCCCGCCTTGAGCACGGCCACGTTGGGTTCATAGAGGAACTGCTGGGGCTCGGCGTAACGGGCCACGGCCCGGCCTTCACGGGCCCGGTTCAGCCGGAACTCCTGCTGGGTGCCGTCGCGGCGCAGGTTCACGGTGTAGCGCTCCGGGTCGATGGCCGGCTCGGGGCCCAGCTCGTAGAGCACTTCCTTGCATTCGTTGTCCACAGCCACCACCCACAGTCGCCGCACCTGGCGCAGCTCCTGAATGGCCTGTTCAATATCGAGCATAGGGGAGGTTTTGAGCAGTACACTCCGGCCCTTGTGCAGCAGCAGGGGCAGCAGGCGCAGCACGTCGGGCTCACAATCCTGAAGGCGGAAAATTTTCTTGGCCGCCGTGTCGCGCCGGGCGGGGTCGAGGTAAATCCAGTCGAACGTATCGGGGGTGCTGCGCAGAAACTGCACGGCGTCGCCGGTGTGGCACTGCACGTTTTCGATGCCCAGCTGGGCCAGGTTGAACCGCACTACATCGGCCAGGGCCGCGTTGCGCTCCACGTACTGCACTTCTGTTACGGTAGCGGCAAAGTGGGCGGCATCCACGCCGAAGCCGCCCGTGAGGTCGGCCAAGCGCTGGCCCTGCACCAGGGAGGCCTTGAAAGCCGCCGTACGGTCGGAGGAAGCTTGCTCTACCGAGAGCGTGGGCGGAAAAACCAGGTCGGGGTTAGCGGCCCAGGTCGGGATTTTGGTGCGGGCTTTCTGGCGGGCCTGAATCTGCCGGACCAGGTCGGGCACGGGCAGGCCGGGGTAGCGGCGGGCTTGCAGGGCGAGTTGGGCGGGGTCGTCGTGCAGGTGCTCGGCAACGTATTGCCGGGCCGCCGTGGGCAGCGGGTATTCCATGCGGAAAACTACGAAAAACGGGCCGGGTCCGGACGCAGGCCCAGTCCCGGCCGGGACGGAAGGCGTGATCAAACCTAAGCAGGAATCCGGCAAAATGCCGAAAATCAGACTTCGGAGCGAAACCGCCACAGAACAAAAAAACGGCGGCGGCGGCGCTTTCAGCTACCTTCCCGGAGGAAAGTTCGCTGAAAGCGCCGCCGCAACGACGTATAAACTACGAGTGGCCTAGCGCAGGTTCCAACTCAGCGCCAGCAAAGGGCGCCCCGTGGCACTAGCCGCCAGTCCCACCGTGCTGGGGCGCAATTGATACAGTACGCCCGTACGAGCGGCGGGCAGGCCGGCATTATGCGCTTCCACGGCCCGCTGGAAGTGGGAGTTGGTGTTACGCGAGATAAAGATGTTGCTCAGCAAACTGAAGGCGGCTACCCCAATGGCTGCTTTCTGAGTATTGTTAAAGTATTGCTGCTTTTCATCCAGCGCCAAAACCTGCTGACCATACAGACCCACAGCGCCCACGAAGGTCAGACGCTCGGCCAGGAACAGCCACTTCTGCCGGCGGTAGTCGTTGAGGTTAGCCAGGGCCTCCTGATTACCCGCCAGGTAGGGCCGCAACCGTTGGCCGAAGAAGCCGGCATTGCGATACTCCGGATTGCTGGTACCTGTTTCGGTGGTGAAAAAGAAGTTTTTCTGCATGCCGTTCAGGCCCCGTTCCTGATCCTCGGGAGCCAGCCGGATGATGGTGGACTGTTGGGCCTGGGCCCCCATACTTAAACCTGCGCAGCAGGTAAGGGCCAAAACAGAGCGGCGTAGGACACGGGCGAAGGCAGAAGAAGACAGTTGGGACATACCGGCAAAGCTACGGGTAGTTGAATCAGCTTACTAAGCCACCGGACGAGAAAAAAGTGCAATTCATCGAAGGAAAGTTTAAGTGAGCGCTCAACAAAACCGGCAGGGTATTCGTTGTGGCAGTCAATTCACCCTAACCCTGCCCTATGAAAACGCTGACTTCCATCTTCCGCCCGACTGCGCTGCTGCTTACCTTGCCCGCCGTGCTGGCTTTTTCGGCTTGCTCCAACGACGACGATACGCCGGCTCCTGATAGAGGACAGGTGTTGTTCTCCCACGCCGCTGCCGCTTCGGCGGTACCCGTGAAAGCCCTGATCAAGGGCGGTGAAGTAGGCTCGCTGAACTACGGCAACAGCACGGGCTACCTCACTACCAACGCCGATACGGCCACCGTCCGGGTGAACGTAGCGAGCAGCGGGCAGGGAGCCGCCAAAACCAGTTTCCGCATCGAAAAGGATAAAAACTACTCCGTATTTGCCTACTCGCCCAGCGCGTCGTTCGGCAGCGTGGCCCTCAAACAGTTTACCGATGATCTGACGGCCCCGGCTGCTAACCAGGCCAAGGTGCGGATTGTGCACCTGGCCGTTGGCGTACCGAGCCCGGTGCGCCTGACGGTGCCGTCCGTTATACCCGGCACTGCCGGTAGCGACATCACGCCGGACGTAGCTTTTGGCAATGCCTCCGAGTTCTTTGCGGTCAACGCCGGAGCTGCTAATTTGGTCATCACGGCTGGTAGCCCCGTCCGGACGCAGGTGCTGGCGGTAGGCGACGGGTCGGGTTCCGGTACGGGCACCAAAACCTTTGAGGCCGGCAAAATCTACACTATTGTAGTACGCGGCATTGCCGGCGCCACCGTGCCGGCCGACCAGCAGCCCAAGGCCGTTATCATTCAGAACAAGTAAGCGGGCCGCCCGCCGGCCGGAAGCCCCTGAGAAGCCCGCCCCGCAGATCCGGAGCGGGCTTCCTGGTGTAAGTGCCTGATGGCCAAGGCTGGATTTAGCGTAACAAATTGAATATCTTTGCGGTTTAGTAAAGAAAAATCTGATTTACCATGGTGGATACCAAGACCACGGCCTACGTTCCGTACAAAGTGAAAGACATGAGCCTCGCCGAGTGGGGCCGCAAGGAAATCCGTCTGGCCGAGGCTGAAATGCCGGGTCTGATGGCCCTGCGCGAGGAATATGGCACCAGCCAGCCGCTGAAAGGTGCGCGTATTGCTGGCTGCCTGCACATGACCATCCAGACGGCTGTGCTCATCGAGACGCTGCAGGCCCTGGGTGCCGAGGTAACGTGGTCGTCGTGCAACATCTTCTCCACGCAGGACCACGCGGCGGCTGCCATTGCGGCGGCTGGCACGCCGGTTTACGCCTGGAAAGGCCTCAACGAGGAGGAGTTCAACTGGTGCATCGAGCAGACGCTGTTCTTCGGCGAAGACCGTCAGCCCCTGAACATGATCCTCGACGACGGTGGCGACCTGACCAACATGGTGCTGGACCAGTATCCTGAGCTGGCCGCTGGCATCAAAGGTATTTCCGAAGAAACCACCACGGGTGTGCTGCGCCTGCTGGAGCGGGTGAAAGCCGGCACCCTGCCGCTGCCCGCCTTCAACGTAAACGACTCGGTAACGAAGTCGAAATTCGACAACAAATACGGCTGCAAAGAGTCGGCTGTGGATGCTATCCGCCGCGCCACTGACACGATGATGGCTGGTAAAGTAGCCGTAGTAGCCGGTTACGGCGACGTAGGAAAAGGCACGGCTGCCTCGCTGGCTGGTGCCGGTGCCCGCGTTATCGTCACCGAAATCGACCCGATCTGCGCCCTGCAGGCGGCCATGGACGGTTTCGAGGTGAAAAAGATGGAAAACGCCATTCCGCGCGCCGACATCGTCATCACCACCACCGGCAACTGCGACATTATCCGTGAGGAGCATTTCCGCGCCCTGCGCGACAAAGCCATTGTCTGCAACATCGGCCACTTCGACGACGAAATCGACATGGCCTGGCTGAACAAAAACTACGGCCACACCAAAGACACGGTGAAGCCGCAGGTTGACATCTACAATATCGAAGGCAAAGAGGTAATCATTCTCGCCGAAGGCCGCCTCGTGAACCTGGGCTGCGCCACCGGCCACCCTTCGTTCGTCATGTCGAACTCGTTCACCAACCAGACGCTGGCCCAGCTGGAGCTGTGGCAGAACGCCGACCAGTACGAAAACCAGGTGTACACCCTGCCCAAGCACCTCGATGAGAAGGTGGCCCGTCTGCACCTCGCCAAAATCGGCGTGGAGCTGGACGAGCTGACGCCCAAGCAGGCCGACTACATCAAGGTGCCCGTAGAAGGCCCGTTCAAGTCGGACCTGTACCGCTACTAAGCGGCTCCGGCCTCCCGAATAGAAAAACCCCGCTCGGCATTGCGCCGGGCGGGGTTTTTGTTGTTTTCAAGAGTAGTGGGTTATTTGACAACGGGCGCCATACCCGTGTATTCTTCGCTGCTTATATACAAGCCAATGCCTAGTAGCTTCCATTCGTGGCTTAAGAATACCTCGTAGGAAACGCCCTGCTTCTTGGCATGCGCCATACCGGCCAGCGGCTTCCATTCGTGGCCCAGCACCAAGCCCGAAACGCCGCTGTACATTCCCTGAATCCGTAAGGTGGAATCTGTGCGGACACCCTCAAACCGCAGGTGCAGCTTGTTGTTGGGGCTGAGCGCAACACTGGCGCTACTGCCCCAGTTGCCTATCGGATGCTCCAAACGTCCGTTTTCCAGCAGATTCCTGGCTTTGGTGTTCGACGTGGAGCTGCTGCCTCTGAGCGTCAGACTGAGCATAAACAGCACCGTCAATCCTAGGCCGATTTGCCGGCGCAGCACCTTGAACACCCGAAACCAGGCATACGCAATCAGCAGTAGCAGTAAAATGTTCAGACCAGTCCAGAGTAGCGCAGGCATAGCGTAAAGCAGGATATAAGATGGCGTCAAATTAGCAAGAAAATGCTGTCCGCCCACGCTCGGCGTTAGTTGCCGGCTAGCGCCTGCCACCACGCTCAACAAAAACGGCCAACTCCTCAGGAGCTGGCCGTTTGCGTGTTTACGAGAACGGGTGCTATTCCGCGAAAAACGGCTGCCCTACCAGCTGCTCCGACTGTTGCCAGAGCTGCTGCACATTAGCAACTGTATTGAAGTCTGACTTCACTGGCTCGGGCTTCTTCTTGGCGAAGTAGCCGCCGCTGATGCTGGCTACTTCGGGCGAGGTGGCGAGGTAGATGCTGGTTTGGGCGCCGTCTTCGGAAGAAGTCATGAAGGGCGCGGCCGCTTTGTAGAAAGCCCGCGTGAGCCACGTGGAGTTGCTGCCGAAGTTGCTGGCCACCACGCCCGGGTGCAGGCTGTTGGTAGTGATGTTAGAGATGCCGCGCTGGCGCAGCTGCCGGGCTAGCTCCTGCGTGAACAGGATGTTGAACAGCTTGGAATTGGCGTAGGCCCGCATGGGCGAGTAGCTGCGGATAGCGTTGAGGTCGGCCAGGTCGGGCTTGGCGAACTTGTGGGCCATGGAGGCCACGTTGACGATGCGGGCAGCCGCGCTTTGGCGCAGCTTCGGCAGGAGCAGGCTGGTAAGCAGAAACGGCCCGAGGTGGTTGGTGGCCAGCGTCATTTCGTGGCCGTTGACGGAGGTTTCTCGCTCGGCCCCGAATACCAGTCCGGCGTTGTTCACCAGCACGTCCAGCCGGGCGTAGCGCTGGTTAAACTCCTCGGCCGCCCGGCGCACCTGGCTCAGGTCCGACAGGTCGCAGAGCAGTACATCGACGCGGGTGCCGGGCTGGGCAGTCTGTTGTAGCTGCTGGCGGGTGCGGGAGGCCTTCTCAGCGTTGCGGGCCAGCAGCACTACGTGGTAGCCTTGCAGGACCAGCTCGCGGGCGGTAACTTCACCGATGCCCGATGTGGCACCCGTAACAAGGGCAATCTGCTGTGGTACTTCGCTCATAAGAAAAAGGACTGAATGGCTGGGCGGCTATACGCAGCCTTGGGGGCGAGGTTGATAGCGCACCAGCTAGTGCGCTACCTGTAGGCGCAGCGTGGTGGGCCTGGCTGCGCTGGGAGCCTGCACGCGCAGCAGGTAGGCGCCATCGGGCAGGTCGGCTACCGGGACGATAAGCTGCGCAGCGGCCACCGGGTACGACTGCAGCCGCTGGCCCAGCTCGTTGCAGAGCGCCACCTGCCGGGCGCCTGCCGCCCCAAAATCTACGGTGGCCGTGGTCTGGGCGGGGTTGGGATAGAGTTTCGGCCATGGCATAGGAGCCGCGGCCGCCGCGGCTGGCCTGGCTGCTGTCCTGACCTGCGGTACGGAAGCCAATCGGTACACGCTGAAGCTGTCGACTTCGGCGGCATAAAAGGCCCGGAGCTGCTGCCGGTCGAAGCGCAGGCGCAGACTGTCGCCGCTCAGGGCGCGGAACCGCACCAATGCAGGCCAGCGCCCCTGTCGGGTGCCGTTACTCACGGCCAGCATCTGCGCATAGCCGCTGCCCAGCCCCTGCACCCGGCCGCGCCGGATGCGCACGGCATGCACCCAGCAGCCGGAGTCCGGCCGTTCCTCTACCAGATAATACAGCCCCCGAAACCGAAACGCCCGGGCTGTGAACCACTCTTCTTGGACTGAGTCGCCGGCCAAGGAAAAGGTGGTGAAGCCGGTGGCAGGATCAAACCGCAGGCGCAGCGCCAGGGTGTCCTGCTCGCCCAGCAACACCGGCGCCGGGCCCAGCACGCGGGCCATGTTCACGGCGCGCGGCAATGGGAAAGCATCAAACTCCGTGGTAGGAGCCTCGCAGCCGGTCAGCAGAGCCACCAGCAGAAACAATAGCAAAACTGGACGCATAACGGGTTAGAGAAATAGGTGAAACGATATTCTTCATGCGGCTGCCCACCGCCAGGTAACCCACGGCCGCGGCCTCCCCGGCAAAACCCCGATATTTGCCGGCCTATGCCAGCCGTTCCACTCTCCATCGTCATCATCACCTTCAACGAAGAAGTTAACATCGGCCGCTGCCTGGAGGCCGTGCGAGGCCTCTCCGACGATGTAGTGGTGGTGGACAGCTTCTCCACCGACCGCACCGTGGCCATCTGCCGGCAGCTGGGCGCCCGTGTGGTGCAGCATGCCTTCGAGGGCTACGTGCAGCAGAAAAACTACGCCACCGCCCAGGCCCGCCACGACTACGTGCTGCAGCTCGACGCCGACGAAGTGCTGACCGAAGAACTGCGCCAGAGCATCCGGCAGGCCACCGCCAGCTGGCAGGGTGGGGGCTACACCCTGGCCCGCCTCACCAACTACTGCGGCAGCTGGGTGCGTCACGGCGGCTGGTATCCCGACCGCAAATTGCGCCTCTACGACCGGCGCCTGGGCCGCTGGGAAGGGTTGTTGCTGCACGAGCGGTACGAAATGCAACCCGGACAGCTGGTTTCCACTCTGCAGGGCGACGCCCTGCACTACTCCTACACGTCGGTGGAGCAGCATGTGCAGCAGCTCAACCGCTTCACCAGCATTGCCGCCGACGAGCTGTGGCTGCGCGGCCGCCGCCGCGTTACGCTGTTTCATTTGCTGCTCAAGCCCTGGTGGAAGTTTGTGCACGGCTATTTTTTCCGGCTGGGCTTCCTCGACGGGTTTGCCGGCCTGAGCATTGCCGTCATTTCGGCCTGGGGCGTATTTCTGAAGTTTGCCAAGCTGAAAACCAAAGCCGCCGCATGAGTCGCACCTTTCTGATCAGCCGGACCGATGCCATCGGCGACGTGGTACTTACGCTGCCGGTGGCGGGCCGCCTGAAACAGCTGTATCCGGGCTGCCGGGTGCTGTTGCTGGGCCGCACCTACACTCAGGCCGTTGCCGACGCCTGCCCCTGGCTCGACGGCTTCCTCAACCTTGATGAGTTGCTGCCGCTGCCCGCCGCCGGCCAGCTAGCTGCCCTGCGCGCCACCGCCGCCGACACCATCCTGCACGTCTTCCCCCACAAAACGGTGGCCCGGCTGGCCCGCCAAGCCGGCATCCGGCACCGCGTAGGCACCCGCAGCCGCTGGTTTCACTGGCTTACCTGCAACCAGCTGGTGGCTCTCAGCCGCCGTCACTCGCCGCTGCACGAAGCCCAACTGAACCTGCAGCTGCTGCAGGGATTGGGGCCCGCCGATGCACTCAGGCTGCCCGAAGTAGCACAATTAGTGCGGCTGCGGCCCGTTGTAGCGTTGCGGCCGGCTCTGCAGGAGCTGCTGGTGGCCCGTCAACCCGGTCAGCTCAACATCATTCTGCACCCACGCAGCCGCGGCAGTGCCCGCGAGTGGGGATTACCGCATTTCGGGGAGCTGGCCCGGCTGCTGCACCAGGCCGGGCACCGCGTTTTCATCACCGGTACTGCTGCCGAAGGCGAAGAGCTACGCGAATGGCTGCAGGAGCACCGGCCTTATCTGGCTGCCGACCTTACCGGGCAGTTAACCCTGCCGGAGTTCCTGGCCTTTATTGCGGCCGCCGATGGGCTGGTAGCGGGTAGCACTGGCCCGCTCCACCTGGCGGCGGCGCTGGGCCGGCACGCGCTGGGGCTTTATCCCCCCATCCGTCCCATGCACCCCGGCCGCTGGGCACCGCTGGGGCCGCGCGCCGAGTACGTGGTGTTCGACCGGCCCGACTGCCAGGACTGCCGCCAACAGCCAGCGGCCTGCACCTGCATCAAGGCTTTGGCGCCGCTCCAGGTGCTGAGTCGGGTGCAGCAGTGGCGCCCCTTGCCGCTGCTGGCCCGATAAACAACGTTGCCTGCTGCGCCCCTTCCTTCCGATCTTGGTTCTTATTCCGGCTGTTCTTCAGGCCCCTGCCGGACTGGGCGGCAGAAGCAGGAGGGTTACGGGGCGTTTGCACCCATTGCTGTAAGACCGGGTGCTGGTGCCGGCCAACTGAGGCATGGTTCAATGCCGCCATCCGCTGGCAGGAGAGGGGGATGAAACGGTTGGATGCGTGGCGGTCAGCATCACTGGCTTATTGGTACAACCCAGCCAGCAACAGAACCCGTACGTATATCAATTCCTGCTAATACACGCTCTCCCTGTGTTCGTGGATTCGCTGCCGGAGCCTCAAATGGACTACATCCTGTTCATGTTCCCGGATAGCTTCCCCGCGGCTGCGACGGAGCGGCCGCCACGAGCCCGGAAAACCTTCTTTTCCCGGTGCGGTATAAGCAGTACATTTGTCTAACAGCGGTATTTTTTTAATATTCAGCCGCAATTTACAGCGTTCATGAGCGATTCTCCCGAGCGGGTGCCCAAACTGAGCAAAGAGGAAAAAGACCGGCGCTTTCAGGCCGAGTTAATGCCCGTGCTCGACCCCCTGTACAACTTTGCCTTCCGCCTCACTCTCGATGAAGATGATGCAAATGACTTGGTGCAGGAAACTTATCTGAAAGCATATCGCTTCTTTGAGTACTTCGAACAAGGAACAAACGCCAAAGCGTGGCTGTTTCGCATCCTGAAAAATTCGTTCATCAACGATTTCCGCAAGAAAAGTAAGCAGCCCGCCAAGGTTGACTACAGCGAAATCGAAGGATACTACAACTCGGAGGAAGTAGAAGCTGACAGCGATGCGGGTACTACCTCTTCCGACATGCGGCAACAGGCCGTACGTGACCTCATCGGTGATGAAGTAGCGCGAGCCCTGAATTCGCTGCCCGTGGATTTCCGCACGGTTATTATCCTCTGTGACCTGGAAGGGTTCACCTACGAGGAGATGGCCAAGGTGCTGGACATCCCCATCGGAACGGTGCGCTCCCGCTTGCACCGGGCACGTAATTTCCTAAAAGAGAAACTGGAAAAGTACGCCAAGTCAATGGGGTACGGTGCCAACGGTGCCGGGCCCGACGAAGACGAAGACCTCACCTAACTGCAGCCTGCAATTACTCCTCTCAACGCCAAGCACCCGCTATGGAACGTACTTCTACTACACCAACTAACCAGAGCGAAGCCCCTCTCAACGGGCCCGACTGTGAACGCGTGAATACGATTCTTGACCAAATTATTGTGGGGCAGGACCCCACGGCAGAGGATGAAGATTACTTCATGAATCATGCCGAAGATTGTTCTCCCTGCTTCGACAGCATTGAAAAGCAGAACATCTTCATCGACTTTCTGGCCCAGCATGTAGGCCGCAAAGGAGCCCCGGCGAAGCTTTCCCACACGATTCTTGCGAAACTTCAGGCAGAAATGGCCTAATTTTGCCCCATGCAGGGTAAAATCATCGCCTTTTCCGCTCCTTCTGGAGCAGGTAAAACCACCATTGTTCATCGGTTGCTGGAACGGATTCCGGAGCTAAGCTTCTCTATTTCAGCCTGTACGCGTGACAAACGCGGCCGTACCGAGGCCAACGGCAAGGACTACTACTTCATCTCCGTACAGGAGTTTCAGGAGAAAATCCGCCACGACGAATTCGTGGAATGGGAGGAAGTGTATGAGGGGGCATTCTACGGTACGCTCAAGTCGGAGGTAGAACGCATCTGGGACAGTGAGCACCATGCCGTGCTGGATGTGGATGTGAAGGGTGGCCTCAGCATCAAGGAGTTTTACAAGGACCGGGCTCTGGCCGTGTTCGTGAAGCCTCCGTCGCTGGAAGTGCTGGAACAGCGTCTGCGTAAGCGCGCCACCGACTCGGAGGCCAGCATCTCAGCCCGGATTTACAAGGCCAATTTCGAGCTTACCTTCGAAGACCGCTTCGATGTGGTTATCGTGAACGATGACCTTGAACGGGCTCTGGACGAAGCTGAAAAGCTGGTTCGAGCGTTCATCAGACCAGAATCCGGTATTCTATGAGCAGCCCTGCTTCCGTCCGTTCCGGCCGGAAAGTGGGGCTGCTTTTTGGTTCCTTCAATCCGGTGCATACCGGCCACCTGATTCTGGCCAATTTCATGGCCACCCATACTGATCTGGCGGAAGTCTGGCTAGTGGTTTCGCCCCAAAGTCCGTTTAAAGTGGGGCAGAAGCTGCTGGCCGAACAACTGCGCCTGGATCTGGTGCAGCGTGCCATTGCCGGCAATGACCGGCTGCGGGCCCTCGACGTGGAGTTTTCCCTGCCCCAGCCCAGCTACACCATCGATACCCTGGAACTGCTGCGGGCCCGGTATCCGGCGTACCAGTTCGTACTCCTGATGGGCGGCGATAACCTGCCGGGACTGTCGGGTTGGAAAGCGGCGAACCGCATTCTGGCTGAATTTGAAGTGTACGTATACCCTCGCCCGGGCTATGAGCTGCCCGCGCCATTGCCGCCGGCCGTGCGGGTAGTGGAGGCGCCACTGCTGGATATTTCGGCTACTTTTCTGCGGCAGTGTCTGCACCAGGGCCGCTCCATCCGCTACTTGGTGCCCGAAGCCGTGGAGGACCGAATCCGGGATCAAGGCTATTACCGCTGATTTTTTAGCAGCAGAACAGCAAATGAGAAGAGGTGCGATGCTCCCGCTGGTGACCGGTAAGACCGGGTCGCCAGCGGGAGCATCGCACCTCTTTTCGCGTGGTATTCGGGGCTGAAAAATCAGATAGTCATGATTTCGGATTCCTTCTTGCCGAGCAGCTCGTCTACCTTGCTGATGTAGGTGTCGGTGAACTTCTGCACCTTGGCCTCTGCGTCCTTCACGGCATCCTCGGAGGCCCCTTCCTTCTGGAGCTTGCGCAACGACTCGTTCACATCCTTGCGGATGCCTCGGATGCGCACTTTGCCGTTCTCGGATTCTGCCTTGGCCTGTTTCACCAGATCACGCCGACGCTCCTCCGTCATGGGCGGAATGTTCAGGCGTACCCCTTCCGCATCCGACTGGGGGTTGAGGCCTAGGTCACTGTTTTTAATGGCCTTGGCAATCTCGCTGATCATGTTCTTTTCCCAGGGCTTAATGAACAGCGTACGGGCATCGGGAGCAGCAACGTTGGCCACGTTTCCGATGGGCGTGGGGGTGCCGTAGTAGTCCACCCGCAGGGAGTCGAGCATGGCCGGGGAGGCTTTGCCGGCGCGGATGCGCGCAAATTCCACTTGCGTGTGGTCGAGGGCTTTGCCCATCGACTCCTCGGCCTCGTCCAGGTAAAACTTGATTTCTTCGTCCACTTCTGAAAGGTTACGTGTTGAAAACTAAAGGTTTTGGTGTTGTAGGAACCGGCCCCGGCTAGCGGGCACTGCCCGTGGCGGGCTGCAGGCTGGGGGAAGCCGTAGCGGCATCATCGGTGGGGTGCATGCTCACCAGCGTACCGATGCTTTCCCCGCTGAGCAGGCGCTGGAGGTTGCCATCCGTGTTCATATCGAACACGATGATGGGCAGGTTATTCTCCTTGCACAGGGTGAAGGCCGTCATGTCCATCACGTTGAGGTTTTTGGCCATCACCTCGTCGAAGGTAATGTTGGAGAAGCGCACGGCTTCCGGGTCTTTCTCGGGGTCGGCGGTGTAAATGCCGTCTACGCGGGTGCCCTTCAGCACCACGTCGGCTTCAATCTCTATGGCGCGCAGGGAGGCGGCGGAGTCGGTGGTGAAGTAAGGCGAGCCAATTCCGGCCCCGAAGATAACCACGCGGCCTTTTTCGAGGTGGCGCATGGCCCGGCGACGGATATAAGGCTCGCAGACCTGCTGAATGGTGAGGCCCGAGAGCAGGCGGGTTTTTACGCCCAGCTTCTCCAGGGCGCTCTGCAGGGCCATGGAGTTGATAACGGTGGCCAGCATGCCCATGTAGTCGCCCTGCACGCGGTCGAGGCCGAAGGCTTCGGCCTGTACGCCGCGGTAGATGTTACCTCCCCCGATTACCACGGCCACCTGCGTTCCGGTGGCGGCCGCTACTTTGATTTCTTCGGCGTACTGCATGAGGCGCGAGGCATCAATGCCATACTGTTGCTGGCCCATCAGGGCCTCGCCGCTCAGTTTCAGCAGAATTCGGTTGTATTTCAAAACGAGAGGGTTAAGCGTGGAACGCGTTGGTACGTAGGAAGGCCGTAAGCGGGTCCCGGGGGCCAAACCGCCGGGTGCCCGTTACGGCCCGGGCAAACAAAAAAGGACTAGCTGAACTGAATCAGCACCTGTCCTTTGGTGACGTTGTCGCGCAGGGCCACCTTGATGGCGGCTACCGTGCCTTCGCCGGGCGCTTTGAGGATGTTCTCCATTTTCATGGCTTCGAGCACCAGCAGCGGGTCGCCCTTCTGCACCGTCTGGCCCACCGCCACCCGGATATCCACAATCAGGCCCGGCATAGGGGCTTTGAGTTCGTTAACCTTGGTGCTGACCGCTGCGCTCATGCCCAGCTTGTCGAGTAGCAGGTCGAAACGGTCCTTGGCCTGGAGTTCCAGGCGCTGTCCGTTGAGCTGAAGCACCATGGTTTTGGCGGTGTAATCGGCCTCCAGCAACTGCGCCGAGTAAGAGCGGCCCTGGTAGAGCAGGTGGTAGCGGTTGTTGCCCAGGGCCGCCAGATCCCACTCGAAGGGCTGGCCGTTAAGGGTAGTCACGCCGTTGGGGTGATAGTCAACCTCCCAGACGTGTTCGGGAGCGGCGGCAGTACGGACCTGGAGCATGGGCAGAAGGGCAGGGGTGGGGCGGAAAAGGGCTTAAAGATAGGCCAATTCTGAAATAAATTCGGAACTTGACCCTCCAATATCCTTGTACTACTCGGCATGAAATACCCGGTTCTCGGTGCCCTTACGCTGGTGCTGCTCAGTCAGTTTCCGGCATCCGCTCAGGTAGTTAAATCCACCCGTGGGGTACCCGCGGCCAACCACCCGGCGCGCAAAAAGGCCCCCGAGTCGGTCCCGGCCGACTTGGCACCGGCGTCGGCGGCGCCCGTGCCCAACTGGCTCCCCGCCACCAATCCGCTCCAGCCCTCCGCTACTCTCCTCCACGACCTGGTGGATACCAAGCTGGACGTGCGCTTCGACTGGCCCCGGCAATGGCTGCTGGGGGTGGCCACCCTCACCCTGCGGCCGCATTTCTACCCGCAGAACCAGCTTGTGCTCGATGCCAAAGGCTTTGACGTCAGGAGCGTGGAAATGCTCAGTGGCGGCAAAAAGGGCCGGGACCTGAAATTCAGCTACGATAAGAAGAAGCTGACTATTACCCTCGACCGCAGCTACCAGCGCACCGAGCAATATCAGCTGCGGATTCAGTACGTGGCCAAGCCCAACGAACTGCCCAAAGGGGGGAGCGACGCCATCACCGAGGCCAAAGGGCTGTACTTTATCAATCCGCTGGGCAATGAGAAGGGCAAGCCCCGCCAAGTCTGGACCCAGGGCGAGACCGAGGGTAGCTCCTGCTGGTTTCCGACCATTGACCGGCCCAACCAGCGCATGACCCAGGAAATCAGCCTGACGGTGGAAGCGGGGCAGAAAACGCTGTCGAACGGGCTGCTGGTGTCCTCGCGCCGCAACCCCGATGGTACCCGCACCGATACCTGGAAGCAGAGCCAGGCCCACGCGCCGTACTTGGCCATGTTGGCCGTAGGGGAATTTGCCGTAGTGACGGATACATGGCGGGGCAAGCCAGTTGACTACTACGTCGACCCTGCCTACCAGTATACAGCCAAGCAGGTATTCGGTAACACGCCCGAAATGCTGGAATTCTTTTCCCGCAAGCTCGGGGTGGAATATCCTTGGGAGAAATACGCCCAGGTGGCCGTTCACGATTTCGTGTCGGGAGCGATGGAAAATACCTCTGCCTCCACGTTTCAGCAGCAACTGGTGCAGTTTACTCCCCGCGAGCTGGCCGATGTAGCCTACGACGCGTCCGAATCGGTTATCGCCCATGAGGTGTTCCACCAGTGGTTCGGCGACTACGTGACGACGGAATCCTGGGCCAATCTGCCCCTGAACGAGTCGTTCGCCGATTATTCGGAGCTGCTCTGGGCTGAGCACAAGTATGGCCCCGATGCCGCCGCCCTCGTGCAGCAAACGAAGCTGCGCAACTACCTCGACGAGGCCCAGACCAAGCGTGAGCCCCTCATTCGGTACCGTTATGCCGACCGGGAAGACATGTTTGACCGCCACTCCTACGACAAGGGGGGGCGGGTGCTGCACATGCTGCGTAATTACGTCGGCGACGAGGCCTTCTTCGCTTCCCTCAACCGCTACCTGACCCAGCACAAGTTTTCGGCAGTTGAAATTGCCAAGCTGCGCATCGCCTTTGAAGAAACCACGGGCGAGGACCTGATGTGGTTTTTCGACCAGTGGTTTTTGCAGCGCGGCCACCCGCAACTGCGCGTTACCCACAGTTATGAGAACAACCAGGTGTTGGTACGGGTACAGCAGGTGCAGGACACCTTGTACCAGCCGGTATACCGGCTGCCGGTGAGCGTGGCCACCTGGAGTAGCAACAACCAATCTACCGAGCACCGCATCCTCGTCACCAAAGCCGACCAGACCTTTCGTCTACCCGCCAGCGCCAAGCCAGCGTTGGTTAAATTCGACAATCCTGGGGTGCTGCTGGCGGATATTGACGAGGTGCAGTCGCAGGAAGAATTACTCTACCAGTTGAATCATGCTTCGGGTTACCTGCAAAAGTACCAGGCCATTCAGGGGCTGCGCTCTAAATCGGGCGACTTGCTGGTGAGTGCGTCTTTCCGCACGGCCCTCAATGACCCGTTCTGGGGTACGCGTAAAGCTGCCTTGGAAGGTTTGCGGCGGTATCGGGGAGCCGAGGGCAGCGCCGTACGAAAGGATTTGCAGCGGGTGGCCCTCAACGAGAAACGAGGCGCCGTGCGCGCTACGGCCATCAGCGTGCTTTCTTCCTTCCCCAACGAGGATTTTAGTGAAGTCTACAATCTGGCACTCCAGGATAGCTCTTACGTTGTGGTAGGAGCAGCCGTGGAAGCATTGGCCAAGGCTCCCACCACCTCGACCCGCAGCCAGATTGCCGCACTTCAGAAAACGCGTAATCCCGGCCTGCTCACGGCTCTGTCGAATTACTACGGCATCAATGGGACGCTCGACGATTACCCGTGGTTTCTGCAGCGTAGCCAGGACGCCCCGCCGGAGGTGCTGTATGTACTGCTGGAAAACTTTGGGTTGCTCATGAACCGCATTCCGCCTATCGAGCGGGAAAAGGGCATTCAGCGCCTCGAAACCCTGGCCCGGACCCACCCCCAGATTCACGTGCGCCTAGGGGCTTACAAAGGCATGCGGGAGTTGGTGACGAGTATGCCGTCCCTGAAAACTACCCTGCAGGACATCCGCAACAAGGAGAAGGATAACGACCTGAAAGCGATGTACGCCCTGCTCCAGTGAAAAAAAAATAAATTTTTTTTTCGGGCGCCCGGCTTCTGCCTGCTGAGTGCTTGTGCTAGGTAGTCAGTCAATTACCTGGAGACCCCTGCCGCAACCAGCGAAAAAAACAGTCGGTCAGAAAAAAGCTTTTTGCCGCAGGGCTTGACTTACATCAGAAACCCTCTAATTTTGCAGCTCCAATCCACACAACAACGGCCTCGGCCAAGCGTGTAAGGGGCGGAACGGCGAGGCAAGCGGCCTCGCAAATACAAGCCGGGGGGGTTCCAGAGCGGCCAAATGGGACAGACTGTAACTCTGTTAGCGTAAGCTTTCGAAGGTTCGAATCCTTCTCCCCCCACGGTTTTTTAAGTTGGAAGATTTTGAAAGTTGAGAAGCCAGACTACTTGATCGTTGGGTCAGGGAAATAACTTCTCAACTTTCAGAATCTCTTACTTTACCTCACACGCGGGAGTAGCTCAGCTGGTAGAGCGGCAGCCTTCCAAGCTGCAGGTCGCGGGTTCGAACCTCGTCTCCCGCTCGATGCTCAGTAATGGGCAGGTAGCAACTGCTCCGTTACGGGGCTGGTAATTGTTCTTCACCTGTCGTATCTTTGCTGAAATTAACTATAAGCCGTTTTAGCTCAGTGGTAGAGCACTTCCTTGGTAAGGAAGAGGTCATGGGTTCAAATCCCATAAATGGCTCAGAATTACGAGTACCAACGGGGCAGCGCGACTGCACCGTTCGGAACTGTCAGCCAGGAAAAGCGACGTGCAGTCCCCTACTAAACGGAGCTGCGTTTCGCTTTCTTACTGTATAGTCAAGTCGCGTTTCCCCCTCTTCACCTCAAAATTCCTCTTAATCTCTTTACAATGGCTAAAGAAAATTTTGACCGGTCCAAGCCGCACGTAAACATCGGCACGATTGGTCACGTGGACCACGGCAAGACTACCCTCACTGCCGCCATCACCATGGTTCTGGCGAACAAGGGTCTGGCTGCCAAGCGCGACTTCTCTTCGATCGACAATGCTCCCGAAGAAAAAGAGCGTGGTATCACGATCAACACGTCGCACGTAGAGTACGCTACCGCCAACCGTCACTATGCTCACGTTGACTGCCCCGGTCACGCTGACTACGTGAAGAACATGGTAACGGGTGCTGCCCAGATGGACGGTGCTATCCTCGTGGTAGCTGCTACCGACGGCCCAATGCCCCAGACGCGTGAGCACATCCTGCTCGCTCGCCAGGTAGGTGTTCCCCAGCTGGTGGTGTTCATGAACAAAGTAGACATGGTGGATGACCCCGAGCTCCTCGAGCTGGTGGAAATGGAAATCCGTGAGCTGCTCTCGTTCTACGACTTCGACGGCGACAACATCCCCGTAATTCAGGGCTCGGCTCTGGGTGGCCTGAATGGCGATGCCAACTGGGTTCCCAAGATCGAGGAGCTGATGGACGCTGTTGACTCCTTCATTCCAATTCCTGCTCGTCTGACCGACCTGCCCTTCCTGATGCCCGTAGAGGACGTGTTCTCTATCACCGGCCGTGGAACTGTAGCTACCGGCCGTATCGAGCGTGGTATCATCAACTCGGGTGAGCAGGTTGACATCCTCGGCATGGGTGCCGAAGGTCTGAAGTCGACCGTAACCGGGGTAGAGATGTTCCGCAAGATCCTCGACCGTGGCGAAGCTGGTGACAACGTAGGTCTGCTGCTCCGTGGTATTGAAAAAGAAGCCATCCGTCGTGGTATGGTTATCTGCAAGCCCGGTTCGGTGAAGCCTCACACCAAGTTCAAGGCTGAGGTGTACGTGCTGTCGAAAGAGGAAGGTGGCCGTCACACGCCGTTCTTCAACAACTACCGTCCTCAGTTCTATTTCCGCACCACCGACGTAACCGGCATCATCACGCTGGCCGAGGGTGTAGAAATGGTAATGCCCGGCGACAACGTAACTATCACGGTTGAGCTGATCAACTCGGTAGCTATGGAGAAAGGCCTGCGTTTTGCTATCCGTGAGGGTGGTCGGACGGTAGGTGCCGGTCAGGTAACCGAAATCACCGAGTAGTTTTCCTTGGAAAATTGACTAAATAAGCGAATCCGCTCCCGAAAATTTCGGGAGCGGATTTGTTTTGTTTAAAGAGTTCCATACATTTGCAGTCCCAATCCAGCACCTTGGCTGACGGGGACGCATCCACGGGCGTAGTTCAAGGGTAGAATAGAGGTCTCCAAAACCTTTGATGGGAGTTCGAATCTCTCCGCCCGTGCCACCTAGACTGACGGCTGCTTCGGCAGCCGTCTCTTTAAACACCTAATCGGTGCCACTATCATGAGCAAGCTGAGCAAGTACATCCAGGAGACTTCCGAAGAGATGCGCTACAAAGTGACGTGGCCTTCGCTGGAAGAACTACAGAAGAGCGCTGGTCTGGTGCTGCTGGGTTCGTTACTGTTTGCGGTAGTGGTAGGGGTGATGGATGTGATTTTTAAGGAGGGCCTGGAAGCCTTCTATAATTCGTTCCTTTAATCGGCAGCAGACACGACGACAATGGGCGAATTGAAATGGTACGTAGTCCGCTCGGTTAGCGGACAGGAGAAAAAAGCCAAAACCTACCTGGAAACCGAAATCGGCCGCCACGGGCTGTCGGATCTGGTTCCGCAGGTACTGATTCCGGTGGAGAAGGTGTTCGAGATGCGCAACGGCAAGAAGCGCGTGCGTGAGCGGAACCTGTACCCCGGCTACATCATCATTCACGCCGACCTGACCCACGGCGAGGTAGACCACATCATCACCAGCACGCCTGGTATCATTGGCTTCCTCTCCGATAAAGAAGGCAAGGCGGCCAACCAGAACACTAAACCGGTGCCCCTGCACATTTCGGAAGTCAACCGCATCCTCGGGATTGTGGACGAAGCCGAAGAGCAGACGGCCACGCTGGAAACCCCGTTTGTGGTTGGGGAATTGGTGAAAATCGTGGATGGCGGTTTCGCGGGGATGTCGGGCACGGTGTCCGAAGTATTCGAGGAGCGCAAGAAGCTGAACGTGATTGTGAAAATCTTCGGCCGTAGCACTCCCATGGAGCTCAGCTACACCCAGGTTGAGAAAGAAGTATAATGGTTTATAGTTGATCGTTGTTGGTTTTTGGGCTGTTCTAACCGGACCAAAAACTAACAACGACCAACCAAAAACCAGCCATAAAACGTCATCGGTTATCCGCTCCGGACCGGTGGTGCTTCCACTTTCAGGAGCAATCAAAAAACTGAGGAGGCAGCGTGTTACGATGCTGAATCCGAAGCCTTACAAACCAAATGGCCAAGGAAATTAGAGGTTATCTGAAGCTTCAGATAAAGGGAGGCGCCGCAAACCCTGCGCCGCCGGTTGGACCTGCACTTGGTAGCAAAGGCCTTAACATCATGGAATTCTGCAAGCAGTTCAATGCTCGCACCCAGGATAAGGCCGGCCAAGTTTGTCCTGTACTCATCACCATGTACACCGACAAGTCGTTCGACTTCGTGGTGAAGACCCCCCCCGTGCCGGTTCTGCTCATGGAAGCTGCCAAGCTCCAGAGCGGCTCGAAAGAGCCAAACCGTAACAAGGTTGGGTCGGTATCATGGGACCAGGTTCGCACCATTGCCGAAACCAAAATGCCCGATCTCAACGCCTTCAAGGTGGAGTCGGCCATGAAGCAGGTGGCTGGTACGGCGCGCAGCATGGGCATCACCGTGTCGGGCGCTTCTCCTTTTGCTGAATAATTTAACAACGGAGAAGACATGGCAATTAGCAAAAAACGCAAGGAAGCCCTTGCCAAGCACGACCTGACCGAAGTTCGGAATCTGGTGGAGGCTGCCAAAGTTGTGAAGGACATCACCTACACGAAATTTGACGCCTCGGTCGACATCGACGTTCGTCTGGGCGTTGACCCCCGCAAAGCCGACCAGATGGTACGTGGCGTAGCCACGCTGCCCCACGGCACCGGCAAAACCGTTCGCGTTCTGGCCCTCGTGACGCCCGACAAAGAAGCCGAAGCTACTGCAGCAGGTGCCGATTACGTTGGGCTGGACGACTACATCGCCAAGATCGAGAAAGGCTGGACTGACATCGACGTTATCATCACCATGCCGGCGGTAATGGCCAAAGTGGGTCGTCTGGGCCGTGTGCTCGGTCCCCGCGGTCTGATGCCGAACCCGAAGTCGGGTACGGTAACGACCGACGTTGCCAAAGCGGTGCAGGAAGTGAAGGCTGGTAAAATCGACTTCAAAGTTGACAAAACCGGTATCATTCACTGCTCGGTTGGCAAAGTGTCGTTCGATGACCAGAAACTGGCTGAAAACGCCATCGAAGTAATTCAGACCCTGATTCGTCTGAAGCCTTCGTCGGCCAAAGGCACGTACATCAAGAGCATCACGCTCTCGAGCACGATGTCGCCCGCCGTTCCGGTTGACACCACGGTAACTTCCGCCTAATTTTAATCAACACGACGATATGATCCGGGAAGACAAACAAGCCCTCGTCGACGAGTTGAGCGAGAAGTTCCAATCGCACAACGCGTTCTACATTGCCGATGCATCGGGAATGTCGGTGGCGAAAATCAACGAATTCCGCCGTCTGTGCTTCACCCGCGGCCTGGAGTTCAAAGTGTACAAGAACACGTTCATCCGTAAGGCCCTCGATACCCTCGAAGTGGACACCACGGAGATGGACGCAGCGCTGAAAGGCCAGTCGGGTATCCTGTTCTCGAAAGAGTCGGGTAACGCGCCGGCCAAACTGCTCCAGGAGTTCCACAAAGCCCAGAACTACAGCAAAACTGCCGTAGTACGTCCGGCTCTTAAAGGTGCTTACGTAGATGCCAGCATCTACCTGGGCCACGAGCAACTGAGCACCCTCAGCACGCTGAAAGGCAAGACGGAACTCATCGGTGAAATCATCGGTCTGCTCCAGTCGCCCGCCAAGAACGTTATCTCTGCTCTGTCGAGCGGCGGCAACAAGCTGGCTGGCATCCTCAAAACGCTTTCCGAAAAAGAAGAGGTTGCAGGCTAACCGCTGCTCATCTTTTTCAACTTCAATTTCCTTCAACAACCCCCCTTTTTAACAATCTACAGAAATGGCAGATTTGAAAGCATTCGCCGAGCAGCTCGTTAGCCTGACGGTAAAAGAAGTAAACGAACTGGCTACCATCCTGAAGGATGAGTACGGCATCGAGCCCGCTGCTGCTGCTCCCGTAATGATGGCTGGTGGTGGCGCTGCCGCCGCTGACGCTCCCGAAGAGAAGACTTCGTTCGACGTGATCCTGAAAGCTGCCGGTGGCCAGAAACTGGCTGTTGTGAAGCTGGTGAAAGACCTGACCGGTCTGGGCCTGAAAGAAGCCAAAGAACTGGTTGACGGTGCCCCTAAGGCCCTGAAAGAAGGTGTTGCCAAAGACGAGGCTGAAGGCCTGAAGAAGCAACTGGAAGAAGCCGGCGCTGAAGTAGAGATTAAGTAATTTCTGCTGCCTGCTCTAACAACCAGCAAATTAGGAGAGGCCTGGCAACTAAGCCAGGTCTTTTCCTGTTTGTAGGCAACAACTCACTCGGAAGTCCGTTTACGCGCCGCTTTGCGGCTTTTCGCGGCTACGGACGGGCCAGCGCAAAGTGCTACTAGTATTGCTTTGCGCTTCGGCGTGTCCGAGAAAATCCGATATCATTTGCCAAGCACCGCGCTTTGCACCGTGCCTGGCCTGGATTCTCCAAGTATCCATTTCCTAACCCCACATACATTGGCTACACCGAAAGCACAGACCGGCCTGCAAAAATTGCAGGCAGCTGACGAGCGGATCAACTTCGCCAAGATTAAAAAGGTTATTGAGTACCCGGACTTCCTGGACGTGCAGGTTCGCTCGTTCATGGACTTCTTCCAGCTGGAAACCGCTGCCGAGAACCGGACCGATGAAGGCCTTTTTAAAGTATTTGCCGAGAATTTTCCGATTTCGGACTCGCGCGAAAACTTCGTGCTAACCTTCATGGACTACCATGTTGACCCGCCGAAGTACTCCGTTGACGAGTGCATTGACCGGGGCCTGACCTATTCCGTGCCGCTGAAGGCCAAGCTCCGGCTGGTCTGCAACGATTCGGATAACGAGGACTTCGAAACGATTGAGCAGGAAGTGTTCCTGGGAAATATTCCCTACATGACCGAGAAAGGCTCGTTCGTTATCAACGGCGCCGAGCGCGTTATTGTATCGCAGCTGCACCGCTCGCCGGGCGTGTTCTTTGCCCAGAGCAAGCACACCAACGGCACCAAGCTGTACTCGGCCCGCATTATCCCGTTCAAAGGCTCGTGGATTGAATTCGCCACGGACGTGAACAACGTGATGTACGCCTACATCGACCGGAAGAAGAAATTCCCGGTTACGACGCTGCTGCGCGCCATCGGCTACGGCACCGACAAAGACATCCTCGACCTGTTCGGGCTGTCGGAAGAGGTAAAGGCTGACAAGAAGAACCTCAAGAAAGCCGTTGGCCGCAAGCTGGCTGCCCGGGTGCTGCGCACCTGGACCGAGGACTTCGTGGATGAGGACACCGGCGAAGTGGTGTCGATTGACCGCAACGAGGTGCTCATGGAGCGCGACTCGGAAATTGCGGAAGAGGATATCGACATCATCCTTAACGCCGGCGCCAAGTCGGTGATTCTGCACCGCGAGAACGTGAATATTGCCGACTACGCAATCATTTACAACACGCTGCAGAAGGACAACTCCAACTCGGAGAAGGAAGCCGTGGAGCAAATCTATCGTCAGCTCCGCAACACGGAGGCTCCCGATGAAGAGACGGCCCGCGACATCATCCAAAAGCTGTTTTTCTCGGATAAGCGCTACGACCTCGGGGACGTAGGCCGCTACCGTATCAATAAGAAACTGGGTATCGACACCGGTTGGGACGCCCGCGTCCTGACCAACGAGGACATCGTTCTCATCGTGAAATACCTGATCGGTCTGATCAACTCGAAGGCCATTGTCGATGACATTGACCACTTGAGCAACCGCCGCGTGCGCACCGTGGGTGAGCAGCTGTACTCGCAGTTCGGCGTAGGTCTGGCCCGCATGGCCCGGACCATTAAGGAGCGCATGAACGTGCGCGACAACGAGGACTTCAAACCGGTGGACCTGATTAACGCCCGCACCCTGTCGAGCGTGATTAACTCGTTCTTCGGCACCAACCAGTTGTCGCAGTTTATGGATCAGACCAACCCGCTGGCCGAGGTGACGCACAAGCGTCGCGTATCGGCACTGGGGCCGGGAGGTCTGTCGCGTGAGCGCGCTGGTTTCGAAGTACGGGACGTTCACTACACCCACTACGGCCGCCTTTGCACCATCGAAACGCCGGAAGGACCGAACATCGGTCTAATTTCGTCGCTGTGCGTGCACGCCCGCGTGAACTCGATGGGCTTCATCGAAACGCCCTACCGCACTGCCGTGAACGGCAAAGTGGACATGACGGAGAACGTGAAATACCTGACTGCTGAGGAAGAGGATACCCACCACATTGCCCAGGCCAACGCCCTGATTGATGAGGATGGTAACTTCATCAAGGAGCTGGTGAAAGGCCGCTTCGAAGGTGACTTCCCCGTGGTAGGCCCTGAGGAGTATAGCTACATGGACGTGGCCCCGAACCAGATTGTATCGGTGGCTGCTTCGCTGATTCCGTTCCTGGAGCACGACGACGCCAACCGGGCCCTGATGGGTTCGAACATGCAGCGCCAGGCAGTTCCGCTGCTCAAGGCTGAGGCTCCCATCGTGGGCACCGGCCTCGAAGGCCGCGTAGCTACCGACTCGCGCACCCTCGTGGTAGCTGAAGGCGACGGCGTAATTGACTACGTAGATGCCAACCGTATCGTGGTGAAGTACGACCTGACCCCGGACGAAATCCTGGTAAGCTTCGACGCTGAAAAGATTTCCTACGACCTGATCAAGTTCCGCCGCACCAACCAGGATACCTGCATCAACCTGACGCCACTCGTGAAAACGGGTGAGCGGGTGAGCAAGGGCCAGGTACTGTGCGAAGGCTACGGCACCAACAAAGGCGAGCTGGCCCTGGGCCGGAACATGCAGGTGGCGTTCATGCCGTGGCAGGGTTACAACTTCGAGGATGCTATTGTCATCTCCGAAAAAGTAGTGCGCGACGACATCTTCACCTCGATTCACATTGAGGAGTTCGAGCTGGAAGTGCGCGAAACCAAGCGCGGCGAAGAAGAGCTGACCTCGGAAATTCCGAACGTGAGCGAAGAAGCCGTGCGCAACCTCGACGACAACGGAATTATCCGTCTGGGCGCCGAGGTGAAGGAAGGCGACATCCTGATCGGCAAGATTACGCCCAAGGGCGAAACCGACCCGACTCCGGAAGAGAAGCTGCTCCGCGCCATCTTTGGTGACAAGGCCGGCGACGTGAAAGACGCCTCCCTCAAGGCGCCACCGTCCCTGCAAGGGGTCGTTATCGGCACCAAGCTGTTCTCACGTCCAAAGAAAGACAAAAACCTGCGGGCCAAGTCGAAGAAGGAAGTAGAAGAGCTGAAGGAGTCGTACGCCCGCGAGCTGCGCGGTATCAAAGCCGTAATGGTGGAGAAGCTGACCCAGCTGCTGGAAGGCAAAACCTCCCAGGGCGTGAAGCACAAGTTCGGTGACGAAATCATCACGAAAGGGGTGAAGTTCGGCAAGAAGAACGTGGCCGAGAACCTCTTCCCCGAGAAGAACCCCTACAAGGACGAGAGCAACTACGCCGTGCCCGAGGAGGTGAATATGTTCAAAGACCTCGTGCTGGAAGGCTGGACTGCTGACGCCCGCGTGAACGGCATGGTGCTGGACCTGGTGAAGAACTACGCCAAGAAGCGCAATACCATTACGGCCCGCTTCAAGCGCGACCGGTTCACGCTGGAGGTTGGCGACGAGCTGCCCGCCGGCATCGTGCAGCTGGCCAAAGTGTACATCGCCAAGAAGCGCAAGCTGAAGGTGGGTGACAAGATGGCTGGTCGTCACGGTAACAAAGGCGTTGTGGCCCGCATCGTGCGCGATGAGGACATGCCCTTCCTGCCCGACGGCACCCCGATGGACATCGTGCTCAACCCGCTGGGGGTACCAAGCCGGATGAACATCGGTCAGATCTACGAAACCGTACTCGGCTGGGCCGGTCTGAAAATGGGCCGTACCTACGCCACCCCGATTTTCGACGGAGCAACCGAGGACGAAGTCGCCAAGGAGCTGACCGAAGCCGGTCTGCCCGACTGGGGCCGTGCTTACCTGCACGACGGCCTGACGGGTCAGCGCTTCGACCAGCCGGTAACGGTGGGTGTTATTTACATGCTGAAGCTGGGTCACCTGGTGGATGACAAGATGCACGCCCGTTCTATCGGACCGTACTCCCTCATTACCCAGCAGCCGCTGGGTGGTAAGGCCCAGTTCGGTGGTCAGCGCTTCGGCGAAATGGAAGTGTGGGCGCTGGAGGCCTTCGGTGCTTCCAACGTGCTGCAGGAAATCCTGACCGTGAAGTCGGATGATGTGGTAGGTCGCGCCAAGGCGTACGAAGCCATTGTAAAAGGTGACGTGCTGCCCAAGCCGAATATCCCCGAGTCGTTCAACGTACTCATCCACGAGTTGCGCGGTCTGGCCCTGGAAATCACGCTTGACTAAGGTTTGAAAGTGGTGGCTGCTGGTGCTTCGGGACCGGCAGCCACTTTTCAGGTCTTTGCAAATAGATTCAGTAGTTAACACTATCGGCGTCGTTCCGAGATATGGTCCGAACGGCAAAAACCCGCTAGTGGAAGCTGCTACCCCGCTCAGCATGCTGAGCTGCCCGATTACCAGACCTGGCGAAGACCTACTGCGCGGCGTACCTATCCGACCCGCAGAGCACTTTTCGCAGAGTCGAACTGTTACGTTCTTTCTGACCCGTCTTAAGGCAGGCAGAACCAACGGACAGAAAAAAGCCACCAGCTAACAACAGCTACCCTACATGGCGTTTGCAAAAAACAAGAAACTGGTACAGGACTTCTCGAAAGTTACCATTTCGCTGGCCTCGCCCGAATCCATTCTGGAGCGGTCGAACGGGGAAGTAGTAAAACCCGAGACGATCAACTACCGCACCTACAAGCCCGAGATGGGCGGTCTGTTCTGTGAGCGGATTTTCGGTCCCGTGAAGGACTGGGAATGCCACTGCGGCAAATACAAGCGCATCCGCTACAAGGGCATCATCTGCGACCGGTGCGGCGTGGAGGTGACCGAGAAGAAAGTTCGCCGGGAGCGCATGGGCCACATCGAACTGGTGGTGCCCGTAGCGCACATCTGGTACTTCAAGTCCCTGCCCAATAAAATCGGCTACCTGCTGGGCCTGCCCACCAAGAAGCTTGACCAAATCATTTACTACGAGCGCTACGCCGTAGTGCAGCCGGGCGTTCTGGCTGAGGAAGGCGTGCAGCAACTCGACTTCCTGACCGAGGACGAATACCTCGACATCATCGACAAGCTCCCCCGGGAGAACCAGATGCTGCCGAACGACGACCCGAACAAGTTCATTGCCCGGATGGGTGCCGAGGCGCTGCAAATGCTGCTCGAGCGCATCAACCTCGATGAGCTGAGCTACTCGCTGCGGGATTCCGCCGCCCACGAAACGTCGCAGCAGCGCAAGGCCGAGGCCCTGAAGCGGCTGCGCGTAGTGGAAGCTTTCCGTGACGCTGCTACCCGCGTGGAGAACAAGCCCGAGTGGATGGTTATCCGCATGGTGCCCGTGATTCCGCCGGAGCTGCGCCCCCTCGTTCCGCTCGACGGTGGCCGTTTCGCCACGTCCGACCTGAACGACCTGTACCGTCGCGTGATCATCCGTAACAACCGCCTCAAGCGCCTGATCGAAATCAAGGCGCCCGAAGTGATTCTGCGCAACGAGAAGCGCATGCTGCAGGAAGCTGTAGACTCGCTCTTCGACAACTCGCGCAAGGTGAATGCCGTGCGCGCCGAAGGCAACCGCGCCCTGAAGTCGCTGTCCGACATGCTGAAAGGCAAGCAGGGGCGCTTCCGTCAGAACCTGCTCGGTAAGCGGGTCGACTACTCCGGTCGTTCGGTTATCGTTGTAGGCCCCGAGCTGAAGCTGCACGAGTGCGGTCTGCCCAAGAACATGGCCGCCGAGCTGTTCAAGCCGTTCATCATCCGCAAGCTCATCGAGCGCGGCATCGTGAAAACGGTGAAGTCGGCCAAGAAAATCGTGGACCGCAAGGACGCCGTTGTCTGGGACATCCTGGAAAACGTGCTGAAAGGCCACCCCGTGCTCCTGAACCGGGCTCCTACGCTGCACCGTCTGGGTATCCAGGCGTTCCAGCCCCGCCTCATCGAGGGCAAGGCTATCCAGCTGCACCCCCTCGTTTGTACGGCCTTCAACGCTGACTTTGACGGTGACCAGATGGCTGTGCACGTGCCCCTCGGGCCGGCCGCTATCCTGGAAGCCTCCATGCTCATGCTGGCCTCGCATAACATCCTGAACCCGGCCAACGGCGCGCCCATCGCGGTACCGTCGCAGGACATGGTTCTGGGCCTGTACTACGTAACCAAGGGCAAGCGTACCACGCCCGAGGAAACGATTCAGGGCGAAGGCATGGTGTTCTACTCCGATGAGGAAGTAGTGATTGCCATCAACGAAAACCGCCTCTCCAAGCACGCCTACATCAAGGTGCGCACCCAGATTCGCGACGAGGACGATAACCTCGTGACGAAGATTGTGGAGACTGTGGCTGGCCGCGTGCTGTTCAACCAGCTCGTACCCGCCGAGGTAGGCTTCGTGGATGAGCTGCTCACCAAGAAGAAGCTCCAGCAGATCATTTCGATGGTCTTCAAGCGCACCGGCATGGCCCGCACCGCGCAGTTCCTCGACGACATCAAGACGCTGGGCTTCCAGTCGGCTTACAAAGGTGGTCTGTCGATGGGTCTGGGCGACATCCAGATTCCGAAGGAGAAGGATGAGCTGGTACTGCAGGCGCAGAACGACGTGAAGGCGGTAACCCAGAACTACCAGATGGGTCTGATTACCGACAACGAGCGTTACAACCAGGTTATCGACATCTGGACCCGCATCAACAACCAAATCACTGAAACCCTCATGGGTCGCCTCGAAAAGGAGAACCAGGGCTTCAACTCGATTTACATGATGATGCACTCCGGAGCCCGCGGTTCGCGCGAGCAGATCCGTCAGCTCGGTGGTATGCGGGGTCTGATGGCCAAACCGCAGAAGTCGCTCCAGGGTTCGGTTGGCGAGATTATCGAAAACCCGATTCTGTCCAACTTCAAAGAAGGCCTGGACGTTATCGAGTACTTCATCTCGACCCACGGTGCCCGGAAAGGTCTGGCCGATACCGCCCTGAAAACGGCTGACGCCGGCTACCTGACCCGTCGTCTGGTAGACGTATCGCAGGACGTTATCGTGAACGAGCCCGACTGCGGCACGCTGCGCGGTATCGAAACCTTCGCTCTGAAAGACAACGAGGACATCGTGGAGCCCCTGGCCGAGCGGATCCTGGGTCGCGTAGCCGTTCACGATATCATCGATCCGCTTACGGAGGAAGTTATCCTGACGGCCGGTGACGAAATCACGGAGGAAGTAACCCGCCGCATTGATAACACGAGCATCGAGTCGGTGGAAATCCGCTCGGTACTGACCTGCGAAAGCAAGCGTGGTATCTGCGCCAAGTGCTACGGCCGGAACCTGTCGTCGGGCCGCATGGTCCAGAAAGGGGAAGCTGTTGGCGTAATTGCTGCTCAGTCCATCGGCGAGCCGGGTACCCAGCTCACGCTGCGTACCTTCCACGTAGGTGGTACGGCCTCCAACATTGCCGTAGAAGCCAGCATCCGCGCCAAATTCGCGGGCGTTATCGAGTTCGAAGACATCCGGACCGTGGAAACCGCCAACGCCGATGGCGAGCCGGTGAACGTGGTAATGGGTCGCTCGGGCGAGGTACGTATCGTGGAGAAAGGCACCGGCAAGGTATACATTTCGAACCACGTGCCGTACGGCTCCTTCCTGCTCGTGAAAGAGGGTCAGGAAGTAGAGAAGGGCGACGAACTGAACAACTGGGACCCCTACAACGCCGTTATTCTGGCCGAGTTTGATGGTACCATTCAGTACGACGCCATCACCGAAGGCATCACCTACCGCGAGGAGTCGGACGAACAGACCGGTCACCGCGAGAAAGTGATTATCGAATCGAAGGCCAAGGACCAGAACCCGGCCATCATCGTGCGTCCCGGCAAGAAGGGCGACATGGAAGGTGCGAAGAACTACAGCATCCCCGTGGGCTCCCACCTGAACGTGGAGAACGGCGAAAAAATCAAGGCTGGTCAGATTCTGGCCAAGATTCCGCGTGCCGTGGGCAAAACCCGCGACATTACCGGTGGTCTGCCCCGCGTGACGGAGCTCTTTGAAGCCCGGAACCCCTCGAACCCGGCCGTAGTGGCCGAAATCGACGGCGTGGTAACCTACGGTACCGTGAAGCGTGGTAACCGGGAAATCTTCGTGGAGTCGAAAGACGGCGTCAAGAAGAAGTACATGGTGCCGCTGTCCAAGCACATTCTGGTGCAGGACAACGACTTCATCCGCGCCGGCTCGCCGCTGTCGGATGGGGCCATCACGCCTTCCGATATCCTGAGCATTCAGGGCCCCGGTGCCGTGCAGGAGTACCTCGTGAACGAGATTCAGGAAGTGTACCGCTTGCAGGGTGTGAAAATCAACGATAAGCACATCGAGGTGGTTGTTCGCCAGATGATGCAGAAGGTGGTGATTCTCGACGCTGGTGACACGTCGTTCCTCGAACATCAGGTAATCGACAAGATTATCTTCATGGAAGAGAACGATACCATCATCGACATGAAGGTGGTCACCAACGCCGGGGATTCCAGCAACCTGAAGCCCGGCCAGATTGTAACGGCTCGTCGCCTGCGCGACGAGAACAGCAGCCTGCGCCGCCGCGACCTGCAGCTGGTGGAAGTGCGCGACGCCCAGCCTTCGGTTTCGCGTCCGACCCTCCAGGGTATCACCCAAGCTTCGTTGGGCACCCAGTCGTTCATCTCGGCCGCTTCCTTCCAGGAGACGACCAAGGTGCTGTCGGAAGCCGCCATCCGTGGCAAGGCCGACGAACTGCTGGGCCTCAAGGAGAACGTAATCGTTGGTCACCTCATTCCGGCCGGTACCGGCCTGCGCGAATACACGCGTCAGGTGGTAGGTTCGAAAGAGGAGATGGAAGCCGCTCAGGCGGCTAAGGCCGAGGAAGCCGCTACTCCCGTCAAGCGCGCTTCGCGTGCCAAGCGTGAAGTTTCGGCAGAGTAATCTGCGAAAGTGATTAAATGGAAAAGCCGACCGGAGCAATCCAGTCGGCTTTTTCTTTTTTGGTAGCTTTGATTCCTGCCGCAAACAACGGTGAGTCCCCCTTTTACGTCTTCTCTCCTATGAACCAACCCACCGAACCCCAGAACACCGACGCGGCCCAGCCGCAAGACCCGAACGCCATCAACATTGAGCTGTCGGAAGAAATTGCCGAGGGCGAGTACGCCAACCTGGCCATGATTGCCCATAGCAGCAGCGAGTTCGTGATTGACTTTATCCGGCTGATGCCAGGTCTGCCCAAAGCCAAGGTGAAGTCCCGTATCATCCTCACGCCCGAACACGCCAAGCGTCTGCAGGCGGCGCTGGCCGAGAACATCGAGCGGTTCGAGCAGGCCCACGGCAACATCAAGCCCCAGCAGGATACCCCGGCTTATCCGATGGGCTTCGGCGGTACGATGGGAGAGGCGTAGGCTTACCCCAGCATCATGATGTAATGGCAGCGGCATTTTCCCGGTGGGAGAGTGCCGCTGTTGCTGTCTGAAAGGGCTGGGAGTTACCTCGGGCGAGGTCTAAAACAAACTATCTCAACCGGTTTGCTATTTGCCCACATCTTTTCTACCTTTGCAAGCCTAATTTTTGGGAGAGAACCCTCCTTGACAAAACATTCCGTAAATGCCTACTATCAACCAGTTAGTACGAAAAGGCCGCGAGAAGCTGACGACCAAGTCGAAGTCGCCGGCCCTGGATTCGTGCCCGCAGCGCCGTGGCGTTTGCACCCGTGTGTACACCACCACGCCTAAGAAGCCGAACTCGGCTATGCGTAAGGTAGCCCGCGTGCGCCTCACCAACGGCAAAGAAGTAAACGCCTACATTCCCGGTGAAGGCCACAACCTGCAGGAGCACAGCATCGTGCTGATTCGTGGTGGTCGGGTGAAAGACTTGCCCGGCGTGCGTTACCACATCATCCGCGGTGCCCTCGATACTGCCGGTGTAAACGGCCGTACCCAGCGTCGTTCGAAGTACGGTGCCAAGCGTCCGAAGCCCGGCCAGGCAGCCGCTGCCGGCAAAGGTGCTCCCGCTAAGAAGAAAAAGTAATTGAAGCCGAGTGAGGTAGTGCGAAGTGCTGGATAGCACATGGTTCTTATCCCACTGGCCCGCTACCTCAACTCAATTCTACCTCCATGAGAAAGTCAAAACCAAAGAAGCGCATCCTCCTGCCCGACCCCAAGTACAAGGAGACGCTGGTAACCCGGTTCGTCAACTACATGATGTATGACGGGAAGAAAAACCTGGCCTACACCATTTTCTACGATGCCTGCGAACTAGTTGAGCAGCGCACCAAGGAGAGCGGCGTGGAGATGTGGCGCAAAGCCCTGAACAACGTGATGCCGACCGTAGAAGTAAAGAGCCGCCGCGTAGGTGGTGCTACCTTCCAGGTGCCGATCGAAGTTCGTCCCGACCGTCGTATCGCCGTTGGCTCGAAGTGGCTGATTCAGTACGCTCGTCGTCGTGGTGAGAAAACCATGAAGGACAAGCTGGCCGGCGAAATCATTGCCGCCGCTAAAGGGGAAGGTGCCGCCGTGAAGAAAAAGGACGACACGCACCGGATGGCCGAAGCCAACAAGGCCTTCTCGCACTTCCGTTTCTAAGCAGTGAATGAGCGGATGAGTGAATGAGCGAAAGTTCCTCTTCGGGAATTATTCGTCCGTCTCACTCATTCACCAATTCACTCATTCACTCATTGAACCAATGGCTGTAAATAAGAATCTGCAATACCTCCGGAACATTGGGATTATGGCGCACATCGACGCTGGTAAAACCACCACGTCGGAGCGCATTCTCTACTATACCGGTAAGACCCACAAAATCGGGGAAGTGCACGAAGGTGCCGCCACGATGGACTGGATGGAGCAGGAGCAGGAGCGCGGTATCACCATTACCTCGGCCGCTACTACGACCTTCTGGAACTACCCCACGGACGCCAACGGCGACCCGACGGACGAAACCAAGCAGTACAAAATCAACCTGATTGACACGCCCGGCCACGTAGACTTCACCGTAGAGGTGGAGCGCTCGTTGCGCGTGCTCGACGGTGCCGTGGCCCTGTTCTGCGCCGTATCCGGCGTGGAGCCCCAGTCGGAAACCGTATGGCGTCAGGCTGACAAGTACAAAGTGCCCCGCATCTGCTTCGTCAACAAGATGGACCGCGCCGGTGCTGACTTCTTCAAAGCCGTTAACGAAATCAAGGACAAGCTGGGTGCTAACCCCGTGCCGCTCCAGATTCCGATTGGCGCTGAAGATACCTTCAAAGGCGTAGTTGACCTGCTGACTGGCAAAGCCATCGTGTGGGACGACGCTACCCAAGGCAAAGCCTACCACGAAATCCCGGTTCCCGAGGATCTGGTGGAGACTGTAGCCGAGTGGCGCCAGAAGCTGGTGGAAAGCGTTGCCGAGTATGACGATGCCCTGCTGGAGAAATTCTTCGATGACCCAGACTCCATTACCCGCGAGGAAATGATGGTTGTGATCCGCCAGGCGGTTATCGACATGAAGTTCTCGCCCGTAATGTGCGGCTCGGCCTTCAAGAACAAAGGTGTACAGTCGATGCTGGACGGCGTAATGGCCTACCTGCCTTCGCCCCTGGACATGCCCGCCATCATCGGTACCAACCCCGACACGGAGGAGGAAGTAGAGCGTCATCCCGATAACGACGAGCCCTTCACCGCTCTGGCGTTTAAAATTGCTACTGACCCCTTCGTGGGCCGTCTATGCTTCTTCCGCTGCTACAGCGGTCAGCTCGACGCTGGTTCGTACGTGCACAACAACCGCACGAACAAGAAGGAGCGTATCTCGCGCCTCATGCAGATGCACTCCAACAAGCAAAACCCCATCGAGCGTATCCAGGCCGGCGACATTGCTGCTGGTGTAGGTTTCAAGGACATCAAAACCGGTGATACCCTCACCGATGAGAAGTCCCGCCTCGTTCTGGAATCTATGTCGTTCCCTGAGCCCGTAATCGGTTACGCTATCGAGCCGAAGACCCAGGCTGACGTGGACAAGATGGGTATGGCTATTGCCAAACTCGTGGAAGAAGACCCCACCCTGGTGGTGCAGACGGACCCCGAGACGGGCCAGACTGTACTGAAAGGTATGGGTGAGCTTCACCTCGAAATCATCATCGACCGGATGCGCCGGGAGTTCAAAGTGGAAATCAACCAGGGTGCCCCGATGGTGGCCTACAAGGAGATTCTCACCAAGACTGTTGAGCACCGCGAGACGTACAAGAAGCAGACGGGTGGCCGTGGTAAATTCGGTGACATCGTATTCGAACTCGGTCCGAAACTGACCGATCCGGAGAAACCCGGTCTGGAGTTCGTGAATGACATCACGGGTGGTGTTATTCCTCGCGAATTCATTGCGCCGGTTCAGAAAGGTTTCGAAGAAGCCATGAAGAATGGTCCGCTGGCGGGCTTCCCCATCGAGGGGATGCGCGTACGCCTGTTCTACGGTTCCTTCCACGACGTTGACTCGGACGCCCTGTCGTTCGAACTCGCCGCCCGTGGTGGTTTCCGCGAAGCTGGTAAGCAAGCTGGTCCGAAACTGCTCGAGCCTATCATGGCGGTTGAGGTAGTTTCTCCGGACGAGTATACCGGCTCGGTAACGGGTGACCTGAACCGTCGTCGGGGTATCATGAAAGGGATGGACACGAAAGGTGGTGCCAACGTAATCAAGGCTGACGTTCCGCTGTCGGAGCTCTTCGGCTACGTTACGTCGCTGCGTACTATCTCGTCGGGCCGGGCTTCGGCTTCCCTCACGTTCTCGCACTACGATCAGGTGCCGAACAACCTGGCTGAAGCCATCATTGCCAAGCAAAAGGGTAACGCCATTCGCTAATCCGCTTTCTCATTACTAGACATGAACCAGAAAATTCGCATCAAACTCAAATCCTACGACCACAACTTGGTGGACAAATCGTCGGAGAAGATTGTGAAGGCGGTGAAGGCTACCGGCGCTATCGTAAGCGGCCCTATTCCCCTGCCCACTGAGAAGGAAAAATTCACCGTGCTCCGTTCCCCCCACGTGAACAAGAAGAGCCGGGAGCAATTCCAGCTGTGCACCTACAAGCGTTTGGTGGATATCTATTCGACTTCGTCGAAGACGGTAGATGCCCTCATGAAGCTGGAGCTGCCGAGCGGTGTTGACGTAGAAATCAAAGTCTGAGGACCGGTTTCCGTTAGCTGATTAGCCTGACGCCCCACCAACTCTCCGGAGTTGGTGGGGCGTTTTGCATTGCCGTAAGTCCCGCAGGCTCTGATGTCGGGCGGCGGTTTGCCGGGTGTGGAAGGACAGGAAAGGGGGGAAGATGGACCTATAATTCTGATAGCTAACTACGTGGTTCTGAAAATATTTCAGAGGGGGCTTAGATATTACCGGAACATTTTCCTAGCTTTGCACTCCATTTCCGAAAATGCCACTCGGGCGTTTTCAAGTGTGTCTTTTTCTAAAACCCCAATCGAATGCCTGGCATCATCGGTAAAAAAATCGGTATGACAAGCCTCTTCACTCCGGACGGGAAGAACATTCCCTGCACGCTCATCGAAGCGGGTCCGTGCGTAGTGACGCAGGTTAAGACCATCGAAACGGACGGCTACTCGGCCATCCAACTCGGTTACGGCGAGAAAAAAGCGAAGAACACCACCAAAGCACTGGCTGGTCACTTCGCAAAGGCCGGCACCACCCCCAAGCGCAAACTCGTTGAGTTCCGTCTGGACGAAGTAAGTGAGTTCACCGCCGGCAGCGAAATCAACACGTCCCTCTTCGAGGAAGGTGAGTTCGTTGACGTAGTGGGCACTTCCAAAGGCAAAGGTTTCCAGGGCGTTGTAAAGCGTTACAACTTCGCCGGTGTTGGTGGCCAGACCCACGGCCAGCACAACCGTGGTCGTCACCCCGGTTCTATCGGTGCCTGCTCGTGGCCTTCGCGCGTATTCAAAGGAATGCGCATGGGTGGCCGCATGGGCAACGACCGGGTGAAAGTGCAGAACCTGAAGGTTATGCGCATTGTAGCCGACAAAAACCTCATTGTGGTGAGCGGCTCAATTCCCGGTGCCAAGAACTCTTTCGTGGTCCTGGAAAAATAACCTAGTAAGATGGAACTGTCAGTAATCAACATCAAAGGCGAAGACACCGGCCGTAAGGTTACCCTGTCCGACGCCATCTTCGGCCTCGAGCCGAACGAGCACGTGATGTACCTCGACGTAAAGCAGTACCTGGCCAACCAGCGCCAGGGCACGCACAAGTCGAAGCAGCGCAACGAAGTGCACGGCACCACCAAGAAGCTCAAGAAGCAGAAGGGTACGGGCGGCGCCCGCGCCGGCTCCATGAAGTCGGGTGTGTTCGTAGGTGGCGGCCGGATTTTCGGTCCTCAGCCCCGCGACTACGGCTTCAAGCTCAACAAGAAAACCAAGCGTCTGGCCCGCCTGTCGGCTCTGTCGTCGCTGGCTAAAGACGGCAAGGTATCGGTAGTGGAAAACATTGCCATGACCGCCGTAAAGACCAAGGAATTCGCCGCCATTCTGGCTGGCCTGAAGCTGAACAACGGCAAGAAAACCCTGCTCGTAACTGGCGCGGTTGACAAGAACGTGGTTCTCTCGGCCCGCAACATTCAGCGCGTGAGCGTGGCTACCCCCGTAGCCCTCAATACGCACGATCTGCTGAACACTGACACGCTGCTGCTGTCGGAGGATGGGTTGAGTGCATTGGAACAACTCTATACCACTGCTGAGTAATGAGCATTCTCAAGAAACCCATCGTAACTGAAAAGGCTACGGGCCTCAACGACAAAGGCCAGTACGCCTTTGAAGTGGCTATCGACGCCAACAAGGTTCAGATCAAGAAAGAGATTGAGCAGCTGTACGGCGTGACGGTTCTGGGCATCAGCACCATCCGCACCATCGGCAAAGTGAAATCCAAATTCACGAAGGGCGGCTCCATTTCGGGTCGTCGTCCGCATGGCAAAAAAGCCATCGTGACCGTCAAGGAAGGCGATATCATCGACTTCTACAACGGCTTGTAAGCCTGCTTTCCCGCCAAGAATTTTTTCCTAAGCAAGAGTAATGGCACTCAAAAAACTAAGACCAACATCACCGGGTCAGCGCTTCCGCATCGCCCCGGCCTTCGACGAAATCACGTCGTCGACGCCGGAGAAGTCGCTGTTGGCACCCATGAAAAACTCCGGTGGCCGTAACAATTCGGGTAAAATGTCTAACCGCTACATCGGCGGCGGACATAAAGCCAAGTACCGGATCATCGACTTCAAGCGTGACAAGGCTTCGGTGCCTGCCACGGTGAAGACGATTGAGTACGATCCGAACCGCACCGCGCGCATTGCTTTGCTGCAGTACGCCGATGGTGAGAAGCGCTACATCATTGCTCCCGCCGGTCTGGTGGTAGGCAACGAAGTGGTGTCGGGTTCGGGCGTTGCGCCGGAAGTTGGCAATGCCCTGCCCCTGCGCGAGATTCCCCTGGGTACCATTGTGCACAATATCGAGCTGATGCCCGGTAATGGTGCCGCAATGGCCCGCTCGGCCGGAACCTACGCGCAGCTGGTAGCCCGCGAAGACAAGTACGCCACCCTGAAACTGCCCTCCGGTGAAATGCGCATGGTACTCGTTACCTGCATGGCCACGGTAGGCACCGTTTCCAATGGCGACCACATGAATGTTCGCCTGGGTAAGGCTGGCCGCAACCGTTGGTTGGGTCGTCGTCCGCGCGTTCGTGGTGTTGCTATGAACCCAGTGGATCACCCAATGGGTGGTGGCGAAGGCAAGTCGTCGGGTGGTCACCCACGCAGCCGTAACGGTATCTTCTCGAAAGGTCAGAAGACCCGGAACAAGAACAAGTATTCCGAGCAGCTCATCGTTAACCGTAAAGGCAAGAAGTAAGCAATGGCACGTTCACTAAAAAAAGGGCCGTACATTGACTTCCGGCTCGAGAAGAAAGTAACGGCAATGGATGAGTCCGGCAAAAAGTCGGTGGTGAAGACCTGGTCTCGCCGCTCGATGATTTCGCCCGATTTCGTTGGCCACACCTTCGCCGTGCACAACGGCAATAAGTTCATCCCGGTGTATGTAACGGAGAACATGGTAGGACACAAACTCGGTGAGTTTGCCCCCACCCGGAACTTCCGCGGCCATATCGCCAAGAAAGATAAAGGCAAGCGCTAATATGGAAGCAGTAGCTAAACTCCGGAACGTGCCCACCTCGCCGCGCAAAATGCGCTTGGTGGCCAACCTGGTCCGCGGTCAGAAAGTGACCCGGGCATTGGGCCTGCTGAAATTTGAGGCCAATTCGGGTGCTCCTAAAATCGAGAAACTGCTCCTGTCGGCTCTGGCCAACTGGCAGCAGAAGAACGAGGACGAGCGCATCGAGGATGCTAACCTCTACATCAAAGAGATTTTCGTCGATGAAGGCCGCATGCTGAAGCGTCTGCGCCCCGCCCCCCAGGGTCGTGGCCACCGCATCCGCAAGCGGAGCAACCACGTGACGCTGATCATCGACTCGAAAGTAGAACCGCTGGGCAGCAAAGCTGCCGCCAAGCAGGCTGCTGAGACCAAAGGCACCGAGGCTACGGCCGAAGCCAAGCCCAAGGCCGCGCGTCGGAGCTCGAAGAAATCAACTGAAACCAAGGCAGAAGCCACCGCATAAGCACTATGGGACAGAAAGTAAATCCGGTTGGCTTCCGTCTGGGCGTCATTAAAGGATGGGACTCGAACTGGTACGGCGGCAAGGACTTTGCCGACAAACTGGTGGAGGACGAGAAAATCCGCAAATACATCAACGCTCGTATCCCGAAGGGTGGCATCAGCCGCATCGTGATTGAGCGCACGCTCAAGCGCGTGACCATCACCATCAACACGGCCCGTCCGGGCGTAGTGATTGGCAAAGGCGGCGCCGAAGTGGACAAGATCAAGGACGAACTGAAGCAGATTACCGGCAAGGACGTTCAGATCAATATCTTCGAGATTAAGCGCCCCGAGCTGGACGCGAAACTGGTTGGCGAAAGCATTGCGCAGCAGCTCCAGGCTCGTATCTCCTTCCGTCGGGCCATGAAGATGTCGATTCAGGCCGCTATGCGTGTTGGTGCCGAAGGCATCAAGATCCAGTGCGGTGGTCGTTTGGGTGGGGCTGAGATTGCTCGTTCCGAGCAGTACAAAGAAGGCCGCACTCCCCTGCACACGCTGCGGGCTGACATTGACTATGCCCTCTCGGAAGCCCAGACGGTGTATGGCAAAATCGGCATCAAGGTGTGGGTAATGCGTGGCGAAGTGTTCGGCAAGCCGGACCTCTCGCCTAACCAGCAGCCCGCTGGCACGCAGGGTGGCGACAGCCGCAACGACCGTGGCCCACGCAGTGAGCGTGGCCCGCGCCGCGACCGGAACGACCGGGGCGGTGACAGCCGTGGTGGTGACCGGGGCGGCGACAGCCGTGGTGGTCAGCGCCGGGGTCCCGGTGGAGCCGGTGGCCAAGGTGGTCAGAACCGAGGCGGTGGCGCACCGCGCCGCTAGTTCTCTCCCTTTCTCTCGAATTTTAAGACAGTATAACTCATGTTACAACCGAAAAGGACCAAGTATCGCAAGATGCAAAAGGGTCGCATACATGGCTTAGCCCATCGCGGCAGCTCCATCGACTTCGGTTCGTTCGCTATCAAGTCGCTGGAACAGGCTTGGATTACGGCTCGCCAGATTGAGGCAGCTCGTATTGCCATGACCCGCGCCATGAAACGCGAAGGTCAAGTTTGGATCCGCATCTTCCCCGACAAGCCCATTACCAAGAAGCCTGCTGAAGTGCGGATGGGTAAGGGTAAAGGTTCGCCCGAGTACTGGGTAGCCTGCGTGAAGCCCGGCACGATCATGTTTGAATCGGATGGGGTAACGCTGGAAGTGGCTCAGGAGTCACTGCGTCTGGCCGCTCAGAAACTGCCGGTACGGACGTCGTTTGTTGTTCGTCGTGACTACGTAGATAACAAGTAAGATGAAGAACGCCGAAATCCGTAACCTCTCCCTGGAGGACCTCAAAAATCAATTGAAGACCGAGCAGACCTCGGGCCAGACCATGCGCTTCGCGCACGCCATCTCGCCGCTGGAAAACCCGCTCCGTCTCAAGCAAGCCCGCAAAAATGTCGCCCGTCTGCTGACCGAGTTGAAGCGTCGCGAGAACGAGCAGGCTACTAACACTGCTAACTAACGATGGCAAGCAACGAAGAACAGCAGGCTGCTGCCGCCACTGAGCGGAACCTGCGCAAAGAAATCATCGGCCGCGTTTCCTCCTCCAAAATGGACAAGTCCATCACGGTAGTTGTGGAAAGCAAGATGAAGCACCCTATCTACGGCAAGTTCGTTTCCAAGTCGACCAAGTTCATGGCCCACGACGAGAACAACGAGTGCGGCGAAGGCGATACGGTTCGCATCATGAGCACCCGTCCGCTGAGCAAGAACAAACGCTGGAGATTGGTAGAAATCGTAGAACGCGCCAAGTAAGATGATACAGCAAGAATCCCGTCTGACCGTCGCTGATAACAGCGGCGCCAAAGAAGTTCTCTGCATTCGTGTCCTCGGTGGCACGGGCAAGAAATACGCCAGCGTAGGCGACAAGATTGTAGTAGCCATCAAATCGGCTATTCCTTCCGGCAACGCTAAAAAAGGCACTGTATCGAAAGCAGTTGTCGTTCGCACCAAGAAAGAAGTTCGTCGTAAGGACGGCTCTTACATCCGGTTCGATGACAACGCGGCCGTACTGCTCAACAATAACGACGAGCCCCGCGGTACCCGCATCTTCGGCCCCGTAGCCCGCGAGCTGCGCGAGCGCCAGTTCATGAAGATCGTTTCGCTGGCTCCTGAAGTTCTCTAAGCAATGGCAACGAAAACCAAAGCAACGCCCGCGAAACTGCACGTGAAAACCGGTGACACCGTTCTGGTGATTGCCGGCGACGAGAAGGGTAAAACCGGCACCATTAAGTCGGTGAACCGTTCGACGCAGCGTGTTATCGTGGAAGGCCTGAACCTGGCAACCAAGCACAACAAACCCAGTGCGAAGAACCCCCAGGGCGGCATCACCAAGATCGAGGCCCCGATTCACGTGAGCAACGTGAAGCGTGTGGACTCGGCCAACGCCTAACCGCTCCCGACCATGGCTCGACTCAAAGAAAAATATCAGAAAGAAGTAGTACCCGCGCTCCAGGAGAAATTCCAGTTCAAGAGCATCATGCAGGTACCGCGCATCACCAAGATCTGCATCAACCGCGGCATCGGATCGGCAGTAGCCGATAAGAAGCTGGTGGACAATGGCGTGGACGAACTGACGACCATTACCGGTCAGAAGGCCGTTCCGACCATCGCCAAGCGTTCGGTGTCGAACTTCAAACTGCGTGAAGGTATGCCCATCGGAGCCCGCGTAACCCTGCGTGGCGCTCAGATGTACGAATTCCTGGATCGTCTGCTGACGGTAGCACTGCCCCGCGTACGTGACTTCAAAGGCATCAACGATAAGGGCTTCGACGGCCGCGGTAACTATACCCTGGGCGTAAAAGAGCAAATCATTTTCCCGGAAATCTCGATCGACAAGATCAAGGCTATTGCCGGTATGGACATCACTTTCGTGACGACCGCCGAAAACGATGAGCAAAGCTACGAGCTGCTCAAGGCCTTCGGTATGCCGTTCGCTAACGCCAAGAAACAAAACAATGGCTAAGGAAAGCATGAAAGCACGGGAACGGAAGCGTATCGCTACCGTTGCCCGTTACGCCGAGAAGCGCAAGGCCCTGAAAGAGGCCGGCGACTACGAAGGTCTGGACAAGCTGCCCCGCAATGCGTCGCCCGTACGTCTGCACAACCGCGACAAAATCGATGGCCGTCCTCGTGGTTATATGCGCAAGTTCGGCATCAGCCGGGTGCGTTTCCGCGAAATGGCTCTCGCCGGCAAAATCCCCGGCGTAACCAAGTCGAGCTGGTAAGTTGATCTAGTACAGAGTAGTTAGTATTGAGTAATTAGCTGAAGTTCGGTAGTCCGTTTAGGATTTCTTGCACTTAGCCTTCCTACTCAATACAAACTACTCGCTACTAGAGCAAAATTTGGCAGGTTGCCGAAAGAAACCATTGGCCGAGCCTTAACAAGTCGAGCCGAGTAGTCTTAACCGAAAATTTCGCTGACCCTTTCCGGGCCGGCGAAATTTTCATATCTTTGCGGCTCCCTAAAAATGGGCGCTGCCTTTTCACAATCGAATGAACACAGATCCAATTGCCGACTACCTGACCCGGGTACGCAATGCCATCAAGGCAAACCACCGGGTGGTGGAAATTCCGGCCAGCAACATCAAAAAGGAGATTACGAAGGTGCTCTATAAGAAGGGCTACATTCAGAGCTACCGGTTTGATGATGCCGCCGTACAGGGCACGATTAAAATCGCCCTCAAGTACAACCCCACCACGAAGGTGCCGGCCATCACGAAACTGCAGCGCGTGAGCACGCCTGGTCTGCGTCAGTACGCACACGTGGGCAACATGCCCCGCGTACTCAGCGGCCTGGGTATTGCCATTCTCTCCACGTCGAAGGGCGTGATGACGGAGAAGGAGGCGAAAGCCGAGAATGTGGGCGGCGAAGTGCTGTGCTACGTTTACTAATCTGAAAGGAAAACGAAACTATGTCACGCATTGGTAAACTGCCCATCAGCCTGCCCGACAACGTGCAGATTGAAGTGAGCAACGAAAACAAGGTAACCGTAAAGGGTCCGAAAGGCACGCTGGTGGTTCCCGTTGACCGCGACATCACCGTGGCCACCGAAGACGGCCAGTTGGTGGTAACCCGCCCCACGGAGCAAAAGCGCCACAAAGCCATGCACGGCCTGTACCGTTCCCTGCTCAACAACGCCGTTAGCGGCGTGAGCAACGGACTGGAGGAGAAGCTGGAGCTGGTTGGTGTAGGTTACAAAGCCTCCATAGCTGGTACTACGCTGGAGCTTTCCCTGGGCTACTCGCACAACATCTTCTTGGCTCTGCCAGCTGAGGTTACGGCTACCGCCCTGACGGAGAAAGGTAAAAACCCCATCGTTACCCTCACCAGCATCGATAAGCAGTTGCTGGGCCAGGTAGCTGCAAAGATTCGCTCGTTGCGCAAAGTGGAGCCTTACAAAGGCAAAGGTGTGCGCTTCGTGGGTGAGCAGATTCGTCGTAAGGCTGGTAAAACGGCTTCGAAATAATAACGCATCATGGCTTTCGATAAAGCAACTAGAAGAAAACGGATCCAGCGCATCATCCGCACTAAGGTGGCTGGCACGTCCGAGCGTCCGCGTTTGTCGGTGTTCCGCAGCAATACGGGCATTTATGCTCAGATTATTGACGACACTACCGGCCACACGCTGGCGTCTGCTTCCTCGAAGCACGTTTCGGTGGAAGGGGGCAACGGAGTCGCCCTCGCTGCCGCAGTCGGCAAAGAGCTTGCCGCCCGTGCTACTGGAAAAGGAATTTCGAAAGTGGTATTTGACCGTTCCGGTTACCTCTACCACGGCCGCGTAAAATCATTGGCAGAAGGAGCCCGCGAAGGCGGCCTCAATTTCTAATTCATCATCATGGCAGAATTCAACAACGGCCCTCGTGGTGGCGGTAACGACCGCGGCGGCAACGACCGTCGTGGTGGTGGCAATGACCGTCGCGGCGGCAACGACCGTAATAAAGAAAACGACTCGCGCACCGGCGACTCCGATCTGAAAGAGAAAGTAGTAGCTATCAACCGCGTTGCCAAAGTGGTGAAGGGTGGTCGTCGCTTCAGCTTCTCGGCTATCGTGGTGGTAGGTGACGGTAACGGCACCGTAGGCTACGGCCTCGGCAAAGCCAACGAGGTAACCGACGCCATTGCCAAAGGCATTGACGATGCGAAGAAGAACCTGGTGAAGGTGCCGCTGTATAAGCACACTGTTCCCCACGTAATGGAAGGTAAGTACTCGGGTGGTTTCGTGCTGGTTCAGCCGGCTGCCGCTGGTACGGGTGTAATTGCGGGCGGTGCTATGCGCGCCGTATTCGAAAGCGCCGGTATCAAGGACGTACTGGCCAAGTCGAAAGGCTCGTCGAACCCCCACAACGTGGTAAAGGCGACCTTCGATGCCCTGCTGAAAATGCGCGACCCGATGCAGATTGCTCAGGCCCGCGGCATTACCCTCGCTCAAGTTTTTAACGGTTAAGAGACGATGGCGCAGATCCAAATCAAACTCGTAAAAAGCGTTATCGACCGCCCCGAGCGTCAGAAGCGCACTGTGCAGGCCCTGGGCCTCGGCAAGATGAACAGCTCGAAAACTGTTGAGGGTACGCCCGCAGTTGTCGGCATGATCAAAGCCGTTCAGCACCTGTTGGAAGTAACCGAACTCTAGGAATCTCCCGAAAATGAATCTCAGCAATCTCCAACCCGCCGCCGGCTCGACTCGCAACATCAAGCGTATCGGTCGGGGTACGGGTTCCGGCCGCGGCGGCACGTCGACGCGCGGTCACAAAGGTGCCAAGTCCCGTTCGGGTTACTCCAAGAAGTCGGGCTTCGAAGGCGGTCAGATGCCTCTGCAGCGCCGGGTGCCTAAGTTTGGCTTCAAGAACATCAACCGTGTAGAGTACAAAGCCATCAACATTGATGTGCTGGCTGCTCTGACTGATAACGGCACCACTACGCTGGATGCTGCTTTCTTTGTAACGGCTGGTCTGGCTTCCAAAAGCGCCAAGATCAAGGTTCTGGGCCGTGGCGAAATCACCAAGGCACTGGAAGTACACGCTCACGCTTTCTCCAAGTCGGCTGTAGAAGCCATTGAGAAGGCCGGTGGCAAAGCCGTGACGCTGTAGCACCTACGAAGCAATGAAAAAACTTATCGAACAGATAAAGAATATTTTTGCGATTGAAGATCTGCGTACGCGGATCTTCAATACGCTTTTTTTCATTGCCATTTACCGGCTGGGCTCCTATGTAGTGCTGCCGGGCGTTGATCCTACGCGGCTCAAGCAGGGCGCTTCCGGCGTTCTGGGTATCTTGGATACACTGCTGGGTGGTGCTTTCAGCCATGCTTCCATCTTCGCGTTGGGCATTATGCCCTATATCTCGGCCTCTATCGTATTGCAGCTGCTGACCATCGCAGTGCCGTACTTCCAGAAGCTGCAGAAAGAAGGGGAGTCCGGCCGGAAGAAGATCAACCAGTACACCCGCATCCTGACGATTCCTATTGTGGCCCTGCAATCAGTCGGCTTTATTGCGACTATCAACGCGGAGGCTATCATAAATCCAGGCGTATTCTTCACAATCTCCACGGCTATTATTGTAACGGCGGGTACGCTGTTCTGCATGTGGTTGGGTGAGAAGATTACGGATAAGGGCATTGGCAATGGTATTTCGATGCTGATCATGATCGGTATTGTATCTCGTCTGCCCGGTGCCCTGATTGGGGAAGCTACGGCCCGCACTATGCGTGGCTCGCTGATTTTCCTGATTGAAATGGCCGTGCTGTTTCTTGTTGTGATGGCCGTTATCATCCTCACGCAAGCCGTGCGGCAGATTCCGGTACAGTACGCCAAGCAGATCGGAGGAGCCGCTTCGCTCAGCTCCCAGCGCCAGTACATCCCGATGAAAGTGAATGCAGCCGGTGTAATGCCGATTATCTTCGCTCAGTCGCTGATGTTTGTGCCCGCTATTGCGGCCTCGGCCTGGAACAAAAACAGCGACGCAGCCATGATGATCGGGACATGGTTCCAGCCTAATCACTGGGTCTACAACGTGGTATTCGGCCTGCTCATCATCATTTTCACGTATTTCTACACGGCGATCAGCGTCAATCCTAACCAGATTGCGGATGACCTGAAGCGCAGCGGTGGATTCATTCCCGGTGTAAAGCCAGGTCGGGATACGTCGGAGTTTATCGATGAGGTACTGACGCGGATAACTCTGCCCGGCGCCGTGGCCTTGGCCGTAATCGCCATAATGCCTGCTCTGGCTACCGTAGCCGGAGTAACCGGACCTTTCGCTCAGTTCTACGGCGGTACTTCCCTCATCATCATGGTGGGCGTGGTACTGGATACCATGAACCAGGTGAAAAGCTACTTACTCATGCGTCATTACGACGGTATGATGAAGACCGGCAAAACCCGGGGTCGTTCGCAGAACATCGCCCTCGCTTCGTAGAAAATGATTTTTTACAAAACCGAGGAAGAAATTGACCTGATTAAAGCCAGTGCGAAAGTGCTGGCTCAGGCCCACGGCGAAGTAGCCAAAATGATTCGGGAGGGAGTTACTACTCGGGCGCTGGATCAGCGCGCGGAGGAATTCATCCGGGACCATGGCGGCGAGCCTTCGTTCAAGGGATATAACGGTTTTGAGTATAGCCTCTGCATTTCGCCCAACTCGGTCGTGGTGCACGGTTTCCCGGGCGACTATACGCTGAAAAGCGGGGATGTCGTTTCGATTGACTGCGGGGTTTTACTCAATGGTTACCACGCCGATAGTGCCTACACTTACCCGGTAGGGGAGGTGGCCCCCGAGGTGACCAAGCTGCTGGAGGAAACCAAGAAGTCGCTGTATCTCGGAATCGAGCAGGCGGTGGCGGGTAACCGGATGGGCGACGTCAGCTACGCGATTCAGAACCACGTTGAGAAACTGGGGTATGGCGTAGTTCGGGAGTTGGTGGGCCACGGCATCGGCAGGAAGCTGCACGAGCGGCCAGAGGTTCCTAACTACGGCAAGCGGGGAGCCGGGCTCAAGCTCCAGACCGGACTCACCCTGGCTATCGAGCCCATGGTGAATCTGGGTACGAAGAACGTGATTCAGGAAAAGGATGGCTGGACTATCCGGACCAAGGATCTGAAACCTTCGGCGCACTTTGAGCACACTGTTGTTGTTCGCAAAGAGAAGGCGGAAATTCTTACCTCCTTCGAATACATAGAAAAAGCCTTACAGTAGCCTTATGGCCAAACAAACTTCCATTGAGCAGGACGGTGTTATCCTGGAAGCCTTATCCAACGCCATGTTCCGCGTGGAGCTGGAAAACGGTCACCAGCTGATTGCCCATATTTCGGGTAAGATGCGGATGCACTACATCAAGATCCTGCCGGGAGATAAGGTAAAACTCGAAATGTCGCCCTACGACTTGTCGAAGGGTCGAATTGTGTACCGTTACAAATAACCCGACGACATGAAAGTCAAAGCGTCCGTAAAGAAGCGTAGCGTTGATTGCAAAATCATCCGCCGCAAAGGCAAGCTCTACGTTATCAACAAGAAGAACCCCCGCTATAAGCAGCGTCAGGGCTAATCCATTGGAAGTTGGGGACTATCGGGTCCTGAGGGCTAGGTTTTTGAAGGAAAACTGTCCTAACCGAAACCTGGTCCCCAAGACCCTAACTCCCTAAAAACCCAAACTCAACACATGGCTCGTATTGCAGGGGTAGACATCCCAGACAACAAACGCGGTGAAATCGCGCTGACCTACATCTTTGGCATCGGTCGTACTTCGGCCCAGCAGATCCTGACGAAAGCAGGCGTAGACCTGAACAAGAAGGTGAAGGACTGGACGGAAGAAGAAGCCGGCGAAATCCGTAGCGTCATCACCAATGAGTACAAAACCGAAGGCGCCCTGCGCTCCGAGGTTCAGCTCAACATCAAGCGTCTCATGGACATCGGCTGCTACCGGGGTCTGCGTCACCGCAAAGGTCTGCCGGTTCGTGGTCAGCGCACCAAGAACAACTCGCGTACCCGTAAGGGCAAGCGTAAGACCGTTGCCGGTAAGAAAAAAGCTACTAAATAATCTGTAGCGGGAATCGAAGCCCGACTCTGCCTTCCGGCTGGAGCGGGCTTCAACACCTTCCGCAGTTTTTTGCGATAACCAAATGGCACAAAAAAGAAAAGACAAAGCCAAGAAGCGCATTGTCGTTGTTGAACCAGTAGGTCAGGTCCACATCAAAGCCTCCTTCAACAACATCATCATCTCCATCACCAACAACAATGGCCAGGTTATTTCCTGGGCTTCGGCTGGTAAGATGGGCTTCCGGGGTTCCAAAAAGAACACCCCCTACGCCGCTCAAATGGCTATGACGGATGCCGGCAAAGTAGCCCATGACCTGGGCATGCGCAAAGCCGAAGTATTCGTGAAGGGTCCGGGCGCTGGCCGCGAGTCGGCTATCCGGACGCTGGGTAACGTGGGTATTGAGGTAACGACCATTAAGGACGTGACGCCGCTGCCCCACAATGGCTGCCGTCCTCCCAAACGTCGTCGCGTTTGATTTATTGAGCCTATCCGGGCTGCGTTGCCAGCTGCTTCTCACCCCTGCGAAGCGCGGCACCACGGCCTCCTGGTTCAACCCCTTCAACACTCAACATCCCCGAAATGGCACGTTATACTGGTCCTAAAACCAAGATTGCCCGTCGCTTCAATGAGCCGATTTTCGGCCCGAGCAAGGCACTCACCAAAAAAGCATACCCCCCCGGCCAGCACGGCCGTGGTCGTCGGAAGAAGCAGAGCGAGTACGCTGTCCAGCTGATGGAGAAGCAGAAAGTGAAGTACATGTACGGCGTCCTGGAAAAGCAATTCGAGAACCTGTTCCACAAGGCGGCCACGATGCCCGGCATCACCGGCGACAACCTGCTGGCCCTGCTCGAGTCGCGTCTCGACAACACGGTGTACCGTCTGGGCATCGCCCCGACGCGCCGTGCTGCCCGTCAGCTGGTGTTGCACAAGCACATCACGGTGAACGGTGAGATTGTGAACATCGCTTCGTACAAACTCCGCGCTGGCGACATTGTGGCCGTTCGCGAGAAGTCGAAGTCGCTGGAAGCCATTACCACCAGCCTGAGTGCCCGCAACGCGCGTGCTTTCTCGTGGCTGGAGTGGGAAGGCAAAGACATGGTGGGCAAATTCATCAGCGCCCCCTCGCGTGAACTGATTCCGGAGAAAATCACGGAGCAGCTCATCGTCGAGCTGTACTCGAAGTAATTGTGGAACGGCCCGGACGCCCGGGCCGTTTCCTTGCTTCGTCGCTTTTTAATGAATTCAGGTATTGGGTATTAGGTATCAGGACCTCAACAGACGTCTTCTTACCTGATACCTTTTACTCATATCTAACAAACCGCCCCACTTATGTCAATCTTAGCTTTTCAAATGCCGGAGAAGGTAGTGATGGAGAAATCCGACGACTTCTACGGAACGTTTGAATTCAAACCGCTGGAGAAAGGCTACGGCGTCACGATCGGCAACGCTCTGCGCCGCATCCTGCTGTCGTCGCTGGAGGGCTATGCCATTACGTCGGTGCGCACCAGCAGCGTACTGCACGAGTTCATGACTATTGAAGGCGTGATTGAGGATATGTCCGAAATCATCCTGAACCTGAAGCAGGTTCGTTTCAAGAAAGTGAGCGATGCCATCGAGGACAAAATCACGGTGCGCATCAAAGGGCAGAACACGTTCTCGGCCGGCGAAATCAACAAATTCACCAACGGCTTCCAGGTGCTCAACCCGGAGCTGGTGATCTGCAACGTGGACCCCAGCACCGAGCTGGAGTTTGAGTTCACGATTCAGAAAGGCCGCGGCTACGTTCCGGCTGAAGAAAACAAGCCCGCCGACCAGGTTTTCGGGCAGATTGCCATCGATGCCATCTTCACGCCGATCAAGAACGTGAAGTACAGCATCGAGAATACCCGCGTGGAGCAGAAGACCGACTACGAGAAGCTCGTGATTGAGATTCACACCGACGGTTCCATTCACCCGGAGGACGCGCTGAAGGGCGCGGCCAACATCCTGATTCAGCACTTCATGCTGTTCTCCGACAGCACCATGACCTTCGAGACGGTGAAAGCCGAGGAAGAGGAGACCGTGGACGAGGAGACGCTGCACATGCGCAAGGTGCTGAAGACGCCGCTGGCGGATATGGACCTGAGCGTGCGCGCCTACAACTGCCTCAAGGCTGCCGACATCAAAACCCTCGGCGACCTGGTGCAGCTCGACATGGCCGACATGATGAAGTTCCGCAACTTCGGCAAGAAGTCGCTGACGGAGCTGGAGAACCTCGTGGAGGAAAAAGGGCTGACCTTCGGAATGGACCTGGGCAAGTACAAGCTCGACGAAGAATAGGCACTCCCGGAAAATGTGCTGCTAGTGGACCCGATGCTTCGGCATATTCCACGGCAGCACATTTTTTGTGACCTACTATTCCGTACATTTGCAGACTTTTTCACATTTCCAATTAGTGCGCCCCAGGGGCAGCGGTTCTAATGAGAGAGTAGCCTTCGGGCTCTTTCCGCCGTGGTCGTTGCCCGCAAGCGTACGTTTCTTTCTTTTTTATGCGTCACGGTAAATCCTTCAACCACCTCGGTCGTACGTCCTCGCACCGCAACGCCATGCTCTCGAACATGGCCTCCTCCCTCATCCTGCACAAGCGCATCACTACCACGGTAGCCAAGGCCAAGGCCCTGCGCCAGTACGTGGAGCCCCTGCTCACCAAGTCGAAGAACGACACGACGCACTCGCGTCGCCTCGTTTTCTCGACCCTGGGCAACAAGGAAGTGCTGAAGGAGCTGTTCGACAACGTTTCGGCTAAAATTGCCGGCCGTCCCGGTGGTTACACCCGCATCATCAAGCTGAGCCAGTCCCGTCTGGGCGACAACGCCGACATGTGCATCATTGAGCTGGTGGACTTCAACGAAACCATGCTGGAGGCCAAGAACGCCGGCGAAGCCAAGGCTACGACGCGTCGCTCGCGCCGCAGCGGTGGCAAGAAAGCTACCACGGAAGCTACCGCTGGCGAAGGCGATTCGTCGGCTGAGGTAGTGGCCGAAGCCAAGCCCGCCAAGAAGGCCAAGGCAGCTGCCACGGAAGTTTCGGCTCCCGAGGATACGGCTACCGAAACCCTGAAGGAAGGCGAAACCCGCGAGGAGAAAGCCGCCGAGTAGTCCGGTTTCGGAAGCTCTTGCTTCCTGCCAGTCCGTAAAAAAGGCCCGCCACCCGGCGGGTCTTTTTTTTATAGCTCTGGGGCCGGGCGACGCCGCATCGGTCCGGTAGCAGGCCGCCCCGCCAGCGGCAGCAGGGGAGGCCAGGCAGACCAATGGGCCGCCCCATGCTGCTGTCATGCTGGTCTGGAAGGGAAGATGAGGACGATGTTGATCCGCAGAAGCCCGACGTGGCTGCTCCGAGGACTACTACTGGTGTACAAAGGCCCAACGTCGGTGTTCAGAAGCTCAATGCCGGTGTTCAGCGGTCCGGTGTTGATGCTCGGAGGCCCAACGCCAGTGTTCAGAGGCCCAAGGTCGGTGTTCGGAGGGTCGATGCCGGTGTTCGGAGGCCCGGTGTTGCTGCTCGGAGGAACTTGATCGGGCCGGGTTGGCGCCTGGTCGGAGTGATAGGGCCGACCTTATACCCTAATTGGCCCGTGCTGGAGCCACGATGGCTGTAACGGAGGCCTCGCCGGAACCAGCGCGGGCCGCGCACCGGCCTGGGAGAAGGAAGCCGGGTGGGGGAGGTGCCCCAAATTCTGAGGCTGAAAGGTCGGGGATACTATTTACCTTGCGGCCTGATGGCGTGGGAGCCATTACGCAACATTGCAATCCGTTTCCTAAACCCATTTTCGTATGAGCATCATCACCGAAATCCACGCTCGCCAGATTTTTGACTCGCGCGGCAATCCGACGGTTGAAGTGGACGTGACCACCGACAGCGGCACTGTGGGCCGCGCCGCCGTACCGAGCGGGGCCAGCACCGGCAAGCACGAAGCCGTGGAACTGCGCGACAACGACAAGGCCAAGTACATGGGCAAGGGCGTGCTGCAGGCGGTGGAGAACGTGAACACCAAAATTGCCGAGGAGCTGGTGGGCTTCTCGGTGTTCGAGCAGGGCCTGCTCGATAAAATCATGCTGGAGCTCGATGGGACGCCCAACAAGGCCAACCTGGGCGCCAACGCCATTCTGGGGGCTTCGCTGGCCATTGCCCGCGCCGCTGCCGCCGAGGCCGGCATGCCGCTCTACCGATACGTAGGCGGGGTGAATGCCACCACGCTGCCCGTGCCGATGATGAACATCCTCAACGGGGGCTCGCACGCCGACAACAGCATCGACTTCCAGGAGTTCATGATCATGCCCGTGGGCGCGCCGAGCTTCTCGGAGGCGTTGCGTTGGGGTACCGAAATCTTCCACCACCTGAAGGAAGTGCTCAAAAAGCAGGGCTTCAGCACCAACGTGGGCGACGAGGGTGGCTTTGCGCCGAACATCAAGAGCAACGAGGACGCCATCAAGATTGTGCTCCAGGCCATCGAGAAGGCCGGCTACAAGCCCGGCGACGACGTGATGATTGCCATGGACGCCGCGGCCTCGGAGTTCTACCAGGACGGCCATTACCACTTCAAGAAGAGCACCGGCGACAAGCTGACCTCCTCGGAAATGGTGAGCTACTGGACCGACTGGACCAAGAAATACCCCATCATCAGCATCGAGGATGGCATGGACGAGGACGACTGGAGCGGCTGGAAGGCCTTGACCGAGAGCATCGGCAGCACCACCCAGCTGGTGGGCGACGACCTGTTCGTGACCAACGTGAACCGCCTGCAGCGCGGCATCGATGAGCAGATTGCCAACGCCATCCTCATCAAAGTGAACCAGATTGGTACGCTCTCGGAAACGATTGACGCCATCAACCTGGGCCGCCGCCACGGCTACAAGAGCATCATGAGCCACCGCTCGGGCGAAACGGAGGACAACACCATCTCGGACCTGGCCGTGGCCCTGAACACCGGCCAGATCAAGACCGGCTCGGCCTCGCGCTCCGACCGCATGGCCAAGTACAACCAGCTGCTGCGCATTGAGGAGGAGCTGGGCGAAGTGGCCTACTTCCCCGGTCGCAAAATGTAAAGCGCGGATCGGCGCTGCTTCCCCCTCGTTTCGCCGATTTCTTTGGTCGGCCAAGCACGCGGTACCGTTGCCCTGGGGCGGCGGTACCGTTTGGTTTGGGGGTGGCGGGCCGGGCCGCCGGGGCGGCTTTTTTATCCGGGGAAATAGCCTGTATCTTTGGGTATGTCGGCCAAAGAGTTCTTCCTGCGCATTCCGGGCTTTCTGCGGAGTTTCTACTTTTATGTAGGGCTGGGCTTTCTGGTCTGGATGTTCGTGTTCGACTCCAACGACTTTGTCCGCCAGTACGATATGTACGCCAAGCTCCGCGAGCTGGAAGATGAGCGGGATTATTATCTGAGCAATATTGAAACGGTGAAGAAAGAGCGGGCCGAGCTGCTGAGCAGCCCGGAGCTGCTGGAGAAATTCGCCCGTGAGAAATACATTATGAAACGCCCCGGTGAAGACGTATTTATTCTGGTACCCCAGTCCGAAGGGGAGGAGTAAGCTCCCCCGCCCGCGGCTCCTCGCTGCCTGCCTTGTATAACCAGCCTGCCCGCTCCCGACCGGAGCCGGGGTGGCTGGTTTTGTCGTTTAGTTCTCATCCTTTAGCTGCGGGCATATGACCCACCTCTACCTTCTGATTTGCCGCTGGCCCCGGTTGCTGGCCTTGCTGTTGCTGGCCGGCCTGGCGGCCCCGGCGGCGGCCCAGACCTACCGCGTGCCTGCCTCGGGCACGGTTGCCTACACTACCTGCAGCGGCACGCTCTACGACGACGGCGGCCCCAACGGCTCCTACTCGGCCGGAGCCAACGGCACCGTGACGCTGACCCCGGCCACTGCGGGCCGGAAAATCCGGCTTGATTTCACCGCCGTGGCCCTGGAGAGCGGCTACGACTACATCAGCGTGTACGATGGCAGCAACGCGAATGCCCCCCTCATCGGGACGTATACGGGCTACCTCAGTCCGTTCACGGTGTACGCTACCAACAGCACGGGCAAGCTCACGGTGCGCTTCTCCAGCGACTACTCGGCCCAGTACAGCGGATTTGCGGCCACTGTTTCCTGCGTCACGTCCGTGCCCCTGCCCGATCTGACGATTCAGGCGCCGACGGCCCAGCCCCAGGCCATCACGGCCGGCAACTCGTTGTCGCTCAGTTGTTCGCTGCAGAACCTTTCGGGTGCCACCGCTGCCAGCAGCAACCTAGGCTACTACCTCTCCACCGATGCCACGCTTAGCGCCAACGACCTGCTCCTGGGTACTTCCTACGGATACAGTGTCGGCGGCAACCAGATCAGCTATCAGTCGGCCTACCTGCCGGTGCCGGCCGCGGTGACGGCGGGCAGCTACTACGTGCTGTTCGTAGCCGATTATCAGAATCAGGTAGCGGAAAGCAACGAGGCCAACAACACCAGCAGCGTAAGCCTGACCGTGCTTGCGCCCTACGTCGATCTGGCGATTCAGCAGGCTTACCTGAGCACGTCTTCCACCACGCCGGGCAGCTCGGTAGGGCTTTCGTGCTACGTAACTAACGATGGCAACGCCACGGCCAGCAGCAGCAACGTGGGCTACTACCTGTCGGCCGACGCCACGCTCAGCGCCAACGACGTGCTGCTGGGCTCCTCCTACGGTGGCCCGCTGACGGGCGGCTACTACGGCAACTACACCAGCACCTACGCCACCGTGCCGGCCACCACCACGCCGGGCAGCTACTACGTGCTGTTCGTGGCCGACTACCAGAACCAGGTGCCGGAAACCAATAAGGCCAACAACGTCAGCGCCCAGGCCCTGATGGTCGTCACGCCCAGCGTCGACCTGACCGTGAACCAAGTGCAACTCAACCAGACGACCGTTACGGCGGGCAGCGCGGTAACGAGTTCGCCCTACGTGGCCAACCAGGGCAACACCACGGCCGCCACCAGCCGCCTGGGCGTGTACTTTTCCACCGATGCCACGCTCAGCGCCAATGATGTGCAGCTGACGACGGAAAGCGTGGGACCGATAGACGGGGGCAGCTATTATTACCTCTACCTGCAGTTCAGAGTCCCTGCGGGGGCTACGCCGGGCAGCTACTACGTGCTGTTCGTGGCCGATGACCAGAACCAGGTAAGCGAAACCAACGAAACCAACAACGTGACCAGCGTGGCCCTGACCGTGGCCCTGCCCTCGGTAGATCTGATTGTGGCGCAGCCTTACCTGAGCCCGAACGCCACCCTGGCGGGCGGCTACGTGTATACGAACTGCTCCGTTCAGAACCAGGGCCTAACCACGGCCGCCACTTCCGACGTGAGCTTCTACCTCTCCACCGATGCCACGCTCAGCGCCGCCGACGTGCTGCTGGGCACTGCTGCCGGGGGCTCCCTGTACGGCGGCTACCGGGATTACCGCGGCGGATCGTTCACGGTGCCCGCGGGCACGGTACCCGGCGCGTACTACGTGCTGTTCGTGGCCGACGGCCAGAACAAGGAGGCGGAAACCAACGAAACCAACAACGTGAGCAGCGCGGCATTGGCCGTGCTGCCACCCACCATCGACCTGACCGTGGAGCAGGTCCGGCTGGGACAGAACTCAACCCCGGCGGGCCTGGCCATCACGGCCGACAGCTATCTGCTGAACAGGGGGAACTCCAGTGCCGGCAGCAGCAGCATGGGCTACTATCTTTCCACCGACGCCACGCTCAGCGCCACCGACGTGCTGCTGGGCACTGCCCCCGGTGGTACGCTATACGCCGGCGGCTACAACAGCTTCAATACCACGCTCACCATTCCTGCCACCACTACGCCCGGTAATTACTACGTACTGTTCGTGGCCGACTACCAGAACCAGGTAGTGGAAACCGACGAAGCCAACAACGTGGCCAGCGCCGCCCTGTTGGTGGCCCCGCCCTTTACGGGCACGGTGGTGCCGTATTCCGGCACGGCCACCATCACCACCTGCAACACCATCGTGTACGACCACGGCGGCCCGAACAACTACGGCAACAACGCCAACGGCACCCTCGTCATCAACCCCGGCACGGCGGGCAGCAAAGTGCAGCTGGGCTTCAACTTCCTCCAGCTCGACGGGTGTTGCGACCAGCTCACGGTGTACGACGGGGCCACTACCAGCGCCCCGCTGATTGGGGTGTACTATTCCTCGCCGGGAGTTATCACGGCTACCAACAGCAGCGGCAGCCTCACGCTGGTTTTTACTTCCAGTAATTACAGCACCTACGCGGGCTTCGAGGTGGTCGTATCCTGCGTATCGGGCTCGAGCACGCAGCCGGACCTGGCGCCCTTCCTGCCCTATACTACCTCGGGCACTGCTCTGGCGGGCAGTCAGCTGTATGTGCAGACGGGCATCCGCAACCAGGGCGCTTCGGAGGCCGGCAGCAGCAACCTGGGCTACTACCTCTCCACCGACAACATCCTGGATGCGGCCGATGTGCTGCTGGGCGAACTGCCGGGCTGGACGCTGCCGGCCAACCAGAACGATATCCGCGGCGGGCAGGTGATGATTCCCGGTACCACGGCGGGCGGCGTGTACTACCTGCTGCACGTGGCCGACCCCCGCAATACGGTAGCCGAGAGCAACGAAAACAACAACGTGCTGGCCACTACGCTGGAAATCACGGTGCCACCGCTGCCCGATTTGCGCATCCAGCGGCCGGTGCTCTCGCACAGCAGCCGCACGGCGGGCACGGTGCTCACGGCCACCTGTGAGCTGAGCAACGGGGGCACCGAGTCTGCTCCGCCGAGCGTGGTGGGCTTCTACCTCTCTGCTGATACCGTGTTCAGCAGCAACGACGTGCTGCTGGGTAATTTTCAGGCCTCGGAGCTCGACCCGGGTACCCAGCTGCCGGTGACGGCCCGGTTTGTACTCGCCAACACGCTCACGGCCGGCTTCTACCACGTGTTGTTCGTGTCAGATTACGTGCAGGACATCGGGGAAAACAACGAGAGCAACAACGTAGCCGCCCTGCCCCTGACGGTAACCGTTATCCAGAACGCGCGCGACGAGCAGCTGGCCGGCCTCACGCTCAACGTTGCGCCCAACCCAACGGTGGCCGGGCAGTCGTTCCGGGTGCTGCTGGAAGGGCCCGCCAAGGGCCAGAAGGCCGAGCTGCACCTGCTGGACGCACTGGGCCGGGAAGTGGACCGCCGCGCCCTGCACCTGACCGGTCCGCGCCGGGAAGAAGTGTTCGATACCCGAAACCTGGCCCGGGGTATTTACCTGCTGCGCCTGACGGGTAAGGGCCTCAACGCCACCCGCCGCGTGCAGGTGGAATAGAGCCGGGGCTGTAACCGCGCGGCCGGGGCCGGCCTTCGGCTGCCCCGGCTGCCGGAGCTGCCGGTTGCGTATCTTCCTGCCATGAAGGCATTCCGTTTCCGTCTCAAGCATTTCCTGACCGGCAGCCTGGTAACCCTGGGGCTGTTGGGTAGTCCGGCCGCGGCGCAGACGCTGGCGGCTCCGTCGGCGGAGCCGCCCTCCCAGGTGCAGGTGGCCCGGCAGTTTCTGCTGGCGGTGCTGGCCGGCAACTGGGATTCCGCCTACGCCTGGCTGAGTCCGGCCGCCCAGGCCGCCTTGCCGGCCGCGGCCTTCCGGACCGCCACCCTGCCCTTGCTGGCGCACACCCGTCAGTACGGCCCCGCCATCGACCTCTACAAGCTGGGTTTCCGCCTGCGCGACGACGAAGTAGTACAGCCCTTCGTGGCCTTCACCTACCGCGCCGATACGCTCCGCCCGGGTCCCCACCTCCAGCTCGACATATCCTTCCCCGATTCCACCGCCCGTCAGATTCAGGAATTCCGCATCATCGAGTTGGTGAAGTAGAGAAGTAGTGAATGAGCTTTCCCCATTCATTACCTCTCTGCTTCCTCACCTCACGCATTTCAATCCGGCAGGGAGATTTTGCCCAGCCGCACGGCGGGGATGCGCTGGCGGCCGGCACCGAGGCTCAGGGGCTGGCCGGCCACGGTTTCGTTGGCCAGCAGGGCGAACAGAATGGCTTCTTTGGCATCGGGCAGCACGCCCAGGGTGGCGGTAGAGGCGAAGCAGCAGGCGGGCAGGTGGCGTTGCAGGGCCGTGAGCAGGGTGGGATTGTGAGCCCCGCCGCCACTCACGTACACGGCCAGGGCCGGCTGCGGCCCGAACGCCTGATGAGCCGCCCGGGCCACGCCCGCGGCGCTCAGCTCCACCAGGGTGGCCAGCAGGTCGGGCAGGGGCAGGGCGAGGGTGTTGGTCTGGGTCTGGGCCGCGTGCAGGTAGGCGGGGCCGAACAGCTCCGGGCCGGTGGTTTTGGGCAGTTCCGCCCCGAAGAACGGGTGGTCCAGCAAAGCGACCAGTAGGGCGGGGTGGGCCTGGCCGGCGGCGGCGAGGCGGCCGTCTTCGTCGTAGTTCAGGTGGGGCCAGTGGGCGCGCACGGTGGCGTCGAGCATGGTGTTGCCGGGGCCGGTATCGGTGCTGAAGGCCGTGGAGGCGGCTGCGCCGGCCCGGGGCAGGTAGGTGAAGTTGGCAATACCGCCCAGGTTGAGCAGCAGGCGTTCCTCGGCAGCACTGCTCAGCAGCAGATAGTCGCCGTACACGGCCAGGGGCGCGCCTTCGCCGCCGGCCGCCACGTGCTTCTGCCGAAAGTCGCTGAGCGTGATGATACCGGTGGCCACGGCCAAATGGTCGGCGTCGCCGAGTTGGAGGGTGGCGTTCAGGCCCTCGAAATCGGGGTGCTGGTGCTGGTGAGCGGGGGCGTGGAAAACGGTCTGGCCGTGGCTGGCTAGCAGGTCCACTGCGGCGGGGGGCACCTGCCACTCACGCAGGCAGTCCAGCACCATCCCGGCGTGCAGGCGGCCCAGCCAGGGATTGAGCAGGGTCAGGTATTCCAGACTCACCTGCTCCCGGGCAAACACCTGCCGGATGCGGTGCCGCACGTCGTCGGAGTAGGGCACCGTGGCAAAGTGCTCCAGCTCCAGCCGCGTAGCCGGCCCGTACCCGTGCAGGCGGCACAAAGCCACATCCAGCCCATCGAGCGAAGTCCCCGACATCAATCCGATAATCCGGCGGCTGGGCTGTTGGGCAAGCTGGGCGAGGCGACGCATGTTTTTAATGTGGAGAATGGGGAAGTGAATGTGAATAATGTGGGAAAAGGAATGTGAATAATGTGGGGAAATGTGGAGAATGTGCGGGGCTCACATTTGGCACATTTTCTCACATTATTCACATTCCCTTTTCCCCGCATTAAAAAAACCTACTCAATCTTCTTCCCGGCCATGGCCTGGCTGATGCTGATGTTCATCACGCGCTCGGCAAAGGGGCGGGTGAGTTCTTCCAGCTCGTCGACGGCTTTGAGGATGACGTCCTTTTCCTGGGTTTCGAGGGCGGCGCGCAGCTTCACCACGCCGGCCTGGGTCTGGGCGGTTTCCTCGGGGGTGAGGTGCTGGCCGTTCTTGGCTACGAAGCGCTCCACCTGGTAGAGCATCTGCTCGGCCACGGTGCGGGCCTCAATCACCATGCGGGCGGCCACGTCTTCGCGGGCGTGGGTGAGCGAGTCCATCAGCATCTGCTCCACCTGCTCATCGGTGAGGCCGTACTGGGGCTTGATTTCGACTTCCTGGCGGGTATTCGAGCGCAGCTCAATGGCCTCTACTTTGAGAATACCGTCGGCGTTGAGCAGGAAGTTGACATCGACCTTGGGCAGGCCGGCGGGCATGGCCGGAATGCCCCGCAGGTCGAATTCAGCCAGCTTGCGGTTTTCCTTCACCACGTCCCGCTCGCCCTGGTACACCGAAATCTTCAGGTTCACCTGCCCGTCCACGCTGGTGGTGTACTGGCGGCCGGCCTTAGTCGGGATTTTGGAGTTGCGCGGGATGATGGGGTCCATCAGGCCGCCCAGCGTTTCGATGCCCAGCGTAAGCGGGGTCACGTCGAGCAGGAGCACGTCGCGGCGGTTGCCGGCCAGAATATCGGCCTGAATGGCCGCGCCCAGGGCCACTACTTCGTCGGGATTGAGGGAGTTGTTGGCTGGCTGCCCAAAAAATTCGGATACCGAGTTGTACACCAGCGGCACCCGCGTCGAGCCGCCCACCAGCAGCACCGCGTCGAGCTGCCCGGCCGTGAGGTTGGCATCGGTGAGGGCCCGGCGGCAGGAATCGATGGTGCGCGCCACCAGCGGGCGAATCAGGTCCTCGAACTCGGCTCGGGTCAGGCGCACCACCACGTCGTCGCCGAGGTTGCCGGCGAAGTCGTCGTGCTGGCTCAGGTAGCGCTTGGCCGATTCGGCCAGCAGGCGCAGCTCCTGGCGCAGCGGGCCGTTGTCGGCGAGCTGGCCCGCGAGGTTGTGCTGGCCGGTCCAGTGCTCGGCCACCATTCGGTCGAGGTCGTCGCCGCCCAGGTAGGTGTCGCCGTTGGTGCTCAGAACCTCGAAAATGCCCTGGTGCAGGCGCAGAATGCTCACGTCGAAGGTGCCGCCGCCCAGGTCGTACACGGCCACGGTTTTCTCTTCGTCGGGGTTCAGGCCGATACCGTAGGCCAGGGCCGCGGCGGTGGGCTCGTTCACAATGCGCAGCACCTCCAGGCCCGCCAGGCGGCCGGCGTCGCGGGTGGCCTGGCGCTGGGAGTCGTTGAAATAGGCCGGCACCGTAATCACGGCCTTGTTGACGGGCGTTTTCAGGGCGTGCTCGGCCCGCTCGCGCAGCTCCTTCAGGATTTCGGCCGACAGCTCGATGGGGGAGTAGAACTGCTCGCCCACCCGGATCTTGACCATGCCCTCCGAGTTGTCGTCAATCACCTTGTAGCCCAGGCCGCCGGCGTGCTGGTTCACGTCGTGGTAGCTCTTGCCCAGCAGGCGCTTGACGGAGTAAATCGTGTTTTGGGGGTCGGTGAGCAGGTATTCCTTGGCTTCAGTGCCCACCAGCGGCGAGTCGCCCCCGCCCGGGAAGTGCACCACCGAGGGCACGATGGTACCCCGGCCCTGGTCGTTGATGGCCAGAGGCTGGCGGTTTTCGGGGTGGATGTAGGCCACCAGGGAGTTGGTGGTGCCCAGGTCGATGCCGACGATGATTTCTTCCTGCTGAATGCTGCCGGTAGAAAGGTTGATTGCAACTTTGGCCATATGCGGGGAAAGCGGGCCGAAACCCGCCTCAGGGAACGTGCGAAGTGAGGGACGTAGTGGCTATAACCGGCTACCCGCCCGAAAGACCCAAAATTACGCAACAAAAGCGCGGCAACCCGACCCGGGGAGCCGGCAGGGATAGGGCTATAGGCGGGCTGAAACCGAATAGTTCCCGCAGCTGAAAAAAAGGCGTACAGGATTAGGGCTATTTGAATCCGGCCCTAACTCCTGTGGCGTAGGGTGTTGTAGATTACATCATAGCTGCTCTTCGCGACTCCGTTATAGCGCGACTTATTCTACTAGGCAGCTGCGCCTCTTGCGGGCCCGGCCGTTACGCACCGTTTTCTTCTTGCAATTCCAGCGCCTACGGGCTGCTTCGTGGTTTTGCTGTCCCTGATGGGCCGGTTTGTTTCACCCTTTCCCACTTATCCTTATCATGAAGAAAACACTTACGCGTCCCATTCTGCCTATCGCGCTGGCCGCTACTACGGTAGCCGCCCTGCTGGCCTGGAGTGGGCAACACGCCCCCCTGGAAGCTTCCAGCCACCGCGAAGCTCCCCTGATTGCCGACGACCCGTTGGCCGACAACACCGATCTGTATGCCTTCCGCGACCCCAACAACGCGGAAATGATCAACATCATCGCCAACTACATTCCGCTGGAGCTGCCCCAGGGCGGGCCCAACTACAACACATTCGGCGAAAACGTACGCTACGAGATTCACATTAAAAACGACGGCAGCAAACCCAATGCCGACGACATCACCTACCGCTTCACGTTTACGCGCGTGAACGAGGACCCGGACACGTTTTTCAACATCCGGCTGGGTAAGCAGAACCTGAAGGCTACCTACACGCTGGAGCGCAGCGTGAACGGCGGCGCGTTTACTTCCCTCAAAACCGATGGGGTGGTGCCGCCGCCCAACGTGGGGCCGCGCTCCATTACCGGGGCCGCCGGCCTGGGAGCTTCGAGCTACGAAAGCCTGATGACCGGCGCCATCACCACCGTCGACTCCGACATCAAGGTATTCTGCGGCCCGGTAGATGATCCGTTCTTCGTGGATCTGGGCGGTATTTTTGATTTGGGTGGCATCCGCGCGGCGGCGGCCCGCGACGGCGTGGCCCGCAAGAACACCCACACCATCGCCCTGCAAATCCCGATTGCCAAGCTCCAGAAAACCGGCAAAACCGGGGCCCAGGCCGCTAACATCCTCGACGGGGACTACATCATCGGCGTGTGGGCCTCGGCCAGCCGTCAGGCAGTACGTACCCTCAACACCGATGGCACCCAGGCCCATTCCGGCAACTGGATTCAGGTTTCGCGCCTGGGCATGCCGCTGACCAACGAGGTGATTCAGCCCATCGGCTCCAAAGACGCCTGGAACGCCGCTACGCCCTACACGGAAGCCGCCGAAACCGAAGATTACCTCTCCAACCCCGAGCTGGGCCTGTACATGGCCGAAGGGGCCGGGTATTTTGGCACGGCCGTACCCGGTCTTTCGCAGCTGCGCATCCAGCGCAATTCCCTGGGCAACTTCGACTTCGCCAACGGTAAAGATGGCGTATCCGGTCTGCTGAACGTCCCGGCGGCCGATGTAGCTGGTACCGCCTTCGCCAAAGTAGCCAACGACGGATACGGTGAATACCTGCTGCGGGCCGGCAAGCCCCGGTCGGTGGATATTCTGCCCATTTTCCATACCGGCGTGCCCAACGTGCGGCCCTACCAGCTGGCTACGGGCAAGCCGGTCGGCCAGCCGCTGGCACCAGGTAAGCCCTTTATCAACAACTTTCTGCCCCTCATCGACAACGTAGGCGCCCCCGCCGGCGTGGGCGGCGACATGCTCCGCCTGAACATGGCCGTGCCCACTACGCCCCGCAACTCGCCCGATTTCAGTTCCGAAGGGCTGCTGCAGGCCGCCGTGCTGGGCCTCACTGACGCGCGCTATAACATGAACACCAACCTGGAGTTCATCCCGAACATGGACGGCTTCCCCAACGGCCGCCGCCTGGAGGACGACGTGACGCGCATTGAGCTGCAAGCCGTGGGCGGTATCGTGCTGGCCGCCATTGGCCTGCCCTACGAAGCCGGCTCGCCCGGCCTGGCCGGCGCCCTGGCCTTCACCACGGGCGTCGAAAGCAACGATACCACCTTCCGGGCCGCCTTCCCCTACGAGCAGACGCCCTGGAGCGGGACCAAAGCCCAGACCACCATTACGTCTCAGCGGGGCGCCGCCGGTCTGGGGCTGAAGCCCTCGGTAGTGGCCGCGGCCCAGAACTACCCCAACCCCTTCGCGGAGCTAACCAATCTGCACTACGAAGTGGCGGAACGCACGGCGCTGACCATTTTTGTGAGCGACCTGACGGGCCGCCGCGTAGCCACGCTCGTGAGCGGCAAGCTGCACAAGCCCGGCAAGTACGATCTGGCCTGGAAGCCCGGGGCAGAAGTAGCCGCCGGAACCTACGTGCTCACTATTGCCACGGGCCGCACCGTGCTGCAATCCATGAAACTGGTGCACACCCGCTAAAACTCCGTCAGAAACCGGCCGCCTCATTCACCCATGATGAGTTGGCCGGCTGACGACGGGTGGATAGCCGGACCCTGGGTGAGTTCGGCTATCTTGTCAATGGCGACGAAGGGAGCCGGCCGCGTGCCGGTTCCCTTCCCTGCTCCCTGCCCTTTCCTAAGCTGACTACGTGAGAAAATACCTCTACCCGCTGCTGATTGCGCTGTTTGTAGCCGCCGGCGCTGTTATTTTCCTGACCCAGAAGCCCGAGCCCGTACCTACCCTCAAGGACCGCCACGGCGACCTGGCGGCGGGCGGGGAATGGCTCAACACCAAAGCCGCCATTCAGGGGCTGCTGGCCAGGCTGCGCGCCCGGCCCGACGATGTGAAAGCCAAAGTGCTGCTGGCTGAAGCCTATATGCAGGAGGCCCGCGTTACGGGCGACCATCCGTACTACGATACGGCCGCCATGCAGCTACTGGATGAGGCCCTGCGCCAGGAGCCCGAAAACTTCGAGGCCCTGTGCTGCAAGGCTTCCCTGAGCCTGACCCAGCACCATTTCTCGGAAGGACTGGCCGTGGCCGAAAAAGCCGTGGTTCTGAACCCGCATAATGCCTTCGTGTACGGGTTGCTCTGCGACGCCAACGTGGAACTGGGCCGCTACCCCGAAGCCGTACGCATGGCCGACAAGATGAATCAGGTGCGCCCCGATCTGCGCTCCTACTCGCGCGTATCCTACCTGCGCGAAATCCACGGGGATTTGCCCGGGGCCATTGAGGCCATGCAGATGGCCGTGCAGGCCGGCTACGCCGGACTGGAACAAACCGAGTGGGCCCGCGTGACACTGGGCCACCTCTACGAAACCACCGGCGACCTGCCCCAAGCGGAGAAAGCCTACCGCATGGCCCTGGCTGCCCGTCCGCACTACGCTTATGCCCTGGCCGGGCTGGGCCGCGTGGAACAGGCCCGCCAGAATTATCCGGCGGCCATCGAGTACCTGAAACAGGCGCGCAGCACGGTGAAGGACTACGCCTTCGCCGACGAGCTGACCGACCTCTATGCCCGGAACCGGCAGCCTGCCGAAGCCCGCGCCATGGCCCGCGAAGCCATTGCCATGCTGGCTGATGCCGCGAATGAAGCTGACGAAAACGAGGCCATGGGCCACTACGCCGACCGGGAGCTGGCCTACGCTTACCTGAAAACCGGGGAGCCGGACAAAGCCCTGCGCCACGCTAAAATTGAATACGACCGGCGCCCGGACAACATCGACGTGAATGAAACCATGGCCTGGGTTCATTACAAACGCGGTGAATATGCCGCCGCCGCTACTTATATGCAGGCCGCCCGCCGCACCAACTCCCGTACCCCCACGCTGCTGTGCCGGGCCGGCCTGATTGCCTCCAAAAACGGCCGCACCACCGAAGGCCAGGCCCTGATCAAGCAGGCCCTGACTACCAACCCCTACCTCACCCTCGACCTCGCCGACGAGGGCCGCCAGCTGCTGGCCGCGCGGTAATAGTTGTTATCTGTCATCCTGAGCTTGCGAAGGACCTTATCACACCTGAGTCACCGCAGAACGATTATTATTCCAGTGTGATGAGGTCCTTCGCACGCTTAGGATAATAGCAGGTTGAGTTCAACCCCCCTTTCTGATGCCTTCCGTGCGCCTCATTCGGTACCTACTGCCCGCCGCCCTGCTGCTACTGCCGGGGCTGGCCGCGGCGCACGTGCTGGATGCCGACCTGAGCAAGCTTTCCCGCACCGACGTCTTCTTCACCTACCTCCGGCTCGGCTACACCCACATCCTGCCCCTGGGCATCGACCACGTGTTGTTCGTGCTGAGTTTGTACCTGCTGGAGCCGCGCCTGAAACCGGTATTGTGGCAGGCTACGGCTTTCACGGTGGCGCATTCCATCACGCTGGGGCTGGCCATGTACGGAATGGTGTCGCCGCCGGCCAGTCTGGTAGAGCCGCTCATTGCGCTGTCTATTCTGTTCGTGGCCATCGAGAATATTGTGGTGGAGCAACTGAATCCGTGGCGCATTGTGGTGGTGTTCGGGTTCGGGCTGCTGCACGGCTTAGGGTTTGCGGGGGCGCTAACCGGCCTGGGGCTGCCGCAGGCTATGTTTGTGGAGTCGTTGGTGGCTTTCAACGTGGGCGTGGAGCTGGGGCAGATATCGGTTATTCTGCTGGCCTGGCTGCTGATTGGCCGCTGGACCGCCAACAAACCCTGGTACAAGCGCCGGGTGCTGGTGCCCGCCTCCGTCGCCATCGGCCTCATGGCCGCCTACTGGACGATTGAGCGACTGAGTTAGTTTTTAGTTGTCAGTTATCGGTTGTCAGTTGCCAGACCTTCAGTATTCAGCTTCTATGTGTTCTGTTGTAGGCTCTATCAACTCTTTCCAGAAACTCATACCCGGCAACCGAAAACTGACAACCAGCAACCGACAACTAACAACTGACAACTAACAACCAATAACCCCATGCTCCGCCACTGCCTCATCCTGCTGCTGTTGCTGCCCTACCTGCTGGGGTTGGGCGCGGGCCTGGTGGGGCGGCCGGAGCCGGTGGGGCCAACGGCTGCGCACCCCTACATGCACAGCGCCGAGTGTCAGCACCAGAACTACCTGCGCCTCGACTGCTTTGATACCTGCAACGGCGACCAGCAGGCGGTGCAGGCGCAGCATAAGGCCGAAAAATCGGCTCAGTTGCTGGCGGCCGGCAAGGGCATCGACCTGCATTGCCTGCTGGAAACGCCGTGCATTGGCCGCGTGCGGATTACCACTATTTGCGCCTACCAGCGCCCGGCTGAGCCTGGGCTGCTGACTGGCATTGCGGCCGGAATCGACCAGCCACCCCGGCAGGGATAAGTGACCGGGCCACCCGGAAAACGGGCGGCCCGCCAGCCTGGTGCCCTGCGCCCCGGCTTCCTCTTATCCTTTTGACTTGGCGTTTCGCCCCGGCCGGCCATAGGCCGACGGGGGGCGCGCCGTATGCTGGCTGTATGCGCCTCTACTTTTATGGAATTTTATCCGTCGGCCTGGGGCTGGCGGCTTCGTTGTGCGCGCAGAATGTCCAGGCGCAGAATACCGCTACCCTGCGCGGCACCGTGGCCGATTCGGCTTCCGGCCGGCCGCTGCACGGGGTGAGTGTGCAGGTGCTGGGCCGCCCCGGGGGCACCACGGCCGATGAATTTGGGACGTTTCGGCTGGGCGGGCTACCGGCGGGCACCTACACCGTGCAGGCCAGTGGCCTGGGCTTCGCGCCCCGCACCCACACCCTGACGCTGGCGGCCGGCGCAACCGGCACCATGACGCTGCGGCTGCCGACCACTTCCCTCACGCTGGCCGAAGTAACGGTGGCCCAGCCCCGCGACCCAAACCAGAGTCTGGCCGCCATTTCCAACATCGATAAGCTGCTGCGGCCCGTCAATTCGGCCCAGGACCTGCTGCCGCTGGTGCCGGGCCTCGTTATTGCCCAGCACGCGGGCGGGGGCAAGGCCGAGCAGATTTTCATCCGGGGCTTCGATGTGGACCACGGCACCGACTTCAGCGTGAGCATTGATGGGCTGCCGGTGAACATGGTCAGCCACGCCCACGGCCAGGGCTACGCTGATTTTCACTTCGTGATTCCCGAAACCGTGGACCAGTTGCGGGTGTACAAAGGGCCCTATACGGCCCGGTTCGGGGATTTTGCCACGGCCGGAGCCGGCGAGTTCACCACCAAAACCCGCCTCGACCAAAGCCAGGTGAAAGTGGAGCTGGGCCAGTTTGATACCCGCCGGGCCGTGGCTCTGGTGAACCTGCTGCCCCTGAACGGCCACCTGCTGGGCAAGGGTCCCGAAAATGCCTACGTGGCCGCCGAGTACAACTTCACCAACTCCTACTTCGACGCCAAGCAGCATTTCAACCGGTTCAACGGGCTGGCCAAGTACACCGGTCAGCTCTCCGACCGCACCTCGCTGATGCTGCTGGCTTCCCGGTTCAGCTCCCGCTGGGATGCCTCGGGCCAGGTGCCGGAACGAGCCATCCGGGAGGGGCTGATTTCGCGCTTCGGCAGCATCGACCCCACCGAGGGCGGCTCCACCGGCCGCACCAACGCCTCGGCGGTACTTACCACCGAGCTGCCCCACGCGGCCGTGCTGCGCCAGCAGGTGTACTATTCCCGCTACGATTTCAACCTGTACTCCAACTTCACCTTCTTCCTGAACAACCCGGTAGACGGGGACCAGATCCGGCAGACCGACGGCCGCAACATTTGGGGCTACACCGGCACCTACGAGCGGGATTTCCAGCTCGGCAGCCGCAGCCTGCGCACCACCGCCGGCCTGGGTACCCGCCTCGACGACATTGATCTGGCCCTGCGCAACTCGGTCCGGCGCGTGGTAACTGACACCATCGTAACCGGCCGGGTGTACGAACAGAACCTGAACGGCTACCTCGACGCCACGCTCAGCCTCACCGACCGGCTCACGCTCAACGCCGCCCTGCGGGCCGATTATTTCCGCTTCCGGTTCCGCGAGGACCGGGTCGATTCGCTGTCGGGCCGGGCCGGGAAGGCGCGGGTAAGCCCCAAGCTGAACCTGTATTACGACGTGACGCCGGCCGTGCAGCTGTTTGTGCGCTCGGGGTTCGGGTTTCACTCCAACGATGCCCGGGCCGTGGTAACCAATCCGGCCGGCAACGTGCTGCCCCGCGCCATTGGCTACGAGGCCGGCAGCACGTTCAAGCCCGTGCCCACGCTGGTGGTGAATACGGCGTTGTGGGCCCTGCACCTGCAGGATGAGCTGGTGTACGTGGGCGACGAAGGCGTGGTGGAAAGCGCCGGCCGCACCCGCCGCTATGGCCTCGATGTGGCCGCCCGCTACCAATTCACCCGCAGCCTGTTTGCTGATGTGGACCTGAATTTCAACCAGGGCCGCCTGGTGGGTGAGCCCCGCGCGGCCAACCGGATTCCGCTGGCCCCCACGTTTACCAGCGTGGGCGGCCTCACGCTGCGCCGCCCCGGCGGCCTGAGCGCCAGCCTGCGCTACCGCCACATCAACTCCCGCCCCGCCAACGAGGACAACTCGGTGCGGGCCCGGGGCTACTTCCTGCTGGATGCCGTGGCCACCTACACCCGGCGTCATTTCCAGGTAGGAGCCAGCGTGGAAAACCTGCTGAACGTGGACTGGAACCAGGCTCAGTTTGATACTACTACCCGCCTGCGCAACGAGGCCGCGCCGGTGCAGGAGCTGCACTTCACGCCCGGCACGCCGTTTTTCGCCAAGCTCAACGCCAGCGTGCTGTTTTAGCGGCCCCTTTCCGGCGGCTGCAAGCCGTCGGGCCGGTCGTCGTACCCTGACGTTGGTACGGCGTCGTTCGGGTAATCCTGGCAACAACCGGCCCGACGGCTTGCAGCCGCCGGGCCGGACCTAGTCGCTCATTTTTTCTCCATCCCTACGCTTCTTCCCCATGTCAGTTTTCTCAAATTCTGCTCTGCCCGCTGGTCTGATTTCCGCGTCGCTGAACCTGCCAACTTCATCGGTACCTGTTGGGCCGCCGCCAGTGCCGCTGCCCACCCGGCGGCGGCTGGCGGAGCAGCAGGCCGCGGCGCGCTGCCGGAGTCACGCCCGTTCCGCGCCGTATTATTCCGGCAAGCGTTGGTAACGCAAAAGCCTCTTTCCGTAGCAGGAAAGAGGCTTTTCGCTTAGTTAAGTAGTGCGCCGACCGTCGTGCCAGGCCTGCTGGCTTGGATGCAGCTTACCGAATGCGGATTTTCGGGCAGTATTTACCCCGATGCCATGCTTTCTACCGCTACGTTCTGCTCCCGTTTTGGCCGTTGGCAGTCAGCCGCCCTGCTGCTGGCGGCGGTAGCGCTGGCCGGCTGCCAATCCTCGGCCGGCGAACCGGCGGCCGTCCGGGCTGCCGTCGCCGCCGTTCCGGCTCCCGATTCTGTGGCCGCGCCCGTCGTGCCCGCTCTGCCCGATTCCCTGCGCCTGACGCCCCTGGAGCCCCTGGCCGCCGTGCCCGATTCATTGCGCCAGGCCGTGCGGCAGCTGCGCGCCAGCCTGGGCCCCGAGGCGGAAATGCTGCGCCCGGAAGTGCTGGAGCGGGCCTGCGTGGGCTACCTGACGCTGCGCCAGGCCGGCAAAATCAGCCAGCCGGGCATTCTGGCCGTGGCCGATATGGACTTGCCTTCCTCCGAGCAGCGGCTATGGGTGCTGGATTTACGCAAGGCTGAGGTGCTGCACCGCAGCCACGTAGCGCACGGCCGCGGTTCGGGTCACCTGCGCGCCCGGCGCTTCTCCAACGTCATGAAATCGGCCTGCACCGCCTTGGGCTTCTACCGCACTCAGGACACCTACGGCGGCAAGCACGGCCTCTCGCGCCGCCTGCGCGGCCTCGACGCGGGCCAGAACGACAACGCCCTGCGCCGCTACGTGGTCCTGCACGCCGCCGACTACGTAAGCCGGCAGCACCTGCAGCGCCACGGCCAGGCCGGCAACAGCCGCGGCTGCCCCGCTTTGCCCCCGGATCAGTACCGCGCCATTATCCGCACAGTGGGGGAGGGTGGCTGCCTTTATCTCAGCGGCCCTGGCCTGGAATCGAAATGGCTGGATGGCCCCGCCGCCGCCCGGCAGCTGGCGGCGCGGGGGTGGCGGTAGGTGGGAAGTTGTGCTTTCTTACAAGTTGACAGCAGGTGATTTCAGTATGTGAAGCGGTATGCGCACCATAATTCAAGCTGCATTGGGAATCTTGATGGTAGTAGGATTCTTAGTTCTGTCTATCTATACAAGTAGGCAAAGAGCTGATTTATTGAATGATGGGATATGTGTCAGCGGTGTTGTTAAAGATTCATATTACTAGGACTTACGCAAACCGGAGTGTGGGCTGAGCCAGCTCGCGGCGCAGGTAGTCGTCGAGCAGTCCTTGCTTGAGTTGGTAGACGGTGGTGTTGGCCTGGTAGGCCAGGTGCTTGAGGCGGGCCCAG
>NZ_JAHHZN010000019.1 GCF_018760735.1 Hymenobacter piscis
GGCCGACTGGCAGACGGACGATGACCCCTTCTTTGCCCCCGAACTCTACCGCCGCCGCGCCGTCGGCGAGCACGCCAACGCCTGGCTCGACGGCTTCAAGACCTTGCGCGTGCGCTACGACACCAGCGTCGGCAACTGGTTAGCCTGGCACTATCTGGCCTTCCTCGTTTTCTTTTCACGAAAAATCAACCTGAAACCGACTTTCTAAACAGCTTCAATGTATTCGAGTATGGTATTTGAGATACAGCTGAGACAACGTCTTGCTACGTTGAAGGCCTTTTATAATCAACCTATACTTTCTGCCCGAGTCCGCTGAGTCGAAAAAACTTCTCATTTTCGCAGCCTCCAAAACCAATCCCTGTGCTGATTACCGATCCTGCCTATCTACTGCCTCTCGTCTACGCACTTAACCCACTTCAGACCCTTACTTCCGGCGCTAACCGCCCGCTGCTGATTCGCGGCGTCGATGCCGAAACCGAGGAAGAAGGCGACTACGTGCTGAAAGGCAGCGGCGCCGAACGAATGTCCGTCGAAGCGTTCGAGCGGGAGTTGCTCGGCTGTTTTGCGGCGTGGCAAGTAGGACTGCAGGCCGTAAAGCCAGTGCAGATAGACGTTAGCCCTGAGTTTGTGGCACTTATGCGTGGCCGAGACGAATACGGTCTGGTAAGCCGCTCGCTGGGGCGCAACTTCGGCTCCGAATACCAAAGCGGCCTGCGCGAATTTGTTGCCGGCCAGCCGCTTAAGGCCGCAGAGCTGGAACAAGCCCGATTGGTTTTTGCGTTTGATGTACTGATCAACAACGTCGACCGCAACGCGCTCAAACAGAACATGCTCACCGACGGGGAGCGTATCGTGCTGCTCGACCACGAGCTGGCTTTTTCCTTTACCAAAGTGCTACCGTTTCTCCGGCCCCGTCAACCTTGGCTCTTGGAAGATGTTGATGTGCGGGAGTGGATTCAAAAGCATTACTTCTTTCCCCAACTGCGGGGCCGTCGGTTCGACTTCGCTACACTGGCCCCGCAACTCTCCCGCCTGGATGCCGACTTTTGGCAAGCCGCCCGTCGGCACACCCCAGGTGCTTGGCAAACCGGCCAAGCAAACGATATTGAGGCGTACATCTGCCAAGTGCTGGCTCACGTATCAGAATTTACTCAGGAACTTAACCGCGTAACCGCATGAAAACCTACCAATATCAGGTCCTGCGTTACCTGCACGACCACGTGACGGGCGAGTTCGTGAACGTGGGCCTGGTTTTTTACGAACCCCAGACCCGTTTTCTCCGTGCCCAAGTCATTTCGAAAGCCCAGCGCCTAACGGACTTTTTCCCCGGCCTGGTAGGTCGCCATATTCTGGCTGTTCTCAAACACTTTGCGGCGGCCGTAAACCGCAAAGGACAAGCGTTGGCTACCCAGGAGCAGGCAACGCTGTTTGCTCAAGGCAACGAAGCATTCGACCTGCGTCAATTTACGCTGACCCTGGTGCGCCAAAACGATGCCGCTTGGCAGCTAACGGCCGTTGAGCAAGGCTTGACGCTAAACCCCGACCGTACGTTCGCCGACCTGTATCAGCGCCTGATTGGCGAGTACCAGCAGGAAACCCCGCCCCCTCGTACCGCCGATGAGCAGGTATGGCGGCAGTCCTACAAGCGGTATTTCGACCGGCACCACCTCACCGAGAAGCTGGAGCCCCGGCAGATTCCGACCGCCAACGACGAAATCAAATTTGAACACACCTGGCAAAACGGCGTGCTCAACTGCTTCGAGGCCGTTACCTTCCAGCTGAAACAGCCCGCCAAAATCAAAGACAAAGCATATAAATGGGTAGGCCGCCTCACCGAGCTCGGTACGGGCGATGTGCCCCTGCATGTGTACTTGCTCACGGCTTCTCCCAACGACCCCGCCCTGCAGGAAACCATCGAGCAAATCATTACGGCGGCCAGCAGCCCCATGGTGCAGGTCGATATCATCCACGAGAACGAAGCCGAAAATTTTGCGCGGCAGATCGAGCGGAAGATGCAAACGGCTGGCCACGAGTAATCAACTGTTTCTCACGCCTCAACCAACGGGCGGCTTTCTTCGGAAGGCCGCCCGTTTTGCGTCTGTGCGTCCGCTCCTCAGCGGCAACCCCGCTAGCCAGGTTAGCAATTTCCAGATTCATTGCCGACCTTTCAAAGTAGATTGCGCTTACTGTTCCGCTATTCTACTTTATTTGCTATGCAACCGCCCGCACGTCCTACTGCTGCTACCGGTCCCGACATGTTTGCGGACCAAGTGACCACCCAGCCCCTACTACCTAGCCCGCCCAGCTTTGCCGGGCATCAAACGTTTGCCCTGCGTTCGGCTTGGCTGAAAAAAGGTCTCGATGCCTTGCGCGACGATGCCCGGGTCTTTAGCGCCGACGATGCCCTGGTAACCTTGGGTGTGGGCAAAAACATGGTGAGTGCCATCCGCCACTGGCTGATAGCCACTCAATTGGTCACGACGGCTGAACGCAACGGAGAATTTCAGGCCAGCGGGCTGGGCGCGTTTCTATTTGCCGATAACGGGCTCGACCAGTACCTCGAAGACCCCGCCACCCTGTGGCTGCTCCACTGGAACCTATGCGGACCCGGCAGCCAGGCCTACACCTGGGTGTACGCCTTCAATGTGTGGCGCGAGTGGGAATGGAGCGAGGCGGCGCTAGCCGATGCTATTCTCAGCTCTGCCCAGGCCAACAGTAACAAAACGTCATCGTTCGAAACGGTCAAGCGCGACGTTGGCGTGTTCATCCAAACCTACTTGGCGCCCACCGACCGCGGCCAGAACGCCGAAGATGGTCTCGACTGCCCGCTACGAGAATTGGGCTTGCTGCGTCCTGCCCTGGGCAATCAGCAGCAATACACCTTCGCCGTGGGCCCCAAGCCCAGTTTACCAACCGCCATTTTTGCCTGGGCCCTCTTGAAGTTCTGGGACTGGAAATACCCGGACGCTACCACCATTGCCGCCCGCGACGTTGCCTATTCGGAAGGTTCGCCCGGCATGGTATTCAAGCTAGACGAGGATTCTACGCTGGTGTACCTAGATCAGCTCGAAACCCTCACCAGTGGCCTGCTACGCTTCGAAGATACACCCCTGGTTCGGCAGGTAGTTCGCACCACGGCCACGGCCCTCAACCCCGACACGCTGCTTTATTTTCATTACGCTGCTCCTACCATTGAGCAGTTGCTTGCCTAGCTTTCATGTCTGCTACCTCCACTCAAACGCTTGCTGATATTGTTTCGGTCCAGCCCCGTTTCGGCCGTTCAGTACACCTAGAGCGTGACCTCGCGGCTGGTACGGCTACCGACGGCTACTTCCTCACCACGTCGGCCGTGGAAGCCCTGCAGGGGGTGCTCCGCGCCCACGCTACGCCCACCGACCGCGCCCTGTCGCTAATCGGCCCGTATGGGGCCGGCAAAAGCGCCTTTGCCACCTTCCTGGCCCGCCTCGTCTCCGAGCCGGGTTTCGCCCAAGCCGCCCAATTACCGGCCGACTTGCCGGCCGTGCCCCGGCTGCTGCCCGTGCCCATCGTGGGCTCCCGCACCGCTATCGGCCCGGCTCTGCTGGCGGCGCTGCGGCACACGCTGAGCACGGCCCCTGGCGCGCCGACTATTCCTGGGGCTTTGACAAAAGCTGAGGCCAAGCCCAGCCCCCGCGCCATTGCCAACGCGTACGTGGCCGCCGCCCAGGCCGTAGCCGCTGCGGGCCAGCACACCGGCTTGTTGCTGCTGGTCGATGAAGCCGGCAAGTTTCTGGAGTACGCCGCCACCCACCCCCAGGCCGGCGACATATTCGTGCTGCAGGAGCTGGCCGAAGCCGCTGCCCGCGCCCCGCAGGAGGCTGCTCTATGGGTGCTTACCGTCCTGCACCAAAACGCCGAAGCCTACGCGCACCGCCTCGGCCGCACCCAGCAGGGCGAGTGGGCCAAAGTAGCCCAACGCTTCCGCCAGCTGCCGCTCTTCCCGTCCGACGTAGAGCGCATGGACTTGATTGGCCGGGCCCTGCGGCACGGCCCCGAGCTGCACCTCAACGGCACCCTCACGAGCCAGCTGGCCCCCGTACTCGACCCCCAGGCGCGGATGCTGCCCAGCGGCCTCGAAGCCCGGTTTCCCGACCTCGCCCGCGCCGCCTACCCGCTGCACCCACTGGCGCTGTTGGTAGTACCCGCCCTGTTTCGCCGGGCCGGCCAAAGCCACCGCAGCATCTTCAGCTTCCTCGAAGGCCAGGAAAACGGTGCCCTCGGCCGCTTCCTAGTAGAGCAGCCCTACGATCCGGCCAGCCCCGCTTTCTTCACCCTCGACGGCCTCTTCGACTACAGCCGCGACGTGCTACTGGCCCACTACACCGGCCCCAGCGCCCGGCCCTGGCTCGAAGCCGTGGAGCTGGTGGAAAGCGACCTGGCCGTGAACCCGCCCCTCAGCCCCCTGGCGGCGCGGGTGCTCAAGTGCATTGCCCTGCTCAACTGGCTGCGCGAGCAGCGCCTGCCCGCTTCCGATGCCGTGCTGACGGCCGCCCTTGGTCCCGAGGCCGCTGAGGCCATCGAAGAGCTGGTAGGCCGTTCCCTCATCGTCTGGAGCCGGGCCCGCCACAGCTACCGCCTCTGGGAGGGCGGCGACGTCGACGTGGAGGCTGAGCTGACCACCGCCCGCGCCACCCTGGCCGGCGACGTGCTGCTCTCCGCCGCCACCGACCCGGCCCTGTTTCCGCTGCCCCGCCTGATTGCGCGGCGCCACGCCTTCCGCACCGGCACGCTGCGTCCGGTATCGGTGGAGGTGCTCCGCCCCGAGGCGTTGATGGCCCGGGCTAGCCAGAACCCGGCCGAGCTGGCGGTACTGCTGTGCCTGGCGCCCAACGCCGCCGCCGAAGCCCAGGCCCTGGCCGATGTGCAACGCCTGGCCCAGCCCAACCTGCTGATTGCCGTAGCCCTCGAAACCGAGGCCCTGCGCGAAGCCGCCCACGACCTGGCCGCTGCCCGCCTAGTGCTCGATACCGTACCGGCCATGCTTGGCGACCGGGCCGCCCGCCGCGAGCTGGCCCTGCGCCGCCACGAGGCCGATACCATTTTCCGCGCCGAGTGGGCCCGCCTGTTCGGGCCTGCCCTCGGGGCCGAAGGGAGGGCCGCCGCTGCCACTGCCGCCACTACGGCCACCTGGTACCGTGCCGGCCGGGAAGTGGAGCTGCCCAACGCCCGTGCGTTCAGCCAAGCCCTGTCCGACCTGGCCGACAACACCTTCCACAGCACCCCCGTGCTGCGCAACGAGCTGCTCAACCGCCGCCAGCTTTCTTCCGCCGGGGCCGCCGCCCGCGGGGCCCTCGTCAAGGCCATGCTCAACCACGGCGAGCAGGCGCGGCTGGGCTTCACCGGCTTCCCGCCCGAGTACGCCATGTACGCCTCGGTGCTGCAGGCCACCGGCTTGCACCACGAGCTGCCCGATGGCACCTGGGAGTGGCGCAGCCCCCTCACCACGCCCACCGACCACGCCGAACTCGGACCGGTGTGGCAGGCCATCGAGCGGCTGGTGTACAGCTCGCCGCGCCCCGTGCCGCTGCCCGACCTCTACGAGCACCTGCGCGCCGCGCCCTACGGTGTGTCCGAAGGGGTGCTGCCGGTGCTGCTGGCCATCTTCCGCCGCGTGCACCAGGGCGACACTTCCCTATACCGCGAAGGCAACTTCCTGGCCGAAGAAAAGGATGCCGACTGGGAGTTGCTGCTCCGCCGCCCCGATATGTTCGCCCTCGGCGACAGCCGCGTGCAGGGTGCCCGCTTGGCCGTAGTCGAGCGCATTGCCGAGGCCACGGGCGTGGCGCCGCAGCTGGTGCCCGTCGTGCGGCGCCTGCTCAAAATGCAGGCCGGCCTACCCGAATACACCCGCCAAACCGGCCGCCTCGAGCCCGCCGCCCTGGAGCTGCGCGACGCGTTCCAGCAAGCCCGTTCGCCCGAAAACCTGCTGTTCTACGCCGCGCCCGTCGCCCTGGGTCTGCCGCCCTGGCCCGCCGACGCCCCCGCCGACGCACCCCACATCGAGCTGTTTTTCACCCGGCTCAACGCGGCCCTGCAGGTGTGGAATGCCGCCTACCCCGCCGTGCGGGAAGAAGGCCGCGACCTGCTGCTCAAGGCCTGCGCCTACCCGGCCGGCGCCGAGGGCTGGGCCCAGCTCCACCACTACCTCCGCTCCTTGGTTGGGGCGCCCCAGTTGCCGCCAATCCTGGTGCCCCTGGCTGGCCGCTGCACCAGCAGCAGCCCCGACGATGACCTTGACCGGGTGCTGGCCCTGGTAGCCAACCGCCCGCCCCAGCTCTGGCGCGACGTGGACCTGGCGGCCTTCCCCAGCCACGCCGCGCCCCTCGGCAATGCCCTGCAAACGCTGGCGGCCAGTGTGGCTCCGCCGCCGCCCGCCGCCCGCCCCGCCACCAAGACGCAGCGCAAGCAAGTCGACCACTTCGTCACCCAGCTCGGAGAGCTGCTGCCCGCCCCGGCCACGCGCCCGCCCGTGCACCTGCTCCGGGCCGCCGTGCTGCGCTGGCTCGATGCCCTCGAACAAGAAGAACAAGCTCAGTAACCTGCCGCGACATGAACCTACCCAACTATACCGGCCCACTCCACCCCGAAGGCCAAAAGGTGCGGCACATTCTCTGCCTCTCCGGCGGCAAAGATTCTACGGCCCTGGCGCTGTACATGCGGGACAAAGTCCCGGAAATGGAATATGCCTTTGCCGATACGGGAGAGGAATTGCCGGAAACGTATGATTATCTGGCAATGTTAGAGGCGTATTTGGGTAAGCCGATTGTTCGCCTAAATCCAGACCGGTTATTCAAACATCATTTAGACATTAGAAAAGGATTTCTGCCCTCCGGGCGTCAGCGTTGGTGTACTGAATTACTCAAAATAAAGCCCTTTGAAGATTTTATTGGGGACGATTTTGTGTATTCGTATGTCGGTATTAGGGCTGACGAAAATCGCTCTGGATACATCTCCAGCAAAGCCAATATTATTCCTGTGCTGCCTTTCAAGGATGATGGTTTGGAATATAAGGATGTGATGCAACTGCTAGATGACAGCGGATTAGGCCTGCCTAAGTATTATGAGTGGAGGTCACGCTCTGGATGCTACTTCTGCTTTTATCAGCAACGGAATGAGTGGGTTGGTTTGAAAGAACGTCACCCAGATCTATTCGAGAAGGCAAAAACATTTGAAAGATTTGATGATGAAACGGGTACGCGTTTCACCTGGAATCAGCGGGAAAGCCTGAGCGAATTAGAGCAACCAGAACGTATGGCTCAAATAAAGGCTGATCATCAGCTGCGTTTGGAGCGACAAAAGAATTTTGTATCGGCTGATCTACTCGATATTCTCGGAGATGACGACGATAGCGAAACTGGTTGTCTGATTTGTCACTTGTAGGAAAATATGCAACAAGAGATTTCATCCGAACGCCTCGGCTTGTCTTTCCACAGAGGATTCACGTTCTCAAGAACTGGTGTGGTATCTGTTCTAAAAGCATTTGCCGCAGGAAATGATATTCAGTTACACACTGATTTAGGTAGTGTTCAATTAGAAGCTATGCCCCGGTACTGTGAACGTGCAGGGTTGGTGAATTCTAATAAAAAACCAACTGAATTCGGGGATTTTGTGTTAGAAAATGATTTAAATATAACTCGTGTAGAAACGCTGTGGCTAATACATTATTTTTTGTCTGCGCCTCATCGTAGTGCTCCGAATTTCTGGTCTTTTATTGTGAGTAATTGTTTTGTATTAGGAAAAACACTGAACAGAACTATTATCACCGATGCTGTTGCTGCATTTGCTCTAAAGACAGCAAATGCTACTTTCTCAGAAAGAACCTTGGAAAGTGTTTCGACAGCAATGCTTGGTAGTTACTCCAAACCAGAGAACCTGGAAAAACTAGGGCTGCTAAAAAGCCAAAACTCAAATCAATACACCGTCACCCAGCCCCAACCCATCCCACTGCCGGCTTTTGCCTGCATGCTGGCGGACTTCTGGCAGGCGCATTACCCCAACGACGATACCATTTTCCTGACCGACCTGCTGCGCAGTGAGCTAGGTCGGATTTTGCTGTTGTCGGAAGCGCAGTTTAAGGCCTTCCTGGCGGCCCTAGCGGCCCCCAGCGTAGCCTTGGTGCAACGGCAAGAGCGCACGCCGCCCTACACCATTACGCGGCGCTGGCACTCGATAGGGGAGGTATGGGAAAAGTTGTATCAATAGGATGAATTGCTCTTGCGCCTATGTCTATCAGTACTCCGCCGCCTGCCCCCGCCCTGCGTGAGCTAGTCAGCGCCCTACGCCGACCCGGCACCCTCGTCCGCACGGCCACGGTGCTGCTCGATGCGGCGCACGTAGCCCCCGCCGCCACGGCCTGGGCCACCGAGTTGCAGCTCGAGGCCCAGCACCTGGGCCGCGCCGTGCTGGCCAGCGTGCAAGCTGTGGGTACCCGCGTGGTAGCTCTGTCGGCCGAGCGCCTGCGCGAATATGTCGACGCCCAATTACCCACCCAGCAGCTGGGCGCGTTGCCCTCGGGCGGCGTCTGGCTATGGGGCGCCGAGGCCTTGCTCACCAAGCTCGACGATACCCAGCGCCTCATCTTCTGGGAAGAAATGCGCACCAACATGCCCCACCGGCCGCCGCTAGTGCTGGCGCTTCCCCAACACTTGGCCCGCTTTGGCCCACCCCAGCCCGAAAGTTGGGGCGGGCGCTACTTGTCCCTGCCTGCCTTGTAATTCATTTCGTCTTTCTCACCCTGCGCTAGCCCGCCGTTCTTCCGTTTTAGGCTATGGCCCATCACTACCTTATCCGCGACATCGTTGTCGAAAATGCCCAAGCTGCGTTTGTCAGCGACGTACAGTTATCCTGGTATCCCCGCGACGAGCACAATGCCCCGCTAGCGGCCTCCTACCTCTGGACCGACCAGCGCATCAGCAAAGAGCTGCCCTCCGTGCAAGCCCTGCGGCTGCTCTGCGACAACTTCGAGTTCTATAAGCCCAACAAAAACCGGCATACCTGGCTGGCTACCTACGGGCATGGCAAGTCGCACTTGGCGCTGGCGCTGGCCAATTTCTTCGGTCAGCCCTACGAGTCGCCCATTGTCCAGGACCTACTGGCCGGCATCGAGCACGCTAACGACGACATTGCCCAGCGCCTGCGCGCTTTCAAGCAGAAGGGTGCCCCGCACCTGGTCGTGCGCCTGCGCGGCGACCGACCTTTGTCGCTCACCCAATCCCTCATTGCGGGCCTCGAAGAGGCCCTGTCCGAGCACCCCGGCACGCAAGGCGCCGAGCTAGGCCTGTGGTTCGATGCGGCCCTCAAGATGCTGGATACCCTGGATGACAAGAAGCAGGAGGAGGCCAGCACCTACCTGCTCGACAAAAAGGGAATCGACCTGGCCCAGCTGAAAGCCGACATCAAAGCGCACAAAACGGGCCTTTATGATCTGACGCGCAACGTCTGGAAGCACTTATTTGGCTTCAAGCCCGACCTGAAAGGCGAGCTGAATCCAAAAGAAATGCTCGAGCAGGTTGTCAAGGACTATTGCGGCGACCCTGATTCGGGCAAACCCTGTTCGGGTATTCTCATCCTGTTCGATGAGTTCGGCCGTTTCGTGGAGTCCTACGCCGGCAACTACGACACCCAGGGCGAAAACCTGCCGCTGCAAAGCCTGCTCGATGCCATGGAAACCCTGCGCAACCGGGCCGCTTTCGTCAGCTTCACGCAGTACAAGCCCGAAGAAATAGCCCGACGCAAGCTCCAGGCCCGGGGCGCCGGCGCCGAAACGATGGCCAACATCGTGCAGGAGCTGAACCGCCTGCCCGCCAACCAACACCACGCCCTGGCTTCGCCCCTCGAAGCCGTACTCGATGGTTACCTCCAGCAGCAAGATGACCAGTGGAACGACCTGACCGCCGATGACGCCATCTGGGACGAAGTAGTCAACGCCATCGATCTGGTGAAGCTGCTGTTTCCGGTGCGCTACACCGAAGCCAACGGCTGGACCGACGAGAAGCTGCGCGAAGCCATCGGCAAAGGCTGCTTCCCGCTGCACCCGCTCACCACGGCCCTGCTGTGCGGCGCCAGCCTCCGCGGCGACACTGCCCGCTCGGTGCTAGGCTTCGTCGAAGACCGAATCCGGGCCTGGGCCCCGCTGCCCGCGCTTACACCCGACGGCCACCTCAACTGGGTGTATCCCATTGAGCTGGTCGCCTATTTTGGTGAAGCCCTGGCCCCGTCCGAAACCGCCTGGCTCCGCTACGACGAAGCCCGCCGCAAATCCCCCGACACGCCCACCAACCGCGCCGTGCTGGCCGCCATGTTTCTCTTCGAAACCGTCGGCCTGCAGCCGGGCAGCACCCCCGCCGACGAGTACCCCAGCCTGATTGGCGCACTAACGGGCCTGTCCGCCGCCGAAGCTACCGCCGCTTTGCAAACCCTGGCCGCCGATGCCCACATCGAATACGATGCAGGCCAGCGTAAGTACCTGTTCTGGGCAGTAGGTCAGAGCGGTGCCGATGCCACCAAAGCCCTTAACGACGAGCTGAATGGGCTACTTAGTAATGCTTCGTTGGTAGAAGAGAAGTTAGCTAGTATCTTATCAGACAATGTATTTACGGATGAAGGACACGTTGGCAACCCAGAAGCTTGGCGAGCAGAAGTACTGCCCCTCAGTCGTTTTGAGTGGACTGCCGCTACTCTTGCTGATAAAATAGCGCGCTTTAAGTACGATTCTAGGCACCAAAGCCTGCTTGCCGCTCCACGGGGCTACGTACTCCGCGCAATTGCTATCGACGATGCAGATGTAAACTGGTTCCAGGAGCATGCCGACCAAGTTTTTCAACAAGCGTTGCTCAGGGTAGAACCTAACTCACCGCCACCGGTGGTATTGGTGTTGCCAACCATGCCTCAAGATGGTTTAGTAAAGGCGTTATTGAAAAAACATCTGCTGGAGGGGTGGGGGCACGAAACCCGGACTGCTCTAGGCGAACAAGCACTACAGCAGCTTGAAAACAAAGTAGATGAAGAAGTAGCCAGCAACTGGGAATTGCTTTGGCAGGAGGAAAACCGACTGTCATCCTGGTATTGCCCGGCAGTTTACCAATCTGGTGTTATGGCTCGTTTGGGGGGAAGCATTCATCCTTCCTTGCAAAATGCGTTGAAGTCCACGTATGAAGTGGCCTACAACCGGGCAGCACCTTTCACGACAGAAGACCAGAAAGTCAACTTCAAACGTGGAGTTGCGAGAGCATGTCAGTTTCTAGTACGTGGGACTTTTAACGGTTGGGCCGAAGCTGTTGCACCGAGAGCGGAGGGCCGTGCCCGTGACCTGTATAACAACTACCTGAAAAACGGACCCAAAACGTCTTGGGGCGTCATCGACAACCGCGAGAAAGTGCGCGAGCCTTCCGATGAGCTAGTCAAACAAGCATGGGATTTGCTCGATCAGGCGGTACCTGCCGGTGCCGAGCGAGCGTCGCTCCGCAGCACGCTGCTGACGTTGCTGAATGTTCCGTACGGCTACGATTACTACTCTCTGGGCCTGCTCTTCTGTGCCTGGTACGGCTGCCACCGCCACGAAGTAAAGCTGTACCGCGGCGCTACCGGGCCCAGCTTTACGCCCGATGAATGGCTTGGCGATGAAAACAACTTTCAGAACCTGATTAGCTCTTTGCTTGGCTATTACGACGTGTGCGTAACGCGCATCGACAAGGGCAAGGTTGAAAGCGAAGTAGCCCAACTCGTAGAGGCAATCAATGACGGGAAAGAGTTTAGCCAGGTCGAAGCGGACAACGCCACCGGTAAACTCACGAGCTACCTCTCCGACCCCGCTGCAGACGAGTCGCGGCTTAGCCAAGTCCAAGAGGCCATTGTGCTGCTCGATAAAGACCGTGCTCTAGCCACTGACTATCACAACCACCTGCTCGAGCTACAAAAGCAGTTGACCAACAACTTCCCCGCCAACCTAAGCGGGGTGAAGTCACTGGCAACGTTATTGGAGCAAGTACGCCAAAAGCCCGACCTGGGCTGTCTCAAATTCGACCAACCAGAGCTGGTTGCCGAAATTGAACAGGCCATCCTGTCGAAACTCGGCTCTACCGTCATGCAGGCCAGCAATATTCTGGCCCGGCTAACTTCCCTGGAAAAACACAGCGCGCAGCTAGAGAACCTGACGTACTTGCGGATAGCAGTGAACGGCACCGGTCACGCACCAAGTATGGCCCTGGTGAAACAGGCCACCGACAACTTGGCCAGTGAACATCGAAAGCGCACCGAAGAAGCCCAGGATCTGGATTTTATTGAAAAGCTGGAAGCTGCCGAAAAAGCCGAGAAACAGCGCCGGCTGAGTGAATTACGCTTCTGGCTACCGGTGCTGGAGTTGCAGCAGGTCTTTGCCGAATCCACGGAAGAGCGTCGCCAGAAAATTGTAGAGAAGATTCAGAAAGGCATTCAAACACACAAAACGTTTCTGGCCAATGCCCAGGCCAAAGCCGCTGAACTGACAACTCGCACGTCGGTGGCCAGCCTGCTCAAGTCCCTTTACAGCGCCCAAGCCGACTACCAGGAAGCCGAGCCTGAACAGAGCGAGCTGACAATCCTTATCGAGCGTTGCGAGTCGTTCGACAAGGTGCTTAAAGAGCTAGAGGACCTGAAAAATAAGAAGGCAATGGATGGCAAGGAACTAGCCACGTTGCTGAAAAATTACGACACTCTAGCTGCCGATGCTTGTTTATCCGAGACGCAGCGCCAGTTCGTGCTGGAACTGCGCAATAAGAAAGAGGCCAAGTTCAATGCTCGCGTGCAAAAGGCTGTGGAGGAATTAATAAAGCTCGAAGCCCGCAGCACCAGCGACGAATCACCAGCGCTGGTAATGGATGCCTTGCGCCAGGGCCGCCACAATGGTCTACGCTTCCTGCCGACCGACCACCAAAGCCGGCTTAAAGCGGTAGAGGGTACGCTCAACAACCGCATTGGCGAAGACGCGACCGAAAAAATCCAGGATTTGTTTCTGTGCATCACCAATCTCCAGCAACGCCGGCAGTGCTACGAGAAGCTGCGCGACTTGCTCGCCCTACCCAGCAGTAGTGCTAGGGAAGTGCCCGCCCCAACTTCTAACTAAGCATCGTCCGTGCCCATTCCTGCTTCGTTACCCACCCTACGGCTCGACCGCGACGGCGACGCCCCCGTGCAGCCCAACTACACGTTGGTTACCACCGAGGCTGAGTGGCTGGCGCATATGGTGGCGCCGGTAAGTGGTTTGCCCTCCCTGGCGCTGCACGTACGCGGTACCACCCAGCTATGCGACTGGGCATCAACGTACTGGAAAGCCCACGGTGGCGACGTACAGCTGTGTGAGTCGCCCCGGAAAGCGCTGCATCGTATCTGCCCAGCACTTACGCCTGAGCAGGGCAAGGAACTGATGGCTGAGCTGACTGCGCTGTCAACGCTTCCGGTTGAGCTAACGGTGACCACTGTTTTGGGAGTGCTATACCCGAGCTTTCCAGCATGGGAAGGACCAAACGAGGAGGGAGGCGCTGCAAGTTGGTTTGGCTTTGCGGCAAAATGGCTGCTATGGCGTAGCAACCATTCTTTCAATTGGTCCGCTAGTCATCGGGCACTAGTCGAAAAAGCAATAGGCAGCTGGACAACCGGAAGTCAAGCGGCGCTTCTGCCTGTAGATGAAACGGGTGCTCAACAAGTGCTGGCAGCATGGCTAGGAATTCAGCCGTTGGCTACCATGGATTTGCCCGTGCAGCAGGCGTTAGCAGTGGCTCCGGAGTTTCCTCTCGCGGTACCTACGGCTTGGCTCAACGTGGCTAACCAAGAATTCGGGAAGCAGCTGTTGGCCCTAGCTGCTGGTCTTGCAAGTGACTTGGCTCCCTCAGTTCTGGCTTGGTGGCAGGCACAACAGGACCACCCACAACCCGCTGCTATCCAGCAGGCGTCGGTCAATGTCTTACTTAAGTTTCTGCCCCAGCATCCGCAGGCATTATCCGAGCGCATACTCGAACTGCTCGTCCGCCAAGCATCCAGGACGGCGCTTGATCGTCTGCGTCCCCTGGTTCCGGCTCCCGTGCCCCCACCTATGCCCACTACTCCTGCGGAGGTGTTGCAGTGGACAACTAAACATTATTTGCCGTACCGGCGGTGGCAGGCACTCGCAAAGGAAACCACCGCCGCTGTGCACGTCGATAATGCTGCGCGAGCGTTTGGCAACTGGTTCCTCGATCATTACCACGAGTTACTAGGAACCTCGTACCCCTACCAGCAGCTGCATTGGGCCCAACATGCCAACGAGCCTGACCCGCAGACGGTCACCCTTTGGGTAATTGCTGATGGACTAGGCTGGCTCGATGCCCACCGGCTGCAAACATATTTGCTGCAGGAATGCCAGGAAGAGTTGGTGTTGAACGCTGCTACGCCTTGCTTTGGCCTAGTGCCCTCAATCACGCATTTCACCAAGAACAGTGTACGTTGGGGACTGTCCCCGGCCCTGGCCCTGAGCGAGGCGCTGCCCGAGCCAAAGCACCCAGACGTAGGGGCCAATCGTGATTTTTCCGCAATAACCGAATTTGCCCAGCCCGGCGACCTATTGGTATGGCGGCCCATCGACCCCGACCACGCCTACCACGTCTCCGGCGACGAAGCATTCGTCCGCAACGGCGCCGACCACGCCCTCCGCGGGCTAGCTTCCAATATTGCCAATGCCGTGCGAGCAATATCTCCCGACGTACCACTGCGTCTGCTCCTTACTACCGACCACGGCCGGATGCTAGGCGCAAGTGAACGAACCTTGCCAGTGCCAGCCGGCTGCAGTGCCAGTGGCCGAGCAGCCTATGCCGCTCCGGGGGCACCCCGCCCCGCGCCCGATTCCGACGACATCCGTTGGCTGGCTCCCGACCTCTATTCGCTTCCCGGTTGGGTAGGCGTTGCGCTTAGCGACGCCGCTTTCAAAGTACCGCTCAAGAAAGAGGGCTCTGCCCGTGGCGGTACCGAGCTGTTCCCGCACGGCGGCGTGTGGCCAGAAGAGGTAGTGGTACCGTGGTTTGAGTTTGGACGGGCCGAAGCCGAAGCGCCGCTCATTACAGCTACGCTGAGTGGTGCCGCCCCCGCTGGCAGATCAGGTATTGCTACGTTGGAGCTTCTTAATCCCAGCGTCCGAACGCTTACCCTGCGCGAGCTGCATGTGCGCTTAGGAAATAAGCAAACACAAATATTGCCATTAGCGGGCAGCTGCCCGGGTTTGCAGACGCTGTCGGTGAGTGTTCAGCTACCGGATTGGCCCGATTCAGCCCAACTCCAAACGGCCCAAGCCAAAGTGCTACTGCAAACGACAGACCTGCAGGAACACACCTGCTCCGTAGGCCTTAACCTACGCAACACCGGCCTCCAAGACCGCACCGACGACATCCTCGCGGACCTTTTTTAAACAGTTGCTCCCCACCAGCTTGCTATGCTAGACTCCACCGATACCACACAAGCCACCGCCGAAACGTTGGAGGCCAAAATCAACCGCGTCTTCGGCAACGTCGCCATCGACAAACGGCGGCTGCGGGCTTCCGCCTTAAAAGACCGCGGCATCCCCGGCTATGTCGCCGAGTGGGTACTCGATACGGTTGTGCCCGGGGCGGGGCCGTTGAGCATAGAGGAAGCTACAAAAGTGAATGAATGGGCGGCACGGGTTGTGCCCAAACCAGACGAAGGCAATATCCTGCGCAACCAACTCTATGCCGGTCAGTCGTTGAAAGTACTGACGCCAGTGCAGGTTGATGTGCTGCTTTCTCAGAAACGCGCCGACCGCATTGCGCGTCTGCCGCAATTGGGAATTCACGACGCGCACATCACCGATGAGCTGGTCAACAAACACCCGGCCTTGCTCAAACAAGGTATGTGGGGGGTAGCCGAGCTACTGTACATTCCGGAGCAAGGCGTAGCCATTACGGGCTTCCGACCTATGCAGGCCACCGTCAACTTGGAGGCTTGGCGCGAGGCACGGGGGCATTTCACCCTCGAAGAGTGGCGGGCCTTGCTGCTTACGTCGATGGGGTACAACCCCACCGCCTATACTCCCGACCAACAGATGCTTGTGTTGGCCCGCTTATTACCACTTGTGCAAAAAAACTTGCATCTGATGGAGCTGGCTCCTAAAGGCACGGGTAAGAGCTACGTGTATGAAAACATTTCGCCGATGGTACGCCTCGTTAGCGGGGGCAACGTGTCGCCGGCAGTGCTGTTTGTAAACAACAGCAACGCCCTGCCTGGGCTGCTGGCCCGCTACTCAGTAGTGGTGCTAGACGAAATTCAAACGCTGAAATTCGAAAGCCCCGCCGAGATAGTGGGTGGTTTGAAAGGCTACTTGGCCAACGGCCTCATTACCCGAGGCGGCCTGCACCAACTAGCTTCCGATTGTGGTTTCGTCATGCTGGCCAATATCAAGCTAGATGCGCAGCAGCGCCCCGTTGCTGACCCCTTAATGCTTGAGCTACCTAGTTTCCTACAAGAAACAGCGTTTCTGGACCGTATGCGGGGCCTTATTCCTGGCTGGCAAATTCCGAAACTAACCGCTGCCAACTTTGCCCAAGGTACCGGCCTCAAAGCCGACTACTTCGGTGACATTCTCATTGAGCTGCGTCACAATCTTGAAGCCGATGCCTATTGTGCCCAACACGTAAATCTGAGTGGCAAAGCCTACCAGCGTAACCAAGAAAGCGTCCGTGCGCTAACTAGTGGCTATTTCAAGTTGTTGTTCCCCGACCAAAAGGCCACTCAGGCCGAGTTCTACGAACACTGCATACGCCCGGCCGTGAAACTTCGACAAGGCATCTGGAATCAGCTATACAATCTGGATGCGGAATACCGTCAGTTCGACCGGGAGATAGTACTCATTCTTGGCTAAGCAAACAGCATGATTTACCTCGACCACCACGCTACTACCCCCTGCGACCCGCTCGTGCTGGAAGCCATGCTGCCCTACTTCACGGCGCAGTTCGGCAACCCGTCCTCGGCCCACGCCGCCGGCACGCGCACTGCCGACGCCGTGCAGCTAGCCCGCGAACAGGTAGCAGGACTAGTGGGAGCACAGCCCGGCGAGGTTATTTTTACCAGCGGCGCTACCGAAGCCAACAACCTAGCTCTCCTAGGTTACGCCCGGGCTGCTCGCATTACCAGCTCCCGTCGCCGCATCATCATTTCGGCTATTGAGCATAAAGCCGTTACCAATCCCGCCAAGCAACTCGCCCGCGAAGGATTCGAAATAGTTGTGCTGCCGGTAGATGCCCAAGGCACCGTAGATCTGGCCGCCGCTGCTGAGGCCATTACTCCTGACACGCTCCTAGTGTCAATCCACGCTGCTAACGGCGAAATAGGTACAATCCAACCCATAGCCAAGCTAGCCGAATTAGCGCATAATGCTGGCGCCTTACTGCATACCGACGCGGCCCAGGCCGTTGGCAAAATACCTGTGGACATGCTGGCTTGGGGAGCCGATATGCTCTCTATCAGCGGCCACAAACTATATGGCCCCCAAGGCATTGGTGCCCTGATAATACGCCATCCGCGCCGCACTCAGCTCGAGCCTCTTAGCTACGGTGGTGGCCAGGAGCGCAATTGGCGCCCGGGCACGCTCAACGTGCCCGGCATCGTGGGCCTCGGCGCCGCCTGCGCCCGCTGCGCCGAACTACTGCCCAGTGAAGCACCGCGCCTCGCCGCTCTGCGCGACGAGTTTGAGGGCAATATCCTTGCTGCCCTTCCCGACGCTCGTCGCAATGGCAACCCGCAGCAACGCCTGCCCCACAACTCCAGCCTTACCTTCCCCAGCCTCGAAGCCGACGCTCTGTTAGCCCGCTTACCCAGCCTGGCTCTCAGCACCGGCTCCGCCTGCGACGCGGGTACTGTGGAACCCTCCGCTACGCTGATCACCCTTGGTCTTTCCCGCGACGACGCCCGTGCTACGGTGCGAGTTGGGTTGGGGCGGCTAAATGAGTTTGATGAAGTGAGAAACGCTTCAATACACTTGATAAGTCAAGTAAATGTTCTTTACAAGTTGTTATCGCACTAAAAAACAACTTGAGGTAGGTGAGCAGGCCCATGCTCCAGCGGGCGGGCTCCAGGCCGTGGGGCCCTGGGTGATCCAGGTGCGCACCTTTCAGTACCGGCGGGTGCGGCTGCGCAGCGGGACGCCGGCGTAGGCCACGTGCACCGATTGGATCAAGGTTATCTGGCCGGAGTTCCACAGGTCGCCCTCGTCGGCGGCTAGCTTTTCGGGAGTGGAGGCCACTAGCACCTGGTAGGCGGTTTGCTCCAGGCCGCGGGCGGGGCCGCTCAGCTCCCAGCTCAGGCGCGGGGCGGTGGCGTCGATGCCTTCGGGGTTGGTGAGCAGCTCGCAGCGCAGGCGCAGCAGCTGCACGGGGGCGGGCTTATCGGCGCGGAAGGCCGTCAGCAGCAGGGCGGTGAGAAGCGAAGAAAGTACAATGCGCAGGTTCATCGGGACGGGCAGCCGCACCCCGCGGCCCCGCTACGACAGCAGCGGGGAAGCCGGCCGCTACACGGGCCGGCGCCGTGGGGCGGTGCTAGGCACTTTTGGCGTCTACTAGTTCATAATTTTTCCCGTGCCAACATTCTACGATCTTAGCATAAAGCTTTAGGATTTGGGCATAGTGGGGTAAAGAAACCTCGTATCCTTTTTGCTGACTACTACACATGGACTTTCTTTTATGCACCAGCCAAACATATTAGTCTAGCGTTTGTGCTTTATTAGCTCAACCTCCTTATTGTTTTTTATTCCAATAATGTCCCCTCCAAAGGCGGTTAGCCCGCCCTCAATATCACCTTTATCATATACTAGCTTTATAGGATCCATGAATGTATAAGCTATTCTATCATAACTATATTTATATAAACCATCAGCGCTTCTAGGGTAATTTTTAAATAGCTCATCATTGTACTTAGGCTGCATTGCATGAATCAGAGCCTTCTCCGCATCAAGAAATATTGTTCTTTGCTCAGGACGATATTTTCCCATAAAACTATGAACTACATCTTCAATAACCGAGTCACTGCCATATGAATGCATTTCAAAATTATCAAAAAAACCAAAAAGCAGTAATGCTATTTCATTAGTTGGCAAACTACCATAATTGAATGGATATTCGAGTGACAAAATTTCCTGCAATTTATCATGACCAGTGAGACGCTTTCATACATCTTGCTTAGTCGCTTGACCTACAAATGAACTTTATAACTAGTAAAATTTCTCAAATCACCCTTAATTTCAGCCTCTACGTACCCTTTCCAGTAATTAAGAATAAATTTTTCAGGAGAAAGCCACACTAGAAATTTTCATCAGAAACTTCACTCTCATAAAATTTGATACTCTGAATATTCATAATGGAACGACGAGAAAAATCATTGCTTAAGTCATTTGAACCCATATACATAAAAACTTCTTTCGATTCATCTGTCGCAATATTTTCTTGAAATATCGGCAGCACACAATTCAACACATCATCATTACCATTCTGCACGATGTCAAAAGAAACACATCTTGCTTCCTCATCATGCATAATATTATCAAATCTTAGCTCAGGCCTTTGAGCTATTATGTACAAACTACTTCTTTCAATTAATTTCTGAATATCAATATCCTTCTTTAAAGCTGTAAAATCAAAATTTGACAAAGGGCTATAAGCCAACTCCAACTGATTTAAAATACTTTTTGTGTCCATGAATAGAAATATTATTTCAAATCATCAATCGAATTAACTCCAATTATCCTTAAGCACTCCTGCTCATGTTTCTCTAGCTCTACAAGCTTGAATTCGTCCTCCGTTCCTCCAAGTTCCACTATAGCGTCATTGTCAATAGCAGCACGGCCCTTGTTCTTATAAATTGAACATTCGCCAGCTACGTACAGCCCAAGCTTACTTGTTGCTTCAGGAGTAATAGCAATATTAAAGCCTCTTCCACCAACCCTAACACTAGGGTATAGTACCCCGTCCAAACCTTTGTTAATAACCAACTCAGTAAAAAGAGCTGAAATCATGTAATCATAATCATCCCTTATTTTTTCTTTTGCAAATTCATCAGCCAAAAATGATGTAAAAGCTAACGACCTTTCTACTACCTCTGCAGAATTTGATTTAATAAATCGACTATAAGCATCTGCCAGTTCTCTCGTATAACTACTCTCTTGATAATACTTGTCTTTTTGAACTATTGCGAGCATATGTATATCTTCATGAACGTACCAACGTCCAAAAGAAATCTTTTGAATACCTGATTTCGTGGCATCCCTTAGCATAGGCACAGTTTCGGCTACACCAATAACCCTCATGTTATTCAATTCTCCTGGTTGCAAATTTTCAGGAATAGTAGTAGCATAAAACATTGTTTGGTTAGGTGTGCTAGCTCTCTGGTACGTCTTGTTATATTGCTGAGGCTTATAAGAATAATTACTCCTTTTTTCAAACCTTTCTCCATTACTATTTGGTCTCGCTCTCATCACTGATTTTCCTCTATGGAATGTCACAATGACATAACCTATATCACCCGCCTGTCTAAATAGGGACAATATTTCATCCTTTGGATATTTCGAAAGATCTAAGCTCTTGAACTGCTCAATTAATGTGTTGATTTCCATAAGAATGGCTGTTGCCTACTGAAAAATATGGTCCTATAACAGTGTACTTCAAATAACAAGCTTCTACACTCAATAAACAAACAGCGGGTAGCAAACCTCCTCGGTTCACTGCCCGCTGCTGCATTCAAGCCCTAAGCATCTACCGCTGCCCGACCGACTTCTCCTGCGCCTGCTGGCCGGAGAAATCGAAGTACAGGGTCATTTCCTTGGCGTACGAGGGGTCTTTGCCGTAGTCGTAGTACATGTTGGTTTTGCCCATCGGGCCTATGTTCTCGGCTTTCTGCGACTTGGTGCCGATGGGCGTGATGCCGTGCATGAAGGAGAGCTGGCCGCTGGGGAAGGCCGGGGCCGTGTTGTAGGGCGTGGCCGAGAAGCGCGGCGTGAACAGGCGCAGGTACACGTCTTCCTGGTCGCAGACGACTGTGAAGGGCTGGCCGGTGGTCTGCAGGGTGAGCCAGTAGAAGTTGGAGTAGTAGCCCTTGAACTCGGGGTACTCGGGGCCGCGGGTGCCGTTCATTTCGCCGGTGCTGGTGTCGTTGTAGCCTTTGGTCCACACGCCCAGGTTGGTACCCTTCAGGCGGTCTTTCCACACGCGGTAGGGCCCGTCGCCGCGCCACTGGGCGCCGCGCACTTCCTTTTCGGGGTAGCTGAAGCTCAGACCGGCCAGGGCGAAGTCGTAGTCTTTGGGGAAGTACTTGGCCGTGAGGCGCACCCAGCCCGAGGGGTACACCGTCTACTGCAAGAACTGGTAGCGGCTCTGCTTGCCGAAATTGGCTTCGATGACCACGTGCGGGCCGTCCTGGCGCTGGCTCAGGCCCTCGAAGGCGGTTTCGCCCTCGGCCAGCAAGGGGCCGTTGGTGAGCAGGATGAGTAACTTGTTCTCCTTATTACAATCCTAACTTCTGCGCTGCATTGTGTTGCCGCACGTCGTCCAGCCGAGTATAGCGCCGAATCATTGTGGAAGTCTTATGCTTAGTCTGATTCATAATCTCACTATCATCAGCCCCGGCCAACTTAGCCACTGTCACAAATGAAGCCCTAAGTGAATGCGCGGAATATGTTGGCCCAAGATATTTCTGTACTACCGTATTGATGCTTTTATCTGTCAGCCGCGCCTGCGTCAATCGCTGGCCCATACGCAACCCGACAAACACCGGCCCGGTTTCCCGCTTGAGCGCGCGTAGCCAAGCCTGTAGAGAACGGATAGGGCAGACCTTGGCTTCCGGCGAATAGAAAATGGCCTTTTCCTCGTGCTCGCCCAGTTGGTTGGTTTTACTGCGGTGCATGCGCACGATCAACCCTTCCTCCGAAAACTCCAGATCCTCAACATTCAGTGCGGACAACTCCGAGCGGCGAAATGCGCCAGTGAATCCCAACAGTAAAATTGCCCGGTCCCGTAGCCCAGTTACCGCCTGCGTGTCGATGGCGCGCACCAGTCGTTTGAGCTGAACAAGCGTAAATGCCGGGGCCTGCTTTTGCCGCACGCCGTGTACGCGGCGGATGCCGTCAAGCAGCACCTGAAACTGTTTATTGTCCGTGGGGCAGTCCAGCCCGCGCAGCACGTGCACCTTGCTGATTGCCGACAGGTGACGATGAATGGTCGCGACTTTTTTGCCCGCGTCGGCCAGATAGGTCACGTAGCCGGCAAGCGTGTCCACCGTCGCCGGCACCGGCTCGACTTGGTTGGCCTGACACCAATGCGTGAAGTGTCGCAGGTCGGAGGCGTAAGCCCGGGCCGTGTTGGGCGCGCCCTGCAACCCGGCTTCGACGTAGCGCGCCGTCTGCTCCGAGAGGCTAGCGAGCGAGTCGGTCGTCTTAGCGGCAGTGGTCAGTCGCGCGTCGTTTTTCATGTAACCTATATAATGTCGTTTTTCATGTAACCTATATAATAAGGTATAGCCGTGAAAAAACGGCCCGAAAAGCGAATATACTGCTAGGTTCCGATAATTAAAAGTTATCGGAACCTAGTGGTTCGGCGATAGGGAACATCAAGTAAACCTTATCAGTCCTTATGATTTTGCATTAGCATTGATAATAGTCGTCCACCAGCGGATGACCTCCTCCCAATTGCTGGACCGGTCTGATATAGTGAATCAGGCGGTTTGAAGCTCGGCAGTACTGGCGGCTGCCATGACCTGATCGGGCGTTAACTTCGGCAGCGAGCTATGCGGTCGGAAGCCGTTGTACTCCTGCCGCCACTGCTCGATTTTCTCCTGCGCATCGGACAACGAGAGGAACCAATGCACATGCAGACACTCGTCTCGGAAGCTGCCGTCGAATGACTCAATATACGGGTTGTCCGTCGGTTTGCCCGGGCGCGAGAAGTCCAACGTGACCCGCTGCTCATGGGCCCATTTGTCCAGCGCTTTGCTGATAAACTCGCTGCCGTCATCTACCTGGATGCGCTCAGGTACGACGCCCCGCGTTTGCTGCAAGTGGCTCATCACGGCCACCACGTCGTCGCCTTTTAGCGACTGTCCAACCTGAAGGGCCAGGCACTGGCGACTACAACTTATCCACTATCGTTAAGGCGCGAATCTTGCGCCCATCGAAGAGCTGATCAGCTACGAAATCCATGCTCGAGCTCTGGTGCGGCCGCTGCAACCCGGCCCGCTCCAGGCGGTGTGCCGCGGCCCGGCTGCGCCTGGGCCGTTTGCTACGTAGATGCAGCCCTTCCAGGCAGTAGAGACGGTGGACGCGCTTGTGGTTGTCGGGCCGGCCTTCCCGCCGCAGCAGCGTAAACAGGCGCTGGCAGCCGTAGCGCACTTGGGATCTGGGCCAGTTCCCGCAACCGTCGGCGCAGGACCGTATCCTGCCGCCCGTGCGGTCGGTAGTGCCAGCTCGAGCGCTGCAGCAACACGAGCTGGCAGGCCCGGCGGGTCGAGATGCGATAGGCGTCGGCGTCGCGTACGTGTTAAGCCGCGTGGCGACGCTGCTTGGGGCTTCAGAAGGTTGTTTGAGCACGTCCTGCAGCATTTGCTTGTCCAGGCTCCGGTCGGCCACGAGCTGTTGGAGGTGTAGATTCTCCTCTTCCAACTGCTTCAGGCGGCGCAGCTCGGGCACCCCTAGCCCACCGTATTTCTTCTTCCAATTGTAGTGGGTGGCCTCGCTGATGCCCATCTTCCGGCAGACCTCGGCGACGGCCACGCCCGTGTCGGCTTGGCGCAGGGCAAACACGATCTGGGCCTCGGTAAACTTCGTCTTTTTCATGGCACATGTCTCTTGGTTTAAGATACGACAAGGGCCTGATTTCTCTACTTTAGCGCGGACCAGTTTTGTGGGAGGAGGTCAGTGGTCAGGCCGGTGGTTTCAGTATCCAGAAACAGCAGGTACTGCTCACTCATGCTCCGCTAAGGCCGGAATACCTTGGCCGCCCGACGCGGGGCGGGAGCCGATTCCGCCTGGCGCAGTGAGGAGCCGCGAATCAGTAGCTCGGGACGCAAAATGGTCTGACGGGGCGTGAACGGAGTGGCGTCGGCCTCAATTTGCTCCAGCAGCAGGCGCACGGTGGCCTGGCCCATTTCCTCGCAGCGCTGGTCGATGGTGGTAATGGTAGGTTCGGTAATGAGCGTGAAAGCCTCGTTGCTGAAACCACTGATGGCAATATCCTCGGGCACCCGGCGGCCCTGCCGCCGCGCCTCCTGCTGGGCCCCGAGGGCGCAGTAGTCGCCGGCCGAAAACACGGCGTCGGGCGGGTTGGGCAGGGCCAGCCACCGGCGCATCACCTCCACCCCATCCGGCTGAGTCATGTCGGTATAGGCTACCAGTTCCTCGTCGAGGGACAGCCCGGCTTCGCGCAGGGCTGCCAAGTAGCCCTGGTAGCGGTTTTTGTAGATGCTCATGTGCTGGGGGCCGGCCAGGTGAGCCACTCGCTGGCAGCCCTGGCTGAGCAGGTGACGGGTCGAAATCAGGGCCCCTTCGTGGTCGTTGAGCACCACGGCATTCACGTCCTCGCCCTCCATGCTGCGGTCGAAAAACACCAGCGGCAGGCCCCGGCTGCGGACCTTATCAAAGTGCTTATAGGTAGTGGTGGTGCGCGACAACGAGACCATAATACCGGCCACCTGGGCGCTGAGCAGGGCCTCCACATTGCGCCGCTCCTGGGCCGCATCTTCGTTCGACTGGCAGATGATGACGTTGTAGCCGGCCCGGCTGGCGGCCGTTTCGATGCCGTGCACCACCGACGGGAAGAAGCGCCCCTCAATGTAAGGCACGATAATGCCCAGCAACTTGCTTTTACCCTTGCGCAGGGCCGACGCCAGGCGGTTGGGCTGGTAGTTGTACTTCTTAGCCAGCTTGAGCACCTTCGACTTCATTTCTGGTCCGATGCTGTAATGGTCGCTCAGGGCCCGGGAAATGGTGGTCATGGATACGCCCAGCTCCCGGGCCAGGTCGGCCATGGAAACGGGGGTGTTGGTAGCGGGTGCGGCGGTGTTCTTTTTACGAGGGGCCATGTGAAAGAGCGTTACACAATGCTTTGTGTAAAGAAAGTATTCAGGGCTGCGGCAAGGATGGAATTTCGCAGGATTGAGGCGGGTAGTACACTGGCGGCGTTGTCGTTGCTGAGGGGCCCGAAAGCCCAGGTAGTTGTTTGGTTGAAGATAGAGTTATTTCGCCAGAATCATCTTAACACTCCCATTCACCGCCGTAAAGCAATTGTTTACAGCCCGGCTGACCACAGGATCCGAGCAAATTTACTCCCCGCTGGGGCAGGGAACGAATAAATATTATTACTTTACACAATCGTTTGTGCTAACTAGCTAATGACGCGCACCCACCGACGCTGAGCAGCCGGCGTTTCAGGGGCCTTCGCTGCTGCTACCTTCACTTCAATTCCCACCGTATGCCTATTTCTCTTCCTGCCCGCTCCCTGGCCCTAAGCTTCGCCCTAAGCGGCAGTCTGCTCGGAACGGGTGCCCGGGCCCAGAATCCGGTCGCCACCTTCACCGTGCAGGTCAACCAGCCGGGCGCGCCCATCGCCAAAACCATGTACGGCCTCTTTTTCGAGGACATTAACTTCGCCGCCGACGGCGGGTTGTACCCGGAACTGGTCAAGAACAAGTCGTTTGAAACCGACGACCGGCTGCTGGGCTGGAAGGCCATCCGCGGAGCAGCGGCCCTAACGGATTACTCCATTATCACTCAGAATCCCATCAGCGCCACTAACCGCAACTTCCTGCGCCTGACGGCCGCCACCGCCAGCCCCGACGCCGGCCTGCTCAACGAAGGCTTCCGGGGCATGGGCGTGAAAGCCGGCGCCCAGTATACGTTTTCAGTGTACCTGCGCCGCGGCCCCGGCAACGTGCAAGGCCTGAACGTGACGCTGGAAGAGCCCGGCCAGGGAGGCCCCGGCCCCGAAGCGCCGGCTTCGGGCCGCACCCTGGCCCAGGCCCGCATCAGCGGCCTGACCGGCAGCTGGCAGAAGTACGAAGTGGTGCTCAAGCCCACTGCCACGGCCGCCAAGGCCCGCCTCAAGCTGACCCTGGACGGGGCCGGCACCCTGGACCTCGACGTGGTGTCGCTGTATCCGCAGGACACTTGGCAGAACCGCCAGAACGGATTGCGCCCCGATCTGGTACAGCTGCTCAAGGATATGAACCCCGGCTTTTTGCGCTTTCCCGGTGGCTGCATTGTGGAAGGGCGAACCCTGGCCCAGCGCTACCAGTGGAAGGAAACCATCGGCGACGTGGCCGCCCGCGTCCCGCTCGTCAACCGCTGGAACACGGAGTTCCTGCACAAATTCACCCCCGATTACTACCAGTCCTTCGGGCTGGGCTTCTACGAGTACTTCCAGCTGTCGGAAGATATTGGAGCCGAGCCGGTGCCGATTCTGAACGTGGGCATGGCCTGCCAGTTCAACTCAGCCGAGCTGGCCCCCATCAGCCGGGCCGGGGGCCCCAGCGCCCCCGCCGACCACAACCACGCCGCCGACCCGACCCTCGACACCTTTATTCAGGATGCGCTGGACCTGATTGAGTTTGCCAACGGGCCGGCCAGCAGCCCCTGGGGCGCCCGCCGGGTGGCCATGGGCCACGCCCAGCCCTTCAATCTGAAGTTTATCGGCATCGGCAACGAGCAGTGGGGGCCCCAGTACCTGGAGCGCTACGAGCCGTTTGCCAAGGCCGTGAAGGCCAAATATCCCAACATCAACATCGTATCGAGCGCCGGACCCGCGCCCGACGGCGACCTGTTCGACAAGGCCAGCCAGCGCCTGCGCGAGCTCAAGGCCGAGGTCATCGACGAGCACTACTACGCCAAGCCCGAGTGGTTTCGCGACAACGTGCACCGCTACGACAACTACCCCACCACCGGCACCAAGATTTTCGCGGGTGAGTATGCCGCCCAGAGCGTGGCCATCGGCAGCCCCGACAACAAGAACAACTGGAACTGCGCCCTCTCCGAAGCGGCCTTCATGACAGGCCTGGAGCGCAACGCCGACAAAGTGATTATGGCTTCCTACGCCCCGCTGTTTGCCCACGTGGATGCCTGGCAGTGGACGCCCGACATGATCTGGTTCGACAACCTGAAATCGTACGGCACGCCCAACTACTACGTGCAGAAAATGTATTCCACCAACCCCGGCACCACCATGCTGCCGGTGCAGCGCGACGGGGGTGCGGCGAACGGGGCCGACAACCTGTTCAGCAGCGCTGTGGCCGACGACAAAACCGGCGAAATCATCCTGAAGCTGGTGAACTACTCGGCCCAGGCCCGGCCGGTCGCCATCAACCTGGCCGGCGTGAAGAAGCCCGGCAAAACCGGCCGCGCCACGGTGCTGGCCTCCGCCGACCTGGAAGCCGTTAACAGCCTCGACCAGCCCCAGAACCTGTCCCCCCAGGATGCCACCTTCAAGGTGTCGTCGTCGAAAGTAACCTACACGCTGGCTCCGTACTCGTTCACGGTGCTGCGCATTCCTGGTAAGCGGTAGGTTATGGCAGCATCAACTTTGCAAACTGCCCTGCGCCCCCTGCTGGCGGCCGGGCTCCTGATCCAGGCCGGCTGCGCCGCGGCCCAGCAACCCGGCCCGGCTGCCGCCCCGGAACCGGTGGCGGGTAACCCCATCATCAAGGACAAGTACACCGCCGACCCGGCCGCCCTGGTTTACAACGGCACGGTGTACCTCTACGCCGGCCACGATGAGGCCCCGGCCCGGCAGGAGCGTTATGTGATGCACGAGTGGCTGTGCTACTCCTCCACCGACCTGGTGCACTGGCAGGAACACCCCTCGCCGTTGAACGTGCGGGCCTTTGCCTGGGCCAAAGACGACGCCTGGGCCTCGCAGGTGATTGAGCGGGACGGCAAGTTCTACTGGTACGCGGCCGTGGAGCACGGCACTATTCCGGGCAAGGCCATTGGGGTGGCGGTGGCCGACCGCCCCACCGGCCCGTTCCGGGACGCCCGCGGCTCGGCCCTGATTACCAACGACATGACCACGGAGGCTAAAATCAGCTGGGACGATATCGACCCCACCGTGTTCGTGGACGAGCGGGGGCAGGCCTACCTGTACTGGGGCAACACCATCTGCTACTGGGCCAAGCTCAAGTCCAACATGACGGAGCTCGACGGCCCGATTCACCAGCTGACCACTCTGCCCCACTACACCGAGGCTCCCTGGCTGCACTACCGCAACGGCTGGTACTACCTGAGCTACGCCTACCAGTTCCCCGAGAAAATTGCCTACGCCATGAGCCGCAGCCCCGAGGGGCCGTGGGTGTTCAAAGGGCTGCTCAATGAGGTGGCCGGCAATTCCAACACCAACCACCAGGCCATCATCGACTTCAAGGGCCGCTCCTACTTCCTCTACCACAACGGCAGCCTGCCCACCGACGGGGGCTCTTTCCGTCGCGCGGTGTGCGTGGACTACCTGTACTATAATAAGGACGGCACGATGCAGCGCGTGCAGATGACCACAGAAGGCGTGCCGGCGGCGCAGTAGCAGTCCGTTTCTGTCCGAACCCAACCCTCCCCACCCGTTAATTCCCTCACGCCGATGAAGACCTTTTTGCTTCTTGTGCCGCTGCTGCTGTTCGGCCTGGCGGTGCCCCTGCGGGCGCAGCCCGCGTCGTCCCTTATTCCGGCCCACGACCCGGTGCTGATTCGGCAGAAGGATACCTATTACATGTTCTGCACCGGCCCCGGCATTGCCGTCTGGTCGTCGAAGGACCGGAAGCAGTGGCGGCCCGAGCCGCCGGTGTTTGCCCAGGCGCCGGCCTGGGCCGTGCGGGCGGTACCGGGCTTTAAAAACCACATCTGGGCCCCCGATATTTCCTATCACGACGGGGTGTATTCTCTGTTTTATTCGGTTTCCGCCTTTGGCAAAAACACCTCCTGCATCGGGCTGGCTACCAACAAAACCCTGGACCCAAACTCGCCCGAATTCCGCTGGCAGGACCACGGCCTGGTGGTGCAGTCGGTACCGGGCCGGGATTTGTGGAACGCCATCGACCCGAACCTTATCCGCGACGAGGCCGGCACACCCTGGCTCACGTTCGGCTCGTTCTGGCAGGGTATCAAGCTGGTGCAGCTGCGCCCCGACCTGACGGCCCCGGCCCGGCCGGAGCAGTGGCGCACCCTGGCCCGGCGCCCCCGCAACCCCCGGCTCAACGATTCCATGCCCGGCGACGGGGCCATTGAAGCCCCGTTTATCTTCCGCCACGGCGGCGACTACTACCTGTTCACCTCTTTCGATTACTGCTGCCGCGGGCCCCAGAGTACCTATAAGATTGTAGTGGGCCGCGCCCAAACCCTGACCGGCCCTTACCTCGACCGCACCGGATTGCCGCTGGAACAGGGCGGCGGCACCACCGTCCTGGCCGGCGACCAGCACTGGTTCGGGCTGGGTCACAACTCGGTGTACACCTTCGACGGTACCGACTACCTCGTCTTCCACGGCTACGATGCGGCCGATCAAGGCCGCTCCAAGCTTCGGATTGAGAAGCTAGCCTGGGACGACAAAGGATGGCCCGTAGTGCAGCCCTGAAGCGCTAATATTTCCAATAAGCTAACACAATCGTTTGTGTAAAAATAAATGATTCGCTATTTTTGGAAACACCCCGCCCCCACTGGCTACCGGCACCGATTCCGGTCCTTTCTTTCGGGCCGGCGGCTTGCGGCCCATCGCCGAAAGCCCCTATTTCACTCCTGCACTTTCTACCTTCTTCGCTTCATTTCGCTTCCTTCTGCCGTGCCCGACTCCACCGATTCTCTTGCCCAGCAAAGTGTGAACACCCTCCGGCTGCTGTCGGTGGATATGGTGCAGGCCGCCAACTCCGGCCACCCCGGCCTGCCGCTGGGCGCGGCCCCCATGGCCTACGTGCTGTTCTCGCGGTTTCTGCGCTTCAACCCCCGGGATCCCCAATGGCCCAACCGCGACCGGTTCGTGCTGTCGGCGGGCCACGGCTCGGCGCTGCTCTATAGCCTGCTGCACCTCTACGGCTACGATTTGTCGCTCGACGACCTGAAGGCGTTCCGCCAGCTGCACTCCCGCACCCCGGGCCACCCCGAGTCGCACCTGACGCCGGGCGTGGAGGTGACTACCGGGCCCCTGGGCCAGGGCTTCGCCAACGGCGTGGGCATGGCCATGGCCGAGGCCCACCTGGCGGCCGTCTACAACCGGCCCGGCCACGTGCTCCAGGACCACTTCACCTACGCCATCGTGAGCGACGGGGACCTGATGGAAGGCATTGCCGCCGAGGCCGCCTCCCTGGCCGGCCACCTGCGCCTGGGCAAGCTCATCTACCTCTACGACGACAACGACATCTGCCTCGACGGGCCCACCCACCTCTCCTACACCGAGGATGCGCTGGCCCGTTTCGAGGCCTACGGCTGGCACACCCAGCGCGTGCCCGACGGCAACGACCTCGACGCCATTGAGGCCGCCATCCGGGCGGCGCAGGCGGAAACCACGCGCCCGTCCCTGATTTCGGTCAAGACCATTATCGGCTTCGGCAGCCCCCGGCAGGGCACCAGCAAGGTACACGGCTCGCCACTCGGGACCGAGAATCTGAAAAAGGCCAAGGCGTTTTTTGGCTTCGACCCCGAGGCCACGTTCAGCGTGCCCGACGCCGTGCGCACCCACCTGGCCGAAGCGGGCCGGCGCGGGGCCCGGCTCCAGGCCGAATGGCAGCAGCAAACCGAGGCGTACCAGCAGGCGTTCGGCGCAGCGTGGGAACTGTTCCGGGCCTCTTTCGCGGGAGAGCTCCCCGCGGACTGGGACGCCTCGCTGCCCGTTTTCACGCCCGCCGATGGGCCCCTGGCCACCCGCCAGGCCTCCGGCCAGGCGTTCACCGCGCTCAAGCAGCGCGTGCCCTTCCTGTTCGGGGGCTCCGCCGACCTGGCCAGCTCCAACGACATGCCCACCAGCGGCAGCGTGAGCTTCCAGCCCGGCAGCTACGCGCACCCCAACATCTGGTTCGGGGTGCGCGAGCACGCCATGGGCGGGGCCCTGAATGGCATGGCCCACCACGGCGGCGTGCTGCCCTACGGCGGCACCTTCCTCACCTTCTCCGACTACATGCGCGGAGCCATCCGGCTCACGGCCCTGGCCGAGTCGCGGGCCACGTTCGTATTCACCCACGACAGTATCGGGCTGGGCGAGGACGGCCCCACCCACCAGCCGGTGGAGCAGGTGGCCGCCCTGCGCACCATTCCCAATATTATCGTGCTGCGCCCCGCCGACGCCAACGAAACCGTGGAAGCCTGGCGCCTGGCCCTGACCACGCCCAAGTCGCCGGTGGTGCTCATCCTCTCCCGCCAGAAGCTGCCCGTGCTCGACCAGCGCCGCTTCGGCCCGGCCCGGGAAGGCGTGGCCCGAGGCGCCTACATTCTGAGCGAGGCCGAAGGCGGCGCGCCCGCGCTGATGCTGCTGGCTACCGGCTCGGAAGTGACCCTGGCCCTGCAGGCTCAGGAAGTGCTGCAGGCCGGGGGCGTGCCCACCCGGGTGGTGAGTATGCCCAGCTGGGAGTTGTTCGAGCGCCAGCCCAGGGCCTACCAGCAGCAGGTGCTGCTGCCGGCCGTGCGTAAGCGCGTTTCCATCGAGGCCGGCTCGCCCCTGGGCTGGCACAAGTACGTCACCGACGAGGGCACCGTCATCGGCCTGAACCGCTTCGGCGAGTCGGGGCCGGGTGAGCAGGTGCTGGCCCTGTTCGGCTTCTCAGTGGAAAACGTGGTGCAGCAGGCCCGCTGGGTGCTGGCCGGCCGGCCCGCCGCCGACGAGCCCCAGCAGCTGGTATCTTAGCCTCTCCCCGCTTTCCTTCTCCCCCCCACCCTTTTCCCCGTGTGCTGATGAAACGTGCTTTGTGGTCTGCTCCCCTGTGGCTGGCGGCCGGCCTGCTTCTGCCGGGCTTCGGTGCCCGCGCCCAAACGCCCGTGGCCGTAACCATGCGGCCCGCCGCCACGCCGGCCGTGGTGGTCAGCAAGCACATCTACGGGCACTTTGCCGAGCACCTGGGCCGCTGCATCTACGACGGTTTCTGGGTTGATTCGGCCCTGAACGTGCCCCGGCAGGGCCGGCTGCGGCTGGATGTGGTGCGGGCCCTGCAAAAGATCCGGGTGCCCAACCTGCGCTGGCCCGGGGGCTGCTTCGCCGAGCCTGTGGCCGTGGATGTCCTGAGCAGTCTGCCCGAGCTGGACCTCGATCTGGAATCCCTCACCGACCAGCTGAAGCGCGAAGGCGAGCAGAAATTCACCGAGCCCTTCGGTAAGCTGCTGGCCGTGCTGGAACAGAAACGCCAGGAAGCCCTGGCTTAGACTGCGCCATCTTCCCTTTTCCCTCTTTTCCACTTCTGAAACCGGCCCGGTCGTACGCACGGCCGGGCCGGTTGTTTTCCTATGCCGAGTCCGATTCAGATGAGCCGCAGGGCTATCAGTGCCCTGTTTTTTTTGGCGGGCATGTGCTTTGCCAGCTGGGCCGCGCGCATTCCCGATATCAGTCTGAAGCTGGGGCTGAATGAAGGGCAGTTGGGTCGGCTGCTGCTGGCTGTGCCGGTGGGCTGCCTAGTGGCCCTGCCCCTGGCCGGCTGGCTGGTGCAGCGCTGGGGCAGCCGGCATGTGGTGCTGCTGGGCGCCGGGCTGTACTCGCTGAGTCTGCCGCTGCTGGGCCTGGCCGGGCAATTCTGGACCCTGGCGCCCGCCCTGGCCTTGTTCGGCTTTGCCAGCAACCTCGTCAATATTGCTGTGAACACCCAGGCCCTGGGCGCGCAGACGCACTACGGCAAGCCCATCATGGGCTCGTTTCACGGGCTATGGAGCCTGGCAGGATTTCTGAGCGGATTGCTGGCCACCCTGCTCATTAGCCGGCGGGTGGCCCCGCTGCCCCATTTTATGCTGGTAATGGGCCTGGGCCTGCTGGTAGCCGCGGTAGCCCACCGCTATACCCTACGCCACGACACGGGTCGCGAAGCCGGCGGCCGGCGCCTGCGCCGCCCCGACCCTGTTCTACTCCGCATCGGGCTCATTGCCTTCTGCGGTATGCTCTGCGAGGGAGCCATGTTCGACTGGGCCGGCATTTACTTCCAGCGCGTGATTCAGCCCAGCCCGGCCCTGGTTACCAGCGGCTACGTGGCCTGCATGAGCACCATGGCCCTGGGCCGGTTTCTGGCCGATGCCCTCACCTACCGCTTCGGGCCCAAGCGGGTGTTGCAGCTCAGCAGCGCCCTCATTAGCGGGGGGCTGGCGCTGGCGGTGGCGCTACCCTACCTGGGGCCGGCTCTGGTGGGATTTCTGCTGGTGGGCTTTGGTATCGCCTCGGTGGTACCTCTGTCGTACAGCGCGGCGGGGCGGGTGGGCAGCGTGGCCCCCGGCCCGGCCCTGGCGCTGGTGTCTACCATCGGCTTCACCGGCTTTCTGCTGGGTCCGCCCCTGATTGGGCTGCTGGCGCAGGCGTTCAGCCTGCGCCAGGCCCTGGCCGTGGTGGCAGGCGTGGGCGCGCTCATCGGCCTGCTGGCTGCCCTTCCCGACCCGGTGGCTCGACTGCAACGGGTTTAGAGCTTAGAGAGAAACATCATTCCGCGCATGTGGTGCCTCAAGCCAAGGGCCGAGGAATCCCGCGGGCTGATGTTGCCATGATAACGTCACAGCAGGATTATGTTGACAACGGCAGCCCGCGAGAGTCCTCGGTCAGCTCGGAATAACGTTTTGCTTGTTACTACTTGCTAACCCTCCGCTCGCTACCCCTCCGCTCGTGCCCGCTTTTACCCAACAGAGGCGTGAGCGTCAAGAATGGCGAATCAACACTTTAAACTGAACCTATGAAGACATTTATTTTCTATTTGAACGGTACGTTGATTCACGATATGGTCGACGTCCACTTCGGCGTGTAGAGGTGCGCCGCGGCCAAGTGCAGCAGCAAGTCCCGGATCGGCGCAGGATAGAGCACACAGGCGTCCAAGACGGCAACGAACCGGGCCGAATGAATCATTCGTAGCCCAGGTTAAGCTCTTGGGCTTGTTGGGCCAGGAAGTGCAGGTGCTGGGCCTGATGGGCCGCTTGGCGGGCTTCGTAGGCGAGCAAGTCAGCCAGTTGAATCCGGCGGTGGCTCCCCACTTTTTTAAACGGCAGGGCGCCGTGTTCCATGAGCTTGACCAGGTGGGGGCGGGAGACGTTGAGCATATCGGCCGCTTGCTGGGTGCTGAGTTCCGAATCGGAGGGAATCAACGACAAGGCCTTGCCCTGGGCCATACTGGAGAGGATAAACTCCAGTAATTCTAACGCCTTGCGGGGGATGGCAATGGCTACCTCACTTTCCTGCAACCGAATGGTGACTGCTTCCGACCGCCTCTTCTTGATGGCTTGGGCAAAAGGGGCGAGCGAGGCCCCCGCCACTTTTTGGTCCCGTAGGGATGGTTTCTCGAGAATAGCTTCCATAACAGGTCGATTAGCGTTCACAACGCTAATCGAAATAAACGAAATAAAGATTTCCCAAACCGGTCAATTAGTAAATGATACATCTATGAAGAGGGCGGAAGGTAAACGAGGCCTGTTCGGGCGAAGAAGGGTTTCCAAATACATGAAATCCAGGGACAAGGCTAGTGTTTGAAGTTCGTTTTTGGATATGCTATGTGATAGGCAGGTGGAAGCAAGCTATTGAGCCGCACACAGAAGGAGAAGAAGAACCCGACCTTTGCGTTACCAACTTTAGTTGCCTTCGTATGGCGGCCTTTTACAAGACTGACGTCATACTCAGCATGATGCCCTATGCTTGAGGGGCGGTTATAGGTAGGGCGGATAGCCGACAGATAAGTCTTATCCATTGAAGAAAGGAGCCAATCACGCTCCTGTGAACTTATTCGTCGGGCAAAAGCTGTATCAGCACAGCCCTCCACCAATAGATCTGCTACATGAACCTTGATCGAATCGGAGGTGATGATGTACTGACGGTGCTGGCCCAAGTATATCGTTTCGCGCACACATAGCTGGGTAACACGTTGAGGCTTGGGAGCAGCTCCCTTCCCTTGGACTTGCATCCAGTAACTAGCTGAGAAGAATAGGGCAGCACAGAGAAGCTTCATCTTACTAAGGTACACGGGAGCTGAATGGTGACCTGTTCCTTACGCTCCCACTCAGGTTGAACAGGCTACTCGTTCAGCGAAACGGTCGAAAGCTAAATGCGCTATGTTCAGAGCGTTATTTAGGCAGCGTTGGCGGCGCGCAACAGGGTCCGTACTTTACTTGAATGACAGCGAAAGAATCGGTGCTACAGCTCTTGGAACAGACCCCGCATCCGTTGGCAAGCGCGGGGCTCTCGCTCGTTACTCAACACCCGCATTCCTTCACTTCCGGGCTCGAAGCAAGGGCTTATATCCACGGGCTCTACCGCTTCCGACTGGAACAGGCGCAGGAGACCGGCGCGTTTTATGAGGGGTTACCTGAGCTGGTGAAAAACCTGGCCCGCCTGGAGGCGCACCAGGTGCGGCTGAGCACGTTAACCCTCGGGTCGGGAGCTGATTTTGCCGTTTTGAAGGACCCTGCCATCACGGAAATTATAGGCTACCTGTAAAGACCCTAGTTCAGGAAAACGGTGATTTGGGTAGGTAGTGACTTGCAGCTACGTATGCAAAAGGCTGGGGAAGGCTTAACGTAATTTTTCCCCCCCCCGCTGCTGTAAAAAGGCCGACCGGTTTACGGCCGCCGAGATGGGTGCGCTGGCCGTGCAGAAGGATCAGCGCTACCAGGATGCCTTCCGACCCCACCTGCAGCTGCTGCCAGGCCTGGCCAATTTCCTGCCCCGGGGCCACCAGCGCGGCGTACCGATGGGCATTGGCTCGGCGGCCATTCCGTTCAATATTGATTTTGTGCTCAACAACCTCAACCTGCGCCCCTACTTCCCGGTGGTCATCTCGGCCGATGACGTGACGCGAAGCAAGCCCCACCCCGAAACGTTCCTGAAAGCCGCTGCCCAACTGGGCATCCCCGCCTCCGATTGCCTCATTCGAGGACGTGCCCAAGGGCGTGGAAGCCGCCCGCAACGCGGGTATGTCGGCCGTGGTGCTCACCACCCCCACATCGCCCTCGAATTTGCCGACTTGCCCAACGTGCTGCACTGTGCCCCAGACTTCACCGCCCCATTCATGACCACCCTGCTGCCAGCGGCCTTCTAACGGCACCCCCTTATTTGCCCACCGTTACCTCCGCCGGACGCCGGGAAATCAGCTCCACGTCGGTGAGGTGCTGGGGAAACCAGACGGTCATTTCGCCCTTACCGCGGTTGGCCCAGGCATAGTACGGAATGGCCGTGAGCGTCTGGCGGGTGGTGCTGATGCTATAATTGGCGGCATCGATCTGCACGGCGGGCACGGGGGCAGTGAGTTGCATGATGCCGTTGAGCATATCGGGCTGCCAGCGGGCCGCGAAGGTGGTAACGGCCGGCACGATGAGGTTGCTGGCTTTGCCGCCGTTGTCCTTCCACTCGGCGCAGTACACGAGCGGACCGCGTTGCAGGGCTATTTTGCCCTGGTCGGCCGGCACCTGGGAGCTGGCTACTACCTGGCGCACTTCCATCGGCAGCAGCACTTCTACCACATCGCCCGGGCGCCACTTGCGACTGAGCACGGCGTAGCCGCGGCGGGTAACGTAGCTGACGGGCCGGCTGTTGATGCTTACGCTGATGTTTGCCTGGGCTGGCGCGGCGAAGCGGTATAGATCGGAGGGTATAGCCTCATCCTGCGCCCAACCCGGCAGGCGCACCAGCAGGTTGAAATCGGTGGGAGAAGCCGGGCTGACGGTGAATTTCAGCTGGCCTTCCCAGGGATAGTTGTTTTGCTGGATGATGCGTACGGCCGTGCGATTCACCATCAGGTTGGTGGTGCCGCTGATGAACAGATTGGCGTACACGTCGCGGCCGTTCTGGGCGTATACGTAGCCGGGCAAGGAGGGCATCAGGCGGGCCAGGTTGGTGGGGCAGCACGAGCAGTCGAACCAGCCGGCGCGCTGGGGCTCGGTCTGGGGGAAGCTCGTGCTGCTTCTGATCTGCATGGCGTTGGAGTAGAAGAATGATTTTCCATCGAGACCCACGCCCGAAATCAACCCGTTGTAGAGCACTTTCTCCAGCACGTCCACGTATTTGGCGTCGCCGTGGAGCTGAAACATGCGCTGGTTCCAGTACACGTTGGCCACGGCGGCGCAGGTTTCGTTGTAGGCCGTGGTGTTGGGCAGCTCGTAATTGGCCCCGAATCGTTCCCCGCCTGGTACCGCGCCGGTGCCGCCCGTCACGTACATTTTCCGGCTCACCATGTTCTGCCAGATGCTGTCCACGGCCAGCAGCAGGGCCTGGTTGCCGGTGAGGGCAGCCACGTCGGCCATAGCCGAGTAGAGGTACTCGGCGCGCACGGCGTGGCCCTCGGCTTCGCGCTGGGCCACCACGGGCTTATCGTCCTGCCAGTAGGAGCCGTTGCGCCAGGGGTCCGGACTTTGGGGGTCGTAGCCGTCGTACTGGCCGCGCTGGTCGAGAAAGAACTTGGCCGTAGTCAGGTACTTGGCTTCGCCGGTCACGCGGTAGAGCTTCACGAGGCCCATCTCCACGATTTCGTGGCCGGGCGCTACGTTGCGCTTGCCGGGGCCGAACACGGCGCACACCAAGTCGGCGTTTTGGAGGGCGATAGTGAGCAGGCTGCGCTTGCCGGTGGCCTCGTAATGGGCCACGGCGGCCTCGTAGAGGTGGCCGGCGTTGTAGAGCTCGTGGCTCAGCTCGCGCTCCTTTACCCAGCGCTCCGGTCCGGCCCAGGCGTGCGGATGCGCGGGGTCGATGGTCCGGGCCGTGTAAAGGTAGCCGTCGGGTTCCTGGGCGGCGGCCACCTTGGCAATGAGCGCGTCCAGGTACTGGTCCAGCTGCTCGTCGGGGTAAAGCCGGAGCGAATACGAGGCTCCCTCAATCGTTTTGTAGATGTCGGTGTCGTCAAAGGGGAAGATGGTGGCGAATTTCCCCGTGCGGGCCGCCGCCATCTCAAAGTTTTTGACCCGATTGGTGGCTTCGCACCGCTGAAATGAGGCCGGAATGGTCACTTCGGTGTTGGTTTTGAGGCGCGGCAGCCAGAAGTTATCGGCCAGCTGCACCCGCGTAAACGACACGGCCCGGATGGGGTAATCGGAGCGGGGCAGGGCCTGGCCCCGGGCGGGCCCGGCCAGGTGCAGCAGGGCCGCAAAGCCCAGGGGAAGCAGTATCTTTTTCATGGCAATAATGCGCTAAAGCAACAAGAAAAGTGGCCGACCGACGGTCGGGGGTGAGCACGGGGCAGTGTACGTGACGGGCGGCACCGGGGCGTCCAGCATCGGGTCCCAACCGGCAGTTGGTTGCCAGCATCCGGTATGGAAGCTGGCCGCACGTTGTGCCTTACTGCACCACCAGTTTCTGGGAGTAGCTACCTTGGGCGCCCTGCACGTGCAGCAAGTAGAGGCCGGCGCGCAGGTTTGCCTGCACGGGCAGCGTGGAGCGGCCAGTGCTGGTGGCAGTGTACACCACCCGGCCCTGCCCGTCGGTGAGAGTAAGCCGGACGGGGCCGGTGGTCAGCTCAGCGGCCAGCGCCACCACGAAGCGACCCTGGGTGACGGGGTTTGGAAAGGCGTTGAACAGGGCGGCTTTGGGGGCCTGTGCGGCCAGCACGCGGGCGGCGGTAGCCGGGGCAATGGTCCACTTCTGGCAGTTGTTGCCGAGGTAGTCGTAGAGGGCCAGTTGCACGCCGGCTGTGCCGGAGCAGGCGGGCACTTCCACCACGCGGTTGCCATTCATGGAAGCCAGCACGTAGCTGCCGCCGCTGGCCCGCTCCACTTTGAAGCGCTGGTTGGCCGCTCCGCTGTAGGGATAGAGGTTTAGTTTCGCGCCGTTGTTGGGGTTATTGCCCAACACATCGGCCGCCAGGCCCGCCCCTACGGCCGAGGTAATCTTATATTCCCCGTTGCCCACCGGCGTTAGGTTCCATTGCTGGCAGTTGAGGCCGGCAGCGGTGCCCTGGGCAATGGCCTGGTTCTGAGCCCCGGTGCAGCCCCAGGAATCCCAGACCAGGCCGTTGCTTAGGTTGCGCAGGGTGTAGCGGCCGGCGGCCACCCAGTCGCGGGTGATGAAGGGCCAGGCGGCCCCGTCCCAGCCCAAGTTGCCCACACTCAGGCGGGCGCGGCCGTTCTGGTTGCGGTCGTAGTAGTGGTGGGTGAGGTAGTTGGCCCCGCCCTCCTGAAACAGGCCCACGTGGCCCGGCCCCACGTAGTTGCCGCTGGTGGCCAGCAGCGTGGTGCCGCCGTTGCGGTTCAGGTCCACCCCGTTGCGGTCGTAATAGGGGCCGGTGATGCTGGTGGCGCGGCCCACCTGAATATAGTAGGTGCTACTGGCGCCCTGGCAGCAGGCACCCTTGTTGATGAACAGGTAGTAATAGCTGCCGTTGCGCACGATGTAGGGCGCCTCGCTGCCGCTGTTATTGCGCGTCACGCCGTCGGCGGCCAGGTTGCCAGCCAGCCAGTAGAAGCTGCTGCCCGAGCGTTTGCCGGTGCTGCCATCGAGCTTCAGCAGGCCGATGCCCTTGGAAAACGAGCCATAGCTCATCCAGAGCCCGCCGCTGGCATCGGTAGTCACGGCCGGGTCGATGGCGTTGATGGCGCTGCTGTTGGTGGTCGATACGATTTCGCCCTGGTCCACCCAGCGGTAGTTGGGGCTGGTGGGGTCGAGGGTGACGTTGGTGGCCAGCCCAATGGTGGATACCCGCGAGCCGAACGTGGAAACGGAGTAGTAAAGATAGAACTTGCCGTTGCGGTACACGCACTCCGGGGCCCAGAAGTCGCCCGAGAAGCCCGGCACCTTGCCGCTAATCCAGCTCGGATACTCGTTGCGGTTGAACACCGGCCGGGTGCCCGACTGCCACGTCACAAGGTCGTCGGAATACATGCCGTAGATACCGATGCCGGTGGTGAACACCCAATATCGGTTGCCGTCTTTCACAATGCTCGACGGATCGTGACAGTTGTCGTTGCCCTGGAGGGCGAAGGCGGCCGGGACAGCACTCAGTAACCCTGCTAGCAGGGTCAGCAGGCGCAGGGCGCGGAAGAGGACGGGGCGGCCGGCCCGGTCAGGGCGCGGCGCGGGGAGCAAGGTAGTGTTCAAGGTTGTGGAAATTAGGGATGGAAAACACGGAACGGGTATTCGGAAAATTGAACCGGGGACGTGAAAAAGCTTCACGCCCCCGGTTTGGCACTGGCAGCCACCGCGTGGGCGGTGGGCGCGGCAACTTGCTTTCAGTAATAGCTCAAAAAGAACAGCAAAGGCAGGCGGTTACCAGAACTTCACGTACAGCGCCATCAGCAGCAGCATAATGATGGCAATGAGCGCCATCGTCTGGCGGCTGACACGGAACATGGAGGCATTGAGCTGGATGGCGCGGGCATTCACCACCGGTCCGGCCAGGCTGGTGCCAATCATCAGCAGCATGGTGATGGCGAAAGAGAGGCCCATGCAGATCAGAAAGGGGATTTCGAACGTGCCCCGGCCATTGGGGAAAGCCGTGTAAAGCAGCGTTTCGTGGCCCAGCGTTTCGGGGGCATAATTGTTGAAGAACACCGACAGCGCAAAGCCTGCTAGAATGCCCACGATGCCAGCTGTGGCCGTGGTGCGCTTCCAGAACATGCCCAGCAGGAACACCGCCAGAATGCCAGGCGAAATGAAGCCCGTGTACTTTTGAATGAACTGGAAGCCACCTTCGCCTCCGATGCCCAGCAAATCCTGCCAGGTAAAGCCCACGCTCAGCACAATGGCGGCCAGAATGGTCAGCCGGCCCACCCACACCTGCTTCTTCTCCGAAGCCTCGGGCGCCAGGTAGCGCTTGTAGATATCGAGGGTAAAAATGGTCGAAATCGAGTTCACCTTGCCTGCCAGCGAGGCCACGATGGCCGCCGTGAGGGCCGCCATGCTCAGGCCCTTGAGGCCGTTGGGCAGGAAGGTGAGAATGGCCGAGTACGCATTATCGGAGTTGAAGGCGCCGGTGCTCGACATTTCGGCCTGGAGGCTGCCGTTTTGGTAGAGCACGTAAGCCGCAATGCCGGGCAGCATTACAATCACGGGCATCATCAGCTTGAGCAAACCGGCGAACAGGATGCCGGTGCGGGCGGTGGGCAAATCGGCGCCGAGGGCGCGCTGGGTGATGTACTGGTTGCAGCCCCAGTAGTTGAGGTTCACAATCCACTGGCCGGCCAAGTACATGGCAATGCCGGGCAGAGCCAGGTAATTATCCACCTGGGGCTGGGGCGTGCCGGCCGTGGGCTTGGCAAAAATCATGTGGAAGTGGTCGGGTGCCTTGTCCATGAGGGCGTTGAAACCCGAAATAGCCCCGCCCCCGAGGCCGAACTTCTCACTCACCAGGCTCAGGGCAATGTAGGTCGTCACGAGGCCGCCCACTACCAGCACCACTACCTGCACCACGTCGGTGTAGCCGACCACCTTCATGCCGCCAATGGAAATCAGCAGGGCAAACAGGGCCAGCAGAATGATGATGGTGTGGAAACTGTCGCCGCCGACGAGGTTGCTCAGGGCCAGCGCCCCCAGGTACAGGATGGAGGTCAGGTTGACCAGCACGTACAGGAAGAGCCAGAAAATGCTCATAATCAGGCTCAGCGTGGCGTTGTAGCGCTGCTCCAGAAACTGCGGCATCGTGAAGATTTTGTTTTTTAGGTACACCGGCATAAAGAACACGGCCACCAGAATCAGCACCACGGCCGCCACCCACTCGTAGGCGGCCACGGCCACGCCCACCTTAAAGCCCGAGCCCGACATGCCGATGAACTGCTCGGCCGAGATGTTGGAGGCAATCATACTCGCCCCAATGGCCCACCAGGTGAGAGAACCCTCGGCCAGGAAGTAGTCTTTAGTGCTTTGTTCGGCTTTCTGCTTGCTCTTATAGATGTAAAAACCGTAGGCCGATACCCCGATTAAGTACACAAAAAAGACCAGTAGGTCCAGCGTAGTAAGGTTATTACGCATCAGAATCGGTGGGAGAGTTTGGTGGGAATGGTGGGAGATGATGAGGTGCTAGTTGCCGGTTGGCATTGGCTATGGAAAAAGAATTACCACCAAGTCAGGGGGCGGATTGATAGTTCTTTTTCCCTGACAACTAAAAACCTACCGGCTGCCGAAGGCCACTTCGTTGTAGCGCAGCTCGTTTTTGAAGGTGCGCAGGCGGGTTTCATCGTCGATGATGAGGTACTCGATGCCGGCCATTTCGGCGAAGTCTTCGAGGTACTCGGCCGTGAGGTTCTGGCTGTAGCCGGTGTGGTGGGCGCCACCGGCCAGAATCCAGGCCGCAACGCCGGTTTTCAGGTCGGGCTTCACCTTCCAGAGCACGCGGGCTACGGGCAGCTTGGGCAGGTCGTGCTCGGGTGCCACGGCTTCCACCTCATTCACAATCAGGCGGAAGCGGTGCCCCAGGTCCACGATGGTGGCGTTGAGGGCCGGGCCGGCGGGGCAGTTGAACACCAGGCGGGCCGGGTCGGCTTTACCACCAATGCCTAGCGGGTGCACTTCCACCTTCACGTTGCCCTCGGAAATAGTGGGGCAGATTTCCAGCATGTGGGAGCCCAGCACCAGCTCGTTGCCGGGCTGGAAGTGGTAGGTGTAGTCTTCCATGAAGGAGTTGCCGCCGGGCAGGCCCGCGCCCATCACCTTCAGGGCGCGCACCAGGGCCGCCGTTTTCCAGTCGCCTTCCCCCCCAAAGCCGTAGCCCTCGGCCATCAGGCGTTGGGTAGCAATGCCGGGCAGCTGCACCATGCCGTGCAAATCCTCGAAGGTATCGGTGAAGCCGATGGCCTTTTTGTCCTGCAGAAACCGGCGCATGCCGGCCTCTATGCGGGCCGCGTCGCGCAGGCCTTCGCGCTGGCTGCCGCCGTCCCGCAGCGAGTCGGCCAGCTCGTATTCCTGCTCGTAGGTGGCCAGCAGGGCATTTACCTGCTCCTCGGTCACCTCATTAATCACGGCTACCAAATCGCCAATGCCGTAGGTGTTCACCTCGTAGCCAAACTGCAGCTCGGCCTGCACCTTGTCGCCCTCGGTTACGGCCACGTAGCGCATGTTGTCGCCGAAGCGCACGATGCGGCCGCCCTGCCAGTCGGCCCAGGCGCAGGCCGCGCGGGCCCAGATGCGGAGGCGCTCCTGGGCGTCGGCACTCTGCCAGTGGCCCACCACCACCTTGCGCTTCACCCGCATGCGCGACGTGATGAAGCCAAACTCCCGGTCGCCGTGCGCCGATTGGTTGGTGTTCATGAAGTCCATGTCGATGTCGGCCCAGGGAATGTCGCGGTTGAACTGGGTGTGCAGGTGGGCCAGCGGCTTCTGCAGAATCTTCAGGCCGTTGATCCACATTTTGGCCGGCGAGAAGGTGTGCATCCAGGCAATCAGGCCCACGCAGTTGGGGGTGGTATTGGCTTCCTGGATCAGCTGGTATATTTCGGCTGGTCCCGTCAGCACGGGCTTGTATACCACCTTAATGGGCAGCGCCGAGCCGAGGGCTTCGGCAATCTGCTGGGAGTGCCGGGCTACTTCCTCCAGAGTTTCGGGGCCGTAGAGGTGCTGGCTGCCGGTGATAAACCAGGCTTCGTAGTGGGAAATGTCGAGCATGGGTGAAAGGCGAATGAAACCGGGGTGGTTTTAGTTAATCGATTGTGTTAAGAGGCAAGAAGAAAGAAAACTAGCTCTGGCCGTAGTAGGAATGCGCACCGTGCTTGCGCTCGTAGTGCTTCTGAACCAGGGCTTCTTTCAGACGGGGCACGTCGGGGCGGAGGGTACAGCTGAGATAGGCCATGCGGGCTACTTCTTCCAGCACGGCGCTGTGGTACACGGCTTTTTCCACGGTTTTGCCCCAGGTGAAGGGCGCGTGGTTGCTGAGCAGTACCATCTGCACTTCCTGGGGCGAGAGCCCGCGGCGCTCAAACTCGTGGATGATTTGCCAGCCGGTCTGGTGCTCGTAGTCGCCGGCAATCATCTGGTCGTCCATGGGCGGAGCGCAGGGAATGTCCACCGTGAGGTGGTCGGCGTGGGTGGTGCCCAGAATGGGGATATCCAGCTGGGCCTGGGCCCAGGCCGTGGCGTAGGTGCTGTGCGTGTGCACAATGCCGCCGATATGCTCCCAGTGGCCGTAGAGTACGGCGTGGGTTTTGGTATCCGACGACGGCCGCTTCTCTCCTTCTACCACGTTATTCTGAAAGTCCACCACCACCATGTCCTCGGGCCGGAGCGTGGCGTAGGGTATGCCGCTGGGCTTGATGGCAAACACCCCCCGCGCCCGGTCCACCACGCTGGCGTTGCCGAAGGTGAAGAGTACCAGCCCCAGGGCCGGCAGCTGCATATTGGCCTCGTAGCAGGCCTGTTTCAACTCCTGGTACTGGCTCATGCGTGGGCGGCGGTTTCGGGTTCGGATTCTACTTCAACCGGAGCGGTGGCCTGCTCCACAAACTGCCCGAAGGTCTGGTACTGCTCGTAGCGGCGCTGGTAGTCGGCCACGCGGGCCGGGTTGGGCTGGTAGGTTTGGGCGAAGCCGTTACCCATGGCCCGCTGGGCCGCCTCCACGCTGGGGTGAATACCGGCGGCCACGGCTGCGTACATAGCCGAGCCCAGGGCCGGCGCCTGGTCCGATTCAGCCACTTTGATGGGACGGTTGAGCACGTCGGCCAGGGTCTGCATCAGGAAGCCCGATTTCTTGGCCACCCCGCCCAGCCCGATAACCTGCTGGATGGGAATGCCTTCCTGCTCGAAGCGCTCCACAATCAGGCGCGAGCCGTAGCAGATGGACTCCACCAGGGCCCGGAAAATCTGCGGGGCGTCGGTGCCCATCGTGAGGTTCATGAGGGCACCTTTCAGGGCCTGGTTGGCGTCGGGGGTGCGGCGGCCGTTCACCCAGTCCAGGGCCAGCACCTGCGAGTCGTCGGGATGCACGGCGGCGGCGGCCCGGTTCAGCTCGGCCATCATCTTGTCGCTCAGCTCCTCGCGCAGCGCCTGCTGCTGTTCCGGCGTCAGCAGGGCCGACTGCGGCAGCAAGGTGCGCAGCGGCCACTCCAGCACGCCCCGGAACCAGGCCAGCAAATCGCCCACGGCCGATTGGCCGGCTTCCAGACCCAGCATACCGGGAATTACGGAGCCATCTACCTGCCCGCAGATGCCGGGCACCAGCTTCCCTCCTACTTCGTGCATGGGTGCCACCACAATGTCGCAGGTGCTGGTGCCCATCACCTTTACCATCGAGTAGGCCTCGATTTCGCCCGCCACGGCCCCGGCGTGGGCATCGAAGGAGCCCACGGCTACCACCGTGTCGGTGGTCAGGCCCAAGCGTTGGGCCCACTCCTCGGAGAGGTGGCCGGCTACTTCGTCGGCGGTGTAGGTTTGCTCGAACAGCCGCTCGCGCAGGCCGCCCAGCCGGGGCTCCAGCAGGGTCAGGAACTCCTCGGAAGGCAGGCCGCCCCAGCTTTCGTGCCACATGGCCTTGTGGCCGGCAGCACAGCGGCTGCGCTTGCAGGTTTTCAACTCGCCGCCGGTGAGCAGCAGCGTGAGCCAGTCGCAGTGCTCCATCCAGGAGTAGGCGGCGCGGGCCACGGCCTCGTCCTCGCGCACCACGTGCATAATCTTGGCCCAGAACCACTCCGAGGAGTAGATGCCGCCCGAAAAGCGGGTGTAGTCCTCGCCGCCCCAGGTGCGGGCCTTATGGTTGATTTCGGCGGCCTCGGCCAGGGCCGTGTGGTCCTTCCAGAGCACGAACATGGCGTTCGGGTTCTCGGCAAACTCGGGCAGTAGGGCCAGGGCCACGCCCTGCTCGTTCACGGGCCCGGGCGTCGAGCCAGTGGTGTCCACGGCCAGACCCTTAATCTGGGCGGCTGGCACATGCTGGGCCACCCGGCGCACGGTGGCTTCCAGGCCCTCGATGTGGTCGAGGGGGTGCTGGCGGAACTGGTTGCGGGCGGCGTTGCAGTAGCGCTTCGTTTTCCAGCGGGCGTACGGGTGCACCGCCTGGGCTACTTCCTGGCCGGTATGGGCACTGACCAGCACGGCCCGCACGGAGTCGGAGCCGTAGTCGATGCCGATAACGTAGGCGTCAGAGGGGGTATGATTTTCCACGGGATAAGGACTTAAAATGGGAACAACGGCCGCCGATGGCCGGTCAGTAGCAGCGGCGCGGCCGACCAAAGCCGTTGCGCTTCTCCCCTACCTGCGCACGCCAAAGCGGTAGGTCGTCGTGGAGTGCAGGGTCTGGCCGGGCCGGAGCACTGTGCTCGGGAAGTTGGCCTGGTTGGGTGAGTCGGGAAAGTGCTGGGTTTCGAGGCAGAAACCGGCGTGCTTACCGTAGCGGACGCCGCTTTTGCCCGTCAGGGTGCCGTCGAGGAAGTTGCCGGTGTAGAACTGCACGCCGGGCTCGGTGGTGGTTACTTCCAGGGTGCGGCCCGAGGTGGGCTCAAACACGGTGGCGGCCAGGTGGGAGCCGGTTTCGTTGTTGAGCACCCAGTTGTGGTCGTAGCCGCCGGGCACCTGGGCAATCCGCTCTCCGATGGCGTGGGGCCCGCGGAAATCGAAGGGCGTTCCCTGCACCGGGCGCAGCTCCCCGGTCGGAATCAGGCCGTCGTCCACCACGGTGTAGCGCTCGGCCGGAATGGTTACCACGTGGGCCAGCACGTCGGGCTGCTGCCCCAGGGCCAGATTAAAGTAGGCGTGGTTGGTGAGATTGACGGGCGTGGCCTGGTCGGTGGTAGCGGAGTAGTCGATTTTAAGGGCGTCATCGGCCGTGAGCGTGTACACCACCGTCACTTGCAGGTTGCCGGGGTAGCCTTCCTCCCCGTCTTTGCTCAGGTAGGTCATCGTGAGGGTCTGGCCTTCGGCCGAAGTGCCGGGCACGGCCTCCCACAGCACTTTATCAAAGCCCATTTTACCGCCGTGCAGGGAGTTGGGCCCGTTGTTCTGGGCCAGCTTGTACTCCTGCCCCTCGAGGCTGAACCGACCCTTGGCAATGCGGTTGCCGTAGCGCCCAATCAAAGCTCCGAAGTAGGGATTGGCCTTCCGGAACTCCGGGCTCTGGTAGCCGCTCACGTTATCGAAGCCCAGTACTACGTCGCCGAGCTGGCCGGTTTTATCGGGCACGAGCAGGCTGGTGAGCGTGCCGCCGTAGGTGCTGATGGTGGCCTTCAGGCCGTGGGCATTGGCGAGGGTATGGAGCTGAACGGCGGCGCCGTCAGAAGTCTGGCCGAATGAAGCGGCGGGCATGGTTTGGGTGGAGTCAGTCATGGAGGCGACAGCGCCGGGCGTCTGGTCAGCGGAGGAAGATGGGGAGTTGCAGCCTACCAGCAGCAGCCAGCCGGCCAGGCCGGCCGCATTCCGGAACCAGAATCGGGGGCGGGAGAAATCTGTCATGAACCGGGATTGGGGGAATTGGGCGGAAGAAGCTGGAGGGCGCAGCCCCGTTTGCGGGCGTAAGTACGCACTTCAGCGTTGGGTTTGCAGGCGCGGCGGAGGGCGGGGCGGGGCCCTGCGCAAAGACGACTACGCGGTGTCGAAAGTAAAAAAAGCTTTTCAATTTACACAATCGTTTGTGTTTCATGCGCGCAAAAAAGCGTCGGAGAAGGACCAGAAAACCTCTCTCCTACGGCTCCTGACCCTTTAGATCACACTGATTTTTTGTGTAAATACTCCCTCCGGCCGCTGCACCCGCACCAGATATACCCCCGGCAGCAGGGCGACTTCTACCGTGAGCACCGGCCGCGCCGGAAATTGGCCCTGGTACACGCGCCGGCCCCGCAAATCATACACCTCCACCCGGGTGGCCCCGGCCGTTGGCAATGCCCCGAGCTCCACCGTGAATCCGCTGCGGCTGGCCGGCACCGGGTACACCCGCACGCCGGCCAGCGGCCGGGCGGCCGAGGCGGCCAGCACCGCGTTGCCGCCCAGCACCCACCGCTGACAGGGGCAGCCGTTGTAATCGAACAGGCCAAGCTGCCGGCCCGGCGCGGTGGAGGCGACGGGCACATCCACCACCCGGTTGCCAAACGACGATGCCAGCACCAAAGTGCCATCGTTGGCCCGGTCGACGACGAAGCGCTGGCAGTTCAGCCGCACGTAGGGGTCGAGCTGGAGCAGGGCGCCGTTGTCGGGGGAGCAGCCGGCCACCGAGGCGGTGAGGCCGCCCACGGCGCTGGTTAGGCGGTATTCGCCGTCGCCGAGGGCGGCAAAGTCCCAGCGCTGGCAGTCGAGGCCGGTGGGCGTGGCCTGGGCAATGGCCTGGCCCGCCGCGCCAGTGCAGCCCCGGGCTTCCCACACCAGCTTGCTGTTCTGATTCCGGATTTCATAGCGCCCGGACGTCACCCAGTCGCGGCTGACCACGGGCCAGGCGGCGGCATCCCAGGTGAGGCGGGTCAGGCCCAGCTTCGGCGCGCCGTTGTCGTCGCCGTCGTAGTAGTGGTGCGAGAAGTAAGTGGTGCCGTTTTCCTCGTAAGTGCCCGCGTGGCCGGGCCCCACGTAGCGGCCCGACACGTTGAGTACCAGTGTACCGCCCCCGTTGTTGAGGCTCACGCCGTTCTGATCCAGGTACGGACCGGTGGGCGAAGTAGAGCGGCCCACCATGATGTAGTAGGTGCTGTTGACGCCGCGGCAGCAGGACCCGCGGTTGAAAAACATATAGTAATATCCCCCATGCTTGGTCAGGTAGGCGGCCTCGGGGTCGTTGCTGACGACGGCCGCCTGGTTACCGGCGTTGAGCACCTTACCGGTGGTGGCGCTCAACTGGGTGATGCGGATGCCGCCGAAAAACGACCCGTAACTAAGCCACACTTCATCATTGGTATCCCGGAAAATGGCCGGGTCGATGGCGTTCACGTTGCTGCCGCTGTTGGTCGAAATAACCTCACCCTCATCCACCCAGTTGTAGTTGGGGCTGCTCGGGTCGAGGGTGACGTTGGTGGCCAGCCCAATGGCCGATACGTTGGAGCCGAACGTGGAGCAGGAGTAGTACAGGTAGTACTTGCCGTTCATAAATACACACTCCGGAGCCCAGAAATTCCCCTGGAACCCGGGCACTTTGGGGTTAATCCAGGCGGGGTAGCCGTTGTTGACGAACACTGGCCGCGGCCCCGGCTGCCAGTTGATCAAATCAGTGGAATACAGGCTGCCGACGCCCTGGCCGGTGGTAAATACCCAGTACTTGTTACCATCCTTCACGATAGTAGACGGGTCGTGGGCGCCCAGCACGCCCTGGAGAGCGTGGGCCCGGGGCGTCAGGCCGCCCAGCAGCACCAACACCAGCAGCAACCGGCCGATAACCCGGCCGGGGCGACGAATAAGCTCGGGGAAATACGTCATCATCAGAGTAGAAATTCGGGTGGACCCTCCCGGAGGGGCAGTAGGGTTTATTCCCCGCCGGGTTTGGCGAGAGGCGTGTTAATGGCCACCGGCACCCCAAAGTTGGGAGTTCCATCGGTGTTCCAGCTGAATTGCTGCATGCGCGGGTTGCGCCGCTCTACGCAGCCTTCGTTGGGGTTGGAGTTGGCGTGGTACAGCAGCCAGTTTTCCTGCCCATCGCGGGAGGTGAAAAAGGAGTTGTGGCCGGTGGCGTAGGCCCGGTTGGCCGGGCTGGGCGAGAATACCGGCTGGGTCGATTTCGTCCAGGACGCGGGCAGCATGGGGTCGGCGGTGCTGCCGGCCGTGAGCATGCCCAGCGAGTACTGGTCGGTGCCGCAGAAGCTGGCCGAGTACACCAGGAAGGTTTTGTTGCCGTGCTTCAGAATTTCCGGGCCCTCGTTTACGTAGGGCGGGCCCACCAGCTCCCAGCTGAACTCGGGGTGCGAGAGCTCCACCCGCGGCCCGGCCAGGGTCCAGGGGTTGCTCATCTCGGAGATGTAGAGCCTCTGAATGGCATCCTGCCCGTTGTGGCCCGACCAGATGAAGTAGCGCCGGTTGTTCTGCTCCAGGACCGTCCCGTCGATGGCCCAGAAATCGGCCGTGGGGCTGAAGATGCGGCCTTTATCCACCCAGGTGCCGGTGGTGGGGTCGGCGCTGGCGTTTTCCAGCACCCAGGTCCGCTGCAGGCCCAGGTTGGGGCCCGCCGGCCCGGCCGAGTAGTAGATATACCATTTGCCATCCAGAAAGTACAGCTCCGGGGCCCAGAGGTTGCCCGCGGCGTTGCCGCTGGCCGGCGCCTTCCAGACAACCTGACTGGCGGCCACGTTCAGCTCCGACATTTTCGCCGTTTTCCAGATGCTCAGCCGGTCGTTGAGCGTGTGCATGTAGTAGTAAAACCCGTCCTTCTGGTACACCCACGGGTCGGGCCCGGAGCTGAGCAGCGGGTTCTGGAAGGTGGGGGCCGTGGGGGTGGGCGTCAGCACCGGCGGAATGAAGGGCGCGGGCCGGGTTTTCTGGCAGGCCGCGCCGCCCAGCGTCAGCACCCCGATTAGGATCGGGTAGAGCAAACGGGAAACGAGGTTCATCAGCAGGGAAATTTTCGCGGGAGAAGCACTAAAGCCCGAAAATCAGGCGACCTGACTTCCGGGCTTTTCGGCGGGCGGCTTAGTAGCCGGGATTCTGCACCAGGCGCCGGTCAATGTCGATGTCGGTCTGCGGAATGGGCAGCAGCTTGTTGCGGGGCGCTACAAAGTTGTTGAAGTCCGCGTCGCGGGCTTTGAGCTCGTTCAGACCGGCGGGCGAGTCGAAGAGGCCGTAGCGGACCAGGTCGCCCCAGCGGCTGCCTTCCCCGGCCAGCTCCGTAATCCGCTCGTGGCGCAGCTGGGCGCGCAGGGCATCCTGACTCAGGCCGGTGGCCAGGGGCGTGAGCTGCACGCGGGCCCGCACCTGGTTGATGAGGGGCACGGCGGCGGCCGTCTGGCCCTGCTCGTTGAGGGCCTCGGCCTGCATCAGCAGCACATCGGCGTAGCGAATCAGGCGAATATTGATGCCGGAGAAAAAGTCCTCGAAGTTGCGCGTCCGGTCGTTCTGGTACTTGCGCCACAGCAGGCGGCTGGGGTTGATGTTGAGGCTGTTGGGCCCTACGCCCACGAAGTTTTTGCCGTAGAGCACCGGCGTGCCCACGGCGCTGAACAAGGTGGCGTCGCGGCGCGGGTCCACGTCGCCGGCCAGGGTTTTGTCATCGAACTCCTCGAACAGCCAGCGGCGAACTTCCACGTCGGTAAAGCCCACGCCGGGAGGGCCGAAAAACTGCGCCCGCTCGTTACCCTCGGCGGCGCCCACGAAGTCCTGCCCGAAGGTTTTGTTTACGCCCGAAAACTGGATTTCGTAAATGGATTCGCTGTTGTTCTCATTAGACTCGGTGAAGTTATCGGCGTAGTTGGCCACCAAGGAATACTGGCCCGAGCTGATGACTTCGGCAAACTGAGCCGAGGCGTCGGACCACTTACGCAGCTGCATGTACGCCTTGCCCATGAGAGCCGTGGCGGCCCCACGGGTGGCGCGGCCCTTGTTGGCGGCATCGTAGGAAAGCGGCAGGTCGACCTTGGCCTTTTCCAGGTCGCTGATAATCTGGGCGTATACCTGCTCCTGGGTCGCCTGCGGGGCGCGGGTATTGGCATCGGCCTGCTCCAGCACCAGCGGAATGTTGCCGAATAGCAGGCCCAGGTCGTAGTAGCATGAGGAGCGCAGGAACAGGGCCTCGGCCAGAATCTGCTTTTTCAGTGTTTCGTCCATGCTGATGCCCGGCACGTTGGCCAGCACCTGGTTGGCCCGGTACACCATGCGGTACAGGTCGTTCCACATAAAGGCCGAGCGCCCATCGGTAGTGCTCACCTGCCGGAACACCAGGTACTGGTTCAGGCCCGGGTCGGGCGTACTGGTGAACGATTCGTCGGTGCGGCCGGTGGTGGCAAAGTGCCAGTAGAGGCTGTAGGTCGAGAAAATCTGCTGGCTCGAGTACACAGCCAGCACGCCGCGGTTGGCGTCATCCTGGGTTTTCCAGAACTGGTTGCTGCTCGGCACGTTGGGGTTCACCTGGTCCAGCAGGTCCTTATCGCAGCCGGTGCTCAGTAGCAGCAGGGAGGCCAGGGCGGCGCGGGAAAATCGGGAAATAGTCATGGGAATTGCGTCGAAAGAGGAGGAGGTACGGCGGCGGTGAAAGCGCTAGAAATTCACTTGCAGCCCGCCCGTGATGGTGCGCACGTTGGGGTAGGTGCCGTTATCAATGCCCCGGCCGAACACGCCCACGCCGGGCGTTTCCGGATCGAAGCCGGTGTATTTGGTGAACGTGACCAGGTTGCGGCCAGTCACGTACACACGCACCGTGCCCAGGCCCTGCACTTTGCTGAGCAGGCCGGCCGGCAGGGTGTAGCCCAGCTGCACATTTTTCAGGCGCAGGTAGCTGCCGTCTTCCACCCAGCGGGTGCTGGCGACTTCGAAGTTTTTCACGGCCTCGGCACCCCCGCCGTACACCAGCCGCGGCGTGGTCGTCGAAGGGTTATCGGGCGTCCAGGGTTGCAGGTCGCGGCGGAAGTTGGTGTCGCCGTTCAGGCCATCCACGGCCGTGCGGGTCACGTTCAGCACGTCGTTGCCCGTAACGCCCTGCCAGAATACGCTCAGGTCGAATCCTTTGTAGGTGGCCGTCAGGTTCAGGCCGCCCTGCAGCGTGGGGAAGGGGCTGCCCACGTACTTCCGGTCGCCGGAGTAGGTAATGGCGCCGTCCCCGTTTACGTCCTCGAACTTCACGTCGCCGGGCTTGGCCAGGGGCTGAATCACCTTGCCATCGGCACTTCTGTAGTTCTGAATTTCAGCATCGCTCTGGAAAATGCCGATCATGTTCAGCACGTAGAGCCGGCTGATGGGCTGGCCCACCTCGGTGCGGGTGGCCCCGAAGTCGCCCGGAATGACGGGCTGGATGTCGGAGAGCTTGCGCACCTCATTGCGCGTGGTGGTCAGCGTCAGGTCGGCCCCGAAGGTGAAGGCCGATTTGCCGGTGTGATAGCCCAGGGCCAGTTCCAGCCCCTTGTTCTGAATCTCGCCCAGGTTGGTGAAGGGCTGCGCGAAGCCGGCCGTGCCCAGGTAGCCCGGCAGCGGCGGACTCACCAGCGCATCCTTGGTGGTCGAAATGTAGTAGTCGGCCGACAGGGTCACGCGGCTGTCGAGCACGGCCAGGTCGAGGCCAAAGTTGGTGGTATAACGCGACTCCCAGCGGATATCCCTGCTTTCCAGGCCCGTCTGGATAGCGCCCGGCTGCAACACCTGGCCGCCACCCAGGGGGTAGAAAATGGTGGGATTGATGACGGGCTGGTACAGGTAGGAGCCCGGCAGCAGGTCGTTGCCGTTTACGCCGTAGCTGGCCCGCAGCTTGAGGCTGTTCACCATCGGCAGCGCATTCTTGAAGAAATCTTCCTCGCTGATGCGCCAGCCCACCGAGCCGGCCCCGAAGTTGGCGTAGCGCCGCGAGGCATCGAAGCGCGAGGAACCGTCGCGCCGGAAACTTCCGGTAATCAGGTAGCGGTTGCGGAAGTCGTAGTTAACCTGGCTGAAATAGGAACGCTTGGTGTAGTTATCGAGGCCCCCGCCCACGGTGGGTGGCGTGGCCGTGTTCGTTCCCTGACTCAGCACAAAAAAGTACCGCGGCACCGACGAGTAACCCGTGGCGTTGGCCGTAGCGTTACTCACGTGGGTTTGCTGCTCGGAGTAGCCCAGCACCGCAGTGATGTTGTGGTCGCCGAGCTGCTTGGTCAGGTTGAGCGTGTTTTCCACCAGCGTAAACACCGAATTGCCCCGGTTCTCAAACAGGTAGGTGGTGTTAGGGCTCGATTCGCCTAGGCGGATATAGCCTTCCCGCCGCGCGTTCTTGTCGTTATAGTCCTGCGCCTCAATGCCCAGGTTGAGGCGGTAGGACAGGAAATCGAACAGGCGAAACTCCCCCGTGACATTGCCCTGCAAGAGGTTGTTTTTCTGGGTGCGGTTCAGAATCTGCTGGGCCCCGATGGGGTTCACCGAGTAGTTGAACAGGTTGGCGCTGCCGTAGCCGTAGCCCCCGAAGTTGTTAGGGTCGTACACCGGAATACCCGGCAGCTCCGCCAGCACATCCACAAACGGCACCTCATTAAGGAGTGTGGTATTGATATGGGTCAGCAGAGCACTCTGCCCGATTTTGAGACGCCCCCGGGTCATGCCCGAGTTCAGGCGCACGTTGTAGCGCTCAAACGAAGGGCCCTTCACGATACCGTCCTGGCGGAAGTACCCCCCCGAAATCAGGAAGTTGGTGGCGCTTTTGCCGCTGTTGCTGCCCCCCGAGAAGGTCAGGTTGTAGTCTTCAATTTTGCCGGTCTGAAAAAACTCCTTCTGCCAGTCGGTATCGATGGCGTCGGAGTAGGCGGCCGTGCCCTTCACCGCGCCCGGCATGCGCACGGTCGGGTCGAGGTCGGCGTTGCGGTAGGCCACCGCGGCCCGGTCGGCCCATTCGCTGTGGTTGGTCAGATCGAAGGTGCGGTATACGCTTTCCACGCCCTTGTAGCCGTTGAAGCTGATTTTCGGCTCGCCCGCCTGCCCGCGCTTGGTAGTAATCAGAATTACGCCGTTGGCCCCGCGGGAACCGTATACGGCCGTCGAGGAAGCATCCTTAAGCACCGTGGCCGACTCAATATCGGTGGGACTCAGGTTACGGATGTTGTCCGACCAGAGCCCGTCAATCACATACAGCGGATTGCTTCCCGATCCGGTCGTCCCGACGCCTCGAATGACGATATTCGGCACGGCCCCGGGGTTACCCGCGCCTTCGATCTGCACGCCCGCCACCCGGCCCTGAATGGCCTGTACCACCGTGGGCACCGGCACTTTGGTGGCCTCCTGGGTATCTATACTGCTCACGGCGCTGGTCAGGTTCTGACGATCCTGTTGCAGGTAGCCCACCACCATTACCTCACTCAGTGCGTTGGTATCTTCAAGCAGCGTAATGCGCAACGCCGTTGTGGCCGCCAGCACCACGGCCTCCTGGCGCACGTAGCCCACGTAGCTGAAAACCAACGTACTGCCCTCCGGCACGTTCAGCAGAAAAGTGCCATCGGAAGTAGTGGAAGTTCCGATTGAGGTGCCTTTGGCTACCACCGTTACGCCGGGCAGGGCTTCCCCTTTGGCATCCAGCACCCGACCGGAAATGGTAATGTCGGCCAGTCGTTCGAAACTGGGGCGGGTGGTGGTGGACACCGCCGAGGAGTGAGCCAGGGCCGCCTGCAGGGGCAGGCAACAAAACAGCGCCGGCAGGGTCAGCCGGGGCATTTTGGGTACAGACTTTTTCATAAGTCAGGATGTGTGGGAATTAGTGGGGTTTACACAATCGTTTGTGTGTTAATTTAAACACACAAACGATTGTGTAATAATTCAAAAAAAAAGGGCTTATCCCGGGAGCGTTTGGTGGCGTAACCCTGCAAGGCGTGCCGGATTCCGGCTTTAGCCCGAAGGCTGGCAGGAAACGGAGGGTAAGGTTGCTAAAATTGTGCTTAATACCAAATAAATATTTGTCTGCCGGGTTAGTGTCCACTGCCTCACTACCCTCTGCCGAAGCTGCTTACGCCGCCAGTCAACCGCGCGAAGGCGGGCGCAAAAGCGGGCCTTTCGGCTCAGTCAGCCAAGCTGGGCCACCGGGGGGCGTTGCGAGCATGCTTCACTGCGGTCGGAGTTCCCGCTACGGCCGCCGCCTGATAAAGCGCGGGGCCAGCCATACCTTTTGCCCTCCCTCCTACTCCTGTTTCTGACCTTTCGACCTCTTATCACATGGCTATAGTAATGAGAGCATAAAAAGTGTGGGGCAGCGGGTTTTTAGAGAAGCCGCGCTTCGCTCCGTTTTCCCCTTGAGCTAGTCATAAGATGCGGTTACTCCACACTTTGTGATGCTCTCCGAATTTGTAGCGGCTCTTGGTCTTTTCGTCTTTGCTCATGGCGATGCCCAGGTGCCAGTTGCCGTACTCTTCAATCTCGGGGTCTTCCAAACAGGCATGTTCTTCCGCCGGCTCGGGGTTGTGCAGGCCCCAATCCACTTGTTCGTTGATAGGGGTGCCCTGCTGAATGAGGCGCGTGGCATACAATAACGGCGTGGGGGACATGTGCCAACTCACCGAGTGCCTGACGGAAAACAAGTACGACGGCTCCCACGAGCAGGTAGCCAAGCCCATTCTGCGCTACTCGGCTAACCCTGGCCTGGACGCGGTCAACTACTAAGAGCTGGTGCTCTTCAGCTTCCTGACCGGCAACGCCGACATGCACCTGAAAAATTTCTCCCTGCTGCAGACGCCCGGCCTGGGCTACGGCTTGGCCCCGGCCTACGCCCTGGTGGCCATGGCTCTGGTGAACCCCGCCGATACCGAGGCGCTGGCCCTCACGCTCAACGGCAGAAAGAAGCGGCTGCGGCAGGCGGACTTTCGGCAGGCCGCCGGGCGGGCCGGCAATGACGACAAGGTGATTACGGGCATGCTCACGCGCCTGGCCCGGGCCCGGCCGGCCTGGGAGTCGTTCATTGCCCGGAGCTTTCTGCCCGCGGACCTGCAGGAGCAGTTCCACGCCCTGCTGGCGCAGCGGTTTGCGCAACTGGACCTGGGATAGGAGCCGGGTGGCCCTTACCAGTGATGGAGGCGGTACCAGCGAATTACCGTGGCTTGGATGGCGACGCGATCAAGGGCTCCTTACGGTCTTGGTAGGCTTGCCGGGTAAGCGGGCGGCTGGCCGGGGCCTGCTGCTTTAAGGCCGAGTACTCGGCGGCAGCGGCAGGATGCGCCAGGAGGAAATCCCGAAAGGCGAGGTGGCGCTCGATGTGGTCGGCCCCCGCGTTATATATATGGACGTGATGGCTCCGGATGCCCTGCTGGGTCTTCTTTTTGAATGCTGGCCGGCATTCAGGCGCCACCCGTATCTCCCGACCACGTCCGGCCCCGGTAGGCGGCCTCCCAGAACTGCCATTCCAGCCGGCTGGCCGTTACAAAGGCCGAAGTCATGGCGGCCCGCTGAGCAGCTGTGGCCTGGGCCGCGGCCCGGTCGCAGATGGCAATGGCGCTGGTAACGAGCCGCCCGAACTCCTCCCCGGCGTACGTATCGATCCACTGCTGGTAGGGATTGGCCGGGTGGTGCTGGGTGCGGTAAATATGGCGGCCCACTTCCTGGTAAATCCAGAAGCAGGGCAGCACTGCGGCCATGCCCGTTTCCACGGCTTCCAGAGCGGCTGTGCTCCGCAGAAAATGCAGGTAATGATGGCAGGCGGGCTCTGCCTGGCCCGTGGTCGTCACGCCATAGGTGCGGAAGTAGGACTGGTGGAGGGCATTTTCGACGACCACGGCTCCTTCGGCGAAGCGCACGAAGGCCAGCGCATCGTCCAGCAGCGGGGCCCGGGCGCCCAGCAGGGCCAGCGTGCGGCCGAAGTGGGCCAGGTAGTGCGAGTCCTGCGCCAGGTAGAACTGAAACCGGCCCCGGTCCAGGGTGCCGGCGCATAGCTCCTCAATAAAGGGCAGCTGCAGAATCTGTTGGTAAATGGGGGCGGCGGCGGCCCAGGCGTCAGTTGACCAGTTCACGGGCAAGCAGGGGAAGGGGAGCGAAGAAATGGTTAAGCGGGCCGTTGCCCTGGCCGGTGCGCACGGCCTGCCCGTGGCGGATGGCCTCGTGCACGTACTGCTGCCCGAGCCCCACGGCCTCGAGCAGCGGGTAGCCCAGGGCCCGGTAGCTGGCAATGGCCGAGGAAAGCGTGCACCCCGAGCCGTGGGTATTGGTCGTGGCCAGCTTGGGGGTCGTAAACTCGTGCACCGAGCCATCGTCGGCAAAGTAGAGCGAGACGAGCGTGGGCGTGGGCAGGTGGCCCCCCTTGAGCAGCAGCCCCCGGCAGCCCCGGGCCCGGATGCGGCGGCCGGCTTCGTGCATGGCCGTCACGTCGGGAATGGGCATGTCGGCCAGGATGGCGGCTTCGTCGAGGTTGGGGGTGATGAGCTCCGAAAGCGGAAACAGCTGCCCGGTCAGGGCCTCCAGGGTCGTTTGCTCGATGAGCCGGTGCCCGCTGGTGGCCACCATAACCGGGTCGAAAATGACCGGCACGGCCGGCCCGGCCCGCAGGGCCGTGGCAATGGTGTGAACCAGCTCCGGGGTGTGCACCATCCCGATTTTGATGGCGTGGGGCACTACGTCGTCGAAAATGGCGGCCAGCTGCTCGGCCACCGCCGCCGCGGGAATCGGGAAGATGCTGCGCACGCCGCAGGTATTCTGCACGGGCAGGGCCGTCAGGACTGAGGTGGCGTAGCAGCCCAGGGCGGAAATGGCTTTCATGTCGCCCTGAATGCCGGCTCCGCCGCTGCCGTCGAAGCCGGCAATGGTGAGCACGGATGGGTATTCAAACGTGGTAGGCATCAGCAGTACAGGTCGATTTGGTTGCGGAGCACAGCGGCCGCCCGCTCCGGGTCGGGGGCCTGGCAGATGGCCGATACCACGGCCAGGCAGTCGGCCCCGGCCTGGAGCACCGGCCCGGCGTTGCCGGCGTGGATGTTGCCGATGGCCACCAGGGGCTTGGGGGTGGCGGCCCGGATGGCGCGCACGCCCGCCAGTCCCCATTCCGTAACGGTATCGGTTTTGGTGGGCGTGCGGAACACCGGGCTGATGCCCAGGTAATCGGCGGCCTCGGCCTCGGGCGTATGCAGCTGGGCGGTGTACTCGAGCGAGTAGCCCAGCAGCCCGACCCCGGGCCACTGCGCCCGCACCTGGGTCGGAGGCAGGTCGTGGTTGCCCACGTGCAGCCCCGCGGCCCCCACGCGGCGGGCCACGCGCAGGTTGTCGTTGATAAGCAGGGGCACGCTGTAGCAACTCAGCCGCTCGGCCAGCCGCTCGGCCCGGGCCAGGAACGTGGGCTCGTCCACCTGTTTTTCGCGCAGCTGCACCAGGTCGACCCCGCCGCGCACGGCGGCTTCGGCCACCGCCAGCAGGTCGCGGCCGGCGCAGGCCTCCGCCGCTATCACCAGGTAGAGACGGTAGGGAAAAGCGGCCGTTACCATACGCGCAGCCGCAGGTGAGCCGTAAATTCGGCTTCCGTGAGACTGTGCAGCGTGTCGAGCAGACGTACCTGCAGCGAGCCGGGCCCGGCGGCGCCGGTGGCGGCCAGCTCCCCGCTCAGGCTGAAGAGGGCGACGCCCGCCACCGCGGCCTCGAAGGGCGGGGCGACGGCGGCCAAGGCGCCCAGCACCGCGGAGGCCGAGCAGCCCATGCCCGTCACGCGGGTCAACAGGGGGCTGCCGTTGGCAATGTCGGCTCGTCGGGTGCCGTCCACCACGATGTCGGTTTCACCCGACACGCACACCACGCTGCCCCACTGCGCGCTCAGCTGCCGGGCAGCCGTCACGGCCTCGGTGCTGGCGGCCGTGCTGTCCACGCCTTTGGTGGCGGTGGTGTGGTGGCGCGCCAGGGCCAGGATTTCGGAGGCATTGCCGCGGATGATGGTCGGGCGCAGGGCCAGCAGCTGCCGCAGCACGTCGTCGCGGTAGGCGGTGGCGCCGGCGCCCACCGGGTCGAGCACCCAGGGCCGGCCCAGGGCGTTGGCCGCCGCCGCGGCCTGGAGCATGGCCTCCACCCAGTACTCGTCCAGCGTGCCGATGTTGAGGACCAGGGCCTGGCAGATGGTCTGCAGCTGGGCAACCTCGGCGTGGGCGTGGGCCATGATGGGAGAAGCGCCCACCGCCAGCAGGGCGTTGGCGGTATTATTCATCACCACCAGGTTGGTGATGTTGTGGACCAGGGGGGATTGGGTGCGCACGGCCTGAACAAGGGGCCAGAGGAGTTGCTGCATAGCGTTGCCGGGTTGAAACGAACACGGCTCAGGGGCTTCTGCGCAGAAGCCGGCAAGCAGCCTGGTGGCAGACTGCTCGACTTTTCCCTACGGCGGTATCAACCGCGTCAGGTTCAAAGGGACTCTCTCAATTCCTGGCGGAATACCCCTAAAGCCGGGCCAAAGGTAAGCGAAAACGCTGCACCCGCCACCCGCTCCGCCAATAATCCCGCAGTGCCCGCTTCCTGCCCATCTGCCAGGCGGGCCCCGCCTGGTTGGTTACTCCCCTGCCCTCTCCCCCAGGCGAAGCACCTGCATAGTCCCTCTTTCTGTTTGGGCAAAGCTGGTGAAACGGAACGGATGACGCCTGTCAGCCCGGCCTAACAGTCCAGACTTGTAAAGGCCACCTGGTTGAGAAAGGCGTAGATGGTGTTCTCGCTGTCGGCCCGCGGTACATCGGTAAGCGAGGGCAGGTGCTGGGCAAAGAAGAGCTGCTTGCGGGCCGATTCCAGCAGGGTGCTCACCAGCGCGTGCGGATACGGGTAGGCGGGGTTTATTTCCCGCACTACCTCCACGATACCCGCGGCCAGACGCTTGTATTCCTGGAACAGGCCCGCCTGGTTGTCCTCGTCCACACCCCTGGTCAGGTAGGCCTTGGAAGCCTCCTTCACCACGATGCGGTAGAGGGCGGCTTCGTTGAGCTCCTGGGTGGCCGGATCGTCCTGGTGGGCGCGGGTGAGGATGCCCAGCGCCAGGCGCAGCCGCTCGCGGGCGTCGGGCACGTTGTGGGTGTGGAAGCGGATCTGGTAGCGCAGCCAGGCCCAGTGCCAGCTCACCAGGTACACCAGCAGCTTGTGCTTGTTTTCGAAGTAGCGGTAGAGCGAGGCCTCCGTGGACTCGATGCGCTGGGCCAATTTCTTGAAGGTGAATTGCTCAAATCCGATTTCGTCGATGAGCAGAATGCTTTCCGCAATCAGCCGCCGGCCCAGGTCCGTGGCCTGGGGGTCGCGCAGGTACAGGTTTTCGTTTAGGTCGATACGAAGCGTGGGGTACATAATAGCAGGGATACTAGTGCGAGTAAAAGGAAAACTTGCCCAAAAGAACAGATCTGCGCGCAGTTTGTCCACGTCTGCTCTTTTGCCAAAGCAAAACAAGCGGTGCATTGCGTGCAAAACCCGGCCGTTTGCCTGCTGCGCTGCTGCAACCGCTGGTGCCGTCCAAAAGCCGCGCCACAGGCCGCAGGAATACCAGACCGGCAACTCCTGAACGCGCTCAGCGAAGGGCTGCCTTCTCCGGGCTTATAGTTTTACTACCTGCAAAGATAGTAATATTATCCACATCGAAAGTTTTACCAAAAAAATATGGGGCATCACGCAACCTTGTAATAGTCGCTTTTGTATATGATAGCAAAACTATCAATTTTGATAGTCAACATTAAAAGACCCCAGCCATGGATCAGTTGCCGGTTTTTCGTTTTCGTCCGCGCCGGTTTCGGTTGACCCCGTACCGGCTGCTGCTTCCCCGCACTACCCTGGCCGTGCATCAGGTGCTGGGACCCAGGAAGGTACGGGTACTGCTCGAAACCTTCGCCTCCTACACCCTGCACCGCTCCCTGATGCTGGTGCGCCGCCCGCTGGCGGTACTGCTGCTGGCCGGGGCCACGCTGCTGGGCAGCTGCACCACCGTGCGCCAGGGCGAAGTGGGCGTGAAGCGCACCCTGGGCCGGCTCGATGAGCAGGTGGTGCTGGCGGGACCTAAGGCGTTCAACCCGTTTCTGAGCACCATCATCAAGGTGCCGGTGACCACCCAGAACCTGGAGATTCGCTCCAGTCTGCCGTCGCGGGAGGGCTTATCGGTGGGGTCGGACATCTCCATTCTCTACCGGGTGAAGGCCGACCAGGTGCCGGCCCTGCTGCAAACCACCGGCCTGGGCTACGAGAACATCCTGATTCTGCCCGTGTTCCGCTCGGCCGCCGCCGACGTGTGCGCCCGCTACTTTGCCAAGGACATGCACAGCGCCGAGCGGGCGGTGATTGAGAAGGCCATTCTGGCGCAGATGAACGAGGTGCTCACGGCCCGGGGCTTCGAGATTGAGAACGTGCTGCTCAAGAACATTGCCCTGCCCGCGGGCCTGGCCAAGGCCATCGAGGACAAGCTCGAATCGGAGCAGGAAGCGCTGCGCATGGAGTTTCTCAAGCAGCGCGAAACCCGCGACGCCGAGCGCCGCGTGATTGAGGCCGAGGGCCAGAAGCGCATTGCCGTGGTGCGGGCCCAAGGCGAGCAGGAGGCCAACATCATCCAGGCCCGGGGCAAGGCCGAGGCCATGCGCATCGAGGCCGAGGCCGTGCGCCTGACCAACCAGCTCCTCAACCGCGACCTGACGCCGGCCGTGCTCCAGTACAAGTCCATCGAGGCCTTCCGGGAGCTGTCGAAGTCGCCGAACTCGAAAACCATCATCACCGGGGGCGGCAGCACCACGCCCATCCTCAACACCCTGACCCAATAAGCGTTGATACGTGCCCTTTTGCCCCGGCGCATCCTCGCCCGGCGCGCCGGCCTGGCCTGGCCCCTGCTGCCGCTGCTACTGCTGCTGCTGACCGCCCCGGCGGCCCAGGCCCAGCAGAACCTGTTCAACATCCCGGCCGGCGACCTCACGCCCCAGGGCAAGGTGTTTTACCAGCACCAGACCAACGTGTACGGCCTGCGCGACCTGGAATCTAAAAACCACTTGGTGTACGGGCTGGGCCGGGGCTGGGAAGCGGGCCTGAACGTGGTGAATATCAAGATGGATTTCCGGCGCCGCGGCGACGTGTTCGGGGTGAACCGCCACGACCGCGGCCGCCCGCTCAAGCCGCTGGTGCAGCTCACGGGCCAGAAGTTCTTCCGGCTCAGCTCCGCGCTCAGCACCAGCCTGGGCACGCAGGTGGGCACCAACCCGCTGCGTTTCGGCGGGGCCCGGCGCCGGCTCACGCACTTCAGCTACAACACGTGGGTGTGGAGCCCGCGCCACCACGTGAAGGTGGTGGCCGGTCCCTACCTCTCCGACCGGGGCACGCTCGGGGCCGGTAACCGGGCCGGGCTGCTGCTGGGGGCCGAGTACCCGGTGTCGAAGAAAGTGCTGCTGATGGGCGACTTCATTTCGGGCCGCAACGCCACCAGCGTGTCGGTACTGGGCATCAACTACCTGGCTACCCAGCGGCTGCAGCTGTGCCTGGGGGCACTGCTGCCCAACCCCGGCAGCGGCAACCCGGCCGGGGTGGTGTTCGAGCTAAACCTGCTGGGCTACGACGCCGACCCGGCCGATGACGGCCACTAAGCGCGGCCGCTCACGGGCTGCTGTTACCTCACTTATTCATCGTTCCTGCCATGTACCGCCTGCTGTTGTCCGTTGGAATGCTTGTCTGCGCGTTGCTGTCCGCGCCCCCGGCCGCCGCCCAGGACGCGGACCCGGTGCAGAACCGCACCTACCAGCTCAAGTACGCCGTGCCGGCCCACTGGGCCGTGCACCACCAGCGCACCGACTCGGTGGACGTGCTCGGCTACCACAATCCGGCCGACGACGCCCGTCTGTGGGTGGGCCAGCTGCGGGGCCGGCACGCCGCGCTGCCGCCGGCCCGGGCCCTGCAGCGGATGCTGCGCCACCTGGGTGCCACCCGCCACGAGCCCCACCCCGCCGTCGTGCACTCGCTCGACGCCCTGGAAAGCAGCGGCACCTACTACCTCAATGGCCGCGCGCTACGCTACGATGCCCGGGTAAGCGCCCACCCCGGCCCGGTGCTGCTGGTACATCTCTACGCGACACCCGCCGTGTTCAGCACCCAGACCTTGCTGCTGCACCACGTGCTCGACGGCCTCGCGCCGCTGCGGGGCCGCTAACGGCCCCACCCCTGCCCACCGGATTGTTTAAACCCCCTTTTTTTTCCCACTGCCATGAAAACCTTGTTCTGCGTGCTGGCCCTGCTGCTGCCGCTGAGTCTGCGGGCCCAGTCGGAGCCCGAAATCCATTACGAATCGGTGCGCAGCGCCCAGTATCAGCTGCAGTATGAGGTGCCGGCCGGCTGGGAGCAGGTGCGGCAGACCAACGATACCACCGTGGCCCTGCTCCACATCAGCCCCGACCGCAACCTGATGCTTTACATCGGGCAGCTGCACGGGGCGGCCGCCCGCATGACGCCCGACCAGGCCCTGTACCACCTGGCCGAGCAGTTCGGCGTGCCGGTCAACAAGCAGTTTTCTACCACTTACAACGGCATCCGGTTCCTGGAAACCACCGGCACGGGCACCCGCGACGGCCAGCTGCTGCGCTACGACGCGCTGGCCGCCCGCCACCAGGGCCACGTGCTGCTGATCTGCGCCTCGGGCACCCCGGACGCGTTCCGCAACCACGAGCCGCTGCTCCACCACATCCTGCACAGCCTGAGCCCCTATAAAACCCGCCGGGCCGCGGCCCGCTGAGGCTTGCGGCCGCCCGGTGGCCCTGGCCACCCTCCTGTTTCTGCCGTCTTCTGTTCCGCCATCTTTTGTTCTGCCCATGATTCTGTTCAACCTGCTCACGCTGAGCGCCGACCACGCCCACCGGGCCACCCAGCTGGTGCTGACCGAGCATCTGGCCACTGACGTCTTCGTGGATGAGGCCATCGACAACTACTGCCTCCGGCCCGACGGCACCATCGGTACCCAGCCCCTGTACCGGGTGCTGTTTCTGACCAAGGCCCTGCTCTGCCGCCGCATTGAGGAGCTGCTGCAGGCCCGGTTGCCCGGCAACGACTTCCGCATCTACGCCACGCCCGTCACGCACGTCAACGAGGCCGAAGCCGACCGCGTACGCCAACTGCAATCCGCCTGAGGCCGGCCGGTGCAAGTGACGGCGACCTGCCGCTCGCCGAACCCAGGCCGGGAGCGGCAGAGAAAGTATTGGCTGGCTATTCTAATCTATGCTGATCGAGACTTCGGGCTCTTCCCTGTGCCGTCCCTGTTTTAGCAGTGCCGCCCGCCGCTTGCAGCGGATGACCTGTTGTAGCAGATGACCTGCCGGCCAGGGCGGAGCATTGGAACTAATCTGACTTTCAACTGTATATTCGCTGTTACTCCTGGTGTCTTTTTAACTGTTATCTGCGTGAAGTCTGCTGCTCCGTCGAACTACGCTTCCTGGTCGGATGCCGCGTTGCTGGCAGCAGTGCAGGCCAGTGACGAAAAGGCCTACGCGGAAATTTACGCGCGCTACAGCTTTTCGCTTTTCTCGGTGGCCTACGGCAAGCTCAAAAGCAGGGAAGTAGCCGAGGAGCTGGTCCAGGACCTGTTCGAGAAGCTCTGGGACAAGCGGCGCGATACCCGGATTGAGCAAGTGAAGCCCTACCTGTTCGCGGCGCTTCGCTACGGCGTGATCAACCACATCCGGGCCGAAAAAGTCCGGACGGGTTATGAGCTCTTCTGCCGCCTCCACCACCCGGACACCGACCCGGGCACGGAGTCCACGGTAGCGTTCAACGACCTGAACGAAGCCCTGGCCGCGGGGCTGCAGCACTTGTCTGAAAAGGCCCAGGAAGTATTCCGGCTGAGCCGCCTGGAGCAGTACAGCATTCCCGAGATTTCGGCGCGCGTGAACCTGTCAGAGAAGACGGTGGAGTATCACCTGCGCAAATCCCTGAAGCTGATGCGCGCTTACCTGCGCAGTTTTCTGCTCACGGCATGGCCTTTTCTGCTTTTTATCAGGTAGAACAAATAACTGATTGTTAGCTTGTTGTGATTGATTGACCGTTCCCCAAGCGGGTGGGGTGAAAATAAATTACCGGGCAGTTGAGGGTAAACGGCGACTTAGGTGACTTCCTGATCAGCCGCCAGCTCAACTCCCTTCCCCGTGACGGAATCAGAATTCTACAAGCTTCTTAACCGCTACCTCAACGACTCGTGCACGCCCGCCGAGCGGGCCGCCGTTGAGCGTTGGTACGACCGGCTGGAACAGGCCGAAGGTATGGGCCTGCGCCCCCAGGGGCAGCAGGAAATTGAGTCCGCCATCTGGGAGCGGCTCATGCGGGGCCGCCTGCCGCAGCCGGCCCCGCGGGTGGTCACCATGTGGCCCGCGGCCCCGGTCCGTTGGGCCGCCGCCCTGGCCCTGCTGGCCCTGGGTATTGGCTGGCTGCTGCTGGCCACCGGCCGCTTCCCGGCACCCTCCTCCCAGAATCCACTCACCGCAACTGCTATCAGTAACGGGTGGACGCGCCGCAGCAACCCCACCCGGCAGGTGCTGGCGTTCCGACTGCCCGACAGCAGCCGCGTCAGCCTGCACCCGGGCAGCAGCGTGCGTTACGCCACGGCCTTTGCGGGCGCCCGGCGGGAAGTTCACCTGGTGGGCGAGGCCTTTTTTCAGGTCAGCAAGAACCCGCGTCGTCCTTTCCTGGTGCTCACCGAGCAAGTCGTTACAACGGTCCTCGGCACCAGCTTCCGGGTGAAAGCCTACGCCGGCGGGAAGGAGGCCACCGTGGCCGTGCGCACGGGCAAAGTAGCCGTGCAGGCCCGCGAAGGGGCCCGGCTCAGTGCTTCCCCGGCCCAGCCGGCCGCTGGCGGGGTACTGCTGCTGCCCAATCAGCAGGTGGTGTATTCGGCCAGTCAGCGGCGCCTGAAAAAGGAGCTGGTGGCCCGGCCCGTGGTGCTGGCGCCCCAGTCCTTCGAGTTTGAGGAGCGGCCCGTGGCGGAAGTGCTGGCGGCCCTGGAGAAAGCCTACGGCGTAACCATCGTCTATGATAAGGCCCGGCTGGCTGCCTGCACGGTAAGCATCACGTTTTACGACGAGCCCCTCTTCGATAAGCTGGGCCTGCTCTGCAAGTCCCTGGGGGCTTACTACACCCTTTCCGACACCAACATCCTGATCCATAGTCCGGGCTGCCAGGGTCCATTGACCCGGTAAGCACGGTTTTTCGACCGCAACCAGGCGGGTCGGCTACCCACGGCCGGCCGCGACTGGTACCCGTCTCCACAATCGATTGTGGAGTCAATCTCCGCTGCATTTTCCCATTTTAAATTCCCACCAACTTTCCCACTTACCCCATGAAAAGATCAGTACTGATCCAACCCCCTTCCTGGTCGGCCGCGAAGGTGCTTTTACTGCAGGCTGCCCTGGTCAGCCTGCCGGCCGGCGCCAGCGGGCACGCCGCCGCCAAGGCCCCCGCCTCGCGCCGGGCGGTAGTGCAGGGCGTGCTCGAGCAGAAAATTACCTTACGGGTTGAAGCACAAACGATTAAGCAGACGCTCAGTCAGATTGCCCGGCAAACAAACATCCGCTTCGTCTACAGCCAGCAGCTGGTCAGCGCCGAACGCCGGGTGAGCCTCAACGCCCAGGACGCGACGCTGCTGGTGGTGCTGGATGAACTGCTGGCCCCGCTCAAAGTGCAGTACGAAGTCGACAATAAGCGCATCGTATTGCGGGCTCCCGCGGAGGCCGCCCCGGCGGCCGGCCACCAGGACGTTACCGTGAGCGGACGGGTGGTAGACGCCACGGGGGAAGGCCTGCCGGGCGTCACGGTAGTAGTGAAGGGCACCGCCATCGGCGTCAGTACCAACACGGATGGCAGCTTTACGCTGCAGGCCCCCGAAAACAGCGTGCTCGTGTTCAGCTTCGTGGGCTACGCCCGCCAGGAGGTAGCCCTGACCGGGGCCACGACTAACCTGCGCGTGACGCTCGCAGAAGACAAGCAGGCCCTGGACGAAGTGGTTGTCATCGGTTACGGCACGGCCCGCAAAAGCGACCTGACGGGCGCGGTGGCTTCCGTCAGCGGGGCCCAGCTTACCCAGGTGGCCACTTCCGACCCCGTGCAGGCCCTGCAGGGGCGCGTGGCCGGCGTGGAGGTGACCTCCAACAGCGGGCAGCCCGGCTCGGGTACCCGCATCCGGGTGCGGGGCGTGGGCACCATCAACAACAGCGACCCGCTGTACGTGGTGGACGGCATCCAGACCAGCGACATCGGCTTCCTGCTGCCCACCGACATCGAATCGACGGAGATTCTGAAGGACGCCTCGGCCACGGCCATCTACGGCTCGCGCGGGGCCAACGGCGTGGTGCTCATCACCACCAAGCACGGCAAGGCCGGCGCCACCCGCTTCAACCTGACGGGCTACACGGGTTTCCAGCAGGTGCGCCGCCTGCTGCCCCTGACCAACGCCGCGCAGTACGCCACGCTGGTGACGGAGGCCTTCGCCAATGCCGGTACGCCGCTGCCCGACTACGGCCCGCAGCTGCAAAACGCCATTGCCACCAACGCCGAGGGCATCGACTACCAGGATTTGGTGACCCAGAAGGGTTTGATTACGAACTACAGCCTCTCGGCCTCGGGGGGCACCGAGCAGAACCGCTACCTGGTGAGCGGCAGCTATTTTCAGCAGGATGGCATTATTAAGAACTCGGGCTTCAAGAAGTTCGTGATTCGGGTAAACGACGACGTGGTGCTGACCAAGCGCATCAAGGCGGGCGTCGCGGCCACGTTCACCAACAACAACCAGACGGGCAGCGGTGACGGCCAGGGCGGCTCGCAGCCCTACCTAGTGCTGCAGTACGCGCTGCAGACCAACCCGGTGCTCAACCCGTTCGGCCCCAACGGCACCTACAACGACGACGTCATCACGCGGAATGCGCTGAACGTGCCGCGCTACCTCGACGAGCAGAAGTTCAACAAAAATCAGAACAACAACCTGTTCAGCAGCAGCTACCTGGATGTGGAGCTGTTCAAGGGCCTGTCGTTCCGGTCCACGTTTGGCATCAACTATTTCAACAACCACCCCAAAGTCTACCAGCCGCAGTACTACATCGGGCCGGTTGACCAGCGGGCCCAGAGCGCGCTGATTGAGACGCGCAACGAAAACGTTTCGTGGGTGTGGTCGAACTACGCCAACTACACCAAGACCTTCGCCGACAACAGCTCCCTTTCGGCTACCCTGGGCCAGGAGGCGCAGCGCGGCTACGGCAACGGCATCTCCATTACGGCCTTCAACGTGCCGGCCGACGCCACGCTGCAATACGCCTCGGCTTCGCGCAGCGCCAACAACGTGGTGCGCAGCAGCCAGTACGACGGCAGCCTGTCGTCGTACTTCGGCCGGGCCAACTACAACTTCCGCGACCGTTACCTCGTGACGGGAACCTTGCGCCTGGATCAGACCTCGAAGTTTCTGGGACCCGTGCGCAAGGGCTACTTCCCGTCGGTGGGGGCGGCCTGGAACATTTCCAACGAGCAGTTCCTCAAGGGCCTCAGCTACCTGTCGGTGCTGAAACTGCGGGCCAGCTACGGCCAGGTGGGCAACCAGAACGCCGCGCCCAACTACGGCTATGCCTCGGTGGCCACCAACAACCAGACCTACGTGTTCAACGGGGTGCCGGCCCCCGGCCTGGCCATCAGCCAGATTAATAACCCGGACTTGAAGTGGGAAACGGCCGTCACGACCGACGTGGGCCTGGATGCCGAGCTGTTCAACAGCAAGCTGAGCTTCACGGCCGACTACTACGAGCGGCGCACCCGCGACATGATTGCTCTGCTGCCGGTGCCCGACTACGTGGGCCAGGCGCCCGCCAGCGCCAACGTGGGAGCCCTGCGCAACCGCGGCCTGGAGCTGGCCCTGAACTACCGCAACGAGCTGGGCAAGCTCCAGTACAGCGTGGGCCTGAACTTCACCAAAATCAACAACGAAGTAACCAGCCTGGGCGGTGGCAACCCCATTGCCAGCGGCAACGTGCTCACCCAGATCGGCAACACCACCCTCACCGACGTGGGCCGCGAAGTTGCGTTCTTCTACGGCCTGCAGGCCCAGGGCATATTCCGCAGTCAGGCCGAAATTGATGCGTACAAAAATGCCGATGGCACGAAGGTGCAGCCCGGCGCGCAGCCCGGCGACGTGCGCTACCAGGACACGAACGGCGACGGCGTCATCACGGCCGCCGACAACACGTACCTGGGCAGCGCCACGCCCGATTTCAGCTACGGCGGCTCGCTGAACCTGAACTACGCGGGCTTCGACTTCAAGGTGCTGCTCTACGGGGTGCAGGGTGCCGAAGCCCTCAACGGCGCGGCCTTCAACCTGAATAAGTCAGCCGACTTTGTGGGCGTGTGGAGCAACTTCTACGCCAGCCGCATGGACCGCTGGACGCCCGGCAACCCCGACAGCAACCAGCCCCGCGTGACCTCCACCGACACCAACGGCAATGACCGCCTCAGCAGCCGCTACGTGGAAGATGCCAGCTACCTGCGCGCCCGCAACATGGAGCTGGGCTACTCCCTGCCCCAGGGCCTGCTGGGCAAGGCCAAGATGACCGGGGCCCGGGTGTTCATCTCGGTGGATAACGTGTTCACCCTCACCAAGTACACCGGCTACGACCCCGAAATTTCGACGGCGGCTTTCTACAACAACCCCCTGGCCTACGGCGTGGACTACGGTAACTATCCGCAGGCGCGCACTTACCGTCTGGGCTTCAACGTGCAATTCTAATCAACTATGGCCTTCCTGACCTCTATGAAACCCACCCGCACCACCATACTGCTCGGCCTGCTGCTGCTCAGCGTCCTGACTCCGGGCTGCCAGGACTTTCTGGACAAGGAGCCTTTGGGCACCACCACCCAGGACAACCTGTTTAAGGACCCCACCAACGCCGTGCAGGCCGTCAACGCCGTGTACGACGTGGCCGCCTGGGACCAGGGCCCCAAGTGGGGCGACCCCAGCGGCCAGTACGTGGCCCAGACCTACGAGTGGATGTTTGGCGACCTGATGACCGACGACGCCGAAAAAGGCGGCAGCTCGCCCAGCGACTTTTTGTCGCTGATTGAGCTCAAAACCTGGAATATCCCGCCCAGTAATCCGCCCGTGACCACCCTGTGGGTGCACAGCTTCACGGGCATTGCCCGGGCCAATACGGTGATTAACAACATCGATGCGGGCACCATTGATGCGGGCCTGAAGGCGCGTCTGAAAGGCGAAGCGCTGTTTCTGCGGGCCTATTTCTACTTCAACCTGGTGAAGGGCTTTGGCGGCGTGCCGCTGTTTGAGAAAACCCCATCGCCGACGGAAGCGCCCAACGTGACCCGCGCCAGTATTGCCCAGACCTACGCCTTCATCGAAAAGGACCTGAAGGCGGCGGCCGAGCTGCTGCCCGAGAAAAGTGCTTACGCTGCCCCCGACCTGGGCCGGGCTACCAAGGGTGCCGCCATCGGCTACCTGGCCCGCGTGATTCTGTACCAGCTGGGCACCGTAAACGGCAACAACCACACCTGGCAGGAGGTGTACGACCTGACCAGCACGGTCATCAATTCCGGCCAGTACAGTCTGCTGGCCAATTACGCGGCCATTCACCAGGATATTGGCGAGAACAGCAGCGAGTCGCTGTTTGAGATTCAGTTTGCCACCTCCAACGACGGCTACGGCCCCATTTCGGTGGGCACGACCAGCAACATCTTCCAGAACAACCGCAAGACGTTCGGCTACGGGTTCAACAACCCCACGCAGAGCCTGGTAGACGAGTTTGAGCCCAACGACCCGCGCCGCGAAGTCACCATCATTCAGAACAACGACATCGTGCTGGGCATCCTCAACCCCATCGACCTGACCCAGAATGCCACGGGCTACTTTAACCGCAAGGCGGCCATTCTGGCCCCCAACGCCCCGGAATCAGGCCCGCAGAACATCCGCAAGCTGCGCTACGCCGACATTCTGCTCATGAAAGCCGAAGCCGCCGCCCAAACCAACCGCAGCGCCGAAGCCGTGACCCTGGTCAACCAGGTGCGGCAGCGGGCCCGCGTCTCTACCCGCCCGCCCGGTACCACCCTGGGCTCTTTGGCTTACGCTCCGGCCAACACCCCGGCGGGCACGCTGCCGGATCTGGCGGCCGGCCTCTCGGGCCCGGCCCTGCTGGATGCCATCTGGCATGAGCGCCGGGTAGAGTTCGGCGAGGAGTCGCTCCGGCTGTGGGATTTGATTCGTACCGGCCGCTACATGGCCATTCTGCCTCCTGAAGTCCGGGCCCGGGCCCTGTCGCACGTAACTACCGAACCGTCCGTCAACCCCACGCCTCTGCTGCCTATCTCCCTCAACGACGCGCAAAGCTGGAAGCTGGCGCAGAATCCGGGGTACTAAAGCTTAGAACACTGTCTGAAACCAGCCGGCGCACTGCTTCCCCCGAGCAGCGCGCCGGCTGGTTTTTTGCTTCCTGCTGGCCATTTGGCAGTAGTGCTATTTCCCCCTGGCCCTTGATACTGGCAGACTGCCTCATTCGGTTCACAGGGTATACTTTAAAGCAAGGCTCATTAGTATAAAAAAGTACATATTTTATTACTTGAATACTTTTTTATACTAAATATTGGTTTATATTCAACATCCAGCGCCCAGATTTTTTACCTCCAGCCTTGACTTAGCATTCCTGATTCACCCATAGTGGTCCTAGCTGTATAGTCCCAGCGTGAGGTGGGTCGGGTCCTGGGTGAAGTTAACAGGGTTTTTCTGCCACTCGGCACACACAAATTCATGAGGCGTGAGGCCGCGTAAAGTCTTGAGCCGTTTGGCGTGGTTGTAGGCCAGCAAGAAAGCTTGCAGGTGCTCGTGGAGCTCTTGCGTCGTCTGATAGTGGAAGCGCTGAACGGTGGCCTCTTTCAGCGTGCGATTCATCCGTTCGACCTGGCCGTTGGTCCAGGGGTGAGCGGGCTTGGTCAGGCGATGCTCGACACCATACTCACGGCAAACACGATCGAAACTGTGCCCGCCGGGCAGCATTTGATGCGGCTGCGTCGTGAACTGTACGCCGTTATCGGTCAAGACCTTGTGTACTTTGTACGGCAGCTTGTCGAGCACGCGCCGCAGGAATTCGGCCGCAACCACCCGCTTCGCACGCGGATGGAGTTCGGCGAAGGCGACCTTGCTGGTGCGGTCAATGGCCACAAACAGGTACTGCTTGCCTTCCTGCGTGTGCACTTCGGCAAAATCGACGTGCAGGTAGCCCGGGGTGGGATAGTCCTTGAATTTCTTCTTCGGCGGGCTTTGCCCCTCTTCATTCAAGGGCAGGCGGCTGATGCCGTGCCGCTGCAGACAGCGGTGCAACGCCGAGCGCGAGAGGTGGGGAATAGTGGCCTGCAAGGCATACAGACAATCATCGAGCGGCAACAACGTGTGCTTTCTAAACCCTACTACAATCGCCTCCTGCGCGAGCGTGAGTACGGTGGAGGCGGGCGTCGGCCCCATCGTGGCATCTGCCGTCGTCGTGCGCTTGCGCCACTTGGCCACCGTTTTGGGGTTGATGCCGTGGCGAGCGGCTAGCGTTTGTAGGCTTTCCTGACTACGTTGGATAGCGGCCCGTATTGCCGCCGTTGTGCGGGCGCTGCCGTGGAGTACTTGTCCCATAAGTTCGTGCGAAATTCCAACCCGGAAAATGCACCATCTCTCTCCGGGACTATACAGCTAGATGACGAAGCAGAGCACCATCAAGTACTTCTTGTCGGCTTGTTGCCGCACCTGAAAGACCTGGGCCCGCTCGACGTAGCGGGCGTAGTAGCGCACCACTTCTTCCGATAAATCCAGGGCCTGCACCACGGGGTACACCTGGGTGAAGAGGGGCTGTAGCACGGCGTAGTCCTGCACGTTGGCGCGGATGGCCGTTGGGCGCATCAATTCCAGGCTGCGCTTGAGGGTGGTAAGCCGGTAGGGCCGGTGGGGATGGGCGGGCTGCTCCGCGTCGGTGGTAAACAAGGCGTCTAGCTTCTGGCACACGGCAGGCGTGAGCAACGCAGCCAACTGCGTCGTCAGCTGCTGCTCGACCGTGCGGAAGGCTTCCGTGACGATACCAGCCAGGGCCGCGTAGGTCGGCAGCTCCCAACGGCGGGCCCGGAGGGTGTCGACCGCCGTGCGGAACACGGCCACGGGGTTCATCTGCAGGCGGGCAAAATGGGTCACCTGAGCACGCACCGCGGCTTCGACCTGCTCGAAGGGAGCCACGCCGAACTGTTGCAGAATCAGCCGGCGGTGGTGAAAGCGGGTAGCCTTGTCGTAGCGCGCCCACTCAACCGGCCGCAAGCGGTAGCGCTGCTGCACGTACGCGCCGTCGGCGGCCCGAAACCGCTCGGTGGAGAAGAAGCGGCCGGTAGCCTGAAAATAGCTGACCTGCAGCACAAAACCGCCCCGGCTGTGGGGCGTCACCAGGCTGCCGAGCACCTAGGTAGCCCAGTAGGGCAAGCTGCAATAGAGCTTGCGCTGGGCCGCGGTCCACTTGGGCGGGTAGTCGAACGCCCGCTGCTGGGCCGCGTCGAGAAGCGGGAAGTAGCGCACGGACTTACGGGGCCAGCTGGCGCCGGTAGCGCTTGACGCTCGACTCGCTGACGCCCGTGGCGGCCACGGTCTGGTGCACCGACATGCCGGCCGCCAAGCAGGCCTGCACCTTGGCCAGCTTGGTGGCGTCCACTCCCGGGCGGCGGCCCAGGTGCTTGCCCTGCGCTTTGGCCAGGGCGATGCCCGCCGTGGCCCGCTCGCGGATACTCTCGCGGTCGTACTCGGCCAGGGCGGCGAAGATGCCCAGCACCAGCCGGCCGGCGGGAGTGGCCGTATTGATGCCCAGGTCCAGGGCGACGAAGCGCACCTGGCGCTCGTGCAGCTCGGCTACCAGCTGCATGATGTGGGCACTGTTGCGGCCCAACCGGTTCAGGCGCGCCACGGTCACCGTATCACCGGCACGCAAGGTGGCCAGTAGCTCGGTGAGCATCGGCCGCTGCGTGGTGGCGCCGCTAACTTTTTCCTGAAATAGACGGTCGACGCCGGCGGCCGTGAGCTGGTCGAGTTGGGTGTCGAGGTGTTGGTCTTTGGCCGAGACGCGGGCATAGCCGAAATGCATGGTAAACGGGTCAACAAGGTAGGGCCACGAAGGCAAGGAGGTGAACCCACTTTCTGGCCCCACTTCCGCTTACCCAACTGCTACTGGTTGGTGGGGGCCGGGAAGGTGTACCTTTCTGAACGGTACTGCTTTTCCTGCTCAGTTACGTGATGCGGCCTGCTCAGGCAACAAAGCCTTTGATGGCATAGTAGCCCGCGTGGGTGGTTGATACCACCGCAATAGGGGCAGAAGCACGACCACCGGCAACGGCGACACGATGCCATCAATGCCCCGACGCGCCAGCTGGTAGGCCCACTCCTGCTGGCCCAGCTTGCCTACCGCAATCAGCAGCGCACATCCGGCAAAGCCCATTCCATACGCGCCCAGGGCCAGGGCCAGGTGCCGCCCACGGCCCAGCAGCAACTTGAGCAGCCCCAGGCACAGGCTGCAGTAGAGCAGGCCGTAGGTGAGCATGGCCGGCAGGCTGCGGCGCGTGAGTTCGGGGCTGGTGCCCTGGTGCAGCAGGGTCAGCAGCCGGTCGGGCAGTACGGCCTGCCACAGCCGCGTGAGAACAGAAAATACGGGCTCGGCATTCAGCCCCAGCCCGAACAGCACCCCAATGAGCGCGGCCCCGGTGGCGTAACGAAGCAGCCGGTTCATCGGGCGGCAGCCGCTGTAGTGGACGAAAACTCCACCGCCGCAGCGCGGGGCAGCTGACGCACCCACCACGCCCAGAGCAGTAGAATGGCCCCGTACACCACGAAGGTGAAGGTGTAGTGGTGGTTGAACTCCACGCTCTGCCGGTAGTAGTGATGGTTGAGGGCCAGCGCCGCCACGCGCAGCACGTTCAGCAGATAAATCACCCCGATGCCGGCCGGAATAAAGGCCAGTTTGCGCCGCCAGCCGCCCCCAGGCAGGGCCAGCACGAAGCCGGCAAACAGGGCGTAGAGCACCAGCCCATTGCAGGGGTCTCCCACCCACACGCCGGGCAAGCCGTCCATGCGCAGCAGCCGGGGCTGGGCCGCGTCGGGCCAGGTGGCAAAGCCCAGCAGGCGCAGCAGGCCGCTGCCGGCGGCGGCCAGGTTGCGGGAGAGGGCCTCGTCGAGGTGGCCGGCCGGGGCCAGGGTGCGCTCGTAGCCGAAAAACCAGAGCAGGTACAGCCCCCCGGCCACCAGCAGAAACCGGCCCAACGGGCGCCGATCCGGGGCGGTGGCAGAAATAGTAGAAGTCGCAAGCATAGGAAAGCAGGAAGAAAAAAGAAAAAACACCGGTAGCAGTCTGCCAAACGCAACTGCCGCCCCGGCTCCCGGCAGGCGGGAGTGGCGGGACGGCAGCGTGGAAGCGCAATGCGGTAGGCGGCGGCGTTAGCGGCGGCGGCGCTGGCGCAGGTGCTTGAGGCCGTAGGCCACGGCGCCGGCGGCCAGCAGCGAGGCCCCACCGTCAATGGGCACGGCCGTGGGGTCGGGCGGGGTGGGGCCGCCGGGCACCGGGCCGCCCGAGCCGGGGCCCTGAGCGCGGGCCGTACCGGCGGCCAGCACTAATAGGAAAGTCAGAGAGAAGAGAGAGAATTTCATAGAAAGACAAGAGTCAGTAGGTAGAGAAAAAACCAGCCGGCCGGGCAGCCCCCTCAACCGGCGGCCCCGCCCCGGAGGGAGGGAGCCGCCGGCGGGTGGGCCGGCTCAGGCGACCCCAGACCGGGCGCTTACTGGCGCACGAGGCGCTTGGTGAGCGTGAGGCCCTGCTGGGTGGTCAGGCGCAGCGTGTACACGCCCACGGGCAGAGTGCGCAGGTCGAGCGTCTGCTCGCCGGCACTCAGGCGCGTGGTCTGCACAGTCTGGCCGACGCTGTTGAGCACCTGCACTTGCAGGCCACCCCAGGCGGCGGGGCGCACGAGCTGCACTTGGCCGTCCGTCGGGTTGGGGTACACACTCAGCTGCTGGGCCAGCTGGCTGCTGGTGCTCAGGGCGCGGCCGGCTACTTCCAGCTGCAGGCGGCCGGCGGTGGTCCCGGCCGGCAGCGTGAGGCTGTAGCGGGTGCCGGCTTGCAGCGGCGTGCGCGTGCCGGCGGTCAAATCCACCAGCACCACGTCGGTGCCGGCGGGCAGGTTCAGTAGGTCCGTGGCCGTGAGCGAGTAAGTGCCGGCCCGCGGGGCCTGCACGGTCAGCGGCACGGGCTGGCCCAGCGGGAAGGCCGGGCGGCCGTCGATGGCCAGCGCCTCGCCCGAGGCAGCCAGCGTGGCCAGGCTCAGGCCCGAGGGGTTCCAGAGCTTGGCGGCATCAAACTCCTGGTCGAAGCCGGTGGTGGCCCCGGCCTGGGCGTAGACAGTCAGCGCGTCCGTGAGGCCCTGGCCGGCTAGCGTGAGCTGCAGCTGGGGGCGGCTGTCGGCCGCGCCCCGGCGCACGGGCGCCTGCTGGGCGTAGGTGGTCACGCGGTTGGCGTTGGTGAGCGAGAGGCTGCCGTTGGTCTGGCCCTCACTCACGCGCACGAAGAAGGCCTGGCTGCTGCCCAGCAGCGGGTTGCCGATACCGTTGACGTAGCTGCGGTAGCTGCCGCCGTACTGGCTGGTGCTCTCATACGTGTAGAACGCGGCATCCATTCTCGTGCGCTGGCCGGCCGGGATGGTGCTCAAATCCAGCGGCGCGGGGTACGGGTTGCCAATCAGGTTCCAGCCCGCGTCGGCGGCCGTGGCCCCGTTGGCGCGGCTGAGCGGGATGGTGCCGCTGCTATTGCCCACCTGCCCGGTGAAGCTCAGGGTGCTGGCCCCGGGCAGCTGCACGGTGAAGCCCTGGAACGCCAGCTGGGCCGGGTCGGTCAGGGCCGCGGGCGACTGCCAGCCCTTATCGAAGGCCGACAGCGAGGTGGCCGGCGAGGTGGCCAGGCGGGCCTGGTTGTAGGTGAACACCGTGGGGAAGGGCGTAACCGAACCCGGCGTGGCCGACGCGTTGTAGGCGCTGTTGACCACCGGCGTGGTGCCGCCCGAGCCGAAGCTGGCCACCGTGGCCCCAATGACCGGGGCGGCCAGGTGGCGGTACCCCAGGCCGGGATTCAGGCTGCCATCGATGTAGCGCTGCACGGTCACGCTGCCCTGCACGGCGCCCGCGCCCAGGTTGGCAATCAGGGCCGTGCCGCTGGCGTCGGAGAGCAGGGTCAGGGCCCGGCCGTTGGTGGCCAGGCTGCCGGCGTTGAGCGTGAGCACCTGACGGATGCTGAGCGCCTGCGACAGCGTCAGCGTAGCGGGGTTAACCGAGGTCAGGTTCAGCACCTGGGCGGGCAGGCCGGTGCCGGTCGCCTGCGCCGCCGTGCCGTTATAAACGTAGCTGGCCTCGGGCGAGAACGAGCGGGTGCCCGTCAGCTGCACCGCGCCGGTGCTGCCCGTGACCGTGATGCCGGCCGCATCGCAGATGCTGAGCGTGGCGCCAGCCGCCAGCGTGAAGCTGCCGGGGCCGGTCAGGGCCTGGCAGGCGGTGTTCAGGCTGCCCTGCACCAGGAAGGCGCCGTTCACCGTCACGGGCCCGTCGAGACGGGCGACGCCCGTGCCCGTCACGGTCACGTTGGTGTAGGTGCCGGCAAGAATGGCCACCGGGGCGCCAATGGTGCCGGTGCTGATGGTCAGGCTCTGGGCCGCCGGGGCCGGCTGGCCCACCGTGGCCGAGCCGCTGGTCTGGCAGCCGTTGGCGTCGGTCACCACCACCGAGTAGGTGCCGGCCGTCAGGCCGGTGATGCTGGCCGTCTGGGCGCCGTTGCTCCACTGGTAGGTGTAGCCGGGCGTACCGCCGGCCGGGGTGGCCATGGCCGTGCCGTCAGCGGCCCCGTTGCTGGTAGCGTCGGTTTTGCTCACGCTCACGCTCAGGGCCGTGGCCGGCTGGCTGATGGTGGCCGACTGCGTACGGGTGCAGCCGTTGGCGTCGGTGATGGTCACCGAGTAGGTGCCGGCCGCCAGGCCCGTGCGGTCCTCGGTGCTGATGCCGCCGCCCCAGTTGAAGGTGTAGGGGGCAGTGCCGCCAGCGGGCGTCAGGTTGATGGCGCCGGTGCTGCCGCCGAAGCAGCTTACGTTGGTCACGGCCACGGAACTGGTCAGGGCCGAGGGCTCGGTGATGGTGGCCGAGGCCGTGGCCGTGCGGCTGGCCGCGTCGGTCACCATCACGTTATAGGTGCCGGCCGTCAGGCCGGTGATGGTGGCCGTGGTAGCGCTGTTGCTCCAGAGGTAGGTGTAAGGGGCGGTGCCGCCGGTGGCCGTCACGGTGGCCGCGCCGGTAGTGCCACCGAAGCACAGCACGTTGGTCTGGGCGCTGATGCTGACCGTGAGCGGTGCCGTGGTGGTAAAGGTCTGGCTGGTGCCGTAGCTGGTGCCGGCCGAGTTGGTAGCGTAGGCCCGCGTGGTGTACTGCGTGCCGGCCGTCAGACCTGTGATGGCCAGCGCGAAGCTGCCCGTGCCGCTGCCGATGACAACTTTGGTGTCGCTGGTTGTGGGCGTGCCGGTGCCGGCCACGTACACCACGCCGCGCTCCGTTACGGTTGCGCCGCCATCGGCCGTCACGTTGCCGCCGAGCGTGGCGCCGGTGGTGGTAATGGCGGTTGGGGCCGTGGTGGTCACGGTGGCCGTGGTGGCAGCATTGGCCGCAATGTTCACCGTCCAACCCCGGTAGTCCTCTGCAGCCGTGGGGGCGCTTTGGCTGCCGAAGCCGGTTCCAAATGCCTGTCCGCCCGCGTAGGGATTACCGCCATATAGGTCCAGCAGAAGCACCGTAAGGTCAGCCTGTCCGTTATCCGTACGGGCCGCCTCCAGTTCCCACCGATACTGTGTTCCGGTACTCAGCTGCACATTGGCGCTGCTCAGGTCGAAGGTGGTGGTGAGGCCGGCGGCAATCTGGTCGGTGGGGGCGGAGGTAGCCAGCGTAGTGGTGCCCGCTGCGTCCTTAAGTCTGGCCCGGACGAAGTAAATGCCGTTACCACGGAAGTCGTCGGCCTGGCTGGGCCAGGTAAACACCATCGTCGTGAGCCGCCCGCTGCAGGGGGCCGTGAACGACTGCTGGTGGGTGATGTACAAGGATGAGCGGGTGCGCGTGCCGCCCGTGGTATAAGCAGGGGCGCAGGGAGCCGTCTGGGCCTGGGCCAGAACCGGAAGCACGGCCGTTGCCAGCAGGGCTATCCAGCGCCCCAGCATGCCCGGCCTGGAGCCGGGGCGCGCTGTCCTACCGGAGCGGAGGGACGGGGTTGCGTGGTAAAAGTTTAACATACGTAAAAAGGGAAGTAGGTGACTTCTTGAATTATTCCGTACGCCGCTTGCTTAGCGGCCGTGGAGCAGGAAAGACTTGATGGCCTCGTCGTCGGCCGTTACGATACCGTGGTGATGATTGCGCTGGAAGTAGCGGCGCAGGTCGGTGTAGGCGTAGTGGCCCACTACCTCCGGGGAAGGGTAGCCGTCCTGCGTATTCTCCCGGAGCATGGGCAGGGTGGCGGTGGCCAGCACGAAGTCCAGCTGGTGCGTGGCAAAGATGTCTTTGCCGTCCGGCGGGTCACTCAGCAGCGGCTGAATGGCCAGGGTGCCGTCGGGCCGCAGGCAGGACCGTTCCTGGCCCATGCGGAACCGCTCGTAGAACCCGGCCTTGCGCAGACTGGGTTTCCAGACTGCCGTTAGCTGGTCGCGCAGTGCCGGTTCCAGCGCGGGGCTGAGTAGCACCGTCACGGCTCCCCATGCTTTGTTGAAATACTCTTTATCGGAGGTAAACAGCCCTTCGGCCCGGGCCAGCGCCTTGATTTCGCGGTGCAACTCCTTGGCCGAGGCCGTGGTGGCCTGCTGGAGCCCGTACACCACGGCCTTGCCCAACCGGGCGGACGTCGCGGCCGGGTTGGCCGGGTTGTAGTCGTAGTCGGTGGAAAGCACCATCGTGTAGCAGCCGCTTTGCAGCAGCGTGCCATCCGGGCGCAGGGGCTTCACAGAGCCTTGCTGGAGCGTTATCTCGTGCCTGAAGGGCAGCTGGTACGAGGGCATGGGCGCATCCTGGCTCTGCATCACGACTTGCTGCACCCTGGCCGCTATCCGCACCGGAATTTTGCTAAGGGCCGAGTAGCGGCCGTAGCGGATGGGGACCCGCACGGGTATCCGGAAATTCAGGTTCAGGTGCTGCTCGCGCCATGCCTGGCGCACCGGCTCCCAGGGCCGGTCGGTGGCCTCATCCTGCCACAGCAGAGAGCCCTGAATCAATACCCCGCCGCGCAGGGGTCGGTCGAACTTTGCCATACCGTGTTACGCAACTTTCATGATGTAACACAACGCCACGTAGGGGGGCAGTAAGGCGAGGGGCTTGTTCTCCCCTACCAACTCCTCTTTCACGCCCAGCCCTTGCATGTGCTTGTGTACCTCTTTCGTGGCTTTCACCAGCTGTCCCAACTGCTTCCGGTCATCGTTCTGGCGATTTTCCAGCGTGGTCACCAGGGCAGGCAGAAAATCCCCGAGAGCCTTGGGTTCGGCATTGTTGCCGGGCTGCGCCCCCCGGTCATAAACGGTCATGCCATCGGATTGCCCTTTGGCCGACGCCGTGTAGGTAGTCGGGGCCATCAGCTTATACTGGTCCCACTCCGCGCGTTTTGTCGTCGTTGATTCGGGCACTTTCTCGGACACCTCTGGCAAGGGCGAAGCAGGTGACGGGGCGCTGGAGGTGAGTTGCACGCTGTGGTGGTGGCGCGGCAGGTGCTCTATTTCCAGCCGATAGGCCGGGGCTCCCCCACTTTGGCCTAGGGCCTCTGGTCGGCAGCCCTGCACGAACCGGTCTATCAGGTTGGGCGTACGGTACGTTGTCCCCAGATACGAATACGCGCTGCCGTCGCACAATGCCCAGCCGGTGGGTAGGGGCGCATCCTTCGTGGGGGGGTGCCAGAGGATGACGCTGCCGACCGGCAGCACATCCACGTAGACCTGCATGTGTGTGATGGGGTTGTCCATACGAAATCAGGAATAAGTAAAAAATGGAAATCCGGGCGTGTAACCGGGTTACAAAGCAGCCCCTGAGTTCAGTCGTTTGCAAAAAAATGAGGTCGAAGCCGGGTATTTTGAGGTCGAAGCCCTTTGGCCGGCTTTTCAGGAGTAACTTTTGAGGCTGAAGCCTGCTTTTTTGAGGTTGAAGACCGCGACGACCGGAAAGGGCGAGCCGTACTTTTGCTCCCGTGTCGACTCCCCTCACTTCTTCTGGCCGGCGATGGTGGATATGCCGCAGCACGGGACTGCTCAGCCTGCTGCTGACAGTGGCGTGTCAGCCGGCTACCCGGCCCGCCGCCCCCCCTGCGCTGGCCCCGCGCTTTTTTGCCCTGCTGCGCGCCGGTGACTCGGTGTACGCCCAGAAGCAGGGCTACCAGAGCTTTGCCCAGGCCCAGCGCTACTACGACAGCGCCCAGACGCTGGCGCGCCGCTCCCAGGACACGCTGCTGCTGGCCGAAGCCGCCTTTGCCCAGGGCCGCATCTACGACGCCTGGAACCGGCAGCCCCACAAAACCGTGGCGTATTTCGAGCAGGCGGCTACCCTGTTTGCCCGCCTGCCCGCTCAGTGGCGCCGCTACTACTACGCCCGCTTTCTGGTGGCCCATGCCTACGACAAAGTGCCCGACAGCCTGCACGCCGTGCGCACCCTACGCCAGCTGCGTGCCGAGCTGCTCCGCGAGCCAACGACCCGCCTGCGCCAGGTGCCCAGTACCGTCGAGATGGCCCTCACGGCGACCGAGGTGCGCAACTACCCGCTGGCCGACAGCCTGCTGCGCCAGCTCACGCGCCGCTCCTGGGTGCGCAACGACCCTCAAACCTACGACTACCTCGACCATTACTACCTAGTGCAGGCCCGCCTGGCGGTCCTGCACCGCCGCCAGTCCGCTTCCCCGTTCCTGGACTCGCTACGCCGCGTCTACCGCGTGGGGCGCAACCCCTTTGATCGGGAATACTACGGCCAGAACTTGGCCACGCTCTACGCGCGGGCGGGCCGCTACCCCGAGGCCTACGCGTACCTGGCCCGCACCAAGCGGCTCAGTGACAGCCTGACCAACGGGCCCGGGGCGGCCCAGATGCGGCAGGCGCTGCTGCGGGCCGAAAGCCGGGCCGGGCAGGAGCGCCAGGCAGCAGACCTCATTCGTAGCCGTACGCTGCTGGGCCTGAGCCTGGCACTGGCCATCATCTCGCTGCTGAGCTTTTACCTCGCGCGCCAGCGCCGGCTGGCCAGCGAGCGGGCCGTGGCTTTGGCGCAGGCCAACCAGGATCTGGACGAGAAAGTGGCCCAGGTGGAGTTGCTCAACAAGGAAATCCAGCACCGGGTGAAAAACAACCTGCACATGGTCTTCAGCCTGCTGCAGATGCAGGAGCGCCGCACGGAGAATGCAGAAGTGCTGGAGCAGCTGCAGGCCGCCCGCCTGCGGGTGGAAAGCATTGCCGCCCTGCACAACCAGCTGCTGGCCGGCCGGCCCGACGGCCCGCTGGACCTGAGTGCGTTTCTGAAAGAGCTGATTTCGGCCGTGGTCAACTGCCTGGCCAACGAGCAGCACGTGGTCACGCACCTGCTCACCGAAGACGTGCAGCTGCCCCCTAACGGCTACGTGGCCCTCTCGCTGATTCTCAACGAGTGGGTGACCAACTCCATCAAGTACGCCCGGCCCGTGGGGGAGCGGCTCGAACTTACGGTGCGCGTGCGCAATCAGCCCGGCCTGGTCCGCATTGACTACGCCGATAACGGCCTGCCACCCACGACGACGGCCGCCGCCCCGGAGCCGGGGCTGGGCAGCCAGATTATCGGCCTGCTGAGCCGCCAGCTGGGGGCCACGCTCCGTACCTTGCCGGCGCATCCCTATCACTACGAACTGCTCATTCCGCATGGAGCCGAAAATTAACCTGCTGGTGGTGGAAGACGAGGCGCTGATTGCCGAAAACCTGCGCCTGAGCCTGGAGGACCTGGGCTACCACGTACCCACCATCTGCTACTCGTTTGTCGAAGCCGAGCGGGCCCTGACTGCCCCCACGCTGGCGGCCGACCTGGTGCTGCTCGACATCAACCTGGGCAGCGCCGACCCGGCCCGCAGCGGCCTGGCCCTGGGCCAGCTGCTGCAGGAGCGGCAGGGTCCGCCCTTTGTGTTTCTGACGGCTTACTCCGACCTGGACACCATCCGGCAGGCCACCCGCCTGCGGCCCAGCGGCTACCTCATCAAACCCGTCAACAATGCCACCCTGTTTGCCGCCATTCAGACCGCTCTGGAAAACCACCAGCGCCACCGCCCGGCCCAGCCGCCCGGCCCAGCCGCCGAGGTGACCGACGAAGTAGTGGCTGACGGGCCACCCGATTTCTTTTTTGTCAAGCTCGGCGACCGGACCCACCGGCTGCTGTGGGCTGACGTGTCGGCCCTGGAGGCGGGCAAGAACTACGTGACCCTGCGCACGGCCGCCTATAAGGCCGGCTACCCCATCCGGGGCTCGCTCACCTACGTGCTGGAGCAACTGGTGCCTGCTGCCCTGCGCCCGCAGTTTCTGCGCGTCGGCCGGGGCCTGTGCCTGAACGTGCGCTTCCTGACCGGCTTTGACCAGGAGTATCTCTACTGCGGCGACCACCGCTACGAGAACACGCCCACCGGCCAGGGCCTGGTGCAGGCGGCGCTGCGCCAGCAGCAACCCTGAAGTAGGGCCTGGCCGGTCACCAGAGAAGTTTTATATCCTGCACTAGTACTTCCCCCACATAATTTTTAAACAGGCTTCTTGTCGGGGTCGGGCTTGTTGACGGGGTTGACTTTCTCGTACCAGTGTTGCAGTTTGTCTTCGGCCTTGGCAACGGTAAAGCTCCAGTTGACCTTAACCGCCCGCCGGTTGCGCTCCGTGGCCCAGGCCTGCACTTGCCGGGCCAGCTCGTCGAGGGAGGCGATGCGCCGGTCCAGGCACTGGCGGGCCAGGGCCGAAAACTCCAGCTCGGCCATGTTGAGCCACGAGC
>NZ_JAHHZN010000020.1 GCF_018760735.1 Hymenobacter piscis
ATGAGTCTGCGTCGAAAACGCAAAAAGGCCGCCCGCGACGACCAGTTCCTGTGGCAGGTGCTGAGCCAACTCGACCCACAGCCAGAAACCGTAGCGAGCTAACTGTGCGTTTGATGCAATGACCCTAGTTCACAATAACGGTCCGAAGGTAAACGAGGAGTTTCACAGGGCACACTCCGGACCATGAATCGCTTACCGGTCGCTAGGCGGAGCGTTCGCAGGACCGGGACAAGCTTGTGGGCTGGTGGGAGCCGCCAACTTGCGGACTCCCGGTTACGCACCAAGCGGCCGCTGCAGTTTTCGCTGCGCCGACCACCGCCAAAGCCCGCCAGCCAGTAGCGCCAGCGCGGCTCCCACCAGGGCCGCGTGGGGCAATTTAGGCGTTGCCTTCGCAGGATTCGCCTGGACCATGAACTCCTCGGGGAGGAGTTCCCCGCCGGTGACGGCCAGAATCAGGCGCGCCGCTTCGGCCGGTTGGTCCCACTGCGGAAAGTGGCCGCAGTGCTCGAACCAATACAGGCGCGCATCCGGAAACTTCTCCAGCGCCAGGCGCGACTGGCTGGGCAGGCACACCCGGTCCTGCCGGCCCCAGCCAATGACCAGAGGCTCGGCAATGCTACCCTTGGGCGCGGGCCGCTGCACTTCACCGTGGGCCAACTGGTCAAGCAACTCGTCGAAAGCAGGCGAGTGGGCGAAGCTGTACATCTCGTCGCGGGCCAACTGCGCATCCACGGCCCAGGGCCGGGCCGAAAACTGCGGCAGCAGCACGGTGCGCCCCACGGCCGAGCCGGCCAGCGCGGGCATCACCGGCTGCAGGGCCTTGACCAGCTTCCCGGACAAGGACACTGAATGGTAGAAAACCGGAATCTGCCAGCCCTGCCAGAACCCACCAGGATCCAATGATACCACCGCGCCGAGCACGCCGCCGCGCCGGGCCAGCTCCAGCACCAGCCGCGCACCCATGGAACTGCCCACGGCGTCGATGCCAAGCAGGTCGTGCCGGGTCAGAAAGTCGGTCACTGCATCGGCCAGAGTACCGATGGAATGAATGCCGGACAGTGCCAGGGTCTGCCCGTGGCCGGGCAAGTCCACGGCAATAACGTCGCGCTCGGTCGCCAGCGTGTCGAGGATGGCGTTCCAGGACCGCCAACTGCCGCCGAGACCGTGAACCAGTAACAGGGGGCGGCCGGTGCCGCGGCGAACGAAGTGCAGGTCCATAATTGGAGAAGGAGAAAGCATAGCCTCTAAACGTAGAGCCGTAAGAAACGGCTCACTTCGTTGGTCCGACACGTTGGTTCCGCCTCCTGTTTAAGAAAAACGAGCCTATTTTTGATTTGGTCAAGGCACCCACTAGAGTAAGGGCGCCGAGTGTGCGTCCTCTGTTGTTTTACTCTTCCTGCCGTGCACGCCACTGCCCTGTTCCGTCCCCTTTCGTTTGCGCGCCTAGCCACGGCCCTGGGCGCCGCCGTCCTGCTGGGGGGCTGCAACATGAGCGACGAGGCCGAGGAGCTCAGCGGCGGGTACCACTACCGCAACGAAGGGCTGGACAGGAAGGAGCTTTTGTCGGGCTGGGAGGGCATGCCGTCCATCCACGGCAAAGTGGTGCGTTACAGCTTCAATAAGGACTTCATCGTGGCCGCCCAACGCCCCGTGTACGACGAATACCGCTCCGGACTCGGGTCCGACCTGCGACATCAGCTTCGGGAGTACTCGGCCAACTTGGACGCAGACATACGCGACAGCGAGCGGGTCGCCGATAGCCTGCTCACCCACGACCCGTACTACCAATCCCTTTTCGTCCACAAAACGAACTATTGGATCATCGCTCACCGCGCCCGAAGGGTATACGGCCCGCTTACTTACCCCGAGTATGTGCAGCAGGCTCATGCGTTGCAGGTACCTGACCGGCTCGCGCTCGATGCCGAACCAGAATAGCAGTCGAGAAAAATTCCGTTATCGTTTACTTAAACGGTCAATTAACTTTCTTATAGGCACACTCGGGTAAATCCTTGATTAACCATAGCATGTCACCATCTACATTAAACGAGGCAATCGCGGACTCCTGCTCGCGGCTGAGGCAGTCCTCCCGCCGCATGCGCCAGTTTTCGAATACCGCGTAAACGTAGCCGCTTTTGCGCTCCATGTGCCACGTGCCCTCATTGCGAAACGTTCTACCGCCACGTCGGTAATAATACCGATACGTTCGGTCTTCTTGCAACGACAAGGTTTCGATATCGTGGTCCAGCTGAACTAGTAGTTGATATTCTCCTGCTAGCGACCTTTCGCTCGTGCAGCTAGAGCCTGTTATGCATTGGTGGCGTAATTTGGGGGTATGGCACAGCGAATCGGTTACCCCAGCGACGTGACGGATGACGAATGGACATTTGTGGCGCCCTATCTGGCCCTGGTGCGGGAAGACGCGTCGCAACGGCAGCACGCGCTCCGGAGCGTGTTCAACGCCTTGCGCTACCTGGTCAAAACTGGCTGCGGCTGGCGCTACCTCCCCCACGACCTGCTGCCCTGGCCCGCCGTCCACCAGCAATGGGCGCGCTGGCGCGATAATCGGTGTTTCGAGCACATAATGGCCGATTTGCGCGAGCTCGCCCGGCTGCTGGCTGGACGCGAGGCCGAGCCCACGGCGGTCATTCTGGACTCGCGTACCGTGCAAAGCACGCCTGAAAGCGGGGCCCGCGCCGGCTACGACGGGGCCAAACGGCGCAAGGGCAGCAAGGTGCACATAGCCGTCGACACGCTGGCTCACCTGCTGGCCGCTGTCGTGACGCCGGCCAACGAGCCGGACCGCGGACAGGTCGACGCGCTCTGTGAGCAGGTGCAGCAGGTTACGGGCCAGAAAGTGCAGGTGGCCTACGTCGATAAGGGCTACACGGGCGAAGACGCCACGTACGCCGCGGCCGTGCACAACATTGACTTACAGGTCATTGCCAAACCCGAAGGCCAAACCGGCTTTGTGCTGCTGCCCCGCCGCGGGGTCGTCGAGCGCCGCTTCGGCTGGGCCGCTCGTTTCCGACGCCTGGCCCGCGACTACGAACGCCTGGCTCTGACCATGCACCAATTTCACTTCCTGGCCTTTGGTACGCTACTGCTGGCAAAAGGCGTTTTTCGAGCCACCAGTCCATAACAGGCTCCGTTTACCCAATAACCTAATTCCCAAACGCGCTCTAATAACCGGTGGTATACTCTACCCTACTAAACTTTGAGGGCTAAAACGGGGAGGCCCGACCTTTGGAGTTCCTACACTTCTCAGCCCGTTCCTCCCCGTGAAGCAACGCCTCAAGGCCAAACTTACGACCCTTTTGCAACAGGTGCCGATTGTGCGCCACTTGTCTCGCCAAAAGTTTATTGCCCAGTTCGTTATCGGGCTCATTAAGAGCCGCAACGTGCAGTTTGGCGAAGTCGCCCAGCACCTCAATGACCACGTTAAAGTGGCCTCCAACGAAACCCGCATTCAGGATTTCTTCCGCGAGGTGACGCTCGATTACGGCCTGTTAGCGCACTTGCTGCTGACCCTGTTGCCCGCTACGGGCAAGCTGCGCCTGTGCCTGGACCGCACGGAGTGGGACTTTGGCCAGTGCCAGGTTAATATCCTGCTCATCACCGTCGGCCAGGGCGCGTTTCAACTGCCCTTGTATTGGGAGTTGCTCGACAACCGCAGCGGCAATTCCAGTGCAGCTGACCGCATTGCCCTGCTGCAAACCTGTGTACAGGTGCTGGGTAAGCACCGCATTGGGCTCGTGCTGGGCGACCGGGAGTTTGTAGGGCACGTGTGGCTAAAGTGGCTCCAGGACAACGGATTGAATTTTGTCATGCGCCTGCCCAAACACCATCAGCTCACCTATGCCAACGGGCGGCGGGCGGCCGTAACCGACCTGGGCCTGGCCGTTGGACAGGTGCGCCGCTTCGCCCACGTACAAGCCGACGGCGTGTGGGGACAGGTCTGGGTCAAGGCCTTGGCCGAGGGCGAGTTTCTGTTCTTGTTTGGCACCGTGGGCCGGCCCTACATGGACCAGCTTTACGCCAAACGGTGGACGATTGAGCAATGCTTCCAAAACCTGAAAGGCCGCGGCTTTAACCTGGAGGCCAGTCATTTGCGTTGTCGCCACAAGTTGCGCAAGCTTGTCGCCCTGGTTAGTTTAGCCTACGCCTTGTGCCTGAGTGTGGGCACGGTGGCCCACGCCAAACGCGCCCCGATTGCCCGTAAGAACCACGGCTACCGGGCCACCAGCTTGAGCCGCCACGGCCTTAACATCTTACGCCAACTCACCCGCCCCGCCACGAGCCCGCACGAACCCATGGCCCGCATGGTGGAGGCCCTAATGCGCTGGATTAGCTGGAAAATCACTCACTATCAAACAACTAAAATAGTAGGGTAGAGTACCGGTGGTACTAACCGCCAACGGGCGGCCGATCAGCCGCACGGGCCAGGGCTCGGTGCACGCCTGAATAAGTTGGCAGCAGCTCATCACGGAGGGCGGTTGCGCAAAGATGGTCACGACTTTTTTAACGTATCGCGCTCCATATCCACGCAGCGCAACTCGGCGCGTAGCGGCTTGCTTTCGTTACGCTCGGCGCTACTCCACCACCAGTTTGCGGGAGGTGAGGCTGCGGGCTTCGAGCACCTGCACCAGGTACAGGCCGGGCGTCACGTTCAGAACTACCTCGGCTTCCGCACGGCCGGCACCCGGGATTTCCTGTACCAGGCGCCCATTGAGGTCGAATACCCGGATGGCCTGGATGTGCGCGCCGCCGAGCACCCGGAAGCGGCCGTTTCGGGCCGGATTGGGCGCCAGCGTAAGGGCGGCATTCGGCTGGGTGGCACGGGTGCCGAGCACGGTAGAGCGCACGTAGTCTCTCAGCCACACCAGTGCGGCGCGTTCCGTGTTGTCGCCGTTGGCCAGGTAGGCGCCCTGGGCCGTGCGCCAGTGCCCGGGCCGGTACCCCCAGAGCGTGATGCCGCGCACGGCCGGATGCTCCCAGAGCGTGGGGAAGATACGCTGGTACTCGGCCAGCTGAACGGCATCGTCGAGTTGGGGGGGCGTGGCACTGTTCACCCCGTCGATGTCCAGTTCCGTGATGTAGAGCGGCTTGCCGGCCGAGGCCAGCAGCGTGAGGTTGGCGGCAAAGTCGGCAGCCGGCACGTTGCGGGTTTCAAAAGCGTGCCCCTGAATGCCCACGCCATCGATCAGGTTGCGCGCGGCCAGCAGGTTCACAATGCCCAGGTAGCGCTGGGCGCTGGCCGGGGAGCTGGCCACGCCGTAATCGTTGAGCAGCAGCTGGGTAGTGGGAAAATACTGCCGGGCCAGCTCAAACGAGGTAATCACCCAATCCCAGCCGGTGGCCCCGGCCCCGCCCAGGGCGTTGTAGTAGTTGCCGGCCCCGCTGCCGGGGGTGTTGGGGCCGTTGTTGCCGGTGGAGCCGTTGAGGGGCAAATCGTTGGTGGGCTCGTTCACTACCTCAAGCTGCGCGATGTTGGGGTAGCGCTGGGCTACGGCCGCAAACCACTCGTTGATTTCCTGCAGCTGCTCGGCGGCCGGCAGGTCTTCAATCCAGAGCGGCTGCTGGGCCCCCCAGATCAGGGTGTGCAGCTTGAAGGGGTAGCCGTTGCGCTCGGCCAGGGCATAGGCCGAGTCCAGCTCGGCCCAGTTCATTACGTCGCGAACGGCCTCCACGCTGCCCCACTTGCCCGCGTTTTCGGGCGTCACCTGGTTGAAATAGTGGTTGAAAAACGGCTTTTGCGGATTGCTGTACACGCCTCCCAGGTACTTGGTTTTGCCCGCGGCCAGGGGCGGCCCGGTGGGCGTAAACACCACGGGCGGGGTAGGGGAGCCCTGCACACCGGCATCCAGGTTGGCCACCGTGAAGTAGCGGCCGGTTTCCCCGAACACGAACTGATCGAGGTCGAGGCCGTCTTCCCGGGCCCCGATCTGGAAGGTCTGGGTCAGGTTGCCGGCCGCTACCGTGAAGCTGACCGGGGCCTCGCCCCCGTTAAAGGCCGACAGATTGAGCCACTTCCACACCTGCTGCTGGCCGCCGCCGGCCCCGGCCACTACCTCCGTGGGCCCGGTGTAGCCCACGCCGTTGAGCTGGTTGACGGTAATCCAGTCGGCATCATCGGCGGGCTGCTTACTGCCGAACCCGTTGCCATAGAAAAAGCTGTCGTCGTTGGCGCCGGCACTTCCCACGCGCACGCGGGCGTACAGATCGTAGCTGCCGGGCCCCGGAAATGTCACGGAGTACGTGATGATGCGGGCCGCCGTGCCCGGGTTCTGGGAGTTGATAGTGGCCGTGGGTACCACCGTCACGTACTGCACGCCGGCCTGGGTGGGGCTGGTCCAGTCGGTGCCGGGCGTGCCGGTTTCGGCGGGTTGTACAACGGGCGCGTTCTGGGCCCGGAGCTCGGCCGCCAGCAGGCAGCCGGGCAACAGCAATACGGAAAGTCTACGTGTCAGCATAGCAGGATGGAAAGGGTGGGAAAGAAAAAGGAGCAGCTGGCCGCGGGGGCGGATACACCCCCTCCGGAGCTGGAATTTATTCCAATCCTGCTACTGGTAAAATACTGACACGCTTCTGCTTATACGAAAATCTCCGCAACCGATTCCGGTAGTTCATCGGCATCGGTTGTGGTAGGCCGGAGGCCAAAATCCTGTTGGCGGGGCCCTGCGCGGGCGCGCTAGGCGGCCGGGGCAGGGCCCCGCCAACAGGCTTCGTTTACAGCCCCTGGTGCAGACCGTAGCCCAGGGCCGCGCCGCCCAGCACCAGCCAGGCGGAGTTCACCTTGTAGCGCAGCAGCAGCCCGGCGCTGAGGCCGGCCAGCAGCACCGCCGGAACATCGACCAGGGCCGTGCGGGCCAGCGTCAGCGCCACGGCCGCCATCAGGGCCCAGGAGGCCGCGTTCAGCCCGTTGAGGAAAGCCCCGGCCAGGGCCGACCGGCGCAGCTGCCCCACCAGCCGGCCGCTCAGCCCCACAAAAATGAAAGCCGGCAGGAAAATACCGGCCGTGGCCACCAGCGCCCCGCGCCAGCCCTGCAGCAGGTAGCCCACGAAGGTGGCCGTCGTGAACACCGGCCCCGGCGTCACCTGGCCTACCACCACGGCGTCGAGCAGCTGGCCCTGGGTAAGCCAGTGAAGGCGCTGCACCAGGTCGGCGTCGAGGAAGGCCAGCAGGACGTACCCGCTGCCGTAGAGCACGGAGCCGATTTTAACGAAGGCCAGCCCCAGCGGCCATAGCCCGGGCGCGCCAGCAGCTCCGGCGGCCGAAGCGGCGCCTGGCCCCCACCCGAGCAGGGTGGGCAGCAGAGCCAGCACCGCCACGGCCCCGATGAGTTGAAGCAGGGCCGGCGGTACGGTTTTGCGCGGCAGCGTGGGCCAGCGCAGCGCGCCCATCACGAGGCCCGCCCCGAGCAGCAGCACCAGCTCGTTGGCGCCCAGCAGCCCCAGCAGCAGGGCTGCCCCGGCCACCAGCCGCAACGGCCCGGTTTTCAGCGCCGATTTGCCCAGGTTCCAGAGTGCCTGCGCTACCACGGCCACTATCACGGGCTTCACGCCGTAGAGCACGCCCGCGAGGGCGGGCAGCGTGCCAAAGCGTACGTAGGCCCAGGCAAAGCCCAGCACCAGGAGCATGGCCGGCAGAATAAAGCAGGTGCCCGCCACCAGCAGCCCCCGCCACCCGCGCCGCTCGTAGCCGATGTGGATGGCCAGCTCGGTGGAATTGGGACCCGGAATGAGGTTGGCCGCGCTGAGCAAATCCAGAAACTGCTGCTCACTGAGCCAGCCCCGGCGGCGCACTACTTCCTCTTCCATCAGGGCCACGTGGGCGGCCGGCCCGCCAAAGGCCGTGGTACCCAGGCGCAGAAACAGCCAGGCCAGCTCAGCCAAGGAAGTAGAGGAAGGGGCGGACATAGGGGCTGGATGGGCGTGCCGTGTCCCCGGGCCGGCCGGGGTTCGGGAAACAAGGGGAGGTGAGCAGGGCAAAGGGGGGCGCGGGCCGGTTAGTAGGCCCGGCGGAGCATGTCAGCGTACTCGTTGGGCAGGGGCGAGGCCTCCACGGCCCGGGCCGCTTGCTCCACGTCGTAGGCCACGCGCACTAGCTCCGAACGCACGCTGCTGGGGTCGGTGAGCGTGGTGTCCTCGTCCAGGTGCAGCAACTGGTAAGCAGCGCGTGGGTCGCCGTCCTTGGGCTTACCTACCGAGCCGATGTTGAGCGCGTGGCGGTAGCGGGTTTCGCCCTCGTGCTCGTAGGCAAAAGTGCGGTGGTAGGGCTTGTGGGTGTGGCCGAAGAGCAGGATGTCGGCCCCGGCCTCCTCCAGCACCCGCCGGAAGCTGGCCTCGGGCCGGTCCTCAAACAGGTACTCGTTGATTTTGCGCGGCGAGCCGTGCACCATCAGCAAACTCAGCGTGCAGGGCTCCTCCTGAAACTCCAGGCGCAGGTGCTTGGGCAGCAGGCGCAGGTAGCGCCGCTCCTCATCGCCCACTGCCTGGTTGGTGTAGGCAATGCTCTGGGCGCCCAGGTCCTTTTCGGTGTCCGTCTCGTAGGCACAGCCGCAGTTGCTGCTGGCCAGCCCGATGCCCTGGTCGTAGTTGCCGGCCAGCGTGGGGATGCCGCGGCGGCGCACTTCGCGCACCACTTCGTTGGGCCAGGGCGCGTAGCCCACCAGGTCGCCCAGGCAGAAAATCAGGTCGGGCTGGCGCCGGTCCATATCGGCCAGCACCGCTTCCAGGGCCGGCAGGTTGCCGTGCACATCGGAGAAAAAGGCAATCGTCATGGAGCGGGAAGAACGCAAGGAAAGGAAGGGGAGAAGGAAAAAGCAAAACGGCGCGACCCCGGGAAGGGCCGCGCCGTTGGGCGCACGTTTAGCAGCACCCGCCGCCAGGCGTGCAGGCTGCACCGGCCATTTGCAGCTGGGGCAGGGCCAGCTGCCGGGCGTCGGGAATGCCGCAGGCATCCTGAGCCAGGCAAGCGGTTTGCTTGGGCGTGAGCACGAAGTCGTTGCCCTCGCGGCTCAGGCCGAACTTGCCGATGGTGGCCTGCTGGTACTCCACTTCGATGTCGAGGTCCTCCGGGCCCAGAATGCGCTCCGACAAATTCAGGATGTGCAGAAACTTGGCGGGGGCCAGGCGGTGGTCATAGTCGCCGGCTTCCCACAACTGAAAGTTGGCCACCGTTTCCCGGCGCTCCACCCCGCCGCAGTCGATGAAGTGCTTGCTCACCAGCCCGACTTCCGTCACGTGGAAGTGGGCGGGCAGGTACTCGCCCGTGGGCAGGCGGAAACTGACGGCTTCCACTTCGGTCAGGGCTTGCTTGATTTCGGAGATTTTCATGGTCGGTAAGAGTGGAGTGGAAAATGGTATTAGCACGCGCAGGCATCGTCCGGGCCGCAAACCGCGCCGCTCGTGGCCTCGATGAAAAAGGCCGTGAACTGCTGGTGGACCTGCTGCAGCAGCTCCGTGTTGAGGCAGTAGCAGACGGTGAGCCCGTCGATTTCGCCGCGGATCAGGTCCAGGGCCTTGAGCTCCTGCAGGTGCTGGGAAACGGTGGTGCGCGAGAGCGGCAGCTCGGCGGCAATGTCGCCGCTGATGCAGGTGTGCTTGCTGGCCAGCAGCTGGATGATGGCCACCCGGGCCGGGTGGGCCAGGGCCCTGGCCACCCGGGCCAGTTGCTGCTGCGGCTGGGTAAAGGCCGCGGTTTTAGCGTAAGTCATGGGCCGGTAGGATCAGAAGGTGGGGGCGGCGGCCGGTTTGGGCGCCCACCGCGTCGTAAATATACGACACAATACGCCGTATGTTTACGACATAGTGTAATTTGCGGCAGCGCCTCCCGGGGCGCCTCCGGGCACGTGCTAATGGCCGCGGCAACGCCGGGCACGCCGCGGGGCGGCGAATGGTTACGGTACCGCAAGGCCGGCGCGGGGCGGGGCGGGCAGCCTGATACGCGGGCGTGTCGTGCGGGACCAGTGCCGGCGGCACAGGCGGCGGGGAGGCGCCATGTGGCCGGCGCGCCGGTTACGGGCAGCCCGCCGGCTGCTGACACTTGCAACTTTGTTACTTTTGCCCCGGTTTCATTGCGGCTGCTCTGCGGCCCGCGCTTCCTTCTACGACTTAGTTTCCGCTTATGCCCGCCCCCGACCGCCTTGCCCAGACTTTAAGCAAACACGGCCTTCGCCAGACGCCCGTGCGCAGAGCAGTACTGCAGGTTCTCTCGGAGGCCACCTACGCGCTGTCGGGGGGGGAGATTGAGCAGCTGCTGCCCCCCGATACGGACCGCATCACGCTTTACCGGACGCTGAAGTCGTTCGAAGAAAGCGGCCTGATTCACCGCGTGATTGACGCCTCCGACACCATCCGGTTCGCGGCCTGCTCCATTGAGTGCAGCGCCCAGGCCCACTTCGACAACCACGTGCACTTCAAGTGCACGGCCTGCCAGCACATCTTCTGCCTCAACCAGGTGGCCATTCCGGCCGTGACGCTGCCGGCCAAATTCGAGGCCCGGACCCGCGACTATCTGCTGTCCGGCGTCTGCCGCGAGTGCCAGCCGTCCTGAACTGCCCGGCCGCCGGCAGCAGGTGCCACGCGGGGCCAGGACGGCGGTAAGCCTGTCAGTACGTGTGAGATGCTCCCGATTCTGGCCGGCCCGCTGCCGGCCAGATGCTTTGACGCCGGCATCTATTATTGAAACATTGCTTCATTATTACTTATTCTGCCAGGCCTGCATGTAAGCCTTTTACAGCCCTGATTTCAATTCTATTACCATTATTTGGTCGATAATCTTTTTGCAACAATGCTTCGTTTACTAGCTTTGCAGCATCATTCATCTTTTACAGCTGCTGCGCTATGAAGCACAAACTGCTCTACCCTTTGCTGGCCGTTGCGGCGGCCGGCGCGTTTACCTCCTGCGACAAATCGGACGATGAGCCCGCCAAGCCGGAAACCGAGAGTGCCTTTGCCCGGGTGCTCGTTACTGACAAAACCAGCACGGCCGTGACCCTGCTCAATCCGGCCAAAAACGAGCAGACCGCCTTCACGTCCTCGTTCGGGGGCAGCGCCGTCTACACCTCCTCGACGGGCCGCTGGGCGACGCTGGTCAATACCAACAACAACCTGGTGGAATTCTTCGACACGGGCATTGAGCGCCACGACGACCACGTGCACGTGAAGGGGACCCCGAAGTGGGGGCTGACCCGGTCGGCCGCCGTCAAGCCCACCCACGTCTACAGCTCACACAACCAGATCAGCATCTTCAACGACGGCGACGCCTCCATCAGCTACGTGGCCGAGGGCGAACTGCACACCCAGCCCGCGCCGGCCAACTTTGCCACCGGCCCCGCCCACCACGGGGCGCTGGCCCGCTTCGACAACGGCACCTACGCCGTGACGCATAAAAACAACACGGTGGCCGGCGCCCTGCCCGAGCAGGTGAAGCTGGTAAATGCCCAGGGCGCGGTAGTGGCCGCCCCCACAGTGAGCACCCAGGGCATTCACGGCGAGGCCGGCGACGGGCAGCAGGCCCTGTTTGGCTCGGCCAGCGGGGTGCTGGTTATCCGGCAGACCGGCGAGCAGCGGCTGATTCCGTACCCGGCCGGGGCGGGCTCCAACTAGCTCTCGACCATTTACTACGCCAAAAAGGCCCGCACTTTCCTGGGCTCGCGCAACAACTACGGCGTGTTCCGCATCGACCCGGTGAGCAATACCATGACGCAGGTGGGCACTACTATCAAGCTGATGCGCGTGGCCCTGGACGAGGAAGGCGAAACCCTGCTGGTGCTGGACGAGGAGGGCACCCTGAGCCTCTACGACGCGGCCACCGGCGCGCTCCGGGCCAGCCGCTCGCTCAGCGGCGTGCTCGATGCCAAAGCGGCCACCCCGTACCTGGCTGCCAGCCGCCGCTACGTGTATGTGTCGAACGCGCCCCAGGGCAAGGTGCACATGCTGCGTAAGCAGGACCTGGCCGACAAGCAGACCTTCAGCGTGGCCGGCGAGCCGCTGCGCCTGGCCTTCGTTGGGGCCGATGCCGATAGCGAAGACGGCCACTAGGCCCCCGGCGGCCTGACCAAGCCGCCGCCTCCAGCAGCAAAGCCCCCTTATTCCGCCGGTTGGAACGAGGGGGCTTTTCTGCTGGCGGCCGGCAGCTCCGCACGACAACGGCCGCCGGGCCGCCGGCCCGGGCTACACGGTTTGCAGGTAGATGGTTTCCAGCTCGCTGGCCGTGAGGCTGTGGGTGGGCAGGGTTTCCACCAGCTGGCCTTCGCGCATGATACCGATACGGGTGCCCACTTCCTTGGCCCGGAAAATGTCGTGGGTGGCCATCAGGATGGCCGTGCCGGCCTGGCCCAGGGCCAGCAGCAGCTCGGAAAACTCGTTGCTGGCTTTGGGGTCGAGGCCGGAGGTGGGCTCGTCGAGCAGCAGGGCCCGGGCCTGCTTGGCCAGGGCAATGGCAATGCCCACTTTCTGGCGCATGCCCTTGGAGTAGGTGCCCACCCGTCGGGCGTGGGCCTCGGCGGGCAGCCCGGCGCGCAGCAGCAGGTCGCGGCGCTCGGCAGCGGAGTAGCGAAAGCCGGCCAGGGAAGCGAAGAAATCGAGGTTTTCCAGGCCCGTGAGGTTGGGGTAGAGCATCACCGTTTCGGGCAGGTAGGCCAGCAGCCGCCGGGTTTCGAGCGGGTGCTCGGCCACGCTCAGCCCGCCCACCAGGGCCTGGCCGGCCGTGGGCTGCAGAAACCCCAGAAACAGGTTGATGGTGGTGGTTTTGCCGGCCCCGTTCTGGCCCAGCAGACAAAAGATTTCGCCCGGCGCGATGGTCAGGTTCAGGTTGTTCAGGGCCGGGCGGTCGGCGGCGCCGGCCGCGCCGGCGGGGTAGCGCTTGGTCAGGTTCAGGGCTTGCAGCATGCGGAAAGCAGGGAAAGTAGGGCCGCCGGGGCGGCTTCGGGGAAGAGGAAACGGGCGGCTAGAGCTGGTAGAGGTGGCGGCGGAAGTTGCGCCAGCCCAGACCGGCCAGCAGCAGCGCCAGCAGCAGCGGGGGCAGCAGCAGGCCGGCCGGGCGCAGCGGGGCGCGGTCAGTAAATACCTGCACGCGGTGCCGGTCCCAGGGCTCGGCGGCCACGGGCTGCTCGCCGAAGATGCGGGGGTAGAAATACAGGCGCAGCTGCTCATGGAAGCGGGAAGTTTCGTCGAGGAAGCGCACCTGGTTGCCCAGGCCCGAGCGGGCCAGATCGTTGAGGCCCAGCTGGGCGTGCAGCGAGGGCAGCAGCAGCGCCAGCTGGCGGCTGGCAGCCTCGCGCTGGTAGAGCTTGCGGCGCAGCTCGCCCGCCTGCGGGGCCGACTCGTCGTCGCCCATCTGCTGCATGGCGTAGTACCAGAGCCAGTTGAAGCTGGTGGCCGGCAGCGGGAAGTGCCGGAACTGCGGGTAGTGGGCGAAAAACCGGGCCACGGTGGGCGCCTGGGGCAGGTCCCATTTCTCGTGGTAGCCCTTTCGCTGGCGCACGGTGGTGGCCAGGGCCTCGGGCAGCGGGTAGCGCACGAGCAGGTACTGGTTGACGGCGGCCGGCACCACCAGCAGCAGCCCCAGCCAGGCCGTCACGAGCAGCATGGCGTTGGTGCCGGAGGCCTTGCCTAGCGAAGCCACCCAGAAGCAGATGCCAAACCACACCAGCACGTAGCCCACGGCCGTGCCCGCAAACAGCCCAAGCGAGGCATCCAGCGGCAGGCCCAGCACCGGCACGGCCAGCAGCAGCAGCGCGGCCAGCACGGCCAGCACCACGGCCAGCCGCACGGCAAACAGCTGGGTTAGAAAGCCCGGCAGGTAGCGGCTCTGCACGGCCACCAGGCGCCAGGTGCCGTTTTCGCGCTCCTCCGACACGGCGCTGTAGGTGAAGGCAATGATGAGCAGCGGGAACAGGTACACCAGCACGAAGCTGAAGTCGAGGTTGCCCAGCAGCAGGTTGGTGGGGTTGTGGAGGTCGGCGTCGTACTTCTGGGCCTCCAGGCCCCGGATGGTCACGCGCTGCACCGCGGGGTTCACGTCGCGCTGCCCGATGCTGAGGCCCGCCAGTGGGGGAGTCTCGTTCACCAGCCCAAACTGGGCGTAGTAGAGCATCAGCCCCATTTCCTTGGCGTGAAACTGCGCCAGCTGCCGCAGCTCGGCCTGCTGGGCCGCGCCCACCTCGTGGCGGTGGCGCTGCTGACGGTCAAGAAACTGCCGGCCCACCAGCAGGCTGATCAGCCCCGCGGCCAGCAGAAAGCCCAAACCCAGCCGCACGCCGGTAGCGCGCAAAAAACTCTGAAACAATAAGATCAGCATCCTAGCGGAAAGTGAGGTGAAAGTAAGTGCCGGCCCCGGCTACAGGGCCGTCAGGCGGGTGGCGGCGCGGCGGCCCAGACCCAGCAGCAGCAGCCCCCAGAACCCGAAGGCGGCCACCGACACCCACTCGGCGCGCAGTACCTGCTGCACCGTGGGGGCCTGGTAGCGGAACTCCGGCACGCGCTGCCAGTAGGCCCGGTCAATAGTGTGGTCTTTCTCGGTGGGCGGGCGCTTCCGGTTGGGGATGTGCTCGATCTGGAGCTGGTTCATCTGCTGGGCCAGGGCGTAGCGGTAGGCTTCGGCCTGCTGCTGAAAGCGGGTGTAGGCCAGAAAATCGGTGCCGGCCAGCGCCATCGACAGGTTCTTCAGGGCCAGGTAGGGGTCGAGAAAGGCCACGGAGCGGGCGAACTGGTTTTGTTGGCGGAAGGTGTCGAGCAGGCGGCGGTAGTGCCGGGTGTAGATGCCGGCGCTGATTTTCTCGCCTTCGGCCATCACGTAGCCGCCGTAGTTGAAGGGCAGCTGGTCGGTGGTGGCGACGCCGTGGGCGCGCAACACCGAATCCCGGAGGGCCTGGTAGTGCGGGTCGTCGGGGTTGTGGCTGTCGCCCTGGCGGCTGATATCGGCCTGAATGGCGGTCTGGAACGCGGTTTTGGAAGGCAGCGCGTACACGTAGCTGCCCAAAGCCTGGGCGGCGCGCGGCAGCACCATCGTGAGCAGCAGCCACCCGCCAATAAGGCCCACCAGCGCGGTGCGGGCGGTGCGGCTGGCGGCCGAAACCAGCACGGCCACCCCGCAGCACAAGGCCAGGTACAGCCCGTAGAACAGCGTCAGCAGCCCAAACCGCAGCACTTCATCCAGGGAGGGCGCGCCGCCCTGCGCCGCCAGCCACAGGCCGCCGGTCAGCGCCAGCAGCGGCACGCCCAGCAGCAGCCCCACGGCCAGCAGCCCGGCGGCTTTGCCCAGCAGCAGCTGCGGCCAGCTCACGCCCTGGGTCAGCAGCAGCCGGAGCGTGCCGTTTTCGCGGTCGGCGGCCACGGTGCCCGCCCCCAGAAAAAACAGCAGCAGCGGCAGCAGCACCTGCAGCAGCAACGCCAGGCTCAGGTCGCCGAAGCGCAGCAGCCCGGTGGAAAAGCCCGCCTCCGAGAAGTTGACGGGGTTCTGCCGGTGGGCTTCCAGGAAGATGGCGTTGCCCAGAAACCGGTCCATGCCGCCGTCGAACAAGCTGAGCGGGGCGCGGGGTCGGAACGCGAAGTGGCCGTAGTGGGCCATGCGGTGCGGGTGCTTGTCGGGGTTGCTGAGCCAGTCGCGCCGGGCCTGTTGCTGGTAGTGCACCTGCGTGGCCTGCTGCTGGCGGTAGGTGGTCCAGCCGGCGGCGGCAGCGTAGGCAGCCACCAGCAGCACCAGCCCCAGCAGCAGCCACACGGCCCGCTCGCGCAGCAGCGTGTGCCACTGGTGGCGGGCAATCAGCCGGAAAGGGGAAAGAGGCATAAACGGGAACGTAAGAAGGAAAAGTAAAGAAGGCGCCAGCCTCCTAAAAGCGGTAGGTGAGCGTGAGCACGGCGTTGCGGGGGGCGCCCGGAAACAGGCGCAGGTAGTTCTGGGCCCCCACCCAGTAGGTGCGGTTGGTGAGGTTGTTCACGTTCAGGGCCACCTGCACGCTGCTGCCGGCCGGGGTGTAGTACAGGGCCGCGTCGAGCAGGGTGTAGGCCGGTACCTCGAAGGCGCGGGTAAACCACGGAATCTTGCTGCCGCTGTACTGCACGCCCACGCCCACGCCCAGGTCGCCGAGGGGCGAGGTGGGGCGGAAGTTGTAGCGGGTCCAGAGGTTGCCGCTGTTGACGGGCGTGTTCTGCTTGCGGGCGCCTGCCAGGCTGGCGTCGTTGTCGCGCACGATAACGGCGTCGATGTAGCTGTAGGCGGCGTTGAGCTGCCACTCGGGCGTGAGGTAGCCGGCCACATCCACTTCCAGGCCGCGGCTGCGCTCGGCCCCGCGCGTTACCAGCGAGTCAGGGAAGGCGGGCAGGTTGGCGTTGAGCAGCAGGTTGCGCTGGTTGATTTCGTAGGCGGCCAGGTTCACGCTCAGGCGGCCCTGGGCCAGCGTGGCCTTGGCGCCCACCTCCTTCAGGTCGCTGCGCAGGGGCTCAAACCGGTTGGCCGAGGTGGCCGTGTTGAAAAACGCGCCGGTGTTGGGCATCAGCGACACCGTGTTCGACTGCCCCTGGAAGCCTTTCAGGTAAGTGGCGTACACGTTGAGCACGGGCAGCACGGCGTAGGTCAGCCCCACGCGGGGCAGCAGCGCGGTTTGCCGGAACGACCGTTCGCCCGGGGCCTCGTAGTTGGTGATGTCGCGAAACGACTCGTGGCGCAGCCCCAGCAGCACCAGCAGCTTTTTCCAGCGCAGCTGCTCCTGGGCGTAGAACGCCTGGGTGGTGGTCAGGGCGGCCGGCAGCGCGGTGCGCACGTTCAGCACGTAGTCGTGCCCGTTGCGAATCGTGTAGGCGGGGGTATTCAGGTCGAAGTAGGGCACGTTGGGGCGCGGCAGCGTGGTGCCACCCGCCGTGATGGTCTGGTAGCTGGCCGCGTTGGCCGGCACAAACGAGCCCGCCACGGTGCCATTGGTCAGCAGCAAGCCGCGGGCCGCGTTCTGCCCGCCGCCCCGGGTTTTCTCCCAGTCCGAGAGGTCGTAACCCGCCAGCAGCTCGTGCGACACCGGCCCGGTGCTCAGGCGCAGGTTCAGGTAGGCGTTCAGGTTGTCCACGTTCCAGAACTGCTGGCGCTGCACAAACTGCATGGCCGCCAACGACGGCACGGGCTGGTTGCTCAGGTCCACGGCAAAGGCGTTGGTGGTGCGGTGCTCCTGCAGGTTCTCGGTCCAGGTCTGCTTCATGTACGTGGCGTTCACGCTCAGGAAGTCGGTGAGCTTGTGGGCCAGGTTGCCGGTGATGAGCAGCTCGCGGGACGTGAAAAAGTCGTTGGGCGCGGCCAGGTTCAGGCCGATGGGCGTGCTGTTGAGGTCGGTCTGGCCGGCCACCGCCCCGAAGATGGGCTGGCCCCGGTCGAGGTTGCCGTCCTGGTTGTTGAAAATGAGCTCGGCGTTGAGGGCCGTACGCTCGTTGGGCACGTAGGAAAACGAGGGCGAGAGCAGCACGGCGTTGTTGCGCACCAGGTCGCGGAAGCTGCGCGCCTGCTGCACGGCCCCGTTCACCCGGTAGAGCAGGGTTTTCTGCTCGTTGAGCGGCCCGGTGAAGTCCAGCGTGCCGCGCAGCGTGCCGAAGCTGCCCACGGCCAGCCCCACCTCCCGCCGGCGCACGGCCAGCGGCTTCTTGGTTACCAGATTGATGCTGCCGCCGGGGTCCACCGACGAAAATGTGGCGCTGGCGGGCCCTTTCAGCACTTCCACCCGCTCGATGTTGGCCGTCAGGGGCTGCAGAAAGTAGTACTGGCGCGTGCGCAGGCCGTTGATAATCTGGCCTTCCTCGTTCTGGCTGATGCCCCGGATGGCGTACTGGTTGTAGAAGCTGGAGGGCGTCACGCCGCTGACGGTCTTCACCGCGTCGGCCAGCTGAAACGCCTGCCGGTCGGCCATCAGCTCCTTGGTTACCGTGCCGATGGCCTGGGGCAGCTCCTTGTTGAGCACGGCCGTGCGCGTAGCCGAAAACGAGTACTCGCTGGTGTAGTCGCGGCTGGCGCGGCCCACCACTTCCACGCTTTGCAGGCTGGCCGTGGCCGGCGCCAGGTCCACCGTAAGAAACTGCCCGCGGCTGCGCACCGTGATGGGCGTGTAGCCCACCGACGACACCTGCAGCGTGCCGCTTTCCCCGGCCAGGGAAAACTTGCCGTCGGTGTCGGTGGCGGTGCCCTGGCTGGTGCCCAGCAGCTGCACCGTGGCGCCCACCACCGGCCCGCCGGTGGCCGCGTCGCGCACCTCGCCGCGGATGGCTTGCGCCCGCAGGCCAAGGGCGCTCAGAAAAAACAACAGGGTAACAAGTAGACGCATGGGCAAAAAGGGGGAGAGTGTGTTCTCGCGCAGCGAGAGGCGGAAGAGGAGCCCGGCCACCAGCGGCCGACCGGGCCGTAACGGCCGGCAAATTATGCAACGTTGCTGCATAATAAAAATATCTTCTTACTTTTACTTCCGTCCTGTTGCTCCCGCAGGACTCTTCGCCCCTCGCTGCTGCCAGCCTCAAGCTACCCGCATTCAGAATGGAAGCAGGCTTCCGGCGCTGCCGGGGCCGGCACGGTCCACACGGCTGCTAACCGGCCACCGCCGGCTGTTTTTTGCTACGTTGCTACATATAGAATGCTGCCAGCGGGCCGGCGGCGGGCAGCCCGGCGACGGCCGCTGCTGCTCCCACTTTCACGGTCCGGCGCATCTGCGTGACAAGCCCTCCGGCCCGCCCCCGGCAATCCGCCTCATCTCATCGCTCACCAATCATCTCCTCCGTGAATTTCGACACCATTATCATAGGGGCCAGCAACGCCGGCCTGAGCGCGGCCCTCACCCTGGGCCGCTCGCGCCGCCGCGTGCTGGTGCTCGACGGCGGCGCGCCCCGCAATGCCCCGGCCGCCCACGCCCACAACTTCTTCACCCGCGACGGCACCCCGCCCGCCGAGCTCCTGCGCTTGGGCCGCGAGCAGCTACAGCCCTACGACGGGGTGGAAATCCGGACCACCCTGGCCCAAACGGCCCGCGCCGTGCCGGGCGGCTTTGCCCTGGAGCTGACCGACGGCACGGCGGTAACGGCCCGCACGCTGCTGCTGGCCACCGGCGTACTGGACGTGCTGCCCGCCATTCCGGGCTTCCGGGAGCTGTGGGGCCGGGGCGTGTACCACTGCCCCTATTGCCACGGCTGGGAAGTCCGCGACCAGCCGCTGGTCCTCTACGGGCGCGGCGCGGCGGGTTTTCACCTGGCCGTGCTGCTGCATCACTGGGCCCCCGGCCCGGTACTCTGCACCGACGGCCCCGCCGAACTCGACGCCGCCCAGCTCGTCACGCTCGGCCAGTTGGGCATTCGGGTGGTGGAAACGCCGGTGACGGCCCTTAATTCCGCGCCGACCGGTGAGCTGACAGTGGCCTTTGCCGACGAGTCCCGGCTCGCGGTGGCGGCCGTGTTTGCCCGCGTGCCGCAGCAGCAGCGCACCGACCTAGCTGCCCAGCTCGGCTGCGCCTTCACCGACGACGGCATCTACGTGCAAACCAACGGCATGGGCCTGACCAGCGTGCCCGGCGTGTACGCGGCCGGCGACCTGACCAGCCCGTTCCAGCAGGTGGTGGCCGCGGCCGCGGCCGGCATGGGCGCGGCGGCCATGCTCAACAGCACGCTGATCTTTCAGGACTACGCCCCCGCTGGCTGACGCGGCCCGGGCCTCTGCCTTTCGAGAGGCTCCGCTCTGCCTGCCTCCCGCCGGGTGGTGCCGCCCTCCCGGTAGGGCGCCGTTGTCATCTGGTGTACTTCGCTGCTCCAGCCTGACTGCAGGAGGCGGCTTCACGCACAGTAGCCTCCTGCTGCCGAGCCGCGTACTTGCGGCGGCCGGATTTACGGACGCGGGCAGGCTGCGCAGCCTGTGAAACGCGCCGTGCGTGCCAGGCAGGCAGCCTACTGCCCGGCGTCAGCCGGCGGGGTCAGGGGGGCCGCGTCCAGCTCCTGGGGGTGGTCATCAACGCCGGTTTCCCGGTGCGCGGCAAAGTACTGGGCCAGGGCTTTTTCACCCACCAGCCAGAACACCACGGGCGTCACGATGATGTCGAGGAAGGTGGAGGAGAGCAGGCCGCCGAGGATGACGGTGGCCACCGGGTAGAGGATTTCCTTGCCCGGCGCGTCCTGGGCCAGCGTGAGCGGCACCAGAGCCAGGGCCGCCACCAGGGCCGTCATCAGCACCGGCACCAGGCGTTCCAGCGAGCCGCGGACAATCATGGGGAGGCCGAACTTTTCGCCCTCGTGCTCCACCAGGTGGATGTAGTGCGAAATCATCATGATGCCGTTGCGCGAGGCAATGCCGGTGAGGGTGATGAAGCCCACCAGCGAGGCAATGCTGAACGTGCCGCCCGTAAGCAGCACCGCCACCACCGAGCCGATGAGGGCCAGCGGAATGTTGAGCATGATCTGGGCCACCATCAGCCAGGATTTGAAGTGCGAGAACAACACCAGGAAGATGCCGGCCAGGGAAAACAAACTCAGCCACAGAATCTTCTGCGAGGCCGACTGCTGACTCTCGAACTGGCCCCCGTAGGTGAGGTAGTAGCCCGGCGGCAGCTTCACCTGGGCCCGCACCTTGGCCTGAATTTCCTGCACCGTGGAGCCCAGATCACGCTCGGCCACGTTCAGGGAGATGGTGATGCGGCGCTGGGTGTTTTCGTGGTTGATGGTGTTGGGGCCGGGCTCGTACACCACGTCGGCTACCTGACTCACCGGAATCAGGGCCCCGGCAGGCGTCTCGATGCGGGTCTGGCTGATGGCTTCCAGGTCGTTGCGCTGGGCTTCGGGCAGCTTCACGACCAGATCGAAGCGCTTCTGCCCGTCGATCATCTGCGACACTACGGCGCCCTGAAACAGGGTTTCCAAGTCGCGCACCACTTCGCCCCGGCCCATGCCGTAGGCGCGCAGGGCCTCGTCGCGGGGCCGGATGAGCAGCTGCGGAATCTGCACCTGCTTTTCCACCTGCAGGTCCACCACGCCGGGCACCGTGGCGGCGGCGGCGCGGATTTCGCCCGCGTAGCGGCGCAATTCCAGCAAGTCGTTGCCGAACACCTTGATGGCCACCTGGGCCCGCACACCCGAGAGCAGGTGGTCGAGGCGGTGGGAAATGGGCTGGCCGATGTTCACGTTCACGCCCGTAATCAGGCTGAGCTTCTGGCGCATGTCGGCCAGGATTTCGTCGCGGCTGCGCAGGGTGCGGCCTTCTTTCTCCAGTTCCTCCTCGGTCTTGAAGGCTACTTCAATCTCGGAGTTGTTCACCGATTCGGCGTGCTCGTCGAGCTCGGCGCGGCCGGTGCGGCGGGCCGTGTAGGCCACCTCCGGAATTTTGAGCATCTGCTGCTCGCCCAGCGTGCCCAGGCGGTTGCTTTCGGTGAGCGAGGTGCCGGCCGGGGCCGAAAAGTTGACCGTCAGGGAGCCTTCGTTGAACGGCGGCAGGAACTCGGTGCCGAAGAAGGGCACCATGGCCGCGGCCAGCACAAAGAGCAGCGCCGTAGTAGTCAGCACGAGTTTGGGCCGCTGCAGGCCCCAGGTGAGCAGGCGCGTATCCTTCCTTTTCAGCCAGCGCACCAGCCCGCCGTCGGTTTCGGGGTGGTCCATCTGCTTCATGCGCGGCAGCAGGTAGTAACACAGCACCGGCGTGACGGTGAGCGACACGAACAGCGAGGCCACGATGCTGGTGATGTAGGCAATGCCCAGGGGCGCAAAAATGCGGCCTTCCATGCCCTCCAGCGCAAATAGCGGCAAAAACACCAGCACCACGATGATGGTGGCGTACACGATGGAGTTGCGCACCTCCGACGACGCGGCGTAGATGACGCGCAATACCGGCTGCGGGTCAGGCCGCTGCTTGTTTTCGCGCAGGCGCCGGTACACGTTTTCCACGTCCACGATGGCGTCGTCCACCAGCTCGCCGATGGCAATGGCCAGCCCGCCCAGCGTCATGGTATTAATGGAGATGCCCGCGAAGCGAAACACCAGGGCCGTTACGAGCAACGACAGCGGGATGGCCACCAGCGAGATGAGCGTGGTGCGCACGTTCAGCAGGAAGGCAAACAGCACGATGACCACCAGAATGGCCCCGTCGCGCAGGGCTTCCTCCACGTTGCTGATGCTCGACTCAATGAACTCCGACTGCTTGAACAGGCGCGTATTCACCTGCACATCTTTCGGCAGCGAGGGCTGGAGCTCCACCAGGGCCTTTTCCACTGCTGCGGTCAGGCCCACGGTGGCCGCGCCGGGCTGCTTTTCGATGCTCAGAATTACGGCCGGGCGGCCGTTCACGCTGCCGTCGCCGCGCTTGAACCGGGCCCCGAACTCCACCCGGGCCACGTCGGCCACCCGCACCGGCGACTGCGCGCGGTAGCCCACGATGATGTTCTCGATGTCGGCTACCGAGCGCAACCGGCCCAGGTTGCGGATGAGCACTTCCGAGCCATTGCGGTCGAAGAAGTTGCCGGTGGTGTTCAGATTGGAGCGGCGCAGGGCGTCTTCCACCTGATTGACGGTGAGGCCGGTGGCGTTCAGGCGGGGCATGTCCAGCAGCACCTGGTACTGCAGGTTGTCGCCGCCGATGGGAATTACCTGGGCCACGCCGGGGATGCTGAGCAGGCGCTGGCGCACGGTGTAGTTGGCCAGCGTGCGCAGGTCGGCGGCAGTGGTGGCCTCACCCCCCGGCCCCCTCTCCCGTGGAGAGGGGGAGCCAGCCGAATCGGCTTTGACCGACTGCTTACTGTTAATTGCTAATTGCTCATTACTACTTGAAGTAGACAGCCCCACCAGCATGATCTGGCCCATCACCGAGGAAATCGGGCCCAGCACCGGCGTGATGCCCTGCGGCAGCTGCTCGCCGGTGGTTTGCAGCTTCTCGCTCACAATCTGGCGGGCCGTGAAGATGTCGGTGCCGTAGTCGAACTCCACGAACACCATACCCAGCCCGATGGCCGAGTTGGAGCGCACCGCCGACACGCCGGTGGCCCCGTTCAGGGCCGTTTCCACGGGCAGCGTCACCAGGGCTTCCACTTCCTCGGGGGCCATGCCGGGCGCTTCCAGAAACACGGTCACGCGGGGACGGTCCAGGTCGGGCAGCACGTCCACCGGCAGCTGCCGGGCTGTGTACAGGCCGGCCATGACCAGCCCCACGGCGAAGGCCAGCATCAGCAGCCGGTTCTGCAGGGCAAAGCGAATGATTTTATCGAGCATGTTATTTTAAGCTGTTAGCTGACAGCGGTTGGCTGTTAGCTTCTGTTCAAAGCAGTCATTAGCTGATGGCTGACAGCCACTGGCGGTTAGCTGCCGGTCAGAAAAAAGCCAACAGCTCATAGCCATCAGCTAAAAGCTAAAAGCTCATTGGTTCAGGTAGATGGATTTGAGCTGGTAAGTGCCCTGGGTGACCACCCTGTCGTTTTCGTTGACCTGGCCCTCGGCCAGCACGGTTTGCTGCCCGTTCACGGCCCCCGGCTGCACGTAACGAATCCGGAAGTGCTCGGGCGCGGTGTGCACAAACACCACCGGCTTGCCGTTGAGGTCGGTAATGGCTGCGGTGGGCACCACCAGCTGGGGCTTGCCGTTGCCGGCCGGGCCCAGCACCTGCACGTTCACGGCCTGGCCGGCGCGGTAGGCGCTGCCTTCGGGGGCATCCAGCTCCAGCACCAGCTGCCGGGCCTGGTTCACGGGGTTTACCACGTTGCTGAACACCACCAGCCGGGCCGGCACGCCCGCCTGCCCCTGCAGGCCTTCCACCCGAAACTGCGCCCCGGGCGTGATTTTGGCCAGATCCCGGGCAAACACCTGGGCTTCCACGCGCAGCTTGCCGGGGTTGATGACGCGAAACAGCTCGTCGCCCTGATTGACCTGCTGGCCCACGGCCAGGTTGAACACGTCCACGGTGCCGCTCACGGGTGAGGTGATGCTCACGCGCCGCTGCCGGGCCTGCCCGTTGTAAATGGCCGCGTTCTGGCGGGCCTGGCGCAGGCGCAGCTCGGCGGCTATGACGTCTTTGCGGGCGGCAATGTCGGCAATGGTTTGCAGGCGGGCGTAGTCCTGCTGGGCGGCGCGCAGCTCGGCCTGGGCGTTGGCGCGCTCGGTGCTGAGGCCGATTTGCTGGGTGGCGTCGAGGGTTTGCTCCAGCACGGCCAGCGTCTGCCCGGCCCGCACCGGCTGGCCCACCCGCGCGCTCAGGCTCACGATGCGCCCGGTCTGGGGCACCACCACCCGGCCCTCGCCCCCGGCCGCGGCCGACACCGTGCCGTAGAGGGTAGCCCGGCTGTAGGTGGTGGAGTAGGCTGCCAGCTGGGTGCGCACCTCGAACAGAAACTGACTTTCCTTGGGCAGCAGCACTTCGTCGGTGAGGGCCACGCCGGTGCTGGCTTTGGCCTCGCCGCCGTGGTCTTCGCCGCCGTGGGCCTGCACCCGGCCGGGAGGGGGCAGCAGCAGGGCCAGCCCCAGGGCGGCGGCGACCGTGGCGGCCAGAAGTTTAGGCGTGGTTTTCATGGGCAGTGGGAGTGGAGGTGGAAACGGGCGCGGCCGGCCGGCGGCGGCGCAGCAGCAGAACCGTCAGGCCGATGCCCAGCCCGAAGGCCCCGAGCAGGGCGGCAATAGTTTGCCAGGACGAAAAGAGTCCGGCGGCGGCGGCGGGCGGCGCCTCGGCTACGGGCAGCTTCTCACCGACCTTAATGCCCTCGAGCAGCACCAGATCGGCCCGCTCCCCGGCCACGATGTTGAGGGCGAAGCTGTAGGGTTTGTTGGCCGGAAACTCTCCTTCAACCAGGTAGATGCCCGGCTCCTGCTCGGTTACAACCCATTTCAGCGCGGCGTCTTCGGGGTTGGTGAGCGTGAGTTTGGCACCCTTGATGGGGGCGTTGGTGGCGTAATCGGAGAGGAACAGGCGCAGGTCGGCGGGCTGGCCGCCTTCCAGGGGCTCGTAGCGCAGCAGCACTTCGAACTGCTCGGAAAGGGCCGCCACGGAAAAGGAGGTGGCCCCGGCCGGCGTGGCGGCCTTGGGCCCGTCGCCGTGGTCTTCGCCGCCGTGGGCGTGGGCCGCGCCGGTCAGCAGCAAACCCAGGAGCAGAAAAAGTAGCTGTTTCATGTTATTCACCCCGCAGGTAAGTAAGCTCGACCAACGCCTGGCGGTAGTCGCGGATGGTGGTCAGGTAGGTATTCTGAATGGCAAAGGCCTGGTTCAGACTCAGAATGAGCTGCAGGTAGCTGGCCTCGCCGGCCCGGAACAGGCGCTGCGACTGGCTGATGATGGCCCGCGACTGGGGCAGGCCGGTCTGCTCGTAGTAGGCCAGCGAAACCGCAAACTTGCGCGTATCGGCCAGGGCCTGCTCGTACTGGGTGCTCAGCTCCAGACGCTGGCTCTGCAGCTGGTAGCCGGCGGCCCGGGCGCGGGCCGTGGCCGCCTGCAGCTGGGAGCGGTAGGTCCAGAACCACACGGGCAGCGACACGCCAAACTGAAAGCGGTAGCGCAGGGCCGAGTTCTCAAACGCCTGGTTCTGGTAGCCCACCGTGAGGGCCGGCGTGCGCCGCGCCCGCACCAGGCTGATGCCCGACTGGCTCAACGCCACGCTCTGGGTGGCGGCGGCCAGCGTGGGGCTGCCCGTCAGGGCCGTGCTGTCGTCGGCGGGCAGGCTACTGAGCAGCACCGTGCCGGCTTGGGCCAGCTCCTGGCCGGTGCGGCTCAGGTCGGTGCTGGTGGCCAGGGCCTCGGCGGGGCGACCCAGCAGCAGCCCCAGGCGGCGCTGGGCCGCCCGTTGGTCGGCCCGGGCCTGCTGCAGCAGCACGGTCACCTGCCGGGCTTCGGCGTCGGTGCTGATGCGCTGCAAAGAGGTGACCTCGCCGGCCGCAAACAGGCGCTCGGTGGCCAGACGTAGCCCTTGAAACAAGCTGTCCTGGTAGGTGAGCTGGCGCACCTGGGCCTCGGCAAACTGCAGGCTCAGGTAGGCCAGACGGGTGTCGCGCAGTACGCTGGCCCGGCTCACGTCGCGGTTGCGCTCGGCCAGCGTGATACCAGCTTCGGCCACCTGCCGCTGCCGCCGGTACACGTTGGGCAAATCGAGGGTTTGCACCACGCCCGGGGCCCACATCTCGCCCGTAGGAGCCGAGAACAGGAAATCCGGGTTGGCCGGCGCGAAGGAGCCCCGCTTCAGGGCGCGCTGCTCCTCAATTTCCTGCGTTGACTGCCGCAGACGGGGGTGGCGGCGCAGGGTCTGGGCCTCGGCGCTGTCCAGGCTGACGACGGTCTGGGCCCGCACCGCGCCGGCGCAAAGCAGCAGCGGCACCAGCGTCAGCAGCCCGCAAAGCCCGCTTCTTACGTTCAGGAACTTCATACAATCAGGTTAAAATCAGCCGGGAAATGGCCCGCGGTTGCCGCAGCCAGCGGCCCGAACGGCACCCGCCTACGACTTTTTCACGAGGGCCATGCCGCACTTCGGGCAACTGCCAGGGTTAGTGCTGGCTGAGTTTTCGCAGTTCATGGGGCAGGCATACGCCGCGGTAACGGCTTTGCCGGCTTTTGTCCCCACATCCAGCTTTTCAAAACGGGCGCTGAGCGGGGCCGCGGCGGCCAGCAACAGGGCGGCAGCGAGAACGGGAAAAACTCCTGCTGGAGCAGGTGCAGAAAAGCCAGACACGCCGCCAGGCGGCGGGGCGGCCGGCTTCTCAGTGGGGCTTACATCTTATCGGCGTTCTGCTGATGCCAGGCCTGGAGCTGCTTGATTTCCTTTTCCTGCGCGTCCACCATCATCTGCGCCAACTCTTTGAGCCGGGTGTCTTTGCCGTGGGCCAGCTCGGCCTTGGCCATGTCCACGGCGCTCTGGTGGTGCACGGTCATGAGCATGTTGAAGTTCATGTCGGGGTCGGCTACCGGCTTGGGCATATTCTGCATCATGCCGTCCATGGAGGCCTTCATTTTGCTGGTGAAGGGGTCGGCCGGGTCGTTGGGCTGGTAGTTGGTGGGGGCGTTGTCGAGGCGGGTGGCGGCGGCTTCCAGCTCGGCAATTTCCCGTTGCTGGTCGGCCTTGATCTGCTCGGCCATGCGGCGCATGGTGGCGTCTTTGCCGTCGCGCAGCTGGATGTCGGCCATGGCTACCGCGCCCTTGTGGTGCTCGAGCATGTGGTGGGCAAAGTCGTGGTCGGTGTTGCCCTTGGGTTTGGTGGCGTGCATTTTCTGCATCATCTCGTTCATGGCCACCAGCTGCGGCGAGCTACCGGCCGCACTCGCGCTGCCGTGGTCCATAGCGGCCATGTCGTGCGCCCCGTCGGCGGCAGGGGTTTCGGTGGTCGTGGCCGTGGTGTCAGCGGCTTTATCGTTGTTGCAGCTGGTGGTCAGCAGGGAGCCGGCGCAGAGGGCGGCGAACAGAAAGGCGGAGATATTCATGGCTTTGGTCGAAGTAGCGGGTTATCAGCTGCTCGTTGTCAGTTATTCGTTGTCAGTCAAACACTTTGCAAAGACCTGACTGACAACGAATAGCTGACAACGAGCAGCTGACAACTCAAGTGAAAATGGGGGTTAGGCCTTCACGTTGATAGTGAAGTCGCCGGTGTGGATTTTACCCGCGTGGTTGAACTGCAGGAATACGCGGTAGAGGCCGGGCTTCTCGAAGTTGGTATTGAAGCCAATGTTGGGGCCTTTGTCGGCCTGCTCGTTGGGGTGCACGTGCAGATAGTTCTGGGTATCCTCGCTGATAACCACCACGTGACCCAGGGCCCCGAGGTAGTTGTCCAGGTCGGTTACCGGCTGGCCACCCTTGCTGATGCTGATTTTCATGCCCAGCAGCTGGCCCACTTTCAGGTCTTTATCGAAGGAAAGCATGGCCTGGTAGCCGTCCTTTTCCCACTGCATGTCGTCGTTTTTGAACCGGACGGGCGCGTACTTCGGGCCGGCCACCGTGAGCGGCTGGCGGCCCAGCTGGTGGCCCGCGCCGGTGGGCGTGTAGTCCTGAAACAGCACGTAGTCGCCGCCCTTGGGGAAGGTGTACTGCACTTTGTAGTCGCCGGCGGCCGTGTACTCGGGGTGTTCGTGGTAGAACTGGCCCAGATCCTTGCTGACGATGATGAGGTGCATCTTCTTCTCGTGGACCACGGCCAGGGGCACGGGCACCGCCTCGTTGCCGGATTCGCGGGGCGTAAAGGCCAGCGTGACGGGCTGCCCGGCCGTGACCTGCATGGGCGTGGGCACGAGCTGCATGGTGTAGGATTTGCCGTTGCCGGCCTGGTCGTTGTGCTCCAGCTTCATGCCGCACTTGGGGCACTTCTCGCCGTCCTGGGTGCTGGTCACTTCGGGGTGCATGGGGCAGGCGTAGATGTGGCCGCCGGCGTGGTCGGCGGTACCTTCGGCCGGGCCGTTGGCGGGCGTCTCTACGGTGTTGGTGGCGCTACTGGAGGCCGAATCGGAGGAGCAGCCGGCCGTGGCCAGCAGGCTGGCCACGGCCAGCAGGAAAAGTGGTAAACGGGACATACAAAAAAAGTTGGGGGTTGAGCAGCCGGCCCGCCGCAAAGCAGCTGAGCGGGAATCTGCGCCTGGAGTAACGGCCCGAGCAGGCAGCAACGCTGGTGGCCGGCCGGCCCGCATAACGGGCGGCAAATCGTTTCCGACCAGAGGGAAAGGAACCAGCCGACGGTGCGGGCTACTGCGGCCCGGGCACCTGAATCGGGCAAAAAAAGGCCGGCGGGGGCACCTGGGCAGCCCACAGACAGGCACACGCAAAGGCTCGCCGCCGGCCATAGCAGTGCTATACCGGGGCGAGCCTGGAGTGCGTCAGTCAATCAGATCGTCAGGGACTGAATGAAGATCCGGATGTCGGGGATTTTGGGCGGCAGGTGCCCGGCCGGCACCAGGACCACCGCGCGCGTGCGGTCCCAGGCGCCGGCGGCCGGCCGGAAAAAGAAGTCGTGGCTGACGGGCAGCAGGGCCGGCGCGGGCGTGAGCAGGGGCTTTTCGCCGGGCGCGGCCAGCGACTTGAGCAGGGCCGCCGATTTGTCTTTGCAGCAGTCGTGCTTGCCGGCCGGATGGGAACCGGCCGGGCCGTGGCAGGCTTTCGCCGGCTTCGCAGGGGCCGACATTGTGGCGTGGCCGGGGCAGCCGGGATGGGCGGGCCGGGCCGCGGCCAACCCGGTTACGTTGGGGGCTGCGGGAGCCGCCTTCAGGCTCGCGCAGTAGCACTGGCCCACGAACACGTTGACGAAGACGAGCAGGAAGCTCGTCGCCAGCAAACGGCGCAATGGGAACAGGCTACGGAACATACGGGGCGCTAAGCAACTGCAAAACTAGCCAGCTGCGCGAAAAATGCAGACCTGCTATTTACTGGCATTTCCCCCTGAGGGTTTTGCTATTGGTCTGCCGCTGCCGCCGGGCATTCGGCAAAAGCCGGCCTGCGCTGCCCGGCAGGGGTTTTCGGCCGGTGCCGCCCACGCCGCCGCACCGCCGGCCGGCGAAATTATGCAAGTCGGCGGCCGGATTGTGTAGGGCGGAGCGGCCGTGCCCGGTGCGAATTATGCATGTTTCCGGTTGGATTCCGTACCAGTTACGGGGCCGGAGCGTCGTTCCTTTGCAGCGGGCATACGGGTGCCGGCCGGCCAAAACCGCCGGCCGGCGCCGGCGCCTCCTTCTACCAACACTTATGGAACCAGCCACCAGAACCGAAACCCTCGACATTGAAGGCATGACCTGCGCCTCCTGCGCGTCGTTTGTCGAGAAGTCGCTGGCCCGCACGCCGGGCGTGCAGCGGGCCGTGGTCAACTTTGCCACCGAAAAAGCCACCATCGACTACCTGCCCGCCGAGGCCAGCCCCGCCACGCTGAAAGAAGCGGTGGTAAAGGCCGGCTACGGCGTGCTGGAGCGCGCCCCCGACACTTCGGCCGCCGACCGGCAGGCGGCCATCGACCAGCAGAAGGCCCGGGCCTACCGCACGCTCAGGCGCCGCTTCTGGGTGGCCGCGGGCCTGGCCCTGCTCATCATGCCGCTGAGCATGCTCATGCTCTGGCCGGCGGCTATGCAGCGCGTCAATATGCAGGCACTTAACTACGGCCTGCTCGTGCTCACGCTGCCGGTACTGCTCTACAGCGGGCGCGAGTTCTACGTTTCGGCCTGGAACGGCTTCCGGCACCGGGCCGCCAACATGGACACGCTCATTGCCGTGGGCACCGGCGCGGCCTTCCTCTACAGCCTGGCCGCCACGGTGGTGCCGGGCTGGTTTACGCGCCAGGGCCTCATGCCCGAGGTGTACTACGATACCACCGCCACCATCATTGCCCTGATTCTGCTGGGCAAGCTGCTGGAGCTGCGGGCCAAAACCCGGACCTCGGCCGCCATCAAGGCCCTGATGGGCCTGCAGGCCAAAACCGCCCGCGTGGTGCGCCCCGACGGCCAGGAAGTGGACGTGCCCATCGGGCAGGTGCAGCTCAACGACATTGTGCTGGTGCGGCCGGGCGAGAAGGTGGCCACCGACGGCCTGATCGAGGAAGGCCACTCGGCCGTGGACGAGGCCATGCTCACCGGCGAAAGCCTGCCGGTGGAAAAGCGCGCCGGCGACCAAGTGTTCGGGGCCACGCTCAACAAAACCGGCTCCTTCCGCTTCCGCGTAACCAAAATAGGCGCCGACACCCTGCTTTCCCAGATTGTGAAGCTGGTGGAAGACGCCCAGGGCAGCCGCGCGCCCATCCAACGGCTGGCCGATAAGGTGAGTGCCGTGTTCGTGCCCACGGTCGTCGTCATTGCCATCCTCACGTTCGTGCTCTGGTTTGACCTGGCCCCGGTGGAAAGCCGCCTGCCGCTGGCCCTGGTCAGCTTTGTGGCCGTGCTCATCATTGCCTGCCCCTGCGCGCTGGGCCTGGCCACGCCCACGGCCATCATGGTGGGCACCGGCAAAGGAGCCGAGCATGGCGTGCTCATCCGCAGCGCCGAGGCCCTGGAAAAAGCCCACCAGGTAAACACCGTGCTGCTCGACAAAACCGGCACCATCACCCGCGGCGAGCCCGCCGTCACCGACTTCGTGCCCGCCCCCGGCCAGGACGCCGCCGCCCTGCTGCAGGTGGTGGCCGCCGTGGAGCGCCAGAGTGAGCACCCCCTGGCCGAGGCCGTGGTGCGCTACGCCGACGCCCGGGGCGCCACCCAGCTTCCGGCCACGGGTTTTCAGGCCCTCGAAGGGAAAGGCGCGCAGGCGGTAGTAGATGGTCAGCCCGTACTCATCGGCAATTTCCGCCTGCTCGATGAGGCCGGCATCACGCTGCCCCCGGCCGTGCGCCAGGCCGCCGACGCCCTGCTGGCCCAGGCCCAAACGGTGCTTTACGTGGCCGTGGCCGGCCAGGCCGTCGGCGTGCTGGGCGTGGCCGATACCGTGCGCGACACGTCAGCCGCCGCCATCCGGCGCCTGCAGCGCATGGGCCTGGAGGTGGTAATGATGACCGGCGACAACCCCCTGACCGCCGCCCAGGTGGCCGGCCAGGTGGGCATCACGCGCTACTTCGCCGAGGTGCTGCCGGCCGATAAGGCCGGCAAGGTAAAGGAGCTGCAGGCCGAGGGCCGCGTGGTGGCCATGGTGGGCGACGGCATCAACGACGCGCCGGCCCTGGCCCAGGCTGATATCGGGCTGGCCATGGGCGGCGGCACCGACGTGGCCCTGGAAGCGGCCGGCATCACGCTCATGCGCTCCGACCTGCAGGGCGTGGTGACGGCCATTGAGCTCTCGCGCCAGACGATTCGCATCATCCGGCAGAACCTGTTTTTCGCCTTCGTCTATAACACGCTGGGCATTCCCGTGGCCGCCGGGCTGCTGTACCCCTTCTTCGGCATCCTGCTTTCGCCCATGCTGGCGGCCGGGGCCATGGCCCTGAGCTCGGTATCGGTGCTCTCCAACTCGCTGCGCCTGCGCGGCTTCTCTCCGGCCAAAAACTAACCACCCATGGACCTTACTGCAATCATCGTGACCCTGGCGGGGCTGGCCCTGGCCGCCCTGGTAGTCTGGTACTTCTTCCTGTCTGCCCGCCCGGCGGCCAGCGCCGTTTCCACCGCCAGCGGCGGGCAGCAGGTGGCCATTACCGTGAAGGGCGGCTACTCGCCCGACCTGATTGAGGTGGAGCGCGGCCGGCCCGTGCAGCTGCGCTTCTACCGCGACGAGGAAAACTCCTGCTCCGAGGAGCTGCTGCTGCCCGACTTCGGCATCCGCCGCGACCTGCCCGCTTTCCAGACCACGCTGGTAGAGCTGCTGCCCCGGCAGGCGGGCACGTATGAGTTCACCTGCGGCATGGGCATGCTGCGCGGCCGCCTCGTGGTGAAATGAGTGCCGGCCCCGCTGCTCTGGCGGCCGGCCCGCCGCGCTCAGACGCGGGCCGGCCGCCAGAGCGGACCCACGGCCAGCAGCAGCACCAGCACGTTGATGCCCGCGTTGACCGGGTTGCCGGAGGCCACCGAGCCGGCGCTGTCCAGCACAAACCAGGTGAGCAGGCCCCCGAGCACGGCTTTACGCACGTCTTCGGGGGCCTGGTCGTAGACGCGGCCGGCCAGCAGCCAGATCATCACGCCCCAGCCGGCCAGAAACCCACCCGTCAGGGCCGACAGAAAGCGCATGTCGGGGGCGGCGAAGGGGGCGCTGCCGTCCAGCGGCCAGCTCAGCAGGTCCAGCGTAAAGCGGGCGGGGCCGGCCGTGGCCGCCCGCGTGCCCAGCGTAAAGACCGGCCCGAACGAGCCGACCACCAGGGCGGTAATCTTAAGCCAGAACCGGTGAAATGTGTGCGAGCTGAAGTAGGACGGGTGCGGCATAATGAGGCTGAATTGGTGAATCCGCCGCATAGGTAAGGCCCCGCCGGCGCGGATTTTAGCCGCCACCGTCCAGAGCCGGCGCCCCGCCCGCGCTGAGCGCGCGCACCAGTTGCGTGAGCTGGCCGAAGTAGGCCGAAAGCCACTCGCGGGTAAGCGTGGCCTCGGTTAGCTGCAGGTAGAAGTTTTCCAGGGCCAGCTGAAACACGCCGCCCAGCAGGTGGGGCGCCAGGTGCGAAGGCAGCTCCCGGGCCCAGAGGGCCAGAAACGCCTCGGCTGCCGGCCCCGAGGCTTCGGCCAGGCACTCGGCATAGGGGCCGTGGCGGCGGTGCACCCGCAGCTGCCGCTGAAACAGCAGGTCGGTGCGGTGCTCGAGCAGCACGGTAATCAGCTCGGGGTCGAGGCTGCCGCACGCCGCCTCGCGCCGGGCCAGCTGCCGCGCCCGCCCGACGTGGCAGCGCAGCAGCTGCCCGATGAACACTTCCAAATCGGCGAAATGGTGGTAAAACGAGGACTTGCTGATGCCCACCCTGCGGGCCAGCACTTCCACTTTCAGGCCGGCGGGGCCGGTGGCGGCAAACAGGTCGTAGCCCGCTTGCAGCCAGATGGCCGTGGGGTCTTCTTTCATGCGTCAGGCATAATGCTTTGCTGCGGCCCCGGGGGCTGCGGGCCGGGAAGTACCGGAGCCGGCTCTTCTGTTTTCCGCTAAGCCTGGCAGCGCAGGACTTTGGTGGCCCTGGCCCGGTGGCCCAGGATCAGAGCCTGGTGAACAGACCGGCGAATTCAGTTTTGAGGTGGTTTACCGTCGTGCCGCCAATGTTGTCGAATACCTTGGACTTGGTTTCGTAGTTGACCAGCAGCTGGTGCGTGGACTTGAGCAGCTTCGTGAAGCTGGCCTCATCATCGCCCAGGTACTCGAGCACGGTCCGGATCTGCGCATCGGACACCTGCAGCTTCTGCAGCCGGGCAATAATGCGCTGGTGCAGCGTGGGCATTTCCGCAATAATGCCCAGAGTCAGCTGATCCGAGGCCTTCTGCTTCGGCCGGCCCGGGGGCGTGATGTCGATGATGGACGCGTCCTGCCCGTTTCCGGGGATAATGTGCTTGGGGATGGTAAAGAGGATCTTGCTGACCTTGCGCCCGGCTTTGATCGGCTCCCAGCCCACCATCCAGCCGATGTCGTGGAGCTCCTTAATGGCGGGCTCCAGCACGTAGCGCTTGAAATCGTAGAAAATGGTGTACGCCGTGTCGTCCGTGCCCACCATCTGCTCGCGCAGCGCGTCAATCTCCACTTCCCAGCTGCCCACGTCATCCCAGCTGGTGAGCACCCAGTAGAGCCGGTGCGCGTGGGCGCTCTTGAGTGTGAGTATGGTCTCAATCTCTACGGTGGTGTACTCACTGGCCAGCTCAAGCAGAAACGGCTTTATCTCGGGCGCAAAGTTGCCCGTTACGTACCCCGTTCCCTCATCAATTTCCATGAAGCTGATGATGCCGTAGTTTTTGATGTTCATCTTGCCCCGGGAGTTGGTACGGGCAATACTCACCACCTTTCCCATCAGCGTTTTGCAGGCCGCATCAATCTGCTCGTACACCGGGCCGGATTTGGCCTTGGGAATAATGCGCTTCATGGGAATCCGGATCTGCGGCAACTCCAGCGACTTGGAATGGATGCAGCCCAGCGCCAGGGCAATAATGCGCGCCTCCATGTGGGTGAGCTTTAAAGGGGACCGGACCAGAATATTGGCCTGCCGGGCCTGAGGATAGAGGGAGGGTTCCATGAGGAAGGTAAAATAAGGCTCGCCTAAACTACGGAAATTTCTTATAATCTTCCGTAGTGCCGGCCCGGCAGTCCGGCAGGTAAGGCAGGCGGGTGTAATTTCTTCCGTAGTTGTCCGGGCGGGTGTAGTTTCTTCCGTAGTTGCCGGGGTGGGTGTAGTTTCTTCCGTAGATGGTGTAGTTTCTTCCGTAGTCGGTGTAATTCCTTCCGTAGATGGTGTAGTTTCTTCCGTAGGTGGTGTAGTTTCTTCCGTAGATGGGTGTAATTTCTTCCGTAGTTGGGTGTAGTTTCTTCCGTAGTTGGGTGTAGTTTCTTCCGTAGCACGGTGTAATTTCTTCCGTATTTAAACGATTCAAAAAATTGATTATCAAGTAGTTATGGTGTATAGAAGAAAGAAGAAATAGAAGAATAGAAAATCAGAAAAGGGGCTCTGATTTTTTTTCTGTTTGGGGGCTTAAAAAGCCGGTTTTTCAGGATACCTGGCAGGCTACACCCCTGGTGTGGTGCAACCTCCAACTTTCCGGGGAACTACGGAAGAAATTACACCGGGCGCTTGCCAGCCCTTCCGGCCCGCTTCGTTGAAACAGCCGGCAGTCAGCCGGGCACTCAGCCCCGTTCAGCCACTGGCTGCCCGGGCCGGAGCGCGGCCTCCTCCGGGCCGCCCGGCCGGCGCCGACGGCCCGGAGGAGGCCGCGCTCCGCAAAATGACGCTACTTTACGGTTCTCCGCTGCTAAACCCCTCTCAAATGCGCCCTATGAAAGAGCTGTTGCTGGCCGACGTGCCATTCCGCTTCGATGGCCGGCTGTGGCTGGAAGGCCCCACCGACCGGTTTATGGGCGTGGGCCGTCTGCAGCTGCTCGAGCACATTGCCGTCCTGGGCTCCATCTCGCAGGCCGCTAAAGCCATGCAGATGTCCTACAAGCGCGCCTGGGACCTGGTGGCTTCGATGAATGCGCAGGTGCGCACGCCCCTGGTCCAAACTCAGACCGGCGGCAAGCGCGGGGGTGGGGCGTCACTGACGCCCGCCGGGCAGCAGGTAGTAGCCGAGTTCCAGGCCCTGCAGGCCCGTTTCCAGGCCTTTCTGGCCGCCGAAACAGCCCGGCTTAATGGCTGAGATTGGCCGAGTGCGGGCAGAAGCCGGCCAGGTCGTTATATTTGTCCGGATATAACCCTGGGTCCGAAGCGGCCCGCACCGTTTCCGGTGGCCCCTCCCTTTGCCCGTCTTTCGGCCACCCGACACCGCTTTTCGCCTAAGCATATGCCCCATTTTTTACGCTTCAGGGCGCAGATGGCCACCGGAATCATTACCCTGGCTCTGGCCCACGCTGTGGCCGCGCAAAGCTCCGCTCCGCTGCCCTCCCGTCGTCCGGCCCCGGCGGATACCGCGCGCACTACCCTGACGGAAGTGGTGGTAACGGCCTCGCGGGTGGAGGAGAGCTTCCTGCAGTCGCCGGTGACGGTGGAGAAGCTCAACGCCCGGGCCCTGCGCCTGACGCCGGCGCCCTCGTTTTTCGAGGCCATCGAGCACCTGAAGGGCGTGCAGGTGCTGGCCCCCAGCCTGGGCTTCAAAGTCATCAACGCCCGCGGCTTCGCCAACACCACCAACGTGCGCTTCGCCCAGCTCGTGGACGGCATTGATAACCAGGCCCCGCACATCGGCGGTCCCATCGGCAACGTGCTCGGCCCCGGCGACCTGGATATCCTGAGCGTGGAGGTGGTACCCGGCACGGCGGCCGCGCTCTACGGTCTGAACGCCATCAACGGGCTAGCCAACTTCCAGACCAGAAGTCCGTTCCGGTTTACGGGACTGAGCGTACGCCAGCAAACCGGCCTCAACCACCTGCAGGACCCCAACGTGGGTGCGGCCGGCCCGGACGGCATTGCCGGGCACCTGTTCTCCGAATCCAGCGTGCGCTACGCCCAGGTGCTGGTGCCCGACCGGCTGGCTTTTAAGGTGAATGGCAGCTACCTGCGCGCCTACGACTGGGTGGCCAACGACCAGACTGACCTGTTTGCCCAAGGCAACGCCACCACCGGCCTGCTGGGGGCCGACAACCCGGCCCGCGACCCGGTCAGCCGCTACGGCACCGAGTCGTCGAACCGCAGTACGCTCACGCTGGGCGGCCGGCAGTACGTGGTGGCCCGCACCGGCTACGACGAGCGCGACCTGGTGGACTACACCATCAAGAGCCTGAAAGCCGACGCGGCCCTGCACTACCGCTTCCGGCCCGGCGTGGAGCTGGCCTACACCTACCGGGTGGCCGGCTTCGACAACGTATACCAGCGCTCTAACCGCTTCCGCCTGCAGGACTATGGCCTGCAGCAGCACGCCCTCACGCTGACCACGCCCGTAGTGCAGGCTCGCGCGTATGCCACGCTGGAAAACACGGGCAAAAGCTATAACCTGCGCTCCATGGGTGAAAACCTGGACCGCAGCTTCCGGCCCGATGCCGCCTGGAACGCGCAGTACACCGCCGCCTGGAACGCGGCCGTGGCCGCCGGCCAGCCGGTGGCCACAGCCCACGCTACGGCCCGCCTGGCGGCCGATGCCGGCCGCCTGCAACCGGGTACGCCCGCCTTCCGGGAGCGGCTGAGCCAGCTGCAGGACATCAACAACTGGGACCAGGGCGCGGCCCTGCGTGTGCAGGCCGACCTGCTGCACGCCGAGCTGCAGGTGAACCTGGCCGAAGCCTGGCGGCGGCGGGGCGGCCACCTGCCGGCGGGTCTGGATCTGCTGGCGGGAGCCGACCACCGCACCTACGTGGTTGTGCCCGACGGCAACTACTTCATCAACCCCGAGCCGGGCCGGGACCCGCTGCGGGACAAGCTGACCTACGGCAAAACCGGCGGCTTCGTGCAGGCCGGCGGGCGTTTGCTGGCCGACCGGCTGCGGCTGACGGCCACGCTGCGCGCCGACAAGAACGACTACTTCGCCGTGAAGCTCAACCCGCGCCTGACGGCCGTGTTTTCGCCCACCCGGCAGCAGAACTTCCGCCTCAGCTACCAGAGCGGCTACCGCTTTGCGAGTTTGTTCGAGGGCTTCAGCAACGTGAACAGCGGGCAGGTCAGGCGCATCGGCGGGCTGCGGGTGATGTCGGACGGCGTGTTTGAAAACAGCTACCTGCGCACCAGCATCGACGCCTTCAACGCGGCCGTGACGGCGGCCGTCAACGCCAGTACCACCGCCGAGCCTGCCGCCGAGAAGCGCCGGCAGGCCATTGCCGCCAACCAGGGCCGGCTGGTGAAAAACGCCTATACTTATCTCAAGCCGGAGTATATCCGCTCGCTGGAAGCGGGCTACAAGGCGGCCGTGCTGCCCCAGGGCCGGCTGCTGCTCGACGTGGACTTCTACTACAACGCCTACCGCGACTTCATCGCCCAGGTGGAGGCCTACGTGCCCCAGTCGGCCACCGGGGAGCCGCTGGTGGGCGCCGACCTGAACACGGTGGCTACCGCGCTCAACGCCCGCGCCGGCCAGGCCCGCTACCGCCTCTGGACCAACTCCAAGAGCCGGGTGCGCAACTACGGCGGCTCGGCCGGGGCGCGCTACGAGCTGGGCCGCGGCTACCTGCTGGGGGCCAATACCACCTACACCCGCCTGCGCCGCCCCCAGAACGGCGACGGGCTGGAGGACGGCTTCAACACCCCGCGCTGGGCCTGGAACCTGAGCGTGACCAACGAAAACGTGGTGCCGAACGTCGGCTTCGGCCTCAACTACCGCCATCAGCAAAGCTACTTCTCGCAGACGTTTCTGGTGACGGGCACGGTGCCCGCCTACTGCACGCTCGACGCCCAGCTCAGCTACCATATCCCGGCCGCGCAGCTGCGCCTCAAGCTGGGGGCCAGCAACGTACTCAACCGCTACTACGTCTCCTACCTGGGCGGCCCGAGCGTGGGCGGGCTCTACTACCTGACCCTGACCTACGGCCTGTAAACGCTGGCAGGGGCACTGGCGGGCCCGTCTGCTTTCCATCCGGGCGGGGCCGGGGGCCGGCGCTTAATCTGCCGCGCCGGAAAAGCGTTTACTTTGCTGCTGCTTTGTCTTTTTCCCGCTGCCGGCCGGTACTGCCGGCGGAACACCCGTAGCCGCATGTCTTCTTCCTCCCAACTCCCGCCGCCGGCCCGGACCACTGCGGTCGGCACCGATGTGGCCCACGCGGCCGCGCTGCTTGGCGCGGGCGAGCTGGTGGCCGTTCCTACCGAAACCGTGTACGGGCTGGCCGGGCACGGCCTGCGCGAAGACAGCCTGCGCCGCATCTTTGCCGTGAAGGGCCGCCCGCTTACCAACCCGCTCATCCTGCACTTTGCCAGCGTGGCCCAGCTGGGCGCCTACGTGCGCCTGGAGGCCGTGCCCGCGGCGGCCCACCAGCTGCTGGCCGCCTTCAGCCCGGGTCCCCTCACGCTGCTGCTGCCCCGCAACCCGGCGGTGGTGCCCGATTTGGTTACGGCCGGCCTGCCCGATGTGGCGGTGCGCATTCCGGCCCATCCGCTGGTGCAGGAGCTGCTCGGGCAGCTCGACTTTCCGCTGGCGGCCCCGTCGGCCAATCCCTTCGGCTACATCAGTCCCACCCGGCCCGCGCACGTGCTCAGCCAGCTCGGCGGCCGGATTCCCTACGTGCTCGACGGTGGGGCCTGCCAGGCCGGTATTGAAAGCACGGTAGTCGGCTTCGGACCGGCCGGCGAGCCGGTGCTGTACCGGCCGGGCGTAATTTCCCTGGAAATGCTGCAGGCCGTGGTGCCGGCCGCCCGCCTGCGCACCGCGCCGGAAAAGGCCCGCCCGGCTGCCAGCCCGGGCCTGCTGCCCTACCATTATTCTCCCCATACGCCGTTGCAGCTGTTCGGGCCGGGGCTGGGGGTAGTGCCCGCGTTTGAGGCCGCCACGACCGGCGCGCTTACCCTGCGCGAGCCGCTGCCCGGTTTGCCCGCCGCCCAGCAGGTAGTGCTGAGCCCCGGCCGCGGCGACCTGGCCGAGGCCGCCCACGGGCTGTACGCCGCCCTGCATCAGCTCGATGCCCTGGGGCTGCAGCTGCTGCTGGCCGAGCGGCTGCCCGACTCCCGCCTGGGCCAGGCCCTGAACGAGCGGCTGGAAAAAGCCGCCGCCCGCCGCTAGCCCTGCGCCGCTAGCTGTATAGCCCCTGCGCCGAGCCGACAGCCGCCCAAAAAGCAACATCCGGCCACTCCGCGCCGCCCCAGGGCCGGCTGCTGGCTAGAAGGCGTAATCCAGCGCCAGGGTCAGGTGGTGCAGGTCCACTTTGTTGACCGCGTGGGCAGGCAGATAGGCTGAGCGGTCGGCCCCCCACTTGGCCGCGTAGAGCGTACGCAGGCGCAGGCCCTGGGCCGGGCCGGCAAAGGTCTGGGTGAGGCTCAGGTTAAGCTGGTGAAAATCGGGCAGGCTGTACTTGTTGAGCCCCGCCTGGCGCGACAGGTTGTAGTACCCGTAGCCGGCTTCCAGCCGGGGCCCGGGGGGGTGCAGCGGCCGCGCGGGATGCTGCCAGGCCACGCGGCCGCCCACGGCGTGCACGTTGCCGGCTCCTTCCAGCCGCTCGCGGGGCAGGGTGGTGTAGAACGGCTCCCGGCCCCACTCGCGCGGAAACAGGAAGCGCCCGTGGGCCGTGAGGCGGGTGTAGTGGGCAGCGTAGTGCCACGCGCCTTGCTGGCAGGCCAGGCGCCCGCTCAGGGCGCGGGCCTGTTCGCCCGGCACCAGGTACTGCTGGCTGACTGGCTGCTCGCGGCGGCCGGCCAGGCCGTGCTGCCACAGCAGCTGGGTGCTGGCCGTCCAGGTGCCGGCTTTGCGCGGCAAGGCCACGGAGCCTTCCAGCCAGGTGGTCGTCAGCAGGTGGTCGGCGAAATACTGCCAGGCCTGCCCGCTGACGCGCTGGCCCCAGGTGTGGCGCAGGCCCAGCACGGCCAGCCCGCGGGTCGAGACGTGACTCAGGTAGTCGGCGCGGCTGCTGTCGGGGGCCAGGCCCATGGAGTAGCGCCCGATGGACTCACGCAGGGAATACCAGCGGTCCAGGGAGCGGGGCGCCACGTGGGTAAGCCAGCCGCCCTGCACGGTGGTTGCGGGCCCGGGCCGGGCCACCAGCCACAGGCCCTGCACGAAGTTGGGGCTCAGGCGCGAGTCCTGGGAGTTGAGCAGGGGCGTGTCGAGGCGCTGGCGGCCGTAGGTGAGCTGCAGGCCGGGGCGGGGCTGCCAGCGTACCCAGAGCTCTTCCACCTGGTGCAGGATTTCGCGGTGGTGGGGGTGCTCCTGGTCGAAGAGGCTGAGCTCGTAGCGGCTGGCCGGGCGCCCGGGGGCAGCGGCCAGGGCGCTGGAAAAGAGGTTTTTAAGAAAGAAGCCTTCCACGCCCACTTGCAGGCCATGCCAGGCGCGGCTCTCGTAGCGCAGGCCCGCGCCCGCGCCCAGTGCGTAGTAGTCGGCGGCCGCGCCCCGGTTGCGGGTAGCCATGAAGATGGTGCGGGCGTGGGCGTTGAATTCGCCCCGGCGCAGTGCCTCCCCCGGCGTGCGAGCCGCCGCCGAATCGGCCTCCGGAAACTTCCGGTTACTGGCAGTAGCGGCGGCCGGGGCGGCCGGCGCCGGGTGGGTCAGCAGCGGATCGGGAGGGGCGGACTGAGCCACACTGAGCCGGGCGCCGGCCAGCAGCGCGGCTCCCAGCAGAAACCAACGAGACATACGAGAAACGGGAAAAGGGGAGCCGGCGCTGCGGCGGCAGCCGCTACAAAGGCAGCCGCTCGCGCAGGGCGCTGTAGGTCCAGGTGCCGGCCAGGGCGGCCAGAATCAGCACGGCGGCCGAGGCCACGCCGCTGCCCAGCTGGGCAAAGAGCGGACCGGGGCAGGCGCCGGTCAGGGCCCAGCCCAGCCCGAAGATGGTGCCCCCGATCCAGGTGCCGTGGTTGTACTTCTTATCGGCCAGCTTGATTTCCTCGCCGTTGATGGTGCGCAGGCGGTTGCGCTTGATGAGCTGAATGGAGAGCATGCCCACCACAATGGCCGAGCCGATGACCCCGTACATGTGGAAGGCCTGGAAGCGGAACATCTCCTGGATGCGGAACCAGCTGATGACTTCGCTCTTGGTCAGGATAATGCCGAACAACACGCCCAGCACCAGGTATTTAAGGTTTTTCATATCAAGTAAGAAAAGAAGTGAAAATCAGGCGCGGGTTGCCAGCAGGCGCACCACCCGGGCCGGGCCGGCGTGGAAGGCGCCCTCGTGCAGCACCACGGCCGCTTCCTGGTTGTGCAGCACGCGCAGCGCGGCAAAGTCACTGGCCAGATCAGCCGGCTCGTAGAGCAGCTCGGCTACTTTGGGGCCGCCCGAAGACAAGCCCAGCTGGCGGGGGCTGAAGGCCTCCAGCAGCAGGTGGCCGCCCGGGGCCAGGCTGGCGGCCGCGGCCGCGTGCACGGCCCAGCGGGCCATGGGCGGCAGGTGCGCGTAAATCAGCCCGATGGCATCGTAGTGCCCCGGCTGCTGCCAGCTCAGGGCTGTGAGGTCGGCCACCTGGTAGTCCAGGTGCACGCCCTGGGCCACAGCCAGACGCTGGGCTTTGGCCCGGGCCTCGTGGCTGAAGTCCACGGCCGTCACCTGCCAGCCCTGGCGGGCGGCGTACACCGCGTTGCGGCCCTCGCCCTCGGCCAGCAGCAGCAGGCGGCCGGGGACGAGCTTATCCAGTTGCTGGCGGAAGTAGGCGTTGGGCTCGGTACCGTAGGCGTACTGCTCGCTTTCGTAGCGGGCATCCCAGAACTCGACGGGCAGCGAAGAGGCGCTCATGGCAAGTGAGGTTAGAACATCATGGGGTAGAACACCCAGGTCATCAGCAGTCCGCCCACGAAGAAGGCAATGACGGCTACCAGCGACACCCACTGCAAGTTGGAGAGGCCCGAAATGGCGTGGCCCGAGGTGCAGCCCCCGGCGTAGCGCGTGCCGAAGCCCACCAGAAAGCCGCCCAGCACCAGAAACACCCAGCCCTTCCAGTTCGCGAGGTTTTCCAGCGCAAACAGCTCCCGGGGCAGCAGACCCGAGAAGTCGGTCAGGCCCATCTGGGCTTTGAGGTCGCGCACGGTTTCGGCCGAAATGGCAATGGTGTCGGGGTGGCCCAGCAGCTGGTAGCCCACGTAGCCGCCCAGGCCGATGCCGAGCACAAACCACAGGTTCCAGATTTCGGCGCGCCAGTTGTAATTCAGAAACGGGATGCCCGCGGGCACGCAGGCCGCGCATACGTGGCGCAGCGAGGAGCTGATGCCCAGGGCCTTGTTGCCCACCAGCAGCAGGGCGGGTACCGTCAGGCCAATCAGCGGGCCGGCCACGTACCAGGGCCAGGGCTGACGAAGTAATTCCAGCATAGAAAGCAGTTCAGAAGAAAAGTGGGGAAACGAAAGCCCGACCGGCAGCAGGGCCGCCGGCCGGGCGGGTTGGCAGGTAACAGGCTGGGTGACCAATCTAGCGCACCAGCGCGTGGGGCCAGTCGAGCACGCCGCCCAGCAGGTTGGCCACGTCGGCAAAGCCGGCCTTGGTGAGCTGCGTGGCGGCGCTGGCCGAGCGGGCCCCGCTGCGGCAGTACACGTAGGTGGGCTTGGTTTTGTCGAGGGCGGCCACGCGGCGGGCGAAGTCGGGGCCGGTCACGTCGATATTGACCGCTCCGGGCAGGTGGCCGCCGGCAAACTCGTCGGGGCGGCGCACATCCAGCAGCAGGGCGCCGGGCTCGCGGCGCAGCCCTTCAGCAAACTGGGCGGGCGTCAGGTTCTGATAGGCCGGGGCCGAGGGTTTCAAAAAGTCAAACATGGCAAACGAGAAAAGGCAAATGAGCAAGGCGGCGGACAACCGGGGCCACCGTTTCCCCCGGGCGCGAATCAACGCGCTTGCTAGTGAGCAGCTGCCGAAGCCGACTGAAACGACTTCACGGCCTCGCCCAGGTCGTAGACCGTAGCCTCCTCGGCCAGCGCGTCGGCCACGATGCTGGAGCCCGCCGCCGAGCGGTAGCCGCCGGCGCAGTGCACCACCACGGGCTTATCGGAGGGGATTTCAGAAGCCCGCTCCCGCAGCTCGGGCAGCGGAATGCTCAGGGCCTCGGCAAAAATGGGCTCGTCGCGGTGCTCGGTAGCGTTGCGGATGTCCACGATGGTGTAGTTCTCGGGGTGCTGGCGGAACTGGTCCACATCCAGCTGAGGAATCGTGGCCTCGGTCGCCGGGGTACCCACCAGCGCGCCCTTGATCAGGGCTTCGTACCCGATTTTGGCCGTTTTCTGAATCAGGTCCTCGAGCGTGGCCTCGTCGGCGGCCAGCAGGTAGAACCGCTCCTCGGGGCCCACGATGGAGCCCAGCCAGGTTTCAAACTTGCCGCCCTGCTGGATGTTGATGGCGCCTTCTACGTGACCCTGCTTGAACTCGGCTTCAGGACGCGAGTCGATAACGACCACGCCGGCCTCCAGCTCGGTGCCGGCCGCCAGGCGGGGCACCTGCTGTACGCTGGGGGCGTAGGCGGGGGCGCCGGCTTTGTTGAGGGCCACGTCGTAGCCGAAGTATTTGGGAATGAAGGGCTGGTCCTGGAGCAGCTCGCGCACGAACTCTTCCTCGCTCATGTCCCGCAGCATGGGGTTGCCGAACTTCTCGTCGGCGATGGTGCTGCTGCTGGCCCCGCTCAGGGCTTTGCCGCAGAGGCTGCCCGCCCCGTGGGCCGGGTACACCAGCACCGAGCCGGCCAGGGGCATCAGCTTGTCGCGCAGCGAGTGGTACATCTGTTTCGCCAGCTCCTCCCGCTTGGCGGTCATGTTGCCGGCCTTCTCGCGCAGGTCGGGGCGGCCCACGTCGCCGATGAAGAGCGTGTCGCCGGTAAATACGGCCTCGTCCTGGCCCTCGCGGCTCACCACGATGCTGATGGAGTCGGGCGAGTGGCCGGGCGTGTTCAGGGCCCGGAACGTGAGCTTGCCCACGGTGAACTCCTGGCCCTCATCGAAGGCCTCGTGGGCGTAATCGGCTCCCAGCAATTTACTCACGCGGATAATGGCGCCGGTGGCCTGGGCAATTTCCAGGTGGCTGCTCACGAAGTCGGCGTGGGGGTGGGTTTCGATGACGCTCACAATCCTGGCGTCATTGGCGTTGGCGTAGTCGTAGTAGGGCTGGGGGTCGCGGGCGGGGTCGATGAGCACGATTTCGCGGGCGCATTCGCTCAGGATGGCGTAGGAAAAGTGAGCCAGGCCCTTGTCTTCAAACTGTTCGATTTTCATAACGGCAAACGGGTTGAAAAAAGTGGAGTGGGAAAAGATGATCGGTTGCTGGAGGAGAAAAGATTACGCGTGACTGAACATCAGCTCGCGCAGCAGAATAAATGTGCCCATGGCCAGCGTGAACCAGCCGAAGGCCGGCTTGAGCTTGGCGCCCGGAATGAAGCGGGCCAGGTAGGTGCCCAGCACGATGCCGACCAGGGCAAAGGCCAGAAAGCCGAGCAGAAAGCTCCAGGCAATGGGGGTGCCCGCGCTCAAATCGCCGGTAAAGCCGATGAGCGAGTTCAGGGCAATGATGGCCAGGGAAGTGCCCACGGCCAGCTTCATGGGCAGGCGCGCGCCCAGCACCAGGGCCGGAATAATCAGAAAGCCCCCGCCGGCCCCCACGAAGCCCGTGAGCGTGCCCACCACCAGGCCAATGCCCAGAATCAGCGGGTAGTTGAGCGGTGCTTTGCCACCTGATTGATGCTCCGGCACCTCTTCGGCCTGCTTACTGCGGATCATGGACGTGGCGGCTACCACCATCAGCACGGCAAAGGCCACCAGCACCAGCAAATCCTTGGTAAAGACGAGGCTGCCCACCGTGAACAGCTCGTGCGGAATGGCCGGCATCAGCAGCTTGCGCACCGCAAACACGGCCGCCAGCGAGGGCAGCAGAAACACCAGCGCCGTGGGGATGGACACCAGCCCCTTGCGGAAGTAGCCCGAAGCCCCCACCACGGAAGTGCTGCCCACCACAAACAGCGAGTAGGCCGTGCTCAGCACCGGGCTCACGCCCATCAGGTATACCAGCACCGGCACGGTGAGAATGGAGCCGCCGCCGCCCATAATACCCAAAGAAAGCCCGATGAAGATGGCCGCGAAGTAACCGAAGTAGGGAAGCATTGGAGAACAGGTGAATGTATGTAATTATGAATGGGTGTTCATGTATTGCGGTAAAAAAAGGCCGCGCTCCTACAGAAAGGTGCAGCCGGCCAGGCACTGAATCACGTCCACCACTTCGCGCATCTTCAGCGAGTAGAAGATATTCTTGCCCTCCCGCGAGGAACTGAGGATGCCCTTGAGCTTCATGCCCGTCAGGTGGTGGGAGAGCAGACTCTGCTCCACGCTCAGCTTTTCACTGATGTCCGTCACCGACAGGCTTTCGTGCGCCGCCAGCAGCTGCACAATGGCAATACGGGTGGGGTGGGCCGTGGTCTTGAGAATAAAGGCCACCTTCTCCATCTTCTCAGTGGTCAGGTTCAGATCAGTCGGGGCGGCAGCGGGCATCGGAGTCATATCGTAGGGCAAATGTATGATCATTTGTTCATGTATACAAGCCAGCTCACTAAATTGTTCCCGATGCGCCCGAATTCGGCGCGTGTCCCGTGGGCCGGCCGCCGCCGGCGCCCACTTCACGCCGGGGCGCAGCCCCTGCCGGGTGGCGTTGCGGCGCATCTGGGCGCCGTAGGTGCGCCCCTACACCTCACCAAAGGCCTGCACAAGGGCCAACACGCCCATGGGCAGCTCCCCACTCATGGTACAATTGAGGTGGTCCGGTTACGCTGGATAGTTTAGGACACTAAATTGAAGAAGCTGTTGGTGAGCGTGATACGATATCTGGTAGCCGATGCCAGCGTGCAGTCGGGCATAGCTGTAGTAGTCAGAATAACCGGCCGCGCTGGTCTGGGCGTCGGCCAGCGCGGCGAACATAGGCCACTCGCACAGTTCCAGCACCTCCGTTTTGAGGCGGGACTTCCGGTTCTCGGCCTGAGCGTTGCCGTAGCACTCGCCGCGGCGGCTCTGCTCGGCCAGGCGCTGCGCCGCGGCACGGTAGGCGGCATCGCACCTGAACTGCTTGTCGATTTTTTCAGATGAGTTCTAGGGCATGGCAGCAGCAAGCTACCCCTCAATTCTGTCCGGATTAACCCGACCACCTCGACCACTCTTCCCCTTTATTTATTACAGCATTTTTCCAGCAATTCAGCGCCACTCGTCCGTAACAGCAGTTGCTCATCCAACGCTGCGCACGCCCATACGTATCCAAGGATAGGGCGTATCAACTCAATCATTCAGGTAAGGTCAGCGGCATGAGGCAAGAAGCACCAGTTACTTTGCAAACCGGCGACCTCGCTCCGGACTGCGTGTTACCCGACGGGTCCCGGTTGCTGGCGTTGCGCGGCCACCCCGTTATCCTGGCCTTCGCTCCCGAAGCCTGGGACCCAACGCGGGCCTACCAAAGCGAGCTGTTTGCGCGGCTTACAAGCGAATTTGGCAACGGAGCCGCCTTTCTCGACACTGCCGCCGAGGAGTGGCATTCCCTCGACTGCCACGGAACACTGGCGGCGCAGTTTGGCGTGGCCGGGCAGCGGGCCCTCTTCCTGCTTGATGAACACGGCGTAGTGCGGTGGAAAACCGTGGTGGCGCCCGGCCAGCCTTTACGGCCCGGCCAGGTGCTGGCCGCGCTGGAAGCCCTGCACGCACCCGCGCCGGCCACCCGCGAAACGGACGCCTCCGGCGGCGGGCTCTCCCGCCGCACGTTCGTAACCGCCACCCTGGCGGCCAGCGCGCTCCTGTTGCTGCCGGGCTGTACGGTGTCGGCTGATGCCGACAACCAGCGCGCCGACGCTGCCGCAGATTCAGCCGGCGGCGACAGCACGCTTGCCGTGTCGCTACGCATCAATGGCCAAACCCACCAGCTTCAGCTCGACCCGCGCGTGGCCCTGCTCGATGCGCTACGGGAAAATCTGCACCTGACCGGCACCAAAAAAGGCTGCGACCACGGCCAGTGCGGTGCCTGCACGGTACACCTCGATGGGCAAAGCGCCCTCTCGTGCCTGACGCTGGCCGTCATGGCCCAGGGCAAGGAAATCACGACCATCGAAGGGTTGGCCAAAGGGGAGGAGCTGCACCCGCTACAGGCCGCTTTTCTCCGGCACGATGCGTTCCAGTGCGGTTATTGCACCCCGGGGCAGCTGATGGCGGCTACGGCGCTGCTGCAGGATCAGACTGCGCAGCTCGGTTCGGCCGTTGAGATCCGGGAGGCCATGAGCGGCAACCTGTGCCGTTGCGCCGCTTACCCCAACATCCTTGCGGCCATTCAGGAAGTCCAGCGCGCTTAACCCCGACCTTGCCCATGCATCCGTTCCAGTACCAGCGCACCGAAACCGCCGACCAGGCGGTAGCCGCCGTGGCCCAAGACCCTGCCGGCACCTTCATTGCCGGCGGCACCTCCCACGTAGACCTGATGAAGGAAGGTGTGCTCCACCCCAGCTTGCTGGTTGACGTCTCGGGACTGCCCTTTAAGCAGATTACCGCCCATGAGGGTGGGGTGCGCATCGGTGCGGGCGTCTCCAACACCGCGGCCGCCACCTCCGCCGACATCCGGCAACGCTACCCGGCCGTGAGCGAGGCCCTGCTGGCGGGAGCTTCCACGCAGATTCGCAACATGGCCTCCATGGGCGGCAACCCGCTGCAGCGCACGCGCTGCCCGTATTTCCGCGACCCCACCCAGGCCTGCAACAAGCGGGAACCGGGCAGCGGCTGCGCGGCCATCGGCGGCTACAACCACGTACACGCCCTGTTTGGAGCCTCGGCGGCCTGCGTGGCCACCCACCCCAGCGACCTGGCCGTGGCCTTGTCCGCGCTCGACGCCCGCGTGCAGACCCTGGGCCCGGACGGCCCCCGCACCATTGCGTTTCCCGACCTGCACCGCCTGCCCGGCGACCAGCCCCACCGGGATACGGTGCTCGCGCACGGCGAGCTGATTACCAGCATCGATCTGCCGGCTTTCAGCGGCCGCTCCCACTACCTGAAAGTGCGGGAGCGGGCCTCTTACGCGTATGCGCTGGTTTCGTGCGCCGTGGCCCTGGAAATGAACGGCAGCACGATTGGCCGGGCGCGGGTGGCGCTGGGGGCCGTCGCCTCCAAGCCCTGGCGGGTCACGGCCGCCGAAGCCCTGCTCGCGGGCCAGGTGCCGACTGAGCCGCTGTTCCGGGCCGCGGCCGACGCCGCTTTTGCCGACGCCAGGCCCCTGGAGCACAACGCCTATAAAATTCCCATGGGCCGTAACCTGATGGTGCGCGCCCTGCTGGAAACCAATGGCCTGCAGCCCCTGCAGGGACCCGCCGGCACGGCCTTCGCGGCCAGTGTGGGCGGCGTGGCCGGCCAGTTCGCCGTGCCCCGTTAACCTGTTCCCTTCTTAGCCTAACTCCCCGCAATGCCAGCCACCGGAAAATCCCTCGACCGCGTAGACGGACGCCTCAAAGTCACCGGCGCGGCGCGCTATACCGCCGAGTGGGAAGTGCCCGGCCTGGTGTACGGGGCCGTGGTAGACAGCGCCCAGGCCCGTGGCACAGTGCAAAGCATCGACGTGGCGGCCGCCCGCCAGGCCCCCGGGGTGCTGGCCGTGCTCACCCACGATAACGCCCCCCGCCTGCAGCCCATTCCCGAGAAAATCGGCGGCACCCTGTTTCGGGGCGAAGGCGGCATTACCGAAACCAGCCAGCCCCTGCAAAGCGCTGCCATCGAGTACGCCGGTCAGCCCCTGGCCGTGGTGGTGGCCGACACCCACGAGCGGGCCCGGTACGCGGCCTCGCTGGTGCGCGTGAGCTACGCCGGGCAGGAGCCCGACCTGGCCATGGCCGCGGCGAGCCGCAAAACCCTGCCCGAAACGTTTCTGGGCAACAACGAGGAAAAGCTGCAGGTGACCGTCGGCGACCCCACCGGTGCCCTGGCTGCCGCCCCCGTGAAGCTGGAGCGGGTTTACGAGTCGGCCATCACCCACCACAACCCCATCGAGACGCTGGCTTCCATCGCCCGCTGGGAAAAGCGCAACGGCGCCGATTTCCTCACCCTCTACGACACCACCCGCGGCCTGGAAATCCTGCAGGAAATCATGGCCACGTCCCTGGGCCTGCCCAAGGAAAGCGTGCACGTCATCTGCCCCTTTGTGGGCGGCGCGTTCGGAGCCAAGGGCTGGCTCTACGCCCCCGCCCTGCTCACGGCCATGGCCGCGCGGGTGGTCGGGCGGCCGGTAAAAATCGAGTGGCGGCGCCAGGACATGTTCGCCGTGGCCGGGCATCGTCCCGCCACCCGCCAAACCCTGTCGCTGGGCGCCACGCGGGCCGGCAACATCACCGCCCTGCGCCACGACACGCTGACGCACTCTTCCCAGTCCAGCGGCTATACCGAGCCCTGCGCCCGGGTGTCGCGGATGATGTACGCCGTGCCCAACCTGGGCTTTGCCCACCAGCTGGCCCACCTGCACCTGCCCTCGCCCTGCCCCATGCGCGGGCCGGGCGAAACCGTGGGCGGCTGGGCGCTGGAGTGTGCCATCGACGAGCTGGCTACCGAGCTGAACCTGGACCCGGTGGAGCTGCGCCTGCGCAACTACGCCGACAAGAATCCGGAAACGGGCAAGCCCTGGAGCAGCAAGCACCTGCGCGAGTGCTACGCCCGGGGCCGCAAACTCATCGGCTGGGATGAGCGCAACCCCAGGCCGCGCTCCATGCGCGAAGGCAGCCAGCTTGTGGGCTACGGCATGGCCACCACCATGTACCCGGCCGGCCGGAAGGAGGCCCAGGCCCGGGCAACTATTTTCGCCGACGGCCGGGCCCTGGTGCAGAGCGCCACCCACGAGCTGGGCAACGGCGCCTACACCATCTTTCGCCAAATCAGCGCCGACGCGCTGGCCCTGCCCGTGGATCGGGTGCGGTTTGAGCTGGGAGATTCCGCCCTGCCGCCGGCGCCCACGTCGGGAGGCTCCACCACCACGGCCACCGTGGGTCCGGCGGCGCAGGCCGCCGCCCGGGCGGTGCTGGCAGCGCTCATAAGCCTGGCTGTACGAGACGCGCAATCACCCTTGTTCGGCGCGACGGCCGAGGCGATTGACGCCCGGGAAGGGCGCCTGGTGCTGAAAGCCCAGCCTGGTACCGGGGAAGAGTACGGCGCGATTCTGCGCCGGGCCAGGCTGCCCTCCATCGTGGCCACCGATGGGGCCAAGCCGGGGGAAGAGCGCGACAAGTACTCGTTCTATTCATTCGGGGCCGTGTTTGCCCAGGTGCGGGTCGACGAAGCCAGCGGCTCGATTCGCGTGGCCCGGCTGTGCGGGGTCTACGATGTGGGCCGGCTGATGAACCCCAAAACGGCGCACTCCCAGATCATCGGCGGCATGGCCATGGGCGTGGGCGCCACGCTGATGGAGGCGACGCACTACGACGCGCGCAACGGCCGCGCCGTGGTGCGCAACCTGGCCGATTACCACGTGCCCAGCATGGCCGACACGCCCGACATGCAGGTGGAGTGGCTCAACATTCCCGACCCCCATATCAGCGAGTTGGGCGCGCGCGGCATCGGCGAGATTGGGTGCGTGGGCACCGCCGCGGCCATCACCAACGCCGTGTTTCACGCCACGGGCCAGCGCCTCCGTTCCCTGCCACTGACGCCGGACAAGTTGATGCGGACGTGAGGAGTATTTTACGCTGAAAATCAGGCTGCACAGCACGCCGACCCGGGTCTTGTCCGGAAACAGGTAGAGAGTTTGTCAGCTCGAAAACCGTCCGGAAGCGTTTACGTCGCACGCCCCCGGTTCGACCCACGGGCTGCGCTGCGCGCCGAACCGGCGGCTGAATCAGCTCAAATCCACTCCGGCCAACCGCGTCCGGGGCAGCCGGAGCCTCTGCGCTACCTGCCACTGGCCAACGGCGATTAGGCCTTCCCGTGCGCTTTTCAGGACCTGGCCAGCAGGTAAGTGCTGGGCCTGTTGGTCGCAGCCGCCCACCTCGGGCCTCGTCATCCACTCCGACCGGGGAGGGCGGTACTGCGGCAACACCTACCACAGGCTGCTGCATTGCCACCGGGCGCTGCGCTCACAGAGCCGCCGGGGCAACGGCTACGATAATGCGCAGGCTGAAAACCGCATAAAGGTTTTTGTGTCCGTGGTCGCGCCTCAGAACGGAGGTGCTCGAAGTCTGCGGGCGGCCCGCTGCTGCCGACCTAACCGACGCCCAGGCCAGCGCGGCTGGCTATTTTGACTGCTACAAGCACGAGTGCCTGCACTCCGGCATCGACTATCAGACACCGTATCCCACGCGCCAACAGCTTCTTCTATTCAGTGTCCTAAACTGCCCATCGTAACTGGACCACCTCAGACGAGCCAAACCAGGAACCGAAAGTCCGACCTCAGAACGTGAGCGGGAGGGGAGTGGCCACGGCCGGCAGCAGGCCACACCGGGCGCAGCGGGCGGCCGAGGGCTGGCGGGCCAGCGGCAGCACCAGCACCGGCACGCGCAGGTGATAGGCCGCGGTGAGGCGGTAGCGGGGGCTGAAATAGCGGCGGGTGAGGCAGCCGTCGGTGGTGCCGAGCACCAGCAGCTGGGCCTGGCGCTGCTCGGCAAACTCACTGAAATCTTCCAGCAGGTCCTCTTCGGGCAGCAGGTGGGGCGTGGCGTCGGGCAGCAGGGCGGTGGCATGCTGCAGGGCCATTTGGGCGGCGGGCCACTCGCGGCGGTCAGCGGCGTAGAACTGCACCAGGTCGAAGCAGACGCCGCTGGCGCGGGTGAAAGCCGCCACGCGGGGCAGCCAGTGGGCCGCATCGAGGCGCGCGAAGTCGGCCGTGAAGGCCACGCGGCGGGCCAGCTCGTGGTGGCCGGGGGGCACCAGCAGCACCGGGCAGCTGACCAGCTCCGGCAACCGGGTAACTGGCTCACCGGCCGCCCGGGCGGCGGCGCAGTCCGTGAGGGTGAGGCCGGCCACCACCAGGCTTGCCCGGTAGCCCTGCACCAGCACCTGCAGGCCCTCGGGCAGGGGCTCCGAGCACAGGTGGTAATGGTAGCTGATGCGGCGGCCATTCTGGCGGGTGAGCTGCTGGTAGCGCAGACGCTCGGCCAGGGCCCTCAGGCGCTGCAGGGCGTTTTCCTGGCGTTCGGGGAGCAGGTAGGCGTCGGGCGCGGCCTGTACCAGCACCACATCGGCCCCCAGGCGCAGGGCCAGCTTGTTGGCGTAGCGCAGGGCGTTTTCGGAGGCCGGCGTGAAGTCAATGGGAACCAGTAGGGTAGGCATGGGCAGATGAAGCTGGAAGTGAGAAGCCGGAAGCAGAAGCACGGCTCAGGGCGGCGGGGCCGGGGCAGCAGGTCGTGGCAGCAGGCTACAGCCCGGGGCCACGGCCTCCCGGCCCCGGCCTGGCCGCCGTCAGAAGGCAGACCGTAGCTTTAGGCGGCGGCGTATTCAACCGGCGCTGCCACTACCGGGCGGGGCAAGGCCGGCTGCGCAGCGGGGCCCGCCATCGGCGCCGAAGCCGGGGCGGTGGCCGCTTCCGGAGCGGACGTTTGCGCTTGACGGACATACCGGCGGGCCCCCGACGCCAGCGAAGCTCCCGTGACGAGCACCAGCAGCAGGACCAGGCTGGCCAGCCACCACACGGCCCAGGTAAGAATATCGGTGCCCTGCGGGCCGGACGGGGCGGACTGGGCGGCAGCGGAGAAGCCCGGGAGCAGGGCGGCGGCGAGCAGGTAAGCGGAGCGACGGGTCAGCATAAGAGTTAGGGGTTAACAGATGAGAAGCAAGGTTCGGAAGCGGAATGCCGGGGCCACTGGCTCATGGCGCCCGGTTTAATCGGCGGCTCGTTGCCCGCAGCGGCCGGCAGTTCGTACACGGTGCGGCACCTGGCGCCGCCGCGGGAGCCGGTCCGGCGGGTGCCGGTTCGGTCGGGAGGGGAGGACGCCGCAACAGCCAGGGACAAATGAGTGGAAGGGAACAGCCGCAAAACTACCGTCGTCCATCCCCCGGCCCCATGAGCATGCTCACCCGCGGCCGTGACCTTGGTCATGCCGGCGCCAACCGGTTACTTTGCGCTCCGCCCGCGGGCCGCCGCCCGGCCTCTCCCGTCATCTACTCCCTTCCCACTATGCCTTCCGCCACGTTTTCCCAGGCCCTTACGGAGGCCGCCACCACTCAGGCGCCCGGTTTTGTGGGGGTGTTCGAGGTGCGGCGCGGGCGCTTCGTGCAGGTCAACCCGGCCGGCGTGCAGCTGCTGGGCTACCCCTCCGAGCAGGCCCTGCTGGCTGATGCCCGCCCCCTGCTGCGCACGCCCACCCTGGGCCCGCCCGCCTGGACGGACCTGCTGGCCCAGGCCCGCCGCCACGGCTTCCAGGAAACCGACGTGGACGTAACCCGCCTCGACGGGAGTACCTTCCCGGCCCGGGTGGTGCTCACACCCTTCGCCGCCGACGGCCACGACTACCTGCTGGTGCGCCTGAGCGGGCAGCAGCGCCTGCACCAGGCCGAGCAGCAGCTGGCCCAGAGCGTGCGCCGCTTCGAGGCCGTGGTGGCCAGCGCCACCATCGGCATCATTGTCTGCAACCGGGCCGGCCGCATGGTGTCGGCCAACCAGATGGCCCACCAGCAGTTCGGCTACGCGGCCGGCTCGCTGCCCGGCCGCAGCCTCGACCAGCTGGTGCCCGCGGCACCCGGCCGCCACCACGAGCAGCTGCGCCAGGGCTTCAACGCCAACCCCTCGGTGCGGGCCATGGGGGCCCACCGCGGCGAGCTGGAAGGCCAGCGCCAGGATGGCTCCGTGTTTCCGGTCGAAGTCAGCCTGAGCTATTTCTATCTCGATGAGGAGCTGTTCGTGGTATCCTACATCCTCGACATTACGGCCCAGCGCCAGGCCGACCAGGCCCTGGTGGCCGAGCGCCGGCGCGTGGAGCGCCTCAATGCCGAGCTGGAGCAGAAGGTGGCCGACCGCACCCTGGCCCTGACCCACACGCTGGCCCAGCTGGAGCAGCGCCAGCAGGAGCTGGCCCAGGCCCTGCAGGCCGAGCAGGAGCTGGGCGAGCTCAAGTCGCGCTTCGTGAGCATGGCCTCGCACGAGTTCCGCACCCCGCTCACGGTGGTGCTCACCTCAGTTGCCCTGCTCGAAAAATACTCCCTGGCCGAGCTGGAAGCCCGCCGCCCCCGCCAGCTGACCCGCATCCGCCAGGCGGTGAACCACCTCAACAGCATCCTGGAGGAGTTTCTCTCGGTGGGGCGCATCGAGGAGGGGCAGGTGCAGGCCCGGCCCGGCCGCGTGCACCTGCCCACCCTGCTGGCCGAAACCGTGGCCGACGTGCAGCCCCTGGCCCGCCCCGGCCAGCGCGTGGAACTGGCCCTCAGCGGCGACGAGCAGCTCTGGCTCGATGCCTCCCTGCTGCGTAAGGTGCTCGTCAACCTGCTTTCCAACGCCCTCAAGTACTCCGGCCCCGCGGCCGTGGTGCACCTGCGCGCCCAGGCCCGGGCCGGGCAGCTCACCATCAGCGTGCAGGACCCGGGCATCGGCATCTCCGCGGAAGACCAGCAGCACCTGTTCGGGCGGTTCTTCCGGGCCCGCAACGCCACCAACCTGCCCGGCACCGGCCTGGGCCTCTACATCGTGGCCCGCTACCTGGAGCTGCTCGGCGGTACCATTGCCCTGCGCAGTGCGCTGGGCAATGGTACTACCATCACCTTCACCCTGCCCTATGAAAACCATCCTGCTGATTGAGGACCACGACGACATCCGCGAGAACACGGCCGAAATCCTGGAAATGGCCGGTTACCGGGTGCTCACGGCCGAAAACGGCAAGGCGGGCGTGGAAAAAGCCCTCGAAACCCGCCCCGACCTGGTGGTGTGCGACATCATGATGCCCGTGCTCGATGGCTACGGCGTGCTGCACATCTTCAACCAGAATCCCCGGCTGGCGGGGGTGCCCTTTATCTTCCTCACGGCCAAAACCGAACGTGCCGACCTGCGCCGGGGCATGGAGCTGGGCGCCGACGACTACCTCACCAAGCCCTTCGACGACTCGGAGCTGCTATCGGCCGTGGCCGGCCGTCTGGCCCGCTTTCAGCACCTGCGCCCCGACTACCCCGCCACCGCCGCCGGCGTGCACGACTTCCTGGCCGATGCCGGCCGCGCCGATGGCCTGGACGCGCTGGTGGCCGACCGGCGGCCCCACGTGCTGCCCCGCCGCCACATTCTCTACGCCGAAGGGGACGAGGCCACCCGCCTGTACTTCGTGCAGAGCGGCCGCGTGAAGGTGAGCAAAACCACCGCCGCCGGCAAGGAGCTGATTACGGCCCTGCTCGGCCCCGGCGAGTTTCTGGGCTACCAGGCCCTGCTGGCCGGCACCGCCCACCACGATACGGCCGTGACCCTGGACGAAGCCGCAATCCTCTACATCCCGGCCACCGATTTCAGCCGGCTGCTGCTGCGCCACCCCGAGGTGAGCCGCCGCTTTGTGCGCCTGCTGGTGGGCCAGGTGCAGCAGCAGGCCGGGCACCGCCTCGAGCTGGCCTACAGCTCCCTGCGCCGCCGGGTGGCCGACACGCTGCTGCACCTGCACGCCCAGCAGCAGCAGCTGACCCCCGCCGACCCGCGCATCCCGCTGGGCCGCGACGACATGGCCGCCCTCATCGGCACGGCGCCCGAATCACTGAGCCGCACGCTCAGCGAGTTCCGCCAGGGTGGGATTCTGGATGTGGCGCCCGGTTACGTGCACCTGCTGCACCCCGAAAAGCTCCGCAGCAGCAACTGGTAGCGGCCCGTTACCGTTCGTGCGAGCGGCCCGGCTCCGCGGTGGCCGGGCCGATGGTCGTAAAACAAGCAGGTCTGCCCGGTAGCTAACGGGCAGACCTGAAGGGAAATGGGGTGCCGCCCTGCTGGCGGGGCGGGTGCCCGGGGGGGCTATTTGTGGTCGCCGGCGTTGGAGCCAATCACGCCGGGCTCGCTCATGCCCCGCACGAAGCCCTGGCTATCGCGCGGCAGCATGGCCTCATCCACGTTCTGCTGCTGCTCCTCGGTCATGTAGGTATTGGTCACGGCGCTGGCATCCTGGTTTTCGGCCGCCACGGCGGCTTCGGCCTGGGCGTGGTGCAGGGTGAAAAGCGGGTCGCCTTCCTGGGGCACGTCAATCTTGTTGGGAGCCTCGTTGGTGGGGGTAGTCGATTGCTGGTTGTCTTTCTTAGGCGTATCGCTCATAAACATCAGCGGGCGGGCCGGGATGTGAACGGCGCCCGCTCTGCCTTCTTACGGCCCCCGGGCCGCCCGGGTTAAATCCGGCAGCCCGGGCATCCAGCCGATGCCCCTTAAAAACACCCCTACGCCGACTGCCGGGCCGCTGCCGGGTGGCTAGCGGCCGGTCCGTTCCCCCATCGGCCGATCGGCCTCCACCCGGTGCAGGCGAAGCACGCCCGGCAGCTCCACGGCGGGCGGCAGCGTGCCGGTGCGGGCGAAGCCGGCCCACAGGCGCCGCACTTCCCGGGCGGCCCGCTCCACCGCCGGCCAGGGCGCGTCGCCCAGCAGGGGCACGGCCGCCCAGGTGGACTGGGTGCCGAAGAGCAGGGGCAGATCGATGGTGTGGGCGGCCCCGAACAGGCTGCCGGGCGGGCGGTACACTACGTTGAAGAGAAAGGCCCGCCCCCCGGCCTGCGCGTGCCGGGCGGCAAAGCGGCGGGCGGGCTCCTGGTAGATGCGCCGGGAGCCCGCCGCCACCAGCCCCCGCACCAGGGCCGGCCCCAGTACCGGCACCCGCTCCAGCGACCGGATCCGGGGGTCGATGACGGCGAAAAACCGCAGCTCCTCCTCCGTGGCACCCACCAGCACGTCGAGGTGGGGAGCCACGGCCCGCCAGGCTGCCTCTACGGCGGCTTCTGAAGGCAACGGAAACGCCCCGTACTGGGTGCCGAAGGGCATGCCCGCCTTCAGGCCCGCCCAGCGCGCCGCCCGGCTGGCCCGCTCCTGGCTGAGCAGGACCTGCGCGTCGGAGTCGGTGGGCAGCAAGGATTCGGTGGCTGCGGCCATGGCCCGCGTCATGCGGGCCCGGTTGGGGGCCAAACCCAGCGGGGCACTGTGCAGAATCACCCGCCGAAACAGGCCCGCAGCCCCCTCCGCCACCATCAGGTGGGCGGCCGCATCGGCTCCCGAGGAGTGGCCCAGCAGCGTCACGCAGGCCGGGTCGCCGCCGAAAGCGGCACTGTTGCGGCCCACCCAGCGCAGCGCCGAGAGCAGGTCCAGCAGCCCCAGGTTGGCCGGCGTCGAGGCCCTTCCCAGAAAGCCGAATATCCCCAGCCGGTACGTGACGGCCACGACCACCACGCGCTGCTCCGCCACGAGCGGGGCCGGGTCGTAGAAGGGCAGGTCGCCGGCCCCGCTGACGTAGGAGCCGCCGTGCAGCCACACCAGCACCGGCAGCCCCTGGTCGGGCGCAAAATCAGCCGGGGCAGTTACGCTCAGCCGCAGGCAGTCGGGGTGGTAGGTGCGCCCGGCCATGGCCGGGCCCAGGGCTTCGCGCAGCAGCGCGTCTTCCGCCTGGGGGCAGGCCGGGCCGGGTTCGGTGGCGGGAATGGGCCGGGCCGATTCCGGCTCATCAACCGGCGGCTCAAACCGTTCGGCGCGGGCGTAGCGCACCCCGTTGGCACGCACTACCGCGCCGTCGCGGTAGCCCATAAGCAGGCCGGCCGGAGTGGAAATCGGTACGGATGGGAAAGGCATGGATGGGGAAAGCAGGGCCGGAAACGGGAGCTTACGGGGCCGTGGGGTACCAATTGCGTAGCCGGACGTCGATTTTCCGGTTGCCGGCGTTGACGCTTTTCCGGAACGATTCCACGTCACTGAGCCCCTTCTGGCCGCGGTAGTGATACGGGTACACGATACCCGGCCTGAAGGCCAGCACGCCCTGGGCTGCCTGCTGCACATCCATGGTGTAGGGCAGGTTCATGCACACAAACGCCACGTCAATATCGCGCAGAGCCCGCATTTCGGCCGTGTCCTCGGTGTCGCCGGAGAGGTAGACGTTCTTGTCGCCGAGCTTCAGCACGTAGCCGTTGCCCCGGCCTTTGGGGTGGCGCGAGTCGGCCGTTTCGGGCAGGTTGTACATGGGCACGGCCGTTACGCGCAGGCCCAGCGTATCGAGGCGCTGCCCGTTGCGCAGCACGCGCACCCGCCCCCGGTAGTCGGCCGGCAGCTGGTCGGCCACGGCCTGGGGTACCAGCAGCAAGGCCTGATTCAGGGGCAGCGCCGCCAGGGTGCTGGTGTCCAGGTGGTCGCCGTGAATGTCGGTGATGAGCACCACGTCGGGCGCGGCCAGCCCCTCGTAGGCCGGGGCCCCGCCGTAGGGGTCCACGTAAATGGTTTTGCCGTTCCAGGTCAGCACGACGCTGCCGTGGGTGATGGGCTGCACCGTGAGCGGGCCCTGCCGGGTGGCAAGCTGGTCGGGGGCGGCGCGCAGCGGCGTGGCGGGCGGGGCCGTCTGGGCCGAGGCCAGGAGGGGGGCAGCCGCCAGCGCGGCCGTGAGCAGGAAGGGGAATTTCATGGTGTTTCGTAAAGAATGAGTTCTGACGTAAGTACCGCCCGCAGCCACCACGGCAAAACCTGCGCCCTGGCAGAGCAACCGACGGCAATGGCTCCGGCGGGCGGTCAGCGTCTTATCTCGGTAAGCGTTGCCGGAGCCCTGGGCCAGGTTGTCGGAGCAACCCCCGAAGTTGAGTTCGGGCCGCCAGGGGACCGGTACTCCCGGCCGGTGGCCGTACCGCAGGTATGCGGCCGGAATGAGTTACAGCATCTCCAGCGGCGTGGGTTCCTGGGGAGGGGGAAAACCGGCGTCGAGCTCGGCCAGGTCACTGGCCGTCAGGGGCAGGTCGGCGGCCCGCCGGTTTTCCCGCACGTGTTCCACGCGGCCGGCCTTAGGAATGGCCATAACCTGGGGCTGGCGCAGCACCCAGGCCAGGGCGACCTGGGCCGGCGTGGCCCCGAGACGGGCGGCCACTTCGCGCAGCACCCGGTTGTCAAGCAGGCGGCCCTGTTCAACGGGACTGTAGGCCATAACCGGAATGCCCTCATCAGCAAGCCAGGGCAGCAGGTCGTATTCGGGGCCGCGCCGGGTGAGGTTGTAGAGAATTTGATTGGTGGCGCAGGCCATTCCGCCCGCCGCCCGCAGTTCCCGCATGTCGGCCGCGTCGAGGTTGCTGACGCCCCAGCGGCGGATTTTGCCCGCGGCCACCAGGTTTTCCATGGCCTCCACGGTCTCGCTCAGCGGCACGCGGCCGCGCCAGTGCAGCAGGTAGAGGTCGAGCCGGTCGGTGCCCAGGCGCCGGAGGCTGGCCTCGCAGGCCGGCGCCAGCCGGTCGCGGGAGGCATGCTGGGGGTAGGCTTTGCTTACCAGAAACACCTGCTCGCGCAGGCCCCGCAGGGCCTCGCCCACCAGCCGCTCCGATTCCCCGTCGGCGTACATTTCGGCCGTGTCAATCAGAGTCAGGCCCAGGGCCACGCCCTCGCGCAGGGCGGCTATTTCCTCGGCGCGGCGGGCAGCTTTTTCGGCCATGTTCCAGGTGCCCTGGCCCAGCACCGGCACCCGGGTGCCATCGGGAAAGCAGATTGAGTTCATGCTTTCTGCCAACGTAAGGGGCGGGGCGGCGGTTGCTGGCGCGGCGTATTGCCTGCCGGCCCCGGCCCCGCCGGCCCGACTTCGCCGGGCGGAGTTTAGCAGTCTGACGGGCGCTCCGGTCCTATCACTGGAGAGCATCAGGAAGTGTGGGGCAAGCAAGTTTAGCGGATGCCGACATGGCTTGTGCTGGTAGTAGCCGTGGGGCAGTTAGGTAAGCCGCCATTGATTAGGCTTCTAATGGTGACGGCAGAAGTATCGCAGGCTAGAACGCAGCTTGGCTGCCCCACAATTTTTTGATGCTATCCTTCTACGGGCTGGTGAAGGAACTCGACCCCAGCTGGAGCAGGAGGCGCAGCGCCAGGTGGCCCAGCAGCGCGTGCGCCAGGCCGGGCAGCAGCATAGCCACGGCGGTGGGATAGGTATGTAAAACGTGGCTATCAGTCCTTATCCGACAGGGCACAGGGGGCACTTAAGTTTCTTACCTTGGCCCCTCAGGCTCCTCTACCAAGCCGCGTCGCTATGCCAAACAAGGTTTTTATTCTGGCCTCACTGCTGTTCACTGGTTGTGGGCCGGATCGGGTAACGGAGTATTCTCGTCGCGGAACTGTCGTCACGCGCGTCGACAATGGAGCCACCAGTCAGTTTTTTTACGGAACGTTCGCACTGTCTTGTCCTGAAATAAGTTGACCGTTGTCCGATCCTGGAAATAAGTTGTCAGTTTTTCGGTGAGAGATGATGGCGTGTCAGTAGTCCTGAAGAGAGGTTGTCACGGTTGCTAAATGCGGCTCCTTATAGTCCTCTTCGGCGGTGGCCGCTTTACGGGGCGAGTATACTTTCGGCTTCCATAGTTTTTGTAATGGCTCCGTACTGGCGTGGGCCGCAGCCGGTGTTAAATACCCGCAACTCATATGAGGCCGCAGGTGGTTGTAGCCCACGGATACTCGCTTCGACTGCCCGTTGCGCTTCCTCAAACGTATGGAAGACCTGGTTCAAGCGGAAGTCAATTTTGAGGATACCGTTGACGCGCTCGGCAATGGCATTCTCGTACGGATCGCCGTTTTCCGTCATGCTAATGGCAATGCCAGCCTGTCGCAGCTTTCGTACATATTGGAAACTACAGTACTGGCTTCCCCGGTCCGAGTGGTGGATAAGCTCCTGGCTATTTTCACGCTGGCTTAAGGCCATGTCCAATGCCTTGACCGCCCCTTCAGCCGTCAGTAGAGGGTGCAGACAATAGCCCATGATCATCTTGGAATAAGCATCCGTGATCAAGGATAAATAGCCAAAGCCTAGCCCAACACACAAGTAGGTGATATCGCTTACCCACACCTGATGGGGAGCCGTAATGAGCTTGTCGCGCAACAAGTTAGGGTATTTTCGCAGGCTGTGCAGCGAATTTTTCGTTTTGGGAACTGGACGCGCCCGACGCAGCAACAGGCTATGCTCGTGCAAGAGCTGATGCAGTTTGTCCCGCCCCATTTTAATGCCGCTCTCCGCCAATGGTTCTTGCAGCAACAAGTGCAGCTTGCGCGTGCCCAGGCCCGGGATTTCGCGCCGGAGTGCCAGCACCAAGTCCAGCACCAGCAGCGACTGGCTACGAGCCCGCTGCACATGCTTCTCTTTGCGGTAAAAGGCTTGCCGGCTTACACCAAACAGTCGGCACAGGGACCCGACGCTCACCTGTGCTATTTCATTGCTTCTCAGCTTTGAGACCGTTTGGTGCCAGACTTTTTTCGGATCGGGATCTGGAGTTCTTGTTCAGCTACCTCGATCATCGTATTCAGTACCAGGATGAGCAGATTGGCATCCTGGAGCAAATGCGTCAACTCCTGATTGCGCTGTTGCAACGCTTGAACGTCCTGTTTTTGAGTGCGTGTCATCGTAGGGGCAACGAACAAGCCTGTCTGGATCTTGCGTTGATACTGATTCACCCAGTTGCGTAGCGTGTAGCCGTTATGGATGTCCAGGTCCGCCATGACGTGGCGGGGATCCTCTCCACCAAGGAGAATGCGGAACGCTGCCGTTTCTTTCAATTGCTCACTGTACTGGAACCGGTGGAGCAGGTCGCGAATGTGGTCTTGCATGGGACAGTTTTTGAGATGAAAAACTGTCAACCTGTTTCCGGACAAGACATCTCGAGTCAACCTAGCAGGCGCTTTACACAACTGTCCCACACTTTTTGATGCTCTCCTACTTCTGCAACAGCTATCGGAGCCTGCTGGCTTCGGCGTGGATAGGATTACGCCCAATACGGCAGATACTTGGCCTGTCGTCGCGACTTGTTGCTGGGGTCGGCGGGCTTGATATGCCCGGCCTCAATCGTGTTTTTAATAATGATGGAGGCCGTTGGGTAGTTTGCTTCGGCGATGCCGAGCCGCTCACGCAGCGACTCGTTGGTCATCATGCTGCCCGACTCAAACTTGAGGCAGGCGTGTTGAAAACATGCCCGCACCTTATCGGCCTTGTCCATCTGCCCAAACTCGCGGGGGCTGAACAGCACCACCCGCGTCCAGTCTTCCCCAGTATCGAAGCGGGGTGGGGGCAGCTGGTTGAGCTCGCACGCCTCAATGACTTTGTCGATGCCGCTGCCCCGCACGTCGCCAATGCTAAGGCGGCGCATCATGCCGGCCAGGGCCTCGTTGCGGCTGCGCGGAGGATGATCAATAAAGCGGCGCGGGTCGATGAGTGGGGCCCCGGGATTCGTGATTTCAATGCGGTTGTCAAACACCTCCACCTTGGGGCCGCCGCTAATGCGAAAATCCTGGTGAATGAGGGCATTGGCAATCAGCTCGCTGAGTGCCGTTTCCGGGTACAAGGGCGGCGTCGTTTCGCGGAGCACCTTGCGCACTTCCTCGTTGCCTGGCAGTTGGTTGCTGATAGTGTGCACCAGGTTCTTAAATTCCAGCGCGTAGCCCCGGGGCGTGGGCGTTTCCCGCGAGTTACGCGCCCGGTTCGGCCCAGCATAGAAAATCAGCCGCACCACCTTGCTCGCCAGCCGATCAAAGTCGTTGAGGTCGTGCGCGAACAGCAGCGCCCCGAGGTTGGTGATGTCGTAGCCGCCGGCTTGCGGCCGAATCAGTTTCTCCTGCACCAGCTTATCGAGCAGCCCATCGCGGGTGGCGGGCACGGCCACCTGCAACATGCGAAAGGCCACGGAGTAGTCCAGCAACCGAAATACCTCCTCGGCGGATTGCCCCGGCAAGGCAATTTCCTGCTCGAATCGGTTGTCGAGGGCCTGCCGGCGGATGCGCTCGGCCTTGTCCGGGTTGAGGGCGGTCAGCTCCTGCCCGTCGCGCCCGTAGTCGTGGCCTTCCCAGGTCGTTGGGTTGCCCGGCAGGGCCGGGGGAATCTCGAAGAGCAACACCCGCTGGCTGCCCATCGCCACCTCGTGAATCTCGCGGAAGGTGATGCCATTACTGGTTTTCTTGGCGATTTCGCCCTTCAGGCTATCCAAATCGGGTCGGCGCGGACGAAACTGCGTGCCAACGACCTGCTTCTTGTCGTCGACGCCGAACACCAACCAAGCCGCGTCCATGCCCCGTAGGTTAGCCTCGTTGCTGAGGGCGCTGAAGTATTTGCCCAGCTTGGCAAAATCGTAGGTGTTCTTCGCCTCTTTGAATTCCACGACCTCTGTTTCGGCGGGTAGTTTTAGCAGTTGGGTCAGCAGGTCAGCGGGGTCGACAACAGGCATACGCGGCAAGGAAGAGAGCGGAAATTTCCAGCAAAGTACGGGTTTCAGGCTTCATCATTACATAAGCACTACATGAAAAAAGCCGTTTCCAGGCCGTGAGGCGACTGGGTTGCTGGCAAAGGCCCCAAATCATTACATGGGCACTACATGAATAATAGGACGCACAGACTCTGACCGTCTGGCAGAAAAAACGAAGCTGCCGGAAGCCCCGACGCATCTACCTATTGGCTCGGCCTCGTTACGGCAGCAAAGGAGAAAAAATTGGAGAGAATCAAAAAGGGTGGGCTATTCGACCTCCAGCCACTGTAAGCTCACCTACAGCCGGCTGCGAAATCTGACCGCCTCATACTTTTTGATGCTCTCCTTGATACGTGAGATGAGCAAAAGCTATAAGCCAGCTTAGCCAAGGCCTGCTTTTCTTAAAAACTACCTCACTGGCGTCTAAACGCACGTTTTATAGGATGGACAGCCAGCTCAGGATTCCTTGGCGTTGTTTTCCGTTCTTACTATTGTGCGACCTCCCATGGAGGAGAGCATCAAAAAGTGTGGGGCAGCTGGACAGTATGCAAGGCACGAAAGAGAGGAACAGTTGATGGGGCCAGCGCTTTCGTTAACTATTGCGGCTTCTCGAGTCAACCTAGCAGGCGCTTTGCACAACTGTCCCACACTTTTTGATGCTCTCCACCTTTATGTAGGCTTCCCCATAAAGTAGGCCAGTGAAAAGTAGAGGTCAGGCGGCTTGACGAAACTCAGTTGGGGTCATAAAGTGCAGCGCCTGGTGGGGGCGCAGGTGGTTGTAATCGTATTGCCACAAGCGGCAGTGCTCGCGCACTTGTTGCAAGGTAGCGAAGAGGTAGCCGTTGAGCAGTTCGCGGCGAAATGAGCCGTTGAAGCGTTCCACGTAGGCGTTTTGGGTGGGGCTGGCGGGCTGAATCCAGTGTAGCACGATGCCTTGGGGGCCACACCAGTCCTGCAACGCCTGGCTGATAAATTCCGGCCCGTTGTCGACGCGCAGCCGTTCGGGCGGGCCGTGGCGCTCCACAAGGGTTTGTAACAGGCGCACGACGCGGGCGGCCGGTAGCGAGAAGTCGACCTCGATGCCGAGTACTTCCCGATTCCAGTCCTCCACCACGTTGAGCGTGCGAAAGCGCCGCCCATCGGTCAGCGCGTCGCTCATGAAGTCCATCGACCAGCACTGGTTGGGGGCCTCGGGCACAGCCAGCGGCTGACGGACGCGCTCGGGTAAGCGGCGTTTCTTGCGCCGCTTGCTCAGTTGCAGCCGCTGAGCCTGATAGAGCCGCCACACCCGCTTGTGGTTGGCCAACAGGCCGTCTTTGCGCAAGCGGTGGTAGTATTTCCAAAAGCCCCAGCCTGCGTGGCGTTTGACCAAGGCTAGCAGCGCATCGACAAGCACCGCGTCGGCCGCCTGCCGTTCGGGCTGGTTGCCCCGGCCGGGCGGCGTGGCGTAGCTGGCGCGCGCCAGCCCCACCAGGGCGCAGGCCTGACGTCGGCTCAGCCCCTGCGCCACGGCGTGCTGGGCCACGGCCCGCCGCTCGGCCGGGGCGACTACTTTTTTCGCAGCACCTCCTTGACCACTTGGTTTTCCAGGCTCAAATCGGCCACCAACTGTTTGAGCCGGCGATTTTCTTCTTCCAGATGCTTGAGCCGTTGCAGCTCGGTCAGCTCCAGGCCGCCGTACTTGCTTTTCCACTGGTAAAACGTGGGCTCACTAATGCTGTGCTCGCGGCAGATCTGGACCACCGTTTGGCCCTGGCCTTGCTGGCGTAGGATGCCGATGATTTGGGCTTCACTAAAGCGACTCTTTTTCATGGGTAGCAGGAAAAGGATGGGAAAAGATACCCCCTTCCTCTACTTTTCACTGGCCTACTTCATGGGGAAGCGTACATTTAGGCTGCCGTTCTTGCGCAGTGCAGCACTACCGCACTTCTTGCAGGTGAGAGTGATTTGAAGCATCATTCAAGATATGAATCTCCTGCTATTTTGCCACTGCCATAACATTTTCACTAGATTCCTCTCTTTACCAAAAACTCATTATTATAATCATCTAATTGCGACCAGTAATTATTTATAAATAAAAAATACAATATTGTATATAATTTTTGTTTTTCAATGTCGTTGTGGGCGAGCCTGTTTCTATTACAAATACAGTGACTGTAACTAAAACAAATGTTACGATAGAAGGTAAGATGGGTGGATCTGTTGGAGGATTCACCACAACTGATAGAACTATTAGTCCTAGTAGTTATGGGCTTTCTGAATTTTCTAAGGAAGCTATTGCTTATAGAGGGAGTAAAGAAGGTCAAGGGCTATCCATTACCATGAGAGATGAAAATGCTTCTGCGAAGGCGGGAGCAGCTCGACTTGCTAATGTGGTAAGTTACGGTGGAACAGCATCAGGTTTAGCAGTCACTGCTGCTGGTAGTTTAAGCTTATTACGGGCTTCGACTCCTATAGGAATTGGTATAACTGCATTATCTACGTTCCTTGGTGCTTCAATTTCACGTGGTTTAGAAACCTTGCCTAAAAGTAATGAGCCTTGTAACAGCTGCACTAAACAATATACCCGTCCATGAAAATATCTTTCTACCGGTCTCGCAAAGTCGTGGTTTCTAAGGCAATACCTTTATTGGCTGTGAATGTTGGATTAACCCTTCCAGGAATGTTAGCATCTGACTATTATGTAAAAATAGTGTTAACTATTGATTTTGTTTTTCTGTCGATATTTCTATACAAGTTGTTAAAAATAAAAATATTAGATATAATAGACGGCGATATAATTATATATTCGTTGTTTAATAAAAGAAAAATTAAAGCTAACGAGGTGAGAGAAATCTTAATTACACAGAGGTTTTTCTCAAAAATTATATTATTTAGCGGAGAAACATTTTTCTTGCCTCTATTCGACCTCTCTGATATAGAGTTTGAGAAAGTTAAAATAGCCTTGTCTAATTTCTCACGCGGTGTTTAGTTCGATACGGACAAATTTCAAATGCGAAATAGATCAGGAAACAATATGTTAAAATAATTGCTGATGTGTCTTTTCCTAAAATGGGCGGTGTTATAGCGGTTTCGTAAACAGTTCGGTTGTTTCGTCTGACGTCTCGTACGGGTTTGTATGCACGCTTATTCCCTTGATTTACGCACCCGCGTGGCGGCCGCCTGCCGCGAACCGAATGCCCGCCAAATCAAGTGGCTAAACGCTTTGGTGTAATCCGCTCGTTCGTGGGCGAGCTGTTACGGCGGGAATGGGAGACCGGCTCGCTGGCGCCAAAACCAGCCAGTGGCGGTCCCGAACGTCTGCTCTCGGCCGACGATCAGGCCTGGCTCGTGGCCTACGTGGGGGAGCACGCCGACGCCACGCTGGCCGAGTTGAACACAGGCTGGCAGGCCCACTCGGGTCGTTCCGTTTGCCAGACCTGCATCTGGGACGTGCTCAACGAGCACGGGCTACGCCGTAAAAAAAAACTGGAGAGCATCAAAAAGTGTGGGGCAGTGGGGCTAGGCGGCCATCGGTAGGGGCTCAGCTGGGAGAGCATCAAAAAGTGTGAGGCAATCAGGTTAAGCGCTTACCGGCAGGGCTTCCGCCAACAGTGTTCAAGAGCTTGGTGACCGCGACTGCCCCACACTTTTTGATGCTCTCCCAACACCCCTGAATCCATTGATACCAAAAGGCGCGGCGTTTAAGCTGGCGCTGAGCTACCGAGTGCCCACGCAGTAACGTCTTGATCTAAAATAGAACATTTTATAGTGGTTTCATAACGAAAACCAGATAATTATACTATCTGGTTTTTTGTTGTTTTTTCGGTGATTGGTTTCGATAATCCTTACTTATCGAAACCTAATGATTTTCTAGCCGGCGATCCTGACGATTCATGGATATTTTACATATCTCTCGATACCGAAACCACCGGCCTGCCGGCCCGCGACCACCAGCCCCTGAGCCTGGCCCTGCTTAACCGCGCCGGCCAGGTGCTGCTGCACACGCTCCTCCGCCCCGTGCGCCGGACCCGGTGGCCCGAGGCCGAGCGGGTGCACGGCATCCGGCCCGACCAGGTGCTCCGCGCCGGGGTGCCGACCCTGGCCGAGCTGACCCCACCGCTGGCGGACCTGGTGCGGGGCCAGCACCTGGTCATCTACAACGCCGCCTGTGATACGCAGATCCTGGCGCCGGTGCTGGCCCTCGGCCCCCCGGCGCAGATCCACTGCCTGCTGGAGGAATTTACCGCCTTTTACGGGGAGTGGCATCCCGAGGGCCGGGCGCTGCGCCGGCAGCGGCTGGCGGTGGCCGCGGCCTACGTGCTGCACGAGTGGCAGGGCCCGGCCCATTCGGCGCTGGCCGACACCCACGCCGCGCGCGCCGTCTAGCGCTACCTGCACGAGCCCGCCGAGCGGGCGCGCGTCGACGCCGAGCGCCGCCGCCGGCAGCTGCCCCTGGGCACGGACCCTGCTTTCCGCGCCTGCGCATGAGCCTGCCCACCCCTTCCGCCGCCGGTGCCTGGGAAGTAGGCCCCGCCCGCAGTATGGAGGAATTCACCCGCGAGGCCCAGGACTACCTGACCCGCAGCCAGCAGGGCACCGTCAACACCCAGCGGGCCTACGCCGGCGACTGGCAGCGCTTCACGGCCTGGTGCCACACGTATGACCGCCAGCCGCTGCCGGCGGAGCCCGCCACCGTGGCCGGCTTTCTGACGGACCTGGCCCGGGAGAAAAAAGTCTCGACCATCCAGCGCCACCTGGCCGCCATCAGCAAGGCCCACCGCCTGGCCCGGCTCCCTAACCCGGCCAGCGACGAGACGGTGAAGGATCTGTTTAAGGGCATTGTCCTGGAAAAGAAGCAGCAGCTCAAACAGGCCCAGGCCTTTACCCTGACCCACTTCAAGCGCCGGGTGCAGGCCATTGAGCAGGACCGCCCTGACGGGGTGCGGGACCGGGCGCTGCTGCTGCTGGGCTTCGCCGGGGCCTTCCGCCGCGACGAGCTGAGCCAGCTGCAGATCGAGGACCTGACCTTCGACGAGGAGGGGCTGATCGTCCGGCTGCAGCAGAGTAAATCCAACCAGACCGGAGCCCCCGAGGAAAAAGCGCTGGTGTATTCAGCCGACCGGCGCACCTGCCCCGTCCGGGCCCTGCGCGACTGGCTGCAGCTGCTGGCCGAGGCCGGGCGCACCAGCGGCCCGCTGTTCGTCTCCTTCCACAAAGGGCAGCGCCTGGGCCGGCGCCGGCTCAGTGGCGTGACCATCAACAAGCTGGTGCAGCACTACCTGGGCGGGCAGTACTCCGCCCACTCGCTGCGGGCGTCGTTCGTGACCATTGCCAAGCTGGGCGGGGCCGACGACTCGAAGATCATGAATCAGACCAAGCACAAAACCGCCGACATGATCCGGCGCTACACCCGGCTCGACAACATCCGCCAGCACAATGCGGTGATTGATCTGGGCTTGTAGATGATACGGCCCACAACCGCTTAACTTGATGCCGATGGACCTACTGGATCTGATCCTGCACGAAACCGAGAGTACCCGGCTCGATTTTAAACAAACAGCCTATAACCCGGCGGCAAGCCCCGAATTTATTAAGGATGTACTGGCCATGGCCAACGCCAACGTCGAGGGGGACCGGTACTTGGTTGCGGGTCTTCGAGGTGCTGCGTTCGCAGGGGCTGCAAGCCAATCAAGCAGTGGAATTTTTCACGGACGGCGCCGCGGTGCTGCGGTCGCTGACCAGCTACCTGAGTGCGGAGTCCACCCACATCCTGGACTGGTTTCACCTGACCATGCGCCTGACGGTGCTGCAGCAGTACGCGCTGGGCTTTGCTCAGGTCGACGCGGCTGGGGGAAAAGCGCTGCAAGATGGCTTGACTAGCATCAAATGGCACCTCTGGCACGGCAACGCCGAGCGGGCCCTGGAAAAAATACTGGACTTGGACGATATCCTGACCACGCACCAAGACGACCCGCTGGTGGCCAAGAAATACAGCAAGTGCAAACCATTGGCCCGGCTACTGGCTGATTTTCACACCTACGTGGAGCAGAACAGCGGCTTCATTGTCGACTACTCGGAGCGCCATCACTACGGCGAACGGGTGTCTACGGGCTTTGTGGAGTCGGCGGTAAATCAGGTGCTGGCCAAGCGAATGGTGAAGCGACAGCAGATGCAGTGGACCAAAAGGGGGGCGCACCTGCTCGTACAGGCCCGAACCAAAGTGCTCAACGAGGAATGGGAAGACTGTTTTCGGCAGCAGTATCCCGGCTTCCGGTCAGTGCCAGCAGGACCGATGCAGATGGCCGCCTAACCCTATTGCCCCACACTTTTTGATGCTCTCCAAGTGTGCGCCGGCCTCTGGAATTTTCACCTAACCCCTTGATCCATCAATCGCAACACGTCTAATAGCTGTCCAAATCGCAAATGAAGTATTATTTCTTTGACAGCTACTTTGGGGCTGGAGAAGAACTTGCTTTCTTGTGCTTGCCTTTCTTCGCTCGCGTTGCCTACCTGTACTGGTTCGCGGCCAAGCCGAAGGACTTATGCCCTTGGAACCATGAAATACGCCTCCTCTGGTGACGAAGAAGAAGCGCTGCCCAATCTGTTGGGACTCTCGTCGTTGGCAGAAGTGCAGCAGGCGGAAACCGAAGGCTTCCTATTGGCCGAGCAGAGCTTGTTGAACGAGCTGCGCGAGGACGAGGTCTTTGACGAGGCCTACATTCAGGAAATCCACCGGCGCGCCCTCGGTCGGGTCTACGGCTTCGCGGGGCATTACCGCACCGTCAACCTCTCCAAAGGTGGCTTCGCTTTTCCGGCGGCGCGGCACCTGCCTAAAAACATGGCGGATTTTGAAAGGGAAATGCTGCGGCCCTTGCCCCACAGTTGGCCCGATGCCACGTCCCTGGTGCGCGACGTGGCCCGCGTCCACGCCGAGTTGTTGTTCCTTCACCCGTTTCGGGAAGGCAACGGCCGCACCGCGCGCGTGCTGGCCAACCTCATGGCCTACAAAAACGGCTCGACCAGCTTCCAATGGGAAGCATTGGCCGAGCCAGGACGTTTTAAGTTGTATGTGCAGGCCGTGCAAGCCGCTGGGCTGCTCCAGTACGAGCCCATGCAGGCCGTTATCGCAAGCGTGTTGCCCCCGTCTCCGTAACCGAAGTGCCCACTGTTTTACGCAGCCGCCCTTCATCGGCGCGAATGCCTTCCACACGGGCCGAGCCCACGGCATTGCGCACCAACATTTGCTGACGCTCTGCTCCCTCCCGCAGGTGCGGGTAGCGGTCTACGATTCGTTTGCCAGTCGCTTTCATAATTATTACGGTTTCTGCCTTGCTAGTACAAAGTACGGATAATTATCATTCCAGGCCACATAAACTACAGGACCTGTTCACTGAAACAAGGGCAACGGTGAGCCTACTACCCTTCGCCTTGCTTAGAAGTGTTCACAAATATTGCCACCAATCGGGCTTCCAGGTTTTGTTCCACCAACCAGCCGTTGTCCCACGCAGTTGTTTCGAAACACCACCCGTCACTGCCGGCGAGCATGAGCGTGTCGTCCCATTCTTCCACGACCGGTCCCATGCGGCGTTGCACTTCAACTAAGGGCATGCCCAGGCACACGCCCGAGGGCAAGGTGCCGGTATAGCCAGCAAACACGCCGACTTGGTCCACTAGTCCGTCGCGGGCCCACACTGACACGGCGCCAAACCGGTATACGGTGAGCGTAGGCAACGTTTCAACCACGGGGGAGGGAGCTTGGAGTAGCACTTCCGCCACGGGCTGCCCTAGAGTGTGTGGACAGTCATGTTTAACTTTGCGGGATGCGACGCCACGAACTTACGGAGCGTGAATGGCAACTGATTCAGCCACACACGCTTGGGCAGGCCGGTACGGCCGGCGGCACCGGCCGCGACAACCGCCATTTTGTCAACGCCGTGGTCTACCGGGTGCGCACAGGCTGTGCCTGGCGCGACCTGCCCGAACGGTTTGGCCCCTGGAACACGGTCGCCCGACGCTTTCGCCGCTGGGCGCTGGCGGGGGTCTGGGAGAGCCTGTTCCAGGCGGTGCAGGAGCCGGATTATGCCTGGGTGCTGGTCGACTCGACCACGGTCAAAGCCCACAAAGCCGCCGCCGGCCAAAAAAAAGCACGGCCGCGGCCGAAAGCCTAGGCCGCAGCCGGGGCGGCTTCTCGACGAAGGTGCATGCCGTGGTGGACGCACTGGGCAACTGTCTGCTGCTCAAGCTCACCCCAGGCGAACAAGCCGATTGTAGCGTGCTACCGGAACTGCTGGCTGCCTTGCCCGAAAAGCCCGGTGCTGTGGTGGCCGACAAGGCCTACGACACGAACGCCGTGCTAGCGGCGGTGGCCGGGCAACACGCGCACGCCGTGATTCCGCCCAAGGCCAACCGCCTAGACCAGCGGGCCTATGATGAGAACCTGTATGCGGACCGCAACAAAGTCGAACGCTTCTTTGGCCGGCTCAAGGAGGCGCGGGGCTTTGCCACCCGCTACGAGAAAACTGCCACCTGCTTCTTAGCCAGTGCTCACCTGCTCGCCGCCCTCGATTGGCTCCGATGACTGTCCACACACTCTAGTCCCGCCGATTATATAATGTTGCGGCCGGTTTGCGTGATGGTGACGTCCTTACCCGCTATCGTAAGGCAGTGCAGCGCCTCCAATTTGGCGAGCGTGCCGCGGATCTCCTGCTCTGTCAGGCTACCATCGTAGTGCTGGATTATCTGCTCCACGGTCTTAGGGCTTGGTGTGGGATATTTCAGGAACCGCAGCATGGAGTCGTCCCGGTAAGTGAACCCCCGCTTAAAGAAGAACTTATAACTGGCATCGTCTGCTAGTGCTCGCTGAACCCATTCCCAACTGTGAAACAGCTTCCATATGTCGTAATGTTGGTTATGCCGCTGTCGGTCGAGCTCATACGGGACCCCCGCATAGATGATGGTCGCGAAACGGGGCTTGCGGCGGGTATTCTCGGGCGGTTCGTAAGCGGCCAGTTTCTCTTCCAACGATTCGGTCAAACGGGCCTGGATTTCCACCAGTGCCTCCGGTTCCAGCGTCACGATGGGGACGGTGTCCTGGCTCAAGCCTGGCAGCAAGGCGGAATCGATGTAGGGAGCAACGTCGAAGTTGTCGAAATCGCTGACGTAACCGACCGAGCGGTACACGTTATCCTTGTAGACGTATAGGTACACTCCATCGTGCTGGGGCTCATCCTGTTGAATGCGGGCTTTTTGCTCCCGGCGTAGCTGGCAGGTGTGGCAAATATCCTTCGGCACGTATGGGCTGTCAGAGGGTAGGATGAGCTTACCGCAATCGGCACAGGTAATGGCGTGCTCCCGCTCAGTCCAGCGGGGGCAATCAAGGTCGGGTTCCTCGGAGGGCAAGTATAGGGTTAGGCCATACGTACCATGGGTCTGCTCCACAAAGGTTTTGACGAATTCGGCTTCGGGCCAGGGCGGTACTTGGCCACTGAAGAGTCGCAAATCGTTGCCCAGCGTCACCGTACCTAGGGGGTGGCGTTCGGTTCGTTGCAGGGGCCAGATGCCCCTCTTCACATACACGCTCAGACACAAATACCAGCCCTGCGTGTCGCCGTCCCAGAGCGCTTCTAGTACGGTAGGTTTGCCGCTCACCTGCTGCAGGGCATAGTCTAGGGAGTCGAACGAGGTAATATCGGGCATGGAGGGAACAGGCGTAGTACGCGTACAGAAAGAAAAAGAATAGGAAGGCGTATGTCGCTCTCAGATGTGTTCAGCCAAACGGCCCGAAGGTAAACGAGCGCCATTAAATCATAGGAGCGTTTGAATTGTACCTTCCGTAATACTGCTTGCTCTTCTTACTAAACTTAGCTTCCTGCTTGTGCGAACGTACCAAAAGCTGCTTTGCCTGGCGGCCCTGCTGCTCAGACCTTTGGTCGGAACAGGTCAAAGCGCTCCGCCGCGTTATTCAGTTCACTTCCACGCCCATTCCGGTGTCACTGGCTCGGATTTCCGGGTCGAGCTAACGCGCGAGGCCGAGGCCCTTGTGCTCCGCTTCGGGCGGTTGGACAGCCTCCAACGCACGGCCCTACGCCGGGACCCGCGCCTAGCAGCGGTTGAATCTGCGCTCCAAGCCCCGAGGCTGCCGGCTGCGGAAAAAACCGCCGCGCTGCAGCGCGTGGCGGCCTTGCAAAACCAGTACACGGTCTACCGCTGGGACAGCCTGCGCGTGCCAACCGCTGGGCACCGGGCCTTGGTGCTAGCCCTCGATTCCGTGTACCGGAGCCCGGCCGCGCACCTCGAACGGGCCGATGCAAACCGCGGCCGCATCGTGCTCGATGGCACTTCGGTCGACGTGGTGGTGAAGGCCAGGCAGCAACCAGAGAAAAACGTGTACGCGCTGTCCCCTTCGCCGACCTCGCATCCCCAACTCTACCGCTTGCTGCATGTGGCACTCGACCTCTACCGCCAGCAGCAACCGGCCGCCCTGCTCGACCAGCGATACACATATGGGTACTGAGACTGGTGCGAATCCATGAAAGCAGGGAGGGTCCAGGCAGGATAGTTTAAGTTCACCTAAACGGTCCGATGGTAAACGGCCGGGACTTCCATTTCTCTAGTTACTCGCTCAGTATGCGATGAAGCTCCAAGTTCTGGTAATAGTGATGACCGGAGATGACTTTTTTGGCTAAGATGCCCATGTCCACTAACTGATTGAGGTACTTGCGGGCCGTGTTTTCCACGTACAGGCGCTCATCGGTCAGATGCTTAACCTTAGTAAAGGGCTGCGTAAAGAGGCTATTGACCAGTTGCTCTGGGCGCTCCATTTGGGTATCAGTTACCACGGCCTGCAAAATGGCGTCCTTAGCCGCCACCAGGTCGTTGATTTTATCATACGTCAGGGTGGCCGTGGTTTCAACGGCCCGCAGCATGTAGAGCAGCCAGGATGTCCAATCACCCCGCTGCGACACCCCCGACAGGAAGGCGTAGTAGTCGGCCTTGTGGTCCATGATGTAGCGGCTCAAAAACAGGATCGGGTAATCCAGCAGCCCTTTGTGGGTCAGGTAGTGGATGTTGAATACCCGGCCCGTGCGGCCGTTGCCGTCGCGAAACGGGTGAATGGCCTCGAATTGAAAATGGCCAATGGCCATCTTCAGCACCGGGTCGAGGGGGAAGCGCTCGTCGTCGTTGAGGAACGCGAGCAGGTTGGCCAGCTTGGCTTCCAGCACGCCCTTGCCCCGCGGAGGCGTGTAGGCCGCCTTCCCCGCGTTGGGGCCGGAGCCACCCTGCTTGATGTAGATCTGCGCGCTGGGCGGGCGGATGCCGTCCGTGGCCTGCATGATTTGCCGGTATACTTGGGGGAAATACTCGGCCTCAATGGCCGGACGGTCCCGCAGGTAGTCATGCCCGTGCCACAGGGCTTCGCGGTAACGCAGCACTTCCTTGGGCGCGCCGTCACTTGTCGCCGTGGCCTGCTCGCTGTAGGCTTTGTAGAGCTCGTCGTCGGTGGTGAAGATGTTTTCGATGGCGCTGGAGGCCTTGGCTTCCTGCAGGCTGATGCTGTTGATGAGCAAGCCTTGATTGGGAATCACCGCGCTCCGGCCCTGTAGCCGCCCCAGCGCGGCCCGGGCCTTGACTAACTGGCTCAGGATTTCAACCGTTTCGACCAGCGCTGCCGCCACGGGCAATTCCGGCAGCGCGTTCCACGGCTGGTTGCGGTCCGGATTGATGGTATAGCTCATTTACGCGGTTTCACGGGTTAAGCGGCCTGTCACAAGCACAAAGCTACGACTTTTCATACAGACATCACCGGGTGTAATTATTTAATGTTTACTCTGATTTGGGCCTCATCAAGGACCGATTCCAGCAAACCAGACGTTAAAACGATATAGATTTTGATGCTTACAGCTACTTCGACTTCGTCTAGTTCAAAAATAGGAGCGTAATTATACCCATTCTATCAGCCGACAAGGAATGAGCACTTGGAAACAGGATGTAGTGGAAATACTGGGGGCCTTCAAGGAGGAATCGGCCTTTGGCGGAGAAGTCCTCCTTTCGGTAAACTGCTAAACTAAACGCCCTGCAAGTTGCACCAAAGCTTGGAACGGCCATTTGGTGCCTATGCCGAGTTTACGAAACTCGTCTACCAATCAAAGTTTACGAAATGCCGTTAGCAGATGAGTTTCGTAAACTCCCCTGTATGAAGATTGGCTACGCCCGCGTCTCCACCCGCGACCAGAATTTAGAATTGCAGCTCGACGCCCTGACCCAGGCCGGCTGCGAGCTTATCTACCAGGAAAAGGCCTCCGGTGCCCTGGCCGCCCGGGTCGAACTCGATAAGCTCTTGCTGCAGGTGCGCCCGGGCGACACGGTCTACATCTACAAGCTCGACCGGCTGGGTCGCTCGCTCAAGCACCTGACCGACGCCATTAACACGTCGTCAGCCCAAGGTCGGCTCGTACTCAACCTGTTTGCCTCGCTGGCCGAGTTTGAGCGCGAGCTGATTCGCGAGCGCACCCTGGCCGGGCTGGCCGCGGCCCGTGTCCGGGGCCGCGTCGGCGGGCGCAAGCCGGGACTTTCGGTAGAAGCCCAGCGCACGGCCCGCGCGGCCGAACTGCTCTACAAGGCCCGGGAGTTGAGCGTGGACGACATGGCCCGCAGCCTGCGTATCTGCAAGGCCACCTTCTACAAGTACCTGCACCACCGCGGCGTAGCGTTGCATGCCCAACCTTTGCCCAGTCCCGTGACCACCACCGTCCCGTGAACAAAGCGCAAGGGCAGGGACATGCGGAGAATAAGGGGTATATTCACCGCATATTATGCGGAGAATAGCGTCTTACATCCATCAACGTCCGGGCTGGCCGGCCTTTACCTGGGACCCGGCGGTCCTGGAGGCGCTGCTGGGCACCGTACGTTACCAGCAGGGGCGGTTGCTGGGCCGGCTCGAGTCCTTGGGTGTGGACCTGCGGGCCGAAGCCACGCTGCGTACGCTCACGCTCGACGTGCTCAAGTCCAGCGAAATCGAGGGCGAACTGCTGCCCCCGGCCTCGGTGCGTTCCTCCATCGCCTGGCGCCTGGGGCTAGAACAGGCCGCGCTGCCCCCCGCCGACCGGCGGGTGGAGGGCGTGGTGGCCATGCTGCTCGACGCCACCCAGCAGGCCGCCGCGCCGCTGACCGCGAACCGCCTGTTCGGCTGGCACGCGGCGTTGTTTCCCACGGGCTACAGCGGGCTGTACCCGCTGCAGGTGGGCGCGTGGCGCACCGGGCCCACGCAGGTCGTGTCCGGGCCGCTGGGCCGCGAGCGCGTGCATTACGAGGCGCCCGCGGCCGCGGAGCTCGACGCGCAGATGCGGCAGTTCCTGGCCTGGTTCAACGCCGACCAAGGCCTGGACCCCGTGCTCAAAGCGGGGCTGGCCCATTTCTGGGTTGTGACGATTCACCCTTTCGACGACGGCAACGGCCGCATCGCCCGCGCCATTGCCGATTTGCAGCTGGCCCGCGCCGACGGCACGGGCCAGCGCTGCTACAGCCTGTCGGCGCAAATTCAGGCCGAGCGCCAAGCGTATTACGACCTGCTCGAAACCAGCCAGCGCGGGTCCTTGGACGTGACACCCTGGCTGGACTGGTTCTTAGGCTGCCTGGGCCGGGCCCTACAAGCCGCCGAGCAAACGCTGGGGCAAGTGCTGGCCAAGGCCCGCTTCTGGGAGCAGCACCGGGACGCGGCGTTCACGGTCCGGCAGCGGCAGCTGCTCACGCGGCTGCTCGACGGCTTCGAGGGCAAGTTCACCACGGCCAAATGGGCGCGTATGGCCCATTGCTCACAGGATACGGCCGGCCGCGACATCGCCGACCTGGTGGCCAAGGGCGTGCTGGTGCACGAAGGCGCCGGTGGGCGCAGCACCAGCTATCGCTTGGCACCCGAACCAGAAGCGTCGTAAACGCCGGGCCATTTCGTAAGTGTTTTTCACCACCAACGATAGGCTGTAAGCCTTTTTCATTCCTGATAACTATTTTTCACGGGCACGCAGAGCCCGAGCCGAGTAAGTGGGTAAAGGGTTGCGTTCAGCAGAAGGAGCATTTTATAGAACGGAGGGCTACTTTGCATTATCGGAACGGGCTCGCCCTGTCCTTGAGCACTGGCCCGTAGTTGGCCACCGAGTCTGCTATCCTTCTGTATCCGCTCCTCTACTTGTCGCCGTTGATGTGCCACCTGAATGCCTTCTTAACCCTTTTAGCGGTAGTCCTCACCCTTATAACCGCCCGTGCACAGCCCACCAAGACCCTTACCGGGCGGGTACTAGACGAGGGATTGGAAGCAGTTCCGAAGGCGTTCATTTACGTGCGGGATACGACCGTCATCGGGACGGCGGACATGGAGGGGTATTTTAAGATTGATGTTCCTGTTAACACCCACACGCTCCTATTCAGCACGATCGGCATGGAATGGAGCACCGTCCAATTAAGCGGAGAATGTTCAACCCTTGAAGTGATTCTCCTCTATGGCTTCACTTATGATTTTATGTCGGTGAGGCGTGTGAATAGAAAAATCTTCAAGCGGTTTAAGCACTTGCCCCGAATACATCAGCAGGCGTATGAGAAAGGCCTTTTCAAATCCCATGCTCCTTGTGCTCTGCCAATTTTCACCAAGTGGGTCCCACGTTCACTTTAACGGTCCGAAGGTAAACGAGAGTATCGTCATTACTTCAGGTGTCGCACCTCCTGCAATAAGTCTAAGGCCGGTTGCAGTACGGCGCTGTCGGCGGGTTGTAAGAAGCGCATGCCCGTGCCCTCCTGCTCCATCCTCTGAGCCAGAGGCGCTAAGGTCGGGCCCGGAGACATTGGCCCCTGCAGGTTGACCAGTTCGCCGACTAGTGCATGAAACACTTAATTCTCGGATGGTTATGCCGGTAAAAACGGCGTTTACAAGTCTATGATGCAGATTTTGCCTGTGTGACTTTATAAAAACTAAGTGTTTCAAGCACTAGGCTAAATCCCGTGGTGGGGCCCTGCTTGACCCAGAGCATCTCGTAGTGGATGTTGGACGTAAAATCCGGGCACAGGGTGGTGAAGTGCCCGACCGGCGCGGCTAAGCGTTGGGCCAGCGACCGGCTGGCAAACGTGCTGCTATCCACCTTTCCCGACCGCCGGTAAGCGTAGGCTGTGAACCGGTCCGCTCCTCACTGCACCACACGCAGGCAGCGGGCGTTATTGGGGTGCCCGCCGGTCGTGCTCAGGTAGAGCAACATATAGGGAGCACCCACGTGCCGGGCAAAGTCCTGCACCGCGGCATAGGCCGCGGTGGTATCGGCCGCAGCGTAGGTGATCGGCCCCTGTACCTGCAACACGCGGCACGTGGACGAGGCTGAGGCGGATATGCGCGGGGCGGTACATGCCCCGAGGGCGGCAAGTAAAGACAAGTAGGCGCGCATGAGGCGTAAGATACCCGGCTAGCTCTGCTTTATCTACATGACTCCCTGTTCAGCCAAACGGTCCGAAGGTAAACGGGCGCCGTTTGCTGAAAAGAGCGGTATATTTATTCTGCAATGGTCACGCTAACTGAAACGCTCTTCGCTCAAGTCAATGCCGTACTGGCGGAGTGGAATCCGATTGGAGTACCCGACGGCATTGCCGAGAGCGAGTACAAGGATTATATCACCGTCTTGGTCGAGGCCTGGAACCAGTCTGGGGACGTGGAGCCCGCAATGGTGTGGGTCTACTCCGAGCGGATGGGCTACGACGTAAACCCCGCCTTTTCCCGAGCCACCCGGCAACTCGCCACCCAAATCAACCAATTGCTGCAAGCAAATCACGTTGCGTAACCTCGCTGAGTTTGTTCAGCGAAACGGTTCGAAGGTAAACGCGCTTTGTTAAGAATTACGAGCGTAATTATGCTCTTTCACTAATATCCTTCCGATGAGCTACGCCTTGCCGGTGTTGTTCCTTTGCTTTTGAAGATGATGACCTTTGCCGACGTGGTGAGCAACAGCGGTGATTCCGTGCTGGAGTCCTATACCTACGCCGAGGGCCGCCTGCAACTGGTGCTCGTCCTGGGCGAAAACGACCAGAAAGTCGCCTTGTCCCTGCCCACGGACTGCCTCGCCTTTGCCGGCTCCGTCCTAGCCAGTAGTGAGCGTGCCTACCGTACCTGCTTTCTTGCCCTTGAAGACTTATCGCAGGTACTTGCCGTGGAAAACGGGGTTTATGTGCCCGCTTCTGACTTTGGCAAGCTCATGCAGCAGACCCGGGCCAACTATCACCTGGTGTATGGTAAGAAGGCAGCCGAATGGACGCATCTCTTTCCTTGGTCGGGTATTGCCGTTTGGCATCTTGCTTAGTGGCTGATGTAGGGGCAATTTCTGTCACGGAAATAGCAGCTCAAGCACCCCTCTAGTTCACGCCGCCAAGTTCAGCGAAACGGTCTGAAGGTAAACGTGCTTTGTTCAGTTCAAGGAGCGTACTTGAGGGTTCCAAACACCGCTTGTAAGAACCCAAGCCCATTTGGTTAATTTAAGCTACTGCCCCCTGTTTTGAGCAAACCCACCGCCAATCGAAAGTTTCGCTTGCTCTCCATGCTTGGCGAACATGTCTCGCTCGTGATGCTCAGCGTGCTTCCCATGATTCTTTCTCTGCCCTCTGGAGGGAACGGGGGATTCTACTTCGTGCTCGTATGCTACTTAAACAAGGACTTTCTCAACGGTCGTAGCCCGCTCAAGCGGCTAGTGCTCTGCCCGCATAGTTATTAGACCAGTTTGGTGTCGAGTTCGTATAGGGTCGGATGAACACTTCTTCTTCGATTGAACTGTCGGCTGCCGAGCAAGCGCAGTTGCAGCGGCTGGTTCGCAA
>NZ_JAHHZN010000021.1 GCF_018760735.1 Hymenobacter piscis
GCGGCCGGTGCCGCCTGCCGTACCGGCCTGCCCAAGCGTGTGTGGCTGAATCAGTTGCCATTCACGTTCCGTAAGTTCGTGGCGTCGCATCCCGCAAATTTAAACATGACTGTCCACACACTCTAGTAAAAAGTTATGAATTGGTAATGCTGGCTCAGGGCAGTGTTGCCTACCCACAGAAGGCCACCCGTGCCGAACCTCTGGCCGGGAACAAAAGCACTTTTTAACTCGCCAAACCGGCCGTTTCTTCCGGCATGAACCTAAAAAAGCCACCCCTTGCGGAGTGGCTTTTTTTTGAATATTTCCGGGAAGGGGAAGGTCCTAGAGCTTGGGCAATGTCAGCACTTGGCCTACTTCAATATGGTCGGGGTTGCTGCCGATGGTGGCCTTGTTGGCATCGTAGATCTGGTGCCATTTGGCGGCATCACCGTAGTGATTCTTGGCGATTTTGGACAGCGAGTCGCCACTCACTACCGTGTAGGTTTCGCCCGTGGTGGTGTCGGCTGCCTTGTCGGTGTTGCCGAAGAAATCGGTGGCGCCGCCGGCGGGCGTAGTAGTAGGAGCAACTGGTTTTTTATCGCCTTTATCGGAGAGGAAATCGAAGAGTCCCATGAGCGTGGTAGGTTAGGGTAGAGGGGTGAGGAAAGAGGGAAGGAGGCTGCCGGGCAGCGGGGTAATCAGCACCTCTTACGCCGTGGTAGGCAATAGGTTGTGTCGGGCTGGTAATAGCGGTTTAGGCGGGTAAGGGCCACGGTAGCCAGAACGAACCCCGGGAGCCGTGCTACCGTAAGAGGCGCAACACCGTGCGTTCCGCTGCGGAGCCGCGGTTTCTTTTGCCACATCCTTTCACTATCCTTTCCTCTCTCCGATGAAAAACCTGACCACCACCTCATCCCGCCTGCTGGCTAGCCTGTTCATGCTCGTGCTGCTCTTCACCGCTGCCTGTGGCGGCAAGGAAGGCACCGTGGAATCCGTTAATCAGCTCTACGGCACCGACAGCAAAACCTGGAAAACCGACAAGGAAATGGACGCTACCGGCGATAAGGTGAAGCAAACCGACGCCATGGAGGACCAGCGCGTGACCTTCTACGCCAACGGCCAGTACAACATGATGTCGGGTGCCCAGACCATGAACGGCAAGTATGCCTTCGATCAGGGTGCCAAAACCATCACCATGACCCCCGACGGGGCCGCCCAGTCGAACACCTTCTCGGTCGTAACCCTGACCGACGACAAGCTCACGCTCAAAGGTACCGACGGCTCGGAACTGCGCCTGGAAAAAGAGTAGTTTCGGTTCGATAACCGCTTCTGAAAAATACAGAAAGCCCCTTCTGCCGCAGGCAGAAGGGGCTTTCTGTATGCCAGTACCTTGGGTTGATTGGGCCGGTAAAAGCTGGCGGAATTTGTGCTACTTTGCCGGCTCTCTTTCCTATTCTAGTTTCCGTTATATGCTCGTAAGATTGTCCCGGCTGGCCGTTTTAGGCCTGCTGAGCGCCGCCCTGCACGGCCCCGCGGCCCAGGCCCAAACCACAACTCCCGCCACCACGGCTCCGGCGGCCACCCCGCTGCCCACCCACGCTATCCGCAGCATCAGCCCCGCCGACACCGACTTCTCGGACCTGGAGTTTCTGCGCCGGGAAATTGGCGGGGCGCGGGTGGTGATGCTGGGCGAGCCGACCCACGGGGAAGGCAATGTGTTTGAGGCGAAAATCCGGCTGATGCGCTTTCTGCAGGAGCGCATGGGCTTTACCACGGTGGCCTTCGAAAGCGGCTTTTACGAATTGGACAAGGCCCAGCGGGAAATACAAGCAGGTACGGCTGTGCGGGAGGCAATTGAAGGTAGCGTATTCCCGATTTGGACTACTACCCGCGAGTTTCAACAGGTGCTGCCGCTGCTAGGGCCTGGTAAGCTGAAAGTAGCCGGGTTCGATTACCAGCTAAGTGGAGGCTACCAGGATGAGCTGGTGGAAGAGTTGGAAGCTTTCCTCAAGCCTGAAAAAGGTGCTGACGGCATTGCCTACGATTACCTGGACGAGTGCATCAGCACGATGGGCGAACAATTTATGTTTCCGGCCTCCCACCAGATTGTGCTGTTCAATCTGCAGGTGAACAAGGCCCGCAAGCTGCTCGAAAAAGTAGCCACTGGCCCCGACGCCCGGCGGCGGGAGCGGGCCGCTTTCTGGCTCCAGAACCTGCGCAGCCTGCAGGCCATGGCCCACGACTACGCCAACAACGACCCCGGCGCCATTGATTCGGCCGATTTCAAAGCAGTAAACAGCAACCCCCGCGACGCCCAGATGGCCGATAACCTGCTCTGGTACGTGCGCCAGCATCCGCAGGAGAAAGTTTTGTGCTGGGGTGCCCTGCCGCATCTGGCAAACCGGGTGGAAGTATTGAATGATGACGAGATAAAACAGTACATCCCCATGGGTCGGGCCGTGAAGGCGGCGTTAGGCGACGATGCGGTGTACGTGCTGGGTACGTTGGCGGGCAGCGGTACGCATGGTTTCCTGAATTCCGGGGGGCACAAGCCGGTGCCGGTGCCCGCTCCCGGCACGCTGGAAGCCGAACTGCTGAGCCGGGGGCAGGACTACAGCTTCGTGAGCCTGAAGCATGAAGCGCCCAACCGCCAACTGACCACGTATGCCTTCCAGTATGAGGCCTTAACCGGCCCCTGGAGCCAGATAGTGGATGGTTTTCTGTTTTTGAAAACCATAAATCCGGCGCACCTAGCCGACCCGGCAACCGGCGCCGTAGCCGCCGAGGCAGCTACCACCAAGGCAGAGGCCCGGCAATCGGGAATTCTGAACCCGGCCCAGCGGCCTATTCCAGTGGGCAAAGCCAGCGGCGCCGCTTTTACGCTCAGCGGCACAGTACTCGACCGTAAAACCGGCCAACCGGTACCCTTCGCCACGGTGGCCGTGCCCGCCCGCAGCGCCGGCACCGTGACGGATGCCCAGGGTCGGTTCCGGCTGGATGCGCGCCGGGACGAGCTGGTGCAGATCAGCAGCATCGGCTACGAACCAACTACGCTGGCCGCTGAAGGAACTGCCGCTGCGGTGCGTCTCATGCCGGCCGCTTTTGCCTTGGCCGATGTACGGGTGAGTGCTCAGTCGCAGAACCCGAAGCGCATCATGAAGAAGGTCATAAAAGCGGCGGAACAGAACTATGAGCAGCAAGATTATATGGCCCAGGTGTATACGCAGCGGCGGCTCATTAATTTCGATACGCTCCGCCACGAGGTAGAATACGTGAGTCACATATTCGAGCCGGCAGGCTACCGGCACTGGGGCGGGGGTTTTCTAATGATGGGCCCCGTCCAAACGCATCAGGTTTTAGAGAAGCACGTGGCGGTGCAATCGGTCAAGCCATTGGGGTCTTTCGACCTGATGGAGGGCGGCCAGGGCTTCATGACGGCTGCCGCCGACCCCGTGCGTACCTCTCCGCTGTTCAAAAGTCGGACTCTAGGCAAATTCGCGCTCCGGTTGGATTCGGTCGAACACCACAACGGCGAAACCTGGTACGTTATCCGGTTTGCCGCTAAGCGGGCTACCCACCGAAGCACCGGCACGTACCTGCAGGCTGGCTATTCGGGCAAGGTGTACGTGCGTCAAAAGGATTACGCCGTGACGCGTTACGAAGCGCTCTGGCAGACGGATACTGTGCGGTACAACGCCACCGCTCGCAAGTACAGCGGGCGGGCGAACCAGATTGCCCGACTGTATGCACAGGTATATTCCGATAGCCGTACGGCGCATGTGGTAAATTACGAGCAGGCAGCTAACGGCCGCTACCACGTCAGCAGCAGTATTGCCCAGGCTCTGAGTATCGGCCGGGTCCTGAAAGGCAATGCCTTCTACGCGCAGAAGTATTGCGCGCAGTATTTCCAGCAGTTGCCGCCAGCCGCGCTGGCTAACCGGCCGGATCATGGAGATAAGCCCGGAATGAAAAGCTTCGAAATCTGGCAGGTGAATAACACGCCCTACCGCCCCGAGTTCTGGCAAACCTACCAGCGCCCCGTGCCCGCCGAGCCGGCCCCGATGCTGGAAGTGAGTAAGTAGCAGTTGCATCGGCCTGTGGCCCGGCCGCAGTTCGGGCCACAGGCCAATGCAACTGCTAGGAATGCATAACCTTCCGGGCCGCGCGCTTGCCGTAGATGCGGGTAATCCAGCGGGGCAGGAACACGGCACCCAGCACCAGGTAGAGGTAGTAGGTTACGATGCGGTAGAGCAGGACCATGAAGTTGGTCATGGTGGCCGTGCCGATGAACTTGCCGAAGAAGGTGGGGAACGCGCCCTCGGCCACGCCCGCGCCGCCGGGCGTAATGGCAATCAGCAGGATAACCTTATAAGTGAGGTTGCGGCCGAAAATCAGCCAGAACTCGGTCCAGCCCACCGGAATAAAGGCCCCGATCAGGCAGCCGATGACCAGGTAACGGGCCGTCCAGACGAAGGCCGTGCTCAGGGCCGCCCGCAGCCAGTAGGCGGCCCCGTTGCCGCGCAGCTGGGCCGAAGCCAGCACCAGCTCGTTGCCCAGCTTATAGGCCCGGCCCCGGAACCGCCGCAGGCCGCGCAGCGTGAACAGGCGCACCAGCAGCCGGCGCACCGCCCGCGGGTTCACGAAAATGGCGTAGCCCATCAGCAGGGCGTAGGCCGTCACGAACACGTAGCTCAGGATAAAGCCGATGCGCAGGGTGGCAATCAGCCCGCCCTGCAGGGCCTCGTGGGGATAGAGCGTTTCGCCCCCGATAACCACCACCAGCGGCACCATGAGCACGTAGTAGAGGTTGTCGAGCAGGGCGGTGGCCATGATGTAGGCCACTGACTTGCCCAGCGGAATGCCCTCCTTGTGCAGCAGCACCGGGGCCACGGCCGTACCGCCCACTGCCGAGGGCAGCACGCACGACGAGAACTCCCAGAGCATAATCACGTCGAGGGCCGCGCGCCAGCTCAGCGCTTTTTCGGTCAGGTAGCGGATGCGGTACACGTAGCCCGCGTCGCGGGCCAGCAGCACCAGCACCGTGACCAGCAGCCACCCGGGTCTGGCTTCCGCCAGTGGGGCCAGGTCGCCGGGTTGGTAGCTACGCCAGAACATGAAGCCCACCACGCTCAGGCCGATGAGCACCGGCAGCACAATCCGCGAAGGCCGGAGCTTATCCAGTAGCTGTTGGTCTTCGGATTGGGCGTGGTGGAGCTGGGGCATGAGGTAGGGTAAAGCGTGGTCGGGTAAAGGTACGCAATCAGGTAAGGCAGGGGTATTACGTTTGGTGCATGCGGGAAGCAATGAACTGAACGGCGCCACTCCCTTCGCCACCTCCTGGCCCGCTGAACCGGGCGAACGGAAAACGCGTAACTTTGCTTGCCAACCTCCGCGCGTGCGAAGTCTGCAAGATAACTTTCGGCCTCAGGCGGCTGTTGCCACGCTACTTATCCCATCGTTTCCTACCCTTTGCACATGATTGTCGAACCCGGTCCCCTGCTGGCGGAAATTAATTCCCCCGACGACCTGAAGAAACTCAGCCCCGATCAACTGGTGCAGGTGAGTCAGGAACTCCGCCAATTTATCATCGACTCGGTTTCGATTTACGGCGGCCACTTCGGGGCCTCGCTGGGCGTGGTGGAGCTGTCGGTGGCCCTGCATTACGTGTTTAATACGCCCTACGACCAGCTGGTGTGGGACGTGGGCCACCAGGCCTACGGGCACAAAATCCTCACCGGCCGCCGCGACCGGTTTCCCAGCAACCGCCGCTACCACGGCATGTCGGGCTTTCCTAAGCGCAGCGAAAGTGAGTACGACGCCTTCGGGGTGGGCCACAGCTCCACCAGCATCGGGGCGGCGCTGGGCATGGCCGTAGCTTCGGATTACAAGGGCGAGTTCGACCGCCAGCACATTGCCGTGATTGGCGACGGGGCCATGACGGCCGGTATGGCCTTCGAGGCCCTCAACCACGCCGGGGTAGAGAAATCCAACCTGCTCGTTATCCTCAACGACAACTGCATGAGCATCGACCCCAACGTGGGCGCGCTCAAGGAATACCTCACCGACATCACCACTTCCCGCACCTATAATAAAGTGCGCGACGAGCTTTGGAACGTGCTGGGCAAGCTCAGCAAGTTCGGCCCCAACCCCCAGCAGATTGCCCGCCGGGTGGAGCAGGCCATGAAGGCCACCCTGCTCAAGCAGGGCAATCTGTTCGAAGCGCTTAACTTCCGCTACTTCGGTCCCGTGGACGGCCACGACGTGCAGCATTTGGCCACCATTCTGGCCGACCTCAAGAACATTCCCGGCCCCAAGCTGCTGCACTGCGTGACGGTGAAGGGCAAGGGCTACGCCCTGGCCGAGAAGGACCAGACCCTCTGGCACGCGCCGGGTTTGTTCGACAAAATCACGGGCGAGATTTACAAGAAAGTCCCCGAGAAGCCCCAGCCGCCCAAGTACCAGGACGTGTTCGGGCACACGCTGGTGGAACTGGCCGAGCAGAACGACAAGATTATGGGCGTGACGCCGGCCATGCCGTCGGGCTCCTCGCTCAACATCATGATGAAGGCCATGCCCGACCGCGCCTTCGACGTGGGCATTGCCGAGCAGCACGCCGTGACCTTCTCGGCCGGCCTGGCCACCCAGGGGCTGGTGCCGTTCTGCAACATCTACTCCTCCTTCATGCAGCGGGCCTACGACCAGGTGGTCCACGATGTGGCCCTGCAGAACCTGCATGTGGTCTTCTGCCTCGACCGGGCCGGTTTCGCCGGCGCCGATGGCCCCACCCACCACGGCTGCTACGACCTGGCCTACATGCGCTGCATCCCGAACATGGTGGTGTCGGCGCCCATGAACGAGGAGGAGCTGCGTAACCTGATGTACACGGCCACGCTGCCCGAAAATGCAGGGCCCTTCAGCATCCGCTACCCGCGGGGCGAAGGCGTGATGCCGGAGTGGCGCAAGCCCCTGAGGAAAATTGCCATCGGCACGGGCCGGGTGGTGCGCGAGGGCGAAGGCGTGGCGGTGCTCAGCATCGGCCACATCGGCAACTACGCCGCCAAGGCCACCGAGCAGCTCCGCACCGAGGGTCTCAATCCCGGCCACTACGACCTGCGCTTCTGCAAGCCCCTGGATGAGGAAATGCTCCACAATATCTTCAGCCGCTACCGTGCCCTCGTAACGGTGGAAGACGGCTGCGTGCAGGGCGGCTTCGGCTCGGCCGTGCTCGAATTCATGGCCGACCACGGCTACAGCCTGCCCGTCCGCCGCTTGGGCATCCCCGATCGGGTAGTGGAGCACGGTTCCCAGGACGAACTTTACAAGGAATGCGGCTTCGACGCCGCCGGCATTGCCACTGCGTTGCGCGAGTTGAGCGGAAAGGTAACCGCGCCGGTGGCGGAGAAGGTGCTGCTGTAAATAACTTATGATTCTCAAAAGCAAGATAAAAGAGCATTGGCGACTGCTGGTGCTCTTTTTCGTTGTACTGGTTGACAGTACACACATGCAGGCACAGACACCCGGAAGCACGCTATTTCCGCTGATGTCTGCATCTACTAGATTTACCCCACGGTGGCTCGACGCGAAACTGCCACGCGACTTTAAGGTTCCTGATAGTTACGTTCGGATATTGCCTGAGCCATACCGCCGGAACAACAAGTTGTACAGCCAGTTGGCTATCAGCTATGGAGAGAAAAGCGGAGTCGTATTCACCCTTCGTCAGCAGGCAGATACTGTCTGGCTGGCAATGGATACCCAGGTAGTGGACTGGGACTCTGGTACGAGTGCGCAGCGCTTGCCTCTTGTGCAGGAAAACGTCCGCCAGCTCCAGGCCAGTTATCCTGCGCTCTTCTCCGCTATACCAACGAGTCTGGAGGAGAGTGTTTTGTTCCGCTTTAATGCTCGGATAGGCGAAAAGTGGATTTGCTATGCCAGTACCCGCCAGCGTTATACCTTCTACAGAGTAGAATTGCAAGATATTATTGTCGAAGGCCAAGCTGAACCCCAATATGTATTCAATGTCAGCTATAGTGGCGCTGCATCACACACGCCCAGCTTATTGAAAATTACGGTTTCAAAAAGTCGCGGAATCCGGGGTCTGCTTTGGTATGATTATCTGTGCGGGCCTCAGCTGAATTGCGCTGATGTACATATTCTGTATGGTCAGATGCCTACGGGTGGGGGACCAGGGCAGCTACGGCCGCGTCGGTTTCGCAGCGGCGGCGGATGACTTCCAGGATGCGCCGCTGGATTTCGCTCATCACGTAGCCCGTCCAGAGGCCGGCGTAGGGGTTGAGGCGGGTGCTCAGGCGCTGGCGGCTGTAGAGGACCAAGCGGGTGCGGCCGGGGCCGGCGGGCTGTAGCTCGTAGGTGCCGCGCAGCACGTCGAAAAACCGGCCGCCTACCGTCACGTGCTCGTCGAAGGTGGTGGGCGGAATGGTGGCCGTGTTGGGCACGATGCTGAACGAAATGCGCCGCTGGGGCTCCCACACGTCGATGGTTTCCAGAAACTCCACGCCCCGTTCGAAGGTGGCGCGGCGCACTCCGCCCAAGCCCTCGTGGCTGAGGGTAGCTTCCACGGGCCGCGGGAAACCCAGCCGGTCCACCAAGCTCGGGCCCAGGTCGCGGGCCGCAATGGGCGGCACCCGCACGATGTGCCGCCACACCACGGCCGCCGGGGCCGCAATGACCACCGTGTTTTCGACGCGCCGGTATGCGTCGGGGGCCGTGAACTGACTTTCAACGGGGGCCAGCACGAAGGGCAGCAGGGCGAAGGCGGCCACCACGTAGGTTCTGGACTGGTCGTCGCGGTTGCGGGTGATGAAGTGGTAGGCTAGCGCCCCTAATCCGGCCGTGACGATGAATAGCGGGAAAATCATCAGCACGCAAATCATTCCTTCGAGATGAAACAGCAATGCCGTGATGAGAAACACGAGCACTGTTAAAGAAGGTCCCCACACCAAGTGCCACCACAAGGAGGCGGTACGCGGGGTAAAATGAGCTGTAACTGCTCCGAGCGCCATCGGAATCAGCAGCAGGAAGCAGAGCATCAGCAGGCCCCCGGCATTGTTGAAATAACGGCTGGCAAAAGTGAATCGACCCAGCAGGGCGATGAACAGCCCCGCGCCGCTGGCAATCAGGTAGTGATAATACTGTCGTTGGATAAAGGCCATCGGAATCCAGAAAGGAGTAACGGAGGCGGTAAAAGTGCGTAATTGACCTGATTCCGCCAACTATCGTCCCATTGCTCATGCCCGCCGTTCCACCGCCTACCCTCGTCTTCCTCCATGGCTTCGCCGAAAGCGCGGCCATCTGGACCGACTTCACCCAAGGATTTCCGGCCCGTTACCGCCTACTCATGCCCAACCTGCCCGGCCACGGCCCGAATCCGGAGCCGGTAGCGGACTACTCCATGGAAGCCCAGGCCCGGGCCGTGCGGGCCCAGCTGGATGCGGCCGGCGCCGAAAAGGTGCTGCTGGTGGCCCACAGCATGGGCGGTTACGTGGCCCTGGCCCTGGCCGAAGCCCAGCCCGAGCGAGTGGCCGGCCTCGTGCTCTTCCACAGCACCGCCCTGCCCGATTCCGAGGAAAAGAAGGCCAACCGCGACAAAAACGCCGACTTCATCCGCCGCCACGGCCTCGGTAAGTTCATGGACTCGTTCATCCGGCCCCTGTTCGCGCCCTCCAACCGTGACTGGCTGAGCGCGGCCCGGGCCCAACTGGAAGCCATCGGCAAGGCCACCCCCGAAGCCACCATTCTCGGGGGCCTCGGCGCCATGCAAACCCGCCCCGACCGCACCCATGTGCTGCGGGAGGCTGCTTTTCCAGTCCTGTTCATCGGCGGCCACGAGGATGTGGCTGTGCCCCTGGAAACGCTGTTGCCCCAGTTGGCCCTGCCCGCCCAAAGCCAGGCCCTGCTGCTGCGCAACGTGGGCCACCTGGGCTTTGTGGAGGAGCCGGAGCTCACGCGGCGGGCGGTGCTGGATTTTGCGGCGGGGGCCTTGGGGGAGTAGATGTTCGGCCCGAAACAGGCTTCCCAGGCAGCGCGAAGGAGCTTGCCGCGTCAGAAAGACAACCGTTGTTAGGGCTATCTTTCTGACGCGACAAGCTCCTGGCAATTGCTCCGGATGAGAAGCTGGTTCTACCTGATTACGCCGTCAGCAAACCCATTTTGAGCAGGGCTTCGGCAATCTGCACGGCGTTGGTGGCGGCGCCTTTGCGCAGGTTATCGGCCACCACCCACAGGTTGAGGGTGCGGGGCTGGGTTTCGTCGCGGCGCAGGCGGCCGACGAGCACCGCATCTTGGCCGTGGGCGTCCTTGGGCATGGGGTAGACGTTGTTCTTTACGTCATCCACCAGCTCCACACCCTCGGTGCGACGCAGGATGGCGCGCACCTCATCAAGGTCGAATTCCTCGGCAAACTCCACGTTCAGGGCTTCGGAGTGGCCGCCCATCACGGGGATGCGCACGGTGGTGGCCGTGACACGAATCTGGTCGTCGCCGAAGATTTTCTTCGTCTCGTTCACCATTTTCATCTCCTCCTTGGTGTAGCCATTGTCCTCGAACACATCGATGTGGGGCAGCACGTTCAGGTCGATGCGGTGGGGGTAGGCGGGGTTGGTGGGCTGCTGGCCGGCACGCTCCTCCAGGAGCTGATCCACGGCCTGCTTGCCGGTGCCCGTCACGCTCTGGTAGGTGCTCACCACGATGCGCTGCACCTTGTAGCGGGCGTGCAGCTCGTTGAGGGCCACCACCATCTGAATGGTGGAGCAGTTGGGATTGGCAATGATTTTATCGGCGGCGGTCAGCTCCCGGGCGTTGATTTCGGGCACCACCAGCTTTTTGGAGGGGTCCATGCGCCAGGCCGAGGAGTTGTCGATGACCACGGTGCCGGCCTCGGCGAAGCGGGGCGCCTCCTGCTTGCTGATGGAGCCGCCGGCCGAGAAGATGGCCACGGCCGGGCGGGCCGCAATAGCGTCGTCCATGCTCACCACCTGGTATTTTTTGCCCTGGAATTCGATTTCCTGGCCCACCGATTTGGCGGAAGCCACCGGCAGTAATTCCGTGACCGGGAAGTTGCGCTCGGCCAGTACGTTCAGCATCTCGGTGCCTACCAGTCCGGTGGCACCCACTACGGCTACTTTCATATGCGTTGGGGGTTGAGCGGTAAAGGTAAAGCGGTTATATTTCCTACGCACATTTATCCGGGGGCTGGCCACCCGCCGCCGCAACCGGCGCGGCGGCCCCCGGCTGGCCGCGTTGCTATTTTTTATTGACCAGCGCCTATCCGTTATGAAGCACTTCCTGCTTTGGGTCTTGCTGTTGAGCAGCTTCGCCACCCGCGCCCAGCTCACCGACACTTTCGCCGACGGCGACTTCACCCAGAACCCCGCCTGGACCGGCGACGCGGCCTCGTTCCGGGTAAACTCCGCCCAGCAGCTCCAGAGCAGCGGCCCCGCCCTCACGGGCACCCGGCTTCAGCTCGCAACGCCCTGCCAGGCCAGCACCGGCACCACCTGGACGTTCTGGGCCAACCTGAAGCTGGCCACCAGCAGCGGCAACTACGCCGACGTGTGGCTGCTGGCCGACCGCGCCGACCTCAAAGCCACCGGCACCCGGGGCTACTTCGTGCGCCTGGGCGGCACCCCCGACGAGGTGGCCCTCTTCCGCAAGGACGCCACCGGCAGCCCCGCCTACGTGGTAAATGGCACTGATGGGACGCTCAGCTCCACCACCAACAACCTCGTGCGGGTGCGCGTCACGCGCTCGGTCCAGGACGTCTGGACCCTGGAGCGGGACCTGAGCGGGGGGCAGAATTTCACGAGCGAAGGCACCGGCCCCGATGCCACTTACCAGACCAGCGCGTTCTGCGGCGTGGTGCTGACCTATTCCTCGGCCAACAGCCAGGCGTTCTACTTCGATGATTTTCAGGTAACCGATGCCACCCCGCCCGCCGCCGTGCAGGCGGCCGTGGCCGGCCCCCGCACCCTGGATCTGACCTTCAACGAAGCCGTCGGCGCCACCCAGCGGCCCGCCGACTACCAGCTGCCCGGTGGCCCCACCGTGACGACCGCCCAGCGCGACGCCGCCAATCCGGCCCTGGTGCACCTGACGCTGGCCACCGATTTGCCACCCGGGGCCGGCACGGTGGAAGCGCGCGGCGTGGCCGACCTCTACGGCAATGTGGCGGTCGGGCCGCTCACGGCCGCCTTCACCTTCGCGGGCGTGCTCACCGAGCCCGGTTTCTATCAGCTGCTCATCACCGAAATCATGGCCCGCGAAACGCCCGTGGTGGGCCTGCCGGCTTCGGAGTATCTCGAAATCCACAATCCCTCGGCCACGCGGACGCTTGATCTGGCGGGCGTGAAGCTTAGCAAGGCGGGCAGTACGGGCAACGCGGCCGTGTTTCCGGCCGGGGCCACCCTGCTGCCCGGCGAGTACGCGGTAGTCTGCGGCAGTACCCGCGGGGCGCAATTCGCGGCCTTCGGGAAGGTGTTCGCCCTCACGAATTTCCCCAGCCTTAACAACGGCGGCGACGAGCTGCTGCTGCGTGCCCCGGGCGGGCGGCTTCTGTACGCGGTACATTACCTGGACAGCTGGTACCGCGACGCGGCCAAGCAGAACGGCGGCTGGAGCCTGGAGATGCTCGACCCCGCCAACGCCTGCGCCGGGGCCGAGAACTGGCGGGCCAGCCAGGACCCGAGCGGGGGCACGCCCGGCCGCCCCAACCCGGTAGCCACCAGTACCCCCGATACCGCCCCGCCGACGTTGCAAAGTGTGCTGGTGGTCAGTCCCACGGTGCTGCGGCTGGTCTTCAACGAAACGCTCGACAGCGCCCGGATGGCCAACCCCATTTTCTACAGCCTCACGCCCGGCGTCAGCCTCCAGCGGGTGCAACCGGTACCCTTCGATTTCCGGGCCGTGGAGCTGACTTTGGCCGCCCCGCTGGCAGTTGGGCAAACCTACACCGCCGCCGTGCAGAGCCGTACCGACTGCCTGGGCAACAGCACCGGCGCAGCCGCCACGGTCAGTTTCAGTTTGCCCGTAGCCCCGGGCTTCGGCCAGCTGCTCATCACCGAAATCATGGCCGACGAGACGCCGGCAGTGGGCCTGCCGGCCGCCGAATACCTGGAGATTTATAACCCCTCGATGAGCCAGGTGCTCGATCTGGGCGGGGTGCAGCTGCTGAAGCCCGGCAGCACCGGCAGCGCGGCCGTCTTTCCCGATTCGGCGCGGTTGCAGCCCGGCGAGTACGCGGTGGTCTGCGGCAGCACCCGGGGCGGCTTGTTCGCGGGTTTCGGCAAGGTATTTCCGCTGACCAATTTCCCCAGCCTGAGCAACGCCGCCGACCAGCTGGTACTGCTCGGCCGCACCGGCCGCATGCTCTTCGAGGTAACGTATTCGGACAACTGGTACCGCGACACCCGCAAGCAGGAGGGCGGCTGGAGCCTGGAACTGGTGGATGCGGCCAATTTCTGCGGGGGCTCTGAGAACTGGACGGCCAGCCAGGACCCCAGCGGCGGCACGCCCGGCCGCCAGAACTCCGTGCGCACCGCCAACCCCGACCGCACCGCGCCCGCGCTGCTGCGGGCCGTGGCCCTCACGCCCACCCGCGTCCGGCTGTTTTTCAGCGAGAAGCTCGACAGCGCCGCCGTGGCCAATCCCGCCCTCTACACCTTCGCGCCGGCCGCAACGGTGGCGCGGGTGCTGCCCCAGGGGCCCGACTTTCGCACCCTGGACCTGGAGCTCAGCACCGCCCTGCAACCCAACCAGCCCCTGACGCTTACCGTGCAGCGGACCACCGACTGCGCCGGCAACGCCAGCGGCCCGGCCACTGCGGCCCCGCTGGCCCTGCCCGCCCCGGTAGCGGCCGGCGACGTGGTTATCAACGAAATCCTGTTTAACCCGCGCCCCGGGGGCGTCGATTTTGTGGAGCTGCTCAACCGCTCGGCCAAGTACCTGAACGTGGAGGGCTGGCAGCTCGGCAGTGAAAAGCCCGACGGCTCGGTGGACAACAAAATCCTGAACGGCGGGCCCTACGTGCTGGCCCCCGGCCAGCTGCTGGTGCTCACCACCAGCCCCGCCAACCTCCTGAGCTACTACCCCAGCAGCGCGGAGCCGGCCAATCTCCTGGCTTTGCCCAGCCTGGCTTCCTACCCCGACGACGCGGGCATCGTGGTCGTGTACTCGGCCACCGGCCAGCTCCTGGACCGTTTCGCTTACGACAAAGCCATGCACCTCAAGCTGCTCGACGACCTGAACGGGGTGTCGCTGGAGCGCATCCGGGCCGCGGGACCGAGCACGGCCGGAAACTTCCACTCGGCCGCCAGCGCCGTGGGCTACGCCACGCCCGGCCGCCCCAATTCCCAGTACCAGCAGGACCCCGGCGGCGACCAAATATTTCGCCTCGAACCTGAAGTTTTCACCCCCGACGAGGACGGCCAGCAGGATTTCACGACCCTCAACTATACCCTCGACGCGCCCGGCTACGCCGCCAGCGTCACGATTTACGACGCCCAGGGCCGCCTCGTCCGCCGCCTGGCCCGCAACGAAACCCTGGCCACCACCGGCTTCCTGCAGTGGGACGGCCTCACCGACCGGGGCCAGAAGGCCGCCGTGGGCTACTACGTGCTGCTCATCGAGCTCTTCCAGCCCGGCACCGGCCAGAAGCGCGAATACCGCAAAACGGTGGTGGTGGGCGCCCGCCCTTAATCACAGCTGGTGCAGATGAAGGGGGTGTTGCAGATTCGTTTTGGCGAAGGAGTCGGTCTGGCACATGATACAATCGTCAAACGATTCCCTCCACCAGAACGAATCTGCGGCATCCCCGTCATCTGCACCAGCTGTGATTTAAACCATGAGAGCCCGGGCGCGTCCAAGCTGGCATGACGACGACGCAACAACAACTCCAGCACCTGTACTGGCGGGCGGGTTTCGGGCCGACGCCGGGGCAGGTGGCCGCCGGCCTGAGCCCCCGGCAGGCCCTGCGCCAATTGCTGCGCGACTCGCAGCAATTCGAACCCCTCGACGGGCCGGCCATGCGCTACGCGGAGCCGTTGCCCCCGCCTTCCGATAAGAGGTTGGCGGCCCAAGGTCGGCCCCAGACGGCGATGGTGACCACGCCCGACGGCACGGCCCAACCCGCCACCCAGGGCGCGGGCAAGATGACGGCCGCGGAACGCAAGCAGCGGAACCAGGCTATCCGGAGCGCCTATTACGCCATGAATACCGGCTGGCTGACCCGCATGGCTACGTCGCCGGCCCAGCTGCGCGAGAAGCTCACCTTCTTCTGGCACGGCCACTTTGCCTGCCGGGTGCGCCGGCCCGATGCGGCGTTGCAGCTCAACAACACCATCCGGCGGCTGGCCCTGGGCAAGTTCCCCGACCTGCTGCTGGCCGTGAGCAAGGAGCCGGCCATGCTCCAGTTTCTTAACAACCAGCAGAACCGCAAGCAGCATCCCAATGAGAACTTCGCCCGCGAGGTAATGGAGCTCTTCACCCTGGGCCGCGGCCACTACTCGGAAACCGACGTGAAGGAGGCCGCCCGCGCCTTTACGGGTTGGGGCTACAACGCCGAGGGGCAGTTCGCGTTCCGGGAGCGGCAGCACGACGACGGCCCGAAAACCCTGCTCGGGCGTACCGGCAACTTCACCGGCGAACAGGCCTTGGCCGTCATTCTGGCCCAGCCCGCCTGCGCCGAGTTCATCACCACCAGGCTCTACCGCTTCTTCGTCAACGATACGCCCGACCCAGCCCACATTCAGCCGCTGGCCCAGGCGTTTTTCCGGAGCGGCTACGACATTGCAGACCTGCTGGAACGCCTGTTTTCGGCCGACTGGTTCTACGCGGCGGCCCACGTGGGCACCCGCATCAAGTCGCCGGTGGAGCTGCTGGCGGGCCTCAAGCGCACCCTGGGCCTGCAGCTGGCCAACGAGCGGCCGATCATCGTGTTCCAAAAGGCCTTGGGCCAGACGTTGTTCGAGCCCCCGAACGTGGCCGGCTGGCCCGGCGGCCGCAGCTGGATTGATTCGTCGTCCCTGCTCTACCGGTTGCAGCTGCCGGCGGTGCTGCTGCGCAACGCCGAGTTCAACGTGGCCCTCAAGCAGGACGAAAATGACCTGGCCCCCAACCTTTCCCGCGCCGACCGCACCTTCAACGAGCCCGTGAAAACCACCGTGCAGCTGGCTCCGCTCCAGCAGCTGCTGGCCGGCACACCCGCCGCCCGCCAACCCGCCCGGCTCAGCGAGTTTCTGTTACAGGTGCCCATCCGCCCCGAGAATTTGGCCCTGGTGCGCGGGGACCTGCGCGCCATGACCACCGCTTTGCTGAGTTTGCCCGAGTACCAGCTGATGTAAGTGGTTATGCTTTGCCGGCAGAACGTCATGCTGAGCTTGTCGAAGCATCTCGCGTGCTGACGTCGCAAAGGTAACTCATTGGCAGCAAGCGAGATGCTTCGACAAGCTCAGCATGACGTTCCTTGTTGCCCGGTCCCTCAATTACCTAATCCCCCAGTCCCCCGGTTCCCCGAAAACCCCCAACCCATGACGTCTCGCCGCGAATTTCTGAAAGGCTCGGTGCTGGCCAGCACGCTGCTGTTTGTGCCCCGGTTTCTGCACCGCCTCGATGCCCAGGACCTGAAAAGCCTGCGCGACGCCGACGGGCGCCGCCTCGTGGTGGTCCAGCTCGGGGGCGGCAACGACGGGCTCAATACGGTCATTCCCTACGAAAACGACCTGTACTACAAGGCCCGGCCCACGCTCGGCATCCGGCCCCAGAGCGGCATTCTGACCCTCGACAAAGGCCTGGGCTTCAACCCGGCCATGACCGGCCTTAAAAGCCTCTACGACCAGGGCCACGTGGCCGTGCTCAACTCCGTGGGCTACCCCAACCCCGACCGCAGCCATTTCCGCTCCATGGACATCTGGCAGAGCGGCTCGGGCGCCGAGGAGTACCTGGGCACCGGGTGGCTCGGCCGCTACCTCGACTCGAACTGTGCCCCCTGCACGCTGCCCTACAACGGTCTGGAGGTGGACGATACGCTGAGCCTGGCCATGAAGGGGGGGCTGCGCAAGGGCCTGGCCCTCAAGAATCCGGAGAAGTTTCACCAGCTGACTCAAAACCGCCTGCTTGCTAAAGTGGGCAGCGAAAAGCCCGGCGGTGCGGTATCGGAGCTGGATTACCTCTACAAGACGCTGGCCGAAACCACGTCCTCGGCCGAGTATCTGTACCAGAAAAGCAGGGTGTACAAGTCCGGCGTAACGTACCCCGGCACCGAGTTCGGGCGCAACCTCAAAACCACCGCCGAGCTCATCAATTCCGGGGTCGATTCGCGGGTGTTCTACGTTTCACTCACCGGCTTCGACACCCACGTGCGCCAGCAGGAGCAGCAGGGCCGGCTGCTCGGCGACTTGTCGGAAAGTCTGCGCGCCTTTTCGGAGGATTTGCAGCAGGCCGGTAATTTCGACGATACGCTCGTGCTGGTCTTCTCCGAGTTCGGCCGCCGCGTGGAGCAGAACGCCAGCAACGGCACCGACCACGGCACGGCCAACAACGTGCTGCTGCTCGGCGGCGGCCTCAAGCGCCAGGGCATTCTCAATGACGCGCCCAACCTGCAAAACCTCGACGCCGGCGACCTGCGCTACCAACTCGACTTCCGCAGCGTCTACGCCACCGTATTGCACGACTGGCTCCGGGCCGACGACCGCGCCATCCTGAGCGGCGGCTTTGAGCGGCTGCCGGGGCTGGTGTAAGGTTAGTGGTGGGTTGTTGGTTGTCAGTTGCTAGTTGTCAGTTGAAGGAACGTCATCCTGAGCGGAGCGAAGGATCTTACCACGTTGAAACGAGTCGTTGATACGATTCTCGTTCATGCTTGATAGGATCCTTCGCTTCGCTCAGGATGACGTTCCTTCAACTGACAACTAGCAACTGACAACTGACAACTGACAACTAAAAAGACTACCGCCGCACCACCAGGCCCACGAAGTACTCCCGGTCGGCGTTGCGGGTGAGGGCGAAGTGGCGGCCGAAGTCGAACTGCAGGTTTTTGCCCACGAAGAAAACCGGGCCTACGTTCAGGGCTTCTTCCCAGCGCCGGGAGCGGAAATCCCGCTCGGCCACGGCTTCCACGAACACCATGAGCCAGGGCCGCAGCGTGTGGTCGAGGTTGATGGACGGGCTCGTGGCGAGGTAGTGGCGGCTCGCGTCGCGGTCGAAGCCCAGGCGCAGGGGCAGTTGGGCGCTTAGGTTCCAGGAGTCCGAGAGGGCGTAGGTGGCGGGCACCAGCACGGCGTACTCAGTGCCGCCGGCGCCCTGGGCGCCCCCGGTGGGCAGCAGCACCGACCCGATCAGGCCCAGGGCCAGAGGGCCTTCCGTGCTGTCGTTGCCCAGCAGGTTGCGCTTGAGGCGCAGCGTCACGTCGCCGAAGCCCCGGGAGCTGGTGGCCGGCTCGTCGGCGGTGGCAAAGGTGCGCTCCCACTGGTAGGCATCCACGAACACCTGCAAATCGGTCCGGTTGCTGAGACCCATTTTGAGGGCAAAGGCGTTGGCCCGGATGGTGCGCTGGCGGGGCTCGGTGCCGGGTCGGCTGGTGATGAGGCGGCCCAGGTCGGTTTCAAATTGCAGGTGGCCGGCATCCACGGTCACCGGGTTTTCCGTCACGCCGGGCCGGTCGGCGGCCAATGGGCGCATCAGGCTCCGGGGCACCGGCCGCAGCAGGGAATAGCGGCTTTTGACGGCCGTAAGCGAATCAGTGGTGGTTTGGGCGGCGGCCAGGTGCGGCAGCAGGGGCAGCAGCAGGGCCGCCAGAAAAGCAGGGGAGGGGAAGCGCATAGCAGCGGTAGTACGCGGAATGCCGCGCACGGTTGAGCTTCGGAATAGTCGGCCGCGGCCCGGTCGGCGGAGTCAGCGCCCGAAAACAATCCGCCGCGGCCGGAGCTTACAGGTGCTTACCATGCTGCCGGCCATGAAAAACACCCTCTACTTCAGCCTCGCCCTGCTCGCGGCCTCCTGCTCCTCGAATCCCGAGCAAACTACCCCGGAAGCCCCGGCCGAAACAACGACGGCGGCCGTTCCGCGCAAGCTGCCCGCAGTGCTCCGGCAGGCCCTGGAAGCCCACGGCGGGCTGGCCGCCTGGCAGCAGTTCGGCACCATGGAGTACCGGATGAAATCGACCCTGGGCACGCCCCGCGACGAAAAGCACCTCATCGACCTGCGCACCCGCCAGACCCGCATCGAGGGCGCCGGCTACCAGCTGGGCCGCGACGCGCAGCAGCAGGTTTGGGTGAGCCCCGCGAAGGCGGCCTTCGGCGACATGTCGGCCCGCTTCTACCACAACCTGTTCTTCTACTTCTTCTCCATCCCGTTCGTGCTGGCCGACGAGGGCATCGTGTACGAGGACCTGGGCCTGCGCACCGTGGCCGGCCAGGAGTATCAGGCCCTGAAAGTAAGCTACGAAGCCGGCCGCGGCGACTCCGCCAAAGACGAGTATATCGCCCACTTCAACCCCCGCACCCACCGCCTGGAGCTGCTGCTCTACACCGTCACGTTCTTCGAGCCCGGCAAGCAGGCCACCTTCAACAGCCTGCTCTACACCGACTGGCAGCAGGCCGACGGTTTGCTGCTGCCCCGCAAAATGGAAGGCCACAAGTTCGCCAACGACCAAATTGGCGACCTGCGCTACCAGGCCGAGTTCAGCGACGTGCACCTGACCCGCGCCCAACCCGCCGCCAGCCTGTTCGCCATGCCAAACGGTGCGGAAGTGGATTCGCTGAAGCAATAGAGCGGATAGCAATCAGTAGAAAGAACGTCATCCTGAGCGCAGCGAAGGATTCTGTTACGGGAGAACGATAGTCTTGGCAACGACTCGTTTCAACGCAAGAGGCTCCTTCGCTCCGCTCAGGATGACGTTCTTTCTACTGACAACTGACAACTGACAACTGACAACTGACAACTGACAACCGGCAGCCCACTCAAAACGGCACGACCACCTTCACGCTCAGGTTGCGGCCGGGGTTGTAGATGCCGGTGCGGCCGGTGGGCGAGGCGCGGTAGTATTCGAAGTATTTGAGGCGGTTGAGGTGGGCCTGGTAGGCCACGTCGAAGAGGTTGTCGGCTTGCAGCACCAGTTGGGCGAGGGGGCGGCCGGTGGCGGTGCGCAGGCTGGTGCCCGCGCCCAGGCCCGTGAGCAGGTAGCCGGGCGTGGCGGTTTCGGCCCCATCTACGGCGTAGAAGCGGTTCTGGCGGGCGGTGCCGGCCAGCGTGAGGCGCAGGTAGGAAGCGGCGAAGCGGCGGCCGGGCTGGTCGGGCAGGGTGAAGCGCAGCTCCGTTTGAGCCGTGGGCGCCGGAATCAGGGGCAGGTAGCGGCCGGCGCGGCCTTCGCGCTGGCGCAGAGCGGCGTTGCGGTTCAGGCCGACGACCAGGGCCGCCCCGGTGCGCCAGCTCAGGCCGGGCAGAGCGGCCGGCTGCACGTTCAAGGCCAGCTCGCCCCCGTAGAGGCTGGCGCCGGCCTGCTGAAACTGGTAGGTGGCGTTGCCCAGGGCATCGCGCCGGGGCTGGCCGTTGGCCTCGAACAGCCGGGCCTGGTAGATGAAGTTCTCGACGCGGTTATAGAATGCCTCCGCGCTGGCCTCCACGGCCCCCGACTTCCAGAGCACGCCCACGTCCTGCTGCCAGTTGAATTCGGGCCGGAAAGCGGGGTTGCCCAGATAAATGATGTGGGCGCCCGGGTCGAGGCCGTTGGAGCCGATTTCGGGGATGTTGGGGGCGCGGTAGCCCCGGGCCAGGTTGGCCCGCAGCACCAGGCGCGGCCCCGCCGCGTAAGAGCCCCCCACGCTGGCGGACACGCCCCGGTACACCTTGTGAAAGGCGGTGAATTGCCGCTCGGCCCCGGGCGTGGTGGCGCTGGCCGCGCGGCCGAAGCCGGTGGCCGGGTCGGTGCCCACGTAGAAGTCGTTCCAGTCCACCACCCGGGTATCGTAGCGCAGGCCGCCGGTCAGCTCCAGGGCCCCGAAAGCCTTTTTCACCACCCCAAACCCGCCAACATCAAACAGGCGGTAGGGCGGAATGGGGAAGTCGGTGGCGTTGAGGTGGCGGTTGTCCTGGGCCATGCCATTGGTGCCCACCGTCAGCTCGTAGCCGTGCTGGCTGGGCAGCAGGTAGCGGACCTCGTAGTTGAGCGTGGTCAGGCGCAGATCGAGGCCGGGCTGGGCGGGGTCGGTGGGGTGGTTGAACTCCTGGCGGTGGTTTTGCTGGAGGCCCAGCAGCAGGCGCAGCTCGCCGGGGCCGGCCTTCAGCTCGCTCGTGGCAAAGGCCCGGTAGTGCGCAATGTGCTGGTGCAGATCAGTAATCCGGTAGCTGTTGAGCTCCCGCCGGCTCACCACGGGCCGGGTGGCAAAGTCGTCCTGCTCGCCCTCAAATACCTGCCGCGTGAAGGCCCGGCTCAAAGAGTCGCGGCTGCCGTCCGGGATTTCCTGGCGGTTGTCGTAGGCCGTCAGCCAGAGGCGCACGGTGCCCCAGTTGCGGCGCAGGCCCAGCAGGCCCGTCAGGTTCAGCTCCCGGAAGCCGGTGTTGTACACCCGTCCGTCCACGGGGTTGCGGTAGTCGCGGGCCCAGCGGTGGCTGGCGCGCAGGCTGGTCTCAATACCCCGGTTCTGGTACTCCAGCGCCCCCGACTTGCCCACCAGCCCGTTCACCGACTGGTACTCGGTCAGGACTTCGCCGTGCAGCTCGCCGTCGGGGCCGGAGGGCAACGCGGGCAGCAGGTTCACCACCCCGGCTACGGCATCAGAGCCGTAGAGCAGGCTGGCGGGCCCCTTCACTACTTCCACCCTATCCAGGCCGTAGCCGTCCACCTCCAGGCCGTGCTCGTCGCCCCACTGCTGGCCCTCCTGGCGCAGGCCGTTGAACAGGGTGAGTACCCGGTTGTAGCCCAGCCCCCGGATAAAGGGCTTGCTCACGTTCGGGCCGGTGGTCACGGCGGCCAGCCCCGGAATGCCCCGCACGGCCGCGTCGATGGCGTTGCCACTGGCGTTGAGGCGGATTTCCCGGCCCGTCAGGGCCGCAATGGGCACCGGGGAGCGGCGGATTTCGGTGCTCCGGCCCACGCCCGTCACCACTACTTCGCCCAGGGTGCTTGCTGCCGCCCGCAGCCGCACCGTCAGCAGGTCGGTGCGGGGCATTTTTACGATAATGGTGGCCGCCGCGAAGCCCACGGCGCTGCCCTGCACCGGCTGGGACCCCGCGGGCAAATCGGGCAGGCTGAAGCGGCCGTCGGCATCGGCGGCCGTGCCGCGCTGCAGGGCGGGCAGGGCCACGCTGGCAAACGGCACGGGTTGGCCCCGCTCATCGAGCACCACCCCGCGCAGCGTGCTGGTTTGGGCCAGGGCCGGCAGGGCCAGCAGCAGGGAAAAAAGCAGCGTAAGAACTGTCTTCATTTTAGTGGTGGTTAATTTTAAATTTAGATGTGTCTAAATCTGTGGTCGAAAGAAAAGCCACAAGCAGGTTGCGGCTTTTCGGAGTGATGATAGGAGGCTGGCTAGGCGTCCCAGGCGTCCCAGGGTTGAAACCCTGGGCTACGGAGCAGTTTGCATCTTCGCCGCCAGCTCACTAGCCCAGGGCTTCAGCCCTGGGACGCCTGGGACACCTGGAATGCTACGCCCCAGTGAAGAACTGGAACAGCAGGTAGCCGTTGAGGCCCAGAATGATGGCCGAAATAATCCAGCAGACGGCCTGCAGCCAGGGTTTATTCACGAAAACGCCCATTTTGAGCTTGCTGCCGGTGAAAAGCACCAGCGGAATGACGGCAAAGCTGAGCTGCAACGACAGAATCACTTGGCTCAGGACCAGCAGCTCACTCGTGCCTTTTTCCCCGTAGAGCATGGTTACGATGAGGGCCGGCACCACGGCAATGGCGCGGGTGATGAGGCGGCGCATCCAGGGCTTGAGCTTGATGTCGAGGAAGCCTTCCATCACGATTTGCCCGGCCAGAGTGCCCGTCAGGGTCGAGTTCTGGCCCGAGGCCAGCAGGGCAATGGCAAACACGGCCGAGGCCGCGCCCGCGCCCAGTACCGGCGTGAGCAGCTTGTGCGCGTCGTAGATGTCGGCTACCTCGCGCAGGTTGTTGGAGTGGAACGTGGCGGCCGAGACGACCAGGATGGCCCCGTTCACGAAGAAGGCCAGAAACAAAGCCACCGTGCTGTCGATGGTGGCAAACCGGATGGCCATGCGCTTGCCCGGCTCGTCCTGGCGGATGGCCCGGGTTTGCACGATGCTCGAGTGCAGGTACAGGTTGTGGGGCATCACGGTGGCCCCCAGAATCCCGATGGCCAAATAGAGCGCGTGCGGGTCAGTGACAATCTGCGGCTTCGGAATCAGACCTTCGGCCAGGGCGAAGTAGTCGGGGTGGGAGGCCACGATTTCGTAGATGAAGCACCCGAAAATCACGAAAATCAGGCCCGCCACGATGCTTTCGATGATGCGGAAGCCCTTGCTCTGGAAGAAGAGCACCACCAGCACGTCGAGAATGGTGAGCACCACGCCCCAGACCAGCGGAATGCCGAACAGCAGGTTGATGGCAATGGCCGAGCCGATGACTTCGGCCAGGTCGCAGGCAGCAATGGCAATTTCGCACAACACCCAGAGCACGAACGACACGGGCCGGGAGTAATGGTCGCGGCAGGCCTGGGCCAGGTCGCGGCCCGTCACGATGCCCAGCTTCACGGCCAGGTGCTGGAGCAGCATGGCGAAGAAGTTGGAAATCAGAATCACTGAGAGCAGCATGTAGCCGTAGCGGGCCCCGCCCTCAATGTCGGTGGCCCAGTTGCCGGGGTCCATGTAGCCCACGGCCACCATCAGGCCCGGGCCGGTAAAGGCCCAGAGCTTGCGCCAGAACGAGGCCCCTTCGGGCGGCACCGTGATGGAGCCGTGTACTTCGGGCAGGGAGTTGGCGCGGCGGGCGTGCCGCCAGCCGGTTTCAGGAGCAGCGGCGGCCGGGGACGAATCGGGGAGAACGGGTAACGTGGAAGGCATACGGGTGGCCGCGAGGCCCAAAACAGAAGCGGAGGAGCTGATCCTCACAAAGAACGGTAATTTTTAGCCTTGTCTAAATTTTAATTTATGACAGTCTACCTACTGCTTTTGTTGACAAAAGTTGCGGACCGGGCAAAAAGACGGAATTTTGCCGGCCCCGGGCGTGTCTTGGCAGGCCATAATCCGGGGAGCCGCTCAGCCGCGTTGCCCTCCCGCCTGCCTTCTTTTGCCGCCGCCGTTTCACCCGCTGCCCATGCCGTTGCCCCTCAAAACCCGTTTCGCTATTCTTTCGCTGGTCGTGAGCGTGGTGCTGATTGTGGTCAAGTTCTACGCCTGGGTGCTTACCCGCTCCCAGGCCGTGCTCACCGACGCGGTGGAGTCCATCATCAACGTGGTAGCCAGCGGCTTCGCCCTCTACAGCATCTACCTGGCCAGCCTGCCCAAGGACGAAAATCACCCCTACGGCCACGGCAAGATTGAGTACCTCTCGGTCGGTTTCGAGGGCGGGCTGATTCTGATGGCGGGCGGCTACATCTTCTACTCGGCCATCCAGGCCCTGCTGCATCCTCACCCCGTGGCCCGGCCCGACTGGGGCATTGCCCTGCTGGCCTTCACGGCCCTGGTCAACCTGGCCGTGGGCTTCGCCCTGGTGCGGGCCGGCCGGCAGCACCACTCGCCCGCCCTCGTCGGCGACGGCCAGCACCTCTACCTCGACGCGGTCAGCACCTTCGTTTCCTGCGCTGCCCTGGGCCTGGTCATGCTCACCGATAACCTGCTTTACGATGCCCTGGCGGCCCTGCTGCTGGGCGTGTTCATCGTGGTGAACGGCTACCGCATGGTGCGCCGCTCGGTGTCGGGGCTGATGGATGAGGCCGACGTGAAAACCGTGCAGCAGGTAGTGGCCGAGCTCCAGGAACACCGCCAGCCCACCTGGATTGACGTGCACAACCTGCGCGTGGTGCGCTACGGGGCCAGCCTGCACATCGATTGCCACGTGACGATGCCCTACTACCTGAGCCTGGAGCAGACCCACGAGCAGGTGCACGGCATCGAGCAGATCGTGGCCCAGGAATTCGAGGTGCCGGTGGAAATGTTCGTCCACGCTGACCCCTGCACCTTCGCCGCCTGCTCCCACTGCCACGTGGCCGACTGCCCCGTGCGCCAGCACGCCTTCACCCGCGAAATTCCCTGGACCCTGGCCAACGTCGCCAAAAACGAGCGGCACGTGCTGGGGAATGAGTAAATGAGTGAAGTGGAGAATGAGTGAATGCGTGATGTGCCCTGTCATCCTGAGCGGAGCGAAGGACCTTATCACGCTTGAACAGCCCGTTTTACGGCGTACTCTTCAGACGTGGCAAGGTCCTTCGCTCCGCTCAGGATGACAGCATAGTCACTCATTCCCCACTTCACTCATTCCCCGACTCACTCCACTACCAACTGCTGGGTGCCGCCGCTGCTTTGTACCGAGTAGAGGCCGGGCCTGAGGCCTTCCACCGAAAACGTGAACCGGGTCTGGGCGGCGGGGAAACGGGTGGTGCGCACGGTGCGGCCCAGGGCGTCGCGAACCAGGACGGTGGCACCCGCGGCGGCCGGGGCGGGCAGCTCCAGCGTGACGGTGCGGCGGGCCGGGTTGGGCCAGAGGCGTAGCCGGGCCGCGGCGTTGCTTTTGGTGGAGGTGGCCACGTAGGCCCGGTTTTCGAGCACCAGAATCCGGTCGTCGGGGGCGGCGGGGTTGCCGCGGCCGTCGCGGTTGCTGGTGCCCACGTAGAGGCGGCCCTGGGGCGAGATGCAGATGGAGCGCAGGCGGCCGAAGCCGGTGAGGTAGTCGGTGCGGGACGTTACGGCGTCGCCGGCGGCGTTCAGGGGCAGGTCGGTGAGGCGGGAGGCCTTGAGCGAGGTCAGCAGCAGGTGGTTCTGCCAGCCCGGAATGGCGGGGGAGGTATAGTAGGCGAGGCCCGCCACGGCCAGGGTGGGCGTCCAGGTGGTGAGGGGCTCACGCACGTTGTTCTGGGCGCAGAAGGCCGTTTCCGTGGTCTGGTCGCAGTAGCCTTCCACCGTGGGCCAACCGTAGTTGCGGCCGGCCTCGATGAGGTTGAGCTCGTCGTCGCTGCTGGCCCCGTGTTCCGAGCTGTAGATGCGGCCCGCGGGACCGAGCGCGAGGCCCTGGGGGTTGCGGTGGCCGAGCGTGTACACTAGGCTGCCGGGGACGGGGTTGTTGGCCGGCACGGTGCCATCGAGGTTGAGGCGCAGGATTTTGCCGTTCAGCGAGGCCGGGTTCTGGGCCTGGGGCCGCTGCTGGGCGTCGCCGGTGCTCATGAGCAGGGTGCGGTCGGGCAGCAGCAGCAGGCGGGAGCCGCTGTGGGTGCTGGTAGCCGGAATGTTGCCCAGCAGCACCAGGGGCGCACCCAGCGTGCCGTTGGCATAGGTCAGGCGCACGAGCTTTTCGAGGTAGGTGCCGTTGTCGGTGTAGTTGTAGACCACGTACACGTAGGGCGAGGTAGTAAACTCGGGGTGAAGCACCATGCCCAGCAGCCCGCCCTCGGAGGAAGTGGAAACGTCGGGTAGCGTAAGCAGCGGCGTTACGGCCCCCGTGGCGGGGTCCACGCGGCTGATGCGGCCGCCGCGCTCGGTCATCCAGATGAAGTTATCGGGCCCCCAGACCAGCTCCCAGGGCACGCTCAGGCCGGTCGTCAGGGCCGAAACCGTGACGGTGGTGCTGCCGACCGGGAAGGTGGCCAGGGCGGGCGGAGTCGTCTGGGCCCGGGTCAGGACCGGGCTGGCCAACAGGAAAGTGGCAGTCAGAAGAGCGTTCAGATGTTTCATAGTCAGGTGCTTAGAATGGAGAGGCAGTTCAGGAGCTAACGAAGCCCACCAGTTTTTGGATGGTGCCCCGCCGGATTTTGCCGCCGCCTGCCGTTCTTGGCACCTTACTTCCTGCCCTCTGACTTCGCGCCCGTCATGTTCACCGTCAGCCCCGACCCCGCCCGCCTTGATGTACCCCTGATTCACCGCTACCTCTCGCAGGAGTCGTACTGGGCCCGGGGCATTCCGCGCGAAACCGTGGACCGGGCCCTGGCCAACTCCCTCAACTTCGGCCTCTACGGCCCCGACGGCCGCCAGGCCGCCTTCGCCCGGGTCGTGACGGACTACGCCACCTTTGCCTGGCTCTGCGACGTGTTCGTGCTGCCCGAGTTTCAGGGCCGGGGCCTGGGCAAGCAGCTCATGCAGGCCGTTTTTGCCCACCCCGACCTCCAGGACCTGCGCCGCTTCCTGCTCGCCACCCTCGACGCCCACGGCCTCTACCGCCGTTTCGGCTTCCAGGACCTGGCCGCGCCGGATCGGTACCTGGAAATCAAGAAACTGAATCCGTACGGGGTGCCAACGGGGAATTAGAAAGTTAAGAAGTTGGGAAGTTAGAAAGTGAGCGAAGATGAGGCAAGAAGCTTTCGATTGACTCACCGCTACCGACTTTATCAGAGACGATATGCTCCCAGCGCATCCTTCTAACTTTCTAACTTAGAAACTTCCCAACTTTCTAACTCCGCATGCAAACCCACTGGAACGCCCTCGTAACGCCTCTGCTGCCCGATACCGCCCTCCGCGACGACACCTACCGGCAGCTCGAATCTGCCTACTCCGGCCCCGGCCGCCACTACCACAACCTGACCCACATCCGGGCTCTGCTCGATACGGTGGACCAGCACGCCGCCCTGGTCCACGACCGGGCGGTGGTGGAGCTGGCCATCTGGTTTCACGACGCGGTATATGATTACCGGTCGGCGGAAAACGAAATCCGCAGTGCCGCGCTGGCCCGGCAGTTTCTGGCCCGTACCACGCTCAGCCCCGAGCAGCAGGCGCGGGTGGCCTACCTTATCGAGTGTACGGCCCGCCACACCGCCCGCCACGCCCCGGCCCCCGATCTGGATTTCTTCCTCGATGCCGACCTGCAAATCCTGGGGGCGGCGGAAGCTGATTACGCTGAATACGCCCGGCAGATACGCCAGGAGTACCGCCTCATCCCCGGTTTTCTGTACCGCCGCGGCCGCCGCAAGGTGCTGGAGCAGCTGCTGAATACGCCCGTCCTCTACTGCACCCCGGAGTTTCGGGCGCGGCTGGATGCGGCGGCCCGCCGGAATCTGCGGTGGGAGTTGGCGGGGTTGTAGGGTGATGCACGCGCCTACCGGAGCTACTTACCGGGCAACAAATAGCTCGCTTGCATTTGGAACACGTTGTTGCGTGGTCCTTGCGGGGTAACTTGGGTAAAGTCATGAGCATAGCGCAGGCCCAACCCCAGCCCCATCGGCAGCCGGTAGCCAATGCCGGCGAGGGCACCTGCCGCCAGTCGGTTATGGGAGCTTACATCGGTGTAAGTGCCCGTGGGCCCCTCGTTCCGAACGGCCAGCAGGTAGCTGACTTGTGGGCCGAGTTCGAAGAACAGCCCGCCTGCCTTGATTCGGGCCAGCAACGGGACATCGAGATAATGGAGCCGGTCGGTATTACTGCCAGCATAAAAGGAGTCTTTCGCACCCTTAGCCGAGTAAAGTAGCTCAGGTTGAAACGCCAAAAAATCATCGGCCGACAAGGGAATCTGTGCGAACACGCCCGCCGCGGGGCCGAGCAGCCAGCCGGGGTCTTCAAGGTAGAAGGAGAGACGGCTGTAATTGAGGCCGCCCTTCAATCCGAGCCGGACGTTCTGGGCGTTGGCAGGTGCGGCCACGCCGAGGGCCAATAGCGCCAAGGTAGATAACAGGATAGTTTTCATAGGAGGGTTGATAGCGTGTTGAAGGAAGGAGTAATACCGGCTGACGCCCGGAAATCGAGCGATATTACAATCATCTTCCAGAAATGACAACCGGCCTGGATCTGCTGGCTTCGGCAACGTCGCGCGGCTAATCGTGTCTGTGAGATACTCCTTCCTCGCTTAGTAGATTTGTTGATGCCTGAAATCCGCCTTTTCGGCCTGCTGCTAATGGTAGCCGCCCCGACTTTTGCCCCAACCACTGCTGCCCAAGCCCAGCAGCTGGCCCCGCTCACCGTGGAGAAAATAATGCGCGACCCGGCCCAGTGGCTCGGCACCTCGCCCTCCAACATTTCCTGGGCCGCGGATGGCAAGGCCATCTACTTCAGCTGGAACCCCGAAAAGGCCCGCCGCGACTCGCTCTACCGCATCGGGCCCGGGGGCGGTGCGGCCCGCAAGGTGAGTCTGCGCGAGCAGCCCGGCCTGCCCGCCGCCGAGGGCGAGTACGACCGGCGCCACGCCCGCAAGCTCTACGAGAAGGCTGGCGACATCTACCTGCTCGACCTCAAAACCCAGCGCATCCGGCGCATCACGAACACGGCCGAGCAGGAAACCGACCCCCACTTCGCCCTCCTGGACCAAGCCATCAGCTACACCCGCGGCGGCAACCTGTTCACCTGGGACCCCGCCACCGGCGAAACGGTCCAGCGCACCGACTTCCGCAAGGGCAACCGCCCGGCTACGGGTGAGCCCACGGATAAAAGTGAGAAGTTTCTGAAAGCCCAGCAGCTGGCTTTGTTCGAGGTGCTGCGCGGCAAGGACCAGGATGCCCGCGCCCGGCAGCAGCAGCAGAAGGCTTTGGCCCGGCTGCGGCCCAAGGCCATCTGGCTGGGCACCCAAACGGTGCGCAATCTGCGCCTCGCCCCCGATGGCCGCTACGTGACCTACACCCTGACCCAGGAACCTTCGGCCGAGAAAGTGGCCCTGGTGCCCAACTTCGTCACGGCTTCGGGTTTCACCGAAGACATCAACACGCGCACCAAAGTGGGCGCGGCCCAGACCGCCTACCAGCTGGGCCTCTACGACGTGGGCCGCGACACCACCTTCGTGCTCGGGTATAAGGAATTGCAGGGCCTCGACGAGCAGCCAGCATACCGCCAGGAGTACCAGCTCAGGGCCCAGGCGCCCGCTCCGGCCGATTCGGCCAAGGCGGCTAAAATGGCCAAAACCGGCAAGCCGGCCACTGAGCAGCGTCGGGTGGTGCCGTTCGGCCCGTTCTGGTCGCCCGACGGGCAGCACGCCTTCCTCGTCATCCGCAGCACCGATAACAAGGACCGCTGGATTGTGAGCCTCGACCCGGCCACCCAGAAAATCAAGCTCCTGGACCGCCAGCACGACGATGCCTGGATTAACGGCCCCGGCATCGGCTACGACGAGGGCAACGTGGGCTGGCTGCCCGATTCGCGCCACCTCTGGTTCCAGAGTGAGGCCACCGGCTACTCCCACCTCTACACCTACGACATCAGCAGCGGCCAGAAAAAGGCCCTGACCAGCGGCTCGTTTGAAGTGCAGAAAACCCAGCTCAGCCAGGATGGCAAAACGTGGTACCTGCTGGCCAACAAAACCCACCCCGGCGAGCAGCACCTCTACCGCCTGCCGGTGGCGGGCGGCGCGCTCACCCAGCTTACCACCCAGCCCGGCGGCTACGACGAGGCCACCCTCTCGCCCGACGAGAAAACCTGGGCCCTGCGCTACAGCACCAGCAACACGCCCTGGGAGCTGTACACGATGGACAACAAGCCCGGCGCCAAGCTGCGCCGCCTTACCCACAGCACCACCCCCGAGTTTGAGAGCTACGCCTGGCGCCAGCCCGAGGTGATTGAGTACAAAGCCCGCGACGGGGCCGGCGTGTACTCCCGCCTCTACCGCCCCGCCAACCCGCAGGCCCAGGGGCCGGCCGTGGTGTTCGTGCACGGCGCGGGTTACCTCCAGAACGCCCACAAGTGGTGGAGCAGTTACTTCCGCGAGTACATGTTCCACAATCTGCTGGTCGACAAGGGCTACACGGTGCTCGACATCGACTACCGCGGCTCGGCCGGCTACGGCCGCGACGTGCGCACGGGCATCTACCGCTACATGGGCGGCAAGGACCTCACCGACCAGGTAGACGGCGCCAAGCTCCTGACCGAGAAATACGGCGTCAGCCCCCAACGAATTGGCATTTACGGCGGCAGCTACGGCGGCTTCATCACCCTGATGGCCATGTTCACCCAGCCCGACGTGTTCCAGGCCGGCGCCGCTCTGCGCTCCGTTACCGACTGGGCCCACTACAACCACGGCTACACCGACAACATCCTCAACGAGCCTTACAACGACTCCTTAGCCTACGCCCGGTCCTCGCCCATCAACTACGCCGCCGGCCTCAAAGGGCACCTGCTCATGTGCCACGGCATGGTCGATACCAACGTGCACTTTCAGGATATCGTGCGCCTGAGCCAGCGCCTGATCGAGCTCAAAAAGGAGAACTGGGAGCTGGCCGTCTACCCCGTCGAAAACCACGGCTTCGTGGAGCCTTCTTCCTGGACCGACGAATACCGCCGGATCCTGAAGCTGTTCGAGGAAAACCTGAAGCCGGCCGGCGCGGCCCCCGGCAGCACGGGCGGGCAGTAAGGCCCGGATTATTGTAGCGGGCTGCCAGCCTGACGCAGGCAAAGCCGCCTGAGGTCCGACGCCGTTTGCTCCGGGGCGTGGAAGTGAATTTCCTATGGCACCAGAGACGTGGCGCAGCGTAATTTCGGCCGTTCGTCAGCTTACCTCTAAAAATGCCCTCTTCAATCAGCCGCCTTCTCCGCTACACCTTGCTGATACTGGTGGCTACGGCTTCGTTCTGGTTTTCACCCGCCCCGCGCACTGACGGCGAGTACTGCGGCACCTACCTGCACCTGACGTCTTTTGCCGGCTTCACGGCCAATTGCGACGGGTTTGTGTACATGGAAGATGCCCGCCAGCCGGCCCGCCTGCTCGAGCCGCGTGAGGTCCGGCAGTCGCGGCCGTTGTTTATTCTGTTGGGCACGGCCGTGGGCTACCCGGTTACCTGGGCGGTACAGGGCCTGCAGCGCAGCGGCCTGCTCCCGGCTGGCCTGGTGCAGAAGCTGCCCGCCAAGTACCAGCCTTTGCTGGGATTTTACATCGGGTACGTTTTGCTGAACTACGCGGTGCTGCTGGCGGCGCTGCTGTTGTTTCGGCACCTGTACTACCGCCTCACGGCCGGGCAGGGAAGCCCCTGGGTACTGGCCGGCCTGCTGGTTGTGCTGGTGTCGAATCAGATTACCAAAGCCTTTTTCTGGACGGTGCACCAGCAGATGTTCACTTTCCTGGTGCCGCCACTGCTGCTCTGCACGGCACTGCAGCTGCGCAACTCGGCGCGGTGGCGGGCGCGGCTGCCGGGGCTGGCCGTATTGGGCGGGTTGCTGGCGCTGGTGTATGGCAGCTTCGTGCTGGCGCTGCCGGTCCTGCTGTACGGTGCCTGGCGGCCGCGGCCCCCACGCCTGCCGCTACGGCTGCTGGGGCTGGTCGTGTTATTCCTGCTGCCTACCCTCAGTTGGATTGCCCTGCTCCAGCTGCGCGGCGTCACGTACTACAACCACGAAGCCGTAGCCTACAACCAGCTGGTATGGCTACGCGCGGCCTGGCAGCAGCCCTTCCCGGAGTTTTTGGCGCTGGCGGGTGCCAATCTGCGGCAGTTTGCGGCTACGCTGCCCGCCATCGGGCTGTGGCTGGCGGTGGGCCTGGGAGCGGGATGGCGCTGGTACCAAACCGGATTGTCCGGCCCGGCCGGCCTTCCTGAACTGGTGGGTCTGCTGCTGCTGCAACTCGTGTTTCTGGCCGGTTTGGGCTACTACCAGGAGCGACTCACCTTCATGCTGGTGCCGCTGCTGTTGCTGCTGCTGGCGGGCGCGCTGGCCCGGCGGCCGCCGGGCCGCGTCGGAGTGGGGCTGCTGACTGCGGCGGCCCTGAGCTGGCACGTCTGGCAGGTTGTCAGCTACGGACCGTTTTCTTAGAGCAACTGTAGGGCCGCAAACCGGCTACAGCCGCTTGGTAAGCAGCAGGCCGCTGTAGGCGTGGCCGTTCACGTTCAGGCCCCGCACGGGCAGCAAACCCAGGCCCCGGCCGTTTTTCTTATGCAGCTGCGGAATCAGGATGCCCGAGGCGGCGCCCACCGCGTAGCCCACGATGTTATCGGAGAGGAAGTGCTTGCCGGCCCTGAGGCGGGTGTAGCCCTGCGCGGCCGGCACCAGGGCGGCGGCGGTCCAGATCAGGGGCTCGGCGGCGGTGCCGGGGTTGAAATCGTGGTAGACCTTGGCGGCGAAGAACGTGGCCGTGGCCGTGTGGGCCGTGTGGCCGGCGAAGAAGGAGTTGGTGGAAATCTTGCTGTTGCGGTCGCCTCCCCCTTCGGTACCGTACAGAAACGGCCGGTAGCGGGTCACGTTCCCAATGGTGAGGGTAAAGGTGGCGTCGGTGGCCAGCATGGTTTCGAGGTAGAGCGCCAGCACCTGCCCGTAGCTGCCGCGGATATCCTGGTTGAGGGCCAGCAGGGCCGGGGCCACCAGTAACGAGGGATACACAATCAGGTCGCCCGCTGTCTGGGCCGAGGTGCTGTAGTAGCCTGCCGAAAACCGGTCGAACTTGGGCACGTCGTTCTTGTTGAGGGCAGCCAGCTGGGCATCGGTCAGGCCGTCCTTCTGCTGCACCAGGTACAGGCCCGTGGCGCTGGCCAGGCCCAGACCCAGAATAACCGGTCCGTCCACGGCCAGGCGCGTCTGGTACGGGGAAGAAGTGCGCTGGGCGTGGGCCGCCGCCGGGTTCAGCAGTAGTAGCAGTGGCAGCAGGGGAGCTAAAAGTCGTTTCATGCGGGGAGGGAAGAGGCGAAAAATTGTTTGGGACCTCTAAACGAAACCGGGCGTTGCGGGTTGGAGGTAGGCGCAAACAAGCGGGTCGGTTTTGGCAAATGGCTTCGGCTAACTTCCGTAAAACTCGTAGCTTTGCGGCCCCACGCTGGCGCTCTGGCCGCACCGGGGCAGGGGCTGCCGGCCTCTCGCGTACTTCTACCTTTTCCTAGCTGATGCCCTACCTGTTCACTTCCGAATCTGTTTCGGAAGGCCACCCTGATAAAGTAGCCGACCAGATTTCCGACGCCATCCTCGACGAATATCTGCGCCAGGACCCCGCCGCAAAAGTGGCCTGCGAAACCCTGGTAACCACCGATTTTGCGCTGGTTGCCGGCGAAATAAAATCGACGGCCCACGTGGAGGCGGAGCCCATTATCCGGGAAGTGATTCGTCGCATCGGCTATAACAAGCCCGAATACCTGTTCAATGCCGATACGTGCGAGGTGATGAACCGCCTGCACGAGCAGTCGCCCGACATCAACCAGGGCGTGGTGCGGGCCACGGCCGAGGAGCAGGGCGCCGGCGACCAGGGCATGATGTTCGGGTACGCTACCAAGGAAACGGCCAACTACATGCCCCTGGCTCTCGACCTTTCGCACCGGTTGCTGCGCGAGCTGTCGGCCATTCGCAAGGCCGGGCAGGAAATGACCTACCTGCGCCCCGATGCCAAAAGCCAGGTCACCATCCGCTACGCCGACGACAACACGCCCGAGGCCATCGAAACCATCGTGGTCAGCACCCAGCACGATGAGTTTGCCGCCACGGAGGCCGAGATGCTGCGCCAGATCGACGAGGATATCCGCACCATTCTGGTGCCCCGCGTGAAGGCCCAGCTCGATGCCGACACCCAGGCCCTGTTCACCACCGACATTACCTACCACATCAACCCCACCGGCAAGTTCGTCATCGGGGGGCCCCACGGCGACTCGGGCCTGACCGGCCGCAAAATCATCGTGGACACCTACGGTGGCAAAGGAGCCCACGGCGGCGGCGCCTTCTCCGGCAAGGATTCGAGCAAGGTCGACCGCTCGGCCGCTTACGCGGCCCGTCATATCGCCAAAAACCTGGTAGCCGCCGGTGTGGCCGATCAGGTACTCGTGCAGGTGGCCTACGCTATTGGCGTAGCCCAGCCCGTGGGTGTGTTCGTGACCACCTATGGCACGACCAACGCCACTGGCCCGAACGGCGAGAAGCTCACCGACGGTCAGGTTGCCGAAAAGGTGCAGCGCCTCTTCGACCTGCGTCCGTATGCCATTGTGCAGCGTTTGGGCTTGCAGAACCCCATCTTTGCCGAGTCGGCCGCCTATGGCCATATGGGCCGCGAGGCGGGCTCCAAAACCGTTACCCTGCCCGACGGCAGCACCAAAACGGTGGAAACCTTTACCTGGGAAAAGCTCGACTACGTGGACCGCATCAAAGCCGAATTTGGCTTGTAGACTGCTTCCCGGCCGCTTGGCCCGAACGCAGAAAAAGCCCCGTCTGACAATTCAGACGGGGCTTTTTTATGGCTCAGCTACTGACTGAGAGCTCCTGGCTGGCAGCCAGCGATTTAGTGGTTTACGAGTTTCTCTTTGTGTTTTACCAGCTGACGGCGCATGCACTCGTAGGCGGCGTCGGTGGCCGACTCGAACGTGGGCGCATCTTCCTGGCAGAAGAGCGTAGCGCCCGGTACGAGCAGCTTCACTTCCACTGTTTTGTTGGCGATACCGTCCTTATTGTTCAGCTTCAGAATCACTTCGCCTTCCGTGACGCGGTCATAGAAGGTTTCAAGTTTGTCGAGGCGTTTCTGGATGAAATCGAGCAGTTTTTGGTCAGCATCAAAGTGTACCGAATGCGTCTGTACTTTCATCGACTGGGGGGTTAAGGGTAAAAAAAGAAACAACATCAGGCCTTGGGATGGGCCTTCTCAAAAACCGACCGGAGCTTGTCGATGCTCAGGTGGGTATATACCTGCGTGGCCGCCAGGTTGGCGTGGCCCAGCAGTTCTTTAATGGCGTTTAAATCAGCTCCTTTACTGAGCAGATGGGTGGCGAACGAGTGGCGCAGCACGTGAGGGTGCTGCTGGCCCGTGGCCGTGGTAATCTGGCTCAGATAGTGCTTTACGGTGCGGTAAACAAACTTTTCGTAGAGCGATTCTCCTTTATCCGTAACGAGCAGGGCGCTGCCGGCGTTGCTGCCGGCGCCAAATTCCTGGTGCTGGCGGGCTATATAGCGTTCGAGCACTGTTAGCAGGCTGGGGTTGAGCGGTACGATGCGCTGCTTGTTGCCCTTGCCTGTTACGCGTACCGTGCGGCCGGGCAGGCTCAGGTCGGCGTGCCGGATGCCGATCAGTTCCGAGAGGCGGATGCCGGTGCCATAAAGCAGCTCCAGAATGAGCTGGTCGCGGACACCGGCAAAGGTGTCGGGAAAGTCAAAGGAGTTGAGCAGGCCGTTAAGGGCTTCTTCCGGCACGAAATCGGGCAGTTTCTTCGCCACTTTGGGCGACGTGATGCGAAGCATCGGGTTTTTCCCGATCTGGCCGGTGCGCAGCAGATAGTTGTAGTAGGAGCGGAGGCAGGCAATTTTGCGGTTCACCGTGCGCGGGTCCCGCTGCTGCTGCATGAACTGCACTACCCAGGACCGGATCAGGGTGTGGTCGGCCCGGGCCGGTTCGGCCAGCTCGTAGGTAGTCTGCAGAAACTCGGCAAACTGGCGCAGATCAGTCTGGTACGATACCACGGTGTGGGGGCTATAGCGCCGTTCGAACCGCAGATAATCAAAAAATAACTCCATACTTCGGGGTCGGCCCTGGGGGCCGCATACCCAATGTAGGGAATTCAAGGCAGGAAAAAAACCAAAGTGTGCGCACGCGAAAAACCCACCCGATTCATTTCCTGAGGGAAATCGGGTGGGTTTTCGCTCGACCAAGGGCTATGCCGTGGGCGTCGGACTATTTCGGATCCGCGTCGGGACCGTAGGTCGCCAGCTTGTAGATAGCCTTCTGCTTCTGCTTGCGGTTGGTGATGGAGGGCTTCTGGAAGAAGGTGCGACGACGCAATTCTTTCAGAACGCCGGTGCGCTCGAATTTCTTCTTAAAGCGCTTGAGCGCACGGTCAACCGACTCGTTTTCTTTGATTTGTACGATGATCATATCAGCAGTGAACTTGAGAATGCAAACCTGTGAAGGGCCGCAAAGATAATCACATATTCTGCGGATTCAAAAGATAATCACAGATGGTGCAGATAAAAGTAATGCCGCAGATTCGTTTTGCTAAAAGAAACGCAATCAAATCTGCGGCGTCACTTTTATCTGCACCATCTGTGATTCTATTTGAGGATGGCGCGGGCAATCACGAGCTTCTGAATCTCGGAAGTGCCTTCGCCGATGGTGCAGAGTTTGGCGTCGCGGTAGTATTTCTCGGCGGGATAGTCCTTGGTGTAGCCGTAGCCCCCGAAAATCTGCACGCCTTCGTTGGCCACGCGCACGCTCACTTCGGAGGCGTACAGCTTGGCCATGGCCGACTCTAGGTTCACGTTCAGACCCCGGTCCTTCATGTCGGCCGCCCGGTACGTGAGCAGGGAAGCCGCTTCAATTTCGGTGGCCATATCGGCCAGCTTGAAGCTGATACCCTGGAAGTTGCTGATGGGCTGGTTGAACTGGTGGCGCTCCTTGGAGTACTGCAGCGCGGCCTCGTAGGCCCCCTGGGCAATACCCAGGCTCAGGGCCGCAATGCTGATGCGGCCGCCATCGAGCACCTTCAGCGCCTGCACAAAACCGTCGCCGACCTGGCCAATTACGTTCTCCTTGGGCACCCGGCAGTCGGTGAAGATGAGTTCGGTGGTTTCCGAAGCCCGCATGCCCAGTTTGTCCTCCTTGCGGCCCGCCTCAAAACCGGGGGTGCCGCGCTCAATGATAAAGGCCGTCATACCCCGCGAGTCGCCGACTTCGCCGGTCCGGGCAATAACGACGGCCACGTTGCCGGTTTTGCCGTGGGTAATGAAGTTCTTGGCGCCGTTGAGCACGTAGTGGTCGCCATCTTCCACGGCCACGGTGCGCATGTTGCCGGCATCGGAGCCGGTGTTGGGCTCCGTGAGGCCCCAGGCCCCGATCCACTCCCCGGAAGCCAGTTTGGGCAGGTACTTGTGCTTCTGCTCTTCGGAGGCGTGCTGCAGAATATGGCCCGTGCACAGGGAGTTGTGCGCAGCCATGCTCAGGCCAATGCTGCCATCAATTTTGGAGAGCTCAGCAATGGCCGTCACGTATTCTACGTACCCAAAGCCGGCCCCGCCGTACTCCTGGGGCACCAGCACACCCATCAGACCCAGTTCTCCCAGTTTGTGGAAGACGTCTTTCGGAAATTCCTGCGACTCATCCCACTGCATCATGTGGGGCTTGATGTGTTGGGCGCCGAAGTCGCGCACCATCTGGGCAATCATGGTCTGATTTTCAGTAGCTACCAGTTCCATAGGGGTGGGGGTGGGATTGGTGGGAATCAAGAAGGGGGCAGATTGGCGTAAAACGCCGCGGCCCGGATTTTGGGTCCGCGAAAGTACGATTTTAAGGCCGCACAAGCCAGTACAGGATTCCGGCTTACGCGGGATGTTATTTTGAAAGAGGCGGGTAATTCGGTTTCTTTGATGGTTTTTAGGCAAATACTGCCCTGTCCTACAGGCAAAATACGCCCCAATTTTCTACCTGAATCCGGTCTGGGCCGGTCTGCATGCATAAATTCCTCTCTCGCCGCCTCTTGTTTTTGTGGTTGCTGTGCGCCCCGGCCGCTCTGTTGTTGGGCTCCTGTGCCACTGCCCGGGTGCACCAGCAGAACATTTTGTTTCGTACGGACGGAGCTGGCCGTATCGATACAGCCAGATTGCGGGATGTAGTGAACCGTGCGGAGCGAAACTATATTATTCAGCCTAACGATTATCTGGAGGTGCGGCTCTACACCAACGAGGGCGAACGAATCCTGGACCCCAACGGTGAACTCTTCTTTGGTAACCGTACTGGAAATGCCGGTGGAGCCAGCACTATCCGTCAATCAGCAGGTATTGGTCGACAAGGCCAGCAAGGCCAGCAGCAAAATCAGCAGCAAAATCAGCAGGGGCAAGGAAATACAGTATTTCTGGTGCAGCACGACGGTATTGTACGGTTGCCGATGGTGAACTATCAGCGCCTAGCAGGCCTTACGCTGCTCCAGGCCGACAGCCTGCTGCAAACCAAGTATACCGAGTTCTACAAAGGTGTATTCGTGACGACGCGGGTGACCAATAACCGCATCGTAGTACTGGGGGCTCTTTCCGGTGGTTCCGGTCAGGTTATCCAGATGTTCAACGATAACATGACCTTGCTGGAGGTGCTGGCCAGTGCCGGTGGTATCGAAGGTGCCTTCGTCGGAACCAGTGGCACAGGCCGGGCCGGCCGGGCCGATAATATCCGCCTGATTCGGGGCAATTTGAAGAACCCTCAGGTTCAACTTATTGACCTGACCACCATTGACGGAATGCGGCGAGCCAATCTGCAGGTGGAACCCAACGATATTATATATGTTGAGCCTATCCGGCGGCCTTTCTACGAAGGTCTACAGGATATAACGCCTTTGTTCGGGCTCCTTGGGGGCATTGCGTCCGTGGTGAGTACTATTTATCTTGTTTCGCGCCTTTCGGGCGGCAACTAAGAATTTTTTCTCTGACAACTACCCGAATGGCGGCAAAGGAAGACGCAGAACTGGAAGAACTTATCCGCAGTGCCGGAGGAGAACCGGAAGAAGAAAGTGACGGGGGAGGACTGGATTTAACGACCCTACTAACAGTTGCCCGCCGCAGCCTGCCCTGGATGATAGTGCTGATGGTATTGGGAGTAACGGCGGCGTGGCTGTATTTGCGCTATACTCCTTCGGTTTATAAGTCTACTTCCACACTTAAGATTGATGAAAAGTCGGAGGCGGGCGTATTGGGTCTGGAAGGATTAGGAGGAGCAATTGAGCAAAAGCAGTCCATCAACAAACTCTCGGGAGAAATCGAGATAATTAAGTCGGATATCATCTATCGGCGCCTTAAAGATTCTTTGGATCTGGACGTTAATTACTACGTTCAGGGCACCGTGCTGGAAACTGAATTGTATGGTTTATCGCCCTTTGTGGTCGCCTATGAATCTAGTGATGGAAGTGTTTTCGATCAGAAGATAGCTCTGCGCTTCGTATCGCCTACGACTTTTGAACTGACCTTGCCAGAGGCATTAGGAGGAGCAGAACAGCAGCAGCTATTTGACCAGCCCTTCAATGCTGCGGGCTTCCGGTTTACCGTGCGGAAAACGGCTTTTTACAATGAGGCGGCACTCGACGGCCAGTATTCTTTTGTAGTCAACAGTAATAGCGCGCTGAATAACTATTTCAATACCAACCTGCTCATCGATATCGTGAATGCTGATGCCAACACCATCAGTATTTCGTTCACTGACCGCAACCCTGCCAAAGCCCGGGATATTGTGAATGCCATTGATTCCGTTTATCTGCAGGAAAAGCTGGAGAATAAGCGTGAGCAGGCGGCGCGCGCCATGCGCTACATCAGCGAGCAACTCGGCGACAACAACCAGAAGCTCAGCCGGGCGGAGGAAAATATGGGCAACTTCGTGAAGCGGGCCGGCACCTACGATGTCAAGGGGGACGTCGGGCAGATTACCACTGCGCTACAGGAACTCGAACAGGAGCGTGCTGTATTGCAGGAGCAGGTCACGATGATGAACGACCTGGCTCAACTGATTGAGCAGGAGAGACTAACGGATCGGGCGGATGGGGACGTGATGCAAAGCATTCCGGCCCTGGCCGAAGTGAAGGATGCCCAGTTAGTGGAACGCATTACACAACTGAGTGATGCGCAACTGGACTTGAAGCGCACTTTGCTTTCCTACCAGCCGGGGGCCACGCTGGCCGTACAGGCCAAGGAGCAAACCGTTGCTGATCTGAAAAGAATTGTGCGGCAACTACTGCGCAAAAACCAGCAGCTAATTATAGGGCAGGAGGCCAAGCTCCGCAGCAAGCGCGCGGAACTGGAAAACGAGCTCCGGCAGTTGCCTGATAAATACACTGAACAAACCCGGCTGCAACGTCCGCTCGAATTGTACGAAAAGTACAACCTCATGATGATGGAAAGGCAGATGGAGTTTGGCATATCCATGGCTGGGGCAACGGCTGACTTTCAGATTCTGTCACCCGCCAGCCCGGCTGTGCCTATTTCTCCTATAAAAACCATGGTTTATGCCATTGGTCTGGCAGTGGGCATATTACTGGGGCTGGGGCTTATTGCGGTGCGGTATCTTCTGCACAACACGGTAACCAACATCCGCGAGCTGGAACGGAACACGCATGCTTCGGTGCTGGGAGTCATTCCTACGTATGACAAGGAGAAAATGGCCGTGTCGAAACTGGTGGTGGACCGTAACCCCAAATCGGCCCTTTCCGAGGCTATTCGCTCCATCCGGACCAACCTGGAGTTTGTAGCTACCTCCAAGAAAAAACGGCTGATTTCCATCACTTCTACTATCAGCGGGGAAGGCAAAACCTTCGTCACTGTCAACTTGGCCGGTATTATTGCAGCTTCGGATCAACGGGTCGTGATTCTGGATCTGGACATGCGCAAGCCCAAAGTCAACCTGGCCTTTGATGCTGAAAATACGAAGGGCGTAAGTACAATCCTGATTGAGAAGCACACTTGGCAGGAATGCCTGCAGCATACCAGCATTCCGACCCTCGACTTTATTTCCGCCGGTCCGACGCCTCCTAACCCTTCGGAGCTGATCCTGAGTCCGAACTTCGATGAGCTGATTAGTCAGCTACATCAGCAGTACGATGTGGTGATGATTGATACGCCGCCGGTTGGTTTGGTGACGGATGGCATCCTGATCATGCGCAAAGCCGATGTGCCGATTTATATCGTGCGGGCCAACTACTCCAAAAAGTCGTTTCTGAAAAACGTCAACAAGCTCATGCGCACCAACGGCTTCACGAAGCTGACCACTATTCTGAATGATGCGCAGACCACGGGCGGTTACGGCTACGGGTATGGCTACGGATATGGCTACGGGTACGGACAGGGATACTACGACGAAGACACGACTCCCAAAGGGCTGTTCGGCCGGTTGCGGAAGCGCATCTCCTGATTCTGTCGGCTCTTTAGATGTCTTTTTTTCAGAAACTCTTCCAGCGGGACAAAGCCCCGGCAGTTCCGGCGTCGTTGGCGGCGTTGGGCACGGACATGCACTCCCACTTGCTGCCCGGCCTGGACGATGGGGCTGAAACCTTAGACCAATCGGTAGCGCTGGTGCGGCAATTGCAGGACCTGGGCTACCACAAGCTGATCATGACGCCCCACATTATGGGCGACTTCTACCGCAACACCCCCGAAGGCATCCGGGGGGCCCTGGCTGCCTTACGGCAAGCGGCCGCAACGGCCGGGATTACGGGAATGCAGCTGGAGTGCGCAGCGGAGTATTACCTGGATGAGAGCTTCGGGCAGCGCCTGGAGAACCAGCAGGAGTTGCTCACGTTTGGGGGCGAACAGCGGCTCGTGCTGGTTGAAACCTCTTACATCAACGAGCCCTTCAACCTGGCCGAAACCATCTTCAACCTGAAGGCGGCCGGGTACCAGCCGGTGCTGGCCCACCCCGAGCGCTACACGTATTTGTACGGCCGGTTTGAGGAACTTGTGCGCATCCGGCAGGAAGGCGTATTGCTGCAGGTCAATCTGAACTCGATAACCGGTTATTATTCGGCCGGGGCAAAACGGGTTGCGGAGAAACTCATTGACGGTGGATTGGTTGACCTGCTGGGCACGGACACCCACCACCTCAAACACCTGGATACCTTGCGCAACAAAGTGCTGGCCAGTCCTTACCTGGCAAAGGCTCTGGCCCTGCCACTACTGAATAATACGCTCTAGCAACTGCTTGCAGCCGCTCATCATCCCCAGTAGAGTCTGCGCAGCAGGAAGGAACGTGTTTGCTTGCGGGCAGGCTGCCACCCCAAGGGCCTGCGAAAACGAAAAGGCAACCTCGAAAAACGAAAGCATGATTCTCGTAACCGGCGGTAGTGGCTTAGTGGGGAGTTTTCTGATAGCCAGATTGCTGGGACGGGGCCTGCCTGTGCGGGCGCTCTATCGCACCACGATTCCGGCGGTTGCGGGTGCCGAGGCAGTCGAGTGGGTGGCCGGCGACATTCGGGATGCTCTGGCCGTAAGGGCGGCCCTGGAGGGCGTCACGCATGTATTTCACTGCGCCGGACTCGTCTCCTATGCTCCTCAGGACGAAGAGGAACTGCTGCGGGTGAACGTGGAAGGCACAGCCAATGTGGTAGATGCCTGCCTGGAGCGGGCAGGCGTTCGGTTGGGGTTTGTGTCGTCGGTGGCGGCGCTGGGGCAGATGCCGGCCGCGCCGGAGGAAACTGCGCAGCAACCGGTGGTGGATGAGCAGGCTAAGTGGGACCTGGGCGCCGAGCACAACGCCTACGCCACGTCGAAATACCTGGCGGAGCTGGAAGTGTGGCGCGGCGTAGCCGAAGGGCTGTCGGCGGTGATGGTGAATCCGTCGGTGATTCTGGGACCGGGCGACTGGCAGCGCAGCAGCACCCGCCTGTTGCGCTATGCCTACCAGGAGCACCGCTTCTACACGCCCACCACCATCAACCTGGTGGATGTGCGCGACGTGGTGGAGGCCTTGCTAGGGCTGACCCTGGATACCAATCGGAGCGGAGAACGGTACGTAGTCAGTGCGGGAAGTATGCCGCTGCGCGAACTGCTGACGCAGGCGGCGGCCGGCTTCGGCAAGCGCCCGCCCACGCTGGCCGTGCCCGGTTGGGCCGCCGAAACAATCTGGCGTTTGGAGCACGTGCGGGCGTTGCTCACGGGTGCCCGCCCGCTCATCACCAAAGACACCGCCCGGGCCGGCCGCCGGCCCCTGGAATACCGGGCTGATAAAATCCGGCAGGAATTGGGCCGGGAGTTCCGACCTTTGTCGGAAACCATCCGCTGGTGCTGCCAAGAGCTGGCGCAGGGCGAGCTAGGGAAATGAGAAGTTGATGCTGGGGGGCGCGAATGGGGCGGAATAGGCAGCCTGGGCCAACGGCTCCTGTCGGTCGGTACCCGCCGTTAACGCTGCCCGACCGTCAACTGCCCTTTTCACTAGCTTCCCATTTCACCTTAGGTGTGGTTGTTGTATATTATGGGCGGGGCGAATTCGATCCTGAAAACGCGCCCGTTCACCCACGAAGTCTGCCCTTTTGGCGGACTCGTGCTGATAGCAGAAGCATGAGAATGAACGAGAACTTTGAGGACCGGGAAGAAGTGCTGGCCACCGTGCGTCGATTTGAGGACATGGTAGCCAGCAACGCCCCCGTGTTTTTTGACCTGGCCGATTTTGAGAACATCATCGACCACTATACCACCAACACCCAGTACGATAAAGCCCTGCAGGCCTGCGAGGCGGCTATTGCGCAGTACCCGTTCAGCACGGAACTGCTCATCGACCGCTCGCAGGTGCTGGCCATGAAAGGCGAATACGCTGCCGCCAGCACCCAGATTGAGGATGTGGCTCACCTCGACCCCGACAACCCCGACGTGGCCGTGACGCGCGGCATCATTGCCACCCAAAAGGGGGAGTTTGCCGAGGCCGTGGCCTTCTTTCTGCAGGCCGTGGAGCGCACCGAAGACCGCGACGACATCTTCTTCAACCTCGGGCTGGCTTACCAGAGCTGGCAGAAGTTCAAGAGTGCGGCCAAGTACTACAAGCAAAGCCTGCGCCTGAACCCCGATAACGAGGTGGCCGTGCAGGAGCTGCTTTACTGCCTGGAGGTGAGCGAGCGGCTGGAAAGCAACCTGGAGTTCTTCCGCCGCTTCACCGACGAAGACCCGTATTCGGCCGTGGCCTGGTACAACCTGGGGCAGGCCCACTTCCGGGCCGGACAGTTTGATGACGCCATCCGGGCCTTTGATTACGCCATACTCATCGATGGCGAGTTCTACGACGCCCACGGCTACCTGGCCAGCACCTACGTGAGCCTGGAGCGCTACCGGGCGGCCATCAGCGAGTTTGAGCTGAGCCATCCGGCCGGTGAGCCCACGCCCGAGGCCCTGTGCAACATTGGTGAGTGCCACGAAAAGCTGGCCGAGTGGGACCTGGCCCGCCGCTTCTACCAGCGCGCCATAGACCTGAATCCTGAAATGGACGAGGCCTGGTTTGGCATTGGTGTGATCATGCAGGCCCAGGAAAAGTACTTTGAGGCCATCCACTTCTTCCGCAAGGCCGTGAGTCTTTACGCCGACAGTGTGGAGTACTGGTTGGCCCTGGCCGCCGCCGAGTACCAGATCGGCAACATCGTGTCGGCCATTGAGGCCTACGAAAAGGGCACCGAGGTCGGCCCCGAAAACAAGGACGGCTGGCTGAACTGGAGCATCCTGCTCTATGAGCAGGGCAACTTCGACGGGGCCATTGACCTGATGCGGAATGCGTTGGAAATCAGCCCGGCCGAGGCGGAGCTGCACTACCGCCTGTGCGCCTATCTGCTGGCGGCCGGGCGCTACCGCGAGGCCTACGCCTGCCTGGAAGGGGCTTTGCTGCTCGATTTCGACAAGCACCGCCTGTTGTTCGAGTATTTCCCCGAGCTGGAGTCGCAGCAGGCCCTGGCCCGGCTGATCAACCAGTACCGGAAGTAGGTTGGTGGGGTATCGGGGGCCGGGGAGCTGAGGGACTGGGTTGAAGTTCGCAAGGGAAGACCAATCCCCAGTACCCGGAATTCCGGTCTCTTAGTCCTCCGCTACCCCAACTCCCCGCAACCCCGGCAACCTAGTCCCCCGGACCCTCAGTCCCCGGGACCCCATCTTATAGAATTCGGGCGTACTTTTGAGCCGCCGCGCGCCCTGGGCGCGGCGGCTCAGTTTTTTTAGACTCTCAGTCCTCCGGACCTTCACACTACCATGAACTACTCCCTCAATCAACTTCCCGAGCGCACCGTCAAACCCCGCGAGCAGGGCTTCACCATGGTCATGGACAAGGGCCTGAGCGTGCGGGAAGCCGAAGACTTTCTGGAAGTAGGGGCCTCGTACACCGATATTGTGAAGCTGGGCTGGGCCACCTCCTACGTAAACCCCAACCTCAAGCGTAAGCTGGCCGTGTACAAGGAAGCCGGGATTCCGGTGTATTTCGGCGGGACGCTGTTTGAGGCCTTTATCATCCGCAACCAGTTCGAGGATTACCGCCGCCTGCTCGATACCTTCGGAATGGAATACGCCGAGGTATCGGACGGTTCCATCGACCTCAACCACGACAAAAAGCTCGAATTCATCCGGACCCTGTCGCAGGATGTGCAGGTGCTGAGCGAGGTGGGTTCCAAGGATGCGGAGAAGATTATTCCGCCCTACAAGTGGATTTCTCAGATGAAGACCGAGCTCGAAGCCGGCGCCACGAAAGTTATCGGCGAAGCCCGGGAAGCCGGCAATGTGGGCCTGTTCCGCAGCACCGGCGAGGTGCGCTCGGGGCTGGTGGAAGAAATTCTGACCCAGATTCCGTTCGAGAAAATCATCTGGGAAGCGCCCCAGAAAGCCCAGCAGGTGTGGTTTATCAAGCTGCTGGGAGCCAACGTGAACCTGGGCAACATTGCGCCCAACGAAATCATCAGCCTCGAAACCATCCGCCTGGGCCTGCGCGGCGACACGTTCACCGACTTCCTGGATATGGACGCCGTGGACGAGATGTTCCGCCCCGAGCCCAAAACCTCGGGCCGCCCCGGTACCTCCATGCCGCGGGGGTAAGGCCGCCGGCTCAGCAGGACCAGAAAGGAAAAGGCTTCGCCTCAGCGGCGGGGCCTTTTTTGTTTCGGCGGCGGGCGAATGGCCCGAAGCTTGCGGGGCGGCCGGACGGTTGTGGTTAACCTAGGGCGCGCAAATGCAGTACACGGAAATAGCCCGGGCTGTCAGTGGTTTCGGTTATTGTTGTCTTGTACTTTTACCTTTCTATGCATCACTTCGCCTCCACATCGGCTTTTGTCACTCTGTTGCTACTGGCGGGCTGCGGAGAACCCACGAAAACAGAAAAGACCGAAGCGGCCCTCATTACCCCCGCCGACACCGTAGCCACGGCCACCAAAGAGCTGGAACTGCCGGCTCCCTACGCCACCGAATCAGTGACCAAGCGCAGCCGGATTGTGGAGTGGCCCCAGGCCGAGATGCCCGCCGTGCCCACCGGCTTTCTGGTGACCCAATACGCGGCCGGGCTGGAGAGTCCGCGCAATATGTACGTGCTGCCCAATGGCGACGTGCTGGTGGCCGAGGCCAACACCGTACCCACTGACACCAAGGAGAAAGTAGCCGCCGCCCTCAAGCTCGACCCCTCTAAATCGTTGCGGCCGACCAGCGCCAACCGCATCACGCTGCTGCGCGATGAAAAGCAGGACGGCCGGCCCGATACCCAGACCGTATTTCTCAAGGACCTGAACCAGCCCTTCGGCATGCTGCTGCTGGGCGGCTACTTCTACGTGGCCAACACCGACGGCGTGTGGCGCTATCCCTACCAGGAAGGCCAGACGAGCATCACGGCCCCGGGCGAGAAAATCCTTGACCTGCCCGCCGGCGGCTACAACAACCACTGGACCCGCAACCTGCTGGCCAGCCCCGACGGCCAGAAAATCTACGTATCGGTGGGCTCGGCTTCCAACGTGGGCGAGCACGGCATGGAGGAAGAAAGGCGCCGGGCCAACATTCTCGAAATTAACCCCGACGGCAGCGGTGAGAAAGTGTACGCCGCCGGCCTGCGCAACCCCGTGGGCATGGACTGGGCCCCCGGCACCAATGTGCTCTGGACGGCCGTGAATGAGCGCGACGAACTGGGCGACGAGCTGGTGCCCGATTACCTGACCAGCGTGCAGGCCGGGGGCTTCTACGGCTGGCCCTATGCCTACTTCGGCCAGCACGAAGACCCGCGCCGCAAGGGCGAAAAGCCGGAGTTGGTGAAGAAATCCATCGTGCCCGAAGTGCCGCTGGGGGCCCACACGGCCTCCCTGGGGCTGGCTTTTTACGATGCCGAGGCGTTTCCGGAACGCTACCGCAACGGCGCCTTCATCGGGCAGCACGGCTCCTGGAACCGTTCCGAGTTTTCGGGCTATAAAGTGGTATTCGTGCCCTTCAGCGCGGGTAAGCCCAGCGGGCCGCCCGAGGATTTCCTGACCGGCTTCATTGCCAACGCCGAAAAGAACGAGGTGTACGGCCGCCCGGTGGGCGTAACGGTGCTGCCCAACGGCGTGCTGCTGGTAGCCGACGACGCCGGCGGTAAAATCTGGCGGGTGGCCGCCCAGTAGCCTTCCTGCTTTATCTCACCAGAGCCACTTCCCGCCGGGAGGTGGCTTTTGTTTTGGCCGTACCTTCGGGGCCTATGAACAAGCTGCTGAGTGCCGGGCGCCGCCTGCTGAGTTACGTGCTGCCCCTGACGCGCCAAGTGGCCTCCGCGCACAGCGGCACTTTGCGCGTCACGCTCTACCGGGGCCACAAGGTGCTCGACACGGCCCAGGCCAATTACAGCTACGGCACCTTGCAGCGGGTGCTGCGCTACGGCCTGCTGTTTGCGCCCGCTCACCCAACCGGGCCGGTGCTGCTGCTGGGCCTGGGCGGCGGCTCCGTGATTCCCACGCTGCGGCAGGAACGGGGCGTTACGGGCCCCATCACGGCCGTGGAGCTGGACCCGGTGGTCATTCAGGTGGCGGCGGAGGAATTCGGAATCCGAACCGGCCCGGGGCTAAACGTCGTTTGTGCCGATGCTTTTGTCTGGGTGGCCACGGCCCCGGCGGCCACGTTCGAGCTGGTGGTGGTAGACCTGTTTCTGGATCTGGAGCTGCCCGCCGGGCTGGGCGAAGCCGCCTTCTGGCGCAGCCTGTGGCACCTCACGCGGCCCGGCGGCTGGGTGCTGTGCAACCTGCTGGTAACGGCCGAGTTCTGGCCCGATGGCCGGGAATTGCCCGAATTTCTGGCGGAACTGGGCTTCGAGGTGCGGGACTTGGCGGTCGAGCAGCTCAACCGCCTGCTGATTCTGCGCAAAGCGGAAGCCTGAACCATCCGGCGGGCGGAACCCGGTGCGCAGCCGTTTGCTGCTAACCTGCTTTCTTTGCACGCTCAATCCCCCGCTATGGAAATCCTCAAGGACCTCATCGACTTCGTACTGCACCTCGACAAACACCTGGCTGCCATCATTCAGGATTATGGGGCCTGGACCTATGCCATCCTGTTTCTGATCATCTTCATGGAAACCGGGGTAGTGGTGCTGCCCTTTCTGCCCGGCGACTCCCTGCTGTTTGCGGCCGGCTCCCTGGTGGCTTTGCCCGGCTCCCCGCTCAACGTATGGGTGATGATGGGGCTGCTGATTGTGGCCGCCGTGCTCGGCGACGCGCTCAACTACCACATCGGCGACTACCTGGGGCCGCGGGTGTTCCGGGAAAATTCCCGCTTTCTGAAGCGGGAGCACCTGGAGCGTACCCAGGCCTTTTACCAGAAGCACGGAGCCAAAACCATTATTCTGGCCCGCTTTATTCCCATCATTCGCACCTTTGCGCCGTTCGTGGCGGGCGTGGGCACCATGAAATACAGCAAGTTTCTGGCCTACAACCTCTCCGGCGCGGTGCTGTGGGTAACGCTGCTCACGGGGGCCGGCTACTTCTTCGGCACCATTCCGGTGGTGCAGAAAAACTTCTCCCTGGTGGTGCTCGTCATCATCGTGCTGTCGGTGCTGCCGGCGGTGTGGGAATTTGCCAAGGCCCGGAGCCCGAAGAAGACGCCGGTGGCCTGAGTAGAAACTTTCTGCGCGTGTACGCCCGAAAACCGCCTGCTCCGCGAGGAAAGCAGGCGGTTTTTTTGTTGCTTACCCTTCCAACCCCATGTTTAGTTTATGCCCGAATTCGGATTGCTCGGCCGCTCGCTCAAACACTCGTTTTCGCAGACGTACTTCACCCAGAAGTTTCACAACCTCGATCTGGCCGACCATCACTACGAGTTGTTTGAGCTGGCCACCATGCACGAGCTGCCCGGCCTGCTGGCGGCCCACCCCAACCTGCGCGGCCTCAACGTCACGATTCCCTACAAGGAGCAGGTCTGGCCGTTTCTGAATGAGGTGGCTTCCTCGGCGGCCCGGGTGGGAGCGGTGAACGTGGTGGAGTTCCGGGCCGATGGCCGCCTGGTGGGCCATAACACCGATTACGTGGGCTTTCGGGAGTCACTCCGCCACTTTCTGGGGCCCAGGCCGCCGGCCGGGTTGCGGGCTCTGGTATTGGGCAGCGGCGGAGCCTCGAAGGCGGTGGAAGTAGCCCTGCGCGATTTGGGCATCGGCTACTGGGTAGTATCGCGCAATCCGCTGGGCCACGGCCTCACCTACGACGACCTCACGCCCCGCCTGGTACAGGAACACGCCCTCATCATCAATACCACGCCCCTGGGCACCTTCCCCGACGTGCAGGAGTGCCCGCCCCTTCCCTACGCCGCCCTCACGCCCCAGCACTACCTCCACGACCTCATCTACAACCCCACTGAAACCGAGTTTCTGAAGCGTGGCGCCGCCGCCGGTGCCCAAGTCAAAAACGGCTTCGAAATGCTCTGCCTCCAGGCCGAAGCCGCCTGGCAAATCTGGCAGGGAGAGGTGAAATGGTGAGATGATGAAATGGTGAGTTTGATGTTCAAAAGTCCTGACTGCGCAAGTGGCGCGGCAAAGGGCAACAGAACATCAAACTCACCATCTCACTATTTCACCATCTCACTATTTTACCCGCCCTGGCCGCCGGAGCTGCTTTGTTTGGAGTCGTTGTTCTGGATGGTGCGGCGCTGGCGGCCGCCGCCCTGGAGGCTGCCGAAGCGGTAGTTGAAGGAGAGGCGCATGTTGCGCTGGTAGGAGTAGAAGCGGCCGTAGTTGACGAAATCCGGCGTGGTGGTAGTGCTGCGGAATTCGCGGCCGGGGGCCAGGAAATTGTTGGCGCCCAGGGTCAGATCGGCCTTTTCGGCTAGCAGCAGCTTCTTCAGACTCAGGCCGTAGTACACGCCGCCGGAGTAGCGGGTCTGGAGCTGGACGCCGCCGGTCCAGAAGCCGCCGTAACCCTGCATGGTGTAGGATTTGCCGAGCTTGTAGGACGAGTTCAGGTTCAGGTACAGGCTGGCCCGGCTGCTGACGCGGCCCAGCACGGCGCTGCGCAGGCGCGTGTAGTCGCCGCTCAGGTTGGTGCTCAGGTCCCAGCCTTTCGCCGGTTTCCAGGAGCCGAACAGGTTCAGCCCGTAGTTGTACACGGTGGCCAGGTTGCCGTAGGTGGTTTCGTTGCGGGCCAGCGTCTGGTTGTAGCGGCTGTAGCGCTCAATGGAATTGCCTACCCGCCGGGCAAAGCCCGAAAGATTGAGCGAGGATTTCTCTCCGAACGTGCCATAGGTCAGTTCCAGCTGGTCGGATAGCTCGGGCCGGAGCTCGGGGTTGCCAAAGTCCACCGAGTTCGGCGTAATCTGGTTCACGTAGGGGTTCAGGTAGTAGATATGAGGTCGTTGGATGCGGCGCGAGTAGCTCAGCCCCAGCGTCTGGCCGTCTTTCTGAAGCGTGCGGGTGACGTTGAGGTTGGGCAGCACGTTGAGGTAGGTGCTGCGGAAGCGGCCCGCCTCGTTCTGAAACTCGCCCTCGATGGCCGTGTGCTCCAGGCGGGTGCCCAGGCTGAACGTGGTTTTCTTGCCCAGGGCGAAGGCATACGTGCCGTAGCCGGCCAGCACGTTCTGGCGGTAATCGAAGCGGTTGGAGCGGCGGCGGCTGCGCGTAAAATCGGGCTGCACGGCTACCAGCAGGGTATCCAGGTTATAGTCGCTGCGCACCTGGCGGCCGATGCGCTTGGCCCCGACTTCGAGCTTGTTCTTCTCCTTGAAGGGCAGAATGTAGTCGGTCTGGAGCGTCGTTTCCAGGTTGTGGGCCAGGTTCAGGCTGGCTTCGCGGTACTCAACAGGCCCTTCCCCGAGGGTAGCCGTCGGAAACTGGTCGAGGCGGTAGTCCTGCTTGTTGCGGCTGTTGGTGTGCTGGGCCAGCACCACCCACTCCCGGCCCGGGTGGGCCTCGCCGAAGGTGCGCGTGTAGCCCGCGTTCAGGTCGTAGTTACGGTTCTGGCCCTGCTGGCGAATGTCGCGGGTGTAGAGCGTATCGAGTGAGGGCTGGCCGGCGTAGCGGTTGTAGAGTTGCTGGGGCGAGCGGCTGTCGTAGAGGTTGCCGTTGCCGCTGAGCGTGAAGCTGTGCCGGGCGGAGGGTTCGTAGGTGAATTCGGCTTGCCCGTAGCCCCCGTTGCCGATGTTGCGCGACATGGTACGCTCCACCAGCTCGCCGGTGCTGCCATCGGCCAGGAAGCTGGTGCGCTCGGTCTGGCTCTTGAAGGGGTACACGTTGTGGAAGGTGCTGAGCTTGGTGTTCACGCCCACCGGGCCCTTCTGGGCGTTCAGGCTGCCGTTCAGGCTCTGGTTGCGGTTGCCGGTGCTGGCGCCCACGCTGCCGTTTACGCCCTCCAGGTTGCTCTTTTTGAGCACGATGTTGATGACTCCGCCGCTGCCCTCCCCGTCGTAGCGGGCCGAGGGGGCCGTCACCACCTCAATGGCCTTGATCTGGTCGGCCGGAATCTGCTTGAGCGCCTCGGCCAGATTGCCCGAAAGTAGGGCCGAGGGCTTGTTGTTGAGCAGAATCCGCACGTTGCTGGTACCGCGCAGCTGCACGTTGCCTTCCCCGTCGAGGTTGACCATGGGCGTTTTGCGCAGCACATCGGCCGCCGTGCCGCCGGTGTTGGAGGCATCCTGATCGGCGTTGTACACGAGCCGGTCGGGCTTGGTTTCGATGACGGGCCGCTCCCCGGTTACCGTTACGCCGGCCAGGTTCTGGGCCGAGGCTGTGAGCGGCAGCGTGCCCAGGGCCAGCAGCTCCGCCCCGAGGGTGACGGGTTCCAGCCGGGCCGCGTAGCCCACGAAGCTGATCTGGAGGCGAAACGAACCGGTGGGCAGGTCGCGCAGCTCGAAGCGGCCTTCCGCGTCGGCGGTGCCGCCGAGCAGGGGCGCGGTGCCGGTGGCGGGCAGCAGGGCCACGGTGGCAAACTCCACGGGCTTGCCGGTGGCCGCATCGACCACGCGGCCGGTGAGGCGGCCGGTTCCTTTGGGGGCCGGAGTTGTAGTGGCGGGGGAGGTAGTCTGGGCCCACGCGGCCGGCGCGGCAGCCGTAGCCAGTAACAGCAGCAGGATAGTCTGCTTCATCAACAAGAGCAATAAAAGGAGTATAGGATAGCCCCGCGGAGGGAGAGGCTGGGAAGAACCAGAAAGAAGGAGGGGGTAAGCCCTCGTAAACGTAGACAGTAGGCGAGGCCGGGAGTCGGAAAATTCAACCACCGTTGCATGCGTAGTCAACCAAATGCCCCGGGCCGCCCGCCAGCGGCCGCCGGGCGGCTCGTAGCCCGCGGGGCGGAGTTGGTTGAAGCCGGCGGCGGCACTGGTTGAAAACGCGGGGTGCGCTGCCGGCCGATGTCGTATTTTGAGCCGTTTTCCAGCCCCGCTCCCTCTGTTACCGCCCGTCTTTTCCCCGCCCGCCCGCCGCTCGCGCCCTCTGCGGCCCGCGCCCGCCTGGCTCCGGCGTATTCCGTGGCTGCACCTGGCCTGGGTGGGGCTGCTGCTGTACTTCGATCTGCAGGGCTGGCTGATGCGGCAGGGCGTGCTGGTGCCGCCCGTGGCGGAAAACTTCTGGTCCCTGGCCCTAACCACCGACGTGCTCGATTCGGGCCTGTTCTACTTCAACTGGCTGCTGATGCCCCGCCTGTTCCGGCGCGGGTGGCTGGGGGCTTACCTGGCGGCGCTGGGGCTGGGCCTGGCGGCTTTCTGCGCGCTGCGGATTGGGGTGAGCTACTGGTTTGAGGAAGTGAAGGTCCAGGGCCAGTCGCAGCCGCTGAGCTACTATGTGCAGGTGCTGCAGAGCTACTACCTCTTGCTGGGCGGCCTGATTCTGCTGCTGAGCTTCTTTCTGCGTCTGGCCGGCGACTACCTGCGGGAGCTCGGCCACCGCCGCGAGCTGGAGCAGCAGCACCTGCGCACCGAGCTGGCCCTGCTCAAAACCCAGCTCCACCCGCACTTCCTGTTCAACACGCTCAACAACATCTACTCGCTCACCCTGCACGCCTCGCCCCAGGCCCCGGAAGCGGTGCTGCGCCTGGCCGAGCTCATGCGCTACCAGCTCTACGAAAGCTCCGACGACCTCGTGCCCCTGGCCCGCGAAATCAGCCACCTGCAAAGCTTCCTGACGCTTCAGCAGCTGCGCCTGCCCGCCGGCGAGGAGGCCGACGAAGCCATTGAGTTCCGGCTGCTGCTGCCGCCCGGCGCCGAGCACGCCCTGCGCCTGCCGCCCATGCTGCTGCTGCCACTGGTGGAAAACGCCTTCAAGCACGGCGACCTCACGGCGCGCCCCCACGTGGTGCGCCTCACCCTGGAGCTGGCCCCCGACGGGCAGCTGCACTTCCTGGTCCGCAACCGCGTGGCCCCCGATGCGGTCCCGCCCGGCGGCGTGGGCCTGGCCAACCTGCGCCGCCGCCTGGAGCTGCTCTACCCCAACGCCCACACCTTGGCCGTCACGGCCAACACCCAGGAATACGCCGTGCGGCTGTCGGTGAAGGTGAAATAGAGAAGTGGTGAAATGGTGCGTTGACGTTTAACAAGCCTTATTGCACCAGTTGCCCCATCCGCCCCGTCAGGCTTCCCGAACATCAACTCACCATTTCACTATTTCACCACCTCACCACATGGAAACCCGTCGTCCGATTAGCTGTATTGTGGTGGATGATGAGCCGCTGGCGCTGAAGGTGCTGGTGGATTTCTGCCGGCAGGTGCCGTTTCTGGAGCTGCGGGGGCAGTTTCAGGAGGCGCTGGCGGCGGCGGCTTTCTTGCAGGATACGCCCGTGGACGTGGTGTTTCTCGACATTCAGATGCCCCGGCTCACGGGCTTGCAGCTGGCCCAGCTGCTGCCCGTGCCGCGCCCGCGCATCATCTTCACCACCGCCCACCCCGATTACGCCGTGCAGAGCTACGAGCTGCCGGCCCTGGATTACCTGCTCAAGCCCATTTCCTTCGAGCGGTTCGTGCAGGCCGCCCACCGGGCCCGCGCCGCCCTGCTGCCGCCCGCCGCCCCGGCCCCGCACCCCGCCACCCCGCCGGAAACCCCGGAAGCCGCCGATGAGGTCCTGTTCGTGCGCCACGACGGCCGTTTGCGCCGCCTGCCGGTGGATGATATTTTTTACGTGGAGGGCCAGAAGGAGTACCTGATGTACTACACGGCCACCGGCAAGCTGCTCATCCTGCAGTCCTTCCGCAAGCTGGAGGAGCAACTGCCCGCCGGCCGCTTCGCGCGCATCCACAAGTCCTACCTCATCAACCTGCGCCACCTCGAGTTCGTGGAGCGCCACCGCGTGCAGGTCCACGGCACCGGTCTGCCCATCGGCGAAACCTACCGCGACGGGCTGCTGGAAGTGCTGCGCTACCACGGGAAGTTGGGATAAATAGCCCGGTGTTATGCTGAGCAGAGCGAAGGAACTTGTCACGCGTGAAGAGCCACTATAACGACTCGTTTGTGCGTGATAAGATCCTTCGCTTTGCTCAGGATGACAGTGCTTCTTGATTCTTTCTATAGCGGTTTTCAGGTTGCTGTACAGGGTGTAGAGACGCAACATTTTGCGTCTCGTCGTTGAACGGACCAGCCGAACAACGTCAGCAACGACGAGACGCAAAATGTTGCGTCTCTACACCCTGTATGTCGACTCGAAATTTGCTCTAATTTCCCTGCTGGCCTTGTTGCCCATCACCGCCGCTCTTGGTATCGTCGTTGCGGATGCTGCGGCGGCGCTTGGGGGGCTGGTTCGAGACTTTGCCGAAGCGGTAGTTGAAGGCCAGCCGGACGCCCCGCAGGTAGATGTAGTTGTTGCTTTCCTGGCGGAACTGGTCGGTGTCGAGGGTGGTGCGCAGGTTGCGGGTGGCGGAGAGGAAGTTATCGGCGTTCAGGGTCAGGTCGGCTTTGTCCTTGAGCAGGTTTTTGCGCAGGCCCAGGGAGTAGAACGTCCAGGCCGCCTGCCGGCCCTGGAGCTGCACCCGGGGCGAGTTCAGGCCGCCGAAGAACTGCAGGCTCAGGCCCTTTTCAAATTTGTAGCTTGAGTTCAGGTTCAGGTTGTACTGCACGCCGCTGTTGTTGAGGCCCAATGAAGGGCTTTTCAGCGAGACGTAGTACACGTTCACGTTGCCGCTCACATCCCACTTTTTGGTGGGCTTGAACGAGCCGAACACGCTGCCCCCGTAGGTGGCGTTGCGGCCGATGTTGGCATAGGTTTGCTCGTTCACGCCGTTTTTAACTTCGCGAACCGCTTCAATAGAGTTGTCGGTGCGGCGTACGTAGGTGCTCAGGTTCAGCACCGAGCCCTTGATAAAGGTGGTGTAGTTCAGCTCGTAGCTGTCGGTCAGCTCGGGTTTCAGTTGGGGGTTGCCGAAGCTCACGTTGAGCGTATCGGCGGTGTTGCGGAAGGGGTTGAGGTAGAAAATCTGGGGGCGCTGAATGCGGCGGGAGTAAGCCAGGCGCACCGATTCGCCGGGCTTCTTCTCGTTCTTGGGCTGGAAGTTCAGACTCAGGTTGGGCAGCACGTTGGTATAGTTCTGCGTGACGCCCGAATTCTCGCTCTGCTGCTGCTGAAAACGCCCGTCGATGCGCGTGTTTTCCACCCGGGTGCCCAGTTTGAAGCTCAGCTTTTTGGAAGCCGCAAAGCCGTAGCTCGCGTAGCCGGCCAGCACGTCCTGGTCGTAGCTGAACTCGTTGGAGCGGTCGGGGTTGAACTGCGGGTCGAGGGTGGCAGCGTTGGGAAGGCTGTTGAATACGTCGTAGTCGCTGCTCACGCGGCGCAGGATGGCCTTGGCCCCGGTTTCGAGGGAGCTGGTTTCCGAAAAGGGCTGAACGTAATCGGTTTGGAGGGTGGTTTCGAGGTTGCGGGCCAGGTTGTCGGATTCTTCGCGGTACTCCTTGGCAGCATTTTCGGTGGTGCGGCCCCCAAACTGGTCGAGGCCGTAGGCCTGCACGTTGCGGTTGCGCGTGTGCTGGGCCAGCACGCTCCACTCGCGGCCTTTCTGCCCCTCAAAGGTGCGGGTATAGCCCCCGTTCACGTCGTAGCTCTGGGTGCGGAACCGGCGGTCGGTGTCGCGGGTGAAGTCGTTGGCCACGGGCAGCAGCACGCGGTTGTACTGGTCGTAGGTGCCGCTGTTGCGGAACAGGTTGCCCTGCACGTTCAGGGTCAGGTTATGGAAGGGGGCCGGGTCGTAGTCGAGGCCCAGCCGGCCGAAGCCGCCCCCGCCCAGGGTGTTGCCGTCACCCTCCTGCTGCAGGGTCAGCTGCTCGGCGCCGGCGGGCGTTTTGAGGTAGCGCGTGAGGTCGTTGCGGTTGGGACTGTAGAAGGCAAAGCCGCTCAAAGAGCTGGTCAGCCCGATTTTGCCTTTGCGGTAGTTGAGCGAGGCGTTGCCGTTGGAGCTGCGCGTGCCCGCCGCCAGCCCCACCGAGCCGTTGAGGCCCTGCAGGTTGTTCTTCTTGAGGATGATGTTGATGATGCCGCCCGTGCCTTCGGCGTCGTACTTGGCCGAGGGCGTGGTAATGACCTCCACGCTCTTGATCTGGTCGGCCGGAATCTGCTTGAGGGCATCGGCCACGCTACTGGCCACAATGGCCGAGGGCTTGTTGTCGATGAGCACCCGGATGTTGCTGGAGCCGCGCAGCTGCACGCCGCCGTCGGGGTCCACGCTCAGCAGGGGCACCTTGCGCAGCACGTCGGCCGCCGTGCCGCCGCTGTTGGTCAGGTCTTTTTCGGCGTTGTAGACGATGCGGTCCGGTTTGGTTTCGATGACGGCCCGTTCGCCCGTCACGGTTACTTCGCCCAGGTTCTGGGTTGTGGCGGCCAGGCGCACGGCGGGCACGCTGGTCAGCCCCTCGGTAACGGTTACGGGCACCAGCTGGGCCGCGTAGCCGATAAAGCTGATCTGGAGCCGAAACTGCCCGGCGACCAGCCCTTTCAGGCTGTAGCGCCCTTTTTCGTCGCAAACGGTGCCATCGAGGGGGGATTCGCCACTCAGGGGCAGCAGCGTGACGGTGGCAAACTCCACTGGCTTCTTCGTGGCCGCATCAAGCACCACGCCTTCCAGCCGGCCGGTGCCTTTGGGGGCCGTGGGCAGCATGGGTTTGGTAGCGGCCGTCGGCGGCGGGCCGGCGGGCCGCTGACCGGCGGGCGGGGTCGTTTGGGCCAGGACCGGGGCCGCGAGCAGGCCCGTGAGCAGGAGGGGAAGGGTAGCGTGTTTCATAGAGATTGGTAGAGAGAAGGATGAGTGCGCAAAGGGCGTCGCCACCTAGGCGGGGCGCAAGAAAAATCGGCTGAAGTGTAGCGGGCGGGTTCCGGAGCGTGAGGCTGGGGGCGAAACCGCGCGGGTAGGGTTGTGGCCGGGGCTGCGGCAGACAAGGCCGGGACGCGGGGCAGAGGAGTAGCGCAGTAAGACAAAGCTCCGCCAGCCGCGTTTACCACGTCGTTTTATTCAACAAATCCGATACTGGCAACCGGCAACGCCCCCGCCCCGCCCGCCAATGCAGCCCCGGCGCGGGCTAGCGTACCTCCCGGAAAAACACATTTCCGCTGATGGATTCGAGGCGCAGGGCCGGGCCGGTGCCCTCGCGCAGGCTGCCGCGCACCTCGTAGCCCACCGGCGAGCGGTACCGCTGCGGCTGAAACGCCACCGAGGGGCTGGTGTACACCTCGCCCGTAATGGACTGCAAAGCCACCTGGGCGCTGCGGTTGGCCGGCCAGCTCACGTCCACAAAGCCGCTGATAGATTTGGCGCTCAGCGGGCCCGTGAGGCCCTGTACTTCCACGTTGCCGTTGATGGTGCTCAGGCGCAGGCTGGTGTTGGCGGGCAGCGTCACCTCGCACACAATATCAGCGCACACCCGGGCCGAGTTCTTGCCGCCGTAGTACCACGACACGCTATCGGAACAAGTGCCGGGCGCGGCCTGGGCCAGGCGCTGCTGGTCCAGGTCGGCCGTCACGGTAAGCTGCGAGTCGGTGCGGCTCAGATTCAGCCGGAAGGCGTCGTTGAGGGTGTTCTGGTTGATATTCACGGTGGCCCGTACCCGCAGCTGGCCGTCGGTGGCGGGCCGCACCCGAATGGTATGGGCGAATTTCAGGTTCAGCACCACCGCCTGGGTGGGCGCTACGGGAGCGTGTTGCTCGGTAACGGTCTGGGCCCGGGCGGCTAGGGCGGCCGTGAGGGCCAGCAGGCCCGGTAGCATGAAACGGAACATGGCGAGTTGGGAAAGGAGGTGAAGAAAGCAGAGGGCCTTACTTGGCTTTGCGCAGGTACACGTTGCCGCTGATGGTGTGCAGCGTGATCTTGAAGCCGCCCCCGTTCAGGGGCACCGTCACGGTTTGGCCGCCCACCCGGTTCAGGCCGTTGGCGGCGGGCTTGGGGTTCAGGTCGAAATCAGTGTATACCTCCCCCGACATGGAGCGCAGGCTGAGGGTGGTTTTGGTGGTGGCAGGCATCGTCACGTCGAGGTTGCCGCTGATCAGCGACACGGCCGTGGGGCCCTGGGCCCCCGGGGCCAGCTGCAGCGTCACGTCGCCGCTGGTGCCGTTGGCCACCACCGGGCCGCTTATGCCCGTGAGGGTAGCGTTGCCGGCTTTCATGGTCAGCTCCAGGCAGCCGCTGAGGTTGCTCACGGTCAGGTTACTGGCCGTCCAGGTGCCTTCCCGAAACGTGAGGCTGGTGTTGCGGGGCACCCGCAGGGTGTAGGTAGCCTCCTTGCGGGCCACCTGCTGCACCCGTATCGTGTTGCCTTCCAAGCTCACAGCCAGGCCCTGACGCGTGTTGTCCTCGGCCGATTGGTACACCGGGCGCAGGCCCTCGGCGCGCTTGGGCGGAGCCTCGTAGGTGCCGCCTTTGATGAGCACTTCGTCGCCGTCGTAGGTTTCCACCACCACGTCGCTGCCGCGCATTTCCAGCAGCAGGCGGCGGTCCTGGCGGTTGGCAAAGCGGGTTTTGTATTCCTGGGCCCGCAGGGCGGGAGCCACGCCGGCCGTCAGCAAGGCCAGCAGTAGGAGCTGTTTCATAGAGTTGAAAAGAAGGGGAGATGAAGAAAAACGATGGGGTAGGCGCTGCCCGGCAACGCCCCCAGGCGCGCCCGCAGTACGGTGAAAAGCAGAGAGAGAAAGACGGTTAGATGAGCAGGCCTAGGCCCCGCTCGGCCTGTTGGCGCACGGGCGGCAGCACGCCGGGCTGCCGGGCCAGCTGCTCCAGCGGGGCCACAGCGCGCTTATCGCGCAGGGTGGTGAGCAGCTCAATCAAAGTCAGCTGCACGTTGGGGTCGGTTTGGTTGGGCAGGGCCTGCACCAGGGCCGGGCCCACGCGCGGGTCGGTGCGGAGCTGGAACAGGGCTTCGGCCGCGGCCAGACGCACGTTGGGGTTGGGGTCGGCGTTGAGCAGAGTGATGAGCACCTGCACGGCCGGGTCGCCGGGCTGCACCTCCGCCGGCACGGCACTCACCAAACTCAGCCGCCGGCTGGCCGGGGCCGACTGTACCATGGCCGCCGTGAGCCGGGCCGCCACCCCCGAATCGGGCGCGGGCTGGCGGGCTACTTCCGGCTGGCCCGGCCGCAGCAGCAGGCCCAGCACCATGCCCATCGCCAGCAGCGCCACCGAAGCCGCTACCCGCAGCCACGCGCCGGCTGGACTGGCTTCCCACAGCGGCAGCACCCGGCCCGGGCGGGGCGTTTCAGCGGGCGTTGCGGCGGAAGCAGGCAGGTGCTGCTTTTCGTGGGCAATGGCGGCCAGCAGCGCGTCGCGCAGGGTTGGCGGGGGCAGCAGCAGCGGCTCGTCGTCGAGGGCGTGGAGCAGGGTGCGGAGCTGTTGCACCTGCTGCCGGCAGGCCGGGCACCGGGGCAGGTGGGCCGCCACGGCGGCGCTGTCACTGGCCGGCAGCTCCTGCTCCACAAAGGCGGGCAGCAGCGGCCGTAGCGCAGGGCACTCGGGAAGTTCAGCGGGATGAGCAGGAAGAGCAGCCATAAAAATCAGGGGCCGAAGCCCGTACGCGTTAGTTGAAATACACCGCCCGCAGGGCCTCCAGCGCCCGGTGGGCCTTCACCCGGGCCGCCCCCTCCGAGCACCCCAGCATTTCCCCGATTTCGGCGTAGCTAAACCCCTGGAAGCGGTGCAGCACCAGCACCTCGCGCTGGGCCGCCGGCAGCAAGCTCAGCGCCTCCTGTACCGATTGGGCGCAGTCGGCAGTGGCGTGGTGGTGCTGGGCGGCGTGGTGATGGTGGGCGGTGCGCTCCAGGTGGTCGAGGTCGGTGGTGGGACGGTGGCGCTGCCAGTGGTCGGCGTGTACGTGGCGGGCCAGCTGGTACACCCAGGTGCGGAAGCTGAATGCTGGTTGAAAGGTGTGGCGGTACTTGAGTACCCGCAGAAACACGTTTTGGGTCAGGTCCTGCCCCACTTCCCGGTTGCCGCCGTTGAGGCGAGTCAGGAAGCCGAACAGCGGGCCGTGATACCGCTCAAACAGCAGCGTGAGCTGGTCCAGGTGGTCGGCCTGAACCTGAAGCATCAGGTGCTCGTCGCTGAGAGGAGAAGGTGCTGCCACGCGGTGCTGCGGATAGGAATGTTTGCTTCGATTACCGGGCAAGTAACCATTCGTTACACGCCCCCCGAAAAATATTTTTCCCGGCCCCGGTGGCGCTTGTACTTCGATAAAGCAAATGGCTGTTACGCCGGGTAGAAGCCGGTTTTCCGGTTGCGGGCAGATGGAGCAAAGGTGCGCCTCTTCGCGTGTTTTCGGTGCATGGTGTCAAGCGGTATAGTTCCTCCTGGCAGAAGATGCGAAGGGGCGCGGTTCCACACTTGGTAGACGAAGGCTTTAACACAGAAATGCCCCTGCCGGGTAATCGGCAGGGGCTTGAGCGAAAAGAAGAACCGAGGCAGAATTACTGACTCACGTTGCGGCGCAGCAGTACCACGTAGCCTGCCACCAGGGATACCCCGAACCAGAGCAGGGAGTGCCACTCGGCCGGGGCCAGAGCCGCCGGCACGGTCAGCCCGGGGTCGAACTTCATAAGGCGCAGCACTACGGTAGGGGCGGCGTAGGGCACCAGGTGGATGTACTCCCAGCGCAGCAACGTCAGGGCCGAGACAATGCCGCCAATGCCCAGGGCCAGCGGCCCCACGAAACTACGGAATATGAGGGCTGCCGCGTATTGGACGCCCAATATGCCCAAGCTGGCCAGGTAGCTGTGGCCCAGCATCCGCAGCACCGGCAGCAACTCAATGGAATGGCTCTGGAACCCCAGCCCGGGCCGCACCGCGCCCAGCAGGTGGCCGGCCGCCAGCAGTAGCCCCACGTACAGCACTTGCGCCACTGCGTTCAGCGCCAGCAGCAGCAGCAGCTTGCTGCCGAATACCGCCCCCCGGCCGACGGGCTGGGCCAGCAGGTGCTTCCAGCCGCTGGCCCGGTTTTCCAGGTTCACTACCAGGCCGGTGAGCAGCACCACAAACATCGGCAGCAAGAGCACCGAGGCCGTTTGCCAGCTCATGCCCACGTACTGCAGCCACGGGTTGTCGCCGGCTTTCACCAGGTAGCGGCCTTTGAAATAGAAAATCAGAAAGTTGAGCAGTACGGGCAATGCCCCGCCGCCCAGGGCCAGCCAGAGCGCGGCCGTGCGCTTCAGCTTCAGGGTGTCGGCGGCCAGGGTGTGGCGGAGCTGGGTGAGTGGGCCGGGCAAAGGATAGGCTGGATTCATGGCAAGGAGAAGGTGGCACGGACTTCAGGCCGTAGCCCGCGGAATAAAGAGGCTGTTTAAAAAGCTGGGGAGGGTGCGGACTGAAGTCCGTGTCACATTATCGGGCAGCTTCTTCCGTCAGGTGCAGGAAGGTGTCTTCCAACGAGGGCTGCTCCAGACGCAGACCGTAGAGAGGCTGCCCGGCCGCCACCAGGGCGGCGGCTACCTCAGCAGTGTGCTCCTGGCTGAGCCAGGGCAGCCGAAGCGTACCGGGGCCGGCCACCGTGGCGCCGGCCAGCAGGCCCGGCAGCAGGTTGCGGCAGGTGTCGGCGTCCTGGGTTTCCAGCACCAGGCGGCCGCGGCCGGTTTGCAGGCGCTGCAAATCGGGCAGGCTGCCCTGGAACACCAGCCGGCCCTGCTGAATCACGCCCACGTGGGTGGCTACTTTCTCGATTTCGTGGATGAGGTGGCTGCTGACGAGGATGGTTTTGCCGTGCTCCTGGCGCAGGCGCTGCAGCAGCTCGCGCATCTCCATAATGCCGTTGGGGTCGAGGCCGTTGGTGGGCTCATCCAGCAGCAGCAGGTCGGGGTCGGAGAGCAGGGCAATGGCCAGGCCCAGCCGCTGCCGCATGCCCAGCGAGTACTCGCGGGCCGGACGGTGGGCGTTATCCGTGAGACCCACCAGGGCCAGCACCTCGGCGGTGCGGTGGGCCGGCACGCCCCGCAGGCGGCGGGTGGCCTCCACGTTTTCGCGGCCCGTGAGGTGGTCGTAGAGGGAGGGGTTTTCGATGAGCGCGCCCACCCGGTTCAGCAGCGCCACCCGGTGCCGGCCCAGATCATGCCCGAACAGGTGAACGGAGCCGCTGGCGGGCCGCAGCAACCCCAGCAGCAGGCGCATGGTGGTGCTTTTGCCGGCCCCGTTCGGCCCCAGAAAGCCGTAGATGCTGCCCGCTTCTACCTGCAGGCTGACTTCGTGCAGGATGGGGCGGGAGCCGAAGCGGAAATGGAGGTTCCGGGTTTCGAGCAGGAGCGGGGCAGTGGGATTCATAGCGCAGAAAGACAGGGAGAACGGCAGCAAACATAGACGCTGGGCTATAGTGCAACGGCCTTATTCAACCAACCCGCCGGCCCCGCCCCGAAACGATGCTTTTCACCGCGCAAACCCGTTTGGGGCGCCGTTTATTCGCGTCCTGCGCGTTAACCCGGCCGGCCGGGGCGTTGGCGGTGTCAGCATCGGCGTTCATTGAAAAAGCGGGTTTTTCGGGCGGGAGCGTGCTATTTTCGAAGATGGAAATTGCCGCCGTACCGTCCGCTGGGGCGAAACCCGTTGCTGCCGCCGCCGTACCCCGGCTGCCCTGGCGGACCCGCGTTCGGGCTTGGCTGCGGCCTACCACCTGGTCGGCCACGCCGGAAGCGGCCCGGGTGCCGCGCTGGGTACATGCCGTGCTGTGGCTGTGGCTGCTGGGCATTGATGGGCTCAAGGCCAGCAACGTGCTTTCGCTCATGCCCCGCTTCCCGCTCACGGCCGCCGAGTGGCAGCCGGTTTTTCCGCTGCTGGGCCGGTTGGCGCTGGAGGATCTGTGCGCCGCCACCTTGTTCTACCTGACCTGGCGCTGGCTGGTGCCCACTACCCTCGGCCGGGCCCGGGTGGGGCAGTACGTGGTGCTGGCGACCCTGCTGGCTTTGCCCTACGTGGCCGTGACGGGCTGGCTGGTACCTCAGCTTTTTCCCAGCGGGTTTCACGTAGCCTCCTACAGGGTGAAGGCCCCGCCGGCCGGCTCGGGCAAGCCCGCTACGGTGGTGGTAGACGGGAGCAAGGCGAAAAACCAGTCTTCCCGGAGTCCGTCGATGCTGCTGTTCGGCTCCGCTATCCTGGGGGCGTTTATCGTGGGCAGCGGCTCAGCCCTGCGCATCACCGGCGACTACATCCGGGGGCAGCGCAACCGCCGGGAGCTGGAACGCCAGCAGCTGCTCACGGAGCTGGCCATGCTCAAAACCCAGATCAACCCGCACTTCCTGTTCAACACGCTTAACAACATCTATTCCCTGACCAGCCGCAAATCGGATAAGGCCCCGGAAGCAGTGCTGCGCCTTTCCGAAATCATGCGCTACCTGCTCTACGAAAGCAGCACCGATACCGTGCCCCTGAACCGGGAGCTGGCCCATTTGCGCAGCTTCCTGGATTTGCAGCGGCTGCGGCTGGCGGCCTCGGCCCAGGAAGCCATTGTGTTGAACATTGAAGGTGCCGACCCGGATTGTGCCCACCCCATCGCGCCCCTGCTGCTGCTGCCGCTGGTAGAAAATGCCTTCAAGCACGGCGACCTCACGGCCCGCCCCGTGGCCGTGCACATTTCCCTACACCTGGCCCCCGACGGCCTGCTGCGCTTCTCGGTGCTCAACCACGTGGCCCCCGCCGATGCCGAGCGGGAGCTGCCCCGCCAGCCCGGCGGCGTGGGCCTCGTGAACCTGCGCCGCCGCCTGGAGCTGCTCTACCCCAGCCGCTACGCCCTCGACGTGCAAACCAGCCCCGAGCAGCACCGCGTCACGCTGGTGCTATTGCCGTGAGGTGAAGGGCTGAGCTGGCGGCCGACTTAGCCGGCCAAGCCGGCGCGTCTGCCCGCCCACAGTTGGGGTAAGTCTCCCGACTCACGGCCGCGCAGCGGCCATACGGGCCTGTACGCTGCTACTGTTATACCAGAAACCCGCATATTTAATGGCGCGGGCGGCCCGGTCCCGCATGGCCGTCTTCGGCGGCCGCAAGTCGGGAGACTTGCCTCCTGTATCGGCGGGCAGACGCGCCGGCTTGGCCGGCTAAGTCGGCCGCCGGTTCGCTCATTCACTACTTCACTCATTCCCCGATGACCTGCGTAATTCTCGACGACGAACCACTGGCCCTGGATCTGCTGGCCGATTATTGCGCCCAGGTGCCGGGCCTGGAGTTACAGGCGCAGTTCGATGACGCGCTGGCGGGCCTGGCCTATTTGCAGGATAACCCGGTAGATGTCGTGTTTCTCGACATTCATATGCCCCGGCTGACGGGCGTGCAGCTGGCTCAGTTGCTGCCCCAGCCCGGCCCGCGCATCATCTTCACCACCGCCTACGACCAGTACGCCGTACGCAGCTACGAGCTCAACGCGGCCGATTACCTGCTCAAACCCATTGCCTTCGAGCGGTTCGTGCAGGCCGTGCAAAAGGTGCGCCAGCAGCTACAGGCACCACCCGCCGCCAGTCCGGCCCCGGCGGTGGCCCCGGCTCCCACCGAGCCGGTGGCCGCCGATGCCATGTTCGTGAAAAACGAGCACCGCCTCCAGCGCGTGGCCTTCGATGACCTGCTCTACATTGAGGGCATGAAGGAGTACCTGATGCTCTATACCACCACCGGCAAGGTGCTTACGCTCCAGTCGTTTCGGCGGGTGGAGGAGGTGCTGCCCCCCGACCGGTTCGCCCGCATCCACAAATCCTACCTGGTTGCCCTGAGCCGCATCGAGCACGTGGAGCGCGGTAAAGTGCAGGTGGCCGGCCGTCTGCTGCCCATCGGCGACACCTACCGCGAATCTTTCAACGCGTTAATAAAGGCCTATAATCAGCTGTGAGGCAGATTTTAGAGCTGAGAATTGAGAGCTTAGAACAAAGAAAAAGAACGTCATCCTGATGGAAGCGAAGAATCCTGTTACGTTAGCCCGACTCCATTGTAACGGTTCGGTCTAATCGTAATAATATCCTTCACCTCCCTTGGGATGACGTTCTTGTTCTAAGCTCTAAAAGCTACGTTCTAGGCTCTGATTTCTAGGCTCTAAGTTCTCAATTCTGAGTTCTAAAAGCTAAGCTCCACAGCCTAAGCGCTGAGCTTCTTGGCTATTTCGGAAGAATGACGACCCTGGAACCGGGCGCCTTCCAGCTCATTCTCGCTGGGCTGCCGCTCGCCCTGGCCGCCGGCCACGGTGCTGGCGCCGTAGGGCGTACCGCCGGTTACTTCGTGGTGGCCCATCTGGCCCTGCCAGGCGTAGGGCAGGCCCACGATGACCATGCCGTGGTGCATGAGTTCCGTCTGGAGGGCGCGCAGGGTGGTTTCCTGGCCGCCGTGCTGAGTGGCCGTGCTCACGAAGCAGCCGCCCACTTTCCCTACCAGCTTGCCCTGGGCCCAGAGCGCACCCGTTGCGTCCAAGAAAGCCTGAATCTGGCCGCAGACGTTACCGTAGCGCGTGGGCGTCCCGATGATAATCGCGTCGTACTGGTCAAGCTCCTCGGCCTTGGCTACGGGCAGGTGGTCGAAGGCCTTCTGCGCCTCGGTCGCCCCGATTTTGTCCAGTAGCTCCTTGGGTAGGGTTTCAGGCACGCGTTTGATGACGACCTCATTGCCGGCTACCTCACGGGCGCCTTCGGCTACGGCCTCCGCAAGTTTCCAAACGTGCCCGTAAGTGGAGTAGAACAGAATCAGGGTTTTCATAAGGCGGAAAAATTAAGGGAGGAAGAAATGAAATAATCCGGACCGCAATAGCCGGCCGCAGTTGGTGTGTATCTACACGGAAAGGGGAACGGGGAAGTTGCGAAACCCGGAATTTTATGACAAAAACTACTTGATGGTGAAATGCTTATCTTGGGTGCCTCGAAAATCACGCGCAACTATGCAACCTCCGGCCGCCCGTTCGTCCTCTTAAAAGCGAATCCCCGGCTGACCGCTGGATCAACAGCCTTATTTATCCGACTTCGCAGCGTATGCAGCATTCTTACTTAAGCGGAACTGGGCTCCCGGAGGGAACCACCGCGAGTGCGCGTCTAACCACCGGCCCGGCCCGGACTGCCCGATGAGCGCCCTGTCGGCCCCGTTGGCGGGTGGGCTACGCAGCCTGCTACCCGGCCGCAGCGCGGCGCGGGCGGAGTCAGTATCGTCATCGTTATCCGCTCCTGTGCGTACCCTGACTCCGCCCGCGCAGCTCTCCGATCTGGAGCTGCTGGACGGTTGCCTTGCCGGCAGCCGCCTGATGCAGAAGTATCTCTATGAACGATTCGCGGGCCGCATGATGGCCGTGTGCCTGCGCTACGCCCAAACCACGTTCGAGGCTGAAGATGTGCTCCAGGAAGGCTTCCTGACCGTGTTCAAAAACCTGGGCAGCTTCCGCCGGGAGTGCCCGCTCGAGTTCTGGATCCGGCGCATTATGGTAAACGCGGCCCTGCGCCAGCACCGCCGCAACGCCCCGCTGGTGGCCGTCAGCGACGGAGGTGACTACCCCGAAGACCTGGCCGGGGAAGAATTCACGCTCTCCAACTACAATTTTGAAGAACTGCTGGGGCTGATCCAGGATCTGGCCCCACGCTACCAGATGGTGTTCAACCTGTTCGCCATCGAAGGCTACGGCCACAAGGAAATCGGTGAGCTGCTGGGCATTTCCGAAGGCACCAGCAAGTCGCAGTATTCCCGGGCCCGGGCAATTTTGAAAAGTAAAATCGAACGTCTCGACGCTCACCGCTCCCATGGCTTCCGCTCCTAACACACCTGATACTCCCCAGCCCCCGCGCCCGTCCGGCGACCTGGAGCACCTGTTCCGGCAGAAATTCGCCGAAGCGGAGGTGACCCCGCGCGCCGGTTTCTGGGACCAGCTCGACCACGAGCTGGTGGCCCAGCAGCACGAGCAGGTGCTCCGGCAAAATACGCTCTACCGCCAGCGTGCGGCCACCTACCGCTGGGTGGCTGCCGCCTGCCTGCTGCTGGCCCTGGGCTTCGGCAGCTGGGCCTTCCTGAATCAGTCGGGCCCGGGCGCCGCCCCGCCGCTGGCCGCCCGGCACCCGGCAAGCATTTCCGCCCTGCCCACCGAATCTGACCCCTACGGCACGGGGCTGACCTCTGCTCCGCCGGTGGCGGGCCTCGGCCTCGGCTACGATACGGCCACCGGTACCCTGGCCAGCGCCCCTGACGAAACGACGACCCTGGCTGCCACGGCCGCGGCTGGTCAGCGCGGCCGGTTAGGCAACCTGGTGGCGGCCCTTTACGCTGCCGATGGCGGTGCCGTGGAAGGCCTGCACGCCGGTTCGGGACACGCGCAAACCTACGCGGGCGGCTTCGAAGCCTTCTTCGCGGGGCAGGGCGGGCGGCCGGGCAATAGCTCGGAATCCGCTTTTCTATCGAATTTCGGCGGGCTGCTGCCCCGCTCGTCGGCCCTGCGCCGCGCCCTGGGCCTGCGCCGCCCCGACACCCTGAAGCCCGCCCTGGCTGCCGCCCCGGTGGCTCCGCTGAACCAGGAAGTGGCAGCGGTGGAAGAGCAGCCCAAACCCACGGCCAAGCTGTGGAAACGCCTGCGCCTGGGGGGCAGCTACGCGGTGGGAGCCTTCAACCCCAACATCAACTTCTCCCGCACCGATGCCCGCACCAATGCGGACGCGCTGACCAACGCCCTGCGCACCTACTACCAGGACGAAGCCGAAAACGAATACCGCCGCAACCTGCGCGCCGGCCTGAGCCAGCGCGTGGTCCTGACGGCCTCCTACGCCCTGGGGCGCCACTGGACGGTGGCCTCGGGCCTGGAAGCGGCCGAGCAGCGGGCCACCTCGGCCACTACGTACGGCTTCCTCGACGGCAAGCAGGTGGGTAGCGAGTCGGCGGCTATTTTCGGGCGGCCGGCCGCTTACTCGGCCCCGGTGCAGCCCCGCACTACCTCCTACCGCTACCGTACGGCCGCCGTGCCCGTGAGCGTAGCCTACGGCTCGAGCCACAAACCCGGGTTGTCGCTCTACGCTAAAGTGGGCGCGGTGGTGAGCGTACTGCTGAACAGCCGCTCGGAGCTGGAGGGCGCCCAGGCCGTGACCCGCAAATACTCGCTTAAATCGGCGGAGTCGCCCTACCGGCCCGTGTTTGCTTCCGTGCGGGGCGGGGCCGGCATCCGTTACCAGCCCGTGCTGGCTACCTGGAACGTGGCCGTGGGCCCCACGGCCGAAACGTTCGTGACTACCCTCAACGCCAACCCCACCCAGCGCGCCATGAACCAAAGCCGGCCCTACAGCATTGGGATGGAAGCCAGCCTGGAGTTTGGCGGCACCAAACCCATGCCCGGCGTTCAATAGCCTCTACTCGGATAATACAATGACTCGTTTGCGTCTTTATCTGGTCGGCTGGCCGCTGCTCCTGTTGGGGGCGGCGGCTTGCTCCGTTACGGCCGATGAAGTGTTGCCCCAGAACTGCGCGGGCAACTTCTCTCTCACCCTCATTGAGCAGCTCAAGCAGAAGCCCAAGCAGACGCCCGCCGCCGAAATCACCCAGTACACCTACCAGGGCCGCACCGTTTACCTCGTGACGGGCGGTGACCCCAGCAACTACAGCTACTTATTCGACAACTGCGGCAACGTGGTGTGCGCGGCCGCCGGGGGGACCAACAACACCGGCGACGGCCGTTGCGCTGATTTCGCCGCCACGGCCACCAACCGCACCCTTATCTGGCGCGACCAGCGGTGAGTATTGGGTTGCGTTACCAACGCTTCGTTTTTCGCCAAAAGCCTGTCTTCTTTCACCTTGTCCTTACCCAAAACTTGCGAAGCGCGTCGGCCGGAAGGCCGACGCTTTTTTGTTGCGGGGTTAGGGGCTATTCGTCGCGTAGGTGCGCCGCCAAGTGGACGCCTTCGACGAGCAGGCGCAG
>NZ_JAHHZN010000022.1 GCF_018760735.1 Hymenobacter piscis
GCTGGTCTTCCGCGGAGATGCCGATGCCCGGGTCCTGCACGCTGATGGTGAGCTGCCCGGCCCGGGCCTGGGCGCGCAGGTGCACCACGGCCGCGGGGCCGGAGTACTTGAGGGCGTTGGAAAGCAGATTCACCAGCACCTTGCGCAGCAGGGAGGCATCGAGCCAGAGCTGCTCGTCGCCGCTGAGGGCCAGTTCCACGCGCTGGCCGGGGCGGGCCAGGGGCTGCACGTCGGCCACGGTTTCGGCCAGCAGGGCCGGCAGGTGCACGCGGCCGGGCCGGGCCTGCACCTGCCCCTCCTCGATGCGCCCCACCGAGAGAAACTCCTCCAGGATGCTGTTGAGATGGTTCACCGCCTGGCGGATGCGGGTCAGCTGGCGCGGGCGGCGGGCTTCCAGCTCGGCCAGGGAGTATTTTTCGAGCAGGGCAACCGAGGTGAGCACCACCGTGAGCGGGGTGCGGAACTCGTGCGAGGCCATGCTCACGAAGCGCGACTTGAGCTCGCCCAGTTCCTGCTCGGCCTGCAGGGCCTGGGCCAGCTCCTGCTGGCGCTGCTCCAGCTGGGCCAGCGTGTGGGTCAGGGCCAGGGTGCGGTCGGCCACCTTCTGCTCCAGCTCGGCGTTGAGACGCTCCACGCGCCGGCGCTCGGCCACCAGGGCCTGGTCGGCCTGGCGCTGGGCCGTAATGTCGAGGATGTACGACACCACGAACAGCTCCTCATCGAGGTAGAAATAGCTCAGGCTGACTTCGACCGGAAACACGGAGCCATCCTGGCGCCGGCCTTCCAGCTCGCCGCGGTGGGCCCCCATGGCCCGCACCGAGGGGTTGGCGTTGAAGCCCTGGCGCAGCTGCTCATGGTGGCGGCCGGGTGCCGTGGGCACCAGCTGGTCGAGGCTGCGGCCGGGCAGCGAGCCGGGGGCATAGCCGAACTGCTGGTGGGCCATCTGGTTGGCCGACACCATGCGGCCGGCCCGGTTGCAGACAATGATGCCGATGGTGGCGCTGGCCACCACGGCCTCGAAGCGGCGCACGCTCTGGACCAGCTGCTGCTCGGCCTGGTGCAGGCGCTGCTGCCCGCTCAGGCGCACCAGCAGGTAGTCGTGGCCGTCGGCAGCGAAGGGCGTGAGCACCACCCGGGCCGGGAAGGTGCTGCCGTCGGCACGGCGGATGTCGGTATCGGTTTCAGCGTGGCCGTGCTGGCGGGCCCGGGCCAGGTGGGCCACCCAGGCGGTGCGGCCCAGGGCGGGGGCGTGGCCTAGGGGCCGGGGCGCGGCCAGCAGGGCGGCCTCGGAGGGGTAGCCCAGCAGCTGCACGCCGGCCGGGTTCACCTGTACTAGGCGGCCGCGGCGCACCGCCAGCACCCCCACAAAGCCGGGCGCGGCGGTGGTGGCGGCAGCAAGCAGGGCCTGGGAAAACGCGGCAGTGGGCATGAGGCGGAAAAGGCGAAAACGGAAGGCCGGCGCCGGGCAGGGCATACCAGCGCGAAGCCGGGCCGCCGCCGCCGGAAACCAGCCGGATGCGGCCGCAAAGTGCAACGAAACCACCAAAACACCGCATGACGAAGGTCACGCCCCCGGGTGATGCCGCTCATGGGCGGGCGGGGGCCGCGGCTGGTAGTTTTGTGGCTACCAACCCCTCCCCAGGCTTCTGCTCATGACTGTTCTGTCCTCCCCTCCGGTGCTGGCGCCCGAATCGACGGTGCTGCTGGTGCTGCTGCCGCTGGCCCCGCGCCCGGCCGACCTGCCAGCCGCGCTGGGGCAGCTGCAGCACCAGCTGGGCCCCCAAGTGCAGGTGCTGCGCATCGACGAAGCCACGCACCCCGCAGTGGTGCGCAGCTTCGGCACCACCGAGCTGCCGGCCTGCGTGCTCCTGCGCGACGGCGTGGAGCTGTGGCGACACCAGGGCCTGCCCAACGATGCCACCAGCCTGGGCAGCCTGCTCCGAACGCTGCACCCGGCCTAGGGCAGACAGACAATCAGGCACACGCGGCGGACTACGCACACGACATGTCCGCCCGCGCCACACGGCCCCGGCACGGCTACCGGCCGGCGGCTACTGCCCGCGCACCAGGGCCAACCGGCTCGAAAACACCTGCCCGATGTGGTGGGCGCGCAGCTTGGCTTCTTGGGCCACGGGGCCGGCAAACAGCTCGTCCACCGTCATGAAAAACAAGGCCAGCCAGCGCGCAAAGTGCGTGTGGTTGATGGGCAAGGGGAAGTGGTGGCGCAGCGGGTGGCCCTGGTAGCGGTTGGTGCGCAACAGCAGGCCGCTCCAGAAGTCGTAGAGGCGGGGCAGGTGCTCGGCCCAGTTCACCTGGGCTACGTCGTCGAAGATGGGAGCCAGCACGGTGTCAGCGCGTACTTTCTGGTAGAAGGTGTCCACCAGGCGGCGGATGTCGTCTTCGGTTTCGATATCGGCGGTGGGGTGGCTCATGTGCAGTAAGCCGGGTGGCAGCAATGGTTCATAGGTCGTCATGCTTCGACTGCGCTCAGTATGAAATTCTTACTTCATGCGCCAGGCTCCCCCTCTCCCCAAGGAGAGGGGGCTGGAGGTGGGGTTTCCGCTGCAAAGATGCCCGGATATTCCCGGCCGGCCCGCTGACGATAATCACGCCCCAGCGTGAGGCTTCTCATGGGGGGCGGGCAGAGCGAGCCGGAGCTTTGCGGCTGTACCATCCGGCCGAACTGTCGTGTCTGCTTCCGTACTTGAACGCCCGGCCACCCGCCTGGCCTGCACCCACTGCGGCGACGAGTGCCCGCCCGAACCCCTGCTGCTCGACGAGCAGCCCTTCTGCTGCGCCGGCTGCCGCACCGTGTACGAGCTGCTGGCCGCCCACAACCTCTGCACTTACTATGCCCTCGACGAGCGGCCCGGCCTGAAGGTGCAGGCGGTGGAGCTGCCCGGCCGCTTCGATTACCTCGACGAAGAAAGCGTGCAGGCCCAGCTGCTCAGCTTCCGCTCGCCTGAGCGCGCCCGCCTCACCCTGCACATTCCGCAGCTGCACTGCACCTCCTGCATCTGGCTGCTGGAGCAGCTCGGCCGCCTCGATGCCGGCATTGTGGAAGCGCGGGTGCAGTTTCTGCGCAAGGAAATTACCCTCAGCTACCGGCCCGACCAAACCAGCCTCAAGGCCGTGGTGCAGCTGCTGGCCTCGGTGGGCTACGAGCCGCAGATTACGCTGGCCGAGCTGGGCGCCCAGCCCCACCGCGCCAGCCGCACGCTCTACTACCAGCTGGGGCTGGCGGCCTTCGCCTTCGGCAACGTGATGCTGCTGGCCCTGCCCGACTACTTCTCGTGGGTGGAGGAGCTGCAGGCCGGTTTCGGGCGGTTTTTTGGGGTGCTGAGCCTGGCGCTGGCCCTGCCGGTGCTGCTGGTGAGTGCGCGGCCCTTCTGGCACTCGGCCTGGCTGGGCGTGCGCCAGCGCTACATCAACCTCGATTTTCCCATCACGCTGGGGCTGTTTTCCCTGTTCGGAGTGAGCACCTGGGAGGTGCTGCGCGGCACCGGGCCGGGCTACTTCGATTCGTTTACGGGCCTTATCTTCTTCATGCTCATCGGCAAGTGGGTGCAGCAGCGCACCTACGATGCCCTGCGCTTCGACCGCGACTTTACTTCCTACTTCCCGGTGGCCGTGACGCGCCTGCTGCCCGAGGGCGGCACCCGGTCGGTATCGGTGAAGGAGCTGCGGGCGGGGCACCGCATCCGGGTGCGGCACCAGGAAGTGGTGCCCGCCGATGCCGTGCTGCTGCGCGGCGCGGGCCAGATCGACTACGCCTTCGTGTCGGGCGAGAGCACGCCGGTGGCGCGCGCCTCGGGCGAACTGGTGTACGCCGGCGGCCGGCAGCTGGGCGAGGCCATCGAGCTGGAAGTGGTGCGCGAAGTCAGCCAGGGCTACCTCACCCAGCTCTGGAACAACCCTGCCTTCGCCAAAACCGACGCCGCCGCTACCCTGGAAACCTACGCCAACCGCGTGGGCCGCTACTTCGTGGCCGTGACGCTGGTGCTGGCCCTGGGTACGCTGCTCTACTGGGGCCCGCGCGACCCGGCGCTGATGTGGCAGGCCTTCACCTCGGTGCTCGTCATTGCCTGCCCCTGCGCCCTGTCGCTGGCCTCACCCTTTGCGCTGGGGGCCGCGCTGCGGGTACTGGGCCGCCACCAGCTCTACCTCAAAAACGGCACCGTAGTCGAAACCCTGGCCCGCGCCGATACGCTGGTATTCGACAAAACCGGCACGCTCACCGATGCCGGCCAGGCCGAAGTGCAGTACCACGGCCGCCCGCTCACGGCCGCCGAGCAGGCCCTGGTGGCCACCGCCGCCGCCCAATCCACGCACCCGCTCAGCCAGCGCCTGGCCCGCGAAGCCACCGGCCCCGCCGTAGCCCTGCACACCTGCCGCGAAGTGGCCGGGCAGGGCGTAGCCGCCGCTGCCGCCGATACGGCCGCCACCGTGCGCCTGGGCGCCGCCGCGTTCTGCGGCTTCGCCCCGACGGACCTGGCCGCCGCCGCGCCGACACCAACTTCCGGGGCCGCTCATTCCGCTGCTGCCGATGTGCCCTCCCAAGCCGCTGCTGCCGTTCCTGCTGCTGCCGGTGAAGCGCCTGCTCCGTTCGCCGCCGCCGGGGCCGTTGCCGCGCCCGAAACGCGGGTGTACGTGGCCCTGAACGACGAGCCGGCCGGCTACTACAGCTTTCACAACGTGTACCGCCCGGCGGTGCCCGCGCTGCTGGCCGGGCTGGCCGGGCTGGCCGGCCGCTACCGCCTGGCCGTGCTCTCGGGCGATACCGAGGCCGAGCGGCCCCGCCTGCGGGCCCTGCTGGGCGAGCGGGCCGAGCTGCGCTTCCGCCAGTCGCCGGCCGACAAGCTGGCCTACATTGCCGCCGAGCGGGCCCGGGGCCACACCGTGGTGATGGTGGGCGACGGCCTCAACGACGCCGGCGCCCTGCGCGCCGCCGATGCCGGCGTGGCCCTCACCGACACGCTCACCAACTTCTCGCCTGCCTGCGACGCCATTCTCGACGCCCGCGAGCTGGGCCGCCTGGCCACGCTGCTGGCCTTTGCCCGGGCCAGCCTGCGGGTGGTGCTCCTCACCTTCGGCCTCTCATTCTGCTACAACGGCTTCGGGCTGGCCCTGGCCGTGCAGGGCCGGTTCACACCCATCGTCTCGGCCATTCTGATGCCCATCAGCTCCCTGAGTGTGATGCTGGTAGCCACGCTGCTGGTGCGCCGCGCCGCCCGGCGGCTGGCGTTGTGACCTCCCCCCCCCGCCCCCCTCTCCTTAGGGAGAGGGGGAGCCTGGCGTAAGAACTGAGAATCGAGAAGTAAAAACGGAGAAGTCAGGCCCTCATGCTGAGCGCAGTCGAAGCATGATGACCTTATAGTCCCGTATCCCATCCAACCCCTAAACCACCCTCCATCGTCTGGCTCCCCCTCTCCACAGGAGAGGGGGCCGGGGGGTGAGGTGCTCTTCCCCATGACCATCATCTTCCTGCTCATCGGTATCAGTCTGACGGTGGCCCTCACGTTTCTGGGGGCGTTTTTGTGGGCCGTGCGCTCGGGCCAGTACGACGATGCCTACACGCCCGCCGTGCGCATGCTGTTCGAGGACGAGCCGGCGGCCCGCCCGGCGGGGCATGACATCAATCAACCCCGCCCGTAACGGCCGTCATGCCCGCCGGGGGGGACGCGCAGGACCTTTGGGCTACTGATTCACCCAAGCTTTCTGCGCAATGCAAGCCACCTCCCCGCCTCCCCTGACCGCCGCTGCGCCGCTGGCGCCGGACCGGCCCCGACCGGCGCTCGACACGTTTCTCTACGACAACCGGATTGTCCGCGACTTCGGCCTGGCCACCGTGTTCTGGGGCGTGGCGGGCATGCTGGTGGGCATCCTGGCCGCCTTTCAGCTGGCCCTGCCCGAGGCCAACCTGCACACCTCCTTCACTACGTTTGGCCGCATCCGGCCGCTGCACACCAACGCGGTCATCTTCGCCTTCGTCGGCAACGGCATTTTCATGGGCGTGTACTACTCGCTGCAGCGGCTGTGCAAGACGCCCATGTTTTCGCGGGTACTCAGCCGGGTACACTTCTGGGGCTGGCAGCTCATCATCCTGAGCGCGCTGATTTCGCTGCCGCTGGGCATCAGCACCAGCAAGGAGTACGCCGAGCTGGAGTGGCCCATCGACATTGCCATTACGCTGGTGTGGGTGGTGTTCGGCTGGAACATGTTCGGCACCATTGTGCGGCGGCGCGAGCGGCACCTGTACGTGGGCATCTGGTTCTACATTGCCACGTTCCTCACGGTAGCCGTGCTGCACATCGTCAACTCGATGGAGGTGCCGGTGACCTTCTTCAAGAGCTACTCCATGTACGCCGGGGTGCAGGATGCGCTGGTGCAGTGGTGGTACGGCCACAACGCGGTGGCTTTCTTCCTGACCACGCCCTACCTGGGCCTGATGTACTACTTCCTGCCCAAGGCCGCCGGCCGGCCGGTGTACTCATACCGCCTGAGCATCATCCACTTCTGGTCGCTGATTTTCATCTACATCTGGGCCGGGCCGCACCACTTGCTCTACACCGCCCTGCCCGACTGGGCCCAGAGCCTGGGCGTGGCCTTCTCCGTGATGCTGATTGCGCCCTCGTGGGGCGGCATGATTAACGGCCTGCTCACGCTGCGCGGCGCCTGGGACAAGGTGCGCGAGGAGCCGGTGCTCAAGTTTATGGTGGTGGCCGTGACGGCCTACGGCATGGCCACCTTCGAGGGCCCGATGCTGAGCCTCAAGAACGTGAATGCCATTGCCCACTTCACCGACTGGATTGTGGCCCACGTGCACGTGGGGGCCCTGGGCTGGAACGGCTTCCTCACCTTCGCCATGCTCTACTGGCTGTGGCCGCGCCTCTACCGCACCGCACTCTACTCCAAGCGCCTGGCCAACGTGCACTTTATGCTGGGCGTGTTCGGCATCCTGCTCTACGCCCTGCCCATGTACTGGGCCGGCTTCACCCAGGGCCTGATGTGGAAGCAGTTCAATGCCGAGGGCATGCTGCAGTACCCCAACTTCCTGGAAACGGTGCTCAGCCTCGTGCCCATGTACTACCTGCGCGGCATTGGCGGGGTGCTGTACCTGAGCGGTGTGCTGCTGATGGTGTACAACCTGTACCAGACTGCCCAGGCCGGCACGCTGCTGGCCCGGGAACCGGCCCAGGCCCCCGCGCTGCTGCCCGAAGCCCAGGACCCGCACGTGCAGCCCGGCCACTGGCACCGCTGGCTGGAGCGCCGCCCCTTCCAGCTGGCCGTGCTGGCCACGGTGGCCATCCTCATCGGCGGGCTGGTGGAGATGATTCCGACCTTCCTGGTGAAGTCCAACGTGCCCACCATTGCCTCGGTGCAGCCCTACCGCCCGCTGGAGCTGCAGGGCCGCGACCTGTACATCCGCGAAGGCTGCCAGAACTGCCACTCGCAGATGGTGCGCCCCTTCCGCTCCGAAACCGAGCGCTACGGCGAGTACTCGAAAGCCGGCGAGTACGTGTACGACCGGCCCTTCCTGTGGGGCAGCAAGCGCACCGGCCCCGACCTGCACCGCGTGGGCCGCAAGTACCCCCACTCCTGGCACTACAACCACATGCTGGACCCTACCAGCATGTCGCCCGGCTCCATCATGCCGCCCTACCCCTGGCTGTTCGACGACGCCATCGACTACCGCTCGCTGCCGAAGAAAATTGAGGTGCTCCGCGGCCTGGGCACGCCCTACCCGGCCGGCTTCGAGCAGCAGGCCGTGGCCGACGCCCGCCGCCAGGCCCAGGGCATTGTGCAGGAGCTGAAGAAAGAAGACATCGAGGTGAAATCCGACCGCGAAATCGTGGCCCTGATTGCCTACCTCCAGCGCCTGGGCACCGACATCAAGGGGAGGGCCGACTCCCCCGCCGCGCAGTAACCCTTAACGCCCGCTTTGCCATGGATAAAAACGTGCTCCAACACATTGCCGGCATCGAGCTGTACCCGCTCATCTCGCTGGCCATCTTCTTCCTCTTTTTTCTGGGCCTGCTCGCCTACGTGCTGCTGGCCGACCGCCGCCACCTGGGCCGCATGAGCGAGCTGCCGCTGAGCGCCGACGCTGAACCCGCTTCTTCACCTTTCACCCCTCAACCGCTATGCTAACCCGTCGCACCCTCTCGCTGATTTTTGCCGCCCTGCTCACCGGCTATTCTGCCGCCGCCCAAACTGCTCCTGCTGCGGCCGGCCCGCAGGGCACCGATGTGCTGTCGTGGGCCGTGTGGTGGGTGGCCGGCCTGGCCCTGCTCATGGCCATCATCACGGGCTCCTCCATTGCTTCGGCGGCCCAGCGCTACGGCGCCGAGGTGGCGGCGGAGGAAACCCCGGCTCCGCGGGCAGCCGAGCCGGTAGCCGCGGCAGCGCGTCCCCTGGCCCCGCAGGCGCGCCCGGTGGCGGCCCCGGTTGAATGCGTAGCTGCCTAATCGTATGCGTACCCTCCGAATCCTGCTGGGGGCGGCCGGGGCCGGGCTGCTGACGGCCGCCCCGGCGCTGGCCGCCGACACCCCGCCCGCCGCCGCCGGCCCCGACAACCGCCTCTGGCTGTTCTGGTTTCTGCTGAGCACGCTGCTGCTGGTACTGCTGATTTTCCTGCTTTTGTTCGTGGCAATGGTAGTGGCCCTGCGGCCGCAGCTGCGCAAGCTCTACGCCCTGCCCACCGTGCACGACTCCTGGAGCGGGCAGGTGCTGGGCCTGCTCATCGGCGATGCGCGCCTGGTGACGGGCCAGTACCGCGACGAGCAGCTCGACCACGACTACGACGGCATCCGTGAGTACGACAATGACCTGCCGCCCTGGTGGAAGTACGGTTTCTACTTCACCATCGTATTTGCCGTAGCCTACCTAGGCTACTACCACGTGAGCCAACGCGGCCAGCTGCAGACGGCTGAATACGAAACCGAGATGCAGCAGGCCGCCCTGCTGCTGGCTGCCACCCCCGACGACCCCACCAAGCTTACCACGTTCGCCGCCCTTACCGCCCCGGCCGACCTGGCCGCCGGCAAGAGCATTTTCGCCACCAACTGTGCGCCCTGCCACGGGGCCAACGCCGAGGGCAAAGTGGGCCCCAACCTCACAGATGCCTACTGGCTGCACGGCGGCGAAATCAACCACGTGTACAAGACCATCAAGTACGGCGTGACCAGCAAGGGCATGGTGGCCTGGAAGGGAAAGTTAGCCAGCAAGCAGCTGCTGCAGGTGGCCTCCTACATCGAGTCGCTGCAAGGCTCCAACCCGTCCAATGCCAAAGAGCCCCAGGGCGAGGAAGAAGCTCCCGCCGTGGCCAAGCGGTAGGCCCCCACGGGAACACTCCGGGGCCGGCCCCCTCTCCCGTGAAGAGGGGAGCCAGGCGGGCCTGAAAACCGGCCGCTTCCTGCCGGCCAGTGCCCCGAACGCGCCGCTGCCAGATCTGCGCCGCACCACATCATTTGCCTTACCTCTAGCCAGCCCGCCTGCTCCCTGCTATCGAGTCGTCCGGCTCCCCCTCTCCACGGGAGAAGGGGCCGGGGGGGGGGGGAGGTTACCACCAATCTGCCATGTCCACCACTGCCGTTTACGAGCCCGATGAAGACTTCCGCAACCACCTGTCGACGGTGGATGCGGCCGGTAAGCGGGTGTGGCTGTACCCGCGCAAGCCCAGCGGCCGGCTGTACCGGGCCCGCAAGTGGCTGAGCTACGGGCTGCTGACCCTGCTCTTTGCCGGCCCCTGGCTGCGCATCAACGAGCTGCCGGTGCTGATGCTGAACCTGCCGGCGCGGCGCTTCATCATCTTCGGGCAGATTTTCTGGCCCCAGGATTTCTTCATTCTGCTGGTAGGGGCGCTGGCCTTCGTGCTCTTCATCATCCTGTTCACCATCGTGTACGGGCGGGTGTTCTGCGGTTGGGTGTGCCCCCAGACCATCTTCCTGGAGATGGTGTTCCGGCGCATTGAGTACTGGCTGGAAGGCGACGCGCCCCAGCAGCGCGCCCTCGACCGCCGCCCGCTCGACTGGGACAAGCTCTGGCGCAAGACTACCAAGCACGCGCTGTTCCTGCTGATTTCGTTCCTGATTGCCAATACCTTCCTGGCCTACATCATCGGCTCCGATGCGCTGGTGCAGCTGGTGACGGACCCGCCCACGGCCCACCTGGGCGGCCTGGCGGCCATGGGGCTGTTCACGGGCGTGTTCTACGCCGTGTTTGCCCGGTTCCGCGAGCAGGTGTGCACCATTGCCTGCCCCTACGGCCGCCTGCAGGGCGTGCTGCTTGACCAGCGCAGCCTGGTGGTAGCCTACGACTACCAGCGCGGCGAGCCCCGCGAGAAGCTGCGCAAAAACCAGCTGCGCACCGCCGGCGACTGCATCGACTGCCACCAGTGCGTGCAGGTGTGCCCCACCGGCATCGATATCCGCAACGGCGCCACCCAGCTGGAATGCACCAACTGCACGGCCTGCATCGATGCCTGCAACAACATCATGGCTCTGGTGGAGAAGCCGCCGGGCCTGATTCGGCACGCCTCGGTGGCCGACATTGCCCAGGGCACGCCGTTCCGGTTCACCGGGCGCATGAAGGCCTTGAGCGCGGCGCTGGTGCTGGTGCTGGCCGGGCTCACGTTCCTGCTTGTGTCGCGCGCCAACGTGGAGGCGCGGGTGCTGCGCACGCCGGGCCAGCTGTACCAGAAAACCGGGCGCGGCAGCATCACCAACCTCTACAACCTCTCGGTCATCAACAAAACCAACCACGCCTACCCCATCACGCTGCGGGTGCTGGAGCCCGCGGGCGGCACCATCACGCTGGTGGGCACGCCGGGCGGGCTGCGGCTGCCGGCGCAGGGCATCGTGGAGGGGGTATTTTTCATCGAGCTGCCCCGCACGGCCCTGCACCAGACCAACCAGCCCCTGCGGCTGGGTGTGTTCAGCGGCGGCCGGCTGATGACTGAAACCCGCACCAAGTTTCTGGGCCCGGTGCAGTAGCCGCGCTGCCCGCTGCTTCGTCCATCCTCTCGCTTTTTCGCCGCTTCGCGCCATGGTCTCTTCCCCGCCCCGTTCTCGCAGCCGCTGGCCCCTGGCCATCGGGGCCGCGTTTGTGCTCTTCGCCACCTACATCGGCCTGATGGTGCAGCACGCCCTGCGCACCAGCGTCGACCTGGTCAGCCCCGACTACTACCAGCAGGAGCTGCGCTACCAGCAGCGCATGGAGGCCACCGCCCGCACCGCCGCCCTGCCCGCCCCGGTGCAGGTGCAGCTCGAGGCTGCCGCCCGGCGCCTGCGCCTGACGCTGCCCCCGGCCCTGGCCGGCCAGCCCGTGCGCGGCACCCTGCAGTTCTTCCGCCCCGCCGACCAGCGCCTGGATTTCACCCTGCCCTTCGTGCCCGCCGGGCAGCCCCCGCAGCAGGTTCTGAGCACCCGCGCCCTGCGCCCCGGCCACTGGCGCCTGCGCCTGGCCTTCAGCGCCGGCCCCCAGGAGTACTTCCTGGAAAGAGAGCTGACGATACACTAGCGCCTCACCTGCTGCCACTCCCGGCCCTGCTTTACAAAAGCACCGGGTATTCAAATAACCACTCACTCATTCACTCATTCACCACATGCTCTGGGCCGGTTTCTTGTTTGGATTGGTGGGCAGCCTGCACTGCGTGGGCATGTGCGGGGCCCTGGCCGTGGCCCTGCCGGGTACCGACGGCCCCCGCCGACGCTACGTGGCCGGGCGTGTGCTCTACAACCTGGGCCGCCTGACCACCTACGCGCTGCTGGGCGCGGCCGTGGGGGCGGTAGGGCAGGGGCTGCGGCTGGCGGGCTGGCAGCAGGGGCTGTCGGTGCTGTCGGGGGCGCTGGTGCTGGCGCTGGTGGCGGTGCCCGAGGCATGGCAGGCGCGGGCCGCCGCCGCCCTGGGCCTGGGCGCGGTGCTGGGCCGGGTGAAAGCGCGGCTGGGCTACTTCTACCAGCGGCCCGCGCTGGGTAGCCTGTACGCGGCCGGCATGCTGAACGGGCTGCTGCCCTGCGGCCTGGTGTACGTGGCCCTGGCCGGCGCCCTGAGCGTGCCCGGCGTAGCGGGCGGGGCTGCCTACATGGCCCTGTTTGGCCTGGGCACCCAGCCGCTGATGCTGCTGGTGGCGCTGGGCGGGCCGCTGCTGCCCTGGCACTGGCGGGGCCGGCTGCGGCGGGCCGTGCCGGCCCTGGCGCTGGGGCTGGCGGCGTTATTCATCGTGCGCGGGCTGGGGCTGGGCATCCCGTACCTGAGCCCGCGCCTGAGCGCCACCGTAGGCGCCCCCGCCGCGCCGGGTCGCCAGCAGCCGGCCTCCGTCACCTGGTGCCACGGCCCGGCCCCGCAGCCCTGAGTGGCGGCCTCCTTCATCATGCCTCGATTTTTCCTCCTCTAAAGCTTCCCCTACTTATGCCTACGCTGCTGGTTCCCATCGACTTCTCGCCCGCCTGCGAAAATGCCCTGCGCTACGCCAACAAGCTGGCCCTGCGCCTTGGGGCCGACATCGTGCTGGTGCAGGCCTGCCCCGACGCCCACCTGCACCCCGACCGCCAGGACAACGCCCTGCACCGCCTGCAGGCCCTGGCCGAGCGCCTACGCTACCAGCGGCTCACCCGCCAGAACGGCCGCCGCATCAACTACCATTACCACCTGTCCTCCGAGCCGCTGGCCGAGGGGCTGCAGGTGCTGGTAAACGGCTACCAGGCCGAGCTGGTGGTGGCCGGCCTCACGCTGCGCGACTGCGCCGCCCCGCCGCCCGCCGACGAGCCCCTGGCCCAGCTGCCCGAATTGGTGAGCTGCCCGGTGCTGCTGGTGCCGCCCGGCCACCACGAGCTGCCCGCCCGCGTAGCCCTCAACGCCGACTTTGAGCACTTCGATGCCGCCCGCTGGCTGCCGCGCGTGGCGGCCCTCACGCGGGCCGCCGGCGCCCGCTTCGAGCTGGTGCAGTTCTACGCCCCCGACCGCCGCGAGTGGCCCGCGGCCCAGAAGGCCCTGCAGGCTGCCGCCGCCCTGCTGCCCGCCGCCACGCCCCACCTGCTGCCCGAAGACGACATCCTGGAGGATTTCAGCGAGTTTGGCGAGCAGCACGAAGCGCAGCTGCTGGTGCTGGCCACTGCCGACGGCTGCCTCTCGCGCCGCTTCTGCCACCCCACCTTCCGCCGCACCAATGCCTACCACCTGCGCGTGCCGGTGCTGGTGCTGCCCACCGGCCGCCAGCCCTCGGCGGCCCGCTGTGCCCAGTGCGGGCTGCTGCAGGCCGCCGTTGAGCCTATTGCCCTTTCGTTTTAGTCCGCTACCTACGTGGCCGCGCCCACGGGCGGCCCTCACCCTTGCTTCCGCATCCCATGACCACTGTACTGCCGGCGGTTGAATCCGCCATTTACCGGGCCCGGGCCGAAGCCTGGATGAAAACCTTTCAGGACTGGCTCTGCCAGCAGCTCGAAGTCGCCGACGGCGGCGCCACCTTCCGCGAAGACCCCTGGACGCACGAGGAAGGCGGCGGCGGGCGCACCCGCGTCATTGGCGGTGGCCGGGTGCTGGAAAAAGGGGGCGTGAACTTCTCGGCCGTGTGGGGCCGCATGAGCGAGGGCGCCGCCCGCCAGCTGCTCATGCCCGACCCGGGATATTTCGCCACCGGCGTATCGGTGGTGCAGCACCCGCAGAGCCCCATGGTGCCCATCTCGCATATGAACGTGCGCTACTTCGAGGCCGGCAACGGCGAAGCCTGGTTTGGCGGCGGCCTCGACCTCACACCCATTTATGTGGATGAGGAGCAGGCCCGCTGGTTTCACCGGGAAATCAAGGCCGTGTGCGACCAGCATAACCCCACGTACTACCCGCGCTTCAAGCAGTGGGCCGACGACTACTTCTACCTGGCCCACCGCCAGGAAACCCGCGGCGTGGGCGGCATCTTCTTTGACCGCCTAACCGTGGGCCCGGATGGCACCTTTGGGGAGCTACTGGCCTTCGTGCAGGCCGTGGGCGAGGTGTACGGCCGCACCTACTCGGCCCTGATGCGCCAGAACGCCGACCTGCCGTACACCGAGCGCGAGAAGCAGTGGCAACTGGTACGCCGCGGTCGCTACGCCGAGTTCAACCTGGCCATCGACCGCGGCACCAGGTTCGGCCTCGAAACCGGGGGGCGCACCGAGAGCATCCTGATGAGCCTGCCCCCGCTGGCCGCCTGGCACTACGACTACCAGCCTGCCCCCGGCACCCCCGAAGCCGCCACCCAGGCCTGGCTGCACAAAGGTCTGAGTTGGGTATAACAACGATTCAGCGAGTTGCCTCCCCGCCTATGAAACCCGTACTCTCTGCCCTGGGCCTGCTACTGCTGGCCGCCTGCGGCGACGTGAAAAACCCCAACGGCATGCCCGCCCGGGCGCCCGCCTCCGCCTCCCCGCAGGTAGTGCCGGCGCGTCCGCCCAAGCCCGACCCGGCCGCCGCCACCACCGAAAACCCGGTGATGCCCGCCGACACCTCCCTGGCCGGCGCCTGGCTGATTTTCGACGGCAGCCTACGCGGCCACGACGCGGCCACCCTCAACCAGCTCATCGACCCCGAGTACGGCCTGTGGGTGCTGGAGCAGGCCGGCGGCCGGCCCCTTGTGTCGCGCGTGGCCGACGTGCGCCAGTTCCGCGACCAGCGCCGCCAGCCCCTGTTTGCGCTCGATCAGACCCTGCTGCGCGGCGCTCCGCCCCAGCCCGTGGCCGCGTTGCCCGCGCCCGCCTGCCCGGCCGGCACCTACGCCCGGCGGGGCACCTTTGCCGGGCCGGCCACCGCCTTCCGGGCGCTGAATTTCTGGCAGACGGCCCCTATCCACGGCGGCACCCGCAACCAAGCCCAGGCCGCCCAGGGGCGCGTGGTGCGCAGCGTACTGCAAACCGGTACCGGCTACCAGTTCCACTTCGCCAAGTCGGCCGGGGCCGGGGGGCGCTGGCGCCTGGTGTTCATGGACCTGCGCGGGGCCTGCCCCCGGTAGGCGTCGGCGCAAAAAAGCCGCTGCCTCATCAAAGCAGCGGCTTTTTTGTGTTGGCACGCGGCGGCCTACAGCCGCACCGTGAGCACCGGCGGAAATGCGTGCGTGGCCACGCGCTCGGCAATGCTGGCTTGCAGCCAGCGGCTGAGGCCGGTGCGGCCGTGGGTGGGCAGCAGCAGCAGGTCGGCATCGGCCCGGTCGGCGTAGGCCGCGATGCCGGCGGCCGGGCTGGCGGCGTGTACCACCACGGGGTGGGCGCGGGGGAGCTGGTGGTGGCGCGCAAAATCGGCCATGGCCAGCCGGGCGCGTTCCTTGTCGGCTCCGGGTTTCACCACCTGCAACAGGTGCACGGCGGCCTCCGGATACAGCTGCCCCAGCGCCCGCAGCGAGTCGGCACCCGCGGTGGGGGCTTCGGCTACAAAATCGGCGGGCATCACGATGCGCTGCACGGCCAACGCGCCCACCGGATGCTTGATGGCCAGCACCGGTCGCGGCGCCGTGCGCACCATGCGCTCGGTGTTGGAGCCCAGCAGGAAGTGTTCGAGCGGGGTATGGCCCTGGGCGCCCATCACAATCAGGTCGATGTCATCCTGCTCCACGGTTTCGGCCACGGCCTCACTCAGGCTTTTGGTAGATACCCGGTCCGTGACCAGCACGTTGGGGGCCTTGCCGGCCGCGTCGTCGAGCAGGCGGTGCATGCGCTGCTTAATCACACGCAGCAGCCGCAGCACAAACACGTCGTCGAGGCCGCCACCGCCGTTGGGCAGCTCGCCGCTCACCGGCCCGCCGTAAGTGCTGAAGTTGGCCGTTTCGGGCAGGTCGAGTACGTGCAGCACCACTACCCGCCCGCCGGCGCGGCGGGCCAGCTGCAGCGCCCCGTCAAAGGCGTAGCGCGACTCCGAGGAAAAATCGGTCAGGACCAGAAGATTTTTCATGGCAGTGTGGAAATGGGCGGGCGGGCCCCGCGGTGAAGAGGTTAAGCGGTGAATGGGTCAATCGGCCAGGACCAGGGTGGCGGGGGCGGGCAAGGCAAAGAGCGCGGCCAGCGTGGCGGCCAGCGGCTCGGCGTGGCCCTGCCCGGCGGCAGCCTTCAACTGCAGCACCGGCTGGCGCAGCAGCTTCTGCAGCAGGCCCCGGCTTAGGTCTTCCAGGTAGGCGGTTTCGGCCGCGCTCAGGTGCTGCTGCCGCCGCACCCGTCCGATTTCCTGCTGGCTAAGTTCTTCCAGCCGGGTTTTCAGGGCCTGGATGACGGGCAGGGACAGGTGCTGGGCACTCCACTGGGCCAGTTCGGCGCGGCCCTCGGCAATGATGGCGCGCACCTGCGGAATGGCGGCCAGGCGTTGGGCCAGGGCCGCGCTGGCCCGGCTTTGCAGGTCTTCCAGGTTGTAGGCTACCACGCCCGGCACTTGCTCCACGGCCGGGTCCACGCTGCGGGGCAGGGCTAGGTCGAGCAAAAACTTAGGTTGCATTACCGGCAGGGCGGCCAACTGACCCGGCGTGAAAAAGTACGGTGCCGCCACCCCCGACACCACCACGTCGGCCGTGCGCAGGCCCTCAATGAGGTGGGCAAAGGGCAGGTCCAGCAGGCCGCACTCGGCCGCCAGGCGGCGGGCCACGGCGTCGGTGCGGTTGCACACCTGCACGGTGGCGCGCCCGCGGCGCTTGGCAAAGTGGCGGCATAGGTCGGTGCCGATTTCGCCCAGCCCTACCACCAGCACCCGCGGCCGAGGCAAGTGCGCCGTCAACTCCTCCACCAGCTCCAGGGCCGCGTACGAAGTCGAGGCGGCCCCGTCGCGAAACGCCGTTTCGTGCTGCACGCGCTTGTGGGCCGCCAGCACGCCCTGCAGCAGCCGGTGCAGGTAGGGCCCGGCCGCGCCGGCCGCCACCGAGCGCTGGTAGGCCCGCTTCACCTGATGGCCGATTTGCAGGTCGCCCACTACCTGGGCTTGCAGGCCCAGTGCCACCTCGAACAGGTGCTGGGTGGCAGTTTCTCCGGTCGACAGGCTAGTGAAGTACGCGTCGTAGGCGGCCACGTCGGGCAGGCCCGTCACGGCGGCCAGCTCGGCCAGAATCAGGCGGCGCTGGTCGGTGGGCGCCTGGTAGTAGATTTCGGTGCGGTTGCAGGTGCTCAGCACCAGCACGTCGCGCAGCCCGTGGTGGCGGTGCAGGCGCTCGAGCAGGGCATCGCAGGCAGGAGGCTGCAGGGCCAGCGGCTCGCGGATGGCCAGCGGGGCCTGGCGGTGGGTTAGGATGAAGGCTTTGAAATGCGATTCCACGGGGCAGCGTAAGGTTGCCGGTTCAGCCCGGCTTAATGACTTCACAAAACTGCCACCGGTGACTCCGCAACTCCATGATGCCGCTTACCACTTCGCATGATTGTGCTCACGCCCCTTCGGTGGCAATTGACCAGTAAGCATGGTACAGACGCGCACCCAATAGATTACATGCAAAACCCCTGGTTTGCCAACACCCCAAATCGTGGGGGAGCAGATAGCAAGTGCCCAGGCCCCTAGGCTGCTACGGAGGGCTTTTGCCCCACATAAATTATGGAGGCTATACTCAGGCTGCAGGCTGAAGATAAGCCCCGCCCGGCTTGCGTCAAAGCATGAGGCATGCTGCAATTTGTAAAAGCAATTCGTCTGCATTGGAATACAATTGAAAAAATGTTAATATGTACCTTGATTCATGCGAAAGCCGGAATTTCGTTTGGCTGCTGCGTGACACGTCCTCCTTTCATTTATCATACTCCCACTCCACCATGCCTGACTCAGCAATTTCCCGGCATCATCAGTTTCTCATCATCGGCGGCGGCAACGCTGGCCTGTCCGTGGCGGCGCAGCTGCTGCTGGAAGACCGCCGCCTCGACGTGGCCATCGTGGAGCCTTCCGCCAAGCACTACTACCAGCCGGCCTGGACGCTGGTGGGTGGCGGGGCCTACGACATCCGGGACACCGAGCGCAACGAGGCGGACTACATTCCGCAGGGGGCGCAGTGGATTCAGGACGCGGCGGCCACGTTTGAGCCCGAAGCCAACACAGTGGTCACGGCCGGCGGTCAGCGCCTGACCTATGACTACTTGGTCGTGTGCCCCGGCATTCAGCTCGACTGGCACAAGATCAAGGGGGCCAGGGAGGCGCTGGGCAAAAACGGGGTGTGCTCCAACTACGGCTACGAGCTGGCCCCTTATACGTGGGAGTGCGTGAAGAATTTCCAGGGTGGCACGGCCCTGTTTTCGGCCCCCGGCACGCCCATCAAGTGCGGGGGCGCGCCCCAGAAAATCATGTACCTGGCCTGTGACAACTGGCGCAAGCGCGGCGTGCTCAGCAAGGCCGACGTGCGGTTCACTTCGGCCGGCAGCGTCATTTTTGGGGTGAAAGTATTTGCCGAGGCCCTGCTGAAGGTGGTAAAGCGCTACGGCATCAAAACCGAGTTCTTCCACAACCTGAAGGAAATCCGGGGCGAAAGCCAGGAGGCCGTGTTCGACATCATGCAGGACGGCAAGGCGGTGGACGAGGTGACCCTGAAGTTTGATCTGCTGCACGTGGTGCCGCCCATGAGTGCCCCGGACTTCATCAAAAACAGCCCGTTGGCCGCGCCCGGCAACCCACTGGGCTGGGTGGATGTGGACAAGCTCTCCCTGCAGCACGTACGCTACCCCAATGTCTTCAGCCTGGGCGACGCGGGCTCCATGCCCAACTCCAAAACCGGCGCGGCCATCCGCAAGCAGGCCCCGGTGGTGGTGAAAAACCTGCTCTCGCTGCTGCACGGGAAGGCCCTGGCCGGCAACCCCGTCTACAACGGCTACGGCTCCTGCCCGCTGGTAACGGGCTACGGCAAGCTCATTCTGGCCGAGTTCGACTACGATAACAATCCTACGCCTACTTTCCCCTTCAACCAGGCCGAAGAACGCTACTCCATGTGGGTGCTTAAGCGCTACGTACTGCCCTGGCTGTACTGGAATAAGATTCTGCCCGGCAAGGCTTAAGCCATTTTTGCCGGCGCTTTATCGCCGCCACGACGGCCGGAGCCCTTCCGGTCGTCGTTTTTTTTACGGCCGGGCTGTCCCGGTTTACCTTCTTTCCTTCTTTTGCTTACGGTGTTTCGCCTACTACTACTCTGCTGCCTGGGCCTTGGTAGCCCTGGGCGGCCGGCCAATCCTTGCGCGTGTATGGCCCCGGTGACCCGTCCGAGCCTAGGAAAGAATGCGCGGCCTCGTTCACCAGGCAGACCGGCATTCCCGTGGAAGTTACCGCCGGGCGCGAAGCGCAGTGGCTGGAAAAGCGCTGCAGGATGCCGATGTGCTCTACGGCGGGGCCGAGTACCTGCTCACGCAAACCGCGCTGGCCCGCCCCGGCTTTCTCGACAAGCAAAGCCGCGTGAGCCTCTACGCCCGTGAGGCCGCCCGGCAGTTCGTCACGTTTCTGCAGTCGGCGGCGGGCCACACTGTTTTTCGTAAGTGGGGCTGGCAGTAATCTCGCTCGCCGTGGCCCCGTAGTAGTTTGATTCTCCCTTCCTCTCCCCTATGGCTACCCTGACCCTATTTCAGCTTAACGATGTGCACGGCTACCTGAACCTGCACCAGGAATTATTTTACGGCCCCCAGGGCCCGGAGTACCGGCCCTGTGGGGGCTACGCCCGCATTGCTACCCTGCTGCGGCAGTGGCGCGAAGCCTACCCCACTCACCTGCTCTTCGACGGGGGGGACACGTTTCACGGTACCCGGCCCGTGGTAGACACGAAAGGGGAAATTCTGGTGCCCATCCTCAACGAGCTGGGTATTGCCGGCATGACGGCCCACTGGGACTTTGCCTACGGCCCCGCCCACCTGCGGCGGCTGGTGAACCAGCTTAACTACCCGCTGCTGGCGGCCAACGTCTATGATAAGCTGTCGGGTGAGCTGGTTTATCCGGCGTACCACGTCTACGAAACGGCCGGGCTGCGCGTGGGCGTCATCGGGCTGGCCTGCCCCATCGTTGACAAAACCATGCCGCCCCACTTCAGCGAAGGCATCCGTTTTACCGATGGTACGCGGGAGCTGCCGCGCCACGTGGCGCAGCTGCGCGCCACTGAGCGGGTGGATCTGGTGGTGCTGCTTTCCCACTGCGGCTTTCCGCAGGACGTGGCCCTGCTGGAGGCCCACCCCGGCGTGGACGTGTGCCTGAGCAGCCACACCCACAACCGCCTCTACGAGCCGTTCCGGGTGGGAGAAACCCTGGTGATTCAGTCCGGCGCGCACGGTTCCTTCGTGGGCCGCCTCACCCTCACCGTGGAAGCCGGCCGCGTGACGGCCCACGAGCACGAGTTGCGGGAGGTAACGGGTGACCTGGTGCCCGACGCGGCCCTGCAGGCCCAGATCGACGCGGCGCTGATACCCTATGCCCACCTGCGCGAGGCCGTCGGCGTTACCACCACGAGTCTGCACCGGGGCACCTCGGTGGAGTGCCCCATGGACGATTTCCTGCTGGAAAGCCTGCGGGCCCGGGTACCGGCCGACCTGTACTTTTCCAACGGCTGGCGCTACGGCGCGCCCGTGCCCTCCGGTACGGTTCGCCTGGAGGACCTCTACAACATCGTGCCCATGGACCCGGAAATTGAACTCGTGCAGCTCACCGGGGCCGAGTTACGGCATATGCTGGAAGCCAATCTGGAAAGCACCTACAGCGGGCAGCCCCTGCACCAGATGGGCGGCTACGTGAAGCGGGCGCTGGGGCTGAAGGTCTATTTCAAGGCGGAAAACCCGAAGGGCAGCCGCCTGCAGACCGTGTACGTGCAGGGCCAGCCCCTGGCCCCCGCCCGCACCTATACGGCCGCCTTCATTACGGCGCAGGGCGTACCGCCCCGGTTTGGGCGGGAGCGCCGCAAAACCGGCCATCACGCCGTGGCAGCCATGCGCGCCTACCTGGAGCAGCACCGGCCCCTGGCCATCGGCAACCACGAGACCTTTCAGGTGGTATAGCCGTCGAAACCGTCCAGCCCGTCTGCTTTTATGCCGCAACCAGCCTACGACCAGCAGCGCCTGGCCGCCGCCCGCACCCGCATGGCCAATGAGCGCACCTTTCTCACGTACGTGCGTACCAGCCTGGCCATGCTCGGCTTTGGCCTGGTCCTGATTCAGCTGCACCCCGTGCGGGCCGGCTCACTGGGCTATTGGGCCGTCGGAGCTGCTGCCCTAGTGCTGCTTATCGGCTGGCTGCGGTTTCGCATGCGGCAGCGCGAGATTGAAAAATGCCGAATGCCGGCCGATACTCCCTGAGAATGGGAGCCGGCCGGCATTCGGCAATCGGCATGATCTATTCTGGCTAGGCTGGAACCGGGCCCAGAATGTCCCGCAGTTGGGGACCTTCAAACGGCAAGCCGGCCAGCGGGGCCAGCAGGCAGGAGTCGGTAGCCCCCATAGCCAGCGGCAGCAGCCCAATAGCCACCAGGGGCAGCCCCTTGCGGCCCTGCGCGAGGCCGGTACCAATCAGGGCTGTGCCAATAGCCACCCGGGCCAGCCGGCCCGCGGGGGAAGCAATGTAACGCAGTAGAGTATCCATGGCAGCAACGTGGGTAAAAGTGAATGGGAAAAGCAACTGCCCGGTTATACGGCTAATCCGGCTGGGCAGCTAGGCTATCCTGTTTCCGTTCCTGGACCAGTAGGGGCTCCGCTACGGTGGCTAGCTGGGTGAAGGGAGCCAGCTGCTGGGCCACGAACGTACGCGGGTAGTGCTCCACGCCATCGAATCCCAGCGGCAGATTTGCCTGCGCACGGGGCACGTAGGCCGTACCGAACAGGTAATCCCAGATGGTCAGCGTCAGGGCGAAGTTCACCCCGTGGCGGCGGGCCAGCGGCAGCTCCTGGGCGTGGTGCCACAAGTGCGTTTGCGGATTATTGAAAACGTACTTGAATGGTCCCAGCGGGGCGTACAGGTTGGCGTGGTTGAAGTGGCCGACGGTGAGTGTAAACAGATGCACCAAAAAGAAATCGGTCAGCCCGAAACCAATCAGGGCCAGCGGCAAGTACTCGAACAGGCGGTACACGACCGTCTCGACGGGGTGGTAGCGCAGGTGGGCGGCAAAACCCATTTCCTCCACCGAGTGGTGCACCTGATGAAAGGCCCAGAGCCAGTCGACGCGGTGCAGCAGCCGGTGCACGTTCCACTGGATGAAGTCGCGCACCACAAACAGCGTCAGCAGCCGCGCCCACAGCGGCCAGTCCTCGATTTCGACTGCCACCAGATTATGAATGCCCACCAGCGCCAGCCCGTCCTGAAACAGCTGGACGAAGACGTTGGAGAGGGCATTGTAGAGGATGAGCGAGAACAGGAAGTAGTTGAAAAACATGTAGAATACATCCAGCCAGAAATCCTGGCGGAACGCGCCCTGCCCGCGCCGCCAGGGCCAGGCCAGCTCCAGGCCCCAGAACCCCAGCGAAACTGCCACCAGCCAGTAGAAGTAGTTGGTGGGGTGCGGGTGCAGGACTTCCGTGAGCAGGTAGCGCCCGTAGCCCGTAAAGGAGTCGCGCACCAGGTGGGCGTAGTCGGTCAGCGAAAGCAGCAGCATAGACAAGGATAGCTGAAAACCCCGGACGGGCATCCGGTACTAAAAACACTACGCTCCGGCAGCCCGGGCCGGATTGCCGGGCAGCCAAACCGGCTCAGGCCAGGAACTGGACGATGCCGGACTCCAGCTCGTAGTAAGCGCCCACGATGCGCAGGCGCTGCTGCGCCACCGCTTCCAGCAGCAGGCGCGAGTTGGCCAGGCGCTCCATCGTCAGGCGCACGTTGGCCTGCACAATGCTGGTGAAGCGGGCCTCGCCCGCGCCCTGGCCCAGCAGCACGGCCGGCCGGATGGCATCCACGAGGGTTTCCATCTGCCCCGCGGCCAACCGGGTGCTTTCCACCGACTGCAGCGTGGCGGCCACCGCGCCGCAGCTCTGGTGGCCCATCACCACCAGTAGCGGCACCTGCAGCTCCTGCACGGCGTACTCGAGCGTGCCCACCACCGCATCGTCGAGCACGTGGCCCGCGGTTCGCACTACGAACAGGTCGCCCAGACCCTGGTCGAAAATTAGCTCCGGCGACTCGCGCGAGTCGGAGCAGGCCAGCACAGTGGCCAGCGGGGCCTGCCGGCGCACGATTTCGTGGCGGCGCTGCAGGGTTTCGTGCGGGTGCTGCAGCCGGCCCTGCTGAAAGCGCAGGTTGCCGGCCCGCAGCGTTGCCAGGGCCTGCTCGGCCAGGGACTGGGGGTCGGTGGCGGCGCGGGCCACGGCTGATGGCAGAAGGTAGCCGGCCGCGGCCAGCAGCGCGGCCTGACGCAGAAACACGCGCCGGGTTACGGAAGCGGAAGAAGACATGCAGAACAACTCAAGAGGGGAAGTACCGGGACCGGGGCGGGCACCCCGCCGCGACGGACGTCGGCAATGCGGGCCGCCGGTCAGGCGCAAAAAATAGTCTGGCAGCCGCACCTTACCGTTCCGGCCGGCCACACAAGCCAGCGCCGCACAGCGGGCCCTGACCTGCCTGGCCGGCCGGAACGAAAGGCGTTGGCCGGGCCTGCATCAGGCAGGCTCCGACGCGGGCATGGCCAGCGGCAGCCCGGCCTGCCGGATGGCCTGGAAGCCGCCCGCCACGTTGATCAGGTTGCGCCAGCCCCGGGCCTGCAGCACGGACACGGCCATCATGGAGCGGTAGCCGCCGGCGCAGTACACGTACACCGGCCCCTGCTGCGGAATAGCGGCCAGCTGCTCGTTGAGCGCATCCAACGGCACGGAAACTGCCCCGGTCAGCGCCCCGTCGGCAAACTCGCGGGCCCGGCGCACGTCCACCACCACTGTGGCCGGGTCAGCGGCCAGGCGGCGGCCCAGCTCCTCGGCCGTCACTGACTCGATGGTGTCCAGCGCGTGGCCGGCCTGCTGCCAGGCGGCGGGGCCGCCACTGAGGTAGCCCAGGCTCTGGTCGTAGCCCACCCGGGCCAGGCGCGTAACGGTTTCCTCCTCGCGGCCGGGCTCGGTGACCAGCAGCAGGGGCTGGCTCAGCGGCTGCACCAGCGCCCCCACCCAGGGGGCGAAGCTGCCGTCAAGGCCGATGTTGACGCTGCCAGGCACAAAGCCTGGGGCAACATCTTCGGGGCGGCGCGTATCGAGCACCAGCGCCCCGGCGGATTCGGCTACCAGTTGAAAGTCGGCCGGGCTCAGGGGCGTCAGGCCCTGGGTGAGCACCTGCCCGAAGCTGCCGTAGCCGGCTTTGTTGAGGCGGGCGTTGGCCGGGAAGTAGGCGGGTGGGGGCAGCAGCCCGGCGGTGACTTCCTGCACGAATTCGGCCCGGGTGATGCCCGGCCGCAGGGCGTAGTTGGTGGCTTTCTGGTGGCCCAGCGTATCCACCGTTTCCGCACTCATGTGCTTGCCGCAGGCCGAGCCGGCCCCGTGGCCGGGGTACACGGTCACCTCGTCGGGCAACGGCAGGATTTTAGTTTGCAGCGAGTCGTAGAGCAGGCCGGCCAGCTCGTGCTGGGTGAGGCCGGTGGCCGCCTGGGCCAGGTCGGGCCGGCCCACGTCGCCCAGAAACAGCGTATCGCCGGTGAACAGGGCCACGGGGCGCTCGTGCTCGTCGCGCAGCAGGTAGCAGCTCGATTCCAGCGTGTGGCCGGGCGTGTGCAGCACTTCCAGCGTCACACGGCCCACGCGCAGCCGCTCGCCGTCGGCGGCCATGTGAGCGGCAAAGTCGGGCGCGGCCGTGGGGCCGTACACGATGGCGGCCCCGGTCTGCTGGGCCAGGTCGAGGTGGCCCGAGACGAAGTCGGCGTGGAAGTGGGTTTCGAGCACGTACTTCAGTTGCACCCCGTCGCGCTCCAGGCGGTCAAGGTACGGCTGGGTTTCGCGCAGCGGGTCGATGAGGACGGCCTCGCCGGCGGAGCGGACATAGTAGGCCCCGTGGGCCAGGCAGCCGGTGTAGATCTGTTCAACCTGCAGGGCGGCATCTTGAGGGTGTTCGGCCATGAGTGAAAGTGGCGGCGGGGAAATAAGTGAGGTAGCGGCCCGCCGACTCTACAAAGGTGCATTCCCCCCCTGCCCCGGTCAGTGACTTTTGTCACCGCCACCACGCTGCGGCCTCGGCCGGCACTTTCAGGGATGCAGCGCGTCCAGGTTGCGCACCTCGATGCCGTGGCGGTGCAACACCAGCAGGCCCCGCTGCTCGAGCTTCTTGAGCAAGCGCGACACCACCTCGCGGGCTGTGCTCAGCTCGTCGGCAATCTGCTGGTGCGAGAGCAGCAGCACCGGGCCCTGGGCCTGCACGTGGCGGCGCAGGTAAAACACCAGGCGCTCATCCAGGGCCCGGAAGGCCACGGCGTCCAGGGTCTGCAGCAGCTCGTCGAAGCGGCTGCGGTAGGCTTCCACCACGAAGCGCGTCCAGGCCGGGTAGCGCGTGAGCCAGGGCTCGGCCGCTTCAGTGGGCAGCAGCAGCACCTGGCTGGGCCTGGCGGCGCGCACGGCCAGGCTGGCCTCGGCGGCGCGGGGCACGGGCAGCAGTGTGAGCGAGCAGGCGTCGCCGGGCGATAAGTAATACACCAGGAACTCCTGCCCGTCGTCGCCGGGACGGTAGATTTTCAGCAGTCCTTCCACCAATAGCACATGGTGGCGGATCAGCTGGCCGGGACGCAGCACGTCCTCGCCGGCGGCCACCCGCCGCAGCTGCCCCACCCGGGCCATTTCCTCGCGCAGGGGCGCCTCCAGGTGGGCAAAGCGGCGGGCCAGCTGGGCCGGCAGGGTCAGGTTCTCGTCGGGAGTGGACTGGGACACGGGTTATCTGGAACAGGTGCTGATGCCGAACGGCTTGTAGAGCGGGCAGAAGCCCACGAAGCTCGTCAGCACAAAGATACCGGCTACCACGAGCAGTCCGGTAGCTATCGGCCCGCTCAGCGTGCCGGTCAGGTACAGGACAAGGACGGTGAGGGCGGCTACTACCCGCAGGGCGCGGTCGGCGGTGCCCATGTTACGACGAAAAAGCATGGTTGAATCAATAATTGATGAACAGGCAAGTGTACCACTCACGGGCCAGTCGTTTCATGACTTTTCTTATCCTGTGACCTGATTCTGATCATGCTTACTTCGCCTCAAGGGAACGTGTGACTTCTGGTTGCCCTCCCGGACTCGTCATCCGAGGCGACGCGTAAACCGGGTGCGCTCCTTGACCTCGTTCACCCCATCCCTGTGCCCCCCACCCAGCTCGCGCTGCACCACCTGCTGCAACTGGTCCTGCTTCAGGTCCTGGTTCCAGTCCTTGCCCTGGCTTTTCACGATTTCCACCCGGTGCCCGAAGGCCAGTGTTCGGATGGCTGCCTGGTTAAAAGCCTGCAGCGCCGCCGGGCTCATGGGCAGGTGAAACTGGTAGGTGTGGGCGTCCACCTTCTGGGAGTGGATGAGCTCATCACGCAGGGTCGGACTCGTGGCCGGCGTACCGGGGGCTCCGTTAGCCTGGCGGAACTGCTGACTCGTCTGCTCGTTGTACGCCTGCAGCTGCCGGGTTAGCGCCTGCACGCCGGCCGGCTGGGGCGCCACGATTTCGACGGTCAGTTGGTGCTCATGCTCGCGCACCGCTTTCATCGGGTTCTGGTCGCTGGCCAGGCCCGCCAGCAGCCGCGTATCGAAGTGGTGGCCTTGGGTGTCATTATCGAACGCGGCCCGGATGGCCGGAATCTGCTCCTCGCGCAGCAGCCGCTGCAGCTCAAAAATCTTGTTCTGGGTGAGCGTACCGGCGGTGGAAGCGTACAGGGCGCTTTCCTCAGGGTGCAGCTGCGCGTAAGACAGCGTATCGAGGGCCGACTCGCTGACCACGAGTACCGTGGTGGGCCGGCCTTCGGGTAGCCGGCTCAGCCACAGCGAGCGGGAAAACTGGCTTTCCGGCGCCTGCCCCTTGAAGCCTGCGCCTTTGAGTTCCAATCCTACTACCCGCCCTTCGTGGTAGGCCGGGAAGGCCGTGTTAACGAATGTTTTGGGCGGCAGACCCGCCCGCTGCACGGTGTGCCGGTGATTGAGGATGCGCCCGACGAACTGCGGATGCCGCAGCGTAACCTGGCTGATGCCCCGCCCTTCGAGGTACGTACTGTCTTCCAGCGGCCGGCAGTCCCTGGTGAAGATGCTGTGGAACTTCTCGCCGGGGGCGGTTTCGGCAATAGGTGGCAAATTAAGCCGAGGCCGCTGCGCCTCGGGCAGGTTCAGGTAGGCGCGGAAGTGGTCGTTGACGGCCTGCCACAGGTTGCGGCCCGGCGGCTGGGCAATACCGGCAATGCGGCCCGAGCTTACCCGGTTCTTCATCCAGTCGATGACGCTGCCCTTGTCGCTCTCATCCTGGGCGTTGAAGTACATCCAGTCGCCACCCCGGCCCTTGAACACGACCAGGGTATCATCGCCCTCGAATACGTGCCACTTGCCCCGGCCCAGGTGCTCCCCTTTTTTGAGGGTGTAACCGAAATGGCTCAGTAGCTCGGGCAACTCCACCTGCTGCTTGATTTTCTGAAAGGTCAGCTCGTGTTCCATGGCGTGGGAATAGATTAAGCTGGGCAATACCCGGAAAAAAGTAGCCCGGAAAAGAGCTTCCGGGCTTGAGTTAATCAGATGATGGCGTGGAAGTAATTGGGGCGCTTAGTGGCGCGGTCCCCGGGCTTTCACCGGCATCGTTTGCTCTTTGGCCGGTGTGGCTGCCACCGTCTTGGTAGCGGCTGATGCCGCTTGCTGCGGCGCCAGCCGCTGGTCCACCTCATGCGCGGCGGGACGCACTTCGATGCAGGCCTTGGCGGCGTTTACCTGCACGGTGCCGTCGAACTGCCGGCCCCCGTCGCCGCTGGCCATACCGGCCAGGGCCACCACTTTGCCCTCGCGCAGGTCGTGGTGCTGCTCGGGCGTGAGCTTGACGCCGGCAATGGTGCCGTGCAGCGTCACCTTGTCCTCGGGCAGAATCACCACCTTGTTCATGGCCTTGTCCACGGCCACGTAGCCGTTGTAGGGGCGGCCCTGCTCGTCCTTGAGGCCGCGCAGCAGGCCGGCGCTGCCCTCGGTTTCCAGCCGCTGGCGCTGCTCGGGCGTAAAGGGCAGCCCCCCAATCTCGCCCGGAATCATCAGCCGGGCCTGGGGCAACTCCATTTTCAGCGTGGCCGTGCCGTCAGCTTCGCGGCGCAGCACCATTTTGCCCTCAAACCGAACGGGTTCCTGGTCCGACCGGCCCGTTACCTGCATGGCCAGCAAGTCGGTTTGCCGCCCGCTCAGCAGCTTTTCTAGCTGCCCGCTCTGCTTCAGCGTCTGCAGGGACAGACCCAGTGAAGCCAGCACCTGCTGCGGCACGTCGCTGGCCTGGAATGGCAGGGCGACGGGTGCCGGCGGGGCTATCACCTCATCAGGGGTCGGCTTGCCGGGGTCGGCGACGGCCACTGCGTGGGCATTCAGGGCAGCTGGCGCTTGGTCGGGCACCGCTTCCGCCTGGGCAGTGCCCGCCTTGCGAAGCAGGCGCGCCTGCAAGTCCTGTCGGGTTTGCTCGTAGTCCACTTCCAGGTGCTGCCGAGTCTTCGGGCCGCCGTTCAGGTGGGCGTAGAAGTTCTTCAGAAAGGCTGACGCCGGGTTGCCGCTGGTGTCAATGTCAAAAATGCTTTTCCCGTCGCGCAGCACCTGCTCGGTGGTCTTGCCCTGCTGCTGGGCCAGCTGCTGCACGCGCTGCTCGGCTGCGGCCTGCTGCCCCTGCTCCAGGACGGTTAGCGCGTGCTTGGGCACGGCCGCGAGCTGGGCGCTCAGCGCATCCCACTGATCGGCGCCGAATGCCTGCCGCACCTGCTTGCTGCGCGGGGGCTCGTAGCCGTCATCGTAGCCCGCCTCCTGCCGGCGGGCGGCCGCCTGCTCCGGCTTTTCTACCACGGCCACGCCGTGGCCCACCTGCCGCAGGCCCTGCAGCGTTGCTTCCAGCTGACCCAGCTTGTTGGACTCCGGATCGTAGCTAACGGCAAAGCCCCCCGTGAGTTTGCCCGCCGGGTTGCGCTCGAACTGCAGCGCGCCCACGGCTACGCCGGCTTCGCGCAGCTGGTCAAGGTAAGCGCGCATCTCCAGCAGCGGGGCCACCTCGGCGCCCTTCTGCTGCCAGGTGATGCGCAATTCGCCCACGGGCGCCGCAGCTGCCATATCGATAGCCTGGCCGGGGACGGCAGCCTGCTGCCCCTCCCCTACCGGTGGCGCCTGCCCCTGCGGGATGTTGCTTGGTTGCTCTGTCAGGCCGGCCGGTCGCTCATCGGGTATCAACGCCGCAAGGACTTTATCAGCGGCTGGCGTATTGCCCGGATTGGAAACTACCTGGTCGCTCCCTTGAATAGGTTGCGGTGGGGCCTGGGCCTGCTCGGTAGCCAAAGACTCAGTTTGTTCGCCGGTCTGCGCCTGGGTCACCGGCGCTGGGGTCATCTCGTCATCTTGCTCAGCCATCGGAAAGTAGAATAGAGTAAGGAAAAAGCCGCCCGACCGCTTAGCACGGGGCTGGGCAGCCCGTAATTCGACTTGGGCAAACCTATCCGTCACCAGTAGACGCGCAGCAGAAACTTGACGAGTGGTCGGAATTGGCAGGTAAGGTGCCGGCTGGGTACACGAACGGCATCGTCAGGCCAGCCCATTTCCGTCGTCGCACCCAAGCAATCCCAACAGCCTTACTGCTCGGCTTTCTCTTTGATCAGATGACGCAGCGACGGGTCCTGCTTGATGCGGGTCAGCTCGCGGGCGCACAGCTCCTTCACGTCCGTTTTCACGCGGTTGAAGTTGGCCTTAATCATCTCTTCGGCCTCATCCTTACCCGTCGCCGGGTTAATGAAGCTGGTAATGTCGGGGATGGGCTGGTAGCCGCTGGCTTCCGCTGTCACGGCCTTTACGTCCACCTGGATGCGGGCATGAAACACCTTCTGCTCGATTTCCTCGCCGAAGTTGTCGGCCACTGCCCCCACGAAATTGCCCTGGGTGAGGTTGGCAATGGTGCTGGCCGGAATCATGCTGTCCATCTGCGTCGACAGGCTGGTGCTCGTCTCGCGCATATTGATGCTCAGGCTCTGGCGCCGCTGCAGAATCTTGCCGAACCGTTCGCTCAGCCACTTGCCGCTGTTGCCCGACACCTGCCCGCTGAACACGTTACCCACCGTGTTCTTAATGACCTCGGCCTCCTTTTGCCCGTAGTCGCGCTCCAGCTGCGAGAAGTCCTGGAAGCCCAGGCAGGTACTCACCTTGTTGCTGCGGGCCGTGGCAATGAGGTTATCGAGACCCTTGAAGTAAATGGTGGGCAGCTCATCAATGATAAGCGACGACTTGCGCTTGCCCTTCTGGTTGACCAGCTTCACCAGCCGGGCGTTGTAGAGGCCCAGCGCGGCCCCGTAGATGGCCTGCCGCTCGGGGTTGTTGCCCACGCACAATACCTTGGGCTCCTCGTTACTGTTGATGTCTAAGGTGAAATCGTTGCCCGACATCACCCAGTAGAGCTGAGGCGAGGCCAGCCGGCTCAGCGGAATCCGGGCCGAGGCAATCTGCCCTTCCAGCTGCTCAATGGCGTCCTTCTGAAACGCCGACACGAAAGGCTTGACCAGGTTCTCAATTTCCGGGTAGGAGGCCAGCACCGGGAAAATCTCCTCGTAGTCACGGCTCAGAAACTCGATGACGTGGGGGAAGGTGCAGTACTTGCCCTTCTCGAACAGCTTCAGAAACCAGATGATGGCCGCCACGAAGTTGATGGGCGATTCCACAAAAAAGTCCCCCTGCTTCTGAATCCAGCTCTTGTTCAGGTTCAGCATGATGGTCGACGCGCTTTCGTAGGCGTCCACGATGTCGGTCATCAGCTCGGGCAGCAGAGGATTGCAGCGGTGGCTTTTGCGGGGGTTGTCGAAGTTGATGACGTAGAAGCCCACCGGCCTATCGAACTTGTCCTGGTGACGCAGCAGCGTGTTGTAGCAGATGCGGCTCAGGTCGTCAAACTTGTAGTCGTAGATGTACATGCAGAAGCCTTTGGCTAGGTGCTGCCGGATGAACTCGTTGATAATGGCGAAGCTTTTGCCCGAGCCGGGGGTACCCAGCACCATCGTGGCCCGAAACGGATTCACCACGTTCAGCCAGCCGCGGTGCTTCTTGCCGCGCAGCTGGTACTCGGTGCGCAGATTCACCGAGTACTCGTTCTCCAGTAGCCGCTCCTCCTGCGGAAAGCTCTCATTGTCCTTGTTGAAGATGTCCTTCAACAGGTCGTTGTTGAACAGCCGGCTCAGCCACGCCCCGGCACTCAGCAAGAGCAGAAAGCCCGTCGTCAGCAGCCCGGCGTAAAGGACCGTCGTCAGCCCCGCCCCCAGCGTCAGCCCGCGCACCGCATCCGCCCCGAAGAGCAGTAGCAGCCCCAGCGCGGCGGAGCCCGCCACCGTCCGGCCTTTAAGCTCCTGGTTAGCCCGCCCCCGCGTGCCCAGACAGCTGAGCAGCAGGAATACTACGGCCAGGCTCTTGCTCACCCAGCTGGCTTTGAACAGAAACGTATTGCGCGTGAAGCTTTCCAGCAGGTGCTCTACCACGCCCGTCGTCCAGCCCAGAGAGCGGAAGTAGCCAAAGCAGTAGTAGTAGATGTTTACGGCCAGCAGCCCGATGGCCAGCAGGCGCATAAACTCCATGATTTTCCGTAACCCCTTTTCGTCTTCCATCGCTTGAACCACTTGGTGAATCAAGCAACTTACCGCCTCGCCTTACCTCTGGCACGGATTACTTGACGAGCGGTTTAAAGTCAGCGGTGAGGTGCACGCTCAGCACACGAAGGGTGACACCGCCTGCCCTGTCTACTGCCTACGCCCCTTCCGGCGGGCTTGCTTCGGCCGTTCCGGCGGCGCCGGCTGGGGCAGCGCGGTTGATACCCTGGGACGAGCCTTCCGCTCAGCTCCCGGCTCCATAACCGGCTTCACGGATGCCGCCAGGGCCTCCCGCAGCTGCGCGCCTTTGTAGCCTACTTCCTGGCCCCGCAGGGCCACTCCTTCCGTTGCAAAGCTGACGCCGCGCAATACCCCGCCCTTGTCGTGGCTGTAGCGAATCTCGATGGCTAGTTTTTGCAATTGCAAAGCCAGCCACTGCTCCCCTCCCCTATCCGACTGGCGCAGCAATTGCGCCAACGCCTGGCTTACCCGCTGCCGTGCCGCCTCCCTGGTGGGGTCCAGTGCCTTCAGACTGCGTCGCCTTTCGGGCAGCGGGTCCATGCCCAGCTCCTGGCTTATCTGCCGCGTGACGGCCGGCTGCCGGTAGAAATTATTATCCGTGCGCAACGCCGGGCCGCCGTCAATTGGAACCCGGTTCAGGTAGATGTGCACGTGGGCGTGCTGCTTGTCCCGGTGCTCATACACGACTATCTGGTGCCGCTCAATCGGGGCTCCCATCAGTTCACAATAGCGTTTGGCCGCCGCTACCTTCTGCGCCTGACTAACGACCTCACCGGCCTTCCACGAAAGCACCGTATGCCACACGGGTTTCTGCACGCGCTTGCTCCGCGCCGCCACGGCCTGCATATCCTGCGCCATCTCTTTCGGGCTTCCCGGAATCACGTTGGACACCACTAGCAGCGGCGCCTGACCGGGCTCTTTACCCCTTCCCTGCCGCTGCCCAGCCCCGTACGTTAGCGCGCCCTCGAAGTCGCTACCCGTGATGGTTTTCGCAATCATACTAAGTAACCTCTAATAATTTTAAGCGCCTCTACCAGCTGCGCCTCATGGTTGCTAAACGACTTTCCAGCCTGGGCCAGGCGGGCAATCTGATTAAGATTAGTGCCAATGCCAACCAACTGCCGCCGTAAGTCCGGCGGCACACTTTCCTTTATCTCTGCGCCCCGTCCAACATCGCGCAAATACGCTGATACCTTTTTGTAACCGGCTGCCTGCGCTTTCTCTTGCAGTTTCCTTTTTTCATCCGGGCTCACGCGTACATCAATGCGCAGCGTGCGCGCGGCTTCAGTGGTGGTTTCATCTGACTTTTCTGCTTTCATAAGCTACTTACTACACTTGATGACGAATAGGCTGCCAAAAAGCAACCGCAACCCTATTACGCAAATTTAAGCAGCTAAAGTTAGCAAGCCAAGCCCTGTGAGCCTGCGAACAGGGCGATGTCATTGAATCGGGCAAACGAAGTTTGTCCGGACAATGACATGGCTTGCTTACCGATGAACGAGCCGATGGAACGAGGTCGTTGAACGGGGCTAGGACTAGAATTACAATGCTTCTTTGCATCCTTGCTTCGATGCTTCAATGAAGCACTACTAGATACAGTTGTTATGAGCTATATCAGATTACAGCAGGCAGCTGGTACTGATACTGATAACCTACATATTATGCTTCTTAACTTCACTGCTTCAATGCTTCATAGTCTCACAGATAAAGGTAGTAAGAGCGATTGGCTGGTGGCAAAATTCTGCTTCGGTGCTTCAACACTTCATTGCTTCGAACAAACAGTAAATAATCACAAATTTTGCTTCAATGCTTCATTGCATCATTGCTTCTACTACACACTGACTTTTTGCTTCATTGAAGCATTGACTCAATACTTCAATGATAATTTGCTTCGCAACTTCTACGAGTCATCGACACAGTGTATCTTTGAGGCACTGCTTCTCTGTCGCAGCGAATCAGCCACTAGTTGAAACATTGAAGCAGTGATACATTGCTTCAATGCTTCAGAGACACCAAGACACATAGAAGCACTGACACGTAGTTACAACTGTAACCGCCCCAACAACCACTCGCCGCTTATGAAAAACACTCGGGTACTAGCCTTTGCCACTCAGAAGGGTGGAGCGGGCAAATCCACCATCGGCACGCACGTCGCTTCGGCGCTCTGCTACCTCTACGGCTATAAGGTAGCGATGCTCGACTGCGACTATCCGCAGAACACCCTGCACGCCTACCGCAACCACGAGCAGCAGTTGCTGCAATCCGATATAGCTTTCCAGGAACGGCTCATCAAGCAGGGAGTAACGCCGTACCCGATTGCTATTTCAAGCGTGGAAAAGGCCGTGGAGGCCATTGATACCCTGGCCGAGCAGGAGTTCGATTTTATCCTGGTGGATACGCCCGGCACGGTCAACGTTGTGGGGTTGAGTGAACTGCTGGAGCGGGTAGACTACATTTTCCTGCCCATGGAACCGGATATGGGCACTATTGCCTCCACGATGTCCTACATGCACATTCTGGGCAACTTCACCCATCAGCAGCGGCCGGAGTCCAACCTGCAAGGCTTTTACGCCTTCTGGAACAAATTCCTCAAGGCAGAAAAGCGGACGGTTTACACCAAAACCGCCGAGCTGTTTCGTGAGAAGGGCTACCCGCTGCTCAACAGCCGGGTAGAGTCCCTGGTCAGCATCAAGGACAAGCGCTCCACGATGTTTCCCATGCCGGAGAGGGAGTTGGGTAGACTCGGCCTGGGCAGCCTGATTACGGAAATTCTGGAGCTGGTGCTCGGCAAGGGCACCGTTACCCCCTCGGGCAAACCCATCGACTTCACGCCCACGGAATTTGAGCAGCCCGCCCCCGCTGCCACTGCAACCCTCGACGATAACGCTAACTAACGCCCGCTCCCATGGCCAAGAAAACTCCCGAATCCAAAGAAGCCGCGGCCGAGCGTCGCCAGCGTGAACTAGCCGCCCTGACTTCGGGCGTCGCCGCCTTTAGCCTGATGGGCGACGCGCCCCGGCCGGCAACACCTGCGCCAGCTCCTGTTGAGGCACCTGCCCCCGCTACTGCGCAAGCTCCGGTAGTGCCGGCTACTGCTGCTGTAGCAGCTCCACCAGTTGGGGCCAAGGAACAAGAGGGAAAAAAGGTGGCTTCTGCCCCGGAGCCGGCGCCCGCGCCTGCGGCCCCCGTTCAAGCGGTCGAGTCTGTTATGGAGGCCCCCGCCCCGATAGGGGAGGAGCCGCGGGCGACCGCGCTGCCCGTTCCGCCGGCCGCGGCCAGCACACCGGAAGAGCCAGATGATGCAGAAGCCGATGATGAGCTACCCGCCAGTACTGCCCCGGTTGCGGCAGCGGGGGAGCTTGACCTGACGCAACTGTTTGTGCATTCTTCGGAGAAGAAGACAACCACCCTGCGCATCACGGCCGACCATCAGCAGTATTTCGCCCAGCTCGGCTTTATCCTGGGTGGGGGCGCGTCGGCCCCCGACATCATTCACAACATCTTGAATCGCTTCCGGCAGGAGCACGAAGCGCAGCTGCAGAAGGCGATGAAAAAGCAGATTCGCCAGATGATGGCCCCCAAAAAATAGGGGAGCCCTGGTATCCCAAAGATCCTGCGTACGTATACGGCCGGCTCACCTTCCGTGGTTGAGCCGGCCGTTTCCTTTCCCAGTACGGCCTGATCCTGAACCCTTAGCAGCCAGTAGGGGAGGGGAGAGGGCGCGCTATCTATCTGCTATGCCTACTCATGTATCTCGTTGTTCATCAACCCACCAACAGCCCGTTACCGCGTGAAGAGGGGTAGTATGTGGGGGTTGCTTGGCCTGCTGCTCGGCCCCCTGGCTGGCGCTTTAGCTCAGCCCCCAGCCAGGCAGACCCAAACCACCGACTCGCTCCGGGTTTCGGCCCGGTCTACCATGTCGCCGGACTCCGTACGATACCAGGCACTGCGCGCTTTGAGCGATAGCCTGTTTGCGCTGGATGTACCGCAAGCTAGGCGGGCGGGAGAACAAGCTGTGGCGCTGGCCCGCCAGCGGAGCGACTGGCCGGGTGCGGCCGCCGCCCTCTACCAGCTGGCAGTAAACTGCGAGCGGGCGGCTGACTACGTAGCTGCCATGCGCTACAGTCAGCAGGGTGTCGAGCTGACCCGCGTGCATCTTCCCGGCGAGCAGTGGCGCTTCACCCAGACCCTGGGGCTGGTGGCCGTAGCCACGAAGGACGTGGCCGCCGGCCTGCGCTACCTGCGCCAGGCCCACCGGCAGCAGGCCGCCATTGCGGGCGTAGCAGCCGGAGAGCGGGGCAATTTGCTGCTCCACCTGGCTGACAATCACTTAGCACTCCGTCAGCCCGACTCTACTTTGTACTACGCCTCCCGGGCACTGCCGCAGCTGCGCCACGCCGCGGACAGCCAGGGGCGGGGGCGGGTCTATTACCTGCGCGGGGCCATCTATGCCGAACGCCTGCCGGTCTCGCGCCGGAGTCTGCAGGCGGCCGCCATAGAGTTGCAACGCGCCCTGAGCGTGTTCCAGCACGCTGGCCAGGAGGCCGATGCTGCCCGCGCGGCCCTGGCCCTGGCGCGGGTTCGCCGGCTGCAGGGTCGCCCCAAGACCGCCCAGCAAATGGCCGAGCGGGCGTTGCGTCTGGCCCGGGCGGGTAGGATGCCCGATGATGAAGCCGACGCCCTCTCCAGCCTGGCCCGGTCCTACGCCGACCAGAAACGCCCCCGCCGGGCCGACGAGTTCGACGCCCGGTCTCAGACCCTGCGGGACTCTCTCTTCAATGAGAACAAGGCCCGGGAATTGGCCCAGCTGCAGGTGCGCTACGACGTGCAGCTGCTCACCGAGCAGAAGCGGGCCGCCGAATTCGAGCAGCGCAGCCAGCGGGCCCAGCTACATTCGCTCTGGCTGCTGCTGGGCGGCCTGACGACCACCGTGGCCGTAGGCGGGGGATTGTACTGGCGGCTGCGGCGGCAGAAATCCCTGCTGGCCCTGGCCAACGAGGCCAACAGCCGGGCCGTGGCCGAGAAGGAAGTATTGCTGCAGGAAATTCACCACCGGGTCAAAAACAACCTGCAGCTGGTCAGCAGCCTGCTGGCCTGGCAGGGCAGCTCCTTACCTGACCCCGTGCTGCAGCAGGCCCTGGCCAGTTCCCGGACCCGTATCCAGAGCATGGCCTTGGTACACGAGTTTCTGTACCGGGCCGATGATCTCTCGCAGGTGCGCATGGACGAGTACCTGGGTGAGTTGCTGGAATCCCTGCACCGCTCGCTTACTACGCCCCGGCAGCGCATTCAACTCAGCCGCAGTCTGGACCCACTGGTCATGGACCCCAAAGAGGCCAGCGCCTTGGGACTGGTGGTAAATGAGCTGGTGACCAATGCCTATAAGCATGCCTTCCGGGAGCGGGAGCAGGGCAACCTGCACGTGGTGCTGGAAAAAACTGCGGCGGGCTTTTGGCTTGCAGTTCAGGATGATGGCGCCGGAATAACAGCTGAGCTAAACCCGGAAGAAACTCATTCGCTGGGCTTACAGTTGGTAAACACGCTGGCTCGACAGTTGAAGGCCAGTGTATCGACTGTTCCCAATCTACCCACGGGCACCCAGGTAGTAGTGGCCAGCACCTAGGCGGTTGGCTCGTTACCGGGCCCTAACCCGATGCTATGGCTACTATCCTCATCGTAGAAGACGAACTGCTGATTGCCGCCGAGATTGAACGTACCCTGGTCCGGCTGGGCCACTCGCCGCTGCCCCCCGTGGAGAGCAGTGACGAGGCGCTGCAGGTCTTGGCCGCCCAGCCCGTGGAGCTGGTGCTGATGGACATCAACATTGCCGGGGACTGCGACGGTATTGCGGCCGCGCTGCTCGTGCGGCGGCAGTTTGCCGTGCCGGTGGTGTTTCTAACGGCCCGCTCCGACTCGGCTACTCTGAACCGGGCCAAGCTGGCCCAGCCCTACGGCTTTCTGGTCAAGCCCTTCACCGATGATTCGCTGCGGGTGCAGATTGAGCTGGCCCTGTTCAACGCCTACCAGGCCGGGCCGGTGGGACCAGAGCTGGATTCGGCCGACGCCGGCACGGAGGTGCTGGGTCCCGCCGAGCGCTGCCCCAAGTTCAAGGACTACCTGTTCGTGCGCAAAGGCTCGGGCCACGTGAAGGTGCTGCTCAGCGACATTCTCTACTTCGAGGCCCTGCAGAACTACGTGCGCCTGCACACGGTGCGGGAGCGGTTTGTGTTTGACTCCACCCTTAAGGAGCTGGAGCAAAAGCTGCCCGACCAGTTTTTCAAGACCCACCGCTCCCACATCGTAAACCTGGACCACGTGCAGGCCTATGAGGAAAGTAGTGTGCTACTGGGTGCCGAATACGTGCCGGTGAGCCGTTCCTGCAAGGATGAGCTAAAGAGCCGCATTCACTTGGTAGGGTAGTCCCGCCGCCCCGCTGCCCCGTTTTGTGGCCAATGCCCGGCTGGGCTAGTTTGAAGAGGCATTGACTGGGGCCGGGCTGCCGGCGGATGCCGTTGCGGCAGAAACTGAAGCCTGCAGGACCGAGCTCATTCACCACCTGCGGCAACTAATCCGTGAACGACTCTAACAAGTGAGCTCCTGTGTGGGCCGCTACAACCCACCGGGGACCGGGCCAACTGGCTTGTTCTCCGATGGGTTGTTGTGCTTAGGGGGATGACGTAGACCTGCTTGGCCCAGAGCACATCGTGCCGGGGCTGGTCAAGTCCATGGGAGGCAGCAGAGATGAGGCCATTCAGCGCGAAAACGGTCGGAAAAGGCCTTCCATTCGTGTAGAGTCGGCGCACCTCACCACCCGATTTTAACCGTTCGTCAACTTTCTACTAATCGTTTTTTGGGACCGGATAGGTTTGCACAAGTCAAACCTCGGTTTGGCACGCCCACGCTCAGGTCGGCCGACCCGAGGTGCCACGCTTGATTCCTGACGATGCTCAGCGCTTATTCCTGGAGCCAGTTTGGCCTGTTTATGCTGGTCGTGGTTCTGCTCTACTACCTAGTAGTCGGATTACTCTATTACCGCGCCGAACTCGCCCCGCTGCTCTCGCTTAGTAAACGCGGCGCGGGCAGCACCCCGTCCCCCGCCACGGCTCCCCCCGCCCTGGTGCGCCCAACCTCCGCCTTTGCGCCACCGCAACCGGCTGCCGCCGTGGCAGCACCGGAAGCTATGGTAGAGGAGGAGGGCGCCGCCGAGAACCTGCCCCCAGCCACTGAATCGGTCGTGGAAGGTCTGTTACCGGCTTCCACGGCCACGGCTACCGGCCAGGACCAGAGCGCCGACGACAGCACGCCCATGGATGCCGCTTCGGGCTCGGCCGAGGAGCAGGCCGCCGCCCAGGACCAGACCCGCACCGAAGCCCCCGACCACGCCGATGAGCGCCTGGCGGAGCTGGTACGGCGCGAGGCTCACGCCGATGCGGACCCGCCGGCGGTAGACCAACCCGCTGAACTTCTCGACGCCGAACCCGTGCGCCAAGAACAGCTACCGGCGGGCTACGAGCCCCTGGCCTCGTTCGAGGAGCCGGTGGCCTCCCCGCTGGACATCATCACGGCTGGGCCCGCGCCGCAGCTGGTGGCCGCCGAATCAGTCAGCGAATACATCGCCTTGCTGCAGGCGGGCCAGAATCCGCCCGCCCCGGCCGGCCTGCAGGGCACCTGCCTGGCCGGGCAAATGGCCCAGCACCTGGAAGAATACCAGGCCGAACTGGCCGCCCTGTTCGGGGCCGACGAGCTGTAGCGCCCGGCCGGCCCATCCCCTAAGTCTCATTCTTTCCCATTCCTATGAACCAGAAGCATTTTAGTACCTCGCTGGCCATTCTGGCCCTGCTCCTTAGCTCGCACCTGCTCTATGCCCAGACCGGGGGCGGCAACGGCACGGCCGGCATCCAGGATGCCACCACCCAGGTCACCAGCTACTTCGACCCGCTCACCAAGCTCATGTACGCCATCGGGGCGGTACTGGGTCTGGTGGGTGCCATCAAGGTGTACAGCAAGTGGAACTCCGGCGACCAAGACACCCAGAAAACGGCCGTGTCGTGGTTTGGCTCCATGATTTTCCTGGTCATCGTGGCCACGGTGGTGCGCTCGTTCTTCCTGTAAGCCCCCAGGCCATGCCCGTATACGACCTGAACCGGGGCATCAACAAGCCCGTCGAATTCAAGGGGCTGGTGGGCAGCAACATCTACTTTCTGGTGGCCGGCATCGGGCTGGTGTTTGCCCTGTTCGTGACCTGCTACCTGGCGGGCGTGCCCCTGGTGCTGACTGTGCTGCTAACCTTCCTGGCCGGGGGCGGCATGTGGGCCGGCGTCTTCGCCCTGAACCGCCGCTTCGGCGAGCACGGGCTGATGAAAGCCGCCGCCCGCCGCTCCTCGCCCCGCTACATCACCAACCGGCACAGCCGCCTTTTCCAACGCCTCAACCAGGACCCGCCCGGCCGCGCGTAGCGGCCGGGGCGGGTACTTTTCCCCTGCCCATGAGCAACAAGGTTCTGCCCTCCGTTTCCCTGGAATCCAAGCAGCCCATCTACAAGGTGGAAAAGGACTGCCTCGTCTCGAAAAACGCGGACGTGACGGTGGCCTTCCGCCTGGAGCTGCCGGAAATTTTCACCCTCTCGCGCGAGGACTACGCCCAACTGCAGGCCGCCTTCGTGAAGGCCGTGCGCCTGCTGCCCGACCACTGCGTGGTGCATAAGCAGGACTGGTACGTGGAGGACAAGTACGCCCCGGGCTTCGAGGCTGAACGCACGCTGCTCTCCGCCGCCTACGAGCGGCACTTCCACGAGCGGCCGTTCCTCAACCACTTCTGCTACCTCTACCTCACCAAAACCTCGTCGGAGCGGCCTAACTGGGGCAGCACCTCGGGACTGCTGGCCCGCCGCCACATCGTGCCCAAGGACCTGCTCGACACGAAGGTGCTGGAAAGCTTCCTGGACAGCGTGGGCCAGTTCGTGCGCACGCTGGAAGGGGTAGGGCCCACCAACGCGCCGTTCATCCGCTCGCACCGGCTGACGTCGGATGAGCTGGCCGGGACCCAGCAGAAGGCCGGGCTGCTGGAAAAATATCTCTCGCTGGACCTGTCCGACCAGGCCCTGCAGGTAGACCTGGACTTGACCAATGGGCTGAAGGTAGGGCAGGAATTCTGCCAGATGTTCTCGGTGGCCAACCTGGATGATTTGCCCACCGCGGTGGAAACCGACAGCCGCTACGAGGCCTACAGCACCGAGTACTCGGACTTCCCCATCTCGTTTGCCGCGCCGCTGGGGCTGCTGCTGGGCACCAGCCATATTCTGAACCAGTACGTGTTTCTGGACAACACCCAGAAAACGGTGAAAACCTTCGAGCAGAAGAAGGACCGGCTCAACTCCCTCTCGCTCTACTCCCGGCAGAATGCCATCAACGTGGAGTACTACCACGCCTTTCTCAACGAGCTGATCACCCACAAGCGCCGCCCGGTGCGGGTGCACTGCAACGTGCTGACCTGGGGCAGGAGCGAGGAGGAATTGACCGAGGTGCGCAAGCTGGTTAACGCCGCCTTCAACCAGATGAACTGCAAGCCCCGGCAGAACACCGTGGATATTGCCGCGCTCTACTGGGGCGGCATTCCGGGCAACGCCGGCGACTTTCCCGCGGAGGAAACCTTCTACACCTTCATCGAGCAGGCCGTCTGCTTCTGGGCCTCGGAAACCAACTACCGCTCCACCGGGGCCACCAAGGGCATCAAGCTCTCCGACCGCCTCACCGGCAAGCCCGTGCTGGTGGACATCTCCGACGAGCCGATGAAGCGGCAGGTCATCTTCAACCGCAACAAGTTCGTGCTCGGCCCCTCGGGTTCGGGCAAGTCGTTTTTCACCAACCACATGGTGCGCCAGTACTATGAGCAGGGCGCCCACGTGCTGCTGGTGGATACGGGCAACTCCTACAAAGGTCTCTGCGAGCTGGTGGGCGGGGTGTACTTCACCTACGAGGAAGACGAGCCGATTGCCTTCAACCCCTTCCTGATTTCGGGCAAGCTCGACGTGGAGAAGAAGGAAAGCATCAAAACGCTGCTGCAGGCGCTCTGGAAAAAGGACGACGAGGCGGTCAGCCAGTCCGAGTATGTGTCGCTCTCCACGGCCGTGAGCCTGTATTACGTGATGCTCGAAGCCAACCCGGCTATTCAGCCCAGTTTCAACACGTTCTACGAGTTTGTGAAGGGCACCTACCGCAGGGTGCTGGAGGAGGAGAAGGTGCGCGAGAAGGACTTCGATATCGACAACTTTCTCTACGTGCTCGGGCCCTACTACCGCGGCGGCGAGTACGACTACCTGCTCAACTCCGATAAGGAGTTGGACCTGGTGCAGGCCCCGTTCATTGTCTTCGAGCTGGACAACATCAAGGACCACCCCATTCTGTTTCCGGTGGTCACGCTCATCATCATGGAAACCTTCATCTCCAAGATGCGCAAGCTCAAGGGGGTGCGAAAAATGATTCTGATTGAGGAGGCCTGGAAGGCGCTAACCACGCCCGGCATGGCCGCCTACATCAAGTACCTGTTCAAGACGGTGCGCAAGTTCTTCGGCGAGGCCATCGTGGTAACGCAGGAAATCGACGACATCATCGGCAACGAGATTATCAAGGACGCCATCATCAACAACTCGGACTGCAAGATTCTGCTCGACCAGCGCAAGTTCATCAACCGCTTCGAGGAGATTCAGGCCCTGCTCTCGCTTACACCCAAGGAAAAGGACTTGGTGCTGAGCATCAACCGCGACAACCAGCCCGCGCGGGGCCGCTACACCGAGGTGTTTATTAGCCTGGGCGGGGTCGTGTCGAAGGTGTACGCCATCGAGGTGTCGAAGGAAGAATACGTGACCTACACCACCGAGGAAACCGAGAAGGTGCGGCTGTTCGAGAAGCTGCGCCAGACCGGCGACATGCCCACGGCCATCAAGCTGTTCGCCGCCGAGCTGCGTGAGGGGTAAGCGGTTCCAACATCAACAAAAGGGAAAAAACGATGCGCACTCAATTGCTTCACCTAGCCCTGCCGCTGGCGCTGCTCAGCAGCTGCGGCGCTGATACATCCCCGGCCAACTCGCCGGCGGCAGCCCCAGCAGCCAATGCTCCTGCTCCCGCCTCGGCCGAGGTAGCCGCCGCGCAGGCCCTGACCGACAGCCTGGTGGCCTTGCCCGCCGCTGAGCCAGCCGACAAGACGGCGGCCCGTCGCTACGCCCAGTTTGTGGCAGCCTGGCAGGGCAGCGACTTGGACGCCTCGGTGAAGGAGCACCCGGTGGTACGCAGCGGCTGGGCCCGTTACCGCTACGTGCTGCGCACGATAGCCCGCTCGCGGGGCCTACCCCGGGTGCAGCCCGAAGACGTGGCCACCTGGAACGGCCTGGCGGGCCGCTGCGAAACAGTGGCCACGATGCTGCTGGCCCTGACCAAGGAGCCCAACGTGACGGCAACGCAGGCCCTGCCCACGCTGCTGGGCTTTGAAGGCGGCACCGGCCAGGCCCGTTTCGAAGCCGAGCGGCACCTGAAGTACCTGCTGCACCCGCAAACCCGAAATCAATAAGCTTTCCACCACCCAAATGTGCCGCCCATGCAGAAGAAAATCATCCTCCTCAGCCTGGCCTCGCTGGGACTTAGTGCTACCCGGGCCTCGGCTCAGCTGGTGGTATCGGCCCCGCTGCTGGAAGGGCAAAGCGCGGTGCAGACCGGCCTGCAAAAGACTATGAAGGGACTGGAAGCCGCTGCCAACAAGCTGGTGGCCTTCGGGGTGAAGGAGCAGGAGCTGACCAAAACCTTTGCCCGCAAGAACCTGGAGCAGCACAAAGAATGGTACGACGGCCTGCTCAAAGTCAGCGCCGCCGTGCGCGACTACCGCCGGGTGCGCTCCATCTACGCCAAGCAAACCCAGATTATCCAGCAGTACTCGGATGCCATCAACGTGCTGCGCACCTCGCCCTATATCACACCCCAGCAGCTCACGCAGATGACCAGCGTGTACGCTCAGCTACTGACGGAAGGAGCCAACACCGTGGCCGACCTGCGCACCGTGGTCAGCCCAGCCATGCTCAAGATGACCGACGCCGAGCGCATGGAGTTCATCGACCAGCTGGACGCCAAAATCACCGACCAGTTGGGCCTGGTCAGCTACTTCACCCGGCGCAACATGCTGCAGTTGCGGGCGGCCCAGCAAATCGAGCAGGACCGCCAGACCCTGCTATCGTTCATGGGCTCCAGTGCCCGCTAACCCCTCCCGCTGCCGATGAAAACTGCCTTCTTATTCGCGCTGCTGGTGTTGCTGGGTCTGGTGGCCCGGCCGGCACGGGCCCAAACGGTGATATCGGCGCCCATCTCCGAGCAAATCTCGCGCAAGCAGATTCTCCACCAGGGTGTATCGACCACGCTGAAAGGCCGGGCCAAGGTGCTGGCCGGCGATATTAAACAGCTTAGCACGGCCATCAAGGGCATCACCGACCAAACCCAGGCCCTGCACGCGCAGTGGTACAGTGGGTTGCTGCAAATCAGCGCTGGCGTGCGCAACTACCGCCGGGTGCGGGAAATCTACGACGCCCAGGCCACCATGATTACCCAGTTTTCCAGCGGCGTAACCGAGCTGCGTACCCGGGGCCTTACGCCCGCGCAGGTTAGCGAGGCCTCCACCATGTACCAAGTGCTGCTGCAGGAAAACGTGTCGCTTATCGCCGAACTGGCCACCATCATGACCACCAACCGGGCGCAGATGACGGACGCCCAGCGCCTCAAGTTCATCAACCGCATTGCCGACCGCATGCAGCAACAGCAGCACCTGATGACTTACTACACCAACAAGTGCCGGGCCGTGGCCTACCAGCAGCAGCAGGCCCGGCAGGACCGAGCTTCGGTGCTGGCCCTGATTGGGGCCGCAGACGCCGCCCGCTAGCGCCCCGCCGCTTTTCTCCCACCGCATTTCCCGCCGCTATGGACATGAACTCAATCACCATGCAGATGCTGCAGATGGAGCAGATGCTGGGCCGGCTCTACGATTCGATGCTGCCGCTGGTCGCGCAGTTCGTGACCCTGGGCCGCGCTGTGGGCGGCATTGCCGCCCTGATATTCATCAGCTCCCGGGTATGGGGCCACATTGCCCGGGCTGAGCCTATCGACCTGTACCCGCTGCTGCGCCCCTTCCTGATTGGCCTTGCCATCCTGCTGTTTCCGCAACTGCTCGGCGGCCTGCGCGGCATCACGGGCGCGCTGGCCACCAGCACCGACTCGGTGCGCACTGACCAGACCGCCCGCATCGACCAGCTGCAGCAGCAGAAAAAGGCTCTGCTGGCCCGCCAGCCGGGCAACGAGTATTTCGCCACGGATGAGGCCTATGAAAAGCGGCTGGAAGAGCTGGGCGGGGCCACAGGCATGAGCAATATGGGCCAGCAGGCGGCGCTGGGCTTTGACAAGCTCAAGTACGAGGTGAAGCAGGACTTCCGGGAATGGATGAAAAATACCCTGGAACTCTTCCACATCGCCGCCCGTCTGCTCGTCAACGTGCTGGCCACCTTCCTGCTCATCGTGCTGTCGGTGCTGGGGCCTCTGACCTTCGGCATTGCCATTTTCCCGAGCTTCACCGGCTCCATTGCCAAGTGGCTGGGACAGTTCGTCACCATCAGCCTGTGGGTGCCGGTAGCCAACATCTTCGGGGCCATCATGGGCCAGTTTCAGGTGATGATGCTGGAGGCCGACATTGGCCGCCTCAACACCGGCGCCGGCGTCGACTCCGCCGATTTTGGTTACCTGGTTTTTCTCTGCATTGCCATTGCCGGCTACCTGGTCATTCCCTTCATCACGGATATGATGCTGGCCGCTTCGGGCGTGAGCGGCGTGGCCCGCGCCATGCAGGGGGCGCTGGTGGGCACCGCCGCCACGGCCGGCGCTGCGGCCGGGGCTGCTACGCGCCTGGGCGCGGCCCCGGCCGCCGTGGCCGCCTCCACGGGGCCGGCGGCTACCGACAACCGGTCCTGGGGCGAGCAGCTGGGCCACCGCGCCGGCACAGCCCTCCGGGAACGGGTCTTCGGTCGCCGCTCCGCCTAAGCCCGGGCCCTATTATTCCTCACTAGCCCTCTCCAGCCATGTTCGCATCCCTGAAAACCATTGATTCCGCTTTCCAGCAGGTCAAAACGCTGGCCCTGCTCTTTATCGTGGCAGTGCTGGTGCTGGCCGGCGCTATTGCCTACTTCGCGTTTCAGACCACCACCGCGGCCGCCAACCGCATCTACGTGCTGGAAGGCGGGCAGCTGCTTACGGCCGGCGCCCGGGATGCGCGGGCCAACCGGCCGGTGGAGGCCCGCGCCCACATTACACGCTTCCACGAGCTGTTTTTTACCCTGGACCCTGACCAGAAGGCCATTGACAGCAACGTGAACAAGGCGCTGTACCTGGCCGACAACTCGGCCAAGCGGCAGTACGAGAACTTCAAGGAGAAGGGCTTTTACAACGACCTGATTGCCGCCAACATCAGCCTGGAGATGGGCGTGGACAGCGTGGTGATAACCAACGCACGCCCCCTGGTGGCGCGGTGCTACGGGTACCAGCGCGTTATCCGGGCCACCTCGGTGACCACCCGCAACTTCCTCTCGGAATGCTCCCTGCGCGACGTGACGCGCTCGGAGAATAACCCGCACGGCTTCCTGATGGAAAATTGGCGCGTGCTGCGCAACGAAGACCTCAGTACTCAGCCCCGTTAAGCCCCACCCGATGGAAACCAAACCGCACGACGCGCAATTTCTGCGCACCCGCAAGATGGCCACCTTCCTGCCGGTAGTGGGCGTCCCCTTTCTGGCCGTCATGTTCTACCTGGGCGGCGGCGGGCAGGGCGCGCCCGCCGCCGCCCAGAACGTGCCGTCCGGCTTCAACACCACCCTGCCCACGGCCGAAAAAGGCTCCATCACCGCCAGCAAGCTCGAAGCCTACGCCAGCCCAGTGGATACCCTGCGCAACCGGGGCCTGGTCGATGCCCGTCTCGATACGGCGGCCGGCTCGGGTCTGTCGTACTCCATCGGCGCCGATGGCAAGCCCGGGCCCAATGGGTCGGTGGACAGGTCCGTGGTGGAAGCCCAGCAGCAGCTCATTGCCGCCCAGCAGGCGCAGCTGAACGATGGGGCCGCGCCCGGCGCTGCGGCCACTCCAACTGCAGCAGCACCCGGCGCCCTCACGCCCCAGGAGCAGCTGGAGCTGATGCGCAGCCAGCACGAGCGGGAGCTGGCCGAGAAGGACGCCCAGCTGCAGATGGCCCAGCTGCTGGCGCAGAGCAACAGCGGCGGGGGAGGGGTAGCCCGCCCGGCCGTGCCGGTGGTGGCCAAGACTAAGAAAAAGGCCAGCACCCGGGCCAAGGTGGTCGATGAGGATGCCGTCGTTTCCCGATTGGGCGGGGGCGGCTCGGGCAGCCGGCGCACGGCTTCGTTCACCGGCCTGGATGATGGCCGGGCCGCCACCGAGGATGCCAACACCTTGCCGGCCGTCATTCACGAATCGCAGGAAGTGGTCAGCGGCTCACTGGTTAAAATGCGCCTGACGGAATCGGCCGTGGTCAACGGCCGCGCCCTGCCAGCCAACACCTTCATCTACGGCAAGTGCAGCCTGGCCGGGGAGCGGCTGAACATCAGCATTGAGACGCTGAAAACCGGCATTCGGGTCTTCCCGGTGGCCCTCGAAGTCTACGACGTGGACGGCCTGGAAGGCCTGCACATTCCGGGCGCCATTACCCGGGACGCGGCCAAGCAGGCCGGCGCCGACGGCCTGAACGCTGCCGACGCCATGACCATGAGCGCCGACCCTACCCTGGCTGCAGCCGGCGTCGCGGTTACCGCCGTCAAGGGGCTCGGCCAGAAGAAGATCCGCCTGGTCAAAGTGCGCCTGAAAGCCGGCTACCAGGTCATGTTGAAGATTGACAAATAAGCTACCCTATGAGAATTGCCCTTGCCCTCTGCACCCTGCCCCTCAGCCTAGCTGTGGCACCCGCCCTCGCTCAATCCACGACGCTGGCCAGCACCCGACCCGTGGCCCCAGCGGCTCCGGCGAAGCTCGCGACGTATCCGCTGTTTGTGTCGGAGCAAAAGACCACCCACTTGGTATTTCCCTCCCCGGTCACCTACGTCGATTTGGGCAGTGCCGGGCTGATTGCAGCCAAGGCTACGGGCTCCGAAAACATCGTGCGGGTCAAGGCGGCCGGCAGCGGCTTCAGCGAAACCAACATGACCGTGCTCACGGCCAGCGGCAAGCTCTACTCCTTCGTAGTGGGCTACCAGCGCAACCCGCGCCAGCTGGGCCTGGACCTGGGCGCGCCCAGCGCGGGCCCGGCTAAGCTGCCCGTGCTCCCGCTCTACGTCTCGGACCAGAAAACTACCCACCTTGTGTTTCCCTACCCGGTCACTTACGTCGACCTGGGCAACTCCGACATTCTGGCCGCCAAGGCCACGAGTGCTGACAACATCGTGCGCGTGAAGGCGGCCAGCAACCACGTGACCGAAACCAACATGACCGTGCTGACCTCCGGTGGCAAGCTGTACATGTTCGTTGTCAACTACCAGCACGACCCGAAGGTGCTGAGCCTGGACCTGAGCACGATGACCAGTTCCACTGCCCAGGCCGGCAGTGGCAGCGATGCCATCCTGTCCAGCACGCCCATTCCGCAGGGCAACCTGGATGCCTATTCTAAGCAGGCGCTGGCACGCGGCGGCGCGGCGGCCAGCGACACGAAAAACCAGCTCAGCGTGCGCGCGGGCAGCGTGGGCTACCAGCAGGAAACTCTGTTTTTCCCGCTGCATCTGCGCAACCGCTCCAATGTGACGTATGATGTGGATTTCGTCAAATTCTATATCCAGGACAAGAAGGTAGCCAAGCGCACGGCCGAACAGGCCATTGAGCTCACGCCCACCTATGTCTACAACGGCAACCTGAAAAAGATTGAAGCCGCCGGCAAGCTCCAGCAGGTATTCGTGTTCAAGAAGTTCACCATTCCCGACCAGAAAAACCTGGTCGTCGAGGTGTACGAAAAAGGGGGCGGGCGCAATATCAAGCTCAGGCTTTCCAACAGCGACCTGCTCCGGGCCCGCGGCTTCCGGTAGCCTTAACTCGCCTGTGCGCCTTGCTTATTGGCATCGTTGTGTGCACCAAATCAGTATCATGTCGTTTACCTAATAGAGGAAGCAGGGCAAACGACCGGCTCGATACTCACTCTCATCCATACTGCTATGCGTATTCTGCTGCTTATCGCCTTGGTTATTTTCCTCTACTCATCCTGGGCACCAAGTTGGGGAGCTCAGGTGGCCACCTGGAGCCTGTTGCTCTATTTCGGCTTCAAGTTCTTCCGCCTTTCCAGCTCCGTCATGCACCGGGCCTCTCGCAGCCCTCAAGACCGTTACGACCCGCACAACCACTAGCAGTTCCCCGCTTTTCAGTTATCCATAAGCACCCTCCTGTTGCCTCTAGACGGTAGCGAGAGGGTGTTTGGGTTTTACGTGCAAGCTGCTGCTTGAGTCCGTAACTTAGGTGGAACACAAAGCACATTTTGTAATGTTTTGCAGTCAAAAAACTTTACAATTGATGTATCTTTACCGGCCCCAAGCAGATGGAAAAAGCGCCCAAATCCACGACCGCCCGCCAGAAAATCCTCAACCGCTTGCAAAAGTTGGAGCCGGGCGCCCTCGTGCGCTACCAGGAGTTCGCCAGCTTAGGCATCGCACCGGGTACAGTGGCCGTGAACCTGAGCCGGCTCCGCCAGGCAGGTGTGGTGCAGCAGGTCACCAAAGGCACCTACCGCCTCCCCCTGCAGAGTCGGTTCGGCCCGGTTCCGGTTTCCGAGCAGCAGGTAATGCAGGTGCTGCTGCAAACGCCAAACCAAAAGCTGCGGGGCTACCCCACCGGCGTGGCAGCCTTCAACCGCCTGGGCCTGACCACGCAGGTACCCCAGGAAATTCAGATTGCCACGTCCCGGCCGGGACGGCCCAAGAAAGTCGGCAACGTGCGCGTGCGCTTCGTGCGCAGCCGGGCCGATGTCAAGCCGGAGCAGGTAAAGCTCTGCCAGCTGCTGGATGCCCTGCGGCAGATTAAGCGCCTGCCCGACACTTCGCCAGCCGCGGCTCTGCTGCGCCTGCGCGAGCAGGTAAAGCAGCTACCACCGGCTGAGCAGGCCACTCTGGTTCGCCTGGCGCAGGAGTACAACCCGGCAACGCGCGCCCTGCTGGGGGCCCTGCTGGAAGAGTTGGGTGAAGTCAAGCTAGCCACCAAGCTGAAAGCCAGCCTGAATCCCTTATCCACTTATAAGCTTGGTTTGTCCGAGCAAGCTTTACCCAACCGCGCGCAATGGCAAATCCGATGACCCTGCACACCCACGAGCAGGACTTTCGCAACCTGATTACCATCACCGCGACGGCCCGGGAAATGCGGCAAAGCTTCATTGAGAAAGACTACTGGGTAACCTGGGTGCTGCGCAATCTGGCCGACTCGGCCGTGGCCGACCACGTCGTGTTCAAGGGAGGCACCTCGCTCTCCAAGGGCTACGGGCTTATTGAGCGGTTTTCGGAGGATGTTGACCTGGCCGTTATCCTGCAGGAGCAGCAAAGCGACGGTGAGCTGAAACGGCTCATTCGCGACATCCATAAAATCGCCGCTGGCGACTTGCCCGAAGTAGACGTGCCGGGCTCCACCAGCAAGCGCGGCCACAACCGGCTCGTGTACCACCAGTACCCCCACCTGTTCACCGACCCGGTGCCGACGGCTACCGAGCACATTCTGCTGGAAATAACGGCCTTTGGAGAACCCGAGCCACACAGTAAGCGTCCCTTGATTTCCTACCTGGGCCAGTACCTACTCGACCATGGGCAGCCGGACGCCGTGCAGGAATACGGCCTGGAAGCTTTCGATTTCAACGTACTGAGCCTCTCGCGCACGTTTGCCGAGAAAATCATGGCCCTGGTGCGCGCATCATACGAAGAAGACCCGCTCGCGGCAACGGGCCGCAAAGTGCGCCACCTCTACGACCTGCACCAGCTGGCTAACCAGCCCGAGGTGGCCGCCTTACTGGCCGGCCCCGGCCTGGCCCAGCAGCTCGCGGCCGTGCAGCGCGACGATGCGCGTGCAGGCGTCATTGGCCCGACCCTGGATTGGAAAACCAAGCCACTGACGGCGTGCTGGGCCTATACTGAGGAAGCTACGAATCTACGTCAGCTTCAGCAGCCCTACGAGCAGGAGTTGCCAAGCCTGCTGCATAGCCCACTTCCTGCATTTGACCAAGTACTACACGTTTTACAGCGTATCGCGCAGCAACTACGAGCCTATGATGGGTTGTAATCTAGAACCAAAGTAGAATACTGTCAAACGTCTGTATATCACTAGCATGGTGTACCTGCTCGCCAGCCTCAACTCTTGTAGTTGTCTTTCTCATATGCGTTAGTGAGGCACACAACTACGGTTGACTGGTTTGCGCAGCGAAGTAACGGTTCATGCCGGCGAAGAGATAGTTGTCTGCCTGCATCGCTGACAATTGCTGCTGAATGTCCAACTTCAGTTGATTATCAGCCGTGTCCGCTAAAGCCCGATGCAACAATTGAAACAGCTTATAGATCTTGTAGCGGTTAGTTTTTAGCTCGACCCGATTAAGACCATAGTAGTTTTCAGCCGCTTGCACGTGTGGTTGGTAGCGCGGTTCAGCCGGTACCAGAATTACCTCCTGTAGTACATCATCGGCTACGTAAGCGAAATACTGGGCAGGATTATCGGTATAGGGATTGAGAAGTAGGGCCTGTTCCTGCTGATGAGCCTGCGCGTAACGTGCGATGCTGTAGCCTCCGGTGCCAGTCAGGGGATCGGGCGAAAGTAACCCTACTAACTGCTGCAGTTCTGTATCGGAGAGCAAGGCGGTTACCAGCGGCGCCGGCAGCCGGCTGCTTCCTGTTAGAAGCGGGAAGTTGTCGCCTTTGTACAGTTGATTGCAAATCTGGCAAGCGTACAAATAGTTATCATAAGTGTAGGCCAGCCACCAATAGATGCTTTTGGGGCGGTAGTGCTCTACGTCGCCGTGCGCTACGATATCTGTAGTGGCCTCACAGTACGCACACTTGCCGAAGCATTCCTTTTTTAGCTGACTTTTAGATGCTTTCCAGTACGTAGATAGAAAGGCATGCTGCTTCAGCTTACCATTCAACACATCTCGTTGGGCTTGTAACAGAAGTAAGTCCTGCGCCAGCTTTTTGGGTCCGCGGTACTTAGTTGCAATTGCTTTGCTGCTTCGGTCGCGTTGGAGAGAAATCATGCTTACCGGGCATTAAGGCTGGCTTCAATACGCTGTAACAGGTCCATCTCCAGGTCACTCACGAGCGGCGTGTTGCGTTGGGGGCGGGTGTCGGCTAAGCGGTTGCTGACGTTGGCCAATTCGCGCTGCTCGGCTGTGGTCAGCGTTTTTTCGCGGGCTTTAAGCTGCGTATACTTTTGTTTGGCCGTTTCCACTTCTCGGCTCTCATCAGTGGCCAAACCAAATACTGGCGACATCAGTAGCTGATTGACCAGCAACTGTTGCGGCGATCCAATGAAGGGCACTAGTTCCACTGCCTGTCGGGCATTACGCCGTAGAGCAAACAACTCATCTTCACCAGCCTGTTGCGCCGTTAGAGCCGAATGTGTAGTAGCTACTATCTGGAAGTTGGGCAGCTTCTGACTGATAAAGTCGTAAAGTAGCCGCTGCCATTTGGGATGCAGGTGCAGGTCTATTTCATCGAGCAGCAGCAAGCCTCGGGCGTGCAGGGGCCGGCGGTGGTCGCGGAAGGTTTCTGTCACGCGGTACAGCAGGTCGCCAATCCAAGCAGCCATGTTCTGGTAGCCATCGCTGAGTTGTTCCAGCGGTATCAGCCCGTCGCTCGTTTCAAATAGTACCTGCTTTTGGCGCTTGTCAATCGAGTGAAATGAAATGCCCGGCAGGAAACTGTTGAGCGCCTCCCGTATCACCGCTAGGCCACTTTTACCATTACGGTAGTCAAGGTCCATGATCCAAGCGGCCAATGGGTGCAGCGTGGCCCCGGCATCAAACAAATTGCGAATATTGCCGGCCCGGCTGCCGTACCGGCTCGCTTCGGAATAGCTCATGGTACTGGCCGCATCGCTGACCAGCCGACGGCTGGCGCCGTAGCCAACCACAAAATAGTTACGATCGGCATTGTCGATGGCGTCATCTATCAGTTGTAGTACCTTTTGATTGTTGGAAATCAGCCGCGAGAGGGTATCGCCCCGCCTGATTTTCAGAGCCAGTTCCCGCTCCTCGCCTTTCTTGGTTGTCAGGCACGCTCGAATGGTGCAGGACGGCTTGCCCAGCGCAATCCAGCTGTCGAGGTTACCCACAATTTCGCCCAGGGCATTGCTGCCGCAGGTTATCAGTGCAATGGCTTTGAGCAGGTTGCTTTTGCCAGTGCCGTTCTCGCCCAGCAGCAGCGTCCACTGCCGGTTACGGGTGGCAGTTACCTCAAAGTCCAACTCCAGCTTGGCGAGGCATTTGAAGTTTTGCAGTGTGAGCTTGCGTAGGAACATAATCGGTGGGGTCGGTGGGAAGGAGATGAGCTACTGCTAAGCACTGCCGATAACCCGCAGCGGTACCCCGGCCAGGTCATGCACGAAATTTTGAGTGACGCCCAGTAATTTAAGAATTTCGTCGCCCACGTTAGCTTGGCTGATGGAAGGCTGCACGATGATAAATGCAAACTCGACGGGCAGTTGCCTTTTGGCGAGGCGCTTCAGGTTTTCGAGGTCTTGCAAGGTCCCTTTCTCCAAGCGGCTGCGAGAAACTCCTTTTTTCGTTTTGGGGTCGCGCCGCAACAGGTGTTGGAAGAGTGCCTCGGGGCGGCGGTGTTTCCAGTGCACCGAGCGTTGGGTTTGTCCGCACACTTCGTACAGGTTTTTCACGGCCTTGCCGACCTTGCCTTTCTGCGCGTACTTAAGGTGAAACAGCTCCACCGCTATTTTGTCGGCGTGCAGCTTGATGGTCACCACGTCGGCCGCCTCACCCGAGCTGTCATCGTCGTAAATGATGTCGTAATCCTCCTGCTGCAACTCTTGAATTACCCGGTACTGCACAGAGTCCGTGATGGGCAAGACGCCCTGCGACTCCGCGCTGATATCCACTCCCGTCCAGTCCCAGGCTTCAATGGCGGCGGCTGGAAACAAGCCAATGGACTGCTTCAGCGCTAGGTGGTCGTTGCCCTGCACCGATGAGCCGTCGGCAAACCAGACTGTGGGCGGAAATTGCTGTAAGAATTGAGCGGCTTCCACCTCGCGCCGGCCGTAGACGGCGTGCGTTACGGGACCGGTTAGCTGCGTAACGGCATAGTGAGGGTACATGGCTCCTGGCTCCCCGGCTTCTTGTAGAGTAATCCGAAACGTGGTTTGCTGGGTGTCGCTGGCCAGCACAAAATCAACGGTGGTAGAGCTGAACGCTCCCGTCAGTTCCAACGTGGCGCAGGATAAATCGACCAGTTCCGTGCCCAGCCGAAATTTGTAGTACACTTCACTTTCGGCGTACAAATCTTCGTGCCAATCAATCCAGACGGGGTCGCTCGGCGGAAATTCGCGCACGTAGACCGGTACCAGTGTGGCCTTCAGAAACTGGTTCGGGTCGATGCTGTTGTCCAGTAGCTGTTTCCCAATTTTGCTGCACCACTTCGTAAACACGCTCAGATTGTTCTCGCGCATGAGCCAGATGCGTCCCTTGTAGGAAGCACCCTGGTTGCGCTGCTTGCCGTTTTCGTAACCGGTACCCATCACGAAGGTTTTTTCGCCCTTTTGCTGCTCCAGCAGGCTGACGGCCTCCTCCAGGTCGCGCCCTACCAGCATCCGAAACCGAATATTCTTGCCCAGATGGTTGCGCAGGCCCACGTTCTGCAGGTTGATGCGGTGCAGACCGTCGAAGGTTTTGAATACGTCGACGCCCCGAATCAACTGAGCACCTTTTCCAATAATGGCTTGGGCCAGGGGCTCGTACAGCGACGAGTTATCGGAACTGTTGATGAAAAGCAGGTTGAGCCGTGTATCCCAAAACACGACGATGATGCGCCAGGTAAGCTGGTACACCTCTTTGGAATCCAGCCAGTCCACTCCCTGCTGGTGAGCCGTTAGGATGAGCAGCAGTTTATCATCGCGGTTCAGGTCATCGAATTTGTAGAATGCCTTATCGTAGTCGGGCAGCCCGGCCGCGAAATTGGCTGGGTGCCACGTATCGGTAGGGTTGCGGTACACCACCGTGCTAAGCTTGATCTTGATGTTGGCAATGGGCAGCTTGGCCTCGTCGAGCTTCGAAAAGCCGGCTAACAGCTTATTGAAGTCCACTGCTTCGCTGATGCGGGCCTGGCCCATGTTGGCCAGCAACTGATTCCAATTGGCATCGCTGGCGTACAAGTCATCTAACTCTTCGCCTACGTCGGGGTCGGCAATGTTGGCGATAAAGCAGGCGTTGCCCAGCTGCTCATCAAACTTGGTGCGCGTGAAGCGGCCGGCCAGTTGCAGCGTGATGGGCAGGCTCTTGCGAATGTCGTGGAAGGCGGCAATTTTCAGCTCCGGCAGGTCGAAGCCCTCCCCCAGCATGTTTACGCACACGATGATGCGAGCCTGCCGCCCTACAATCCGGCTCAACGTTTCCTTGGCCCCAGCCATGCCCGAATACAGCAATACTGGATTCAGGTCAGCGTGCGGGGCGTATAATTTATACACTTGGCGGGCCCGCTCCTTGGTGGAGCAACGAGCCATCAGAATATGGTTGTGACCCGCCGCCAAATCTTCTCGTAGCCGCGCCAGGGCTACGTCGGCAATAGCCTGGTCTGCGAGTTCTGGCTTGAACACGCTCACCGGCTTAAATTCGATGGTTTTGTAGTAGCCTTGCCGCTGGGCCTCACTCAGGGGAAAATTGAACAGGATGTTGCCTTCAAGCCGCTGGCCGTCGTTGCGAAACGGTGTAGCGGTGAACTGTAGGACTTTGCGGCCGTCGAAATGGTCTTTGACGTACTGCCAGGAGGTTGCCTTAACGTGGTGCGCCTCATCAATGAACACGTGGGAGCATTCAGTAGCCAAGTGCTTCAACTGGGCCGGACTGAGCGTCTGCAGAATGGCCATGGTGGCCACCACCACGTTGCTTTGCCTCACGAACTGCTCGAATTCAGCTGGATCAGCGAATGACTGGCGCATGATGCCCACGGCAGGGTAGCTGGCGGCACTTCCCACAATACCAAACTCCTTGAGCAGCCCCAGCATAATGAACTTCTCGGCAATTTGAGTGCGGAGTGCGTCGGAGGGCACAATGACAAGAAGCTTCTGGCATTGATTGGCAATCAGCACCGCCAGCATGGTTTCCGTCTTGCCGGTGCCGGTGGGCAATACCACGATGCCCGTATCAACCGGTAACTTTAAATGACCGAGCACTGAATAGATAGCCCCGAGTTGGGGCTGGCGTAGCCCGTTCACGCCCGCATCCCGGTCTTCTTCTACAAATGCAAAGTTCCCCCGCCAAGTATGCGTGATGGTGGCGGGGTCAGCAGCTGCGGCCCGGTCGCCTTTCAGCCACTGTTTGAGCTTGATTTTTCCGTTGTTCCAAGCCGCTAGGGTTGGTTTCTGCCGGGTTTGAATGATGTAGGTTTCTTCCGCCGGTAAGTCATTCGGGTCTGCCGTCAGATAAAGACTCATGTCGGTTGCTTGCACACGCAGCCCCGTCAGGTGCAGCGTTGCCGTGACGGAAGACAGCTTGTTGCCCCGGCGCAGTAGCCTAGTAATCGTATTCTTGCGAGCTGTTGCGAAGGAATTTTCTTCACGCCAGTCAGGTAGCACAAAATCCATACAGTGCACAAGGAAACAGGAATAAACCCTTAAACTAGGCAGAAAACCCGAGGACAGTGGCAATAGAATGTTCTCAATTCTAGGCTGTGGTCGGCACGTTGGCAGGATGGTAGGTGGCGGCCGCGTGCTGCTGCCGTCGCCGCACACTCTCGTCTACTACTTCATGTGTGTGCTGCCCAACTCCCACTGGCCGCAACCGCCGGCCCAGTAGGCGATAAAACCACGTCATGGAGTCGCGCAGCTCATCCCCGAACCAAGGGCGGTAGAATTTGAGAAATTGTTCGTCTACGCCTAGGCCCAGCGCAACGGCTTTCTCCTTTATCCAGTGTAGCGTGCAATTGGCCAGGCCGTCGTGCTCGTAGCCCCCGCCTACGTTGGTATGCACGCCGGCGAACCACCGCTGCTCTAGTATTTGGTCGGGCGCCGGATTTTCCCAAAGGGTCGGCTTAAATGTGCGCCGCTGCTCGTCAATGGCCAGTGCATGGTATGCGTGGCGGATAATGGGACTTAGGCGGGCATCGTGAAACTCGTAGCGCCGACGGTTGAAGAGCGTGAACCAATTTAGAGGCAAGCCCAACGCCCCGACCGTATCCCACACTCCGATAAAATCAATATTGACCGTGCGGGCCTCATGGGCGGCCCGGAAAGCATCTACCTGCTGCTGCCAAACAGTTTGGTCAGCATCGGCCGGCGGGCGTTGGCGGTATAGGGCATATGCCTCGGGCACAAAAAAATCGTGGGCCTTAGGCAGTAGCCCTAAATGCTGGATGAGACCAGCCAAGCTCCGCACGGAGTAGGCACCCCGGCTGAAACCGAAGAAGAAAATAGTATCGTCGGCCGCGTAATTGTATAGCAGAAAGCGGTAAGCCTCCCGGATATTGCGGTCAAGCCCAGCTCCGATACCGCCCCCAAGCCAACGATCTAGGCCAGGATTGTTGCCCACACCTTCATCGTAATAAGTAACTTGCACGGTACCGTCCGACGCCACGGGCTGAATAGCGCGCACCATCTTCATAACATTGGTGGGCTTTCGTTTACGTCGGTCTAAGTTCTCGGCTTTGTTCCAAGTACCGTCGCACAGTACAATCAATCGTTTGCTCATAGACGCTGGCAGCCCCGCGGCTGTAATAAGGTAGACTACAATGTTCCGCTTTGACAATTTAGACGATACGACCCGCCACTACATGCTCATGGAAGTGGAGCAATCCATCAAAACCAGTCAACTGCACCTAAGTAGGCGATTCACAACGCAGGGCCAAGAGCGGTATCCCGACCTGCTGCGCGAGGCCGTGCGGACGGGTAACGAAGATAGTTTAACCGCCGCATTACAACAGTATCAGTGCTTCGCGGAACGGGAACCCTACGGTGCTGGCACCCGCCGGGTACCTACCACCGCCGCTCGCACCTTTGCTGAAGGTGAATTTAATGCGTTTTACATGCGCGGAGTGTGTCACCGGGCCATCCAGGAAGGATGCCAAGTAGAGGTATACCGGGCTAGGGAGGTAACAAGCACCCGACCATCTTCGGTGCTGATTGAGGGCCAACAACACGACCCCAAACGGGCGCTGCTTTTATTACGGCACAGTCCCAGCGGTCAGCATCGGGGGCCTGGCGTACCAGCAGGGTCCAACTCGGGCATGAGCTTACGCTTGGTAAAAAGCTAGTATTGCTACCAATACATTAGTGGCCGTTGCCAGAATTTATCCAGTACCTGATTGAACACTGTGCGTTATGCAGTTTATCGTTTATCCCTGGCGTAAAAATGCGCCTGCTTCCCAACCGCTTACAGCCCATCTATCAACCAACGATTGGAATGACTATAATTTTGTTACAATGCATTTCCTGACGGTATTTGATGCCAAAGGTGAAGCACACGATATCGGCCAAGTAAAGATTGGTGAAATAGGGCAGCAGCCGGACCAAACGCGTACAGACTTGCCTATGAAGTTCGAATACCTGCCGGAGCGGTTCTTTTCGCTAGGGCAGAGCGACTCTTTCTACAGCAACTTGCAACGATTAGGCGGCGAACTGAACGAGTTGATTTTAGGGGCACTGCATGATATCGCCTACAGCCAAGAAAGCTATGAGCGTGCCATCGGGGAGCAGGTTACGCAACGTTCGCTGCTGCGCGATATTACCCCACTGACTGTACAGGGGCAGTTCCGCCGGCTGGCACGCGGGGGCGAACGGCTTTCACGCTACCAATTTGCTTACCAGCTCCCTAATCCTGGGCGCCGCCGCAGCAACCAGCCCCCAGTGAGCCTGACATTCGACGTACTACCAGAATCCAACCCGCCGACTAATGTACACGTGGTCATCGGCCGTAACGGCGTGGGCAAAACGCACCTGCTACAGGGAATGACACAGGCTTTAGTAGCCGAGGCGGGCACCTCTAGGGAGGGAGGCACCTTCCTAGCTCAAAATAAAGCAGTATCCCGTGAGAAGCTATTTGCCAACGTTGTATCAGTAACTTTCAGTGCGTTTGATCCATTCGACCCGTTGCCAGAAGGGTTAGCTAGCACGACGGGGCTGAAGTATGCTTATGTTGGTCTGAAGCAGCAGCCCAGTATCGATGGCAATGCAACAGGCCTGAAAAGCCATCAAGATTTACAGGAGGAATTTGCTAGCAGCCTGCGGACCTGCCGACGGAAGGCCCGGCTTGACCGGCTGCGGCGCGCAGTTGCAGCACTCGAAACTGACCCCGTGTTTCGGGACAATGGCATCCGTGAACTACTGGCCCAAACTGGCTCCGATGCCGAGCTGGTAAGTGCTACCGAAGCGGCAGAGCGGCGAGTCAGCACCGAAGCCGCGAAATGGTTTGGCCGGCTTAGCTCCGGTCATAAAATCGTATTGCTGACTATTGTACGACTGGTAGAAACTGTGGAAGAGCGTACACTAGTGCTACTCGACGAGCCGGAGGCGCACCTGCACCCGCCCTTGCTGGCCGCGTTTGTGCGGGCTCTGTCCGACTTACTGGTGAACCGCAATGGCGTCGCCCTTATTGCGACCCATTCACCCGTGGTGCTGCAGGAGGTACCGAAATGCTGCGTATGGAAGCTGCGCCGGCACGGTGCCACGCTGCTGGCAGAAAGGCCCGAGATGGAAACCTTCGGCGAGAACGTAGGAATACTCACGCGTGAAGCATTCGGATTGGAAGTAACCGAGGCGGGGTTTCACCAATTGTTGCGCGAAGCCGTGCGCGAACGAGGAAGCTATGCGGAAGTGCTGGAGCAGTTTGCCGGACAATTAGGAATGGAAGCAAAAGCTTTAGTGCGGGCGCTGACTATCACCCAAAACAACCGTTAGGTCAGGCCCATGCGTAGTTTACCAATACCCACCTTGCAGGCTCGGGAGGTGTTCGAAACATGCATCAGCCGGGTGCGCAATCCCAACCTGCGCACCCGGCTTCAGGCTGTAGCTGCTTTAGTCGAGCAAGAAGCAGCCAACTTCGAGGCGTCGGTGCGGGCAGGCACGATGCATGCGGTGTCACAGCAAGGCGTGTTGAATGGTGATGTGCTGGCTGAAGAGATGGAAAAGGTTTACACCAACCGTATGGCAAAGGCTGACACGCCCGGCCGGCCGATATATGATGCTCTGCTGGCGGCTCCTGCTTATGGCCGCTGTCCGCTCTGCAACCAGCGCACAGTGTCGACACTCGACCACCAGCTACCCAAAACCACGCATTCGGCTTTGGTAGTAGCTCCACTGAATCTGGTGCCCGCCTGCAAAGATTGTAACACGACGAAGCTAGACAAGCTGCCAGCCTCAGCAGCCGAGGTAACGCTGCATCCATATTTCGATAACGTCGAAACAGTTACATGGCTGAAAGCCCGCGTGCATCGTACCACGCCCGCGGCGGTGGAGTTTTACGTGGAGCGTCCCGATACTTGGGACAACGTGCTAGCTGAGCGTGTGGAAACGCACTTCACGCTTTTCAAGTTAGCAGCGCTCTACGCCTCACACGCCGCTGAAGAATTAGCCGGTCAGCAGTTTATTCTCGCACAACTACATGCTACCAGTGGCGGAACAGGGGTGCAGGAACATTTGCGTGACCAAGCTATTACCCGCCGCAACGTTCAACTCAATTCCTGGCAAACAGCTTGCTACGCGGCATTAGCAGAAGATGATTGGTATTGCGACGGTGGGTTCCGGGTGTTGTAAATAGCTCATTGAGCTTCGAATGGCGGCACTTTGGCAAATACAATTTCAGTCTGCTCGGCAGGATGGGGCGCTACATGAATGGCCAAAAAAGCCTCCCATGAATCGTAAATGACCAAACTGCTAAAGCCTGGCTTATCTAGCCGTAAATCAGAACGCCAGCAAGCTACCACCTGTCCTGTGTGAAAGATAGTACCATCTAACACGCGGCCGGTACCACTTATACCGGTTTCGTCGGCATGCCGAATTAGCGTAAAGAGACGAGGGGCATCAGTAATAGCAGTCATGAGAAGCTGTTTTCTACTCAATAGTTAAAACATGCCGGAATACCTCAGTTTGGGCGTTACGGTTGTAAATGTGCATGGGCGGGTCGACTTTAGGCAGCAGCGCGCGGCCCATTTCTACCGCAACAGAGTTGGGCACGGCCGGGAAAACGTGAACCTCACATTTTTCGCCGTGTGTAGCTCGGATTTTTGTCAGCAGTGCCCGCCATTCCTGAGTAAATAGCTCTAACTGCTCCTGAGATTTCAGATAGTAAACGCTTGGCTCGGCAATCGTTAGCAGATAGGTAGGTGTCTGCTTTCCTAACGCCACGGTAATTTCGCTATCGTGGATGGGTCCGCTCAACGATATATTGATGGCTACCACACATTCTGATTCGGCTTCTTCCGGGACGATAGTTCGATAATCAAAACCTTCGTTATCAAATTCCTGCCATTCCCATGTAGGTGGATTTCGGTGCCGCTGATACACATCGGCAGCAGTGATATTGCTTAGTTGCTGGCCGAAATAGATTAAGATGGGAATTGGGGCAATAGCGAAGATAGAGAGGTGATTTATTGGACGACCTGTTGGGTCATCACCACGCGCTAGCTGTGCCAAATCACGGTCAATTGTAAGCTTTGCTAATTCCCAGAAGGATGAGTCTTTCTCTGTTACAGGTACGTTATCTAGCTTGATGTGAAAGCCCCTGTTCGTGGCCGGATACCGCACCGGGTACACAGCCCGCTGCGTTTCTTCGTCGCTAAAAATGCTGTCAGCCCGTCGATGCCCAACGCGTGTACTAAGCATCACAATTAGTGTCCGCTTCGAGTTATGTACGCTGGTTTGACGTTCGATCCGTTCCTCATGCTCTCGCTTATATTGCCGTAGGAGTTCGGCCGGGTGCTCGTCAACGGCCACCTTATCAATGAGCCGATGGTGCGTATCACACAGCAACATAATGTTGTCAGGGTCAGCCTTTAATTGGTCTGATAACACATCGTCCCCTCGCGGCCCGTCCGGACTGTCAGCAACAATATGCGCTAGATAAGCTTTGTTCATCGTCCGCATAGTCAACGTGTCTTTCCATAAGGGTTCATTGCAGCCAGGGTACTGGCAACGGCCGCCCGCAAACAGCCAGACGTGAAACCTGACTTTATCAGGAATAGAAGTGAAGGACATAGGGGTGAAGTTATTTTAGGGAGGCTTTTTTAAGATTCTACAGGATGTGATTGCAGAGAAATCAGCTTGGCCTGTTTACGACTGCCACACCATACCCGCACTTCTTGAGTGCCGACGATGACAAAAAACAACCGTTCGAAATACTGGTCTTGCTGCAGCTTACGGCGCCAGTCGCCGGTATCCACGCCGGAAGGAGTGGGGTTTGCCTCCGGGTGCGTATGCCACTCACCTAAATAAGTACGGGTACCTTGGCTGGCCTGCCAAGCCTGCTCAATGGCATGCTGGTGAGCTTTCTGAGCCCTGTGAAAGAAGTAACGGCCGCGCTTGTCGCCTGGCATCGGCTCGGTTACTTGGTCTACTACAATGTCGTCGCTGTCGCAGAGGTAACGCCCAATAAGCACTCCTCCAGCCTCTTTGTCAGTCAATTGGTGTTGTGCATACCGCAGAAGTTGAGCTACCACCGACGCAGTCAGCTTGATGCGTCGCCCATCAGGTTGGCAGAAAACCAGGGGTTCCGTTGTGGCAGTTTCATTAGTCATTGGCAGGGACATTACTCCCGCATACGGGGCAAGTTGGCGCTACATAGAGGTAACGGTTACGGAAGAGCTGTTCTTCACTGGCTTGATAGCGTGGAGCAAGGTGAAAGCCCGCTGCCAGAAAATCGGTGGGGTCTCCTTTCCACGAAAGCAACGGGGCATCGTGCTCGCGACCCACCAAGCTGCGCAGAGCCAACCGCGCTGCTAACTCTGCTGTGCGGGTAGCATCCAACGAGCCATATGGAGTATGCCGGGCACTACACCCAGCCAGCGACATGCTGAATTTTTGCCCGGCCTGCGCGAAAGCGGCTCGATTTAGCAATTGAGATGCATCAGGGTCAGTGTATAGGCAACGTAGACAACCTGGCTGGCCAACATGTGTAAGTAGCGCATGTCCGCCAATGCCGTAGGCTTCAAGCCACGTAAAGAGTGCCGCCACGCGTATTCCTGGTTGATGCAACTGCGCGTTGAGCCATAGCTCAATCGTTGGATTACCCGTCGCAGCAATCACCAAATCATAGTCGTTCCAAGTAATCTTTCCAGCTCGATAGGCAGATTGAATCGTGCTCTTCACGGATGTCACCTGCACGTAAGGATATTTCATCCGCAACTCGTCGCGCAACGCGGTTACTTTGGCCACGAAGCCCTTGCGGGGGTAGCCCAGCACGTGCCGAAAGGTGTTGTCTGACGCGTGTAAGTCATCATCGACTAACGTTAGGTCAAGTACACCACTCTGCACCAAATCGTGGGCCAGACGGCCGCCAACTGCTCCGCAGCCAATCAGCAGAATGCGTTTGCCAACAAGCGTATTCTGCCCACCACCACGGGGTACCAGATAGGAGCGCTCCAGCCGCAGCAGCTGCAGTGGCCACAGCTTGGCGTCTATCCCCGGTAGCAATGGATGGTCGTCAGTAGTGCTTTGATAGCGCAGGGCAAATAAGGCCACCCCCTGACTGGGCCGAGGCAGCGACACAACAATTATCCCGTGCTGGTGGCGCCCCTCAAGCAGCGCCCGCCGTTCCTTGGCACTCAATAAATTAAGACCAGGTGCGAGCCACTGACGTAACTCTGCTGCCGTCCAGAACGCCTGGTCAGGACGGGGCGGCTCAATGTAGGAACCAGCCGGCAGTGGCAGAAAGATAGCCTGCTGCATCGTGTACTTACCAAGGCGATCAAATTGCAGAAATGACAGCACCTGGTTGGCATCAGCCGCCACATACGCCTCAGAATTTGTTCGCCAGATAACGTTCAACTCGCACGCCTGCTGCGGCACATCGGCCACATTATGCAGCACTACCTTGCTGGGCAGCGCGAGCCAGCTAGCTTCGAATTCCTCCGTAAAATCAGTCCTGTTTTCGCCGCGCACGCCCTTCGCCAGTTCAGCTAAGGCGTGCTCCAATGCCCAACTGACCAGGCCTTCCGGCTGATCCTGATCAAGCAATAGCCCTTCGTTGTCCTGATAGCAAACGGTTCCTTTACCAGCTGTAATATGTGGCTGCACCCCTAGAGCATCCCAGGGGTGCAACCGTACAACGGGCAGCTCAGCTGGAAAATCAACCGACAGCCCAACTCGTAACTCCACGGGTTGCTGCTCTACCAGTGCTGAAGCTCGTACCCAAACGGTACCAGAGACACTTGCCGGCAAAACAGCTACCTCCGTTAGCCCAAACCCAGTTACTACTGCAGCTAACCATTCTCCGTCGTAGCTACCAGCCATTAGGTTAGGCCGACTGGCTGTGTGTGGATACCGGCGCCGGGGTAGCGCGGGCCGTCTCCGACTCGTCCGGCACCTCAAAATCATCCCCGAATACGTTGCGTAGCAACTGACAGGCTTTGCGAGTGTCAACCTCGTCGATGGCCTTCTTCAAGGTGTCGCGCAGCTCAGTAAGCTTAGTTTCGAATGATTCCATCTGTTTAGATGTCATCTTCTCGTAAACATCATTAAACGGCGTCACCAAGAGCTTGGCACTTAGCCACCGCACGAACTTCCACTCGGTTGAAACCCACGTACTAGTAAATGCAGATAGCATTTCCTTGGACAACTCGTGCAGCGCTGTGAGGTCGTCAAGTACGAACGTGGTAGTGTTGTATCTGGGCTGGAAATAGCTATTCGCGTTAATAGTCAGCCCAATCCCACGCGGAGCACTATGACCGTTGCTTACAAAGTTCACGTCTTTCCACCGCTTCATGAAGCGTATGGCCCGACGATACTGCTTCCGTCCGGTCTCATCCCCGTCAAAGCGCTCAAACAACTTAGTAGTAAGAGTAGTAGGGTCTGACTCCTGCCACACCCGGTATTTCTCTTCCGACCCTACCTTTCCCATTGCCAAGTAATCCTTCTTGTCTGCGTTGGCGGCAGCGCACGAATAAATGGCCAAGTCAACATGGTAGCCGTCTTTATAGAAAACGGTTACGCACGGGCGCCGGATTTCTACGCGCTTAGTATGCCCGTTCAGCGCTTCATACACACGCTCTTTCAACACAACCGGGTCAGGGTAATCGGTAGTGGAAGTTTCAAAGTAAACTCCCTGGTCGATATCAAAGTCGCCATCGAGCGGTCGGGTACCGGTGCGCATAGCGTAGCTGCCTTGGTCGCGGAAAGTGGGCACCAGGTTTTTCTCATTATGCTTCTTGAATACATCCGGCAGGTTGGCTAGCAATTTTTCCCGCACGATACGCCGCTTGTCCCGCAACGTATCTTCCTCGTCAAAAAGACCAAGTCTGATTTTTCCATGAAATGAGTCAAAGTACTTCTGTACACTTGCCATAGGGCCATTTCGCAGCTTGTGCTATCGATGCCCCGTGCACCATGCCAGCTGTAGAAGTCAACAGCTGCACAAGTGGTGCCAGCCTCAACGCAATAGCAGTTCGTTGACTAAAACAGTTAGTTTGTCGATCTTCCTGACAACCCACTTGGTTGCAAGGCCCAGAAAAACTCCAATAATCTGCCAATCTTACAGATGCTTGTCAAACTGATGCGACGACACAACCGTCACCATGTCATATGAAATACTTCATAGCAGTAGTCCCGCCAAAAGAATTAGCAATGAAAATTGTTGCGGTACAAGCACTTTTGGGACAAAGTATATTGCCACCCCACATCACTGTCAAAGCGCCAAACTCATTGCCTGATTCGGAATGGTGGTTGCCAGAGGTAGCAGCGCTATGTAAGCGCATCAGTCCTATACATATTGTACTTGATGGTCTAGGCCAATTCGCTTCTACTGTTCTATACTGGCGAGTAGTTTCTCCCGACCTCGTCAAGCTCCATCATGCACTATTATCGATCCTGAACCCACCGCTCGCCGAGCGTAGTGCATATTTTGAAGGGCCAGCGTATGTGCCTCATCTAACATTACTGCATGCCGGTCAAAATCAGGATTCTCTTGTATTAGACAATGCCAAAGCTCAAGCAGCTGCTTTAGGCAATCAGCCTACAGAGTTTATAGCTTCCCAAGTCAGGATATTCAAAGCAGCAGAATCGCATCAACCATATCAACCATACGTGGACATTCCATTGGCAGGGCCAACGTAGACTGAGTACATTATAAGTTATGATAAGCTTTACTTATCATAACTTATATTTACAGAGCTGAATCGATGCATTTTCGGTCGTTTTTGACACCTCTATATAAGGTGTGCCCCAAAGCACAACTTGAACTCCCAACTTCAGTAGTCCCAACGCCTCCGGCACGTACTCCATGCGCGAAGACCTTTCGATTGTTCCGGCATCCAATGCGTCCCCCACGGTCAGCACCCAGCTGGCCCGGGCCTCGGCCAAAGTCGCCGGCTTCCTCGAGGTCGGCTTGCAGGGCGCGGCCAACACGGAGCGCGCGTATACCTCGGACTTGAAAAGCTACGTCGGCTTCTGCGAGCGGCACGGGCTGCGGGCGCTGCCGGCCGACGTGGAAACACTGACCGAGTACGTGGCCTACCTAGCGACGGAGAAGCCAATCCCGGAACCCGGCGACGAGGGCCGTGGGGAAAAGAAGAAGCGCAAGGGCCAGCAACCCCTCACCCGACCCCATTCGCTGGCCACCATCAAGCGCCACCTGGCGGCCATCCGCAAAGCCCACCAACTCGCCGGCCACCGGCTACCGGCCACGCTCGATGCGCTCAACGTGGTGATGGAGGGCATTGCCCGGACCCTGGGCAAGCGCCAGGATCAGGCGCAGGCCTTTACCGTGGAGGAGCTAAAGCAGGCTATCCACCGCATCGACCTGGAAACATCGGCTGGCCTGCGGGACCGGGCCCTGCTGCTGCTCGGCTTTGCGGGAGCCTTTCGGCGCTCGGAACTGGTGGAGCTCAACATTGAGCAGCTGGAATTCACAGAGCGGGCGCTGCTGGTACACCTGGCCAAAAGCAAAACCAACCAGTACGGGGCCGTGGAGGACAAAGCCATTTTCTACGCCCCGACGATGGATTTCTGCCCCGTGCGTTGCCTGCGGGCTTGGCTGAATTTGCTGGGCCGGAGCACGGGACCGCTGTTCGTCAAGATTCCGCGGGCGGCGCCGGGACGGATGGCTGCTGCCTCGGACAAGCGGCTCTCCGACATCTCCATCAACAAGCTCGTGCAAAAGAGGCTGGGGCCGGGTTACTCGGCCCACTCATTGCGCGTGTCTTTCGTAACCGTAGCCGTGCTCAACGGGCAATCCCACAAGGCCATTAAGAACCAGACCAAGCAGAAAACGGATGCGATGATTGAGCGCTATACCCAGCTCAACAACGTGGTTTCTTACAACGCGGCCCAAAGCTTAGGACTATAGTTCTGGTACCCCTCCAGATCTTCTATGGGTGTAGAGACCCTCCGTAAGGGCACACAATAGCGCCCCACCTGCACTGTGGCGGTAGCAATCGTGCTTCACTCCTGAACCCTTTTTGAACCCTTTGGAACCAACGGAAAATTATTAGATAACGCCCCTGGAACGCTGTAAAGGCATTTTACGCAAGCTGTTGCCCTGCTCTTTCCTGTTATAATCGAGGTGGTCCAGTTAGGCTGGACAGTTTAGGGCGGTAGTTGAAAGAAGTTGTTGGTGAGCATGATAGAGTGTTGTTAAACAAATAAGGAAAACCTCCGACTCTGCCTCATTTCTATGGTTAATGCTTTGCATGACAGAGCATTATACAACAAAGGAGCAAAACGATAGTGTAAACGTTCGGTTTCGCTACCTTCTTTCGATTGTGTTAAGGTACGTGTAAGACTATCGGGTTTTCGATGCTCTTACACAGCTTTTGAACCTTATCACGAGCGACAGGGCCACTTGACCACGGACTCGGAGGTTTCCGCCTATTTGTTTAACAACACCCATTAATGGCTTGGTGTAGGGCCTGCGCCAGTGCCTGCCGGGTGCGGGCCTAGGCGTCTCGTAACGCTATTTTAAGCTTGCTCCACGCCTGCTCAATCGGGCTAAAGTCGGGCGTGGAGATGGCAGAAAGACCACCTCCACGCCCCGCTCGGCCAGCCAGTCGACCACGCCTGGCAGTTTGTGCACCGAGAGATTGTCCAGCACCAGCACATCGCCCCGCTGCAACGTAGGGCCCAGACAATCGATTACGTACCAGGCAAAATTTGTGTAATTGAGGCCGCCCTCCAGCAATTGCACCGCCCCTAAGCCCTGCACTGGCAGTGCCCCAATCAACATCAGGGAGCGGCCCCGCGTCAGCGGTACGGGCTGACCTACGCGTTGCCCGCCAGGAGCCCGCGCATACTGGCGACAGTAGTCGAGGCGCAGACCTGTTTCGTCGAGAAAGTGGAAGCGCGCCACATCGGGCCGTGTGCACACGGTTTCTACGTGTTCAGCCCGCGCTGCTACCACCCGCTCGCTGTCGCGTTCACTGGCGTGGTTGCTTTTTTTTGCGCCGCAGTCCGTGCTCGTCCAGCACGTTCCAGATGCTGGTTTGACCCACCGGGCGGCTAAATGCCGCCTGCCAGGCGGCATTCAACTCGGCCAGCGTGGCATCTGCGTGCTGCCCCACGTAGGCCACGAGCCAAGTCTGCTCAGACGGAAAAATTGATCGGGCTGGTCCGCCACTGGCCGGTTTGGCCGCTAAGGAGCCGGTTTGGCGCTGTTGGTGGCTCAACTTCTTGATGAAGGAGACGCTCACGCCGAAGCGCTCAGCGGCCTGTTGCTGACGCGAGCCAACCTGGGCACAAGCGGCACCGACGCGGATGCGTAAATCAAGCGAGTAAGGTTGCATAGCTTACCCTACGCAAAGATGCATCAAAGGGTAAACCGTTCGTGAAACCGCTATAGAAGACCTTAGGCTTGGCTGTCGTCCTTTGACAACACTTTATAACCCATTAAAGTTAGGACTTACGCAAACGGCTTTCTCAGCGTACCAAGCCCATGAAAGTCACCGCTCAATTGTATGGCCAGTTTCTGCTCAGCAGCCAGGTCAACTACACCGGCACTTACTTGGCCGAGCACCTGGCC
>NZ_JAHHZN010000023.1 GCF_018760735.1 Hymenobacter piscis
CTGGGCCCGCCTCAAGCACCTGGCCTACCAGGCCAACACCACCGTCTACCAACTCAAGCAAGGACTGCTCGACGACTACCTGCGCCGCGAGCTGGCTCAGCCCACACTCCGGTTTGCGTAAGTCCTAAAAGTAAGATAATGCACTATACTTTCTTGGTTTTTAATAACAAAAGCATTGTTATTTTCAAAATCTATCTCGAATTCTCTTACAATATCTACAAAAGGGTCAAATGAATTGCGTAATTGTGGCTGTAAGAACCGAAAACGATCAAGTATTTCAGATGGTTGCGTTTTTGCCTGTATCGCTATTGAAGTGATGAGCTGAGTTGTTATGTTTCCTGCATAATTTGTATGAATGTATTTGTCTGGGTGATAGCCTATGGTAAATAGATCAAATTCCGTCACGTAGTAATCAAACAAGTATTCTTGTATTTCAGGAAGAGAAATGTTGTAGTTTTGGTAGTTCTTAAGCGATGATATAACCTTCCCTAACGTCATTTTCAATTCATATGACTTGGCAAATACATGCTTTAGGTCAGTAGTCCCGGCTATCCACCCCCTATATGTTACTAATTTAGTGCTGAGTATCTTTTCATCCAGCTTTTCTTTCAGTACAAGAGGATTTTTGAAGTCATGCTTAGTGGATGGAAATCCAAAGACATGAAATCTATTGATTATTTCACCTAATTCTTCAGGAGATATGTTTAAAGATTTTGAATTATTATAAACGGTAATTATTGGGAATATCCATTCATCAAGGGGAGTTGAGGTTTGCAAGTAATACACGCTATTCAATATGTCGTAGTCATGGGCTGCAAATTTGTGTTGAATGAAAGGCGAATTCTCGTCAACATGTTTATTTAAAATTATACCCTCAAATAAATTAATTCTTGAATCAACTATTGTTTGATGGAAATTTTGATAAAGCTCATGCCTTATCGTGAATTTATCAGTTTCGGAATGTTGATTAATAAGAAAAATTATTTTGTAGTCCATTGGCCATACCCCTATTTGATTAATATCAGTTGTTAATTTTTTTTCAATGTTATCAAGAGGCAGAATAATACTGGCTCTTTTAGCAATTGTAATGCGAATGAAATCATCTACTAGTTTGGGGTAGTAACTTGATAAGAAGGACAAATGATAGTGTGACAACAAGTTACTGTTAGAATGAAGAGTATCTAAACATTTGAAATTCACAGCGCCTTTAATTCTACTTAGAACCAACTCGTTGTATTTATTTTGATTTAAGTAACTGTTTCTAGATATAGACAATCTTTGCTTATCGCCATTTCGACTATTTATAATAAATGGCTGAGAGAGAGATGTGACTTGTATACCATCCTGCAATGAAATGCCTTGGTGATAGTGTAGCGAGTTACTGTTTTGGCGACCACGAACCAATAGATATACACCTTCGTTGTCAGTTTCTAAAGCAAGGTCTCCAGAATAATTCGCACCTAAATTTATTTGGTTTGGGTGCCATGTTTCCTCTTTTTTGTCTTCTACGATAGATGTTCGAAACTCGCTTATATAAAGCCAGTTATACAAAGAATGGATTAGGGAGACCTCTTTGGTAGGATGTAAGTAGATCCTGATTATAGTTCCGCCTTTTTCAAGAGTGGGCTCATCTGCTATAGTTCTCACCCTGCAGAGGTTACCACTTCCTTCTATGGTGAGTTCAATGGGTTGTTTTAGCTCACCGTATCTGTCCATTCTTTTCGTTTTTACGATGATTTTATCGGACATTAAAAAATAGCTAAATACTCCTATTCCAAATTGGCTATTTGGAAAATCCTCTATCTTTGGGCTTGTCTGACTCCACAAGAATTTTTCCTCATTATACTCTTTTTGGTCGGTATACCTCTTCCCTGCTTTGGTAAAGCTGTTGCGTATCTCTTTAATGCCCATGCCTACTCCGTTGTCAGAGCACTCAATATATGTACGCCCGTTTTCTTCGCCTTTTCGAAAAACAATCTCGCCTTGCCAAGTATTCTGTGACGAGTTAGATGTTTGCGCTAAATATTGAAGTCTAGACCTTCTATAACGACAAGCATCAAGTGCATTTTGGTAGAGCTCTCTTATGAATACATGTTGGCTTCCGTAAATCGAGCCTCCAATGAGCAGTTCTTTGACTTCGCTCTCCGAAAGCCGGAACGACAAATGTGGAACTTCAAATAAATTCTTTCCTTTTCTGTCTTTTTCAATTTCAATCTTCTCACTTGAGAATAAAGGAAGGGTGAAATTATGAAATGAACCCGGGTAGAATTTTTTAAGAAATATGTTTAATAAATTACAATGATTGTTCAACAGGTCAATTTGATGCCTAATTGCAAAGTCTATAGCAGGATGCGTAGTTGTAATATGCACCTCGCACAACTCATTGTCTCGTTCCCAAAAAAGCTCGTTGATAGATGATGCGATTGCGTCAACAGATAAGTCTTGGTCAACACCTAAGTAGTCAACAATAACCTCATTAAGGTTGGCAATGTCAAATGACATACGCTCCGCTATAGACAAGACAGCTGCTAATAATGCCTCGTTAATGGTGATGTTATTGCCGGAGGTCCCTTTAAGTATTTTTTTGTCTTTTACAACGCCCTCTTCATCTTTATTAAATGCGTATGCTTCTTTAAAAAAATAACTAACAAAAACACTAAAATCAATTTTCAATAGAGTATTAATAAATTCTGTATTTGGTTCAGGAAAATGCTTTTTGAAATCCAAATTATAATCAAAGAGGCCGTCTTCTTCGATAGATTTCCATGCTTTTGGAGTGTTTATAATGGATTTTCGGAGCAACCAGTACGCAACGGCTTTGGCTTCAGATTGCTTTTCTTCAATGATAAAAGACTGAATCTTTCTTTTAAACCTAGAATACTTTTGGAGGCTATAGTCATAGTTGTTTCTCCAAATTCCTCCTAATTCTGTACTCTCAAAACTTATGGGATCAAATTCATTTGTGCTATTGTGAATTCCCGAAACAATTATTATCTCCTTTAATATCGATATTGTATAAAATACCGATAGCTCATAATTGTTAAAGTTGTGCTCACCACATATCTTGAGAAAGCTAGTGGAAAGGTGGTTTAGGTTATTTGTTTTGAACCATGGGGTATTAGCATAGTCTTCTGGCAGAGATGTGATTACAAACTCCCAGGACTTATGGGCAAAGAATGCCAACTGCTCCTTTTCAATTTCATCCAGGCCTTGGTAGAAAGGGTTTTCGTATAGTATAGAAGCCCATGGATGGGTCGGCTTAGCCGTAGGAGATTGTTGCTTGAGTGCGATTTGCCTTTCAGTCCAGAAGCTATTATCAGTAGCAATGATGATTTTAAAATCATCAGCGATGAATTTCAATGAAAGTTGTCTAATTTCTTGAGCTTTTTTGGTTGCATGCTTTATCAACCCTTTATCATTAAAATAGGGTACAACTAGTACCCAATAATGGATAATGGTATTGCCGAAGACCTTTTGCAGTTCTTTTTGATTTTCAATCAGCTTTTTTATGTCTTGAGTTATTTTGTCACGTTGCTTTTCATATAGATTATCATTACCATCAGCTGAGTAGCATTGATAAGCCTTCCCATCTGTTGAGAAACCTTCTATCCCATGGTCACCATGGGTCTTATCAGGAACCTTCTGATAATCTGTGCTATATTTAATATGTAACAGGTCTTCAATGTAATCCTGCCATTCAACACCTTTCATTTTTGTGCTAGTTTAAAGTTTTTTGTGTACGCACTCGAAGATACCATAAATTGCTAGTTGAGGACTAGGCTAGACGGTGTTGTGGACTTGTGTGCGAAACTAGCGGGTATGGAAATTTGACGTGGTATAGTAATGACGGACAGAAGAAGGACGTATATCTCTTGTGCTATGGCAACAAAATCCAGCGGGGCGTCGTCCGACAAACGGCGTAAACACGACGAAGCCTTCAAGGATGAAGCGCCGCGCCTGGCCAGCGAGAGCCGCAGCACGCCGGCGGCGGCCCGGCAGCTGGGTCGTACCCGGTAGGGCATCAGCCCCAAGCTGCTCTATCGTTGGCAGCAAGCACAGCTCGTGGCCGAAGTAGGCAGTGTGGAAGTGGCCCGCGACCCAGAGGTCCGCGCCCTGCGCGCCGCCAATAAGTGGCTGGCGCAGGAGCTGGACATTTTCAAAAAAGCCTTGGTCATCTTCGGCCTGCCGACCCGGTGAGCACATCGTCCCGCGGGCCGCTCACGTGCCTGTGCGCAAGCTGGCCTTCTTATAGCAGCGGGGGGATAAAATGACGCTAAGCGGGAATTTCTTTGAAAAGCCTTATTTTTGACGAGCTTAGGTTATTCCGTATGCGCTATTTTCTACCCGGCTGGCTTTTATTCCTTCTTGTAAATTTCAGTCACGCTGGGCAAGCGCAAGCGTGGCAGCCGCCAAATACCGACTTGGGTAGCCTGGTCCCCAAGCCCCAGGGCTCGCAGTTGCCTACTACGGGTAGTTCTCTGGAGCAGCAACAGGCCCGGACCCGCGCCATCAACCAAGCATCCATTGACCAGGTGGACCGCTACATTGCTACCCAACAGCAGCGGGAACGAGCACTGCAGCAAGAAATCCAGGTGGAGCAACAGCGCCGCGCCAGCGAGGAGCAAGCCCGTCAACAGTACAAGCTGGCCAATCAGCAACTCTACGAATCGACGTACCAGACGCTGCAAGGAATGCTGGAAGGTCGCCGGCACTGGGATTTGAAGCGGGCCGTCTTCCTGACTGAAAACGCCTTCATGAACGGGGGCCTGGACTACACCCAATTCAGTACCGACATTCACGAACTAACGCAAATCTGCCGAGGCCTTGCGGCGGACTCGGCGCGGCCCGACCTAGCGGCGCGCTTTATGGCCCTGCATCGGCTCATGACCGATACCATCCGGGTAACCTACAACGGCAAGCTGGCCTCGGTGCATATGCCGCCGCGCTACGATTTCAAGGACTTTTGGGGCCGGGAGGACTACACCATGCAGTTTGTGAACAAGCTGCTGGCGACTAATGGTGGCCAATGCCATTCTATGCCGCTGCTCTACAAGCTGGTAGCCGATGAGTTAGGCATCAAGTCATACCTGAGCATGGCCCCGAGCCATTCCTACATTCAGGTGAAAGACAATCGGGGGGTACTATATAGCTACGAAACCACACGCGGCTTTTTCGTCAGCGATTCCTACTAAATGAGTTCGGGCTTCATCAAGGCGGGTGCCCTGAAACATCGCTCCTACCTGGACACACTCACGCGAAGCGAAACGATGGCCTGCCGTGTGTTCGACTTAGCCCAAAGTTATGCCTGGCGCTACGGCCACGATGCTTTTTCGGCCAAGTGCGCGGCTCTGGGGCTGCGCTATTACCCGCAAAGTGTTCAAGGTCGGATGCTGGCCCATGATGCGGCCTTGATGGCGCTTATGGTCGCGGTTAAGACCAATGGCCAGCCGACCGAAGCCCAAGCCCGACTGAACCCGAAACTTCGCCCGCTTATGGAAGAAGTCGAGCGGCGGGCGCGGGCAGTCGATGAACTGGGCCACGAGGAAATGCCGGCCGACCAGTACGCCCGCTGGCTAAAGCAAGTTGAGCAGGAACAAACTCGTGTGGCTGGTCAGCAAGCCGCCTTCCGTTTCGAGCAAACCGCCAAGAAATAAGCTCCTATGCCTCACACTACCCGTTTTCTCTTATACTGCCTGCTGCTGGCGCTTTCGGCTGCCTGTGCCCGGCGTCCGGTCGCGTTGGAGCCGCTGGCCCTGCGCAGCAGCGCCTACCACGTTGCGGTGCCTGACCGGGGGCCAGTGCCGACGCAGCTCCCGGGCCTTCGACGGGCAGCAGTTCCTGCACCCGTTGCGGTGCCTTCGGCGGCGGACATTACCCATGATGCTTACGAGCAAGCCTATCAAGAACTCGCAAAAATGCTGGATGGCCGTTACCCGCTTAGCTTCAAGCGGGCAGTCTTTTTATCTGAAAACGCCTACTTCGACAACCGCCTCAGCTACGAGGAATTTAATACCAATATTACGGCCCTTAGCCAGTTAGCACGGTTGCTAAAAACAGCTAACGACCCCTATTTGCTATACGAACGGGCCGATAAAGAGCTAGTAGCCCGAAACGCGGCCATTTTTATGATGATGAAGGACACTACCCGGTTAGGCAAGGGTCGCCAAGTGCTTCCTTTTCGCTATGATTTTGAAGATTTTAACGGAGATTCGGATTGGCGTCAAATGTTTGTCAGCAAGCTATTGGTCGCCCACAAAGGGAATTGCCACTCACTACCGTTTCTCTATAAAATTATTGCGGACGAGAATGGTGCACCTACCTGGCTGTCGCTGGCTCCCAACCATATTTACCTAAAGCAGCACAACCTAAAAGATGGGTGGTATAACACGGAGCTAACCAGCCGCACCTTTCCAAATGATGCCTGGCTTACGGCTTCGGGCTATATCAGTAAGGAAACCATTGTAAGCGGTATTTACATGGATACGCTCAGCGCCAAACAAAATGTAGTCCTTTGCCTAGTGGACCTAGCTAAAGGATATGAGCGTCGTTTGGGACCGGCTTCGGCCGAATCTTTTACCCTGAAATGTACGGAGTTGGCCTTGCAATATTTCCCCCACTACATCAATGCCCAACTGCTGCGGGCTGAGGCCCTGCGGCATCGGTTCGAGCGCCAACAAAGTACCGTTACATCTCAACAGGCTTTTGCCGCAATGGAAGCGGCCTACACCCATATCTTCGAGACTGGTTACCGCGAAATGCCGGCTCAAATGTACGCGGACTGGCTACAAGCTGTGGTCAGAGAAAAAGCCAAATACCAAACCCAACACTAGCCCGGTAATATGCGAAACAATTACTCACTTACGTTGCTGGTGGGACTAGCCCTGCCGCTGGCTGCCCATGCACAACAACCATTTGAGCGGTTTGGGGTTAAGGTAAAGGTGGTTACGCTTAGCAATGGGCGTTACCCGGAGTTCTTTGGCAATGACAGCCTGCGGCGCATTGGCTCGGTTGTCTATAATACCCGCATGCGGCGAATCGCTTACTTGCTGCCAGCTGATTCACTCGTGGGTAGGCCAAAAGCTGAGGTCACTAGCCGCTGGCTGGTAGTGGACCCTTTGGCTGAACAGTTCTCCCATATCACTCCTTATGCCTACGTGTCGAACAATCCAGTTAATAAAATCGACCCCGATGGACGAGCAGAGAAAGATGTTATCCTGGGCGGCCCTAAAGCACAAGAAACGTTCAGGCAACTTGCCGCTTCAGTAGCAAGTTCTCTCACCCTGACAATGGACGCGGGGGGAAAAGTCAGTTATACCCAAGTCGGGAACAATCCACCTACTGCGGGTGCTCAACAGTTAATGGGCGCGGTTGATGACCATTCCGTCACCGTTAATGTTAATTCGGTGGGAACTGACCAGCAATTGACCGCTGACGGTGCCATAATAGCCGGTGGTGCTTTTATGGGTAACACGGTTACGCCAGGGGCGGCAGGAGAGAAAGCAACGGTTCAGACCAATCAAACCATTGTTCAGCCTGTTTTGGAGACAATGGATAACTACTTCAACCAGCCTGGCGCCACAACCTTGCACGAAGTAAATGAATCCTACGTTGGTGGAACTATGTCGCAACAATCCGGTACATCTTCTGGCAGGTCAGGCGCCCCCGGTAGTGTTTATCCCGCTGCCCATAATGCCGCGCAAGAGACCTCCCCGCAATCCGGTCAATACAATGTCAGGTTTTTTGATAGACAAGGAAACCCCATGACCACACGGGCTGCTGAGAACTCACCGGCTCAGGTTGGCAGAAGGGAGCATTACGTGCAGGAAGGCAGCCGACCACCGCAAGTAATTCAGACCATAACGCCCTAATACAGCCAGTACAATAATTCGTTTACCATACTTTGCCTCGATGAAGCTCTTTCTCGCTACTGCGCTCATTTGCTTTCTGGGTTGTAAAGCACCAGAATTAGCAAAGGCCGTTGTCTCGACCACAAGCGGGCGGTTCTCGGTCCAAGTTAGCGGGCCTTTGGGGAGCTACAAGGTGGCCCGTATTGATTCTATAAAAAGCGTTTATCTAATATATGCAAGGCGCAATGATACGCTTTTCAAAATCGTGTCAGATAAAGAAACGCCGAAGAGTTGCGCTAACATCAGACCGGGCCAATACTACAAATTCCAGTTACGTTCATTGCTCTTTACTGACCTCACGCCGGCAGAGCAAGCCAAATATCCTGGCCTCAAATCATTGGATACGCACCACATGGGCGGCTTAGATTATGACGGAAAGGGCCTAGTTATTAAGCTAGAAGGTGATTCTATCCGGGACTTGTATTACGCCAAGAACATTTCTGGCCTCTGTTTTAAGTAGAAGTGAGAGTAGCTATTTTTTGCTTTTGTCTGCTGTGTTTTGCAAATCTGGCTGTGGCACAAGTAAGCCTGGTAGTGCCGACCACCAGTAAGACCGATATAAAAAGTGTCTTGTACTGGAATAAGTTGACAGTTTTTCACCTTAAAAACTGTTCTCATGCAAGAGCATATTCAGGAGTTACTGCAACGCTTTCAGTACAGCGAGCAACTCAAGGAAACAGCGGTGTTTCGCATCCTCTTTGGCGGGGAAGACCCAACTCATGTGATGGTGGATTTGGACATCCATAACCGCTATACCCTGCTGAATTGGGTGAGTTTGTATCGGCAGAAGATGCAAACAGGTCTGCTTACTTTACCTGCCATGACGAAAACTCAGAAGCAGGATCTACAGGCGCTAAAACAGCGCAACACCGAACTCGAGCAAGCGTTGCAACAAGCAAACTTGCTGATTTTGGCACTTAATACGATGATTGAGGTAGCCGAGAAAGAGTTAAAGCTGCCCATCCGAAAAACGTCTGGTACCAAACAGTGCTGAAGCTCAGGCATAATGAGATTGCAAAGGTGAGCGTCGGCCGCCTTTGTCAGCTGTTTGGGGTAAGCCGACAAGCGTTTCACCAGCGCGAACACTACACGCAACGTTCGATTAGCCAATCGATGCTCGTGTTGGATGTGGTCGTGGCGTTGCGGAAGGAGATTCCGGGTCTAGGAACGCGGAAGCTGTATTTGCTGCTTCAGGAGCCACTCGCCAAGAGTGGCATTCATATGGGCCGGGATAAATTGCACCGCTTGCTGCAAGACCATGGACTAACCCTGCGGCAAAAGCGGCAATCGCCCAAGACCACGAACTCAAACCACAACTTTCATAAATACCCTAACTTACTGTTAGACAAGCTTATTTCGGCTCCCAACCAAGTATGGGTCTGCGATATCACCTATCTGTGTATTGCACTAGGTTTCGGCTACTTATCTCTCATCACGGATGCCTACTCCAAACTGATTGTGGGCTATTGTCTGTATCCATTGTTAACCAATGAAGGGTGCTTGAAGGCATTGGACATGGCCTTGACGCAGGAACGGCCCCCCGGAGCGGAACTGATTCACCATTCCGATCGAGGCAGTCAATACGGCAGCTTTCACTACATCCACAAGTTGAAAGAAGCGGGAATCGCAATCAGTATGACGCAGCACGGCGATCCGTATGAAAATGCCATTGCCGAACGCGTGAATGGCATTCTAAAAACAGATTTTCGGCTAAGTCGCGTCTTTCACAGCTTTACAGAAGCGGCACAAGCCGTGAAAGAAAGCATTCATAACTACAACCATCTGCGGCCGCATATGAGCTGCGGCTATTTAACGCCGGCGGCAGCTCATACCAGCGATCAACCTTTGAAAAAACATTGGAAGCCGAAGGTGTATAACACACCAAGATCCTCTTCGAAATCGAGCTAATTTTCTTATCTATAACTGTCAACAAAATTTCAGGATCGGACAACGGTCAACTTTTTTCAGGACGAGTCAAACTAACAAAGTGGATGCCTTTGTCCTGAAAACCCGTCACCAACGTGACCAGGTCTTTGAGTGAGCGGCCCAACCGGTCCAGCTTCCAGACCACGAGCGTGTCGCCCGCCCGCAGGCGGGTCAGCAGGTGTTGTAGCGCCGGCCGCTCTTTGGCGGACGATACCTTCTCCTGCGCGACTTCTTGGCAGCCGTAGGCCTGCAAGGCATCGGTTTGCAGGTGCAGTTGTTGGTCGGGGGTGCTGACGCGGGCGTAGCCGAAAATCACAGGCGTTATTCTAAAAAAGTCAAGAGTCGCGAAGATAACGAGTCGTTGATTTATGAGAACAACATATGAGACATTTATTGCCCAGCTTCAGCCGCCATCCAGCAGGAGCGTTCGGTGAAGCGGAAATACGCCCGTTTCCTGAGACACCCCCGACCCGCCAAAATCCGACCTCGGGGCCCTAACGGGAATTTCTGTTCTTACTCTTGCGCTACCCCGATAAGGGCGGGGTATTGCGCGGCGTCAGCTTTGCAACGGAAGGGGTAGCCCTCCGGGGCCAGGAAGTAGGCTACAAAGGGGCGCAACTGCGGGAGGCCCTGACGGCACCGGTGGAGCCGGCTATGGAGCCGGCGGTTGAGCAGAAGGATCGTCCCGGGGTATCGACCGCGCTGCCTCAGCCGGCGCCGCCTGTACGGCCGAAGCAAACCCGCCGGAAGGGGCGTAGGCAGTAGACAGGGCAGGGGGTGTCACCCTTCGTGTGCTGAGCGTGCACCTCACCGCTGACTTTCGGCCGCTCGTCAAGTAATCCGTGCCAGAGGTAAGGCGGGGCGGTAAGTTGCTTGATTCACCAAGTGGTTCAAGCGATGGAAGACGAAAAGGGGTTACGGAAAATCATGGAGTTTATGCGCCTGCTGGCCATCGGGCTGCTGGCCGTAAACATCTACTACTACTGCTTTGGCTATTTCCGCTCTCTGGGCTGGACGGCGGGCGTGGTAGAGCACCTGCTGGAGAGCTTCACGCGCAATACGTTTCTGTTCAAAGCCAGCTGGGTGAGCAAGAGCCTGGCCGTGGTATTCCTGCTGCTCAGCTGTCTGGGTACGCGCGGGCGCGCTAACCAGGAGCTTAAAGGTCGGACGGTGGCGGGCTCCGCCGCGCTGGGGTTGGTGCTGCTTTTTGGGTCTGATGCGGTGCGCAGCCTGACGCTGGGGCTCATCGTTCACGCCGACCGCGGCAGCCAGTACACCAGCGCAGCGTGCCGCGCCCGCATCGCCCAAGCCGGGGCCCTGCCCAGCTCCAGCCGGCTTGGTAACCCGTACGATAACGCCCAGGCGGAGGCTGGCTGGGGCACGCTCAAAACCGAACTGCTGCCCCACGGTACCGCCTTTGCCTCGCTCGAAGAAGCCCGCTTGTAAGTGGCCCACTACCTCGACATGTACTTCAACCTCGACCGCCGCCACTCCGCCCTGGGCTACCGCTCGCCCCAGCAATTTGAACACGACCTAAAAATCAGCCTACATTAGCTCACTGTCCGTTTTAACTGAACCATCCCAGGGACATGCGGTATCGGTAGACCTTCCGCTGGCAGTGGTTTATAGCTGATTGACAGCATCTGCCCCACACTTTTTGATGCTCTCCAACCTGGAGGCCAGCCATTTGCGTTGTCGGTATAAGCTGCGTAAGCTAATTACCTTAGTCAGTTTAGCCTACGCCTTATGCCTGAGTGTGGGCACAGTGGTCCACGCCAAACGTGCTCCGATTAAACGCAAAAATCATGGCTATCGGGCCACCAGCTTAAGCCGTCACGGCCTCAATATTTTGCGCCAACTCACCCGTCCCGTCATGAGTTCGCACGAACCGATGGCCAAGCTGGTGGATGCCTTACTGCGCTGTATTAGTTGAAAAGTCGCTCGCTATCAGTTAACTAAAATAGTAGGGTAGAGTACACATCTCGTTGTGCTTGTAACAGAAGTCAAGTACAATTCCTATTTTACTACTGCAAATACGGGTTCGTTTCGCAGCTACTGTAGCAGCAGTCGAACTGCTTTGGCATTGGATTCCAGTTCTACGATATAACTGCCGCGAGGCAATGCGGACAAATTAAGATTTGCTGCTCCGCTAATGCTTGGCAGTACGCGGCCTTGCCAGACCAGCCGACCAAGTAAGTCGTGTATCCTCACGTTCGTAGGGCGAGTAGAGATTCCTTGAATAGTAAATTTACCTTGAGTCGGATTCGGATATACAGTGAACGAAGCTGAGGCAGAGGGCGCCGTGGCTAACGTAGTTGCTGTGGCCATGACAGTAAAATCCCGAAGCTGATCGGCTACCCTGCGCGCGCATGGATCTGGCACAGCTGTTAATTGCACTGGGAAATTATAATCGGCGCAGAGTACGCGAAGCCGTAATGGTCGATTAAGTGGCGTTTGAGGGGGCAACGTGATGCTACGTGGAGAGCCACCAGATTGCAATCCATTAAATAATAATTCAGTAGCAGTGTCAAACCGACCGTCTTCGTTTACATCCAGCCAGATAAATCCTGGCATGTTATTGCCACCGTATCGATTGGTCAGCGTTACCGAGTAAGACACGTTGCGAGCTAGTACAATTGGTGCACGGGTGCACGTCTCGTCTAAATAACCTATTGCATTAGTGGGCTGGCTGTACGATAGAACCGAACTGATTATCAGGGAGTCGATAGCGCGCCCCCCCTCGGTCAATCCTGCTTGAGGCAGGCAGGCAGCCGGTTGTGGACCACTACCTACCCCGGTGACCGCAACGTACCCGGTGCGCGTGGCCGTATTCGTACCAAAGCGGTTACGCGCCGTGAGCGATACGGTGTAGGTGCCGGGCACGGTGTAGGTGTGACGTGGGTGCTGAGTGGTGGCCGACGTGCCATCACCAAAATTCCAACGCCAACTGGTGGGGCCGGCATAAGTCGTATCACGGAACTGCACCGTGCCGCTACACGAGTTAGCAAGGTCAGCGGTGAAGCCAACCAGCGGCAACGTAGCTACGGGCAGGACTACTACGGTGTAGTCTTCAGTCGAGCCCACAAAAAAGGCAGGCGTACAGGTGTCGGCGTATTCGGTGCCGAAGCTGCGGTAGCGCTGGATAGCTACCCGCAGCCGCGTGGCGCCCACTTTTGCACCCGGTGGAATGCGTACTACGAACTCGTGTAACGTTAAGCTGGGAGCGGTGCCTAGAATTTCAGCGCGAGTGAAGAACCCATCTTGGTTTGCGTCCAGCCATATCGTGACGTTCACCCACGGTCCGGGGCCGGCGAACGAAAAGGGCAACGATTCAGCCTGGAAGTTGTAGGTCCGTCCGGCCTGCAAGGCAGTGTGCTGGGCAGTGAAATCAAAGTACCCCCGCCCAGCTCCGCGAAACGCTGTATTGTTTAATGTTCCAAGCGAAACTCGGGTGAAATACGCCGGGCTGTCGGAGTTAGAGAGCCCGGAGGGTGTGCAATACGCCGGGCAGGCTTCCGCCACCACCACCGGGCGCCACGTTGTGTCTCGGCCGAAGGCATTTTCAGCTATCATGCGCACATCGTAGGTGCCGGGACGAGTGTACGTATGAGCGGGTGGCGAGGACAGAGTGCTGGTGGTGCCATCGCCAAAATCCCAGCGGTAAGCTGTGGCACCACCGGTTGTTTGGTTGGTAAACGTCACCTGAACTGCACCACAGGTAGCTGGGTGCTGCACGGTAAAGGCCGCAGCGGGCGCTGCCATGTTGCGTCGTACCACAACGCTGTAGTCTTCCGCTTGGCCGTGTTGCACTGGGGTACAAGAACCAGCAGTGGGACTACCCGGAGAGTCGGCTACAATCCGTAAACGAAGGGCACGGTCGTAAACGAGACCGGTCATGGAGGTAGAGATGTTGAGCGGAATCACAGGGTTGCGCACACTCAACCCTTGGTAAAGCAACTCGCCGGGGCCGGTCAGTTGCCCGTCGTCGTTTATATCCAGGTATACGCGCACATCCTGCGCATTAAGGCCAGTTGTCAGGTGTAACGTGTCGGGCCTTTCTGCTGTAAGTGTGGCACGCCAGGCACAGCTAAAGTCTTCATAACCGGCCTGCGCGTCGGCGGAGCGGTGGTCCAACCCCGCCAGTCGGACGCGCGTCAAACCGTACCCGCAACAATAGGCGGCTGTAGCGGGGGCGCAGGCAGCCGCCCGCGGCCCATCGGCTCGCACCGTGATATATCCGTTGCGGATGAGCGAGTCGCAGCCGCTGGAGTTGCAGGCCCGTAGACTGACCACGTAGGTGCCGGGTTGAGCATAGGTGTGCTGCGGGTGTTGCTGGGTGCTGATTGCGCCGTCTCCAAAGCGCCAATGCCATTGCGTCGGCGTGTTAAGCGTTTGGTCGCGGAAAGCGACGCTTGCCCCGCAACTAATCGAGTCTAGGGCTGCGAATCGCACCTGCGGCCGTAGCGAGGCAGTAGCTGAAACCACTACGCGGTAATCTTCTGTCTGCGAATACTGCGGCGTGGAGCAGGCGGTAGGCACAGGTGCATTGGCGTAGTCGGCAGCAATGCGTAGCCGTAAAGCCGCGCCTACGGGAGCCGTAGCAGGCACAGCGAAGGTCGCTGTATGCTGGCGGGCCGGGCCGGAACTAAGTACGAGTTCATCCGGCGTAAAGCTGCCATCGCGGTTGTAATCAATCCAAGCCCGCACGGCCTCATCGGCACTTGGGCTGGTGCGTACCACGAGCTGAAAGCTGCCGCCGCGCACGAGCCGGGCGGCCCGGGCGCGGCAGCTGTAATCCTGATAGCCGTCGACTGCTCCATTAGTTACGGTATCTAACTCGCCTAATTTTACTCTATAAATGCCCATACCAAATGATAAGTTAGACGCCGAAGCGTCATTAGGCTGACATGCGAGTATGGGCAAGCATTGAGATTTCCCCTCTGAGACTGTGAACAGCCAGAAAAGTAACATAACATGCCGAATCAATCGCTTGAAGAAATTATTTTTGAAACGATGTAAAGCTATGTGCGTCATAGTTGGTGTTTCTACATAATTTGCTCTTTCTAGCGCGACAAGTAGTCAAAGAACAAAAAAATTTAATCGAAAAATAGTCTATCAATGCATTTTTGATGTATTCAGAAGAATTTATATAGGACTTGCGCAGTTGAAATTTGCAAAGTGGCTCTAAAGCATTGAAAGCAACTTTTGCTTCTTTATTTCATCTAAAGCGAAGGTGGAAAAATAGCTATCATGCGCTGGAATCAAAGCTGAAATTTCAACTGCGTAATTCCCATTATATAAATTTATTTTCTGTAATATAGGACAGGTGTAACTGTGTAGCATATTGTGTTTTCTTTAAATACCCCTGAACTACACGCTTGTTTATGTAATTCAGGAAGTTTATTAAATTTTTTTGATATTATTTTTTTCACCTTTTTAGGGGAAAAAAAATCGTAAGAACTGCTAGAAATCATTATAAGTTCAATATAGTTGCAATTGTCCATTAATTCTACTAATGCTGTTTCAAATCCAACAGCTTTAAACCAAATATTTTTTGTATATATTGGTATTTCAACTTTAAAATTGCCATTTAAATCTGTCTTTCCTATCTCGACTGTATCATTAATTAAAATAAAGGAATATGACAAAGGTGCTAGACTTTCATCTACTAGAATGCCCTTAACTGTTTTGTTCTGAGCGCAAATTTCATTTGTTAAAAAAATGAAAGCAAAGCAGGTAAGTATTATCTTATTCATTTTATTGTGCTTTCTGTTTGTGTTTACTTTCGAGGTCTGTACTCATGAGTATAATCATATTCTTGTGGTGTTGCTTGCCCTAGGGCTCTATACAATATGATGAAACTTGCGTTAGGAATTCCTGGCTTATCTCTTTGCATGCCACTCACGTCATTCGACATATTCGGCGCAGATGCAGTTGACCCCAACTTTCCATCAGGATGAGTATGAAATTCTTGTAATACATTGTAATAAGAGAATTCGCCTTCATATTTTTTATGAAGTTCACCAAGGCCTCCATATGATTTGGTATTTGTATTATTCATATATTTTCCTAAAAGCATATCTGTGACTTTACCATTGCCACTAGATGAATACGAAAAACCTTTTATTTCTACCCCAACATATTCTGAAAGTTTTAAAGCAAAAGACTTCACTCCTTCTACTGAGGGTTGATTTTTCCCTCCTGTTTCAATTATATTATCCTTATTTCTAAAGTTTTGTCCATCTTTAAGTATGCCCTGCTCTATTCCACTAACTGCAACTTTAAAATCTCCGTTTTTTCTTTTCAGGATTTCACCATCCTTGTTAGTTCTTAATATTCTATCAGGTTCATTATTTATTTCACCTACTTGTTTAACCTCACCTGTCCTCTTATTAAACGTAAAATCAGTTAGCCCATTTGGGTCAAATCTGTTTATGGGATTATTTTGCACAAAATTATAAGGCGTTAGCCATTCTCGTTTCTCTGTCATTGGATCTACCACATGCCATCGTCCTAATTGCGCATCGTACATTCGGGCGCCATAATCGAGCCAATTAAGTCCAAAGTCCTCTTGCTTTTCTTTACCATTATACTGAAACCGGCTATTTGGAACACCATCCGTTTCAATTCCCACTAAATTAAGTCCCCACGGATCGTAATGGTTTTCCTGAAATGTTACGGGATCCACTGGGCGTAAGGCTAAATCGTCAAAGTAAGCTGGGGTACCACTCTCGTTGATTAACGATACACGTACGTAGCCCGCACTATCTGCTTTTACTCCGGCTTCTAAATGTTGCCATTCCTCCGTAGCAATTCGTTGCAGGGGGCGGTGTATCACCTTCACTAATTGGCTATCCTGGTCAAATAGTTCGTACCGCAGGAAGGCGTTGGGTAACTCGCTCCGACGCGGTTTCAGGAGTTGCGGCACTATTGCCAGCGAAAGACCAACATAGGGAAATGCCCGCTTCAGGGATGATTTATTGGCTTCCGGTAAGCTGGGGTGAGCCGCCACCTGTGAACCCGCTGCCAAGGCGCTGGTACGCAACAGTGCGCCGACCGGCGTCTTGTCGTAACGCCCATACACGTCCGCGGTGACGCTATCGCCAGGCTGCACGTTTAGGGTAATGCTGGGCCCTACGCGCCGGCCTTCAGCCGCTGATAGCCGGGCCACGTAGCGGCCCGTGCGGGCTTGTTGTGCATCCTGCTGCCGAGTTTCGGCAATGTGTTCGAAATCATGCTCTTCCTGTTCGGCATTGCTTGGCTCCATGCCTGCCGTGATTTGCGTTTCGTTGCCGCTCGGGTCGTTGGAATCGCGGAAAGCGAAACGTAAGTTGCCGAGGTGATCCTTTAAGTGGTACTCATACTTCCACTTAAGGCGAGTGGCGTTGGGCTGATAAATGACCCGTCCTTCGGCTGTAGAGGCGAAAGAAGGCACGCCCTGCTCGTACACAAATGTACCGGTATAGTCCGTTGTGTTGGTCAACGCATTATTGGTGTACACGCGCTTTTGCAGCTTCACGCCGCCAGCTGTATACGTATACTCGATGCGGTTGCCGTTTGGAGTGCTAACGCTGCCAAACTCTATTTTCTCCGGCAGGTTTAGAATGTTGTAAGTAATCCGGTAAATGCCTTTGTTGAGGTCTTGTTCCAGGTTACCGTTGGCATCATATCCGAACTCCGCTTGTCCGCTGCTGCCGTAGCGCACGTTATTATCTTCAAAATCGTGGGTTGCTGCCGTTACTTGGGTATCATCAACGCTTTGCAATCGGTTGCTCAGCTTACCAGTGGCGTCACGGTAACTATAATTCAGCGCGTCAAGGTCGCCGTACTGCGTTGCGTTGCCGGGGGCGCTAACTAACCCTTTACGCTGCAATTCCAGGATGTTACCGTTGGCGTCGTAGCGTACCAAGGGAATGGTGTAATTGGTATTGTGAATGTCCCAGCGGCTCTCCGAGCGTATCGGATCGTATTCGTGCGTGCGATACTGGGCCTCCGTAATACGCTTAAATTGGTCGTATTTGTAACTATAGCCGCGCAAGGTTTGGCCAGTGGCCGTATTTCCGGTACGCCACATTACTTCCGAAATATTGCCATCGAATTGCGCCACACTGGATGGCAGGTTGTGGTTGGCGTTGTACATCAACTCCATACCGAATAGATCGGGATCGGTTTTAGTTAAATCGTCCTCGTTCGGGTCGGCATCGTTGAACCGATTATTTGGATCGTTGGACAAGTTCCGATTATTAATGTTCGTCAGCCAGCCGCGAATATTATAGCGGTAGTCTACTGATTGGAGGAAATTGATGCCTTGGTCGGTACTGTGTAGCTTCTTATCTACCAGTTGCCCCAGCCTATTGTATTCATTACGAGCCAGTATAATCATGCCTTGCCCGTCAGTATTCTGTCTTACTTCCTCCAGCCGGCTCATATGGTCGTAGGAGTATTCCGTGCGAATAGTACGCGTTAGCCCACCGCGCGTATGGTCTAATACCGACGCGACCACATTGCCTATAAAATCGTACGTGGTAGTCACACGTTCAGTGCCACCAACTCCGTTGGAACTGATCGTCTGTAAGGGCCGAAAATCCGGATCGTGATACGTTTTGCTAAGCAACCAGCCACTGGCGGAGCCATTGCTGAGTTGCCGCTGTTTGTTGCCTGTCACCAGCCCACGGGTGGCCACGGCTCGATCTCCAGAGCCAGTAAAGTTCAGAGATGGATTTGCTAAAGCGTTGTAGTTATGATCGTCGTAGTAGGTAACGGTAAGCAAATCACCTTCACCTATGTTGCGAGGGTATGATTCGTTTAAACTGTATCCCGTATCGCTGTTGTCGCGTTTTTCAGAGAAAACTACTTCTTGGGGTGAGTCCAGGGCTGCTTGCACCGCACCTTGGCTTATGCCTGGCAAACTGGTAATTCCCGTTAACACGATCCGGCCCAATTCGTCATACTTGGCGAAGGACCATTTGCCGGTAGCGGCTTGTTTCGCATCCTGGGTTAACACCACTTGATTGCGTTGGTTATATGCAAGCCGCACCGCACCGCTGCCGGGCACTTGTTTTTCAGTAACCCTACCTTGGCCATCATAATCGTAGCGGAAACACCAGCGGGCACTGAAGTCAGACAATGCCGCGGCTGTCGGAGACCAGGCGTCAGGCACCGTTATTTCCTGCATTCCAGCCGGCGAAATTACTAGGCGTAAACGGTTGAAATCATCGTACACGTAATGAGTCAGCAAATCGCCTGAGCCGTCGAGTGGTGCGTAGGTAGCGACTACCATTAATGTCTTGGAAGAACCTACGCACGGGTCACCTAAGTAATCGATGTTAATGCGCACATCAAGGCGCTGAGTGTTCTGGCGTAGTTGACTTGCCACGTACTGACGAACCTGGGTCGTTACATCGGCTGAGCAACTGCCGAAGCGAAAATCAGTACAGGATGCACCCGGTACGCCCACGGTTCCAAAGGTTGCCGATTGAATGCCCGTCAGCCGCATGCCGGCAGGGGCCTGTAATACTAGGTCCCCACCATTGTTTTCACCCTTAGTGGCGCATACGATGCCGCTCTGCGCCACTTGGCGTTTCAGAACGATCAACCCGTCTCTGGTACTGTACTGTACCGTCAATGCATCCTGCTCGTCATACACTTCCGCGGACTTCAGGGTGCCGGGTTTGTAGAAAGCAGGCTTGGACTGCCGGGTTGCTCCTCCTGACAAAGGGCCCGTTTCAAGCTTTTCGTGTGATTGTGAGATCGGGGCATAGGGCCCTGACAACTCTGTGCCTATTTCTTCCAGCTTCCGGCTCTCCGGCAAAACCAAAACATCCTTAATGTAACCCTGAAAGAACGTAGAACAGCACGGTCGACCGCCGATCCACAGGTCGTTGTTGCCGGGATCGGCATCGCCTACGGCGGAATTCACGTAAAAACTGTTGCCCACCGCTACGCGGTTAAGGTATACCTGCGCCCGATTGGTGTTAGCGTTGAAGGAAAAGGCCACGTGCGTCCATTGATTCAACGGGGCGGTACCTCCGCTGTTGATCCACTCCCAGTGGTTGGACGAGTTTGCCACGGCCCAACGAATGGTGCCGTCAGGGAAACGGGCAATTTCGTACTCGCCTTCTTTGTTAATAATAATGCCTTCTTTGTTAGCGGTGGGATATATCCACGCTTCCAAGGTGAACTCGCGCTGCATCCGGAATGCCGAGCTCCCTAAGCCCGAGTCTTTAACAATTACTCGGCCGCTTAAGCCGTCAAACCAAGTTAGGTTCTCGGCGGAAGAGACTATTCCTGTGGCATGATCGTAGTTGAAGCGCCGTACCTCCCCGAATTCATTAGTACGATCCACCAATTTTTTAGTGTGATCGGAACCTTGGGCAGGCTGCCATGCTTGACCAACTGCTCCTTGCTTCACTATTCGATTTAGCGGGGAAGGCTCATATACCGTGCGTTCATAAGGATGATCATCGTTTGCGATTTGGTCACCGGTAGTGGTTACATCGTAAAAGGCTGCTTGTTGCTGCATGGCGTTGGCTTGAAACAAGCCATTATTACCCGTACCAGCGCTCCCCCCGGCGTAAGGCAAATATTTAACAGCGGGCCGGCCCAGCGCGTCGTAGGCGATGGGCGTAACAACATCTTGGTAATCAGTATTTGCGCGCGTGATAACTTCTTGTGTTGCACGCCCCAACTCGTCGTAGTACACAATTTTCTGCTGACGCGTGTCCGCCGTCAGAGCCCCAACTTGCGCCACCGTTTGGATCCCCCTCACTGTAGGGGTATTGGTAATAACATAATTCTTATTTTGCGTCACGGTTACCGTGACCGAAACTGGTGCGCTGGTCTGCCCTGAATTTGAGGTTCCTACCACCGTATAGGTGGTTGTGGCTGCCGGCGTTGCAACTACCGTTGATCCGGTCGTGCGGTCTAAGCCTGTTGCTGGTGTCCACGTGTAAGAACAAGCACCAGTGGCGGTTAAACTCACCGAGTAGCCAGCGTCTACGCTAGCGCTTTGGGGACTTATTTGGAGTGAAGGAGCGCCGTTGATGACTCCGTTGATAGTGGTAGTAATCCTGTTCCATCCAGTATTCGATACTCCTTCGGTCACGAGGTAGTATACTCCCGGGTTTAAAGTTTGAACCATGGAGGCAGAAGAACTGCCTGGACAAAGCAAACCCAAGCCTCGGTTCGAAGCCAGCAGCCCCCCGTTGACATTAAGCAAATAGAGGTTGGTTGGTATTCCCTGCGAACCACAGTTGGACAAGTCAACGGTCATGGTGTTGACCAGCGTAAAGCGGTAGTAGATATCGTCGCTTGCGTCGCCATATTCATTGCCGTAGCAATTGGAGCTGATGTTGCCAAGGGTGCTGCTGAATGGTACGTTGCACTGTAGGTTTCCTACATCTATCGGGTTGCTAATCGTTGCTCCAACAGGGGGCGGATTGACAGCCGCTACTCGCAAGTTCAAGTACACCATCCCCGTACCGGTACCGGGCTTCTCTCCCACTAGGTAGTAGGTGCCAGCAGCCAGGTTTTGAGTAAATCCGCATGAGGTACTCCGCGTTATTTCTTGGCCCTGAGCATTCAGCAGGTAGAAGTAACTGGTGGTGCTAGAAGGGCCGCAGGTAGTGACTTGGGCCGTACCGGGCGCCGCCATATCAAACCGCCAGTAGATGTCATCGCTGGGCTGGCCGTATTGATTGCCATAGCACTGATCTGGAGTGTTATACCGACTGACATCGCTGAAATTCAACCCACAGCCACTGCTCCCTATGTTAATGGGGTTGCTGATGGTTGCTCCTAGCGGAACGATATTGCACTGGGCCACAGCAATAATTGGCAACATCAAGGCCAGAAAAAGCCATGAACTCAGCAAGTATAAAGTTTTCATATTCACAAGATTTAGGCTAGCGACTTACTGCTTGTAGCGGTAGTCGTACTGTTTGACAATGTTGCCCTGGTGGTCTTTGATGACCCGCAGGCGCATTAGCCCGTCGTATTCATAAATGGTGGCTTGGTTGTTAGCGTTGGACACGCTCGTTACCCCGACCATCGGATCGTATGTGTAAGTTTCCATGCGGGCGTCACTTGCATGAACGCGGATGTCGTCAATCCACACGTTTGTTCCGGCAACTCCTGCTGACCTAAAAAGGCCGGGGCGAATAATCAATTCGCCCACGTCGGTGGTGACGTCCACTTCTTTTTGCAAAAAAACCCATTTGCCGCTGGTCGTACCGGGCGTTTGTACGAAGTCGATGTATGAGTCAGCATACAGATCGGCACCACCGCGGCGCTTCATAAATAGAAAGAGTTGTGCACGCGGGCCGTCGCTGTATACCCAACAGGAAAAAACAAACTTGCGAGTAGCCGTTGCGGTGGGAAGAACAACTTTCTCCGGCCCAAACTCAAACATTGCCCCAGAGCCGTGGTTCGTGAAGCGGGCTGAACGCCGGCCAGTATGACGAAGGCTGAAATCAGTGGCCAAATTGGGCCCCCAACCTGTTTGGTTATCCTCGAAATTGTGGTAAATAACTTGATCGGTTGAGGTTTGGGAAATAAGCGCGGTAGGTAGCAGTTGATTATAGCCCCAACGGTATGCTTTAGTGACGTTGCCCGGAGTTTGGGTGCCAAGCACGTTCCCCAAGGCATCGTAAGCTGTGAATTCTGCTTTGAGCTTCAAGCCGGCATCAAGCACAGGGACGCCGTTCGCGTTTGTAAATTGAGGCCAGTCATACCCCATTGTCCTAAAGGGGAGCTGGGTGACGTTAGTTCGGGGGCGTTCTTCCTCGGTGGCGTAATACCGGTAGGGCTGGGGTATGGAACCCACCATTTTGTACGTTTGCAGGGTAGCATTGGTGAATTGTCCGTTGCGGTACGAGAACGTATGCACGGGTGCGCCAACGATGAAGCGCTCCAGTAGCGCTTTCATCGCGTAGTTTTCTTTGTCTGCAGGTGCACCAGCTGGGTAAGAGAAATCAAATGGGTAGCCGTAGTACGTGCCTAACTGCTGGCCCTTGCTATCAATGGTAGTTTGCCCAGACAGCAAGCGATAATTGTTGTATTGATTGGTTTTTCTGGTCGTAACAGCAGTTCTGCCGTAAGAGTCAAACTCGGTAATGGTTTCACCAGTGGGCAGGTAAGAATACGTGTACAGCTTATAAGGAGTGATTTCGTAAAGAATAGCGTGCCGAGTGCAGCTACTGAACGCTGCGGCGCGTAGCGCGCGCACACTCTCATTGGCTTTGTTAACAGCTGTGTAAGTTAATTCCCGTATTCTCACGGGCAAATCGGTGTTGGTATAAGATGCCTCCCGGAGCAGTTTTCCGCGTTCTTCCTCGGTGGAAGAATAGGGTTCGTAGGCGGTCTGCGTGCCTACGCTTACCCACGCCGTTTGATCAAAATTGCCGGTATCAAAATTACTGTATGAATAGATCTTGTAACTGCCGTCGCCTAGCACTTCGGCCACTTCGCTGTAGCCGATGTGGGACCCTCTGCTGTTACTGCTCTCGGGTAACACGCTTTGGGACGAAAACCGGGTGTTACAATAATTGAACGTTGTCCCGTTTAACCCATCGAATCCTTCTTGGCAGACATTGGAAAACTCGTAGCGCGTGGCCCCCCCTAGGACCCCACTCGATGGCAAGGTCTGTGGATTTACCACCTTCGAATTATAGCCCCGTACATAGAAATAGCGCTTCTCCAATCGCTCGTTTGGGCGATCTGGTGAATAGCTGGTCACCTTTTTAAGTCGCACGCCACCTGCTGCTTTGGGCGTGTTGAGCGTGGGGGCTAGCGTTCTTTCCTCGGTTAGTTCCTTTTGGTAAGTATGCTGTTCGAATTCAAATTGGGTTATTCCACCAGTCGGGTATTTTATCTGCGAAAGCATACCGAGCAGGGAAACGGCAGGGACATTATTCGCTGGCTCTCTTTCTGTGAAATAATTTGGGTTGTAACTCTGAGTGGAGATAATACTGGGGTGTTGATGACTAGGGTGAATAAAGGATGACGAGCGATTGTTAAAGAAGCCCCAATGGTCCGTCTTCGTTGACAAATAAGGGGGGAGGCTACCATATATACCATTATTAATGTTGTAGGAGAATTCATAGGCTGGCTTTGGTTCGCCTGACGTCCCGGTTTCCTGAATTGAGCGAAGCATCAAGCGTTCGTCAGTTCGGTTATTGTAACTCAAATGGAAATACTGCGGAGCTAATCCGTTGCGATAAATCGATATAGTGCTAAGCTTTTGCCACTTAATGCGTGGCATAAAGTTTGGATAATTGTCGGCAGTTGATGAGGGCTGTTTGATATTAAAATAATAATCACCCTGCACGAAAGGCATGTAGCCCACCCGCCCCGGCTGTACAGTGCTGTACCATTTGCCAAACACTTGGGTGTAATTGTAGTCGTAAAAGCGGCTTTCGTAAGGTAGTTCATCTGAATCAGTCCGCAAAAACCCAATGCTGCCATTTGCTCCAGAAATAGAAGTCAAATACACGGGGCGAATCAGCTTGCCGCCGCAATTGCCTGCTATGTTGGTATAAAGCTGAGTTCCTGATAATGAATTATTGCAAGCATATGAATCAGACGCTAAGGTATAGCCGAAGAGTTGCAGAATAGGAACTTTCACTTCATTGGAACGGATATTTATGTTGGCGGACAAGTACAATTGAGTTACATAGGGGCCAGCACTGTAATTGAAATTGATTATCCGCCCATTTTTATCGATAACCCGAGTAAGATGCCAAGAATTAGCTACCCATACGTCAGTGTTCTGGTTGAACAAACCAATACTGTATTCGATAGCGTTGGCGCTGCCGCCAAAGATGTATTGCGTGCCTGCCCCATCGGTAATGGTAAAGCCCTTAAAGGAACGGGGATACGAACGGCCGCCGGAGACATAGCGGGTGTACAAGGGCCCGGTAAACGGTATGTCCAGCATTGGGTCTGTCGCTTCGACCGTCACCTTCAACGGCTGGTCACTTTTAACCTTCCATTGTTTGGTTGGTGATGTTGCATCCAAATAGAATGAACCACTAATTCCCAAAAAACTAAAGTTGAACTCATCAGGTTCGGTGTCACGTATCGACTCACCTAGGGCAATGTCGATCAATTGTTGCTTAGTCGCCTGATCATAATCGCAAGGTGGTACGTTGCTGCAGCCCAAAATGCGGTTGGCGTTGTAATAAAAGCCTGCCTGCGTAAAGTGCGGATCTCCCACTTCGTCAAATTCATCCATTTGATCTTTGACAATGCGGGTGATCGCCCCGCCTGCGTTCAACGTCCAGCCCAATCCAACCCACCCAGGATGAACGTCAGGGCGAAAGCCACTGGCGTGATAGGATAAAGAGACAGGTACGCTGATGTTGCCTTCGGATAGGGTATGAATGGGAACCTCAATGCTGGGCAGTCCGGAGAACAACGACACCGGCACTTCACCGTACATGCCTAAACCAGCCGCATTAGGACTTTGCAAACTAGCGGGCTCTCCCGGAAAACTGGTGACTGGAATCTGAGCTTGTAGTGCCGCCGAGTATAGTAATAGGGTCCAGGTTAGTAGTTTTTTTATCATAAGGAAGGAAATGGATTGTGAGCAGGAAGAAACCTAAGCCGTTAGCAACGGGTAATTAGCGGCGGGGAGATGTCTCCGCGTGTAATTTGCGTGGCGATGCGCACGTTTCCCATATGAGTTCCACGCTCGGTTGTGCAAGCCGTTTGCAAAGGAATCAGAACGCGTTCGCTGAGGCCGCACGCGCAAGGCAACTTGCCGACCATCGAGTGTTATGTTATTATAGTCTCCTTACGGTAACTTGTAAATGCCTATCGGTTCAGCAGTGGTGAGAAGCTTAGTTGGCTGGTGGTTAAACCATGCATGCATTCGTTTAACACAATGGCAATCGGGCTTCGGTAAAATGGAACAGTGAGTATGGCGGTTAAGCAAAGCTAGGCGTGCGCACCCATCAACGCTGCGGGCAGCAGCTACCAATCCATCGGACACTATACCGAACGCAATTAAGATGCTGCAGCTTTCTCGGCAAGCTGAATATCGCTTGGGACCGCTGTGGCAACGGAGAATTGTGAACCGGTGGTGGGCGTTGCCACCACCATTGAGCAGCATGGGCGCGATGAACCATTCCAGACTGACCATCGAGCGAATGCAGGAAAAGCGACTTAATTTGGCAGTTTGAGAGGCTTTTACAAGGGTTGGAATGGGTACTCTCGTTGCAAAGCCGTGTAAAGCGGACCTGAGGGGCGAAACTTAAGATAGCCGAAGGCAGCTCAAGGGTGCAGCAATATTACGAACTCATTGCAATTTTCCATCACTGCATCAAATCATAAAGCACTAGAGCCTGTTATGCATTGGTGGCGTAATTTGGGGGTATGGCACAGCGAATTGACGTCCTCCCACAAAACCGGACCGCTGTAAAGTAGAGAAATCAGGCCCTTGTTGTATCTTAAAATCAAGAGACACGTGCCATGAAAAAGACAAAATTCACCGAGGCCCAGATCGTGTTTGCCTTGCGTCAGGCCGACACCGGCGTGGCCGTTGCGGAGGTGTGCCGGAAGATGGGCATCAGCGAGGCGACCTACTACAATTGGAAGAAGAAATACGGCGGGCTAGGGGTGCCTGAGTTGCGCCGGTTGAAGCAGTTGGAAGAAGAGAATTTGCACCTCAAGCAGCTGGTGGCCGACCTGAGCCTGGACAAGCAGATGCTGCAGGACGTACTGAAAAAAAAGTTCTGAAGCCCGTGCAGCGTCGACACGCGGCTCACCACCTGATCGACGCCTACCGCATCTCGACCCGTCGGGCCTGCCAGGTCGTATCGCTGCAGCGCTCGAGCTGGTACTACCGACCGCACGGGCGGGACGACACGGTGCTGCGCCGGCGGTTGCGGGAGCTAGCCCAGATCCGGGTGCGCTACGGCTGCCAGCGCCTGTTCACATTGCTGCGACGAGAAGGCTGGCCGGACAATCATAAGCGCGTCCACCGCCTCTACTGCCTGGAAGGGCTGCATTTACGTAGCAAACGTCCCAAGCGCAGCCGGGCCGCGGCGCACCGGCTGGAGCGGGTCGAATTGCAGCGGCCGCACCAGAGCTGGAGCATGGATGTTGTGGCTGATCAGCTCTTCGATGGGCGCAAGATTCGCGCCTTAACGATAGTCGATAACTTTAGTCGCCAGTGTCTGGCCCTTCAGGCTGGGCAGTCGCTGAAAGGCGAAGACGTGGTGGCTGTGATGAGCCGCCTGCAGCAAACGCGGGGCGTCGTACCTGAGCGCATCCAGGTCGATAACGGCAGCGAGTTTATCAGTAAAGCGCTGGATAAATGGGCCTATGAGCAGCGGGTCACGCTGGACTTCTCGCGGCCCGGCAAACCGACGGACAACCCGTATATTGAGTCGTTCAACGGTAGTTTTCGGGACGAGTGCCTGAACGTACACTGGTTCCTGTCGCTGACTGACGCGCAGGAGAAAATCGAGCAGTGGCGGCAGGAGTATAACAGCTTCCGACCACACAGCTCGTTGCAGAATTTAACGCCCGATCAGGTCATGGCGGCAGCCACTACTGTCGAGCTTCAGAACGCCTGATTCTCTACTGCGGGCCGGTCCAGCAATTGGGAGGAGGTCACGAACACATTCGCATCCAAATCCAAATGCCTACGCGGGCGGGCAATCAGCCCACCGTCATTTAACACAAGTTATTACCAAACAAGCATTTATATATTCGATATACATTACGCGAATGAACACCTTCTAATGGTTGGATAATCATTGTCATACCACAAAAAAGGGTATGTACCCAGTATTCACATCACGATCCGTAGTGCAACGTGGCGATTTTTCTGTTTTAGAAGCTCCACGACAGAGTAATTTCCCAATCCAAGATTGAAGAACAGGTAATTCTCTACCAAGGACCTCTCTTCCTCACTAGCTTCAATCAATTCCACCTGTCTGATTGCTTTAGCTTCAGCAGGAGTGTCTGGCAGTAGTTCAATGATTACCCGCCAGTTTCCGTTTCCCAAAGACTGCTTGTCCACTAACCTGTGCTTCATGTTGTTGGCTTAAGGCTTCTTGATATAGCGTGTGTCATTTACATCTAATACCTGTTTTATATCAGCAACATCAATAAATATCTCATCGTCACAACCCATTTCTTTGATTTTAACCCGCACCATACCTCCATAAAACCCAATTACGGTCCAGTAAAGGTCGCAGTCAGTAATCCCATTTCTCTTGAATCTGACGTGGTTGCCCACTTTGAGATCAGCCAATGTGTATTGGGGCTGCTTCATCTTGAGTAATGTTGCGTGATCAGTCTTAAAGGTACTACGCTTTACAAAACGGTACTGGCTTATAATTTCGGACTGCGTCGTTTTACCAGCGGTACTTTTTGCTCCTTAAAGGTTCGTTGTGGCTGCTCTAGCTTCACTAGCTGCTGCACACTCTGCGCTAACGCAACCGCGTGCACCATGAGCGCGGTTTCCTGTTTAAGCACTGGGTGCTTGGAGACTTCCAGGGCTGCCTGCTGAATGCTATTTCCTTGCTCAGCGGCCGTAGCCTGGCCATTTAATACCTGGCTCATCTGTTGTAGCAGTTGATTACCGCGCGTAGTATCGCCCCGGTCAATATCCCGTAGGGCTCCCCCGATGATATACGCACTAGCCTGCAGTACCCGCTGCGCTTCCATGCGCTGCATATCGGGCGTGGGCCCAGCCAGCGGCCGCGCCTGGCTGGGGTCGCGCCAGTGGGCGGCTTCCGGGCCCGGTAGTGGGGTAATACCCGAGCGTAGGAGTAAAGTCAGCGGTTCCAGATTCTTCGCCGGCTGCCCGGGCCCGTGGGGCCGGATGATAGCTAAGTCGCGCGCGTTGTTGAGCTGAGCAGCCGCGGCCGGCCTTAATTCGACCTGGTACCCGGCCTGCCGGCCCAGCACGGCCAGTACTCCCTGAATCGTGCGCCCGTTGCCCTCGCGGAAGGTGTGCGCATGATTGTACTGGTCGAAGTAGTATGCTGTACGTTCAGCGAACTGCGCCGGGCTTAAGCCTCGTAGGGTATTTTCCTGTTGCAGTTGGGCGCCAATAGCATCCAGCCGCTGGTCGAGCTGCGCGTAGGGCGCGTACCGCATCATGTCGCCCTGCGGATTGAGCACGAAGGCCGGTTTCTGCCCCTGAAAAGGCCCTTCGGGTCCGTGGGCCCGGGTTTGGCCGGCCCAGTCATACACGTCCTGAAACAGGGTGTGGTGGATCTGCTTCAGGTGCGCGGCGTTGAACTGGCCGGGTATCTCCAACGTGCCCGCCAGCAATTGGGCCATGATCGGAATGGAATAGTCCGCTTCTACCTGGCGCAGCTGCTCGGCGTTGGTAATGCCCAGCCGATTGTAGATAATCTGGTCGCGGGCGTTGAAGAATCCGTCCTGAATAGCCACAAGCTGCTGGTCTAGTAAAAAATAACCCGTCCGGGTTCAGCCCGGACGGGTTTCGATGTTCCAGGCGGGCCTTAGGTCAGAAAGTCCTGCTCCGGCTGCATTTCCGCGCGGCGCGGAGTGATAGTAGGGGTGCTACTAGTTCCGGAAGTAGCCTGGGCGGCTGCCGCTGCTACGCGGGGGGCATCCTGGCGCCGCAACTCCTCGGTGACGCCTTGCAGGGTCAGCTCCCCTGCCACGTAGCGGGCATACAGCGCTTCCGCCCGGACACTGGGCACGGCTCCCTGCGCCACGCTCCAGGCCCGGGCATTATCGATTAGCTCCTGCCGCTGGGCCGGGGTTTTCTCCCGCTCGGAAAAGGTGATGGGCTCTTGCATAATGGGACTGATTAAGCGCGTGAGTACACTGTAAGTAACGTTTTTACTGGCCGAAAGGCTCCCACTGGAGGCCTATTCGGCATTTGCCAGAAACTGCAGCTGGGCGCGAAACGTGGCCAGGGCTTCGGCATCCGGCAGCAGAAAGCACGGCGTCTTACTGGCCGGTGGGTACTGCAACAGCTCGGTGGGCACCGCCAGGCAGCTCAGCAGCCGCTGGAGCAGGCGCGGCTCCTCGCGTTTGAGCTTGCCGTTTTTCAGGTTGATGATGTTGGGGTACGTGAGCTGATGCGCCGCGCAAAAGGGCTTCAAGCCCCCGTTGCCCAGCATTTTCAACCGCCCCTGCGCGTAGCAAAGCGCCTCGGCGTAGGACACGGTCAGCTGTAAGTCGGGGAAGGGCAGCGGGGCTACTACCAAGCATTCTGCTTCCATGTGGGTTCAGGAGTAAGCGGGTCGGGGTAGTCGTCGCGGCGGCCTGCGCAGCATCTAGACCCAACTGTTGGCCTATAATTTCCGGTGCCTTCGCAACCCGGTGAACACTACGAAGCTACCAACTGCGGGCAGGCCCGGGGCGAAAAAAGGACGAATGGTAAAAAGTTAGCCGCGAAATGCACCACGACTACGCGAACGGCTCCACGCGTACTCTCCAGAAGACCAATGAGTGCCAGGTCGCGCCTCAGTGCTGCTGCTTGGGGCGCCCCAGCTGCGGCGCCGGCACCGCTACGGGATGCTGCATCTGGTAGTAGGCCAGTTCAAACACGGTGGGCAGGTCTAGCTTGGCTAGCTCGGCCAGACGCTGGAGCTCTTCCAGGGTAGCGGTTTCGGGCCGCTGCATGCGCAGGGCCAGGGTGCGCGGCACCACTTTCCAGGCCTCCGATACCTCCTTGCGGGTACCCAGCGAATGAATCAGCTCCGCCAGCGAGCGGCAGGCCACGGGCACTTTACGGGGCTGCTCGCGTTCCAAGGGCAGCACCTGAACGGTAAGCGGCGCGGTTGTAGGGGTCTTCATGCTGTAAAAGAAAGAAGCTAAATTGGCATAATTACGGCCCGGCGCAATTATCGCATAAGAGGTGGCGTTTCTCCCTCGGTTTCCAACTTATAATACGTGGTTTTTCCATTGGCTACTGCTGCCCTGATGCCCGTCTCCCTGGCGGCTGGCAGGAAGCAGTCAACCATAGAGTTGGTTCTTCCCCCTACCCGATCACCGCCCACTTCGGCCAGTGAGTCAGTAGCAAAAAGGTAGCTGCCGATTAGCGAAAGGATAGTTTTTGTAAGTCAACTCTCCGGCTTCATGCTCTAGCTTCTCCACTGACGTGAGGCATGGTCCGGCAGTGCAAACCGCATATTGTCCTTGGTAAACAAACGTTTCCAGCTAATTGAAGCAGTTTTTAGGGTTATTTCCCAGCATCCAGGAGAAGCCGAAAGGATAGAAATGGTAAGTCAAACAAGGATGTGTCGCGGCCCCTTTAGCCCTAGTCTGACAGGAATAGTGCCCTCAGGTACTGGAAACGCTTACCATTTCTATCCTTTCGGCGAAGTCCGGCTGGTCTGGCTTACCATTTCTATCCTTTCGCGCATCCGGAAACCCGATTAGCCAAACAATTTCTATCCTTTCGCTAACCAGTTACTAATCGCCGACCAGCTTTGCCGGCCGCTATGCCATAAAACTGTAATTTCTTCTGGTGCTCTAGTAGCAGCAGAATCAGGTAAAATGGCTCTAGCATAGCCTGAAGGCCGTTTTTATACTATCTTCAGGCCTACTGCTGTATAGCATACAGGCCTTACAGGCAATAAAAAGTAAAATTTTTCTTTAAATAGTGCAATTCCGTTTTGTGCTAGAATATGCCTTCTGTCTTGTTGTCTTCTTGTCTCGCCCTCCCCGTTTTGTACCCCCTAAAAGCCTTTTGAAATTCAGACATCAACAACTTTGTGATTTTTTTTTATTTGTCAAGTATTTACTCTATTTGCAGGGTTCACAAGTAATTGATCTTCTATATCTTATGCCCTCTTAAGGATAGAAATGGTAAGTGAAAGGATAGCTTTCGTAAGCGAGAAAGATAGAAATGGTAAGCGAAAGGATAGAAATGGTAAGTGAAAGGATAGCTTTCGTAAGTCGAAGGGATAGAGATGGTAAGCGAAAGGATAGAACAGTAGGGAAGGCTTCCTTTTAACTGCTGCAAGTTGCTTATATTTGGCTGTAGAAGCTACTTGTCCCCCTCCCCATGAGCGTTCCGGCCACTTCTGAAACTTCCTTCCTGGAAATCCGGCAGCACAATGCCATCACCACGGCGCGCTACGAGATGAGCGCCTGCGAGATGGACATTGTCTTCTCGCTTTTGTCGGTGCTGCGCAAGGAAGACAAAGCCGGTACCATCTACCGCATCCGGGTTAAGGAGCTGGAGCAGCTAACGGGCCGGGTCTGGAACTATCAGCGCCTGCTGGAAGCTACCTCTAACCTGCGCAGCCGTGAGTACCACATCGAGGACAACAAGCACGTGCTGCAGGTGGGTCTGCTGGCTTCGGCTCTCTACATCAAGGGCGAGGGAATCATCGAGCTGGAAATCTCGGAGCGCATGCGGCGCTACCTGATTGATTTGAAGAACAACTTCACGTCCTACCGCCTGCAGTCGGTATTCAGTTTGTCGAGCAAGTACGCCAAGCGCATCTACCAGATTGCCTCGCAGTGGAAGGACATCGGGGAAACCAAAACCTTCACCCTAGACGAGTTCAAGATCATGCTCTCGCTCAAGGACCCCAAGGGCCAGGAGCCGGAGCAGTACGAGAAGATTTCCGCCCTGCAGAAGTACGTGCTCGACGTGGCCACCAACCAGATCAACGAGCACACTGACCTACGCATCAACTACGAGCTGATTAAGAAGGGGCGCTCTTACCAAAGCATCAAGTTCTTCGTCAACGACCAGGTGCCCCAGCAACTGCCCATTCCCTTCGAGGACGGGGCTGAAGAAGAAAAGCAGCGCCGGGCCCTGCAGAACCTGGAAGAGCTGGAAATCCGGGACCCAAAACTGGTGAGCCAGATTCTGGGGGATGCCAAGAAGCTAAATGCCCTCTTCTCCTTCTGCTACAAGCACAAAACCGGTAAAGTGAAGGCCGACAAGAACCCGGGCGGGTTGTTTCTCAAGATGGTGGGCTTGCGCTAAGGCTTGGGCTGCGCGCTGGCGTCGCCACAATGGTGGCCTTGGTTAAAAGTTTGGTACAAAAGGGAAAGAGCCATAACCTTGGCCCTGGGCATTTGGTCGGTACCGCCCGGGGGCGGCACTTAGCCCCAGCTTACTCTTCATCCTGCGGCGGATAGTCCGGTATCCAGTCATCGGGACTGCCGACAACCGGCGCCGGCGCGGGCTGGTAGGGCTCCAGCTCCCGGCCGAAGCAGTGGCCCAGCGTGACGCCGGGGCACTGCCGCTGAAACCAGGCGGGAAGCACCTCGGGAGCACACACCACGCCTAGAAAGCCCTCGGCGTGAAAGTAAGCTTTCACCTCGGCCGGTCCGAAGCCATTCAGGTAGATGTGCACGCGGGCACCGATGGGCGGCACCTCGCCACGGCCGGACCACTGCAGCCCGGCCGGTAAGCCCGCCAAAGTGGGATACCCTACCCACGCCGGGCAGGCTTGCGGCTCCCCCACCCAGGCAGTGGGGCTAAGAGTGGGCTGACGGGCGGCGGAAGCGGCAGTAGTTGACATAATGGACTAGTGAATGGTACGTGGTGACATGGCGGCCCCCTTGACGGCTGATGCCGGGGCCGGGTATTTTCCTTTTGTTGGCGCGCCAGGGTGCCGGCTGACTTATTGCCAGCCGGTACCCTCTCCCCTATCAGGCCGCTTCGGGCAGGGCTTCGGCGCTGCCGGCTTCGTAGCTAGGCACAATGCCCAGAATGTGGTTAGCAGCCTTCTGGGCCTGGCTGGCGGCGGAAATAATCAGGCGCTTATCATTGCGCAGGGCCTGCAGCCAATTGGCCAGGTAGGCGGCGTTGCTGGGTTCCGTTACGGCCAGGTTCAGGCCGGCGGCGTTGCTGAGGAAGGCGGCGCCCAGCTCGGCCACCAATTCTTCCTTGGCGTAGGTTTCGCTACCGAAAGCGGCCTTTTCCGTGAGCGTGGCCCGGTCAAGGCGCCGGGCGTGGCCGGTGGAGTGGGCCAGCTCGTGAAACAGGGTCGTATAAAAATCCTCGGGCGTGTGGAAGTTCGCCGGCTCGGGCACGGTTACCGTGTCGGTGCTGGTGCGGTAGTGGGGCTCACTGCCGGCGTAGCGGATGCGGGGGCCACCGGCATACCCAGTTACAATCTGCTCGGCGGCCTGCTGGGGCGTGTGCACGCGCTGCACCGGCTCGGGCAGCTTCCACTCCACCCCGTCAATCTGGGCAATGTTGAAAACGGTGGAATACTGCAGAATGGCCACCTTTTTCTCCTTGCCTTGGGCATCTTCCTTCTTCGATACCTTGAAGAATACCACGGGCATACCCTTCTCGCCCTTGCGCACCTGGCCACCCAGCTCGCGGGCCTGGTTGTAGGTCAGGTAATAGGGTTGCTCATGCTGGAGCATGGCCAGCAGCAGGGCATTAATGCCTTGATACACGTGCTGGCTGCGGTAGTTGCGGGGCGCGCCGCGTTCCGCGTTCCACGACTGTTTCCACGGGGCTACGCCGCTTTCCAGGGCCAGGATAATCCGGTTGGTGATGATGTCATACACATCGGTGCGGGGGGCGGCAACGGGGGCATTTTTCATAAACCAAAGGCGGGGTAAGTGGTGAGAAAAGCGTTAGTAGAGGTAATCGGGGTGGGCAGCCGGGCCGAGCTCCCGGACCTCGCGGGCCAGCTGGGCATCTTCCCAGGCCTCGCTTTCCTGCAGGGCCAGCAGCTTCCAGCGCAGCAGTTGAGTGGCATCGGTACAGGCGCTGAGCAGCGGCTCGGCCTTCTGGCGGCGCTCCGGGCTGAAGGCGGGATGATTGAGCACTTCGCGCAGGTTCCGACGAGCCGCAGATACCAGGAGCGCACAAGCAGGGAAAAGAGGCGTTATAGCCATGACTACCAGATGGTTTCAGGTGCGTTGCTTATGCTTATTAAACGTAAAGGCACTCCTTATAGTTGCTTTTTTAGCTTATTTATTAATGCTTTTTTAGCTTATTTATGGCACAGTGATTAGCTTTTTCCCTTTTGTTCTTATCAGGCTTCTCCCTGGTACCTTGGCGTGATCTGACTGCCGGGCCAATTCAGTTTAGCTGCTGGCGGCGGCTGAACGCCAGCTCCGTTCAACAAGTCTTCGCGGCCGGGTATTATCTTAGGGCTTCTTACTGCACTCTTTCTCAAACTATAATGCTGCTGCTGCTCGGCTGGCTGGCCTACTACACCTTGCACAGCGTGCTGGCAGCCACCAGCGTCAAAGCAGCCGTGGCCGCCCGCTGGCCCCTATTCACCCGCTACTATCGCCTGGCCTATAACGTGCTAGCCGCGGTACTGCTTGCCGGCCTGCTCTTCTATCAGCAACAGCGGCCCGCCACTGCCCTCTGGGAGCAACGGTCCGGTCTGCTGATTACTGGCTATGCGCTGCTACTGGGCGGGACGGGACTCGGCCTGCTGGCCTTGCGGGGCTATAACCTAGCCGAATTTGGCGGCTGGGGCTACCTGCGGCCTGGGAACTTACCTGTCAGCACCGACCTGAACACATCAGGGCTCAACGCCCGGATGCGGCACCCGCTTTACACGGGACTGCTGCTGGCCCTGGCTGGGTACCTGCTGGTAGCGCCTACCCTGCCCCACCTGATAAGCGTGGCCTGTTCGGCGCTTTACGTGCTGGTCGGGGTCCGGCTGGAAGAGCGGAAGCTGCGCCATCACTTTGGCCAAGCCTACACCCACTACCAGACGCGGGTTCCCATGCTGCTACCCCGACTACGCAAAGACTAAGCGTCCGGGTCGTCTTCCTTCGCTTCCGGGGCCGAGCCCGGCGCTCCGCGGCAGACTGTTACGCGCCAGCATCCGACCTGCCATCAGGCGCTGGCGCATCCACGGGGCGGGGCGGCCTGAAAAACAGCTGGTAGAAGCCCAGGATGCGTCCTTTGTCGAGCAGGAAAAACAGGGCCGTGCAGCCGACTGTGGTAGCCACGATGACGGCAAAGGTGATGGTCTGGATGACGGCCCCGCCCGGCAGCCCGCGCTGAGCCGGCAGCGTGGCCAGCACGGCTGCCCCCAGCCCCTTGGGAATCATGATGCTCATCAGGGCCATATCGAACTGGGGCGTCTGGCGGTCAGCGGCGGCCAGCACCACCGGAATCCGGACCAGGAACAGCACCAGGGCCATCGATACCCCCAGCGCAATCAGCCACGGGTCATCGAGCACAATGGATAGCCCCACGTAGACGAAAAAGAACGTGCGCAGCAGAAACACGATTTCCGCGAAAAAGTCCTTTTCCACTCTCGTCAGCTCCACCGTACGCGCGGGCAGGACCGCCCGCAGCCAGCCGCGCCGCAGCAACGGCAGATTGCCCACCGCAATGCCAAAAAACAGCACCGCAATCGGCCCGCTGAATTGCAGCAGCTCCACCACGCCGTACAGGATGAAGGCAAAAGCCGGGGTGGAAAACCGGGTTTTCAGCAGCGTAGGCACCCGGTTGAGCAGCGCCAGCCAGAGGTAGCCGCCGCCGGTCCCGGCCAGCAGCGCGCCCACCAGCGCCAGCACCAGCTGGCCGGCCAGCGTAACTACATTGAACGAGGAACTGGTATAGAAGCTGATCAGGGCAATGGGAATGCCCAGCGTGTACACGTCACTAAACGCCGATTCCATGACCAGCGTGGTAGCCGTCTGGGGCAAAATAGTGACCTGCCGGGCCAGCGTCGTCACCACGGCCGAGGACGTGCCGCCCAGGATGGTGCCCAGAATCAGGCAGCTCAGAAAGTCCAGGTCGGTCAGCCATTGGGCCAGCGCCGACACCACCAGCGCCGTGACCACGAAGTTGAGCGTCGTCAGCAGCACCGTGCCCCGCAGCGCCGAGCGCAGCTGCTCGAAGCGCACTTCCAGTCCGCTCTCAAACAGGATAAACACCAGCACCAGATTGGTGAATACCCGCCCCGCCCGGCCAAACGCGCTGGGATCAATCAAATGAAACACCGGCCCCAGCAGCATGCCTACCAGCAGCAGCCCCACGACGTCGGGTACTTTGGTGCGCTGGAAGAGCTGGGCCAGGTAATGGCCCAGAAAGATCAGGAAGCCGATGAGAATGATCAGGAGCGGGGTAGTCATTGGCAGGGAAATACCCAGGGGATGCGCGAGCCGTCCTTAACGGGAAAGGAAATTCCGGGATAAAGTACCCACTTTCAACGCCCGGCCTGCACCTGCTACCGCAAACCGGGCAGCCTCCCACAGGAAGCTGCCCGGTTTGGGGCAGGTCGCGCGCGGCAAACAGCTACATTTTCACCTGCTTGGCCAGATCGTCCAGGGCCGCCCTGAACTCGGGCGTGTCGTACTCGGCCATGCCGTCGTGGCGGGCGGCCACCTGCCCGTCCGGGTCCAGAATGACGGTGGAGGGAATCGAATTGGAATCAAAGGGTGGCGCGAGCGGGCCGGCGGGAAAGTACACCGGGAAGGTGTAGCCCTGGCGCTTGAGCATGGCCTGGGCCTTGGCGGGGTTTTCGTCGAGTGAAATCATCACGAAAGCCACCTTCCTGGGGTCCATCTTCTTATAGAGGGCGTGAATGCCGGGCATCTCGGCCACGCAGGGCGGACACCAGCTGGCCCACAGGTTCACGAATACCACCTTGCCTTTCAGCTCGCTTAGATTGACGTGTTTGCCATCGAGGGTGAGCAGGGGCAGATTATGGGGGTAAGCATTGGTGCCCGTGGCGGAAACGGGCGTGGCAGCAGGTGCCGCCACCGCGGCCGGCACGTCCGCTTTCCACAGGCCCGTGGCCAGCAGGCCGCGCTGGATGCCACCCAGTACCGGGGTGCGCAGGGGCGTGAACAACACAAGGGCGAACAGGGCTATAGGCAGCCACTGCAACAGCTTTTTACGATTCATGAGCAAAGGATTTAAACGCGCAACAACAAACAAATGAAAAAACGTTCATATATCAAACTCCGGCGGGCTTGTCTTTGGCAACCGTAACGGGCTGGCCGTCGGGCACCTGCTCCGCGGCTTCGCGAATCAGCTCATCGCCGGGCGCCAGCGGCCCAAACACCACCACGGTGTCGCGGCTCAGCAGCTGGCCCTTGCGCACGGGTACCCACTGGGCGCGTCCCTGCTGCACGCGTACTACCTGGGCCTGCTTGGGCGCGTCCGGGGTGGCGAATACGGCCGAGGTGGGCACCGCTACGGCTTTCGCATCGGTGGGCAGCGCTACCAGCACCTGGGCGTACATGCCGGCCTTCAGGCGGCCGTCGGCATTGGGCACGTCCATTTCCACCAGCTCCGAGCGCACGGTCTGGCTCAGGCGGCTGGCGTTGCGAAGGAACACCCCGGTGAAGGTCTGCCCGGGAAAGGCCGGTACCGTGAACGGCACCGAAGCGCCGGGCTGCAGCCACTGCCCGGCGGCGGCTTCGGGCACGGCCACTTCCAGGCGCAGGGTGCGGCTGTTTTCCAGCGAGAACATGGGCGCAGCCGGCTGGCCCCCACCCGGCCCCACCAGGGCCCCGGCCGACACGTTGCGGGCCGTAATGGTGCCGCTAAAGGGGGCGCGCACCACCAGGTAGTTGCTCAGCTCCCGGCTGGCCTGCAGCTCGGAATAGGCAGCCTGCACGCCTGCCTGGTCGGCCTGCATCTCGGCGCGGGCCCGCTCCAGGTCATTGGGCGAGATGGTGCCCGGCTCCTGGCTGGTGCGCAATAGCCGTTCGTAGCTGGCCTTAGTGCCAGAAAGCTTGGCTTGGGCCGCCTGCCAGCGTGAGCGGGCCCGCGCCAGTTGGGCGGCCAGCTCCGGGGCTTCGAGCACGGCCAGCGTCTGGCCTCTGGTCACCCGCGAGCCGCGGTCTACTATAACCTGTTTCACGAAAGCCCCCACGCGGGGGAAAAGGTCAACCTGCTCATAAGGCTTGAGCTCGGCGGGCAGCCGCAGCCGGCGCACGGCCGGAGCGGCACTGAGCCGGAAGGTAGTAACAGCGGCCGGGGCGGCGGGAGAGGACTTTTCAGCGGTGGGCTCCGAGGCCCCGGACGAGCAGCTGCCCAGCGCGCCGCTCAGCAGCAGGCCCACCAGTGACAAGGAAGCAGGTTGAGGTGAATGGGCAATCAATTTCAGGAAGGCATTCATATAGACTCAGTAGAAAGAAAGAGAAGATTAAGCGGCCTGTCGGGTACGGGCGGGCAGCAGGGAGCCGGATTCGTAGCCCACCCGGCGCATGGCCCAGCCGAACACGTGGGGCAGCACCAGCAGCGAGGCCAGCGTGGAGGCGATGAGCCCGCCGATGACGGCCTGGCCCAGCGGGGCAATCTGGTCACCCCCTTCGCCCAGGCCCGAGGCCATGGGCAGCATGCCGGCAATCATGGCAATGCTGGTCATCAGAATGGGCCGGATGCGGGTGTCGGCGGCCAGGCGCGCGGCCAGCGGCACGTCGCGGTGCTCGTGGCGCAAATGGTCGGCACTGGTGACGAGCAGAATGGCGTTGGCCACCGACACGCCCACGCTCATAATCATGCCCATGTAGGACTGCAGGTTGAGCGTGGCGCCACAAGCCAGCAGCATCAGCAGGGAGCCCGCCACCACGGCCGGCACCACCGAGAGCACCACCAGCGAGAGGCGGAAGGACTGGAAGTTGGCCGCCAGCAGCAGAAAGATGACCACGATGGCCATACCGAGGCCCGTCTGCAGGCTGCTCATGGTGTCTTCCAGCAACTGGGGCTGGCCCACCAGATTCGCCATTACCCCGCGCGCGGGCTCCCCGACTTGCTGCAGGGCCTGGCGCACGGCCTGGGCGGCGGTGCCCAGGTCGCGGTCCTGCACGTTGGCCGTGATACTTACCAAACGATAAGGCCCCTGACGGTCAATCTGGCCGGGCATCATGCGCGCCGACACCGTGGCCACCTCCCCGATGGTGGGGCGGGCCTGCCCGGCCTTGACGGGCAGGGCTTCCAGATCCTGCAGCTGGGTGAGCTGGTCTTCGGGCAGTTGCACCTGCACCTGGTAGCCCAGGCCGGACTTGGGGTCGAGCCAGAGGTTTTTGCTGGTAAAGCGCGAGGACGAGGTGGCGGCCACCACCGACTGCGTAATTTCCTGGCTGGTGAGCCCGAACTGGGCGGCCCGCTCCCGGTCCACGTCGATGCGCAAAGCCGGGTACTGCAAGGGCTGGGCAATCTGCACGTCGCGCAGGAAGGGAATCTGCCGGAGCTCGGCCAGCACCTTGCGGGCGTGGCCGGCGGCCTCTTTGAGGTTTTTGCCCCCCACGTTTACCTGGATGGGCGTCGGCGCGCCGTCGCTCATCACCTTTTCCACTAGCTCAATCGGCTCGAAGCTTAACTGTAACCCCGGCTGCGCTTCGTGGATGCGTTTCCGTAACCGCTCCTTGAGCTGGCTCAGCTTCACGTGCACGCCCTCCTTCAGGGCCACCTGCATCAGGGCCTCGTGGGGGCCGGTGGTAAAGACGAACACCGAGTTGACGGCAAAGCTGGCCGGCTGGGTGCCCACGAAGGTGGAGGAGATTTCCACGTTGTCGGGGCCGACTTCTTTATTGATGATGGCCTGCACGGCCGCCACCGTCTGCTCGGTCTTTTCCAGGCGGGTGCCCACCTTCTCGCGCAGTCGCAGCTGAAACTGCCCGCTATTAGCCTGAGGAAAGATATCGGTGCCGATGAAAGCAAACCCGGCGCCCACAACCAGCACCGATAAGGTCAGGTAGCCCAGCACCACGCCCCGCTGCCGGCCCTGGGCCCGGACAAGCAGGCGCTGGTAGGCGGCCTGGAAGCGGGCGAAGAAACCGGTTTGTTCAGCCGGCGCGGCGTGACCGTGGCCGGCGGCCGGGACATGGTCCTTCATCAGCCAGTTGGCCATCACCGGCACCAGCGTCTGCGAAAGCAGAAACGAGGCCACCATGGCAAAGCCCACGGCCAGCGACAACGGCAGGAACATGGCCCGGGGCACGCCTTCCATAATCAGGGCCGGCGCAAACACGGCCAGGATGCAGAGCAGAATCAGCAGCTTGGGCAGGGCAATTTCGCGGGCCGCGTCCCAGATGGCCTGGGCCTTCGGTTTGCCGCGCTCCAAGTGCTGGTGAATGTTTTCGATGGTCACCGTGGCCTCGTCCACCAGCACGCCGATGGCCAGCGCCAGCCCCGAGAGGGTCATGATGTTGAGCGTCTGCCCGAAGAGTCGAAGCAGAATCACCGCCGACAACACGGAAAGCGGAATAGTGGTCACTACAATCACCACGCTGCGCCAGTCGCGCAGAAACAGCAGCACCATAAGGCCGGTGAGCACCGCGCCCAGGATGCCTTCGGTCACGAGGCTCTTGAGGGAGTTGGCCACGTAGGTGCTTTGGTCGAAGGCATAGCTGAGCTTCACGTCCTCGGGCAGCAGGGCCCGCAGGGTGGGCAGCTTGTCCTTGACCTGCTGCACTACTTTGAGGGTGGAGGCATCGGCCTTTTTGATGACCGGCATATAAATGGCCCGCTTGCCGTTGATGACGGCGTAGCCCGTCGTGACGTCGGCGGCGTCCTCCACCGTGGCCACATCCCGCAAATACACGCCGGGTCCGGCGCCGGTGCGCAGGGGCACGTCCAAAAAGTCGGCCGGGTTTTCAATCAGCGAGTTCACCGGGGCCATGTAGGCCACGTCGCCCATCTTCACGTTGCCGGCCGCTGAGGGCTGGTTGCTGCTGACGATGGCCTTGACCACGTCGTCGGGCGTGAGCTGGTAACCGCGCAGCTTGGCCGGGTCGGCCTTGACTACGATAGTGCGGATGTTGCCGCCGAACGGGGCCGTCGACGTGACGCCCGGAATGGTGGTGAACATGGGCCGGATGCGGCTGGCGGCCAGATCCTGGAGCTGGGTCAGGGAGCTTTTCTCGCTTTCCAGCACCAGCTGACCCACCGGTAGGGAGCTGGCATCGAAGCGCACTACTTGCGGGGGCAGGGTGCCGGTGGGCATAAACGCCGTGGCCCGCGAGACCTGGGTGGCCACCTCGGCCGCGGCCTGGGCCATGTCGGTGCCGGGGTAAAAGGAGAGCTTGATCAGGGTCAGGCCCTGGATGCTTTTGGTTTCAATCTTTTTGACCCCGGACACGAACAGGAAGTTGTTCTGAAACTGGTTGGCCATGAAGCCGTCGAGCTGCTCGGGCGAGAGCCCGCCGTAGGGCTCGGCCACGTAGATGGCCGGCACGTCCATGCCGGGGAAGATGTCCACGGCAATGTCGCGCACGGCGGCAAAGGCGAAAAAGAGGATGGCCAGCATGGCCACCACCACGGTGAGGGGCCGCTGCAGGGCCGACCGGATGAGTTCGTACATGCGGCTAGGGCGTTACGGGGGTGAAAAACAAGGAAAAGTCGCCGGCGGCGGCGGTTTGCAGCAGCACGGCCTGCCAGGCGGCGTTGGCGGTGAGCACCTGGTCCTGCTCGGCCTGCTGCAGCCCGTACAGCGCCTGCGTCACGTCGACCACGGTGGCGAGGCCCGAGTTATAAAGGGCCAGCTTCTGGCGGTAAGCCTGGCGGGCGGCCGCGAGCTGCAGCGGGGCCTGACGGGCGCGCTCGGCGGCCAGCTGCCGGCGCTGCCGGGCCAGGGAAGCCTGGTTGCTGAGCTCCAGCTGCTGCTGGCGGTATTCGGCCTGCAGACCCTGAGTGCGCAGGTTTTCGGCCTTGGCCTGGGCCTGCACGCGGGGCCAGTCGAGCAGATCGAACACCACGCCCACGCCTATCGCGTAATTGAAGCGGGTGAGGGCGGCCCCGCCCAGTCCGTAGTCGGTCTGCCCGTTGTAGCCCAGGCCGGAGCCCCGGCCCCAGGTGGCACCCAGCAGGGAAAGCCGGGGCCGGTACTGGCGGCGGATGACGGTTTCGCGGGCCTGGCCCAGGTCTACCGCCCGCTGCTGCAGGCCCAGCGTGGGGTGCGTGGCCGTGGGCGGCACCTGCGCGGGCGGCAGCGTGTGGTTGTAGAGCGTATCGGGCTGCCAGGTGGTGCCGGGCTGGCCCAGCAGGGTGGAAAGGCGGGCCTGGCGGTCGGCTTCCTGCTCGCGGGCGGTTAGCAGCGCCAGCTTTGACTGCGCCTCAGCAGCGCGGGCCAGCGTGCTGTCTACGCCCGGGCGCAGGCCGTTCAGGGCCAGCCGGGTGATGGTCTTTTTCAGTACGGTTACCCGGCGTACGTCCTGCTCGCGTACCCGGCGCAGACTTTGGGTAGCCAGCAAATCGAGGTAGGTCTGGGCCACCCGCAGCTGCTGGGTGAACAGCTCGTTGTCGGCGTCGGCCTGGGCGTAGCCGCGGGCCGCTTCGGCGCGGGCCCGCTGGGCGGGGTACTGGCCAAAGGTCACCGGGCTCCATTCGGCCAGGGCCGTGCCCATACTGCCGAACACGGCATTGTAGGAGTTTACCCCGCTCAGCGAGCCGCTGCTGGGGATGATGGTGCCGATGGGCAGCATGGTGCCGGCCACGGCGTTGGTGGAGCCGTAACTCACCTGCCCGCTGAGCCGCATGGAGGGCAGGCGCTGGGTTTTCGTTTGAGTGAGGTCGGCCTCGGCGGCCTGCACCTGGTAGGCTTTGGCCTGCAGACGCGGGGCCTGGGTGCGGGCCAGCTCCAGGGCTTCTGACAGGGATAACGGCCGGCCGGCAGCCGGCCTCGCCGGGAGCTGTTGCGCCCGGCCGACTGGTCCCGCCAGCAGCAAGGCTATCAGTAGCCGCCGACTACCCGACGGCAGGAGCCGGGCAAAGGATACAAAAGGGAAAAACATAGGGTCCGAGAAATCAGAACAGAAATCCGGGCCGGGCACACCGGGGTGCCGCCGGCCGGTTGATGGGCAGATTTGCTGGGGTTCTCAGGAAAAGGTGGGGCTGCCCGGAGGCCGCAGCCGGGGCAACGGAAGAGTGCCGCATGAGGCGGCAGGCCGGCCAGGGTATAAAAAAACCGGTTACCGCCCCCCTAGCAGGAAGCAATTAACCGGGTAGGCACCCGGCTCCACAACGCATTTTCCTAAGAAAAGCGAACGGGCGGAGCCTTGTTGGGGTGGTTGGCAAACGAGAGCTCGGGACCGGCATTCGGGCCGCGGGCAGGGTTGAGCGGGGGCTCATCGGCCGGAAACAGGAGGCCGAAATACAGAGCCGGAAAGTCAGCGCCCAGCGAGAGGTCGAGCGGCAGCAGCTTGGTTTTTACCACCGACGCTTGGTCGGCCTGGGGGTCGGCCTGCACCGTCTGCAGCTTCTTTTTGCAGAGGCCGGTTCGGGACGACTCCTGCTGGCTGCTGTAGTCCGGGGTTGATGCCAGAACCCGGGCAGGCAGCGGCTGGCAATGCAAGGTAATTCCCGCATAAAGCAGCAACAGCAAATGGGCCAGCAATCGAGACATAGACAACGGGTGCAGGTGCAAAGGTGCACACTTTTGCCGGAACGCAACCGGGGCAAAGGCGCGCCAGCACGGTCAATGGTTGCTGGCCAGCCTCAAATTACCATTCACGAGCACCGGCAACTAGCCTAAAAAATCAGGTTGAGTGGTCCCGGCGCGCCAGGCTCCCGCCGCCTGACGGCAGTACATATTTACTTCGCCACCACCTGCACCCGTGCCAGCTTTGGAGGTGCTAGGCTACCGCGCCGCCGTAGCCCCGCCTCTACCACCTGCGTCACACCCTTGTCCAGCTTCTGAATATTCTGCCCCTTCGCGAAGGTGGTGTAGCGGTGGATGCCGCTGAGCATCCCGTTGTGCGTAACCACCCGGTAGGGGCGCTGCGGGTCCAGGGGCTGCCCGTTCACCTGCACCCCGCTCACCCGCTGGCCCACGGGCCGGTTCAGGTCAGCCGTCCAGTCCAGCCCGCTGGATTGCAGCAGCCCCCCTACCCGCGCCAGGTCGTCGCCGGGGTTCTGGTTGGTAGCCGTTTGCTCCAGCAGCTGCCGCACCTGCGCGCCGGTCAGCTCCAGCGTGACTAGTTTGGAAGGGTGCGGAAGCAGCGTGTAGAGCATTTCGCGGGTAACGGGGCCGGGCTCCAGCGACACGCCATAGCCCACGCCGGGCAGGAAAGCCAGCTCGGCACCGGTGGCCTCGCGCAGCAGCTCGCCAGCGAGCTGGTCGAAGGGGCTGGCCGATTTGTACTGCCGCCCGATGCGGCCGGTGGCGGTGGCCAGTACCGCTTCCAACTGCGCTCTATGCGGGGCTCGCAACGAGTCCACGAGCTGCGCAATAGTCGCGTCAGCTGGAAATTCCTTCGTCCAAAGGGTGGGCGCGGTGCCCTCGACGCTGGTTATTTTGCCCGCCTTCACCTGCACGGTGAGCTGGCCCAGCACAGCCGCGTCCGACAGGGCCTGTACCACCCAGACCTTACCTACTTGGCGGGGCGGCGCAATCCGGTCGTGGGAGTGGGCCCCCACCACCAGGTCGATGCCGGGCACCTCGCGGGCTAGCCGCTCATCCACCTTAGTACCCTGGTGGGAGAGAACCACGACCACGTCGGCGCGGGCGCGCAAGGCCGGCACGTAGTGCCGGGCCGCCTCCAGACCGCTGCTAAACGTCAGTTCTTTCGTGTTGTCCGGGTTACCGGTCTGGGCCGTATTGTGGTAGGCCAGGGCCAGCACGCCCACGCGCACCCCGCCCACGGTAAACACCTGGGTGGGTTCACCCAGAAACGGCTGGCCGGTGGCCTTGTCCGTCACGTTGGCCCCGCGTATGGGAAAGCGGGCCAGCTGCTGCAGTTCGCGGGTGCGGGCCGCGCCGTAGTCGAAATCGTGGTTGCCCAAGGCCATGAACTGGTAGCCCAGCGCGTTCATCAGCCGGATATTGGCCGCTCCCTTGGTCAGGTTGGCCAACAAGTCGTCGCTGAACGTGTCGCCCCCATCCAGCAGCAGTACGTTGCCGGCGCCCCGCTCCTGCCGCACTCGCTGCACGGCCGTGGCCAGGTGGGCGAAGCCACCGACCTGCCCGGCGCGCTCAAACGAGGACGGGCTGCGACCCGGGTCGCCGGTCTGGGCGGTGGCGTTGCCGGGGCTCACGGCGAAGGGCCGGTGCCGACCGTGGATATCGTTAGTGTGCAGAATGGTGAAGGAGCCGCTGACCGTAGCCGCCTCCTGGCGGGATAACGCACGCTGGCAGCTACTCAGCACCCAGGACGCCGCCAGGACAATTGCGCCTAGCATTAGCCGACGTTTCAAAAGCCAACGTTTCAGATCTGGGAAGCGGGATGAAGTGGTAATGGGACAAGTAGTGGAAAGGGCCTGCATGCGAACGTGAAATATTTTGGAACCAACAAGAGCGACAAATTTGCATACATGAACAAATGATCATACATTTGTTGTGCCTTATGACACCGACTACCACCTCCGCCGATTTGAACCTGACCACCGAGAAGATGGAGAAGGTGGCCTTTATTCTCAAGACCACGGCCCATCCCACCCGCATTGCCATTGTGCAGCTGCTGGCCAACCAGCAAAGCCTGTCGGTGACGGACATCTGCGAGCAACTGGGCTCGGAGCAGAGCCTGACCTCGCACCACCTCACGGGCATGAAGCTCAAGGGCATTCTCAGCTCCCACCGCGAAGGCAAAAACATCTTCTACTCGCTGAAGATGCGCGAAGTGGTGGACGTGATTCAGTGCCTGGCCGGCTGCACCTTCCTGTAGGAAGGCGGCCTTTTTTTGGCCCTAATACATGAATAGACCTTCATAAATACATACGTTCACTCGTTCATCCATGTTGCATTACCTCGGCTACTTCGCGGCTATTTTCATCGGCCTCTCCCTCGGCATCATGGGCGGGGGTGGCTCCATCCTCACGGTGCCGGTGCTGGTGTACCTGATGGGCGTGAGCCCGGTGCTGAGCACGGCCTACTCCCTGTTCGTGGTGGGCAGCACTTCCGTGGTAGGGGCTTCGGGCTACTTCCGCAAGGGGCTGGTGTCGCTGAAAACAGCCATCGTGTTCCTGATTCCCTCGCTGCTGGCCGTGTTTGCCGTGCGCAAGCTGCTGATGCCGGCTATACCCCACGAGTTGTTTACCATCGGCAGCCTCGTCTTCACCAAGGATTTGCTGGTGCTGGTGGCCTTTGCTGTGCTGATGGTGGTAGCCGCCACCTCCATGATCCGCAGCAAGCAGGCCGAGCAGGTGCTGGACGAGGAGCTGCACCAGAAGCACGCCTTCAACTACCCGCTCATTCTAGGCATCGGGCTGGTGGTGGGCACGCTCACGGGCTTCGTGGGCGCGGGCGGCGGCTTCCTCATTATCCCGGCCCTGGTGCTGGGCGCGCGCCTGCCCATGAAACTGGCCGTGGGCACGTCGCTGGCCATCATCGCCCTGAACTCGCTCATCGGCTTTACCGGCGATTTGAGCGCGGGCACCCCCATCGCCTGGAGCTTTCTGCTCGGCTTTCTGGCCTTTGCCCTGGTCGGCATCGTGCTGGGCACCTACCTGGCCCGCTTCATTCCGGGCGCCAAACTCAAGCCGGCCTTCGGCTGGTTCACGCTGGCCATGGGCACGTTTATTCTGCTGCGCGAGCTGGTGTTCAGTCACGCGTAATCTTTTCTCCTCCAGCAACCGATCATCTTTTCCCACTCCACTTTTTTCAACCCGTTTGCCGTTATGAAAATCGAACAGTTTGAAGACAAGGGCCTGGCCCACTTTTCCTACGCCATCCTGAGCGAGTGCGCCCGCGAAATCGTGCTCATCGACCCCGCCCGCGACCCGCAGCCCTACTACGACTACGCCAACGCCAATGACGCCAGGATTGTGAGCGTCATCGAAACCCACCCCCACGCCGACTTCGTGAGCAGCCACCTGGAAATTGCCCAGCAGACCGGCGCCGTTATCCGCGTGAGCCGGCTGCTGGGGGCCGATTACGCCCACGAGGCCTTCGATGAGGGCCAGGAGTTTGCGGTGGGTAAGCTCACGTTCCGGGCCCTGAACACGCCCGGCCACTCGCCCGACTCCATCAGCATCGTGGTGAGCCGTGAGGGCCAGGATGAGGCCGTATTCACCGGCGATACGCTCTTTATCGGCGACGTGGGCCGCCCCGACCTGCGCGAGAAAGCCGGCAACATGACCGCCAAGCGCGAGGAGCTGGCCCGGCAGATGTACCACTCGCTGCGCGACAAGCTGATGCCGCTGGCCGGCACCGTGCTGGTGTACCCGGCCCACGGCGCGGGCAGCCTCTGCGGCAAGGCCCTGAGCGGGGCCAACAGCAGCACCATCGCCGACGAGAAGTTCGGCAACCCCATGCTGCGGGACATGAGCGAGGAAGAGTTCGTGCGCGAGCTGCTCCAGGACCAGCCCTTCATTCCTAAGTACTTCGGCTACGACGTGGCCCTCAACAAAGCCGGCGCGCCCGCCTACGCCCCCAGCGTGCAGCAGGTGCCGCGCCTGGAAGCCGGCACCGAGCTGGAGGCCGGCGTGGTCGTTGTCGACTCGCGCCCTGAAGCCGAGTTCAAGCAGGGCCACGTAGAAGGCGCCATCAACATCCAGCAGGGTGGCAAGTTTGAAACCTGGCTGGGCTCCATCGTGGGCCCCGAGGAGCGGTTCTACCTGCTGGCCGCCGACGAGGCCACGCTCGAGGACCTGATCCAGAAAACCGCCAAAATCGGGTACGAAGCCCTGATTAAAGGCGCGCTGGTGGGTACCCCGGCGACCGAGGCCACGATTCCTCAGCTGGACGTGGACGCTTTCCGCCAGCATCCCGAGAACTACACCATCGTGGACATCCGCAACGCTACCGAGCACCGCGACGAGCCCATTTTTGCCGGCGCCCTGAGCATTCCGCTGCCCGAGCTGCGGGAGCGGGCTTCTGAAATCCCCTCCGGTAAGCCCGTGGTGGTGCACTGCGCCGGCGGCTACCGCTCGGCGGCGGGCTCCAGCATCGTGGCCGACGCGCTGCCCGAGGAGGCTACGGTCTACGACCTGGGCGAGGCCGTGAAGTCGTTCCAGTCGGCTTCGGCAGCCCATTAGGGAAGTCTTGATTCGCGCCTGGGGGAAACGGTGGCCCCGGTTGTCCGCCGCCTTGCTCATTTGCCTTTTCTCGTTTGCCATGTTTGACTTTTTGAAACCCTCGGCCCCGGCCTATCAGAACCTGACGCCCGCCCAGTTTGCTGAAGGGCTGCGCCGCCACCCGGTTACGCTGCTGGACGTGCGCCGCCCCGACGAGTTTGCCGGCGGCCACCTGCCCGGGGCCGTGAACATCGATGTCACCGGCCCCGACTTCGCCCGCCGCGTGGCCGCCCTCGACAAAACCAAGCCCACCTATGTGTACTGCCGCAGCGGGGCCCGCTCGGCCACGGCCGCCACGCAGCTCACCAAGGCCGGCTTTGCCGACGTGGCCAACCTGCTGGGCGGCGTGCTCGACTGGCCCCACGCGCTGGTGCGCTAGATTGGTCGCCCAGCCTGTTACCTGCCAACCCGCCCGGCCGGCGGCCCTGCTGCCGGCCGGGCTTTCGTTTCCCCACTTTTCTTCTGAACTGCTTTCTATGCTGGAATTGATTCGTCAGCCCTGGCCCTGGTACGTGGCCGGCCCGCTGATTGGCCTGACGGTACCGGCCCTGCTGCTGGTGGGCAACAAGGCCCTGGGCATCAGCTCCTCGCTGCGCCACGTGTGCGCGGCCTGCGTGCCGGCCGGCATCCCGTTTCTGAATTACAACTGGCGCGCCGAAATCTGGAACCTGTGGTTTGTGCTCGGCATCGGCCTGGGCGGCTACGTGGGCTACCAGCTGCTGGGCCACCCCGACACCATTGCCATTTCGGCCGAAACCGTGCGCGACCTCAAAGCCCAGATGGGCCTGACCGACTTCTCGGGTTTGCTGCCCAGGGAGCTGTTTGCCCTGGAAAACCTCTCGAACTGGAAAGGCTGGGTGTTTCTGGTGCTGGGCGGCTTTTTAGTCGGCTTCGGCACGCGCTACGCCGGGGGCTGCACCTCGGGGCACGCCATTTCGGGCCTCTCCAACCTGCAGTGGGTGTCGCTGGTGGCCGTCATTGCCTTCTTCGTGGGCGGGCTGCTCATGACCTGGTTGTTCTACCCGATGATGTTCTAATTCCCCTTGCCATGAGCGTTCCTTCGCTGCCCGTTGAGTTCTGGGATGCCCGCTACGAAAGCGAGCAGTACGCCTACGGCACCGAGCCCAACGCCTACTTCCGTCAGCAGCTGGACCGGCTGCCGCCCGGACGCCTGCTGCTGCTGGCCGAAGGCGAGGGCCGCAACGCCGTATACGCCGCCCGGCGCGGCTGGCAGGTCACGGCCGTGGACTTCAGCGACGAGGCCCGGGCCAAAGCCCAGCGCCTGGCCGTGGCCCAGGGCGTCCACCTGAACTACCTGGTAGCCGACCTGACGGACCTCACCTGGCAGCAGCCCGGCGCTTACGAGGCCATCGGGCTGATTTACGCCCACCTGCCGCCCCTGGCCCGCCGGGCCGTGCACGCGGCGGCGGCCGCCAGCCTGGCCCCGGGCGGGCACCTGCTGCTGGAGGCCTTCAGCCCCCGGCAACTGGGCCTGGCTTCCGGCGGCCCCAAGGCGGCCGAGCTGCTCTACGAGCCGGCCGATCTGGCCCGCGACTTTGCCGCCCTGCACGTGCTGCACAACCAGGAAGCGGCCGTGGTGCTGCACGAGGGTGCCTTTCACGCCGGCCCGGCCCAAGTGGTGCGCCTGCTGGCGAGCCGCTCTTAATCTCTTCTTCTGCTACTTCACATGAAAAATCTTAAATACCTGGTGCTGGGCGTGTTGTTCGGTATTATCCTGACCAAGAGCGAAGTCATCAGCTGGTTCCGCATCCAGGAGATGTTCCGCTTCCAGGCCTTCCACATGTACGGGGTCATCGGCTCGGCCATTGTCGTGGGCATGCTCTCCATCCAGCTCATCAAGCGCAACCACCTCAAAAGCCTGGACGGCGAGCCCATTCGCATTGCCGACAAGAAATTCAACCACGGTACCTGGATCGGGGGTACCATCTTCGGGCTGGGCTGGGCCCTGACCGGCGCCTGCCCGGGCCCGCTGTTCGCGCAGCTGGGCAGCGGCGTGGCCTCGGCCGCCGTGCTGATTCTGGCCGCCCTGGCCGGCACCTGGGCCTACAGCGCCCTGCGCGAGCGGCTACCCCTGTAGCCGGTACGGGGTATTGTCCTCTCCTTCACTACTTTTTCCAGCCTCCGCCTCTCATGGAGCCCTCTCAGGAACCCATCGTTGCGCGCCTGTCCGGGTTGGTGCGCGTGCTGCTGCTGCTGACGGCTGTGCTGGTGCTGGTAGCCACCATCGTACTGACCCGCTATTACGGGCCCGCACTGGCCTCATCGCCCCCCACTGTAGCCGATGAGGCCAGTCAGGGGCCGCCCCCGGTGGGCAGCTACCACCGGCCCGCCACCCCGGCCCCGGACACGGCCACGATTCCGCGCACGGCCGCCGGCCGGCAGATCCGCTACGGCCGCGAGCTGATTGCCCACACCGCCCGTTTTCTGGGGCCACAGGGCTCCGTCGCGCACCTGACTAACGGCCTGAACTGCCAGAACTGTCACCTTGAGGCGGGCACCCGGGGCTTTGCCAACAACTACCTGGCCGTGGCCGCCACCTACCCCAAGCTGCGGGCCCGCTCGGGCACGCTGGTCACCACGCAAATGCGGGTGAACGACTGCCTGGAGCGCAGCCTCAACGGCCGGGCCTTACCTGACAGCAGCCGGGAGATGCGCGCCATCGTGGCCTACATCAACTGGCTGGGACAGGGCATTCCGAAGGGCAAAAAAGTGTACGGCACGGGCTTCCTGAAGCTGGCCTACCTGGACCGGGCCGCCGATCCGGAGGTGGGCCGGGCCGTGTTTGCGGCCAAGTGCCAGAGCTGCCACGGCCTCGAGGGGGAAGGCAGGATGCTGGCCGACGGGCGCGAATACCAATACCCACCGCTGTGGGGCCCGCGCAGCTACAACGACGGGGCGGGTTTGTACCGCGTCACCAACCTGGCCCGCTACGTGAAAGCAGCCATGCCGTACGGGGCCAGCTTCGACCATCCGCAGCTGACTGATGCGCAGGCCTGGGACGTGGCTGCCTTCGTCAATTCCCGTCCCCGGCCCCACCTGGTCACCCCCCACGACTGGCCCGACATCCGCAAAAAGCCCGTGGATCATCCGTTCGGGCCCTACGCCGATGCTTTTTCGGCGCGTCAGCACAAGTTCGGGCCTTACCAGCCCATTGAGGACGCCCGCCCCACGTCCTCTGCCGCCAACTAATTTTCCCGCTCATGCTTCGCTCCCTTCGTTTGGTAGCAGCCGGGCTGGGCCTGCTGCTGCCGCTGGCGGCCCGGGCGCAGCAGGCCCAGCCGGCCCCCACCCTGCCCACTACCGGCCGCGACCGGACCAAGCCCTACGCACCGCCGCAGCCGGCTGCCGACACCGTGCGCGCCCGCACCCTGGCCGAGGCCTTCGGCAAGGGCCACTGGCACGGCCGGGTCCGCAATTACTTCATGGCCACGCTCAATCAGGGCAGCCATCCCGATTACTATGCCAATGGCCTCGGGGCCGGGGTTCGGTTTGAAACGGCTCCGTTGCACGGCTTGCAGCTGGGGGCCGGCGGCTTTTTCTGGACCAACCTGGCGTCCAACGACCTGGCCACCCCGGATGCCCGCACCCAGGCCGTGAGCCGCTACGAGGTGGGGCTCTTTGACGTGACCAACCCCACGCGGCGCCGGCTGACCGGCCGGGCGGAGGAGCTGTTTTTGCGCTACCGCTGGCGGCAGTCCACCCTCACGCTGGGCCGGCAGCTGCTGACCACGCCCCTGCTTAACCCCCAGGACGGTCGCCTGAGTCCCAACTACGCGCAAGGGCTGTGGCTGGAATTCCGCGAGCTGCCCGCTACTACGCTCACCGCCGGCTGGCTCACGCACCTGGCCGTTCGCTCCACTACCGACTGGTCGTCGGTAGCCGGCTCGGTGGGCCTCTATCCCATGGGCGTAACGGAAGCCGGCCAGCGGGCTGCCTACGCGGGCCAGTTGCGCAGCCGCGGCATCGGCGTCGCGGGAGTAACGCACCAGTGGGGCGCGCGCACCACCGTGCAGGCCTGGAATTACTACGCCGACAACCTGTTCAATGCCAGCTTCGCGGAGCTGACTGCTACCCGGCCCGCCGGGGCGGGGCAACTGAGCGGCGGCACGCAGTACCACTACCAGCGCACGGTGGGCCGCGGCGGCAACCCGGACCCGCGCCTGGCCTACAGCGCCCCCGGCCGGCAGGCCCACGCCCTGAGCGCCCGCCTGGGCTACCAGCGCGGGGCCTGGAGCGTGAGCGGCAATTACACCCGCATCACCCGCACGGGGCGCTTTCTGTTTCCGCGCGAGTGGGGCCGCGAGCCATTCTACACCTTCCTGCCCCGGGAGCGGGAAGAGGGCTTCGGGGGGCTGGATGCGGCGGCCCTGCTGGCCAGCTACTCGTTTGCACGGGTACCAGGTCTTAAAGTTGAAGCCGGCTACGGCCATTATTACCTGCCCGATGTGCGCAATACCCGCCTCAACAAGTACGGCATGCCGTCTTACAGCCAATTGAATACCTCCCTGAGCTATCCGTTCCGGGGGTGGGCCCGGGGCCTGCGCGGGCAGGTGCTGTACGTGCACAAAGGCCGGCTGGGCGACACCTACGGGGAGGCCCGCTACGTGGTCAATAAAGTGAATATGCACCTGCTTAACCTGATTCTCAACTACGATTTCTAGCTGACTTGCCGCATGCTGTATCCCCAACTGTAGCTCCGGTACTGCAGCCATTATAACTACAGGTAATAGCGCATAACTATTTGCAGTTATGCGCGGGCCCCGACTGCTCGTACCTTACGAATCAGCTGCCATCCGCTTTCTCCGCTCATGCCTACCGCTACTACTTCCCCGGCTACCACCCCGGTATCGAACTGGGCCCCGCTGCTGCTGACGCCCCGCCCTGTTCTGGGCAAGCGCGTGACCCTACAGCAGGTGTTGTTCGTGCTGGGCGGCCTGTTCTGCCTCACCCCCTGGGCCTCGCCCCCGGTAGCCCTGGGCCTGGGCCTGCTGCTGGCGTTACTGGTGGGCAACCCTTACCTGCCGCGCACCCGTGCCCTGACGGCTAGGCTGCTGCAGTATTCGGTCGTGGGCCTGGGCTTTGGCATGAATGCCCACGCGGCCGTGCAGGCCGGACGGGAAGGGCTGCTGTTCACCGTGGCCTCCATCCTGGGGACGCTGCTGCTGGGCTACGTAGTGGGACAGGCCCTGAAGCTGAACCGGCGCGTGACGCACCTGATTTCCTGCGGTACGGCCATTTGCGGGGGCTCGGCCATTGCCGCGGTGGGGCCGGTGGTGCACGCCAGCGAGGAAGAGATGTCGGTGTCGCTGGGTACCGTGTTCGTGCTGAACGCCGTGGCCCTGTTTGCATTCCCCTTTATCGGGCACGCGCTGGGCTTGACGCAAAACCAGTTCGGACTGTGGGCCGCCATTGCCATCCACGACACCAGCTCGGTGGTGGGCGCGGCCACGGCCTACGGCGACCAGGCCCTGCAGGTAGCTACCACCGTGAAGCTGGCGCGCGCCCTGTGGATTATCCCCGTGGCGCTGGGCACGGCCCTGGCCTTTCGGGAAAAGAACGTGCAGGTGAAAATCCCTTACTTTATCCTGGGTTTCGTGGCGGCCATGCTGCTCAACACCTTCGTGCCGGCCCTGCGGCCCCTGAGCCCCTACCTGGTGCAGCTGGCCAAAATCGGTTTGACCCTGACGCTGTTTTTCATTGGGGCGGGCATGTCAGCGAAGGTCATACGGGCGGTAGGCCCCCGGCCCTACGTGCTCGGCATCACCCTGTGGATGCTGATTTCCAGTATTTCCCTCTACGTTATTCTGCACACGGTTTAGCTGACTCCCCCCGGACCCAGTACGCTTCTCACTTCCTTTCTACCGTCATGAGCTCTACCCGTTTTCTGCTTGCCGCGCTGCTCGTCAGCGGTTTTTCCCTGGAAGCATCCGCCCAGGCTCTCAAACCATCGGCCGATCAGCTGGCCTTCGAGCGGGGTACTTTTGCGGGAGCTACCGCCGACAAAAGCCACTACCACGTCGTGTATCAGCTTGACAGCGACGATCCGAAGCTGATCAAGATGACGCTGCGCAACATGAAGAACGCGCTGGAGGACCCGCGCCTGAAAGGCAAGCTGCAAATGGAGCTGGTCGCCTACGCCGGCGGCACGAACGTCTTTCGCAAAGACCAGCCCTACGAGCCGGAGCTGCAGGCCCTAAAGGCACAGGGCGTGATTCTGGCCCAGTGCCTGAATACGCTCAGGGAGCGTAACATCAGCAAGGAAGACCTTTTTCCCTTTGTGAGCTACGTGCCCACCGGCAACGGGGAGCTGATTATTCGTCAGGCCCAGGGCTGGGCGCTGGTACATCCGTAGCTCCGACTTGTAGCTTTCTCCCGACATGCCAACTGCCCGACTGGGTTTGCGTGCGAATTGGCCCCAGTTCAGTTTGCTCGTAGTCGGAAGCGCCTTCGTCCTGTCCTAAGAAATGTTCGCTGTCCCGGCCTACGTACCAGATCCGCGTGAAAGACTCCCATATCCCCGTTTATTGCATCGACTCCTACCCGGACGGGCAGGGCCAGGAGGAATTCTACGCCCAGCGTCTGGAAACCCTCATTGCCCGCTTTGCCGGCATTGACAAGGCGCATACGCACGACTTTTACATGCTGCTCTACGTGCGGCAGGGCACCGGTACGCACACCATCGACTTTGTGACGTATCCGGTACAGCCCGGCAGCCTGTTTTTCCTGGCCCCAGGTCAAATGCACAGCTGGGATCTGAGCGCCGACTGTACGGGCTACCTGCTCTTCTTTGAGGAAGCCTTTTACCTGCACAGCTACCCGGCCAGCCGCTTGCGCGAATACCCATTTTTCAAGTCGTTGCGGGCTCCACTCGTGCAACTGCCCGCCCAGCATCCGCCGTTTCCCAGCTTACTGGAACAAGTGCTCCAGGAATCGGAAAGCTACTTTGACAACCGCCTGCAAGTGCTGCGGGCCTGTTTGTACGTGTTGCTGGAACTGGCGGCCCGCTACGCCCAGGCCGACGATACGCCGGGTGGGGCCAACCCACGCCAGGCCCAGCAGCTACGGGCTTTTGAAACCCTGCTCGAGCAACACTTCCGCGCCGAGAAAACCGTGCAGGCCTATGCGCAGTGGCTGAATATAACCCCTAACCACCTTAATGCCCTTTGCCGCCAGCAGCGGGGTCACACGGCCAGCGACCTGATTCAGCGGCGGGTGCAGGTGGAGGCCCAGCGGCTGCTGGTGCACTCCGAGCAGCCCGTGAAGCAGATTGCCACCGACCTGGGTTTCCGGGATGCCTCCTACTTCGGCCGCTTCTTTCGCAAGCGCACGGGCATCACCCCGGAACAATTCCGGGACAATCGTTGATATGTGGGATATATTCCCTGTTTTGTGTCTTTATACGCATTATCACAGGCTGTACATTTGTAAATGTACCAGATAAGCCTTGGCCTTCGCTAGCGTATTACCTGGTGCGTAATCAGCCCCCGGCATATGAAAAAAGCGGCCCTCTCTTTTCCATTGCTTTTCATTGAGCGTCTGGTCTGGCTGGCAATTCCCCTCGCTACCACGGCCGCTCTCCTGCTGGTCTGGCTCAGAAAACTGGTGTAGCCGACGACGCCTACGGTGTGGTCCGGGCTTCTCCGGTTCGTCCGCTAACAACGGTCTCCGGGTCGCAGCCAATGGCTTCGCGGCCGGTGTTTGCGGCGCGGCACTTCCATCTCTTCTCCTTCTTTTTTATGACAGTCCTTGGTATTGTGCTGGTAGTGGTTCTGTTGCTGGTCGTATTCGCCCTGCTTCTCCGGCTCCAGCTGCTGACCTCCATCTTTTCCGGCAACTCCACCCGCGACATTGGCTGGGGTAACCGCGTCAATGCGGCGCTGATGCTGGTATTCCTGATTGGCGGGGGCGCCTGGCTGGCGTGGTCGGCCGTCAGTAGCTACTCCCGGCTCGATATTCCAATTGCTTCCGTGCACGGAGCTGATGTTGACCGGCTGTTCTGGACGACCATGATCATCCTGGGAGTGGCGTTCGTGCTCGTGCAGGTATTCCTGTTCGTGTACGCCTACAAGTATCAGCACAAAGAAGGGAAGCGGGCATTTTTCTACTCGCACAATAATCGTCTGGAAGTTATCTGGACGCTGATTCCGGCCATTGTTTTTGCCGGTTTGGTATTCGCGGGCTGGAAGCAGTGGAGCCGTATCACGGGGCCGGCTCCCAAGGACGCGGTGGTGCTGGAGGTAATGGGCAAGCAGTTTAACTGGCTGGTGCGCTATCCGGGCCGCGACCAGAAACTGGGGGTGGTCAACTACCGCCTGATTGACGCGGTAAATGAGTTTGGGTTCGATTTAAGCGATAAGCGGGGGCTCGACGACTTTACGGCCGGGGAGATTCACATTCCCAAGGGCCACCCGATCATGCTCAAGATTCGCTCACGCGACGTCCTGCACTCGGTGTACATGCCCCAGTTCCGGTTGCAGATGTACGCCGTGCCGGGGATGCCCACCAACTTCTGGTTCATTCCCACCAAAACCACGGACGAAATGCGCGCGCAGACGGGCAACCCCAACTTCAATTATGAGCTGGCCTGCAACCAGGTGTGCGGCCGGGGGCATTTTGCCATGAAGATGATCGTGGTAGTGGATGAGCCGGATGATTACGTGGCCTGGTTTGGTCAGCAAAAGTCCTTCTCATCCCAAAACCCCGAGGTGCTGGCCGCCTTGCGGGCACAACCCACCCTGCTGCCGGCCCAAACGGCCGCCGTTTCCTCCGCTACCGTGCGCGCCAGCGGTAGCCTGGCAGCCCGCGCGGCGCACTAACAACCCGATCCTTCCGTCTTTTCTTTTGCGTAGTCATGGAAAACACCCCCAATCTTTCTCCGGAACTGCCTTCCAACAGCGGGGCCGCTCTGCCGGCAGCTCCGGCGACCAGTCCGGCTACGCTGCCGCACGAGCAAGCTGATACGCACGAGCACCACGAGCACCACGAGCAGCACTGGCTGTTCAAGTACGTGTTCAGCACCGACCACAAGATGATTGGCAAGCAGTTTCTGATCACCGGGATACTGTGGGCCGTGGTAGGGGGCGCCTTATCCACGCTGTTTCGGCTGCAACTGGGCTGGCCGGAAGGTACCATGGAGTGGCTCAAGCCGCTGCTGGGCAAGTGGATTGAGGCCGGCAAGCTCAACCCGGAGTTCTATCTGGCCCTGGTGACCATGCACGGCACCATCATGGTGTTCTTCGTGCTCACGGCCGGCCTGAGCGGCACGTTCTCCAACTTTCTGATTCCGCTGCAGATCGGGGCCCGCGACATGGCCTCGGGCTTTATGAACATGCTCTCCTACTGGTTCTTCTTCGTGTCCAGCGCCGTCATGTTCAGCTCCATCTTCATCGAAACCGGGCCGGCAGCCTCCGGCTGGACGATTTACCCGCCGTTGAGCGCGCTGCCGCAGTCCATCTCGGGCTCGGGTATGGGCATGACCATGTGGCTGGTATCGATGGCCCTGTTTATCGTTTCGCAGCTGCTGGGCGGGGTCAACTACATTACCACCATCATCAACCTGCGCACCCAGGGCATGAGTATGAGCAAAATGCCCCTGACCATCTGGGCCTTTATGCTCACGGCCGTGCTGGGGCTGCTCTCGTTTCCGGTACTGCTGGCGGCCGTGCTGCTGCTGTTCTTCGACCGGTCGCTGGGCACCTCGTTTTTCCTGTCCGATATCTACATTGCCGGCCAGGCCTTGCCCAACACGGGCGGCAGCCCCGTGCTGTTTCAGCATTTGTTCTGGTTTTTGGGTCACCCGGAGGTGTACATCATCATTATGCCGGCCATGGGCATGGTATCGGAAATTATGGCGACCCACTCCCGCAAGCCTATTTTCGGCTACCGTGCCATGATTGGCTCCCTGATGGGCATTTCCTTGCTTTCCTTCGTGGTGTGGGGCCACCATATGTTCGTGACGGGCATGAACCCGTTCCTGGGCTCGGTGTTTGTTTTTCTGACCCTGATGATTGCCGTACCCTCGGCCGTGAAGAGCTTCAACTGGCTGGCAACGCTCTGGCGCGGCAACATTCGGTTTACGTCCGCCATGCTCTTTTCCGTAGGGTTCGTATCCCTGTTCGTAGCGGGTGGCCTGACGGGCATTGTGCTGGGCAACGCGGCCCTGGATATTCAGCTGCACAACACGTACTTCCTGGTAGCCCACTTTCACCTGGTAATGGGCTCGTCGGCCATGTTCGGCATGTTTGCCGGCATCTACCACTGGTACCCCAAGATGTTCGGGCGTATGATGGATGAGCGGCTGGGCTACCTGCACTTCTGGCTTACGTTTGCCGGGGCCTACCTCACCTTTATTCCGATGCACTACATCGGCATTGCCGGCTTCCCGCGCCGCTACTACGCCTGGACGGGCTTTGACATGTTCTCGCAGTTTGCCGACGTGAACAAGTTCATTTCGGTGGCGGCCATTGCCGTATTCTTTGCCCAGTTTATCTTCCTGTTCAACTTCTTCTACAGCATGTGGCGCGGCCGCCGGGCTACTGAAAACCCGTGGAACTCGAACACGCTGGAATGGACTACGCCCGTAGAAGTAGGCCACGGCAACTGGCCCGGGGCCATCCCGGCAGTGCACCGCTGGCCGTATGATTACAGCAAGCCCGGCGCGGAAGAAGACTTCATTCCGCAACACGTTCCTTTTTCCCAAACGTCCTCGTCGAATCTGCCTTACGAAAAAAAGGCAGTTGAATAAGGCCCGGCTCTCTCCTGCCGGGAGAAAGTCTCTTTTTAACAATTCCACGTTATGGCACTGTCTTCTTCCTTGCTGGGCTTCGCCGCGCAGCGCTGTCCGCGCTGCCACCAGGGGCGCGTTTTCCAAACCTCCGCCTTCCACCTGGCTCATTTCCAGAATATGCACGAAGCCTGCCCGGCCTGCGGGCAGCACTATGAGCCCGAACCGGGTTTCTACTGGGGCGCCATGTACATCAGCTACGCCTTTTCCGTGGCCATCGTCGTGGCCGTGGGGATTGCCACTTACGTGCTCGGCCACGACCCCGCCACGTGGGTGTACGTGACAGGGGTAGCGGTTGCCACCGTCCTGCTGGTGCCCTTATCGTTCCGCTACTCACGCATGGTCATGCTCTACCTGTTTGCCGGCATCGACTACGACCCCAAGGTAGCGGCCGGGCTGACCCGGCGGCGCCCGAGCACTCCGCCAGCTCGTCAGCCGTCGGAACTGGTCAACTGATTGCGGTTGGCAGCTACTGGCGCTGCGTTTCGCAGGAGAGCCGGTAGCCGCCAGCTGATGAGCTAAAGCGGTACTTCTGCCGCATCCGACTTTCTACTGCTGCCTTTCTACTGCTGCCATGTCCGTTGAAATTCTGTCCCGGATTCAGTTTGCCTTTACGGTAGCCTTCCACTACATCTACCCGCCGCTGAGCATCGGCCTCGGGGTGGTGCTGGTGCTGCTGGAAGGCCAGTACCTGCGCACCCGCAACCCGATGTACGAGCGGCTCACGCGGTTCTGGATTCGCATCTTTGCCCTCATCTTCGGCATCGGCGTGGCCACGGGCATCGTCATGGAGTTCGAGTTCGGCACCAACTGGGCCACCTATTCGCGCTACGTGGGCGACATCTTCGGCTCGGCGCTGGCGGCCGAGGGCATCTTCGCCTTCGCCCTGGAATCGGGCTTTCTGGGCATCCTGCTCTTTGGCTGGAACCGGGTGCCCTCCTGGGTGCACTTTCTCTCCACCGTGATGGTGGCGCTGGGCTCCATGTTCTCGGCCGTCTGGATTGTGGTGGCCAACTCCTGGCAGCAGACGCCGGCCGGCTTCCACATCGTGGGCGCGGGCCTGACGGCGCGGGCCGAAGTCACCGACTTCTGGGCCATGGTCTTCAATCCCAGCAGCGTGGACCGGCTCTCGCACGTGCTTATCGGCTCGCTGCTGGCCGGCTCGTTTCTGGTGCTGAGCGTGAGTGCCTGGTACGTGCTGAACGGGCGGTTCGTGGAAAGCTCGAAAGCAGCCTTCCGGATTGCGCTGCTGGTGGCCACCCTCTCCGGCCTGGGCCAGCTGTTCACCGGCCACCGCTCGGCTGAGGGCGTGAGCGTGAATCAGCCCGCCAAGCTGGCCGCCTTCGAGGGCCACTACCCCGCCTCGGCCCCGGCCGATCTATACCTGCTGGGCTGGGTCGATAATAAAACCCAAACCGTTAAAGGGCTGGCCCTACCCGGGGGGCTGAGCATTCTGCTGCATCAGGACCCGCAGGCGCCGGTGAAGGGCCTGCGCAGCTTCCGGCCCGAGGACCGCCCGCCGGTCAACTTCGTGTTCCAGACCTACCACCTGATGGTGGCCATCGGCATGGCCCTGATCGGGCTGACGCTGCTGGCCAGCTGGCTGCTCTGGCGCGGCCGGCTCTGGCAGACGCGCTGGCTGCTGGCCGTATTCGTGGGGGCTGTGCTGCTGCCCCAGCTGGCCAATCAGCTGGGCTGGTACTCGGCCGAAGTAGGCCGGCAGCCCTGGGTGGTGTACGGGCTGCTGCGCACCTCCGACGCGCTGTCGAAGGCCGTGACGGCGGGGCAGGTGTGGTTTTCGCTGATTCTGTTCACGCTGGTGTACGCCCTGCTGTTCGCCCTGTTTCTGTATTTGCTCACCAAGAAGATCCAGCACGGCCCCGATGAGCACGAGCTCAGTGAAGCCGACCACCTCTCGCCGGCTTCCAAGCGCCACAACCCGGCCATGTCGCACGAGGCGCCCGGCGCTCCGGCCGCGGATCTGGCCCACGTATCCGACCTGTAACCCGCCCGCCTGATGATGACATTTCTGGGACTTGATCTGGCCGTGTGGTGGTTTCTGGTGGTGGGGGCCGTGTTCACCGGCTACGCCGTGCTCGACGGCTTTGACCTGGGGGCCGGCGCCGTGCACCTGCTGCTGCGCAAGGAGGAAAGCCGCCGCATTGCCCTGAACGCCATCGGGCCGGTCTGGGACGGCAACGAGGTGTGGCTGGTGATTGGCGGGGGCACCTTGTTTGCGGGCTTCCCGGTGGTGTACGGCACCGTATTTTCGGCCTTCTACGTGCCGTTCATGCTGTTTCTGGTAGCCCTCATTTTCCGGGCCATTTCCATCGAGTTCCGCAGCAAGGAGCCCATGGCCTGGTGGCGCAGCCTCTGGGACGGGAGCTACTCGGTGGCCTCGGTGGTGATTGCCCTGAGTTTGGGCGTGGTGCTGGGCAACCTCATCCAGGGCCTGCCCGTGGGGGCCGACCGGGAGTTCCACGGCAACTGGCTCACGTTCCTCAACCCCTACGCCCTGCTGGTAGGCGCCACCACGGCGGCGTTGTTTGCCCAGCACGGGGCGGTGTATCTGCTGCTCAAAACCGAGAACCGCCTGTTTGCCCGCCTTACGCTCATCGTGCGGCAGACGCTGCGCGTGTTCACGGGGCTCTACCTGCTGCTCTCGGCCGCCACGCTCTGGCACGTGCCGCACATGCTCACCGTGTTCCGGGCCCAGCCCTGGCTGTTTGCCGTGCCCCTGCTCACGCTGGCGCTGGTGCTCAGCATCGGCCGGCTGATCCGGCGGCGGCGTTACTTCGCGGCCTTTCTCTGCTCGGGCTCCATTGCCGCGCTGCTGCTGCTCACGGTGGCCGCCGGGCTGTTTCCGGTGCTGGTGCGCTCCACCCTCAACCCGGCCTGGAACCTGACCATTTACAACTCCGCCTCTTCCGAAAAGTCGCTGGGCATCATGCTCACCATTGCCGCCATCGGCATTCCGCTGGTGGCCACCTACACGGGCTTCGTGTTCTGGGTGTTCCGCGGCAAGGTGCGCCTGGATGAGGCCAGCTACTAAGATGTCTTCCGTACCAGTTTACCCTGTCGCCCCATGAAGTCACTTTCCCGTCGCCGTTTCAATTGGTCGCCTATGTTGCTGCTGCTGCTGACCAGTAGCCTGAGTATGGCACTCCTGCCGCTCTGGACTGCGTACCGGCACCTGTCGGCACCTGCCGCCACGGTTATTCCCGCTGGTTCCCCGGCGTTGCTCCTCACGCTGGCGGCCAGCCTGCATCTGCTGCTGGGAGCGGCGGCCCTGGGCATTTATTCCCGCAGCCGTCAAACCCGCCACTGGCACCCGCGGGTGGGATTCCTCAGCCCCGTACACGTGCTGCCTGGCGGCGAGCTCAGCCAACCCGTAAGCCGGCGGATTGCGGTGGGGCCCCACCGCCCGAGTAGCGCGCCTATCTTTTAGGCTTGCCCCGTCGTCCCAAGCCTGTTTCTACCTTCTCCAACCGTGACGCCATGAGTTGCCTGATCAAGCGTATTCGCCCCCTGTTGCTGGCCCTGGCCTTGCTGGTGCCCCAGTTGAGTCCGGCCCAATGCGTGCTCTGCAGCACGCAGGTGGAAGCGGCCCGCACCGAAAAGGACGGCTACCAGGCCGACGGGCTGAACACCGGTATTCTCTACCTGATGGCCATTCCCTACGTGCTGATGGGCACCGTCGGCTTTATCTGGTACCGGTACGGCCGGCAGCGCAACCCTGACAGCCCCCCTGCGCCCGCGTAACAACGTGGATCTGGTGGGTAGCTACCAGCAAAAGCGTACTGAACACGCGCCAGCTGCCGGGCCTGGTCCGCGAACTACCCTCTGTTCTTCTGTATCACTCCCCTTTTTCCCTTACCCCCCCCTTATGGAACCCCTCCAACCCCTGGTTTCGATGCCCAGCATCGGCTCGCCGGCCCCCGATTTCACGGCCCAGTCCACCACCGGCCCCATTACGTTTGCTGATTTTGCCCCCGGCAAATGGGTGGTATTCTTTTCGCACCCGGCCGACTTCACCCCCGTGTGCACCACCGAGATGAGTGGCTTTGCCCAGCGCCAGGCCGAATTTGAAGCCCTCAACACCGCGCTGCTGGGCCTGAGCATCGACAGCATCCACTCCCACATTGCCTGGGTCAACAACGTGCGCGAGAAAAGCGGCGTGTACTTCCGCTTCCCCATCATTGCCGACCTGGACATGAAGGTGTCGCGCCTCTACGGCATGCTGCAGCCCGGCGCCAGCGAGACGGCGGCCGTGCGGGCCGTGTTCTTCATCGACCCCGGTCACACGGTGCGCCTGATCATGTACTACCCCATGAGCGTGGGCCGCAACATGGACGAGATGCTGCGCTGCCTGCAGGCGTTGCAGTTTGGCGACCAGCACAAGGTATCCCTGCCCCTGGACTGGCAGCCGGGCGAGAAAGTAATTCTGCCGGCCCCCAAAACCCTGGCGCAGCTCGACGCCCGCCTAGCCGACGACTCGGTGGAGAAGATGGATTTCTACCTGGCTAAAACGCAGCTCTAGCGGTTACCTCTTACAACAGCCAAACGCACGTTGCTTTCCCAGCTGAGCCGGGGGGGGCAACGTGTTTTGCTTTGCGGTCTGATCCCTCTTCGGGAAGCCGGCACAAGCATGGCACAAGGCCACGTTATCAACCAAGACCCTTCCCGGGAGGAAATGGGCTCTTAAAGCCGACATGCTGGCTTATGCTCATAAGTAGGGAAGCTGGTTTGGTTCTCCGTAACGCCGGCCCTTCCTTTGCACTTTCCATGCTGCGCTGCTTCAGCGCGGCGCTGCTGTTGACCATGCGCCGAGCCATTGCCCTTCTGCTTCTCTGCTCCCTGTTGGTGCACTGCGCCGGCCGGTTGGGCATTGTGGCCAGCTGGTGGCTCAACCAGGACTACATTGCCCGGGTACTGTGCCTTAACCGCGACAAGCCCCAACTCAAGTGTAACGGCAAGTGTCACCTGGCCAGGCAGCTCAAGGCCGTGGCACAGGCCGAGCGCAAGCAGCAGCCCGATAGCCGGCAGGCCTTTCAGGAAATCACTCTGTTCTGCGCCCCGCTCGCGGGCCTGATGCTGCCCGTACCCGTCCGGTACGCGGCCAGCCCGCGCTACGCGGTATTCCGCGCTCACGCCTACCACTGGGACCGGCCCGGCCCCGACCACCCGCCCGCCCGCGCCTGAGCCCGCCAGCGGGGCCGCTTGCTACCGCGCCGGCCGGCTGCTGGCGCACTACCGTTGGCCGCTAGGCTGCTGCACGCCTGAAGCGTCCGGCCGGCATCCGTTGGACTGGTGCTGGCCAGTGTAGTGTGCCGGGTAGCCAGTTGTTCTCCGGCCCTGGGTGCGGAAGCAGCCGGCCTAGTTTCCCTTTTTTTATGCGCCCGACCCTTTCCGAGTCGTGCCGCTGGAACTGCCGCTGCGCGCTACCGGCATTGCGCCCGCGCCCCGACGCCGGCCATAGCCCGGCGCCGGACTAAGACCGGGCCTGAACAGGGTACACGGCCGTCAGTTTCCCGAGCGGCAGCATCCGCACCCCGGGGCTGGCAGCGCTGCTGTAGGCAGTGCGGTAAACTGCCTGACCGGGTCTGCCGCGGTAGTCCCGGTGTCTCCCACCGTTTTACTTTTTCAACTATGTTTCCGCTTTCTTCTTCTTTCCGGCTGCTTCCGCTGCTGGGCCTACTTGGCGGGTTGGCCGCGTGCCAGCCGGATTCCGCCGCCCAGCACACTGCCGCCCCCGCCACCAGCCAGGTAGTCCCTGAGGCCACCCGTACTAGTGTCATGCAGCACCACGACGCGCTGATGGGGCGCATGGATGCACTCACCACTGAGCGCCAGCGCCTGCAACGACAACTCCCGACCCTGGATAGCGCCAGCGCCGTCGGGCGGGGCCGCGCCCGCACCATCCGCCGCCGCGTGCTGGCCCTGCAGCAAGCCGATGCGGCCATGATGGAGTGGATGCACCGCTACCGGGAGCCCGACACCACCCGCCTGAGTGCCCACCAGTACCAGGATTTCTGGGCCGACCAGGCCGGGCAGCTCACCCGGCTCGAGCAGCAGATGCGCGCGGCCCTGGACTCGGCTCACCAGTTGCGCTAAGCCATGGACAGCTCATCTATCCGGGTACAACTGCACCCCCTCCGCCTGGGTCTGCTGGCTGGGCTACTGGCCGGGTCGGGCCTGCTGGCCGGCTGCACGGATGCGCCCGCTACCCGGCGGCTGCCCCACCTGGGCGAGCCGCAGGTGCGGGCGGCGGGCGATACGCTCTGGCCCCTGACACCCGCATTCCGGGTCCTCAACCAGGACAGCCAGCAGGTGACCCCGGCCACCTTTGCCGGCCAGGTGTATCTGACGGATTTCTTTTTCACCACCTGCCCCACCATCTGCCCGGGCATGCAGCGCCAACTGCTGCGCGTGTACACCCGCTACCAGGGTGACCGGCGGGTGGCCTTTCTTTCCCACACCATTGACCCCGACCACGATACCTTGCCGGTGCTGCGCGAATACGCCCAGCGGCTGGGCGTGCGCGATGCGCGCCAGTGGCATTTCGCCACGGCCCCACGCGACACGATTTTCACCCTGGCCCGGCAGTATCTGGTGTCGGCGCAGCGCGACCCGACGGCTCCCGGCGGGGCCGTGCACAGCGGGGCCTTCGTGCTGGTGGATGCCCGGCGCCACATCCGCGGCATCTACGACGGCACCCAGCCGGCCGAGGTGGACCGGCTGCTGCGGGAGCTACCCCTGCTGCTGGCCGAACCAGGAGCCGTTACGTCCGGCCCTTAAGGCGACGGGCAGCTTTGCCTGCCCCGGCATTTCTCATTTTCTTCTCCCCCCTTCTCCCTGATCGTCTCTTTTTTATGAAAAACTTCCTGCTGCTGTGCGTACCCTTGCTGCTGACCGGCAACGCACTATGAAGAGCACAAAAAGCGTGGGCAATAGCAACCGGATGGTTTAGCATCTACATCGTCTACCAAGGGTACCCAGCTCAGTTCATGGATGCCTAACCCGACGGCCCCACACTTTTTGATGCTCTCCAACCTGGTTAACGTGGCTGGGGGCTTTCAAGCCATCCGCGCTGCGGGCTTGCCGATGATCATGCCAGTGCTGGCCGTGTGGCGTGTCCAGTGCCGTGGCGGACGACATTAGAATGGTTACCAGTTGCTGCCCCGCAGCCGCTCAGGGTGCAGCAGGTGCACGTAACCGGGCGCCACGTCCAGAATCCCATCCTGGCGGAACTCGCTGAGCGTGCGGCTCAGTGATTCGGGCGCCGTCCCGATGAGGGCGGCCATGTCGTCGCGGCCCAGCGGGATGCGCGGGTCGGCGGGGTTCAGCTGCTGCTGCTGGGCGTGCAGGTGCAGCAGCGTGTCGGCCACCCGGCGGCGCAGGGAGCTGTAGGCCAGCTCGAGGCGCTGCCCGGCCTGCTGCTGCACCTGACCCACCAGCAGGCGCACGAAGCGGCGGCTCACCTCGGGGTGGCGCAGCAGCAGCCGGCTGAAATCGGTGGCCGGGATGTAGAGGATTGCGGCTTCGTCTAGGGCCACGGCCGTGTCGTGGTGGGCGGTGCCGGCCAACAGGGCCTGGTAGCCCAGAAACTCGCCGGGGCCGTGCATGCTCGTTATCAGCTCCTTGCCGGCGGCGGTGGTTTTGCTCACCTTCACGCGGCCGCTCTGCACGAAGTACAGGCGGGTGGCCTCGTCCCCTTCGGCGTAAAGAATGTGGCGGCGGGGCAGCACGTGGGGCCGCCGGTCGGCCACCAGCGCGTCCAGGCCATCGGCGCGGCCGGCATCGGCCAGGAAGTCGTGCACGCCGGCGGGCGTGGCGAGGTAGTCGGGGCGCAGGTGCTGAAAGCGGGCCAGGCGGCCGGCAATGGCCGAGAGCAGCTCCGTGTCGTCGAAGGGCTTGGTGAGGTAGTCGTCGGCGCCCAGCTCCATGCCCCGACGCAGGTCGGCACGTTCGGTTTTGGCCGTGAGGAAGATAAAGGGCACGCCCGCCAGCCGGGGATTCTGGTTGAAGATGTGCAGCACGCCGTAGCCATCGAGCACGGGCATCATGATGTCGCACACCACCAGGTCGGGGCGGGTTTCGAGGGCTTTTTCCACGCCCGCCTTGCCGT
>NZ_JAHHZN010000024.1 GCF_018760735.1 Hymenobacter piscis
GTCTGCGCCCACACCTGCGCCTCGCCAAAACCGGTAGAAATGCTCATGCCCGCAAGCTACCCACCGGCCACAAAAAAAGCGCTGACCCACTGGTCAGCGCTTTCTGAGTTTTGGGTAAGGACAAGCTGAAACAGCCGGGTTTTTGCAATCAATCCGAAAATCGAACCCTAGTTGGCCAGGGGCAGGATAACGGCATCGATAACGTGGGTAACGCCGTTGCTGGAAATCACGTCGGGGATTTGAACGGTGGCGGGGGCATCCTTGCCGTTGCCAATCATCACGACGCCGTCTTTCACCATCACCTTGAGTTTTTCCCCATTCACGGTAGTGAGTTCCTGACCGTCTTTGAGGTCCTGGGCTACGAGGCGGCCCTGAATTACGTGGTAGGTGAGGACGCCTTTGAGTTTTTCCTGACTTTCGGGCTTGAGCAGGCCGGCCAGCGCGCCGTTGGGCAGCTTATCGAAAGCGGCGTTGGTGGGCGCGAAAACCGTGAACGGGCCGGGGCCGCTCAGCGTACCGTCGAGGCCGGCGGCCTGCACGGCTTTCACCAGCGTGCTGACGCTGGAGGCCATCACGGCATTCTGCACGATGGTCTTATCCGGAGTCATGGCCACGCCATCCACCATGACGCCCTCGGGCTTGCCCATGCGGGCGTCGTCAGCCATCATGGCCGTGGAGTCGACGGTGGGCTGGGTCATGGTATCGACGCTGGCGTCGGCTTGTTCAGTGGTGCTGTCGCCGCAGCTGCTGAGGCCGAAGCCGAGGGTGGCGGCAGCGAGCAGGGCCAGGGTGGCCGAACGGAAGGTCTGGTGCATACGAGAAAGGGTAAGGTAAAATGAAAGAGTAGAACCGTGTTGGTAGCCTTACGAACCAGCGCTCCGCCCGGATGTTTGGCCGCCCGCAAAATGGCTACCTTTGTCCGCCGGCTACACCCGCCGGTCGGCTACGCCCGTATAGGTAGCCGTTCCACCTATTTTACTTAAGGATGAAGACTGCTGAAATCCACACCAACAAAGGCGTGATGAAAGTGGAGTTCTATGAGAAGGACGCTCCCAACACCGTCAAAAACTTCACCGACCTGGCCGAAAAAGGCTATTACGACGGCCTGAAGTTCCACCGCGTGATTCCGAACTTTGTGATTCAGGGCGGCTGCCCCAACTCCCGCGACGGCGCCAAGGGCATGGCCGGCACCGGCGGCCCGGGCTACAAAATCGACTGCGAGCTCAACGGCGACAACCAGTACCACGACCGCGGGGTGCTGAGCATGGCCCACGCCGGCCGCAACACCGGGGGCTCGCAGTTCTTCATCTGCCACTCCCGCGACAACACTGCCCACCTCGACCGCAACCACACCGTGTTCGGTAAAGTAACAGAAGGTCAGGACATCATCGACCAGATCAAGGCCAACGACGAAATCCAGAAAATCGTCGTGAGCGAGCAGGCCTAGGTTCGCCGCCGCTGCTCTTTCGGCCCCTGTCCGCTTCGGCGGGCAGGGGCTTTTGCTTGCCCCGGATCAGCGGCCGTTGGTCGTGGAGGAACAACCCGGCGGTACTGCGCCCGTAAAAGCGGGCACATGCGTACCATTTTCCTTTGTATGAACTTTCTCCACAATACCAGCCGCCTCCGTTTCCTGTCCCTGAGCCTCGGTGCTACGTTGCTGCTAAGCAGCAGCTGCACCGTTTTCAAGTCGGATATGGACTCCAATAACCCCGTTATTGCGGCCCAGGCCCAGCGCGTAGCCGACCTGCGCAACCAGATCAGCGACCAGGAGCGCGTTGTGAATACCGAAAAGGCCAAGCTCAAATCCATGGAGTATCAGCTCAAGAGCGCCCAGCAGGAGCTCAAGGCCCGCAAACTGTAGGGGTGAAGCTTTTCCGGCAATTCCGGTAACCAAAACGCCCCGCGCACCAATCGGTACGCGGGGCGTTTTTTTGTAGCAAGAACTGCACAGTTCGCGTTACGGTTGCGGGCTACCGACGGCGGCCGCTTACGCAGGCAGCGTGGCGCGGTGAGCTGTTACCTGGTTCTTGGCATCGGTCAGTACCGTCACCTGGGCCGTACCTGTTCGGCGTCTACGCTGGCCAGGAAGCGGGCGGCGGCGCTGCGGGAGCTACCCCGGTCGTTGAGGTTGTCTTTGCGGTCGTTGGCCTTGCGCAGCTTGCTCTGGTTCTGCCGGCGCAAGGCGGGCGTGAGGTCGGGCGAGGCCAGAATGGCGGTATAGGCGGCTATTTCGGCATTCACGCCGGCCAACTGCCCGCTGATGTCGGCCTGGGTGCGGTCGGCGCGGCGGTCGGCAAACTCCAGGTTGCTGGTGCGCTGCTGGTAGCCATCCAGCTCGGCGTTCAGGTCGTCGAGCACTTCGTCGCACTCGGCACGGGTAGTGAGCATACTCAATTCAAGCGGCATAATGGTAAGGGTTAAAGGGTTAAAGGGTTAAAGGGTTAACAATACCCCAAGATAAACGGAGCCCGGCATAGGAGTATAAGGGTACCGCTACATTTTTTCGGGCAACGGTGGCGCAGCCCCCGCACTGCCGGCCAGCAGCGCCCGCAGCCCGGCGGCCTCCCCTTCCAGAGCCTCGGCCCGCAGGCGCAGCAGGTGGTAGCGGGCGGCCTCGTCGGCGTCGTGCAGGGTGGCGTGGGCTTGCTGCTGGCGCGCGAGCAGCCACTGTCGGGCGCGGGCGACCTCGGCGGGGGGCACCAGCCCGGCCGCCGGAGCGGGAGCCGCCAGCAGGGCGGGCAGCACGGCCTCCCAGCGCCGGGCCGCGGCCTGGGTAGCGGCCCGCTTCGTCAGCTCCCGCCGCAGCTTTTGAGCCTGGTGGCGGCAGTAGTCGAGGCGGGCTTCCAGGGGGCCGGGGGCGGGCGCGCCGGGCGGGGCTTGCTCCGGCACCGGGGCGGCCGGGCGGGCCCGCTCCCCGGCGGGCAGCAGCGCGGCCAGCGGGTTCAGGCGCAGCAGTAAGGGGCCGGTGAGGCTGCGCCGGCCGGCTTCGATATTGGCCAGCAATTCACGGCTCACACCCAAGTAAGCGGCTAATTCCTGTTGCTCCAACGCCAAATACTTGCGGACTGCGGCAACCAAGGTATTAGAAGGAATGGAGCGACGAGGCATGACAGAATTGGAACGTATTTCAATTAAAGTGCGAAATACGTTCCAACTATACCAGGAGCCCACTGGAATGAAGAATAATTGTCAGTGGGCTTTCTTCGGCGTGATATCCATGATGGAGGCGATAAAGTCGGCCAGTTCACGGTAAATAGCTGGGCGGGCCTGTTGGATAGCCCACAACAACTCTTTCATCCGGGGATTATTGGTTATCCCATCCTGCTTACAGAAGTCAATAAACTCCGGCAGAGTAGTCGCTATATCCAAATCAATGAGCGAAACGGATGCTTCTTGGGCAGCCTGAAATAGCCAGGTATCACAGGCCGGATTCAGTACGATAAGGTGTTGGTCTGGGCGGGTAGCGTGGCGTAAAATACAGTGCGGCGAAGTCCTGTCCAGACTACCCGCTACAATCTGCGTGAACTCTGCCAGATACGGGTTTTCGGCAAACTTCTTATCCCGGTCAACCATACCTACCAGCCGACGTCCCTGCCGCAGTCCTTTTTCGTCTTTGAGTACCCGGCCCACGTTACCGATACCCTGCGCGTGGCTAATTAGGTTATGATTATTGGGCGTTACCAGCAACGCGTGCATGAGGGCCGTGTCGGCCCAGCACTCGGGTACAAACAGCGCGTGCTCAGCCATTGACGGGGCGCGGAACGTAGCGGTCCATATTATAGAACACATCCAGCCCGTCGTTCCGAATGGCGCGTACTTCTTCGTCGCTGAGCTGTTTTACCTTAGTTTGGTAGTCCTCGTAGTAGGCCACGAAAATGGCGAGTTCCTGCGCCTGTTGCTCGTCGGGCAGCATCTGTTCCAGCACTTCAGTAATCAGGTACGGGCTGTGCGTAGCCACGAAAAACTGGTTGTTGCGGCTTTCCACCATGCGCCGCCCCAGCATCGATACATACACCGGATATGAGTGCGCCTCCGGTTCTTCCAGCAGAATCACAGCATCGTCGTTGCTCTCAATGGCAGCAAGGTAAAAAATGATGCGTTGTAGCGTATCAGCAATACTGGAATATGGGTAGGAGTAGATTACTCCATCTAAATCTTTGATGACCTCGAGACGGCGTTCGTCAATTCGGATAAGAAGTCTTAAACCGTATGGCTCAAACATTCGAGCAATTTTTTGCCGAAGAATTGGGTTGCTTTCAATAATCTGTATCAGATTTTCTCCCGTAGGGGGACGCAGATATGGAGTTGAGTCTTCCCCAACAATACGCTTGGGCGGGCTGAATAGATAAGGTCTTACTATTCTGGTACCAGCATAAGGAGCTGTACCATGAGAAGATACACCATCATTACGGCTTACATGCCCATTACCATGAAATTCCGATAGAATATACTGCGGGTATGGCTTTGTATTTTCTTTTACCCACTCTGGCAAATAATTTATTAAACGTGTTTCTTCGGCATCATTAGGCATTGCCCCCCATTTTTTAAATACAACACTATCTCGCATTTTTTCCCACGTATCTCTTTCTGCAAGAACATAGCGAAACCCATTTCCAGTAGCATAGTTATGCGCTAGCACACATATATCACTATTGGTTTCTACGGCAACAGGCTTGCGTGTATTGTTATCATAAAAGAGCTGCCGTACTTCATGGTATCGAAGAATTCCTCCATAGTAGCGACCTGTATCTTCTTGCTGCTGAGAGCCCGGACGAGGGAAAATTCCACTTAGTAAGCTCATAGCCTCCAGGATATTGCTCTTGCCCACATTGGGCTGGCCGATAATCAGGTTCACCCGGCGCGGTTTCATCGTCACGTCTTTGATGGACTTGAAATTCTGGATTCGGAGCGTATTGATGGCGTTTTCCATGACGGCTGGTGTTTGTCCAAAGGTATACGTTTCACTTTGTCCATCGAAGGGGCAGATAGCCGATGCGCAGCAACATCATAATAACCCGGATTTGGAACATATTTGTGAAGAAATAAAAAATATGTTCCTTTTCTCAGTTGTATAAAGAAAGCCCCACATACCAATTGGCACGCGGGGCTTTCCTTACTTATGCAATTCTCAGGCGGGCTACCGACGGCGGCCGCGCTGGGGCTTTTCGTCTTCGTCGTCCTCATCGTCATCCTCCCCGAAGCTGGGCATGGTGAACATGCTGCTGAGCAGGTCCTTGAACTGGGCCCCGGCCGTGAGGCGGTTGCGCGAAATCAGGCTGTACTCGCTCAGGCCGTGGAGCAGGAACTCCATCAGGAAGTAGGTGTGCTCGGGCGTTTCGGAGGGGTGCAGCTCCGTCACGATGTCGCGCAGGCCGGGCACCTGGTCGAGCACGGCGCGGTAGTCTTTCGTGCTGGCGTCGTGGAGCAGGTCCACGGTGTGGCCCTGGCCGAACCACTCCTGCACGGTTTTGTAGGGCGAGGGGCGGCCTTTGAGCTTCTTGGCTTTGTCGGGGTCGGGGAAGTAGTTCAGGAACAGGGTACGGATGGCTTTGCCCATGAGCTTCTCGGCCACGATGCCGGCTCCCTCCTGCTCGCCTTCGTACACCAGCTCCACCTTGCCCGTCACGGCCGGCACTGCCGAAATGAAGTCGGCAATGCGCACGTAGGTGGTGGCTTCGCCGTTTACCAGCGCGCGACGCTCAGCTCCGGCCACTACCTGCTCGTAGGCCGAGATGGTGAGGCGGGCCGATACGCCCGACTTGGCGTCCACGAACTCGGAGCCGCGGGCCTCTACGGCTACCTGCTCCACCAGGTCGTGAATCACCTCGTTGGTGGTCACCATGCCTTTCTGCACGTCCTGGATGCGGGCTTCCTGCTTGGTGATGCGCTTGCCGATTTCGATGGATTTCGGGTAGTGCGTGATGATCTGGGCGTCGATGCGGTCCTTAAGGGGCGTTACGATGGAGCCGCGGTTGGTGTAGTCCTCGGGGTTGGCCGTGAACACGAACTGCAGGTCCAGCGGCAGCCGCACCTTGAAGCCCCGGATCTGGATGTCGCCTTCCTGCAGAATATTGAACAGCGACACCTGAATGCGGGCCTGCAAATCGGGCAGCTCGTTAATCACGAAAATACCCCGGTGCGCCCGCGGAATCAGGCCGAAGTGAATCACCCGCTCATCGGAGTACGGCAGCCGCAGCGTGGCCGCCTTGATGGGGTCGGCGTCGCCGATGAGGTCAGCTACCGATACGTCGGGGGTAGCCAGCTTCTCGGTGTAGCGGTCCTGGCGGCCCATCCAGGTCACGGGCGTGTTGTCGCCGTGCTCGGCAACCAGGTTTTTGGCGAACACCGACAGCGGCTGCAGCGGGTCGTCGTTGAGCTCGGAGCCTTCCACTACCGGCACGTACTCATCGAGCAGGCCGATGAGCAGGCGGGCAATGCGGGTTTTGGCCTGGCCGCGCAAACCCAGCAGGTTGATGTGGTGGCCGGCCAGAATGGCGCGCTGCAGCTCGGGAATCACGGTTTCCTCGTAGCCGAAGATGCCGGGAAACACGTCTTCTTTGCTCTGGAGTTTTTGGATCAGGTTGTCGCGCAGCTCCTGTTTCACGGAGCGCGGCTGGTAGCCCGCCTGCTTCAGGGCACCGAGGGTGGTGATGTGCTGGAGCTGGTCGGCGGAGAGAGAATCGTACGAAGGCATGAAGGGAGAATAGAATGAGCAAATGGATTTGATTTGTCATCCTGAGCGGAGCGAAGGACCTTATTACTATCGAACAATTTGTTCGCGCGTGATAAGGTCCTTCGCTCCGCTCAGGATGACAGACGGTGGAGGCCGTTCAGCCGTTACACGTTTTTGCGGCGGTTGCGCTTGTAGTCCTCGAAAATCATGTGGCCGAGGCCCTTGAGCGACGAGTAGTACGCCTTGCCCTGGTTTACCTCGGTGAATTCCTCCACGAAGCGGCGCAGGTAGGGGTCGTCGGCAATCATAAAGGTGGTGATAGGCACTTTCAGGCGGCGGGCCGAGGCGGCCAGGTTCAGGGTTTTGTTGACCACTTTGCGGTCGAGCCCGAACGAGTTTTTGTAGTAGCCGCCGGCTTCCTTCAGGCAGGTAGGCTTGCCGTCGGTAATCATGAAGATCTGCTTGTTGGGCGTTTTGCGCTTGCGCAGCAGGTCCAGGGCCAGCTCCAGGCCAGCCACGGTGTTGGTGTGGTAGGGGCCCACCTGCAGGTAGGGCAGCTCCTTTACCTCAATCTGCCAGGCGTCGTTGCCGAACACAATCACGTCGAGGAAGTCCTTGGGGTACTTCTGCTTCACCAGCTCGGCCAGGGCCATAGCCACCTTCTTGGCGGGCGTGATGCGGTCCTCGCCGTACAGAATCATCGAGTGCGAGATGTCAATCATGAGCACGGTGCTGGTCTGGCTTTTGTGCTCGTTTTCGCGCACTTCCAGGTCGCCCTCGGTCAGCATGAAGTTGTCGCCGTCCATGCCGTGGTTGAGCTGGGCGTTGCGGATGCTCTCGGTCATGGAAATCTGGTCGAGCGAGTCGCCGAAGCGGAACTCCCGCATGTCGGTGCTCTGCTCGTCGCCCTGGCCGGTGTGGGGCGTGCGGTGGTTGCCCGGGCCCGACTTCTTGAGCTTGCCGAAGATTTCCTCCAGCGCCGACTTGCGGATTTTCTGCTCGCTTTTGGCCGTGATGGTGAACTCACCTTTCTTCTGCTCGTCCTCGTCGATGTAGCCCTTCTTCTTGAGGTCCTCGATGAAGTCGCCCATGCCGTAACCGTCGTCGGTGAGGCCGTACTGCTTATCCAGCTCATTGAGCCAGGAAAGCGCCTCGCCCACGTCGCCGCTGGTGATGGTGACCAGCTGCATAAATATGTTGAAAAGGGAGTCGAAGCCTTTCTCAGTCGACTCCTCGGGCACGAAATCCCGAAAACGAAAGCCTGCGGACATATAAATTGGGGGAGTGAGCTCTCAGAACAACGTAAGCCGGTTTTTAGTTGTCGGGGGAGTAGGTGGTAGTTGTCAGTTATTGGTTGTCAGTTATTAGTTGTCAGTTGTTAGTTGTCAGTTGTCAGTTGTCAGTTGTCAGTTGTCAGTTGTTAGTACGAAACCAAACAGCCAACAACCAAAACCAGACAACTGACAACTAACAACCGACAACTAACAACCGACAACTAACAACCGACAACTAACAACCGACAACTGACAACTAACAACTAACAACCGACACCCCATGAAAGCCATCTGGAACAACACCGTCATTGCCGAAAGCGACGAAACCGTGGTCGTTGAAAATAACCACTATTTCCCGGCCGATTCCATCAAGCGGGAGTTTTTCGAGGACAGCATTGCCCATACCACCTGCCCCTGGAAGGGCCGGGCCAGCTATTATTCCCTGCGCGTGAGCGGGGAGCTGAACAAGGATGCCGCCTGGTTTTACCCCGAGCCGAAGGATGCGGCCCGGCAAATCAAGGACCGGGTGGCCTTCTGGAAGGGGGTACAGGTACAACCCTAGCGGTATGGCAGCCAGCAGAAGGAACCGGGAGAGACGATGAGCAATTTCTTAATCCCTATATAACCAGAAAAATACAACTCAATCTTATTACATTGCGTTTAAACGCGCTAAGCCTCTCCCCGATGAGCTCTATGCCCCGGTTCTGCCGGGGCTTCTCTTGCATCTTCCCTAATTCCATTTTTGTCCAATGCGTACCTCCTCCCTTCCTCGCTTACTGCTCGCAACTGGTGTAGTAGCGGCCTCGCTGTCGGCCTGCGACTCTACGCGCCAGGTAGCTTCTGAGTCGACTTCCAACACTGTGCCCGCTGGTCCTACCATTGACGACAGTGACGTGACCTTTAACCGCGAAGTAACCCAGGGTGATTATCGGTTTGTCGTAAAAACTTTTGGCAACGAGGAGCCCCGTTTCGTGAGCATCCGCTCCTACCGGGGTTCGTCGATGACCATGGATCCGATGCGGGTTCAGGTGACGGGCGCCCTCACGAACGTGGCCTCGGGCGACCTGAACGGCAACGGCAAGCCGGAACTTTACCTGATGACTGACAACAAAAAGGTCAACGGCGGTTTGTACGCCTACGAGTTTGGGGAGCGGGGCTACACCCCGATTTCCTTCCCCGGCACGCCCGCCGGGCAGGCGGGCATGGGCTACACCGGCCAGGATATGTACTCCATCAGCGGCAATAAGCTGGTGCGCACTTTCCCCGTCACGCCTACCGACTCCACCATGAAGGCCGGCAACCGGACCGTTGAGTACACCCTCGACGCCAACGGCCGCCTGATGATGGGCCAGTCGATGGACGCGCAGTAGAGCTTAGAGCTTAGAGCTTAGAGCTTAGAGCTTAGAGCTTAGAGCTTAGAGCTTAGAGCTTAGAGCTTAGAGCTTAGAGCTTAGAGCTTAGAGTGTATGAAAGAGGCCCCGCCGGGTTACGGCGGGGCCTCTTTTTTTTGTTTGTCTGTTTTTACTTACCAGACCCTGGGCACCAACGACTAAGCCCTAACGCCTACTCAATCCACTTGAACTTGTATTCCAGCTTGGGCACGGGCATGCGGTCGGCAACCCGGCGCAGGCGGTTGGGCAGGGCCATCACGTAGTCGCGGGCTTTTTCGGCGGCGCCGGTCAGGCCCGTCAGCTGCTCGATTTTCCAGTCGCGGAGCAGCGTATCCAGAATCTCGGTGTAATCGTGGCTGGTGTATACGCCCAGGCGCTGGGCGGCATCGGTGAAGTGGCCGAAGGTCTTGCCCATTTCCACCCCCATCTCGCGCATGTAGTGGGCCGGCATCACAATCTTCTTGCGCATCATGTCCTCGAAGGCCAGCATCATTTCCGACGGATCGACCTCGAAAATCTTCTCCACAAACGTTTTGTAAACGCGGGCGTGGCGGTTTTCGTCGCCGGCAATCATGCCGCAGATTTTGGAGAGCTGATCTTCCCCAACGGCCCGGGCCAGCTGCCCCACCCGACGGTGGGAAATATTGGTAGCCATTTCCTGGTAGGAAGTGTACACGAAGGCGCGGTAGGGGTCGTGGGCCGTACCCAGGTCGAAGCCGTCGTTGATCAGGTACTGGGTGCTGACCTCGAACTCGCGCATGTTTACGCGGCCCGAGAGGTAGAGGTAGCGGTTGAGCAGGTCGCCGTGGCGGTTTTCCTCGGCCGTCCAGCCCCGGATCCACTGAGCCCAGCCGTTATCAGGGTCACGGTTCAGACCATCGAGCTCGTGAAACCAGGCTTCGTAGTTGGGCAGGGCCTCCTCCGTGATGGTGTCGCCGATGAGCACGGCCAGCAAATCGTAGCTCAGGCCCTTGGCCCGCTCACGCAGCAGCTTCACCTCGTCGAAGAAGGTATCCAGGCGGGAATCCGGCATAAAGTCGGACGGCTGCCAGCTGCTTTCCACACTTTTGAGGAAGGTGCCGATGTTATCTTTCAGGAAGCCCTCCATGTGCTGGAGGACCTCACCACGGGAGGTCAGAGAGGCGGTAATCATGGCCAAGGCGGGGGAGTGAGTACGGTAGAATATCAAAGGTATACTACCTCTAACCGGTGATGCAGGGAATAAGTCCGGCAAGCCTTACATGATTTTGGCTTTTAGGGACGATTGCGGGAATTTTGTACGCATTCGGTAGGCATGCACACTAGTTGAGGGCTCAGCAGCCCCGGTGGGCCGCTGCGGCGGCCCTTGCAGCTGTTCGAGCCACACCTTCGGCTGATCCGGCTGCCGCTTCAGGGCAAGCTGCCGGTTAAGCAGGTCCGCGCCTTCCGGCGTGAGCACCCAGGCCACATCCGTACGCTGGCCCAGCCGCCGCAGGGCCTCGGTGAAGTCGCGGGTGCCGGTGAGCCGTTCCCGCAAAACCGCCTGCGACGGATGCAGCGTCTGCCAACCCCGCACCGAGAGTCCTACTTTGGGGGCGTAAAGACGAAAGGTCAGCAGGGTTCTGTTCACGTCTGCCCTGAAAGGCGGGGCCGACTTATATGTATCCTCCAGAAAATCGGACACGATTATCCGCGCGCCTCTGGTAAGCGGGACCAACCGTTCATGCGCCGCATCGTTGGCTTTCCTCTCCTGGGCCAGCACGTGGCTGCGGTGGCGGGTTTTGTAAGCGTAGGGAAGGGCGGCGGCCAGCAGCGCCAGCAGCAGCGCCGCCGGGGTATGGCGGGGCAGCGGCCGGAGCTGCCAGAGATACACCAGGTTGCTCAGAACCCAGAAATCCAGCAGCGGCAGAACCAGCCGGGGCGGCAGTTTCAGCAGCGTACCCAGCCCCAGCAGCACTCCCGCGTAGCCGGCCTGCACCAGCCAGTAGCCCCGGTGGCCGCCCCCGGCCCGCAGCACCAGAACGCCGGTAGCGGCTAGCAGCAGCAGCAACGGAAAATAGTCGCGGGGGAGCTGACGGGCCAGGCCCCCGAGCTTGGCCGGGGCCGTGTGCTGGATGAAGTAGCCGGGGCGGAAGGGCGCCACCCGGGCCAGGGTGGTTTCGTTAACTAAGGTAGAGTCGCCCAGTTGCCAGGCCCGGGCGGCGGCCAGGGCGAGGCTATCGGCGGGGCTCAGGGGCTTGATGGGCGGGGCGGCCAGCTGGAAGTCGTTGAGGTTGGATTTGAGTACGTCGAGGCGGCGGAAGGTGGCGGCCTGGGGGCTCCAGGTGAGTTGGAGCCAGAGCGCCCCCAGCACGGCCCAGGTCGTTATACCAGCCCCGATGGGCAAAGCCCGGCGGCCGGCCAGCCACCACGCGCCCGGCAGGGCCACGGCCGCACCCAGCACCGCCGCGCTGGGCCGGATAAGCCAGCTCAGCCCGAAAGCCAGCAGCCCCGTCACCAGTGCCCAGCGGGCCGGGGCGCGCTGGGCCGCGAGCAGCACCCCCGCCCCGGCCAGCAACAGCGGCACCCGCACGTAGTTGAACCAGAACCCGTGCTCAAGCCAGCCCACCAGCCAGAACAGCCCCAGCAGCGCCAGCGCCGCCGCCCCGCCCGTCCGGGCCCGCACCAGCCGCCAGAGCACCGCCGCCACCAGCACCGTGGCCACGTACAGCAGCGTGTAAAGCGTGAGGCCGTACCAGGGCCACGTCGGCGCGGCCGCGTAGAGCCGGCTCCACAGCGCGGCGTAGCCGTGGAAGTACAGGTGCAGGTCGCGCACCGGCGCGGCGGCCGTCTGCCCTCGTAGCAGGGCCACGATGGTCAGGTCGTCGTTGGTTTCGAAGTAGCAGCCCAGCAACCCGCCGGCCCCCAGCAGCAGCACCAAAGGCAGAAGAAGCAGAAGAACCCGGTGCCGCATGAGGTGAACTGGTGAGATGGTGAGATAGTGAACTGGTGAGTTGATGTGCTGGCGGCCCTCGTGGCTCGGCTCTGGTTGCCCGCGCAAATTGCACCGCCTGAATGTAAACTCACCATTTCACCACCTCCCCATTTCAACCCTTACCTTGCGCCGGTGAACCGTTTGCTGACCCGCCTGCCCACCTGGACGCTGCTGCTGGTAGTGCTGCTGACCGTGGCCTACTTCCTGCTGACCCACGAGGGCCTCTACGCCCTCGACGACTACTATTACGCCCGCTACGCCCACCAGCTGCTGAGCGGCACCTTCCGCCTCGCCCCCGACCCCCAGCATCTGCTCCACGACCCACTCCACGAGCGGCCGATGATTTTCGGGCCGGTGGCGGTGTTTTTTGCTTTGTTCGGGGTGAATATTATCAGCGCCACGCTCTGGCCCCTGCTGGCCACGCTGGGCTGCGCCGGGCTCATCTGGGCGCTGTACCGGCGGCGCGAGCCGGTGGTAGCGGCCGGGGCCATGCTGCTGCTGGGGCTGCACTACTTCACCCTCAACCTGAGCAACTACCTCTACCCCGATAACATCCTCATGTTCTGGTGCCTGGCCGGGGCTGCCGCCCTGCTGCGGGGGCGGGAACCGGGCCGGCGGGCCGGCCGCTGGGGCGCGGGGTTCGCCCTGCTGAGCTTCGCGGCCCTGCTCAGCAAGGAAACCATTGCCTACTACCTTCCTTTCTATCTGGGCGTGCTGGGCCTGGATGCGCTACGGCGGCGGCACGGCCGGTTCTGGGCCACGGCGCTGGGCACGGGGGCAGTACTGCTGGCGGGCTACCTGGGCTTCTATCAGTACTTTACCGATGACGCGCTCTACCGCATCCATCTTATCGAGCAGACGAACGAGTTTCTCAAGGATGGCAACTTTCTGGCCGGCAACCGGGCGGCCCTGCTGGCCCGCGTGACCTGGCAGCCGCTGGCCTTTTTCGTAGCCTCCGGGCTGGGGCTGATGCTCACGCTGGCCGCCCTGGCCGCGCCCCGCCCCGCCCCGGCCGAAGCCCCCGCCCCGGCTGCGCCCGACCGCCCGTTCTGGCTGGTGCTGAGCGGCCTCACGCTGGTCTTCTACTGGGTAGGCAGCACGTCCCTGAGCCAGTACAACCCCATCACCCTGCTCCCGCGCATGACCACGCCCCTGCTGCCCCCGCTGGCGCTGGCGGCCGGCTTCGGGTTGCGCCGCCTGGTGGCCCGGGGCGGCGGGGCCGCCCTGCTGGCGGGGCTGCTGCTGCTGCTGCTGGCGGCCTGGCTGCGCAGCGCGGTGGCCGTGGTGTATGTGGTGCCGGGACTGTGGCTGCTGGTCCTGGGCCTGAGCCGTTGGCTGCCGGCCTGGCCCCGGCATCTGCGCCCGGGTGAGCCGCTGCTGGTTGCGGCCACAGTCCTGATAATGGCCCTGGCCCTGGCCGTGCGGCCGGTGTATTTTATGCGCAAGCCGTCGGTTTCGGCCCATTTCGCCCAGAGCCGGGTGATGCAGCAGCACCTGGCAGCCCCCACCCGGGGCACGGTGCTGGTTGATGATTTCCTGATCGACAACTACGATTTCACCCACGGATTCCGGGTGCCACCGGGCCTGCAGTACCGCCGCTACTTCGCCCGCGACTCCATCCGCATCGCCCCCGATTATCCCGCCTGGCTGCTGCTCAACCGCGCTACCCTCGCCAACCCCGAGCTCACCCGCACGCTCATCCGCTATTCCCCCGATTCCGTCCTGAGCTGGTATCCCCGCCGCCGCCTGGTGGCCCAGGACGGGCCGGTGGAATTGTACGAGGTTTTTGGAAGTAATGAGGCCAAGAGGTGATGCACTACAAGAACGGTCGGCCCATTACCTCCTCACCCACCGGCCAGCTTGCCCAGTACCCAGTCGGGGGGGCGGACGGCGTGGAGCTCCCAGAGCAGCTGGTACAAGTCACGGGCTTCGGGGAGGCTGCGGTAGCGCACGGCCTGGCGCAGCTCCCACCGCACGCGCCGCGCCAGGGCGGCCCGTTCCGCCGGGGTCCGGCACAGGGCCAGGGCTTTGCGGCAGACTTGAATGGTGGAGCCCAGGTGAGGATCGTGGCGCCGGTAACCCTGGGCTGATTTGGAGCGGGGATGCAGACGTTTGCGGGTTGTTACCGCGTCGAGGAAGCGAAACTCCCAGTCGCGGCTGGCCCGCACCCAGAAGTCGAAGTCCTCGTAGCTCAGGGCTTCATCGTAGCCGCCCAGGGCCTGCAGGGTGGCCCGGCGCATCATCATGGTAGGGGCGCTGATGAAGTAGCGGGCCAGCACGTCGGCAAACACGTCGCCTGAGGCGGGCGCCGGGTGCAGCTGCCCGCGGGCGTCGCGGCGGTAGTAATGGCGCACAAACTGTCCGGCCTCGTCCAGCAGCTCCGAATCCGAGTACACCATGCCGCACCGGGGCCCGGCCTGCTCAAAAAAGGCCACCTGCTGGGCCACGCGCCCGGGCAGCAGCACATCGTCGGTGGCGAAGTCAATGACGTATTCTCCTTTCGTGCGGGCCAGCGCCAGGTTGAAGGCCCGGCAGTTGTTGTGGTTTTCGGGCAGCAGCAGCAGTTGCCAGGTGGGGTGGCGGGCGGCGTAGCCACGCAGCAGCTCGGCGCTGCCGTCGGTGCTGGCATCGTCCACCAGAATCACTTCCAGATGCGGGTACGTCTGGGCCAGTACGGAATCCAGGGCGGCTTCCAGAAACCGGGCGTGGTTGTAGCACAGGGCCACGATGGTAACGAGGGGCGGCATCAGCGGAGCATGCATGATCGATCAGTTTTCAGCGAGAAAGACGTCAGGAGTCGTTCCGGTCCTCCAGGCCGTTTACCGGACTGCTTCAGGCCGCCAAGATAGACAGTTGTTACCCGCCCCTGCCATCCGGCAACTCCGGCCGGATGCCGGGCGGGCGTAGGTCGCGGCGGAAATGCCACAGCCCACCACTTAGCAGCAGGGCGTAGCGCAGGCCCTGGGCCAGGGGCGCGCCCAGCAACCCCAGCCGGGGCAGCAGCAGCACCAGCAGCAGCCCGAACAGCCCGGCCGACCCCGCCTGCACGGCGACGTAGCGCCCCACCTGGGCCCGGGCCGTAAACAGGAAAAACAGCGTCCAGGTCAGGAATTTAAGCCAGTCGGCCAGCAGTTGGGGGCCCAGCAGGAAGCCGGCGGCGGCAAAGCGCGGCTCGAAAAGCAGGGGCAGCAGCCAGTTGCGCGCCAGCCAGATGGCCCCCAGGCCCACCGCCAGCCCCGGGGCCAGCACCCGCAGCACCAGTACCACGAAGCGGCCCTGCTGGTGAGGATGGCTGCTGAGGGCCGCCAGACGGGGGTAATACACGCTTCCCACCAGGGCCGAAAACACCATGGTATAGTTGTCGGAAAGCTTGACCACGGCCTGCCACAGGTCGGTAGCCGCCAGTCCGAACTGCCGGATCAGTACTTCGCGCAGCGCAAAATCCACGGCTTTGGAAAACAGCAGCACGCTCAGGGCCATGAGCAGGAAACGCCCCAGGCCGCGCAGGGCCGGCCGGCTGAGGCGGCCGCGCAACCGGGGCAGCAGCCCGGCCCGCAGGGCCACCACGGCGGCGGGCAGCAGCGTGAGGCCCTGGGCGGTCAGGTACGCCAGCAGGGCCTGGGCCACGGTGCCGTGGTAGCCCAGCAGCACCCCGCCCACTGCCAGCGGCCCCAGCAGGCTCAGCAGGACGGTAAGCGCGGCGTACGCCCACAGGCGGCCCGCCGCCAGCAGCACCACAATCAGCAGGGCGTGGCCTACCAGCAAGGCCAGCCCGGCCCCGAACGCCAGGGCCCACCCCGGCCCCACGCCCAGCACGCCCAGCAGCGGCCCGGGCAGCAGCAGCACCGCCCCCAGGGCCAGCAGCACCGCCGCAGCGTTGAGCACGGCCGCCGCCCCCAGCCAGGCCCGGTACCGGCCCGAACCGGCCCGGAGCGGGGCCAGGTACTTCACCACCCCCACGTGCACGCCGTCGTTGGGAAGGGTGGTAAACAGGGCCAGCAGGTTCTGGAAGTGGGCCAGCAGCGTGAGGCCGCCCGGTCCGCCGTACACGGCCAGCAGCTTGTTGAGCACCAGCGCCCCCACCGTCCGCGCCCCTACCGCCACTCCCACCGCCGCCGACCCGCGCACCAACCGCCCGAAAACGGCACTCCGGGATTCAGTCTGGGAAGTAGGCATGCCGGCGGGATTGGGAGAAGTTCGGATATGGATGAACAGGGGCGGAAACGGGCAGCGGCTCGGCAAACCTACCGGCCCGGGCCGGGCCCAGCGGGCAGCCCCGGTAAGTATCACGCCTCCGGTGGCGGGCCGGCCGTCAGCTCAGCGGCTTCGAGAAGGTAAGCTTAAGGCCCGACAAAGCCCCCAGATGACGCTTGAAGCGCAGCAACGACTCATCGACGCCGGCAGGCCGGGCCGAGATGCCCAGGTCGAGCAGCCGCATGCCGCTGGCCCGGCCGAAGGCGTGCAGGCCGGCGTTGATGAGCACCATCGGACTCAGGTGATTATACGCCCGCGGGCTGGCGGGCAGAAAGTGGTAGAGCACATCGGCGCGCACCTGAATGGCAACCGACACGGCGGCCCACTCCCCCGCCGCATCGCGCACCGAAAACAGGAAGAAGTGGCGCGGCAGGGCCCGGAACAGATCCTGTAGCTGCTCGAGCGTGATGTTCAGCGGCTGGCCCTTTTCCTGGCGGCAGCGGCGCACAAACTCGTAAGCCAGCGGCAGCAGCAGGGGCGGCTCCTGCTCGAAGCGCAGGCCCTGCCGCTGGCACTTGCGCAGCCGCCGCCGCGCCGAAGGGTGCAGGTGGGCCTCGTAGTCGCGCGCGAGCGGCAGGTAGCTGTTCAGCTCCACGGGGCCAATCTGGTAGCCCAAATCGGTGAGGACCGCCGTGAGCCGGGCGCTGGCAGCGGGTTCGTAGGCGAAGGCGGGGGGGCGCAGCGTCAGGGAGCACACGCCGCGGGCTGCCAGCGCGGCCTCTACCGCCTGCAAGAAGACCCGCAACACGTGCTGGGGCAGCGCCGGAGCAGTTTGCACGGCCCCGAAGGGCGCCCGCCAGGGGCTGCGGGCCACGCCCTCCCCGACTTCCCAGGCTACCGACAGCTGGGCTACGGTGTGGCCGACGGCGGGCTCTTCCAGGAAAAAATGCAGCTGCTGGCCGGCGCTGGTTTGCCGGGCCTGGTGGGCGGGCGTCAGGTAGAGCCAGGGCGCGTAGGCCGGGGGCAGCGCCGGGGCCGCCCCGGCCTGCTGGCGCACCACGTAGCCTTTCGCCGGAGCGGGTAAAGCAAGCACAAGCGGTGCAACGGGGGAAAGCAAAGGCAGAGGGCTAAACCGGAAAACAAGGGCCGAAAGTACAACGAATTCCGGCTTCGGCGGGCAGTAGCGGCGTTTTAGCCGGGCGGCGGGCCGAAGCCGGCAACCGAAACCTGGGGCGGGCGGCCACCTGCCCGACCCACGCGCCAGCCTTTCCGCCAAAATCCCGTAAACTGCCCCGGATTCCGCTTTTTCTGTTGCCCATGATGCCCCCCTCCGCCCCGGCTACTCCCCTGCCCGCTCCGCCCCTTGCCAGGTCCTTTGATGAGGAAGACGAAGACACCGACCACCTCTCTCCCAAAGCCCTGGCCGAGCTGGAAGCGGCCCGCCTGCTGCGCGAGCAGCAGATTGGTCAGCGGCCCGGCACGCTCACTCTGCGCGCCGATGCCATGGCGCCCCGCCTGATGCTGACCACCTACGACGAGGATTTTTTCCACGAGCACGAGTACGCCAACTACGACGAGCTGCTGCATTTTTTTCGCCAGCATCCTGACAAAAAGCACTGGCTTGACGTGCGTGGCTACAACGACCTGGGCCTGATGCAGCGCCTCATGGACGATTTCCGCATTCATCCCCTGCAGATGGAAGACGTGCTCGGCGACTACCAGCGGGCCAAGGTGGAGGAAACCGACGACGGCCTGTTCCTGGTCTCGCGCATGACCGAATTCACCCGCCTGCTCGACATCGAGGACGACCAGCTCTCCATTTTTACGGGCGACAACTACGTGCTCACTTTCCAGGACGACTACGACGACTGCCTGGAGGCCGTGCGGGTGCGCCTGCGCCTGGGCCGCACCAACCTGCGCCGCCGCACCCCGCTTTACCTGGCCTACGCCCTCACCGACGTGGTACTCGACCACTACTACCCCACCATGGCCGCCATCGGCGACTACATCGAAACCCTGGAGGAGCGCATCTTCCAGGGCCGCGCCGACCGCCGGGTGCTCAACCGCATCCTGCGCATCAAGAAGGATATCGTACGTTTCCGCCGCCTCGTGTACCCCGAGCGGGAGAAGATTGCCGAACTCCTGCGCATGCCCGACGAGGACGTGCCCGAGGAAATCAAGGTCTTCTTCAAGGACTGCTACGACCACGCCATTCAGGCCCTGGACCTGGCCGAGAGCTACCGCGAAACCGTGAGCAGCCTGGTGGAACTCTACATGTCGGACCAGAGCAACCGCGCCAACGAGGTGATGAAGGTGCTCACCATCATCAGCAGCATCTTCATTCCGCTGAGCTTCATTGTGGGCCTCTACGGCATGAATTTCCAGCGCGAAGGGCCCAACGGCCAGGTGAACTACCTTAACATGCCCGAGCTTTACAGCCCCTGGGGCTACCCCACGCTGCTGGCCTTTCTGCTGCTCGTCGTCATCTTCCAGCTGGCCTATTTCTACCGCAAGGGCTGGCTGACGAATAAGTGAGGTGGCGAGGTGGTGAAATGGTGAGGTGGTGAGGTGGTGAGATGGTGAGTTTGACGTTCAACAGTCCTAACCGCGCCATCTGTGCAGACAGGTCCGTTGAACATCAAACTCACCACCTCACCACCTCACCATTTCACCATCTCACCACCTCACCTATTTCACCGCTTCCACCCGGATGTCGGTGCGGCGAAGTTCGGGGCCGTTGACGCGGAAGAGGTGGAAGGTGCTGGTGAGGGGGTCGTAGGTGAGGTCGATGCGGGGCGTGGTGCTGTCGAAAGGCTTGCCCCCGATGAGGCGGAAGCGGGCGTCGTAGAGGTAGGCCTTATTGGGGCCGGTTTCGGTGAGGGCGTACACTTGGCGGTCGGGGCCGAAGTTGAAGTACTGGATGGAGCGCGGGGCCGAGGTCAGGAACGACTGGCTGAGCAGGGCCTTGCCGGTGGGGCTGAACAGGGTGAGGCGCCCCCCATCCTCGCGCGATACCACGTAGGTGCGCTGGCGCTGGTCCGGAATCAGGCGGAAGCGTGATTCCCGGCTCCAGGTGGCCACCCGCTGCCGGCTCACCACGTCGCCGCTCAGGTTGAAGGTCACCCGCTCGCCGTGCTGGCTGACCACCGTCAGGCGGGTGCGTTGCAGCGTGGGCCCGCTTTCGACCAGCACCCCGCTGGCCAGGCGGGCGCCCACGCTGATGGGAAAGCCCGGAAAGGCCCCGCCGGCCTGGTCGAAGGCGTACACGTAGCCGTTTTCGAGCAGCACCACCACCACGTCGCGCCCGTCCACGGTCAGGTACTCGGGCGCCCCGGCCAGGCGGAATTCCAGCTGCTTGGGCTGCCAGCCGGCGTAAGTGCGGCCCTGGGTATCGTAGAGAAACAGGTTGCTGCCCCCGCCCGCCACCAGCAGGCGGCGCGGGGCCGGCTGCTGCGTGGGCGGCGACACGCTCAGGGAAGTGGCGCGCACGGTATCGGGCAGGTTGAGCGGGAAATTGGGCTGCAGCTGCCCCCGGCTGTTGTACTGGTAAAGGCGGCCGGGTGTGGCCACCAGAAAGCCCGTGGCGCCCGGCAGCCGCACGGTGGGCCCCACCAGCGGCCCGGCCAGCGAATCGGACCAGGCCACCACGTTGTCGGGGGTGATGTAGTGCAGCACGTGGGCCGTATCCTGTACCAGCACGCCGGGCAGCTTGGCCCCGGCCACCAGCACGGCCTCGGGCGAGGTTTCCAGGGGCACTTTGAAGTCGAGCACGCTGCCCGTGCCGTCGGCGTTCTGGGGCCGGGCCTCGGCCGGGCCCTCGGCGGGGTGGCGCAGCAGAAACTGGGTGAAGTACTGGGCCCCGGCTTCCTGCTCATTGGCCGGCGGCACCCACTGCAAAGCCACCTGGGGGAAACGCTTGAACAGGGTTTCGTTGCGCAGCAGGCCGGCCCGGCGGTCTTCCTGCAGGCCCCGCAGCAGCAGGTTCCAGCAGTTGCGGGTATCGAGCAGCACGCGCAGGCGGGCCAGGGGCTGGGTATCCTGCAGAAAGGCCACCTGGGTGGGCGAGCGGCTCCAGACACTGCCCGCCGCCACGTCGGTCAGGTACTGGCGCAGGGCGGCTTCGTCGTCGCCGAACACCACGTAGTTGCCCACCACCGCCACCACCGGCCGGGCAAAGCCCTGGAACAGCGTACCCAGCAGCTCCCGGGGCAATTCACTCACGCCGGTCTGGTACCACTGGTAACTGCCCACCTTCCCGAAGGCCGGGCTGGCCCCGCTGGCCCGGCGCAGCTGGCCCAGCAGGTTGCTCACGGCGGCCGGCCGGCTGGTGTAGGCCAGGGCCAGCTTGCCGGGGCGCACCCGGGCCGAGGCCGTGCCCAGGTAGCACAGGGCCACTTCCTGGCTTAGCTGGGCCGTCAGGCTATCGAGCAGGGGCTGCACTGCCGGGGCCAGGGAGTCGGGAGCGGCAGAGGAGGGGCGGGGGCCGCGCAGCACCCGCACGGGCCCCAGGCCCAGGTGCATGACCAGGGCGGCGCGCAGGGGCAGCACCTCGGCCATGCGCAGGCGCTGGGCGGGCTGGCCCACCAGTCGCTGGTGCAGGCCGTCGCGGGCCAGCTCGGGGTTGGCGAAACCATTAAACTCCACCTTGTTGCCCACCAGCCGCATTTCCGTCATCTCGTTGCGGGCCAGACTGGCCACGGCCGCTATTTCGGGCGTCAGCTCGGAACGAAAAAAGACGCCCATGAGCTGGGGCAGCCGCCGCTGGTTGAGCAGCAGCGTAGCATCCACGTCGCGGAGCTGGAAGTAGTCGATGTTCTGGAAATCGGCCGCTACGGTGGGCGCTTCCGGCTGGGCCAGGCGGCGGGCTACGGCTTCCACCAGCTCGGGCCGGGCACTGAACACGAGGTGGTTGCGGTAGTTGAGCAGGGTCAGTCCCTCCTCACCGTCGGGCACGCTTATGTCGGTCAGCAGCTGGCCTTCGTAGTCGCGGGTAGTTACCCGGAAGCGGGCGTCGCGGCCCAGGCCTTCGAGCAGGCTGCGCACCTGGCGGTATTCGCGCACGCTCCCGATGGGCACCTGAAACAGCAGGTCGAAGCGGCCCGGCCCCGTGACGTGCAACGAGGTAAGCACCCGCTTGCGGCCCAGAAACCTGAGCACCACCCCGCGTCCCCCGGTCAGGCTATCGGCCAGAACCAGGGTTTCCTCCACCTGCTGGAAGTAGCGCACGGCCGTCAGGTTGTCCCAGACCTGGGTTTCCTTAAGGTGACGAATCAGGGTGGAATGGTCGCGGGTGACGACTACCAGCGCCGCATCCTCGGGTACCAGGCTCCAGGGGTCGACGGGCACGCGGGCCAGGGTGCGGCGGTAGTACACGTAGGAGCCCAGGGCCGTGAGCAGCAGCAGCAGACTTGCCAGAAATACCAGAACGCGGTTCGACATGCAGGGAAACCCAGGAGCGGGGGGTGGGCAAAAATAGGCAATCGGGGCGGAGCAGCGGCGAATGCGGGAATCAGCGACTGGGGGCGCTCAGGATGACAAACGGCCCACGCCTTCGCTGATTCCCGCATTCACTCAATTGCCCATTCACTATCTTCCGGGCCCAAACTCTCCCTTTTTTCCTTTTTATGTCTGAAAAGCAAGGCCATTTTCAGCGGGCCATTACGCTGTTCGACGCCGTCATGATTGTCTCGGGCAGCATGATTGGCTCCGGTATTTTCATTGTCAGCACCGATATCAGCCGCAAGGTGGGCTCCACGGGCTGGCTGCTGGTGGTCTGGCTGCTGACGGGTGTCATCACCCTGGCCGGGGCCGTGAGCTACGGCGAGCTGTCGTCGATGTTTCCGAAGGTGGGCGGGCAGTACGTGTACCTGCGCGAGGCCTACAACAAGCTGGTGGCCTTCCTCTATGGCTGGACGCTGTTTCTCGTGATTCAGACCGGCGTTATTGCGGCCGTGGCCGTGGCCTTCGCCCGCTTTACCGGCGTGCTTTTGCCCTGGTTTTCGGAAGCCAACGTGCTGTTTGCCGTGGAGAACGTGCCGCTGCTGGGCACCTTCCAGTTCAGCACGGTGCAGCTGCTGGCCATCGGGCTGCTGGTGTTTCTGACTTACATCAACTCCCGGGGCGTGCGCTCGGGCAAGCTGATTTCCAACATCTTCGGCAGCACCAAGCTCGTGGCCCTGGGTTTGCTGATTCTGACGGGCCTGCTGCTGGGCGTCAAGCACGAGGCCGTGAGCCAGAACTTCCAGCACATCTGGCAGGCCGCCAGCTTCGACGCCGCCGGCCAGAGCACGCCCCTGACGGCCGCCGCCCTGGTCACGGCCATCGGTCTGGCCATGACGGGCTCCCTGTTCAGCTCCGACGCCTGGAACAACATCGGCTTCGCGGGCGACGAAATCGTGAAGCCCGAACGCACCATTGTGCTGAGCATGGCCCTGGGCACGGCCATCGTGACGGGCCTCTACCTGCTCATCAACGTGGTGTACCTGCTGGTGCTGCCCCTGCAGGGCGCCCCCAATGCCCCCGACGTTATCGGGCGGGGCATCATGTACGCCACCGATGAGCGCGTGGGCACGGCCGCGGCCGAAAGCATCCTGGGCGCGCCCGGGGCCTACGTGATGGCCGTGCTCATCATGATCAGCACTTTCAGCGCCGACAACAGCATTCTGCTCTCGGGCGGCCGGGCCTACTACGCCATGGCCCAGGACGGCGTATTTTTCCCCGCCATGGCCCGCCTCAACAAGGCCGGCGTGCCCGGCGTGGCGCTCTGGGGCCAGTGCGTCTGGGCCTGCCTGCTGTGTCTGTCGGGCTCCTACGGCGAGCTGCTCAACTATGTGATGTTCTCCGTGATTCTGTTCTACGTCATCACCATTATCGGCATTTTCGTGCTGCGTCGCACCCGGCCCGAGGCGCCGCGTCCTTACCGGGCCTGGGGCTACCCGGTGGTGCCGCTGCTCTACATTGTGCTGGCTTCCACCTTCTGCTTTATCCTGCTCACCGACCCGGCCAACTCCAAATTCGCCCAGCGCGGCCTGCTGCTGGTGGCCCTCGGCGTGCCGGTGTACTACCTGGTCCGCAACCGTTTCGCCCGGAAAGTGAATAAGTGAAGTGGTGAATGAGTAAGTTGGATGGTCATGGCGAGGAGGCACGACGAAGCAATCCGTCCTTCACGCAGTTCAACCGCCTGATAAACGTAAAGCCCCTGACGTATGCACGTCAGGGGCTTTTTGGTAGGTCAAAACGGAGAAGATGGGAAAGGACGGATTGCTTCGGCTGGTGGCCTCGCCATGACCATCCAACTCACTCATTCACCACTTCACTTACTCACCGCTAGCGGCGGCGGCGGCGGGTGGTTTCCTTGGGCGTCAGGGTTACGTTCTGGCTTTTGGCGCTGCGGGTGCGTACCAGTTGGTCTTCGTAGCCGCCGTAGCCGTACAGGAGCGAGTTGTCGGCGTTGGCGGGTACTTCCAGCGAGTAGTTGCCGTTGGCATCAGTGCTGGCTACTTTCTTGGAGCCCTTCAACATTACAGTGGCACCGGCCAGGGGGCGGCCATCTTCGTCGAGCACCCGGCCCGTCAGGTTCACGGTGGCAGGCGCGGCTTCTACCGGCTCGGGTGCGGGCGCGGCTACCGGGGCCGCGGCTACTTCAGGTTCCGCCTCGGCTTCGGCCTTTTCTTCAGCAGCGGCCTGGACAGCGGCGGCGGCCGAGGTAGTGGCCGCTACGGTTTTGGTGGTGGTGATGGCCGGGGCTTTGGCGCTGGCTTCAGATTTGGCGGCGGCAGCTTCCGCTTCCGTCGGGGCAGCGGCCACCTCGGCCTGGGGGCGGGTGCCCGTAACGGTAGCTTCCCCGAGCTCCATAATGGGTACGGCAGCCGCAATGCGGCGGGTCGTCTGGGCCGGGAGCAGCACGTAGCCCAGAATGACGATGGCTACAATGGCCCCCACGATGATGGCCAGCCGGCTATTACCCGACGATAGTTCTTCCTCGGCGCTCAGCAGCTCGGGCGCAGTATCGGGGTTGTCAACAGTGTTGGTAGAGTTGGTATCCATACCAGGAGTAAGTAAAAGAAGTGGGAGTTGCAGAAAATCAGCGTTCGGAAGCCGGCGTGTTCAGGAGTATTTCGGCCCAAAATGAAACCACCGGCTGTTAAAGATATAGAGTTCCCGCCCGTAGTACCTAATAGGCTGTACCGATTTCAGAATTTTATTTCCCACCCTGATTTGCATAATTCCGGCGGAAAAGGTCCCATAATCTCAAAAAAAGAGCCGTTTCGCTTTCATACTGAAAGCGAAACGGCTCTTTTTTTGGTAGTAGCCGGCTGGCTTAGTCCTGGGCCGGCTTGGCGGGGCCGCTGGGCGCGTCTTCCCCGAACTTCTGCTCCTGACTGCGGATGGCGTTGCCCATCTCGTAGCTGCCCTCCACCCCGAAACCGGGGCCGGCGGCCTGCTCGCCCGCGTCGTGGTGCTCGTTGCCGCCCTGGGGCACGCCCTCGCCCCCGCGGATGGTCAGGTTTTCGAGCTGGTCCTTCTGGTCGGCGCGCTGGGTGAAGCCCCCGGCGCCCGTGTTACGCTGGGCCGAGGGGTCGGAAGCGTCCTTGCCGTTGCTCATGCTTTCCTTGAACTCCTGCTCTTTTTTGAGCTGCTCGTTATCGGGAACAGCGTTCTGGGTATCGTTGACGATTTCCTTGTTGGTGTTGAGGTCGTTGCGGTTATCGGTGGCCATGAGAAATGCGGGTTGCGTGGACGGGTTGAGTGGAAAGGGTTTACTTTGTTACTACGCACCGGACCCGGCCGGGGTTAAGCCCCCTGGTTCGGCCGGCGCCGCGGCCCCACCCGCCGTCCCCTTAAAACCGCCGCCCGGCCGTACGCAGTGGCCGGGGCGGACGTCTGCCCGACCGGGTGGCGTTTGTTTCCTCCCGTTTTTCTTTGTTGCGTATGCACCTGGTTATCATCGGCAACGGCATTACCGGCGTCACGTGCGCCCTCACGGTCCGCCGCCTGCAACCTGCGGCCCGCATCACGCTGGTATCGGCCGAAAGCGCCCACCACTTTTCCCGCCCGGCCCTGATGTACGTGTACCTGGGCCATCTGCGCTACCAGGACATTAAGCCCTACGAGGACTGGTTCTGGCAGGAAAACCGCCTGGAGTTGGTCCAGGCCGCCGCCACCGGCCTCGATGCCGCCCGCCAAACCGTGCAGCTGAGCACCGGCGCCGTGCTGGCCTACGATAAGCTGCTGCTGGCCACCGGCTCGGTGGGCCGGCGCGGCACCTGGCCGGGCCACGACCTGGCCGGGGTGCAGACCTTCGTGACCCTGCCCGACCTGGAGCAGATGACCCGCGACACCCACGGCATCCGGCAGGCCGTGGTGGTGGGCGGCGGCCTGATTGGCGTGGAGCTGGCCGAAATGCTGGCTGCCAAGGGCGTGGCCGTGACCATGCTGGTGCGCGATGACCGGTACTGGGGCTCGGTACTCCCGCCCGAGGAAGCCGCCCTGATCCAGCGCCAGCTCGATGACCACCACATCACGGTGCGCTACCGTACCGAGCTCCAGGCCCTGCTGCCCGACGCGCACGGCCGCGTGCGGGCCGTGCAGACTACGGCCGGCGAAGAGCTGCCCGCCCAGTGGGTGGGCCTGGCCGTGGGCGTGGTGCCCAACCTCGCGCTGGCCCGGGCCGGCGGCCTGGAAACCGACCAGGGCATTCTGGTGGATGAGCTGCTGCAAACCAGCCAGCCCCATGTGTACGCGGCCGGCGACTGCGCCCAGCAACGCGCCCCCGGCCCCGGCGAAGTGGCCGTGGAGCAGCTCTGGTACACCGGCCGCCACCAGGGCGAAACCGTGGGCCATACCCTGGCGGGACAGCCCCGCCCCTACCGCCGCGGCCTCTGGTTCAACTCGGCCAAGTTCTTCGACCTCGAGTACCAGACCTACGGCCGGGTACCCGCCCGCCCCGATGCCCGGGAGCACAGCTTCTGCTGGCAGCACCCCAACGGCCGCCACCTGCTGCGCCTGAACTTCCGCCGCGATTCGCTGGCCGTAACGGGCCTCAACGTGCTGGGCCTGCGCCACCGCCACGACACCTGGCACCAGTGGCTGCAGGCCGGCACGCCCGCCCCGCAGGTGCTGGCCAACCTGGGCGCCGCCAACTTCGACCCCGAGTTTTTCCGCCAGCACGAGGCCGACATCGTGCGCCAGTTCAACGCCCAGTTCCCTGAGCACGCCGTGCCCCGGCCGCGTCGCCGGGGCCTGTTCCGCGTATAGCCCCCGGCCCTACGGGCTATTCTTCACTCTGCTACCCCTCTTTTCGCATGGATTTCAGCAAACTCTACCACCCCAGCGCCCTCAACAGCTTCCAGTATATTGCCATCGTGGGCGCCATCATGAGCGGGGCGGCCCAGCTCATCATCGGGTGGCTGGGCCACGCCCGCCCCGAGGGCTACCTCTACCTCTACCTGTGCTGGCTGGGCCTGTACGTGTTCGGCTCCCTGCTCAACCTGTTCGGCAAACCCTCCGACGGCCACCACCATCACCATCACTAGGGATTAGGGATTAGGGATTAGGGAAAGAAACGTCATTCCGGGCAGCGCGAGGAATCCCGCGGGCTGCTGTTGCCGAAGCACTCCTCCCCCAAACCACCGTTCCTGCGTCAGCCCGCGCGATTCCTCGGCTGCGCTCGGAATGACGTTCTGTCCTTCATTCTTCATCCCTAATCCGAAATCCCTAAGACCTCCCACCTAAGTCCTGACCATGTCTGTTCTAGCTTCTGTCCCGCTTACTGCCGAGCCGCCGGTTCCCGAAGTGGCTCCTACCGAAAAGCTGCTGCTGGCCGTGGTGGGCCTGGGGTTGCTGCTGCTGCTGCCCGTGGCCTTCGATGCCGATGCCGAGCGGGCCCGCTGGTGCTTTTTCGGGGCCCTGGGCCTGCTGAGCGCGGGCACTCTGGGCTGGTCGTGGTGGAAGTACGGACGCGGGCCGGCCGGCGTGCACCACCACAACCTGTGGCTGCGGGCCAGCACCGCCCGCGGGGCCGTGGCCTGGCTCACGGGCATCGTGCTCACGGGCTTCTACGTCATCCTCTACTGGTTCAGCGCCGACAACGGCCAGGGCAACTTCGGGCCTCTGAACCAGCTCGTCCACGCCCTCGACCCCGCCAGCCAGCTGCTGCGCCACCGGCCCTCCGACCAGTGGTTTCTCTACGGCACGTTTTACACGCTGGCCATTCTGGTGATGGGGGCCCGGGCCCTCTGGAAGTACCGCCACTCGCCCTACCAGCGCCTCCGCACGGTGTCGGTGATGTTCTTTCAGCTGGGGTTTGCCTTTCTGCTGCCGGGGCTGCTGCTGGCGTTTCAGCGGCCCGAGTTCTACTTCAGCTACTTCTGGCCCCTCAAGTACGACTACCTGTTTCCGGGCACGGTAAGCTATCTGCTCCGCGACGGCGGGCCGGCCCTGGGCGTGTTCCTGGTGTTCTGGACGGCCGTTATTTCCTTCGTGGGCGTGCCCGTGCTCACGTATTTCTTCGGCAAGCGCTGGTACTGCTCCTGGGTGTGCGGCTGCGGGGGCCTGGCCGAAACCGCCGGCGACCCCTACCGCCACCTCTCCGACAAAAGCCGAGCGGCCTGGCGCTGGGAGGTTCGCCTGATTTACCCCATTCTGGGCTTTATCGTGCTGCTGACGGCCCTGCTGTGGCTGGGCGCGGCGGGCATGCTGCCGGGCTGGTTTACCACCCCGCAGCAGTCGGGCCTGCCGCTGGTGGGCGGACTGAGCCCGGTGGATGGGTTGAGCAAGGTGTACGGTTTTGCCATTGGCGCCATGTTTTCGGGCGTTATCGGGGTGGGCTTCTACCCGCTGATGGGCACCCGCGTGTGGTGCCGGTTCGGCTGCCCGATGGCGGCTTACCTGGGTCTGCTTCAGAAGCACTTTTCGCGCTTTCGCATCACCACCAACGGGGCCCAGTGCATCTCGTGCGGCAACTGCTCCAACGTCTGCGAAATGGGCATCGATGTGCAGCAGTACGCCCAGCGCGGCGAGCCCATCATCCGGGCCTCCTGCGTGGGCTGCGGCATGTGCTCCACGGCCTGCCCCCGCGGCGTGCTCAACCTCGAAAACGGCCCCCGCGAAGGTCGCTACCAGGGCTCCCAGCTCATCTCGGCCGATTCGTTGCGGATGCTGAGCTAAGTATCACCCCGACCTAATGATGATAAGCCCGAATGGTTCAGCAACGACACCTTGGTAACTGTGGCACCTGCAACGGGCTGGCACATCGGATTCCGGTGCGCATGGGGTGCTACGTGGTGAACCCCATGCGGAAGCAGCTTATCGCACGAACTTCAGCAGCCCTAGCTGAGGCGCAACGGAACCACTACCCCGTGCGGCTGCTCTGCCAACTGGTGGAAGTGCCGGCCAGCGGCTACTACGCGTGGCAATAAGCGCAACATCGAAAGGTAGCGCAGCGGGAGCCAGCTTGGTAAACGGTTCTGCTCAAGATATTTTTGGGGGAGGCATAAACGCTGCTATGGGACGAGGCGGCGGCGCATGCGCCGCAACTCATGGCCTTCACTTCGCGCACCACGGATTCGACCCACGGGCTGCGCTGAGCGCCGAACCACCTGCTTGAACAGCCCAAGCTGGCCTAAGCCAACCGGGTCTGGGTCAGCGACATCACGTATCTGCCGCTGGCAAATGGCAACTGGGCCTATCTGTGCGCTTTTCAGGACATGGCCAGCAAGCAAGTGGGGAGCTGGCAAGCGGGGCCACCATGCCCGAGGAGCTAGTGACCAGGGCCTTGCAGTGCGCTTTTGGGTCGCAGCCGCCTACCTCGGGCCTCGTCGTCCACTCCGAACGGGGCGGGCAGTACTGCGGCAACGCCTACCGCAAGCTGCTGCATGAGCACCAAGCGGTGCGCTCACAGAGCCGCCGGGGCAACTGTTACGATAATGCGCAGGCTGAACCGCATAAAGGTTTTTGTGTCTGGGGTCGCGCCTCAAAACGGAGGTGCTAGAAGTCCGCGAGTGGCCCGTTTTTGCCAACCTAGCCGAGGTTCAGCGCAGCGTCGCCGAGTATTTTGACTACTACAATCACGAGCGTCTGCATTCTAGCATCGACTACCAGACACCGTATCACAACATTCACCAACAGCTTCTTCAATTTAGCACCCTGAACTGTCCGGCGTAACTGGACCACCTCAGTCCACCAGAATGCACTTTTTCAGTCATGAGCAGCGGAAGTCAGGACTTCTCGCTGTCCGTTTCAGCTAGACTACCTCACACACCAGCCAGGCCGCATCTATGAGAAGCGCCTGTGCCCCCAACCGCACTACAACCTACAGAGTATAGGCAGCCGGCAATTGGTCGGTGCGAGTATCAGCCCGAAGATACCGACTTCGTGTTGAGTGAGGGCGATCAGCAACTTATTCAGCACTCCTATCCCCACCAAGTGTGGAGGCGGGCCGGTGAGAGGGACGAGCAGGCCAGCATCTGGATCCATATGTTGATTACAGTTAACTACGCTATAAATGCCTCGGCCCGGACGCAGCAGTTATTATTCCACCGTATTTTTCACCGTAATGCGGGAAGAGGTGCTGTTAATAACATTTTGTCCCAGCGCCGAAACAGTGGAATTCGCTTGCTTCGTTAGATTAAGTTCCTCTATAAATCCACTATCCTGTCTCACTCTGGCCTCGCCTTCGTATCTGGTATCGCCATTGCTGGTAGCCGTTACGCTTCCGTTCCGATTGGTTTGCGGCGTGGAGCCAGCCCCAACCTGCCGGTGGTTTATTATCTGCACTGTGAGTGTCTCTCCCTGTTTGCTCAGCACTTTGTAGGTAGTGAGCCAGATAGTTGAGCCTACCTCCACGCTATCCTTCCACGTACTACCCGGGCTTGCGCTCTTAGCAGGTAAGCGAAGGAAAAAACCCTGGAAGGCTGGTACCGAAACCAGATTAGGAATATTCTGACTCCATAAGTTATCAAACTTGGGATCTGTATCCTTTTGGCTCACGGCCCCGGTTGCCGGTTGATAAACTGCCTTAAACGTTTTGCGCACGTACGGATCGTACCGTTGGCCGAGCGCGGCGGCCACTTGATCCTGCTCAAACGTGTTATCGGAGTCGTACACACTCTTTCCCAGCACGGAAACAACGGTCATCTGCACTTGCTGCACAATTCGCTCCAGTGACAATTCCCCACCACTGCCCGTTTTCTTGACCTGCAACCGGCGGGAAATCAACTGGTCACTGGGTCCGGCCACCGAGATGCCACTGCCGGCCGGGGCCGCCCCGCCGCTTTCCAACTTGGCTAGCTTGATCGTACTGACAACTTTTTTGCCCGCCAGGTAAGCTGGGTCAAACCCTTGGGGTGGTACTGGCAAGGGAACGGCAGGCGTTGTGGCCCGGGCTGCAACCAGACCAACGCACAACAGCATGCAGGTCCATAAAGTATGCTTCGTTTTCATAGCGATGAGATGAGGAACAAGGAAGGAATCCAGAACAAGTTCAGTTGACAATTAGGGGGAATCAGATGGCAGAAACAAGCTTATTAAATATATTTATAAAATATACACTTAGTATTTCTTTCTATGATTTTCCGCTCTATCATTGCCCAGACTCACCGTCTAAAATCCACATTTTCAACCACTCAAAACAAACTTCAAATATTATGAAAAGCTATTCTTATCCCTTGCCGTATTGTTCGCCGCCTCTTCGGCCACCTTCGCCGCCCCAGTAGCAACTGTAGCACCGGCCAGCACAGTTGCAACGGCTCCTACCAAGAAAACCATCACCGTGGCTTCCCAGCAGGAAGCAGATGCTCTCATCAGCACCCTGACGGCCAACCAGTCAAATTACTCTATTAAAACTGTCATCGTCATCATCTTTGATGATGGTACGGTTGTCATCATTATCATCCAGAACTAAGCCTTGGTGGTATTCTGCGTTTGGTGAGTCTGTTTGCTAACTAGAACCCTAATCGCTTTTCCAAATAGTCTCTACCACTGAGAGGCCGGGAGGAGGTTAGGGTACTTTTAGCTTTTTTCGTTGACCAAAGAACAACGTCAAGGAGATGCTAATTTGCCCAGCGGCCGGTTGTTATACCAGATATAATGGCAGGGAGCCGACGAGTATGCCGGAGAATAGCCATTATGCTCAAAACCCTACTTAGCTCACTATTACTATTGCTGATACTGACTTCCGCCCACGGCCAGCAGAAACAGCAGTTACGGCTGTGCCTGCATTTTGCAGCGGCCGACATAGGGAATATGCCACCCACGAGAAGGGTAACCATAAATTCTGAGTTGCAATTCGTAGCCGTTGGCGACACGTGCCTCTCGGTTGGGTACCGCCCCGGTCTCCCAACCACGCTCCTGATAGAGGCTGAAGGCTACGCTATGCGCCGGCTGATGGTACTAGCTGACACGCTGCTGAACCGGCCGCTCCACCTCACGCTGGAGCCGCGCGTGGTGATGCTGGACGAGGTGAAAATTGCCTCCGACCGGGCCGTCCGGCACCGGGGCGACACGCTAATTATCAGCGTAGATAGTGTGAAGACCCAGCCCCATGCCAGCGCTACGGACTTGCTCAACAACGTGCCGGGCGCATCAGTTGATGCCAACGGCCAGGTCCGGATCATGGGCAAAACCGTGGATCAGGTGACAGTTGATGGCAAAACGCTGTACGGCGGGAATGCTAAGGCGACCCTGGAGGCTCTCAACGCAGATATGATTAAGGACCTGGAAGTAATGGCCGCGACCGGGGCAGAGGGGGACCAGAAATCGGCTCTGAATATTCGGTTGAAGGAGGACCGCAAGGCGGGTAGCTACGGCAAAGTGGAGGGGCTGGCTGGTACATCCGGCACCTACCTGGCCACCGGCCGGGTGAGCCGACTGCGCCCGGGGAGCTTTCTGAGCGCCTTCGTTACCACTAACAACGTGTACGAGCAGGCCCTCACGAGCGAGGAGCGCAACAACCTCGTGCGGGATGTAGTGTTCAAAGGCATGCAGGGCGTGTATTCCGTCACTGAATCGGCCCTGCCCCGGCCCACCGCCGTACAGGCCGACCGAACAGTCCAAAACCTGGTGGAGCCGCCCCTCAATGTGGGCGACGTTGTTTCCACGAACGGGGGGCTTAATTTCAACCGGAGTGGGAAAGCCAGCGAAATATTCGGTTACGTTCTATTTGACCGAACCCGGCAGGAGGCCAACCGTTCCCTGCTGACCACCCGCTTCCTGCCCCCCCTGGAGCAGACGGAGGTGGGCCGTCTCACCGATGCCCGCCAGCGCAGTAAGCTAACGGCTTACTTTAACGCGAAATGGACGCTTACCCCTCGTCTGACACTGGCCGTGGCCAGCACCAATTACCTGTATCATGCCCAAACCATGTTGCGGGCTGATTTTGCTACCCGACTTGAAAGGGCCGATACCCTACTGACCACCACGGCACTGCGCCGGCTCAATGATCAGACCGAGCAGCAGCTTTACACCACCCAGCAGGCGGTGGGCGTGTACCGGCACAAGCGCCCGGCCCACGTCAGTTCCTTGTATGCCCGCTATGGCTACGGCACCAGAAACCTGGATCAGCGCTACGCTAATCACCTGGTTCGGGGAAGTCAGCAGGCCGAATTTCGCAACCGGATTGACCGGAGGGCTCCTGAGCAGCGCCTGGAGCTGCAAGCCCTGCACGCGCTGCCCATCAGCCGACGGGTGCTAGCGGAGGCCAAAGGCAGCTGGCTGCGCGAAGCCTCGCCTGTTGATCAGCAGGGATATCGTTACGACGACCTGGGCCAAGAAATCCGTGAGCCGGGGCTGAGTTTGCCCCATTTTTGGGTGGAAAATACGCAGCAGACTGCCCAAACGGCTCTTTACTATAAGACTCCCCGATTCAGTGCCCTAGGAAGCCTCGCACTCTGGCACTGGCACACGCACCGAGAGCTGGATGCCAACCGGCAGTTTAGTCTGAGTCGTACCGCCTGGCTACCCGGGTTGTTTGTGGAATACCGTCCCGATGCCGTAACAAAGCTATCCTTCCGCTACGGTCAGACCCAGGCCCTACCCACTACCGACCAGCTTTTTCCCCTCCCCGATAGCACTTACCTTCAAACTATACATGTGGGCAATCCGCTACTGACCAGCACATTTCGCCACAGCTCAGAACTAAGCCTGAGTACGGATTACCACAGCAACCGCCTCACGCTCACGGGCCGCTATGGCCTCGACGACCAGCCCGTACTGACGAGTACCCAGGTAAATTCGCTGGGCTTCCTTACCCAGTCCTACCAGCAGTACCGCTCGACAAGTACGATGGGAGTCACTCTGCTCTGGTACCAGTATCATCAGCTCAAGCCTTACAGTCTGTATGGCCTTGCAACGGCTCAGTGGCTAGACGGATACCTCATCACGCAGGCTACTGTCATTCCACTCCGAACGATGGTAACGGTACTGGCTTTGGGCACCAAATGGCGCGTAACGCCTACCCTGAGTGCTAAGCTGGATGTTCGCACTACCCTGACCCGCCAACGCACATCCGCCATTTCGGCTAACGTACTTAATGGGCGCAGCGAACCAACATTACGACTGGAGAAGAAATGGGCTGGCAATTTCTATCTGGAGGGTATATATGCCGGTTTCGTGAATCGATACGCCCGGGGCGGCGTCAACGTCAACTCCCTCCTCGACCTGACGGCCAGCAAGTATCTGGGCAGCCACGACCGGGTGAAAGTGGCCATTACTGTCCGTAACGCTCTAAACGTAAAAAACTTATACACCAATTCCTTTTCCAACTATGTACAGCGGGAGGAGTCTGTTACGCGCCTGCCCCGGTTCCTGATGCTGGGTATCAGTGTGTTCCCCGAAAAGTGGCAGTAACAGCGTTTTACCCCTTCCAATACGCCTCAGCAGAAAATAGCTACCGTGGGCCAGTACCAGACCTATCCGTAAAAAATAGCCGGTAAAGGACCGTACGACTTGGGTGAAGAGGTTAGTTGCTCTGGGAAACGAAAGCCTTTATCTCTTCAGCATCAGCTAAGGTATACTCCGCTACGAAGCGGTCTTGCTGCTTAACGCGGCGGGCCTGTAGATGAAACCCAAAAAGGCCCATAATCTTCTGCACTAACTTGGGAATAGGGCGGGGTACCCGGCCGTTTTTCACGTTCACAATCATGGAGTAGTTGAGCTGCTGGCGCTCGGTCCAGGGCTTTAGCTCGCCATGCATGAAGGAATTCAACTCGTTTTGAACGTACTGAAGGCACTCCTCATAGGAAAGTACCAAAGACATGGTGGAGGCCGCCTGCGAAGGCACTCGTGAGTTCGGCATGAAAAAGGCAAAAGGTAGGTGTGGACACGCAAATGGAAGTCTGGAAGGACTTGTAGGACAGCGGAGCGGTGGGTGAGTAGTATCTTTAGTACTACCCGAACTAGGGTAGAGAAAACACGGCTTTAGCCGTTAATCGACAGTTTTTCAGCTACGTGAAGCGCCTGTTCAGTCGCACTTCTCTCAAAAAACGCAACCGGGACAATTTACACAAAACAGGCAGTATCCGAAAGAGGTCGTAGCGGGCACTGCGTGGGGCCCGGGCTAGCTACGTTCTTTTAAACTCTTATGGCTCCTGAACTTAGCCCAGAGCATACAGCACAAACCTATAAACCTGCGCGCTGAGTTTCCGGATTACTCCTACGCCCCGCCCCGTTGCAGGCTCAGGCGCAGCTCCAGCACCCGGCTGTCCTCGTTGCTCCAGATGAAGTTGCGCACATCTTCTATCCGGAACACCACCAAGCCATCGGAGTGGCCGTATTCGGTGTAGCACTCCATGAGCACCTGCTCCGGGGTGAGCCGGCGCACGTAGCCGTAGTAATCCATGCCCAGGTGGGTATATACGTTCACGAGCTGGCCCTGCTCGTGGGCCCGCGCCAGCAGCAGCGGCACCGTGATGTACTCCTGCTCCAGAAACGCGGGCGACTTTATCCCGGCGTACACCTTGTCGAGGTTATCGGCCTTGAATTCCACGTGGCGGATGTACTGGTCGTCGTAATCGACCTGGAACACGTCCGTCATGTTGAACGACTGAATGGCCGTCGACATGCCGTCGCGGTTGATGATGCGCAGCACCACCACTTCATCGGAGAAGCTCAGCACGTAGCCCACCGAGAACCGGCTGGGGTCGCTCTGGCTGGTGCGCACACCCAGCAGCCGCTTTTCCTGGCGCGCCCGCTCGAATACTTCCTGAAATAATCCGGACATAGTTTGGGTAGTGAGTAGTGAGTAGTGAGTAGTGAGTAGTGAGTAGTGAGTAGTGAGTAAAAATACGAACGTCATTCCGAGCGGAGCCGAGGAATCTCGCGTGCTGAGGTTGCCATCGTACCCAACATCAGCACGCGAGATTCCTCGGCTCCGCTCGGAATGACGTTCGTATTTCAGCTACTGCACGGCCGTCTCTATCGCGACGTAGACCAATAGGCGTTCGGAATGACGGTGCTTTTCAGCTACCTATCGGCCAGCTTGGCCAGCACGTCCTTGGTGGTGCGCACGTGGTCGGTGGCGCGGCTCATGGAGTTGAACACGTACTGAATCACGCCCTGCTTGTCAATCACGAACGTGACGCGGCCGGGCAGCAGGCCCAGCAGGGCGCGGGGCACCTCGTAGAGCTTGCGGACCTGGCCGCCGGCGTCGGCCAGCAGCGGGAAAGGCAGGCGGTGCTTCTGGGTGAATTTCTGGTGGGACGCCTCGGAGTCGGAGCTCACGCCCACGACCTCGGCCCCGAGGTCCTGGAAATCCTGGTACTGGTCGCGGAAAGAGCAGGCTTCGGCCGTGCAGCCGGGCGTGTCGTCCTTGGGGTAGAAATAGAGCACCACGTTGCGCTGGCCGCGCAAATCGCTCAGCCGGAAGGCCTCGCCGGAGGTGGTGTTGAGGGTGAAATCGGGGGCCTGGTCACCAATCTGGAGCATAGCAAAACGGCACGGAGCCGGCGTAGGAGCGCGGCGGGCCGCGCAGGGTTGGGCCCAAGAGCGGACCGGCGCAAAAGTAGCCCAAAACCGGCAACGGGCCCACTCTGCCCCACCGGGATACTTTTGTGAGGACTCAAGCCGGCGCAACTGTGCATCTTTGCACCTCTTTTGTGTAGCCAAGACGCCGGGGCACGTGGCCCCGGTTTCTGCCCGGCTTCTCCCCCGCCCCGCCCGCATGGTCATCGACGTCATCATTCCTGCTTTCAACGAGGAGCAGTCCATTGCCAAAGTGCTGGCCGAAATTCCGGCGGGCCTGGTGCGGGAAATCATCGTGGTGGATAACAATTCCCGGGACCAGACCGGCCCGGTGGCCCAGGCGGCCGGGGCTACGGTGCTGCGCGAGCCCCGCCCCGGCTACGGCCACGCCTGCCTGGCCGGCATGGCCCACTGCCTGGCCCGCCCCCGGCCCGAGCAGGCCGATATTATCGTGTTTCTCGACGGCGACTACTCCGACTACCCCGCCGATATGACGGCCCTGGTGCAGCCCCTGCTACGCCAGGAGGCAGATCTGGTTATCGGGTCCCGGGCCCTGGGCGAGCGGGAAGCCGGCTCCATGCTGCCCCAGCAGATTTTCGGCAACTGGCTGGCCACCACCCTGCTCCACCGCTTCTACGGCACCCGCTTCACCGATCTGGGGCCGTTCCGGGCAATCCGGCGGGAGGCCCTGCAACGTATCGGAATGCAGGATACCACCTACGGCTGGACGGTGGAAATGCAGCTCAAGGCCGCCAAGCTCGGGCTGCGCTCCGTGGAAGTGCCCGTCCGCTACCGCCGCCGTATTGGCGTGAGCAAGGTATCGGGCACCGTGAAAGGCACCCTGGGCGCCGGCTACAAGATCCTCTGGACGATTTTTCGGTATTTGTGAGTGGGGGCTTGGGGTCTTAGGGGCTTGGGGGCCTGGATGACGTGTTGGATAGTGCATTCTCGTCTCCCCACAAATTCCCGGGTTCGCCCCCAGGTTTTCCCGCCCCAGCCCATCCGAACGTCATCTAAGACCCTAAGACCCCAAGACCCTAAGCCTCCAGCAACTGCCTTCCCGCCAGCCAACCCGCCCGAACAGCCCCCAAGTCCCCAAGACCCTAAGCCCCCAAGACCCCAGTAAATGCTCGTTTTGCAAGTTCTGTTGATGGCAGTTTACGGCCTGTGTCTGCTGCTGCTGCTGGGCTTTAGCCTCACGCAGTGGCAGCTCACGCGGCTGGCCCGACGAGCCTACGCTGCCCCCGCCCGGCCCGAACCGCCGGCCCCGGCCACCTGGCCCCGCCTGACGGTGCAGCTGCCCATCTACAACGAGCAGAACGTGGTGGAGCGGCTCATCGACACTTGCGCCGCCCTCGACTATCCGGCGGACCGCCTCCACGTGCAGGTACTGGACGATTCCACCGACGAAACCGTAGCCCTGGCCGCGGCCCGGGTGGCCCACCACTGCGCCCGGGGCGTGCGCGTGAGCCACGTGCGCCGGCCCGAGCGCACCGGCTTCAAGGCCGGGGCCCTGGCCTACGGCCTGCAGCATACCGATGGGGAGCTGATTGCCATTTTCGACGCCGACTTCCTGCCCCAGCCCGATTTCCTGCGCCGGGTGGTACCCCACTTCTTCCTCGACGCCCCCGACAACGCCCGCACCGGCGTGGTGCAAACCCGCTGGGGCCACCTCAACGAGGACTATTCCCTGCTTACCGAGTTGCAGGCCTTCGGGCTGAACGCCCACTTTTTCGTAGAGCAGGTGGGCCGGCAGACGGGCGGGCACTTTATCAACTTTAACGGTACGGGCGGCATCTGGCGGCGCGCCTGCATTGAGGACGCCGGCGGCTGGCACGCCGATACGCTCACCGAAGACCTCGACCTGAGCTACCGGGCCCAGCTACGGGGCTGGCAGTTCCGCTACCTGCCCCGGGTAGCCGCCCCCGCCGAGCTGCCCAGTACGATGGACGCCCTCAAGTCGCAGCAGTTCCGCTGGACCAAGGGCGCCGCCGAAACCGCCCGCAAGCATCTGCTGGACGTGTGGCGCTCGGGCCAGCCCCTGGGCACGCGCCTGCATGCCACGTTTCATTTGCTCAACAGCGCCGTATTCGTAGCCATTCTGCTGATGGCCGTGCTAAGCGTACCGCTCGTGTTCGTGCGGGCGTTGGGGGCCGAGCAGCTGCGCCCGGTGTTCCACATGGCGGCCCTGTTTCTGCTGACCCTGGTGCCGCTCACGGTGTACTTCCGCACGGCCTGGCAGCAGGCCGCCCGGCACCGGGCCGCCCCGGCCGGTTTTGTGGGGCAGCTGCTGCTGTTTCTGGCATTTTCGATGGGCCTGAGTCTGCACAACGCCCGGGCCGTGGTGCTGGGCCTGGCCGGGCAGCGCAGCGCCTTTATCCGCACGCCCAAGCTGGGCCTGCTGGCCGGAACCGCCAGCTGGCAGGGTCGGCGCTACCGCACCAGTCCGCTGCTCAGCGGCCTCACCTGGCTCGAAGGCTTGCTGGCCGCCTACTTTCTGTTCGGCATCGGGGCCGGCCTCTACCTGCGCGAGTTCGGCCTGCTACCCACCCACCTGCTGCTGGCCACCGGCTACGGCCTGGTGTTCTACTACTCCCTGAAGCACGCGCGGTAGGGGGCTGTGCAGCCTGTTGTGGAGCCCCGGAACGGCTTTCGGCTGGCAGAACGATTTGCCCCGGAACGACAGGGCCGCTTAGCGGTGCCCGGAACGTTGTGCTGTTTTTCTTTTTTTTTCAGAAAAAACCGCACAAAAAAACACTGACTACCTGTGCGGTTTTTCTGAAAAATCAGAAGAAACCGCACAACTCCCGCCGCTTATGAAACCACTCCACGTCGCTGCCCTGCTGTTGAGTGCTGCCGCCTACGGGTTGCTGGCCTACGCCACGCCGCGCCCGGCCTTCGGGCAGCTGGCGGGGCTGCTGGCGCTGGCGTTCGGGCTGTACGTGTTATTGCTCAAAACGGGCATATCCCTGAAACAAGGGCTGTTGGCGGCCCTGCTGCTGCGCCTGCTCTGGCTGCCCGCCCTGCCCGCCCTCTCCGACGACTACCACCGCTTCCGCTGGGACGGCCTGCTGCTGAACACGGGCCTCAACCCCTACCGCTACCGCCCCGACGAGCTGGCCGGCACCCCAACGCCCCCCCCACCATCCCAAAACCAACCACCAACCACCAAAAACCCACTACCACCCACCCTTTACTCCCGCCTCAACTCGCCCCACTACTATTCCGTGTATCCGCCCGTGGACCAGGCCGTGTTTGGGTTGGCGGCGGGGCTGTTTCCGGGCTCGGAACAGGGGTTTGTGCTGGCGCTGCGGCTGGTGCTGCTGCTGGGCGAAGTGGCCACGGCCGGGCTGCTGGTGGCGCTGCTGCGGCAGTTCGGGATGGCGCCGGAACGGGCGTTGTGGTACCTGCTCAACCCGCTGGTTATGGTGGAGCTGACCGGCAACCTGCATTTCGAGGGGCTGGTGGGCTGTTTGCTGCTGCTCATGCTCTGGCTGCTGGCCCGGGGCCGGGCGGCGGGAGCCGGGGCCGCGCTGGCCCTGGCCGTGGCTACCAAGCTGCTGCCCCTGCTGGTACTGCCGCTGCTGCTGCGCCGCTTGCCCTGGCGGGCCCTGCTGATTTTCGGGGCGGCCCTGGGCGCGGGGCTGGCGGCCCTGTTTCTGCCCTTCCTGAGTCTGGAGCTGGTTGCAAATATCGGGCGCAGCCTCAACCTCTACTTCCGCAATTTTGAGTTCAACGCCAGCTTTTACTACCTGGCCCGGGCCGCCGGCAGCTACCTCACGGGCTACAACCAGATTGCCCTGGTGGGTCCGGCGCTGGCGGCCCTCACGGCTGTCGGCGGCCTGGCGCTGGCCTTCACGGAGCGCCGCCCCACCTGGGCCTCTCTGCCCCGCGCCCTGCTACTGCTCCTGACGCTGTATTTTCTGCTGGCTACCACCGTGCACCCCTGGTACCTGGCCCCGCTGGTGCTGCTGAGCACCTTCACCCGGGCCCGCTACGCGCTGGTCTGGTCGGGCTTGGCCGTGCTTTCCTACGCAGCCTACCGCACCACGGCCTACACTGAAGACCTCCGGCTGATTGTGCTGGAATATGTGGTCGTGCTGGTCGTGTTGGCGCTGGACCTCCGCCGTAGCTTAGCTGTTAGCTGTTAGCTGTTAGCTGTTAGCTGTTAGCTGTTAGCTGTTAGCTGTTAGCTGAAAAAACGAAAAGCCATCAGCCAATAGCTGTCATAACTATTTCCCGGGCCAGTAGGCGAAGCGGCGCACCTGCTTGAGCCAGAGGTTGCGGCCGTCCCAGGTGGTTTGGCGCAGCAGCACGTTGGGGTAAGCCTTGGCGAACCAGTACACGTTTTCCTTTTGCTCCGCCAGCCGCACCCGCACCTGCCAGGCCGGCTCGGGAGCGTCGGCGGGCGGTGCTTCCACTACCGATACCTGGGCGCTGTAGAGCTCCGGCGCGGCGGCCCGGCTGGTTTGCTGCAGGCCGTAGATGCGGGCCTGAAAGTCGGGCTTCGTCTCGAACCGCAGGGCCCGCAGCGTGTAGGGCAGCGCGTCCTCGAACAGCACGTCGCGGGGCAGGGCGCGCCGGCCCACGCCCTCCCCGTCCCAGTAAGAGTTGTAGGTCTGCTGGTACTGGAGGCCATCGTCGGTGATGGCCTTGAACGTGTTGCCGCACCACTCCTGCGACGACGTGGTGAGCTTGAGCAGCTGCACGGGCTGGTCGCGGCGGAAAAACACCGACGTGAGGAAGTGATACGGATAGTTCTCGGTGGGAATGCTACAGAACTGGTTCACTTTCATCACCGGAAACAGGTCCTTGCGCTGGTAGTCGTCGGTCTTGGTGTTGAACTGCTGGTTGAACTCCTCCTTCACCGTGATGAGCGTGTACTCAAAGCGACGCACTTCCCCGTACACCACCCGCTCGGCATCGTACGTCGCTACTTCGGCCAGCCCGTCTTCCCACACCTTATCCATGGCCCAGTCCTGGTGGAAGACGCCCCCGCGGTGGGTCAGCGGGTTGTCGGAAGGCGAGGGCGCGCTGGCCGTCGGGGCTTTCGGCTGGCCATCGGAAGAACAGGCAACCAGACCGGCCGACAGCAGCAAAACCGTTGCAAACGGGACTACACGGAACATAGGAGAGGGGAACAGAAGCACAGAAAGCGCTAAAGTACGCGCAAATCGGGGCTTGCGTTAAGTCCGGCGCTTTGCTGCCAGGCCCGCAGGTCGGCGGCCGTATCCACGTCCTGCAGTTCGGGCAGCAGGTACACGCGCAGGCCCAGGCGGGCGGCGTCGGCCAGGGTTTCGGCGCGCACGGTGGCCGTGCTCCAGGGTTTGTTCTCGAACAGGGCCGGGTGCAGGCGGCGCATGCCCAGCAGGTAGTAGCCTCCATCGGCCGCCGGCCCCAGCACCACGTCATGAGTGCGCAGGGCGGCGTAGGCCTCAGCGAGGTGGGCCGTGGTCAGGCCCGGGCAATCAGTGCCGATGATAACGGCGGCCTGGGCCGGGCGGGCAAAATCGTGGGTAAACGCGGCCTGCATCTTCGCGCCCAGGTCGCCGGCCGGTTGGGGCAGCTGCTCGAAGCCCGTCCACTCCCCGGCCGTTTCGGGCCCCGCCCCCACCAGCCACACCGTTTTGTGCACCTTCAGCGGCGCCACCACCGCCCGGGTGTGGGCCAGCAGCCGCCGGTACACCTCCAGGGCAGCGGCCGGCCCAATGCCGGCCGCCAGCCGGGTCTTCACGCGGCCCAGCTCCGGGTGGCGGGCAAAAATGATCAGCGTTTCCAGAGGGTGAGGTGGTGAAATAGTGAGATAGTGAAATGGTGAGGTGGTGAGTTTGATGTTCGGGTGGTCCTGATGGCACAACTGGCGCAGGTAGGGGTTTAGAACATCAAACTCACCACCTCACCATTTCACCAACTCACTTGTACACCGGGTTGCCGGTTTTCAGCCAGGGGCGCCAGAGCAGAGAATAGGGGTGGACGTTAGTGGTCGGACCCTGGGCATCCACGACTTGCTGGCCGTCGTTCATCCACTGAAAAATGCCGCCGTAGAGGTTGCGCACGTCCCGGAAACCCTGCTGGCGCAGCCAGGCGCCCACCTGCTCGCTGCGCGCGCCCACCGTGCAGTACACCACCACCGGCCGGGTGCGCGAAATGCCGCTCAGGTCGAATTGCTGGTACTGGTCGTAGTGCACGAAGCGGGCCCCGCGCAGGTGGCTCACCTGGTATTCCTCGGGCGTGCGGGTATCGAGCAGCAGCACGCTCCGGGGGCTTTTTTGCAGGGTGGCCGCCAGCTCGGCGGGCTGCACCACGGGCACAGTGTGCTTGTAGAGCAGGCTCAGCATCCGGTCGTAAGCCGTCATATCAGTTGCTGGCGTAGGGGTTTTGGCACGCTCCGGCTGCTGGCCGCAGGCCGTCAGGGAGGCCGTCAGCAGGGCCACCACGGCCAGCGTACGGACCCGGAGCCAAGAGGATGTCAGCCAGGAAGGAGCCATGAGCAGGAATGAGGTTAGGTGGTAGCGCCGCCGCAGCTGGAGCCCGCCCCGGCCGTGCAGCCGTAGCAGTGCTGGTTCACCACGATGGCGCGGTTCTGGAGCAGGGCTTCGTCGAAGTCGCGGATGTGCTTGGGGGCGGTGCCGGCCACCAGCAAATCGAGCTGCTGGTTGAAGTCGCAGTCGTAGAGCTGGCCGTCCCAGCCGATGCTGAGCGTGGTGCGGCACATCACGTTTTCGGCGGCTACGGGGTTGTAAGCGGCTACCAGCTTCTCCATGTAGCTTTCGTAGTTGCCGCTTTCCAGCAGGTAGTCCAGGAAGCGGCTCACAGGGAGGTTGGTAATGGTGAGCAGGTTGTTGAACACGATGCCGTGTTCCCGGCCCAGGCGCTGCTTGAACTCCCGCTCCAGGCTCTGCTGGGAACCCGGCATGAAGGCCCCCGAGGGGTTGTACACCAGATCCAGCGAGAGGCCCGAGCCTTCCTGCCCGTAGCCCACGGCGTTGAGCATTTTCAGGGCCCGGATCGACTTCTCGAACACCCCGTCGCCGCGCTGGGCATCGGTGCGGCCGGCCGAAAAGTGGGGCAACGACGACACCACCTGCACGTGGTGGCGGGCGAAGAACTCCGGCAGGTCGTGGTACTTCTTGTTGGCCACGATGATGGTGAGGTTGCAGCGCACGATGGTGCGGCGGCCCAGGGCCGAAATCTGCTCCACCAGCCACCGGAAATCGGGGTTCATTTCGGGCGCGCCGCCCGTCAGGTCCACCAGCTCAATGTCGGTCTGGGCCAGCGCATCCAGGCAGAGCTGCATGGTTTCGCGGGTCATGATTTCGGTGCGGTCGGGGCCGGCATCCACGTGGCAGTGCTTGCAGACCTGGTTGCACATGCGGCCCACATTGATCTGCATGATCTGGAGCCGGGTGGGCCGCAGGGGAAACAGGCCCGTTTCGCGCAGCTTCCCGGCAAAAGCCGGCAGCCGGGCTCCGGCGGCCTCCGCTTCCGAGAGCACCGTAAGCTGGTAACCGGTATCGGCCAAGGGGGCTTGGCGGGCCTGAAGGGATTTTATCATGAATGTGCGGAATGTGGGAAATGAGGAGAATGTGGGAAATGTAAAAAACAGCGCGGGAATTAAGGCCTAATGCAAAACCGCTGCCTCAGCTTTTCGCATTTAGCACATTTCTCACACTACCCACATTTTTTTTACATGCTCAGTTCCTTGGCTTTGTTCATCATCTGCACGCCGTGAACCAGGGCAGCCCCGCCCTTGATGGCGGCGGCCACGTGCACGGCTTCCATCATCTGGGCTTCGTCGGCGCCTTTCTGGAGCGAGTCGGTGGTGTAGGCATCAATGCAGTAGGGGCACTGCACGGCATGGGCCACGGCCAGGGCAATCAGGGCCTTTTCGCGCTCGGTCAGGGCGCCGTCCTTGAATACCTCGGCGTAGTAGGCGAAGAACTTATTGCCCATTTCGGGCTGCCACTGGCTGATATTACCGAATTTGGCCAGGTCAGCCGGATCATAGTACGTGCTCATGGAAAAGGGGAATATGGGTAAGACGCGTTGAGAAGGCCTAAGAAACGGGTTTTTGGGCAGTTTAGCACCGCACCCGGCGCACCCGGATGCGCACCTGCTCCCCGTTTTCACTGGTGGTGGGCTCCACCTCAATGGTATCGGCCTCGTCGTAATACTTGGCCACGCCCCGCACGATGCCCACGGCCAGCGCGCCCATGCGCCGCGCCGACACGTAGTCGATGAACAGCTCGTCGGGCGAAATGCGGGTCACGTTCAGCACGGGCGGCGTATTGCCGGCGTGCTCCTGGCGCACTTGCTTGTGCATACGCCCCTCCGTGTGTTCGAGCATATCCAGGGTGGTCCAGTCGGGCTGGAGCAGCTTCTGGTACATGTACATCAGGTCGGGCACCAGGTACTCGCCGAACTTTTCATGGAGCTCATCCGCCGAAAGGCCCGTCATGGTAGCCGCTTCCCCGATCAGCCGATACATGTGCTCGTCGGGGTACACGTTCTTATGGTCGAAATCGGCAGCGCTGAGGCCGGCGTTTTCCAGCAGCTGCACCCAGGTACTGTGGTCGTACTGGGTCTGGACGTAGCGCTTCAGCAGCGTGAAGATGGTGCCGTGCATGGAAGAACTAAAAGATGGAGGACTAGGAATTAAAAATTGGGTTCCGGTATTGCCGCCTTTTCTCTACGAAGAGGCCAGCAATATCAGAACCCAATTTTCAGCTTTTAGTCTTTTACTCTTCTGAATTGACTTATATGTTGCCGATGACCGTGAGCGTGCTCATGGTGGGCGATTCTACCCCGCCGATGTCCTCCACCGTCATGGCAAAGGCCTGGGCGCTGGCAATGTTTTTCATCTGCTGAATGCTGTCGCCGGAGGCCGTAGCATCAGCCAGCATGCCGGCATCCACGGGCTTCCCGTTATCGAGGGCCCAGAGCTGGTACTGCTTGCCTTCGGGCAGGGCGGGCAGGTTCCGGACGTCCACGTACACGGCTTTGGTGCGGGCGTTGTAGTACACGCGGGCCAGAGCTTCGGGCGCTTTCGGCGTGCCTTTCAGGTCCACGGGCTGGAAGGCTTCGTTGCGGAGCACGGCCAGCTGCTGGTCCCGCTCGTTGAGGGCCGCCTTCTGGGTAGCCGCGTAGCGCGACTGTTCGGTCTGGGCCACCTGCAGGTTGGCTTCGGTTTCCTTGAGGCGGTTGTAGAGCAGGTAGTTGCCCAGGCCGCTGAGCACCAGCAGCGCCACCGAGGCGGCAATCATCCAGCGGCGGCCGGACCCGGGCACCGGCATCTGCCGCACCACGGCCTCGGAGGCGGCGGTAGCGGCGGCAGCGGGCTCCGGGGCGGAGGAGGCCACCATGCGGGGCAGGGCTACCACCGGAGTTTCGGCAGGAGCTGCGGGGTTTGCCGGGGCCTGACCGGGGCGAATGGACTGCTCCCAGGCGGCCAGCACCCGCTCCCGCAGGGCGGCGGGCGGGGTTACGGCGTGGGCCTCGGCGTAGGCGTCGAGGCCGCTGACAATTTCTTTCAACTCCTGGTCCACGACCGGGTGTTCCCGTGCGATGCGCTCTACTTCGGCGCGCTCGACCTCGCCGAGTACGCCCAGAGCGTACTCTTCAAGGATGCCAGATTCGATGTATTCCTGAATGTCCACGATTACCGAATCAGTTTAGAGAGGACTTTGATTGCGGCCCGGGCACGGGTCTTGACGGTGCCCAGGGGGAGGTTTAGTTCTTCAGCCACTTCGCTTTGCGTAAATCCGCCGAAATAAAGCAGGTCCACGATTTGCCGCTGATCCGGATTCAGCTGGCGCGTCATTTCCTGCAAGCCAATGTGCTCGGGCCGGAACGAGGGTTCGGCGGCCTGGCGCAGCGCTGCACTTTCTTCGATGGGCTGCGTGCGACTAGATACGCGGTACTGTCGGGACCGGATTTTGTCGATGGCCAAATTCCGGCTCACATTCATCACCCACGTAAACAGGCGCCCTTTGCTGGCGTCGTAGGAGGGGAAGGAGTGCCAGATTTTGACCATGGCTTCCTGGAGCACGTCCTCGGCCGTTTCCTCTTTTTTGACGATGCGCAGAATCACCCCGTAGAGGGCCGCGGAGTATTTGTCGTAGAAGATGGTCATGGCCCCTTCGTCCCGGTCGCGCAGGCGCTGCACGAGCTGGATTTCGGTTTCGAGGGCAACTGACTCGGGGGTAGAAGCAGACACGGGCAGCAACTAAGAGAAGCAGGGCGGCGTAGCATAGCCGGTCCCGCGGATGAAACGAAAGTACACGATAAACCGTGAGTTCGGCGCGGGGTTGGCTAAAAATTACGCCCTGGCGCCCGGTTCGCTTCTGCTACGCCCCGACCGGGCGCGAAGTTTCAGGCCCACCCCGCTCCGCTCCGGGCCCGCGCCCGGCCCCGGCGGGCCGGCCCGCTTCGCCCAACTAAATTCGCCCAACTAAAGTCCACCGGGCCGGTTTAGCCGGCTTACCCGCGGAATTTTCTTCCATTTCCTTTCCACCCTCCTCTCTACCTCCCTGTTATGGCCATCGAATCCGTAAATCCCTACACCGGTCGCACCGAGCGCCGCTTCCGGGCCTTCAGCTGGAGCAAAACCGAGCGGATTCTGGGCCAGGCCCACCGCGCTTTCGCCGACTGGCGCACCACGTCGTTCGGGCACCGGGCCGGCCTGATGCGCCGGGCCGCGGAGCTGCTGCGCGAGCGGGCCGACGAGCTGGCCCGCCTCATGGCCGTGGAAATGGGCAAGCCCCTGGCCGACGGCCGCGCCGAAGCCCTCAAGTGCGCCCTCTGCTGCGACTACTACGCCGAGCACGCCGCCGAATTTCTGGCCGACGAAAAGGTCGAAACCGAGGCCCAGAGTAGCTTCATTGCCTACGAGCCCATTGGCGTAGTGCTGGCCGTAATGCCCTGGAACTTCCCCTTCTGGCAGGTAGTACGCTTCGCGGCCCCGGCCCTGATGGCCGGCAACGTGGGCCTGCTCAAACACGCCTCCAATGTGCCCCAGTGCGCCCTGGCCCTGGAAACCATCTTCCACGACGCGGGCTTTCCGCCCGCCACCTTCCGCACTTTGCTCGTCGGTTCCGATCTGGTGGAAAAGCTGATTGAAGACGACCGGGTGCGGGCCGTGACGCTCACCGGCTCCGAGCCCGCCGGGGCCGCCGTGGCCGCCACCGCCGGCCGCCAGATCAAGAAAACGGTGCTCGAACTGGGCGGCTCCGACGCCTTTATCGTGCTGGCCGACGCCGACCTGGCAGTGGCCGCCAAAACCGCCGCCCAGGCCCGCATGATTAACTCGGGCCAGAGCTGCATTGCCGCCAAGCGCTTCATTGTGGAGAAGCCCGTGCTGCGCGAGTTCATCGCCCAGCTCAAAACCCACCTGCTGGCCCTGCGCCCCGGCGACCCCCTCGACCCGGCCACCCAGTACGGTCCCCTGGCCCGCCCCGACCTGGCCGACGAGCTGACCGAGCAGGTGGCGGACTCCGTGAAGCAGGGCGCTAAAGTGGAGCTCTACGGCGGCCAGAGCCAGCCCGGCACCGCCCTGTTTCGCCCCGTGATTCTGAGCCACGTGAAGCCCGGCCAGCGCGCCTACTCCGAGGAGTTCTTCGGGCCCGTGGCCATCGTGCTCGAAGCCAGGGACGCCGACGACGCTGTGCGCCTGGCCAACGACTCCCGCTTCGGCCTGGGCGGCTCCGTCTGGACCCGGGACGTGAAGCGCGGCGAGGCCCTGGCCCGGCGCGTGGAAGCCGGGGCCGTGTTCGTGAACAGCCTCGTCAAGTCCTCGCCCCAGATGCCCTTCGGCGGCATCAAGAAATCCGGCTACGGCCGGGAGCTGTCCTACCTGGGCATCCGGGAGTTCGTCAACCAGAAGTCCGTCTGGATAGCCTAGCGGTGAAATGGTGAGGTGGTGAAATGGTGAGGTGGTGAAATGGTGAGGTGGTGAAATGGTGAGGTGGTGAAATGGTGAGGTGGTGAAATGGTGAGTTGACGTTCAGGAACCTTGGTTGCGCAAATGGCGCCATCAGGACCTTTCGAACGTCAACTCACCATCTCACCATTTCACCATCTCACCATTTCACCACCTCACCATTTCACCATCTCACCATTTCACCACCTCACCATTTCACCATCTCGCCATTTCACCATCTCACCATTTCACCATTTCACCTTTAGCAGTAGCCCAGCACTTTGTAGATGGCGTAGCCGGCCATTTCGTGCAGCAGGATGCCCCAGAGGCGCAGCGGCTCCTCGCTGGGCACCAGCCAGAAGGCGGGCGCAGCCGAACGGTCGGAGGAATAGAAACCGGCCGGGAACGGAACCGGGTGCAGCCCGACTTTGGCGAAGCAGCCCTCGGCCCGGCGCAGGTGAAACGCCGACGTAATGAGCACCGTGCTGCGGATATCGGGGTGGCGGGCCAGCAGTTCGTTGGTGAACCGGGCGTTTTCGCGGGTGTTGCGGCTGCGCTCTTCCAACAAAATCACCGAATCGGGGACGCCGGCCAGGCGCAGCAGGGTGTACAGTTCCCGGGCTTCGGAGCGTGCCCCCGGCAGCGGTTCCAAGGCCCCCGAGCCGCCCGAGACGATGATGCGGCGGATGCGGCCGGCCCGGTAAAGCCAGAGCGTGTGCAGGAGCCGGTCGGCGCTTTGCTGCACGTATACCCGGTCGTGGGGCGACTTACGGGTTTTGGTAATGCCGGTGAGCAGAATGCCCGCGTCGGCAGAGGCGGGCAGCTGGCTAAGCCGCACCGGAGGACGCTCCCAGGCCAGCAGGGCCTCGTTTACCAGGGCCGGGTTGGTGAGCAGCAGCAGCAGCCCCAGCGCCGCCCAGCGCAACCGCCGCCGCCAGTGCCGGGGGCGCACCAGCAGCCCCAGCGCCACCAGCCACACCACCGGCGACAACAGGAAATCCAGAATCTTGGAGAGGATAAAAAACATGGCCGCAAAACTACGCCCGGATTTCCTGACGCCGTTTTGCGGCCACATTACAGCCTTTAAGCCGCCGCCGGCCTGCTACCCGGCCACGCTGGCGCAGGTTTGCAGGTTACGCAGCATCTGCTCCACCCCTTCCTCGGTGCGCAGCGTGTCGCACTCGGTGAGGCGGCCCCGGCAGTAGGCCACGAAGAACGGGGCGACCTGGGTATCCATCATCTTGCGGGCCACCGGGTTCTCGTCCACGTCGAGGCGCAGGAAAAGCGTGTTCTGGTAGGCCGGATCCAGAGAGTACTGCTCGAAGGGCGGGGCCAGCAGGTCGCAGACCGGGCAGTTTTCCGACGTGAACTTGGCCAGCACCCGCGGGTAGTCGTGAATCAGGGTGCGCAGACCCTCATCGTTCGTGTCAATAACTTTCATGCGGCAAATGTACGGGGGAAGCACGCGCCAGGGCGGCGGAAAATCCAATGCCCCCCAGACAACCAAACGGCCCCGAAAAATTCCGCGGGGCGAAATAGTTCGGGGCCACAGGGCCGGTAGCCGCCGCCAGGGCGGAACTTAGCGGGCGGGGGCCGCGGCGGGCAGCATCATCTGGCCGATGTACTTGACCGGGGCGCTGCCGTAGCTCAGAAACTGCTCGTGGAAGGCTTTCAGGTCGAAGGCTTGGCCCTGCTGCTGCCGGAGCGCCTGACGCAGGTCGTAGATTTCGGTGTAGCCGGTGAAGTAGGAGCTGAGCTGCACCTGGCTCAGGGTGGCGCGCAGCCACTTGTTGCGGGCCTCGGCCTCCTGCTGGAACCCATCCTGGCGCAGCAGGCGCACGGCCTCGTCCTCGGTGAGGTTGCCGGCCTGCACCTGGTGGTCGAGGATGGCGTTCAGCGTCACGCGCATGTTCCACTTGTCCCACATGAGCCACATTTCATCGGTGTTGCCCCCGTAGCCGCTTTCCAGCATCATGCGCTCGGCGTACACGGCCCAGCCTTCAATCATGGCCCCGTTGCCGAGGATGGACTTAATGAGCGAGGGGCTGCGGTTGGCGTACACCAGCTGGGTGTAGTGGCCCGGAATGGCCTCGTGGATGTTCAGAATCTGGAGCGTGTAGGTGTTGTACTCGCGCAGGTAGCTTTCGGCCTGGGCCGCCGGCTGCCCGTCGAGGGGCTCCACGTTGTAGTAAGTGTCGGCCCCCTTGTCGTAGGGCCCGGGGGCCGATACGCTGGCTCCGGCCCCGCTGCCGCGCATGTAGAGCGGGGTTTCGCGCACCACCAGGGGCTTGGTGGGGTCCTGGGTCAGGAGCTGATGGTCATCCACCCAGCGCACGAGCGTGGGCATCTGCTCGCGCACGGCCCCCACGAACCCGGCCGGCGTGGCGTGCCGGGCCGACAGGGCCTCGATAACGGCGCTTACCACGGCCAGCGAGTCGGCGGGGCGGGGTTTGTTCGGGACGTACTTCGGGTAGAGCCGGGCGGCCCGCACTTTCATGTCGCGCAGCAGCTCCTGCTTGTGGGCCAGGGCCTTGCGGTACACCTCATCGGCGGAGTAGCGGCTCTGAATATCGAGGGCGAACTTGCGGTTAAACAACGCCGGCCCGATGCGGAAGGAGCGGAAGTTGCCGGCCGGCAGCACCTCCTGCTGCAGAAACCGGATGTAGCTTTCCATCGTCAGGCGGGTGGTGGCAATGCGCCCCTGGAGGTCCTGCTTCTCGGCCGCCGTCAGGCCCGATTTGGCCACTGAGTCCAGCAGGGCCGGCCCGAACACGGCCAGCCCGCCCTGGTTCTGGCGAATGGCCAGGTTGGTGTGCTCCCGGGTGGGACGCTCCAGATTCTGCTTGGCGGCCTCGTAGTAATCAGCCACCTGAATGAGCTTGTGGCTGATGGCGCGCAGGCGTCGGTCGAGGGGGTGGTAGCGGCCGTTCAGGATTTCGGCCACCGCCCCGCCCACGTTGTAATTGGCCGGGTTCCACTGCCAGTCGCGCAGGCTGTCGGCGTAGAAATCAGCCGAGGCCAGGTAGTTCTGCATGAGCCGGTAGTCGGTCTGGTTGTTCACCGAGAGGTCGGCCACCGGGTAGGTCTGCATTTCCTTGCGGCGGCGGGCCCGGGCCGCGGCTTCGGTCTGGCGGCGGCCCGCGGAGGGCACTACCAGCACCGAGTCGTAGCGGTGGTAGCCGGCCCCGCTGGCCCACTCGGGGTTGTAGTACCAGAGCGAGTCGATAAAGCGCTGCTTATAGGCGTCGAAGTCGGCATCGAGGGTTTCGGGCGTGCCGGACGTGGGCTTGGAGCCCGAATCACAGGCCGCGAGGGAGAGTAGACCGGCCACGCAGGCGGCGGCAGGAAGCAGGTAGCGGTGGAGCATAGGGGGAAATTAGGCGGGCAAGGTACTCAGCCAAGGACAAAGGCCCGCCCCCCGGGTTGCGTGCCCGCCCGGGGCGGCCGGGTGGCAGCCCGCGCGCCCCGTCGCGGCCCGTTACGGGCTGCCCGCCCCTACCCGGCCGCCGCCCCGGACCGGCGGGACAGAACACCGGCGGCGGGGGCTTGCGGATTTTCCGGCCTTTTTGCATCTTTCCTGACGCACTGCGCTCCGCCCGCCCCCTACCTATTGCTACGTGGTTTCCCTTTCACCTTTTAGCCCATTTTGTATGCCTAACCAGTTTTCGGCCGACATCCCGGCTGCCGCTATTCAGCAGGCCCAGCAGGCCATTGAGGCCCTGCGCACCGCCCTCGAGGCTTACCTGCACCCGCTCACGCCCGAGGAGCGCCGCACCATGCTCCGCATGGCCGATAAAACCGTGGCCTTCGTGCAGAAGACCGCCGAGTACGCCACCACCTCGCCCGCCTTCGTGCCCTCGTTCGTGAGCCTCGACGAGATGAAGCGCGACCTCACCGGCCTGGCCCAGCTTACGCCCCTCTATCAGCAGCTGGCCCAGCTCACCGAGCTGCTCGACTCCACCATGATGGTGGCCGGCTCCGAAGCCTATGGCAATGCCCTCACCATTTACAACAACATCAAGTTCATGGCCCACCACCGCCAGCCGGGCGCGCAAACCGCCTACGACGACCTCAAGCAGCGCTTCCCCGGCCGCTCGGCGCAGGCCGCCGCCGCGGCAAAAAGCTAGCTTACCGGGGTAAACCGGCCCGACCACTACCCGCTGCGGCCCGCCTACCACCCACTGCGGCCCGGTTGCCGCCCCGGGTGGTACCTCATCCACTGAAAATGGCCCGGCGCCGACCCAAAGAGGTCCGGTGCCGGGCCATTTTACCTGCTTTTTCTCCTGAAAAAGCCCGCCGTCGCGCCAATCCGGTCCGGCGGCGGGCTTTTTTGGTACCACAACGGGCCATTTTACCCCGCGCGTGGTGTCCGGAACAGGAAAAAGGTGTTCGTCTTCTCCGGAATTGGTGTTCGGAACACCAGTTGGGTAGCAGTTTGGAAGCCGGCGCCTGCTGCCGGGCGGTTAATCGATGCCCACGCGCGTGTACTGGCGCGTACCACCCAGCAGCCGGGCCACATCTTCCAGCTCCTGCCACTGCCGGGCGCGGCGCCCATTGCCCTCCTCATAGTCAATCAGCATCAACGAGTTACTTTGAGATAATTGAGTCCCATGGATGTTGGTATAATCGATGTAGCCCCGCAGCTGCAGCTCGTGGCCGACTACCGTGAGCGTAATACCGAGCGACGGACCGCTGCGGGCGGCTATTACTTCGGTGCTGAGCGTGAGCAGCTCGGGACTGGCGTAGCGAATAGCGTAGCCGCGCTGGGCCAGTAGCTGCCCGGCCCGCTGCCAGAGGGCCTGCCCTTCGTCGGGCAGCGTCAGCACCAGGGTATTATCGAGGCTGACGGGCTTGGGGCGCAGTCCGGCGTTCTGGGCCAGGGCCGGGAGCTTCAGCAGCAGCAGCAGGGTCAGCAGGAAAACAACACGCATAGGGTTGAAAGGTAAAAGTGGAAGGATATAGGTAGCGGGGACCGCACAAAAAACCAGCCAACTCTGCGCCAAAGGCCGCGGATCAGGCTTATCTGCAACCGGCTTTTCACGCAGTGCCTGCCTGGCTGGCCGCGGTCGGCTGCCCAAACCCGCGCCGGGCAGGCACCGCCAGACGATTACCCGGAATCCGGCCGTAATAAACAGACAACCGGCAAGGAAAGGCAGAGGCAGCACGCAAAGATGACAAGTGGGGGACCATACACGACAATGATGATGGTAGCCCGGCGCTTTTTTTTTCCAACTCTCCTATCTTGGCTCCATGCTCCGATTCGTTCCGCTCCTGCTGCTGCTGCTGCTGGCCTGTTCCCAGTCGGCTCCCGAAACCACCCGGCCCGCCGCGCCTTCCGGCCCGCCCGCCATTCCGGTTACCCCCGCCGAAACCGCCCCCGTGCAGGCGGCGGGCGCTTTTCCCGAAACCTTTGAGCAGGCCGAAAAAGGCAGCTACGCTGCCGCCGATGAAACCCTGGGCTCGGGCTCCTGGCGCTTCACGGAAGCCCTCATTGGCAGCTCCGACCAGGACCACAAGAACGGGACCCGCGCCGCCCGCCTGCGGGCCGGGGGCCGCCTCACCATGAACTTCGATGCTCCCGCCGGGGTGCAGCGCATCCGCGTAACCAGCGCCGCCTACGGCCAGGACGCGGCCAGCACCTGGGAACTGTGGGGCAGCCTCGACGGAGGCCGCACCTACCGCCGCATCGGGGCGCCCGTACGTACCCAGGGACCGCGCCTGGTGGTGACCACTTTTGAGGGGGGCAGCCCCGGCCCGCTGCGCCTGGAAATCCGTAAAACCGACGCCGGCTCCGCCCGCCTCAATGTAGATGACGTGGTGCTGGAAACGGCTGCCCGCACCGCCGTAGCTGGCCGCGCCCCGGCTTTTCCGGCTCAGGCATCGGGCCGGCCGGGCACCTCCCCGAGCCAGAACACTAAAAATCCAAGCTCCCAAGCCCCCAAAACCCCAGGCTCCCAACAAGACCCGAACCTCGCCCTGGGCAATCCCAGCGGGGCCACGGCGTCGGTGAACTCCCCGAATAACTACCTGCTCACGCGGCCCCAATACGCGGTGGGCTACAGTGCCCGCCGGGGCACGCCCACCTGGGTGAGCTGGCACCTGGGCGCGGCCTGGCTGGGCAAGGCCCCGCGCCAGGACGATTTCCGGCCCGACCCGGCCCTGCCCCGCCCCTTCTATCAGGTCACGACCCGCTCCTATTCCGGCTCGGGCTTCGACAGGGGCCACAACTGCCCCTCGGCCGACCGCAGCCTCACCCTCGACGACAACTCGGCCACCTTCCTGATGACGAACATGATTCCGCAGGCCGGCAACAACAACCAGCGTACCTGGAGCGGCCTGGAAGAGTGGGGCCGCGGCCAGGTGCGGCAGGGAAAGGAACTCTACGTCATCATGGGTAGCTACGGCCAGGGCGGCACCGGCACGGCGGGCTTCAAAACGACCATCGACGCGGGCCGCGTGACGGTGCCGGCCCGCATCTGGAAAGTGCTTGTAATCCTGCCCGAAGGCACCGACGACCTGCGCCGCATTGCCGCCGGCCAGGCCCGCATCATCGCCGTCGATACGCCCAACGACCAGCAGGTCAGCCCCGACTGGAGCCGCTACCGCGTCAGCATCGACGCCCTGGAAACCGCCACCGGCCTCGACCTGCTCTCGGCCCTGCCCCTGTCGGCCCAGGAAACGCTCGAAGCCCGGGTCGATACCGGCCCGGTTCGGTAGGGGTGGTTGGTTGTTGGTTGTTGGTTGTTGGTTGTTGGTTGTTGGTTGTTGGTTGTTGGTTGTTAGGGAAAGATCTGTCATCCTGACGAAGGAAGGACCTTATCTCGCTGGGCCGAGCCATTGTTATAGCAAGCCTAGGTTACGGGAAGCCCGTTTCCGTCCGCTGGGATAAGGCCCTTTCTTCGTCAGGATGACAGGGCCTTTTCTCATTCCCCGATTCCGGCGCGTACCTTTGCTGGGGCCGGCGCTTCGCATCGGGGCGCGGCCGCTTATTTCCCACCCGTTCAGTCCGGCGCGCGCCGGGCCGGATGGGTCTTTTTTTGACGGGTTACTTCGCCGGATTATGCTGCTGCCACCTCTCCCCTCTCCTGCTGCCCTCCCGTTTCAGCGCCGCACCTACCGGCGGGCGGTGGCGGCCACCTTCCTGCTGCAGGGGCTGTGCTTTTCGAGCTGGGCGGCGCGCATCCCCACGGTGCAGCACCAGCTGGGGCTGTCGGAGGCGGAGCTGGGCGGGGTGCTGCTGGCCGTGCCGGTGGGCTCCCTGGCGTCGCTGCCGCTCACGGGCTGGCTGGTGGCCCGCTTCGGGAGCCGGCGCCTGAGCCTGCTGGGGGTGGTGCTCTACGCGCTGGGGTTGCCGCTGCTGGGGCTGGCCGGTACGGTGCCCCAGCTGCTGGGGGCGCTGGTGCTGTTCGGCCTGGCCAGCAACATGGCCAACATCAGCATCAACACCCAGGCCGTGGGCGTGGAGGGCCTCTACGGGCAGTCGATTATGGCCAGCTTCCACGGTATCTGGAGTCTGGCGGGCTTCGCGGGGGCAGCTCTGGGCACGTTCATGATTGCCCGGGGCGTGGCCCCGCTGCCCCACTTCCTGCTGGTTTCGGGAGGCGTGCTGCTGGGGCTGCTGGCCGCCCGCCCCTTCCTGCTGCCCCAGGATGCGCCCCGTCCCACCGACGCGCCCATCTTCGTGCTGCCCGATAAATCCCTGCTGCTGCTGGGGGTGCTGGCTTTTTGCTCCCTGCTCTGCGAAGGCACCATGTTCGACTGGAGCGGGGTGTATTTCCGCAAGGTGGTGCAGGCCGGGCCGGCCTTCGTGGGCCTGGGCTTCGCGGCCTTCATGGCCATGATGGCGGCCGGCCGCTTCGTGGCCGACTGGTTTACCGACCGGTTTGGGCGGCGGCGCACCCTGGTGCTGAGCGGATTGCTGGAAGCGGCCGGGCTGCTGGTGGCCGTGGTGTGGCCGGGCGTGGTGCCGGCTACGGTGGGCTTCATGCTGGTGGGTCTGGGCGTGTCGGCGGTGGTGCCGCTGGTGTACGGGGCGGCGGGCAAGTCTACCACCATGGCGGCGGGGGTGGCGCTGGCGGCCGTTACCACGGTGGGCTTTGCCGGCTTCCTGCTGGGGCCGCCCCTGATCGGGCTGGTGGCCGGGGCCACCAGCCTGCGCGTGTCCTTCAGCCTGATTGCCCTCATGGGCCTGGCCGTGGCCGCGCTGGGCAGGAGAGTGTAGAAGTCAGAAAGTTTGCAAGTTAGAAAGTTGAGAAGTTAGAAAGTTGCCGGGCTTCCCTACTTCCCCGGCTGACTTTCTAACTTCTCAACTTTCTAACTTGCAAACTCTCTCACCCCAGTTCCCTATGCCGTCCGAGAACATCTACACGCCCCGCCAGCAGTACGTGCTGCTGATTCTGTGTCTGGTCGGCCTCTCGGTGCTGATTCTGGTGGGGCTGGGCAGCTACATCACGGCGTTTCTGGGGGCGGGCGTGCTGTATGTGGTGCTGCGGCCCTGGTTTACGGCCCTGGTGCACCGCCGGGGCTGGCGCCGGCAGCTGGTCACGGCCGGGCTGCTGCTGTTTGCCTTCGTGGTGATTATTCTGCCCTTCACGGCCCTGGTGTTTATGCTCGTCAACCGCATCCGCCTCTACGCCCAGGACACGAGCCAGATTATGGTGGTGCTACATACCATCGAGCAGAAAACCGGCTACCAGTTCACCACCGAGGCCAACGTGCGCGGCCTGGTGCAGCAGGTGGTGAGCTGGCTGAGCACGCGCATTCCGTCCCTGGCCAGCGGGCTGCTGCACTTCACGGTCATCATCGGTCTGATGCTGTTCACGCTTTACTTCATGTACATGGAGGAAGAAGCGTTTCTGCGGGGTCTGCGCCGCTACCTGCCCTTCCGCAGCAACACCCTGCGCGAGCTGGGCGACTCGCTGCGCAACACGGTGAATGCCAACGTGCTCGGCCAGGCCCTGATTGCGTTGGTGCAGGCGTTGCTCACCGCCCTCACCCTCCAGATTTTCGGAGTGTCGGATGCGCTGTTCTGGGGCACGCTTTCCTTTTTCACGGCCTTTATTCCGGTGCTGGGCACCCCGCTGGTGTGGGGGCCGGCCGCCATTCTCAAGCTCACCCAGGGCCATACCGGCGAAGGCGTGGGCATTCTGCTGGTGGGCACCCTGGTCATCATCAACATCGATAACCTGCTGCGCATTGTGCTGGCCCGCCGCATGGGCGACATTCACCCGCTCATCACCCTGGCCGGAGTGGTGCTGGGGGTGGAAATCTTCGGCATTCTGGGCTTGGTGATGGGTCCGTTGCTGCTCTCCTACTTCATCGTCCTGATCACGGTGTTCGAGCGCGAAAACCGCATCCGCCGCCGCACCCAGCGGGAGCCGAACGTTTCCATAGAGGAAGCCCTGACCCCGCCCCCGCTGCCGCCGGTTTAGTCAGACCGGCGCTCCGTTGGCAACGTGCAGGGTAGTGGGCAGCGAATAGGATGCAGCAGGAGCAGCGGCCGGCACAAGGCTTCAGCAAAAAGCCCGCTCCGGAACCGAAGCGGGCTACTTTATAGGGTAACGAGTTGGGGCTTAGGTTTCGGTGAGCACGGTTTTGAAGCCGAGCAGCTGGCCGCCTTCGCCCTCGCCCAGCACCAGCACCGGCACCTGCGGGCCGGTGCCGAAGCGGTAGACCTGGGTGCCGCTCAGTTCCTGCTTGAGGTACATCTGCAGGCTCTTGTAGCGGTTGGCCAGGGCCGGGTCGCCGAGCACGCCCTGATCGGCGGTGTGGTTGCGCAGGAAGTAGGTCAGCTCCTGCTTTTCCACGGCGGTGCCGGCCGGCACGCCGGCCAGCTGGCCGAGGGCGTCGTCGGTGAGGCCACCGGCCGGAGCCGCGAAGCGCACCGGCTCCAGCGCTGCCTCCGATTCGCTGATGAACTGCAGGCCTTTGGTCAGCTCGCGGAGGGGCGCCAGGGCCGGATCAGCGGCAGCCTCCCCCTGCGGGGCATGGGCGGCTTTCACCTCGGGTTCGGAGGCTTCCACTGTTTCGCGGCCGCCTTTGGTGTCGCGGGGGTCAGCGGGCAGAGCGGGTGTGCCGGGCACCACGGTGGGCACCTGGGCCCCGATGGCGGCGGCCAGCTCGTTCATGCGCCGCTCATCCACCTTGATCTTGGGGTTGGCGAAGTTCATGTCGGCCACGTGGTTCATCGGAATCAGGTGGATGTGGGCGTGGGGCACTTCGAGGCCGATAACGGCCACGCCCACCCGCTTGCAGGGTACGGCCGCCTTCACACCCCGGGCCACGCGCTGGGCAAACTGGTGCAAAGCCGCCAGCTCGCTCGGGGGCAAATCGAAGATGTAATCGACTTCGCGCTTCGGAATTACGAGCGTGTGCCCTTCCACCAGCGGCGTAATATCGAGAAAGGCTAGGTGGTGCTCGTCTTCGGCAACCTTGTGAGCGGGCAGCTCACCCGAAACAATGCGGGAGAAAATGGAGGGCATGCGGGGAGGTGGTGAAATGGTGAGATGGTGAGATGGTGAGTTTGACGTTCAACTGGACCTAATGGCGCAGCCGGCCGATACGGTACGGCGGCACATGCGCCGGACGAGGCTGCTGGCTGCCCAAAATACGGGGCTAAACGCAAAAAGGGCGAAGCCATAGCTTCGCCCTTTTTGAATATGATGAGATAGGGAGATGGTGCAATAGTGAGTTTGATGTTTCAAAGGTTCTATTAGCGCTACTAACGCCGCCCAACCGTCAAACTCACCATCTCACCATCTCACCACCTCACCGCTAGCGGCTGATTTCCAGGATCTGGAACTGGAGCTTGCCGGCGGGCACCGTGATTTCGGCCGTGTCGCCGGCCGATTTGCCCAGCAGGCCTTTGCCGATAGGCGACTTCACCGAGATTTTACCGGCGGCCAGATTGGCTTCTTCCTCGGCCACAAGGGTGTAGTCGAGCACCATGTTGTTCTTGAGGTTCTTGAGCTTCACCTTGCTCATGATGAGTACCTTGGTCAGGTCCAGGTTCGACTCGTCGAGCAGGCGGGCGTTGCCCACTATTTCTTCGAGCTTCGAGATTTTCAGCTCCAGCAGACCCTGGGCTTCCTTGGCGGCATCGTACTCCGCGTTTTCGCTCAGGTCGCCCTTGTCCCGGGCTTCGCGCAGGTCCTCGGCGGCCTTGGCCCGGCCCCGGATTTTGAGGTCCTGAAGCTCATCTTTCAGCTTCTGAAGGCCTTCGGGGGTATAGTAGTTGATGGTAGACATGGGAAGGTGATGTAAGCTCAAAAAACAAGGAGAACGGCCAGCGTCGCTGGCCGTTCTCCCCTGGTAGGTTTAGGCAAATATACGAAACGCGGCGGGAAAACGCTGAATGGGGGAATGAGTGAATGTGTGAATGAGCGACTCGGCGAATGCGTGCTGTTATGGCGAGGCCGAAGGCCGAAGCAATTCGTCCGGCACGCAGTTAAAAGCCCTGAGTAAACAGTCAGCTCCTGACGTCAGCAGGAGGAATAAGGCCTTTGGAGCAGCCGCAGATGGATACTTCGTAAGAGACGGATTACTTCCGCTGCGCCTCATAACGACAGCGCAGTTCACTCATTCACCAGCTCACTTATTCCCCGATTCAGCGCCCCAGAAACGCCGCCAGCTTGCGGGCCAGCACGGCGTTGATGCGCTCGTAGCTCTGGAAGCTCCAGCCCCCGATATGGGGCGCAAGCACCACGTTGGGGGCCGCGCGCAGATAATTGAAGCGGGCCTGCTGCTCGGCCGTGAGGGTGGTGAGCTTCTCGTTTTCGAGCACGTCGAGGGCCGCGCCGCGCACCTGGCCGGTTTGCAGCCGCGCCACCAGGGCGGCGTGGTCGAGCACTTCGCCCCGGGCCGTGTTCAGTAGCCAGATGGAATTCGCGAAGCCGGCCAGGAACTCTTCGCTCACGACATGGTGGTTGGCCGCCGAGTAGGGAATATGCAGGCTCAGCACCTCGGAGCGGGCCTGCAACTCGGCCAGGGACACGAGGGTGGCGTAGTCATCGGGTAGCACGGTGGGGTCGTGGTCGTGGACCAGCACGGTGCACCCGAAGGCGCTCAGGCGGCGGGCAAAGGCCCGCCCCATGTGCCCGTAGCCCAGCAGCCCGATAGTTTTGCCCCCGATTTCCTCGCCCCGGTTGGCCTCGCGGTGCCACTGCCCGGCCCGCACTTCGGCATCGGCCCGCGGAATATGCCGGAACAGGGCCAGCAGCAAACCCACCGCGTACTCGCCCACCGCGTCGCGGTTACCCTCGGGGGCGTTGAGCAAAGTCACGCCCGCTTCGGCCAGGGCCGCTTCGTCAATGTTATCGACCCCGGCGCCGGCCCGGCAGACGTAGCGCAGGTGCGGGCCGTGGCGGAGCAGTTCCCGCGTCACGCGCAGCTTGGAGCGCACCACCAGCCCCTCGTAGGGGTGGGCGGCCAGCGCGGCGGGCACGTCGGCCGCCGTCAAATCAGGCCGGTAGTGCAGCGTCAGGCCCAGCGGCTCCAGGTATGCCGGCAGGCTGGGGTGCATGTCGTCGATGACGAGGCAGAGGGACATTTTTGAATTGAAAATGGAGAGTTAAAAGTTTAGGACTTACGCAAACCGGAGTGTGGGCTGAGCCAGCTCGCGGCGCAGGTAGTCGTCGAGCAGTCCTTGCTTGAGTTGGTAGACGGTGGTGTTGGCTTGGTAGGCCAGGTGCTTGAGGCGGGCCCAG
>NZ_JAHHZN010000025.1 GCF_018760735.1 Hymenobacter piscis
CTGGGCCCGCCTCAAGCACCTGGCCTACCAAGCCAACACCACCGTCTACCAACTCAAGCAAGGACTGCTCGACGACTACCTGCGCCGCGAGCTGGCTCAGCCCACACTCCGGTTTGCGTAAGTCCTATTAGCTTTGAATGAACTTGTTGAGGTGGCTTACGCGAAGTGTCGCGTCTTTACACCATTCGGAAAACTGCCATAGTGCAGCAAGTGACGCCCCAGAATTCTGGTGCGGCTTTTCTTACCCCGTGCGTTACCTTTGAACCTCTTACCGAAGTAGCTACCCTGACTCTTTCCCACCCCACAATGTCTGATCCGCACGCTGAAGCCCAACTAAGCAAAACCGAAATTCTCGCCCGCAAAAACGCCGAAGCGCTGCTCGGCGGAGGCCAGGCCCGCATTGATGCCCAGCACAAGAAAGGCAAGCTCACCGCCCGGGAGCGGATTGACCTGCTGTTCGACGAAGGCTCGTTTGAGGAAATCGGCAAGTTTGTGATGCACCGCTCCAAGGACTTCGGGCTGGACAAGGAGTATTACCTCGGCGACGGCGTGGTGACCGGCTATGGCACCGTGAACGGCCGGCTGGTGTACGCGTTTTCGCAGGATTTCACGGTATTTGGTGGCTCGCTAAGCGAAACCCACGCCGAGAAAATCGTGAAGATCATGGACCTCGCCATGAAGAACGGGGCCCCCGTCATTGGCCTCAACGACTCGGGCGGGGCCCGGATTCAGGAAGGCGTAGTGAGCCTGGGCGGTTACGCCGATATCTTTTATAAAAACACCCTGGCCTCGGGCGTGGTGCCGCAGCTGTCGGCCATCATGGGGCCGTGCGCGGGCGGCGCGGTGTACTCACCGGCCATCACCGACTTTATCCTGATGGTAGAGGACACGAGCTACATGTTCGTGACCGGACCCAACGTGGTGAAAACCGTTACCCACGAAAACGTGACCAGCGAGGAGCTGGGCGGCGCCAGCACCCACTCGGCCAAAAGCGGCGTAACGCACTTCTCCTGTGCCAACGAGGTGGCCTGCATCACCCACCTCAAGCAGCTGCTGAGCTACATGCCCCAGAACTGCGAGGAAACTGCCCCGATGGTGCCCTACGAGGCCGGCCAGGACGAAAGCCGCCCTGCCCTCGACACCATCATCCCCGACAACCCCAACCAGCCCTACGATATCCGGGAGGTAATTGACGGCCTCATCGACGCCGGCTCCTTCCTGGAAGTGCACCAGAACTTCGCCGAGAATATCGTGGTGGGCTTTGCCCGTCTGGGGGGCCGCAGCATCGGCATCGTGGGCAACCAGCCGGCCGTGCTGGCCGGCGTGCTCGACATCAACGCCAGCACCAAAGCGGCCCGCTTCGTGCGGTTCTGCGACTCGTTCAACATTCCGCTGCTGGTACTGGAAGACGTGCCCGGCTTCCTGCCCGGCACCGACCAGGAGTGGCGCGGCATCATCACCAACGGGGCCAAGCTGCTCTACGCCTTCTGCGAAGCCACCGTGCCGCGCATCACCGTCATCACCCGCAAAGCCTACGGCGGCGCTTACGACGTGATGAACAGCAAGCACATCGGGGCCGATATGAACTACGCCTGGCCCACCGCCGAAATTGCCGTAATGGGTGCCAAAGGCGCGGCCGAAATCATCTTCAAGCGCGAAATTGCCCAGGCCGAAGACCCCGAAGCCAAGCTGCAGGAGAAGGTAGACGAGTACCAGCAGAAGTTTGCCACGCCCTACCGCGCCGCCCACCGCGGCTTCGTAGACGAGGTAATTCTGCCCTCGCAGACGCGCCAGAAGCTGATCCGCGCCTTCAAGATGCTGGAAAACAAAGTGGACACGCTGCCCCGCAAAAAGCACGGCAACATTCCGCTGTAAGCCCCTCGCATGTCCATCACCATTCGCCCCTCCACGCTCCACGATGCGCCCACCATTCGGCGGCTGTACCAGCGCGTGTCGGCGGAAAGCGGCGGGCTGGCCCGGCGGCCCGAGGAAATAACCGAGGACTACGTGCAGCACTTCCTGACGCGCAGCCTGACCCAGGGCATCGGGCTGGTGGCGGAACAGGCGGGTGAACTGGTGGCGGAAATTCACGCCTACCAAGCGGGCCTGCAGATTTTCGCCCACGTACTCGGCGACCTGACGGTAGCCATTGCCCCCGCTGCACAGGGCCAGGGCTTGGGCCGACGGCTGTTTACCGAGTTGCTGACCCGCGCCCAAGCCCAGTTTCCGCAGGTGCGCCGGGTGGAGCTGCTGGTGCGCGAAAGCAACACCCGCGCCATTGCGCTGTACGAGCAGCTGGGCTTCCGGCAGGAAGGCCGCTTTGAAGGTCGAGTGGCCGGTGCGTGGGGCCTGGAGGCCGATATTCCGATGGCCTGGTACGCTCCGGGGGCGTTGGCTGTTGCCCAATAAACCATCGGCCCCGGCGTTTGTATTTTATCTTCTGATTCTTCATCCCATGCGTCAAGAAAGCTTCGACTTCCTGCAGAAGTACCTCAACAACCCCTCTCCTACCGGTTTCGAGAAGGAAGGGCAGAAAATCTGGCTCGACTACCTCAAGCCCTACATCGACGAGTATTTCGTGGATACCTACGGCACGGTAGTAGGCGTGGTGAACCCCGAGGCCGAGTACAAAGTGGTGATTGAGGCTCACGCCGACGAAATCAGCTACTTCGTGAACTTCATCACGGAGTCGGGCTTCCTGTACCTGCGCAAAAATGGCGGCTCCGACCCGCTGGTGGCTCCCAGCAAGCGCGTAAACATCCACACCAAGAAGGGCATCGTGAAGGCGGTGTTCGGCTGGCCGGCCATCCACGTGCGCAAGGTGGAGCAGGACAAGGCCCCCACCATCGAAACCGTGTTCCTCGACTGCGGCGCTTCCTCGAAGGAGGAAGTGGAGCAGATGGGCATTCACGTGGGCTCGGTGGTGACGTTTGAGGACGAATTCACGGTGCTCAACGACCGGTTTTACGTGGGCCGGGCGCTGGACAACCGCATCGGTGGCTTCATGATTGCCGAGGTGGCCCGCCGCCTCAAGGAAGAGGGCAAAAAGCTGCCCTTCGGCCTCTACATCGTAAATGCGGTGCAGGAGGAAATCGGGCTGCGGGGGGCCGAAATGATTGCCCACCGCATCAAGCCCGACGTGGCCATCGTGACGGACGTGATTCACGACACCCAGTCGCCGATGTACGAGAAGAAAACCTCCGGCGACCTGTTCTGCGGCAAAGGCCCCGTGATTACCTACAGCCCGGCCGTGCAGAACAACCTGCGCGAGCTGATCATCGAAACGGCCCAGAGCGCCGAAATTCCCTTCCAGCGCGCCGCCGCCACCCGCGCCACCGGCACCGACACCGATGCCTTCGCCTACTCCCATTCGGGCGTGGCCTCGGCCCTGATTTCGCTGCCTCTCAAGTACATGCACACCACCGTGGAAACCGTGCACAAAGATGACGTGCAAAGCGTCATCAACCTGATTTACGAAACCCTGCTGCGCATCGAGGACAAGCACGATTTCCGGTACTTCAGCTAATTCGTAGGGTCCCATTCAGTGAACGTCATGCTGAGCTTGTCGAAACATCTCTACCGAACAATACGAAACGGTAGAGATGCTTCGACAAGCTCAGCATGACGTTCTTTTGTATCGTGCTTCACCTGTTTCTCTATGGATATTCCTTTTCCTAGCCTTCCGCTTTCCGTAACCGATCAGATGGGGCGGCGGGTGGCCGTGCCGCTGCCGGCGCAGCGCATTGTGTCGCTGGTGCCGTCGCAGACGGAACTGCTGTTCGATCTGGGGCTGGGGGCACGGGTGGTGGGCGTCACGAAGTTCTGCATTCACCCGGCCGAAGCCCGCCAGTCGGCTACTATCATCGGCGGCACCAAGAACTTCGATTTCGACAAGATTGACGCCCTGCGGCCCAATCTTATCATCGGCAATAAAGAGGAAAACTACCAGGCCGGCATTGAGCAGCTGGCGGAGCGGTATCCGATCTGGATGAGCGACATCAACACCCTGGCCGACTCGCTGAGTATGATCCGGCGGGTGGGGCTCATCACGCAGCGCAAGGAGGCTGCCGACGCCCTGGCTGCCGAAATTGAGGCTTCTTTCGTGGCTTTGCCGCCGGTGGCTGAGCCCGTATCGGCAGCTTACTTTATCTGGCGCAAGCCCTATATGGTGGCGGCGGGCAGTACTTTCATCGATGAGATGCTGGCACGGGCTGGCTTCCGGAACGTGTTTGGCAAGCTAGACCGCTACCCCGAAATCACGCCCGAGCAGCTGCAAGCCGCCGCCCCGCAGCAGATTCTGCTGTCTTCTGAGCCTTACCCTTTCGGCGAAAAGCACGTGGCGGAGTTTCAGAAAATATGCCCTACGGCCTCTATCCGCATCGTTGATGGGGAGCTGTTCAACTGGTACGGCAGCCGCCTCCGCCATTCCGCCGCCTACTTCCGGGAGCTTAGGGAACGATAGGGCATTGCATTGGTAGTTAACGAATAAAAATAGAACCTGGAGGATGCTCCTTCTTAGGCATATGCTTTAGCCAGATATCAACCACCGTTGTCGATTGAGTGTCTGTTGGGAGGATAATGTGTAGTTGCGCAATTGCCGCCGGAGTTACACGCAGCTTACTTGTTGCTTCTGTATTCAACCAATGGCCGTTAATAGCAAACTGCACCGGCCCCGATAATTTCAACCGTCGTCCCAGCTGCGCCAAAGATTCTGACGGCACTCGCCGTGTTGAATTAATAATCACTACTCCTGCTGTTCCTACACCTACTTGCCAAGGCAGCGGTATACTGTCATTGCTACGCATCGACAGCTTGTATACTTCGATTCCCTTGATATCAGAAGGCGCGAAATCGGCAAACAGGCCGTTGATAATGGTAGTTGAGTTGAGGAGGTATATCGGTTCAGCTAGTGCTTTGCCCGCATAGTTATTAGCCGGTCTGGGATGGCGGTTCGGGCTTGTTGACGGGGTTGACTTTTGTATACCAGTGCTGCAGTTTGTCTTCGGCTTTGGCCAGCGTAAAGCTCCAGTTGACCTTAACCGCTCGCCGGTTGCGCTCCGTGGCCCAGGCCTGCACTTGCCGGGCCAGCTCGTCGAGGGAGGCGATGCGCCGGTCCAGGCACTGGCGGGCCAGGGCCGAAAACTCCAGCTCGGCCATGTTGAGCCACGAGCCGTGCCTGGGCGTGAAGTGAAAGCGCACCTGCCGGCTTAGCGCCCGCGCCTGCGCCACGGGCAGGTGCTCGTAAAACGAGCCGTAGGCGTGCGTGTTCAGGTTATCCTGCACCAGGTCCACCCGCGCCGCGTCGGCGTAGTGGGTGGTGAGCACCTGGTGCAGGAAGTCGGCGTAGTCGGCCTTGGTGCGGCGGGCCCGCACCTGCGCGTAGCGCTGGCCCGTGTCCAGGTCATACGCCAGCAGCACCACGGCCGTGCCATGGCGCACGTACTCGTGGTCCTGCCTGGCCACCTGCCCTGGCCGGGCGGGCAGCGCCGCCAGCTTCTCGCCCAGCAGCTGGCAGGGCCGCTCATCGAAGCACAAGCGTGCCCGCCCCGGGTGGGCCGGTTGCGCGTACAGCTCGAGCACGTCTTCCATTTTAGCCAGGTACTCGCCGTCGAGCTTGCTCAGGCACCATTGCTTTTTCAGCCAGGGCTTGAGTTGGCTTTTTTTAAGACCTGCCGCACCGATTCCTCGCCCACGGCCACGCCCAACTCGATCAGGCGCCCGCGCAGCAACCGGATGCTCCAGCGCGAGGCCCCGTCCGGGGCATCGGTGCAGGCCAGCGACGTGATGGTGGCCTCGACGGCGGGCGTGACCTTGCGCGGCTGGCCACTGCGGGGCTTCTCTGTCAGGGCCGCGGCCAGCCCCTGCTGGCGGTAGCGGCGGCGCACATTGTAGACCGTGGCCCGGCTCACGCCCAGCAAGGTCACAATGGCATCGGGCGCATGGCCCTGGTGGCTGAACTGCAGGATGCGCGCCCGGTTGAGTTGCCGGGCCGGGGCGGTGCCTTTGCGCACCAGCCGCTGCAGCTGCGCTTGCTCGGCAGCCGACAGTTCAATCGAAGAAGAAGTGTTCATCCGACCCTATACGAACTCGACACCAACCCGGTCTAATAATTATGCGGGCAGAGCACTAGCTCAGTCGCCGTACGCGCGTAGGCAGCCGTCTCCTGAGCGTACGCGCCACAGGTCATTCCCAATAAGCCTATTATCCATAAAATAGCTAGACGCATATTTACCACGATGAACGGTATAACTCGAGCTAATAACGGAAATCTTCCGGCTGCTGCCAGCAGCGCGCTGCTACACTATGGGCGCGCTGCTGGCAGCTCGGCTCAGAACACCGGCGCGGGCGCGGGGTCCGTCACGAAGCCGACCTTTTCCAGCTCCCGCCAGAACTGCGGATACGATTTGCGGACTACCTGCGGAGCCTCCAGCGTAAGCGGCCCCAGCAGCGCCAGCGGGGCAAAGGCCATGGCCATGCGGTGGTCGTGGTAGGTAGCTACCGTCTGGCCAGCCACGTGGAAATCCTGGGCGCTGACCCGGAATACCCCTTCCCCTTCATCGGTCAGGGCGCCGCCGAACTTGGCCAGCTCGGCCTGCAGAGCTGCAATTCGGTCGGTTTCCTTGATGCGCAGGCTTTCCAGGCCGGTCATGGTGGTGGGTACGCCCAGGGCAGCGGCTACCACGGCCACGGTTTGCGCCAGGTCGGGACAGTCGGTGAAGTCCTGGGTGAGTGAGGCGTTAGGGGTGCGTTTGGTCAGGCGCAGGGTTTCATCGGCCAGAAACTCCGTTTGTACCCCTAACTGGGCCATAATAGCCACAATGGCCTGGTCACCCTGCCAGGAGTAGCGGCGCAAAGTGGGCAGGGTGAGATGGGAGCCTTCGGGGGCCAGGGCCACCATGGCGTACCAGTAGCTGGCCGCCGACCAGTCGCCTTCCACGGTGTAGTCGGTGGGCGCGTAGGCCTGGGGCCGCACTTCCAGCACCTCGCCCAAATCCCGGCACACGGCCCCAAAATGCTGCATCAGCGCCTGCGTCATCCGAATGTAGGGCCGCGACCCTACCTTGCCCGTGAGCCAGATGCGCAAACCGTGGGGCAGCGTGGGCCCGATCATCAGCAGGGCCGAAATGTACTGGCTGCTGATGTCGCCGCGCACGCTAATTTCCGTGAAGTCAGCGGCTTCATCGGTGGCAGGCTGGGGCGTGCGGCCCCGCAGGCGCAATGGCGGGTAGCCCTCCTGGTTCAGGTACTCGATGCGGGCACCCAGCTCCTGCAGGGCATCGGCCAGCACCTTGATGGGGCGCTCCTGCATGCGGGCGGTGCCGGTCAGCTCGGTCTGGCGGCCGGTCATGGCCAGGTAGGCCGTCAGGAAGCGCATCACGGTGCCGGCATCCTCCGTGTCGAATACGGGAGCCGTGGGGTCGGCCAGCAGGCGCTGCATGAGCTGGGTGTCGTTGGCGTCAGAAAGGTTGTGCAGCGCGCCGCCGCCAGCCAGCGCCCGGATGATGAGGGCGCGGTTGCTTTCACTTTTGGAGGCCGGTACCTGGGCCGTGCCGCGCAAAACACCCGCGGGCCAGGTCAGAGTCAGGGAAGAGTTGATAAGGCAGAGAAACTTACGAAGCGCCGCCGTGGCCGCGCTTCCGGTGATTATGATGAGACAAAGCCCGGCCGCTTACAGCCGGTGGTAGTAGCGCAGCGACTCCGCAATTTCCGCCAGCGTTACCGGCTGGTCGTACACGCCGCGCCCGATGCTCTCCAGCAGCGTGCAGTTGATGGTGGAGCCCGAGTTCTTCTTGTCCTGCAGCGCAAACTGGGCAATAGCCTCGGTTTCCAGCGTCACGAACTGCACCTTCTCGAACACCGAGAACAGGAAAGTTTCGATTTTGTCCAGTTCTTCGGCGCTGAGCAGGCCTTTCTGGTGGCTTAGCCAGGCCTCGCACACCATGCCGGCTGCCACGGCCTCCCCGTGCAGGATTTCCCGACCCGGCTGCTGGAGCAGGTAGCTTTCCAAAGCGTGGCCCACGGTGTGCCCGAAGTTGAGCAGCTTGCGCAACCCGCTTTCCAAGGGGTCCTGGGCCACAATTCGCTGCTTCAGGGCCACCGATTCGCGGATGAGGGGCGTCCAGTCGTCCACCAGAATGCCCACGTAACGGTTGCGGGCGAAGCCGTCAGCGTCGGCAATGAGCCAGTGCTTCACGATTTCGGCGTAGCCCGATTTGAGCTGGCGGGGGTCGAGGGTTTGCAGGAAGCGGGGCTCGATAAACACGCCCGCCGGCTCCTGGAATACGCCGAGCTGGTTTTTGAAACCCATAAAATCAACCCCGGTTTTGCCGCCTACGCTGGCATCTACCTGGGCCAGCAGTGTAGTGGGCACCTGCACAAACCGCACGCCCCGCTTGTACACGGCCGCCGCGAAACCACCCAGATCCGTTACCACACCCCCACCCAGGTTCACGACCACCGCGTAGCGGTCGGCCCGGGCCTCGGTCAGCGCGGTCCACAGCGTTTCGCAGGTAGCCAGGGTTTTGTAGTCCTCGCCGGCCGGGATTTCCACTACCTCACAGCCCGCGGGCAACACGTTTTTCAGCAAGGGCAGGCACATGGCCGCTGTGTTGGCATCCACCACCACAAACACCTGTTTAACAGCTGGTTTTTGCAGAAAATCAGCTAGTTCCGGCAGAGAACCGGGACCTACGAACATCTTTTCATTCAAAATAATATGAGTTTTATTAAAAGTTTTCGACAAACGCTTGCAAGAAATCGGACAAAAATAGCTTGTTTTGATGCAACTATTCTAGCCGGGTTCTGCTCATGGAAACGCAACTTACCTTCTATTCGATTATGAATTCTTTCGCCCGGAGCGTATTCGTCGGCGGCCTGCTCAGTGCGGGCGCCCTGTTCACTTCCTGCAGCCGGGACGCTATGCCCACGATGGAGGAGGGCCTGGTCGGCCGTTGGGAATGGGAGCAAACTGCCGCCAAGAATCAGCACGTGCTCACCCCCGATAATACCGGCCACAAAGTAGTAGTGGAATTCGACCGGCGCGGCCGGGCCCGCTTCTACCAGGATGACAAGCTGGTGAGTGCCGCGGCTTTCATGGTACGCCGCGACCGGGCCGGCCTGGGCGAGCCGGTACGCCACCTGATTATTTACCGGGGTTACCAGAACAACCAGTATTATTCCGTTTCCGGCAACCGCCTGCAGCTTCAGGATGCCAACGGCAAGCTCCTGCAGCATCAGTATACCCGTCTGGTAGCCGACCTCTCCGTGCAACTGCCCACCACCAAGCAAGGGCAGTAGCCCGGCCCCGCCGGATACCCCTCCCAGCCGGACGCAACCAGATTAGCGGGCCCGGTAGCGCCATAGCCGGCGCTGCCGGGCTGTTTTGCGCAAGCTACGGCCATTAATTCCCGGGGCCTTTTCGGGCCGGGGGGCCGAAGCCGGCTACTCGCGGGGAAAGCCGGCTCCCGCGCCCCGGGATGGGGCGCCACCTGCGCGAGCGAACCGCGTTTAGCGGTTATCTTTGCGCTACCCACCCAGCCCACCCGGCCGCCGCTACCACCCCCACTATGTCCCTGACCCAAGCCCCCGCCATTTCCTTCGACGATACGGCCGTTGCCTTCGCTTCCAAGTCTGATGGTGAACTTCGCCGCATGTACGCCCTGTTTGCGGCCATGAACAACAATACACTGGTCAAGACGGGCGGCAGCCTGATGAAAACGGCGCTGAAATGGCACCTGCCCGGGGCCAAGTTTCTGATCAAAAAATCTATTTTCGAGCAGTTCTGCGGGGGCGAAACCATTCAGGAGTGTCTGCCCGTCATTCAGGAACTGGGCCGCTACAACATCGGCACCATCCTCGACTACTCGGTGGAAGGCGAAGGCAATGACCAGAGCTTCGATGCCACGACTACCGAACTGCTGGCCACTATTGACCTGGCCCATCGTTCCCGCCACATTCCATTTTCAGTTTTCAAGGTAACCGGCGTCGGCGACGCGGCTATTCTGGAAAAGATGCAGGCGGGCAAAACGCTCACGCCGGCCGAGCAGGAAAGCTTCGAGAAAACCAGGACACGCGTTAACGCCATCTGCGCCCGCGCTCATCAGTATGGCGTACGCGTGTTCGTGGATGCGGAGGAAAGCTGGTTTCAGGATACCATCGACCAGTTGGCCTACGAGATGATGCAGCGCTACAACCGTGAGTCGGCCATCGTCTGGAATACCTACCAGCTCTACCGTCACGACCGGCTGGAGGCCCTGCGCCAGGCCCACGCCGAGGCCGAGCGCGGCGGCTACTTCCTGGGGGGCAAGCTGGTGCGGGGTGCTTACATGGAAAAAGAAGCCCGCGTAGCCGCTCAGCAGGGCGTACCCAACCCCATCAACCCCACCAAGCAGGCTACGGATACGCTCTACGACGACGCCCTGCGCTTCTGCGTGCAGCACCTGGACCGCATCAGCGTGTGTGCCGGCACCCACAACGAGGCCAGCTCCCTGCTGCTGACCCAGTTGTTGCAGGAGCACGGCATCCGACCCGATGACTCCCGCGTCTGGTTCGCGCAACTCTATGGCATGAGCGACAACCTGAGCTACAACCTGGCTAATGCGGGCTTTAACACGGCCAAGTATGTGCCCTACGGCCCCGTGGAAGCCGTTATGCCCTACCTGCTGCGCCGGGCCGACGAAAACACGGCCATTGCGGGCCAAACCAGCCGCGAGTTCCGGCTTATTCAGAAGGAGATGGCCCGCCGCCGGATTCGCCATACCTGATTCCGCCGGCCCAGACAGCTTGCCGGCATAGTTTTTGAAAAATCAGTGCCCGTCAGGACCGGTTTTGCACCGGTCCGACGGGCTTTTTTCTTACATTCCGTTTTCTTCTCTCTCATTTCCCGTTTCCTACCTTCCCTCCATGATCGGCCGAGTACGCAGTCATCTAATCCGTTTTTCCCGCACTCAGGTAGGCACTACCAGCTACCTCAACCTCGTTCAGGAAGCTGAACTGGGCCTGAACCTGGATATTTCGCACGAGAAGTCCCGCCTCAATGAGATACTCACCGAAATTTCAGAGCAGGAGTTCGAAGCCGGCCGCCCCATGCTGAGCTGCCTGGTAAAAGTCAAAGGGTCGAAGGGGCAGGGCGACAATTTTTTCAAGATGTGTGAGCGGCTGGGCATGGGCGAATGGCGCACCCTGAAACAGCAGGAGGATTTTCTAACCACCCTGCGGCAGGAATGCCGGGATTTTTGGCAGAACGACGAAAATTTTCAAAAATTTGCATAAGTCGAAATGCGGGTTAAGAGGATGAAAATCGGGGTATTGATTGGATGAGAAAGGTTGCGTGCATTTTTATGGCGCAACCTCCTGTTTCGGCCTGCGTTAAGCACCTCGAAACCTCCGCCGGACCCTTCCTTTCCACGTAAGAAGCCGAGCGGAGACTGTTCTCTTACTTCATCCCATTTAATTCTCTCCACCCATGAACAACGATTCGATTAACCCCACTAACTCCGGTACTGGTTCAGGCGCAAACTACGGCACTGGCTCGGCCGGCACTGGTTATGGCACGGGTGCCAATACTACTTCCAGCGGCAATATGGGCAACGCCAACACCGGCGACGCTTCCACTCCTACCAACGGCGACACGAACCCCCACCATGACTACAGCGCCACTCAGAAAGGTGCTGCTGTTGCTGGCTCGGTAGGTGCTGCAGTAGGCGCCGGTATTGATGCAACGCAGAACGCCGCCGGTGACGCCGCCCGTGCCGTAACCGGCAACAACGAAACCTACGGATCAGGCAATGCCTATACGGCCGGCTCTTTCCGTGACCGTGACAGCGCCGAGCGTGCTTACCAGTCGCTGGCCTCGCGGGGCTACGATAAGGATGACGTTAACCTGGTAATGTCGAACGATGCCCGCAAGCGTCACTTCGGCGACGACACCGTAGAGACGGAGCTGGGCGATAAGGCCATGGAAGGTGCCGGTGTAGGTTCCGCCATCGGCGGCACGGCCGGTGCGGTTATCGGTGCCATTGCTGCCATCGGTACTTCGGTAGCGCTGCCCGGCCTGGGCCTGGTAATTGCCGGTCCTATTGCTGCTGCGCTGGCCGGTGCCGGTGCCGGTGGCCTGACGGGTGGCCTGGTAGGCGCTCTGGTGGGCTCGGGTATTCCTGAAGAGCACGCCGCTGAGTACGAAACCGACGTTAAGAACGGCAACATCGTGATGGGAGTTCGTCCCCGCAACGAGGAGGACGCCCGCTACTTCGAAGAGGAGTTCCGCCGTCATAACGGTGACAAAGTTCGTCGCTACTAATTGCGCCGGAGCTTAAGCTCCCCCGATTTAAAAGAGGCCTTTCCTATCACAGGGAAGGCCTCTTTTTTGATAGTCAGGGGAATATAGTTTGCTGACCATCCATTTTTGGGTGGTTATTTGCTGAACCCCTATATTCACGGACGCCCACCGGCTCGGGCCATACAACCTGTTGCCCCGTTTAGTACCCTTTACCGGGGCACTGACTACCCGTTAAGGGCACTTATTGCACCGGTAGCCGCGTTGTTGCTGGAAACCGGAAGCCGGCCGTCGGCGTACCTCTCGGTCAGCCCCTCCCCATTTGCCAATCCCTCATTTCACCCCGTTAGTTCATGTCTTCCCCCCGACTCAAAATAGGCCTTTATGCCTCGGTGTTGCTGGCGGTGTTTGTGCTGGCTTCGTACAAATTGTACCAGCGCAACGACGGCCGTCCGCCCCAGAAGGACGAGGTTCTGATTAAGGCCATGCTCTCGGGCCTGAGCCAGGCCCACTACCAGCCCGAGCGTATTGATGACGCGTTTTCCAAGCGTGTGTTCGACCTGTACCTGAAGCGGCTGGATGGCAGCAAGAAATTTCTGCTCAAAACCGATGTTGACCAGCTGGGCCGCTACCAGAAGGACATCGACAACCAGGTGCAGCGCGGCACCCATGAGTTTCTGGACCTGAGCACGCAGCTGATGGACCAGCGCATGAAGGATGTGCAGGGCCTGTACCGCGAGATTCTGGCCAAGCCCTTCGACTTCACGGTGGAGGAAACGTTCGAAACGGAGCCCGATAAAGTGGACTTTGCCGCCAATGCCGCCGCCCAGCGCGAGGAATGGCGTAAGTTTCTGAAGTACCAGACCATGGTGCGGCTCTCAGAAATGATGGAGGAGCAGGCCCGTAAGAAGGATAAGCCCCTGGCCTCAACCACGGCCAAGCCTTCGGAAGCTACCACTTCTGAACCCGTGCGGACGCCGGAACAAATGGAAGCGGAAGCCCGCAAACGGGTGCTGAAGTATTTCAACGATTACTTCAGCGACCTGGCCCAGAACGATGCCAACGACCGGCTGGCTACTTACGCCAACGTCATTGCCAACACCTACGACCCCCACACCGAGTACTTCGCGCCCCGCGACAAGGATAACTTCGACATTGCCATGACCGGCCGGTTTGAGGGGATCGGGGCTACGCTGCAGGAAAAGGACAACCAGATCAAAGTAGCCGACATTGTGCCGGGTTCCGCTTCGGCCCGTCAGGGTGAACTGAAAGCGGGCGACATTATTCTGCGCGTGGCGCAGGGTGCCGAGGAACCCGTATCGGTGGAAGGCTGGCGCCTGGACAAAGCCATTACGCTGATCCGGGGCCGCAAAAACACCGAGGTACGCCTCACCGTGCGCAAGCCCGACAACAGCACTAAGGTGATTCCCATCATCCGCGACGTGGTGGTGATTGAGGAAACGTACGCTCAGTCGGCCACCATCGAGGAAAACGGCACCAAACTGGGCTACATCAAGCTGCCGAACTTCTACGCCGATTTCAACGACAACGGGGGCCGTAGCTCGGCCGCCGATGTGAAAAAGGAAGTAGAGAAGCTCAAGCAGGAAAATGTGAAAGGCATTGTGCTGGACCTGCGCTTCAACGGCGGCGGCTCCCTACAGGATGCGGTGGAAATGGTTGGCCTGTTCATCGACAGCGGCCCGGTAGTGCAGGTGCGCGGGGGCCAGGGCGCTCCCACCATCCTCAACGACCGGGACCCGCGCGTGCAGTACAGCGGACCGCTGATTGTGCTGGTCAACAAGTACAGCGCGTCGGCCTCCGAAATTCTGGCTGCTGCTATCCAGGATTATAAGCGCGGTATCGTGATGGGCTCGGCCAGCACGTATGGTAAAGGCACCGTCCAACGGATTTTTGATCTTGACGACGCCATGCCCGCCGAATTTAACGGGATCAAGCCCTTCGGTTCGCTTAAGCTGACTACCCAGAAGTTTTACCGCATCAACGGGGGCTCCACTCAGTTTAAAGGTGTCATTCCGGACATCATTCTGCCCGATGCCTACAGCTACCTTGATCAGGGCGAAAAGGAAACGGACTATCCGCTGAAGTGGGACGAAATCACCCCTGCCCGCTACCGCGCCTGGAACGATGCCCCGGCCATCGATAAGCTTCGGCAGGCCAGCCTGGCCCGCGTCAACTCCAGCCCCAGCTTCACCCAGCTCTCCGATATGGTGAAGCGCATGGTGAAGCGCAAGGACGAGACGAAGGTCTCGCTGCAGCTGACCAACTACCGCGCCGAGCAGCAACAGGCCAAGCTGGAGGCGGATAAGTACGAGGCCATCCAGAACGCCGCCCAGCCCATGGCTATTACGCCCCTGGCCTTCGATCTGCGCCAGCTCGGGGCCGATACCACCAAGGTGAACCGGGCTTCGCGCTTCGTAAAGCCCCTCAAGAAAGATATCACCTTGCGCGAAGCCGTAGCCGTTCTCAAGGACGAGATATAGCCGCTCAACAATCGGATCAGAGCAAAGCCCTTCTGCACTGCGTGCGGAAGGGCTTTTTTGCTGTTCCTTCGCCCGGCTTCAGCTTTCTTTATAGTGCTACAATCAACTTATAATCAGCTACATAAAAGCCAAAGTTTAATGACAATATTTTTAGCAATAAAGAACCTAATTATTAGTAATTTGGTTTACTAATCATGAAGACGACGAACATGGAAACGACCATCATCCCGCTGATTACCGACGAGCAGAAGCAAGCGGAGGAAACCTGGCGCAAATCGATTCCGGCCCAGGTGTTCCTTAATTACTTCTTCGCCATCAACTACCACATCGAGCAGGCCGACGACGCCCTGGGCGGACTGCAGCACCTGCCCTACTTCCGGGCTCACCAGGCGGAGCTGGCGGAAACCGACCTGCAGGCCATTACCAAAATGCTGCACGCCTGCTGGAGCACCGAGTACGCGTTGCGCGCTACTGCGGAACTCGGCGACGAGGATTACCTGCGTAATGCCCTGCACTGGACTTTCCCGCAGGCCTACCACACCATCACGGCCGGCTTGCAGGCTTTTTTATACACCGCCGGCGTGCGCAGCAACAACCCTTCGCTGATACGCCGGGAAGTGGGCCGTTTGGTGGTCCGCAACGCCTATCCGCGGCCGGTTTCCTTCTATGCCGCCGGGGCGTACGGCGACTTTAGCATTCACCGCCTGCCGCTGGCCGGCTACAAGGCGGGGCTGCACATTGCCGGGCAGGAAATCGATGCTCAGGCCCAGATTGGTCAGTTTCTGCGCACGACCCGCAAAATCAAGGCGCAGGCCACCCGCCAGCAGGTGCAGGCCAACGCCAATACGGCCCTGCGCAGCCAGAAAACCGGCAAGGTGCTGGACAAGTGGACGGCTGCCCACTGGCAGCAGATTACCTGGCGGCTGGGCTATACCACTATTTTCGACTTACTGGGTCGTCTGCGCGTGTCGCAGACCAGCCGGGAGATTGAGCGGTTCGTGGAGGCCGATATCGACTTCAAGCTGTTCCATAACTCCCTGCTCAACATTGTGAGCTACCTCAACGGCATCCACGAAACCTACGTGGCCAAGGCCCTGGGGCTGGAGCGCTACCAGCAGCTGGTGGCCGAGCTACCCCGCCACCTGCAGCACTCCTTCGTGGAGGAGCGCTTGCAGAGCCGCGTTGCCCCCCTGCTGCGCCCCGACGAGACGCCCCTGCTGCGCATGGCTGCCTAAGCACTGTCCCGACTTGTTTTCCTACTCCATATACACGTAAGCGCCGGCTCTTTGGGCCGGCGCTTTTTGCGTTCCGGTATTTCGAAATCAGGCGGGCCGGCCGGGGGCGTTAGGTTAGGCGGGCGGGCCGCGCTATTTTTGCAGCTTGACTTGCCGGGCCCCACGTGGGGCCCGTTACCCCCTTGCCGTATGCAGCACCTCAGCGAACAGGAGATTATCCGTCGGAACAAACTGGAAGAGCTTCAGAAACTGGGCATCGAGCCCTACCCTTCGGAGCTGTTCGACGTGAACTTCTACGCCCAGGAAATCAAGGACAATTACCATCCGGAGCTCAACAACTTCCAGGATGTGACGCTGGCCGGCCGCCTCATGTCGGCGCGGGTGAAGGGCAAAGCCTCTTTTGCCGAGCTACAGGACGCCTCGGGCCGGATTCAGCTTTACATTAACCGCGACGAAATCTGTCCCGGCGAAGACAAGGAGCTCTACAACACCGTATTCAAGAAGCTGCTCGACCTGGGCGACTTTATCGGCGTGAAAGGCCACGTATTCAAAACGATGGTAGGCGAAACGTCGGTGCACGTCACTGAGCTGACGGTGCTCAGCAAGAGCCTGCGGCCCCTGCCCGTGGTGAAAGAGCGTGTAGATGAGGCCACCGGCGAGAAAATCACCTACGACGCCTTCTCCGACCCCGAGCAGCGCTACCGCCAGCGCTACGTGGATCTGGTGGTGAACCCGCACGTGCGCGAAGCCTTCATCAAGCGTACCCAGCTGGTGCAGGCCATGCGCAATTACCTCAACGACAAAGGCTACCTGGAGGTGGAAACGCCCATCCTGCAGCCCTTGTACGGGGGTGCGGCGGCCCGGCCCTTCAAAACCCACCACAACACGCTGGACATGACGCTGTACCTGCGCATTGCCAACGAGCTGTACCTGAAGCGCCTCATCGTGGGCGGTTTTGATGGCGTGTACGAGTTCTCGAAGGACTTCCGCAACGAGGGCATGAGCCGCTTCCATAACCCCGAGTTCACCCAGATGGAGCTGTACGTGGCCTACAAGGACTACTACTGGATGATGGATTTGGTGGAAGAAATGGTGGAAAAGGTGGCGCTGGCCCTGCATGGCAAAACCGAAGTGCAGGTGGGCGCAAACCTCATCAACTTCCAGCGGCCCTGGAAGCGCTTCACGATGGCCGAGTCCATTGAGCACTTCACGGGCTTCAACATTGATGGCAAGAGCGAGGACGAGCTGCGCGCGGCCGCCAAGGACCTGAAAGTAGGCCTTGACCCGAGCATGGGTAAAGCTAAAATCATCGACGAAATCTTCGGGGAGCACGTGGAGCCCAAGCTGATTCAGCCCACCTTCATCACCGACTACCCGGTGGAGATGTCGCCGCTGGCCAAGAAGCACCGCAGCAAGCCGGGCCTGGTGGAGCGCTTCGAGGCCATCTGCAACGGCAAGGAAATCTGCAATGCCTTCTCCGAGCTCAACGACCCCATCGACCAGCGCGCCCGTTTCGAGGAGCAGCTGGAACTGGGCAAGCGCGGCGACACCGAAGCCATGGTGCTCGACGAGGACTTCCTGCGCGCCCTGGAGTACGGCATGCCGCCTACGGCCGGCCTGGGCATCGGCATCGACCGTCTGAGCATGATTATGACCAACTCCAACTCCATTCAGGACGTGCTGTTCTTCCCCCAAATGAAGCCGGAAAACACGAAATCGGAAAACGCTCCGCACCCCGAAGCCTAACAACCAGCCTACCTTTACAAGCCCAACGGCCTGCTTCCTTGTCGGATGCAGGCCGTTGGGCTTGTAAAGCGTAGATAACGGGTTTCCCCGATGCACCCACAAAATCAGAAAGCCTCCCGCCGAAATAGGGCGAGAGGCTTTCCTTTATACACAGACTGCCAACCCTTCCGGGCAAGTATTATAAGAGAACTGTGCGATGGACAGCGTACGATTTTACTGAAAGAATGAGTTACCAATTCTCTTCAGAAGCTCTACGGTCGGCAATTTTACTCTTATAACGGCTGCACCCTTCTTTTAGGCTGCCTGATGTTTGTTTGTACGGGTCAGGCCGCGGGAAGTTGCTGGAGCATGGAAAAAAATCAGACCCTTTCGTTGCCGGCTGTTGGCTTGGCACTCTGCTCCAAGGCTTCACTGCTCATTTCACCTAGTATCGGCGGCAGTTCCGGCACCGTTGCCAAGGTGTCCGAGTCCGTTTGACCCAGGGAATTGAGCAGTTCATCGGCAGCCGTGCGGTCGGTGCGATGTTGCTCGGAATCGGCCGGATTGGCTCCTTTAAGAGCTTCCACGCGTGCTCTGCCTTCTTTAAGCAGACGGGACAGGTCGGCGCTGAGCTTGCTGGCGGTACGTTTGAGGTCGGCGCGGGCTTCGTCGCCGGTTTCGGGAGCCAGCAGCAGGCCGGCTACCACGCCGGCCGTAGCGCCGGCCAGCAGCGACAGAATTACTTTACCTTTTGTGTCTTCCATGAAAAAACGTATTGGGATGAGAAAAGAAGAAGCCAGTACAACGGCAGCTTTGTCTAACGCGCGCCGTTGCCGATGGGTTAAGCAAAAGCCCCCGCTTCTCTGAAAGAAGCGGGGGCTTTTAAGGCATTTGGCTGATGACCTACAGGTCGTTCAGCATCTTTACTACTTCGCTCTTGGCTTTGCCGAGCTTGTTTTGCAGACGGCCCACGAGCTCATCGCCCTGGCCTTCGGCATACTGGAGGTCTTCATCGGTGAGCTGCGCATACTGCTGCTTCAGCTTGCCTTTGGCCGTGTCCCAGTCACCTTTCATTTTCAGACTGGAGCCCGAGCCGGTCAGGCCCATGTCTTCCAGCTTTTCGATATAGCCTTTAAACTTCGAGTCGAGTTCTTCGCCGTACTTGGAGAGCTGGTCGCCTACCTGGCCGCTGTACTTGGTAGCCGCCGAGCCGATTTTTTCGCGGGTAGCCTTGCCTTTGTCGGGAGCCATCAGCATCCCGGCAATAATACCGGCGCCGGCACCGGCGAGAGCAGCAAGGAGAATTTTACCGGAGTTGTCTTCTTCGTAATAGGACATGATTCTGGGAGAGAAGGGGTGAAAGAAAATAGGGTTGCAGCAGGAACGACACCTCGCTCGTGGTTTGGCGGAACGCCGAAACCCGGGCTAATTGTCGGGCATGGCTCACTATACGAAGCCGCGCGGCCGGGGTTTTGCGGCAGTGCAAAAAATTGCCGAACAAAAATATAGTAAACCGGCGGCTTCGTGCAGCCACGTTCCGTAGGTGCCATCATTGTTACCTCCTCCTACCTTTGCCTTATGTACACCCGCCTGATCACCTCCCTGCTCGCCCTGGCCCTGGTGGCCTGCCAGCGCGAAACGCCACCCACTGTTAAGGCCGGCTGCATCGATGCCAGCAAGATCCGCAAGGACGCCATCTGCACCATGGAATACGCCCCGGTCTGCGGCTGCGACGGTAAAACGTATAGCAACGCCTGCCAGGCCACCAACGCCGGCGTCACCAGTTACCGCCAGGGCGAGTGCCCGGCAGCCAACTAATTTTCTACCTTTCCTATGTCTGAAAAACGCTATTTCCGCCAGCAGAACCCCTTCGTTGTCCCTACCACCGATGGCAAGCTCATCGAGGAGCACATCGGGCAGGCCAGTACCGGCACCGGCCAGTACAGCGTGGCCCACATGGTAGCCCCGCCCCAGTGGAGCGAGCCCCACCAGCGCCCCGAGTTCGACGAGGTGACCATTTTGGTGCGCGGCCGCAAGCGGTTTGAGATTGATGGCGACGTGGTGGAGCTGGGCGCCGGCGAGTCGCTGCTGATCAAGGCCGGGGCGCGGGTGCGCTACTCCAACCCCTTCGATGCTGAGTGCGAGTACTGGTCGGTTTGCGTGCCGGCGTTCAGCCCGGACACGGTTAATCGGGAGGAAGAATAGATTCGATATGCTTATCGACAAGCGCGGCGGACCGGAAGGCCCGCCACGCTTATTTCAGGCCCAGCCAGCGGCGCAGCTCCGGGGTGCGGTGGGTGCTGCTGGTGAGGGCGGTGGGCGGCGTGCCCCGGAGGTGGGCCGTCAGCGTATCGTTGAAATAGGGTTCCAACCGCTCAATGGCGGCCAGCTGCACGATTTCGGCGCGGTTGAGGCGGAAGAACTGGGCCGGGTCGAGCTGGGTTTCCAGCTGGCTGAGGGTTTCGTTGAGCACGTAGGCGCGGCCTTGCCCATCCACGGCGTGCGTGACGCCGTGACGGAGCTGGAAGTAGTGCAGCGTGGCCACCTCGAGCAGGTAGAGGCCCTGGCGGGTTTTGCTCACGAGGCGCTGCTTGTAGCTGGCCGCCGGGGCCGCGCCCATGGTAGCGGCCAGCTGCCGCAGCGCCGCGCCCTGAAACGACTGCCGCAGCCGCTCGAACTTCTGCATGGCCGCCGCAAACTGCGCGTACTGCACCGGCTTGAGTACGTAGCCAATCCCGTTCTGCTCGAAGGCCTGCACCACAAAGGCGTCGTAGGCGGTGATGAAGATGATGGGGCTGCTGACCGCCACCTGATCAAAAAGCCCGAACACGTTGCCGTCGAGTAGCTCGATATCGGACAGAATCAGGTCGGGGGCAGGGTTGTGGCGCAGGAAATCGGCCGCCTCGCTCACCTGCTGGCACTCGCCCACGATGGTAGCGTCCGGGGCGTACTGGAGGGTGAAGCGGCGGAGCTGGTCGAGGGCGGGTTCTTCGTCTTCAATCAACAGAACGCGGAGCATGGCAAACGGGTAAATGGCGAAAGTGAAAACGGCCGCTACCCGGCCAGTCGGGCCAGCGGCAAAGTCACGCTGAACTGCTGGGGCGTGTCCAGCACCTGGACCGGCGTATCGTGGAGCAGGGCCAGGCGGGCGCGCAGGCCGGCTAGGCCGCTGCCCTCGCCCACCGCCGGCGCGGGCCGGGGCTGGCGGGCGTGGGCCACGGTGAGCGACTCGGGGCCGACGGTGAGGCGCACCCGCAGCGGCCGGGCGCGGCTGCCCAGGTTATGCTTGAGGGCGTTGGTGAGCAGCTCCTGCCCCACCCCGGGCGGAATCAGCAGGGTGTGCAGCGCGGCCGACTCCACCCGAATATCCTCCTCGAACACGTAGGCCGCCCCGAAGCGCCGCTGCAGCAGAAACTGGTAGTCGCGCAGAAACGCCAGCTCCTCGGCCACGGGCACCGCCACCTGCTGGCGGGTGCGCACCAGGTAGCGGTAGAGGCTGGCTAGGTGAGTCACGTAGTCGTGGGCGGCGGCGTTGCCGGGTTCGATGAGGGCGGCCAGAATGTTGAGGTTGTTGAACAGAAAATGCGGATCGACGTGCTGGTGCAGGGCCTGCAGGCGGGCCTGCGCGGACTCCTTCTCCAGGCGTTCCAGCTCGGTGCGGGCTTGGGCGGCGTGCTGCTGGTAAAGCAGCGGCAGGTAGAAGCTGCCCACCAGCAGGTACACGAACAAATCGGAAAAGCCGCTGCGCACCACCGAGTACCAAGTGGGATGAAAGCCGCGCCCCACCGGCGACACGCTCACCAGCGCCACCAGCAGCTGGCCCGCCACCAGAAACACCAGTCCCGCCCGCCACAGCAGCCCAAAGAAGTAGCGCGCCTGCCCGCTGGCCCGGCCCCGGCGCACGTTGCGGGCGTGCAGCCGGTCGAGCAGGAACACCACCAGCAGAGCCTCCAGGAAAATCCAGAAGGGCGCATCGGGGTAGAGGTGGAACTCGGCGGCAGTGGCGGCCATGTTCAGGCGCGTGTACAGCGCCAGCAGCACCGACAGGCCGAAAACGAACAGATAAAACCAGGGATTCTTGCGCATGGCGGCGGCCAAGGTAGGGCCGCGCCGCCGGCTTTCCAGCGGCGCGGCCGAATGAAACAGGAAGAACTATGCCGTAACCACACCGGGCCAGCCCCCGCGCCGCTTACAGGCCCGTCGTTTTCACTTCCTTGCCGGCCTCGTCCAGGAAGCGCAGCACGGGCTGGTTGCTCTTATCAACGCCGATGGTGAGGCGGGTGCGGCCCTGGCTGTCCTTGAAATCCAGGGTCGACTGCTCGGTGTTGGCCACCAGCATCACGCGGGTTTCGCCGCGCTGGTCGGCCATCACCATGGCCGAGGACCGGCTGGCCGTGGTGCCCAGGTAAAGGCGCGAGGTCAAACCCAGCTTGCCTTCCTTCACCGCTTTGCGCTGCTCCTCGGCGCTGGCGTGCTGGTAACGCGCATCGAGCACGGCCATGGATTCGTCGGGGGCGTCGTTGAAGGTCAGGCCGGCTTTGTAGCCACCGCCCTGCTCTTGGTAGTTGAGGGCAATGACCTGATCCTGCCCGAACCGGTCGAGGGAGAAGTGGCCGCCGGCGGCCACCTTGCCGTTCTCGTCCTTGTTGCCCCCGAAGATGAGGCCGCCGCACTCCTCCCCTTTCTCATTATAGAAGAGCATGCCGGGGTGCGGACGCTTGTAATCAATGTGCCGGCCGTCGATGGTCACGCCCTGCGGAAACCGCTCCTTGTTGCTCATCACCATCTTCACCGTGCCGTCGCGCTCCACCAGGTTGAGGCGCTCCACGGTTATTTCGCCGAAGCGCACCGGCTTATCGGGCTTGCCGAAGGCGCAGAGCAGGGCCACTATCGGCACCAGCGTGGTAGCTAGGGCGTAGGTTTTCAGCAATTTCACGTCGCGGGTCAGTTTCTGGGTATCCATCGGAAGTAGGGTTAAGGGGTTGATTGATGCCTCAAAACTGCCCCGCCTACCGCCCGAATACCGGCGTTTTCGCGTGAGTGCCGGAAAAATCGTGGGAGTGCGGGAAAACCGCGGGCGAATGGCGGTCACCCCGGGGCCGATTGACTATCTTTCCCTGCTCCACCGTTTTTTCCGGCTTCCCATGGACCAGCGCATCCTCAACCTCTTCGACGAGTACACCCACGCCCCGCTCAGCCGCCGCGACTTTCTGGAGCGCCTCCAGCAGCTAGCCGGCAGCACCGCCCTGGCCGCCGCGGCCCTGGCCGTGCTGGAACCCGGCTACGCCCGGGCCGCCACCGTGGAAACCGATAAAAGCAAGCTGACCGAGGAAACCGTGACCTGGCCCGGCGCCGACGGCACCATGATGCAGGGCTACCTGGTGAAACCCAAAGGCCGCAAAAAGCGCGGGGCCGTCGTCGTCATCCACGAAAACCGCGGCCTCACGCCCCATATCAAGGACGTAACCCGGCGCGTGGCCCGGGCCGGCTACCTGGCCCTGGGCGTCGATGCGCTGTCGGTTTTCGGCGGTACGCCCGCCAACGAGGACGAAGGCCGCACCCTCATCGGCAAGCTCGACAAAGCCCAGACGCTCACCAATTACCTCAACGCCCTGGCGTACCTGCGCCAACGCCCCGACGGCAACGGCCGTACAGGCTGCGTGGGCTTCTGCTGGGGCGGGGCCATGGCCAACAACCTCGCCACCCACGACTCCCAACTGAACGTCGCCGTGGCCTACTACGGCACCCAGCCCGCCGCCGCCGAAGCCGCCAACATCAGGGCCCACCTGCTGCTGCACTACGCCGGCCTCGATGAGCGGGTGAATGCGGGCAAAGACGCCTGGGCAGCCGCCCTGCAAGCCGCCCACGTGCCCTTCCAGCAGTACGTGTACGAGGGCGTTAACCACGCTTTCAACAACGACACCTCTCCCGCCCGCTACAACGCCGAAGCCGCTGCTCTGGCTTGGGAGCGGACCCTGCAACTATTCGGGCAGCAGCTATCCTGAGCGCGTATTGCCCTTCGCCCCGACTGCTTGTTAAGCCAACCCTCACAAACCTGCGGTTCCGCCCCTGTCCTATTCAGCCGTGAAGTTGCCTGCTTCACTTAGCCGACGGGTAATATCTGCCAGCCGGCTTCCCGACCGTTGGATGCTTGAAAAGCGAATCCTGCGGGCAGAAGCCTATTGGGGCTACTATAATTTTGGGGGATTTCGCGTGTTTTTTAGCTGCGGCAGCCAGCATCGGCGCCGGTGCCGCACGTCCGATTGCGCTTACGCCACGGCTCTTCCGGCTTGTGGCTTAGGCGTATAAGATGTACCTGAGCCTGGTTCGGGCGGGTGGGAAGGCGTTTGGATTTGCAGAAAAAGAACGGAAGAATTGGGGGTTCCCAGGCCCTGAGTGGCCGAAGGCTACTGCCGGTTTTAGCGCCCGGCATCCGTTCCTTTTCCAACCAATTCCCACAACCATCATGAAACACACGTTTACCTCCCTGCTGGGAGCAGCAGTCTGCTGCCTGCTCGGCTCCCTGGCCCACGCCCAAACCTACCAGCAGGTTTGGGCCGATGAGTTTACCACTGGCATCGGCCCTGGCTGGCAGTTTGAAAACGGCGGTGGCGGCTGGGGCAACAATGAGAAGCAATACTACCAGCGCGCCAACGCTACCGTCGCCAACGGCATTCTTCAGATTACCGCCCGAAAGCAAAGTGTGGGCGGCTATGCCTACACTTCTTCCCGGATGAAAACCCAGGGAATCAAAGAGTTTAAATATGGCCGCGTGGAAGCCCGGATGAAGCTCCCGCTCGGGCAGGGCCTGTGGCCGGCCTTCTGGATGCTGGGCAGCAATATCGGGCAGGTGGGCTGGCCGGCCTGCGGCGAAATTGACGTGATGGAACACATCAACGCTGAAAACAAGGTGTACGGCACCGCCCACTGGGACAGCAACGGCCACGCCGAGTACGGGGGTAACCTCATAACCACCCCCGAGGCTTACCACGTGTACAGCGTGGAATGGGAACCGACTTACATCCGCTGGTTTATAGATGGGGTCAAGTACCACGAAATCAACATTGCCAACAATGCCGGCGGTACCGAAGAATTTCAGCGGCCCTTCTTCCTGCTTTTGAACCTGGCCGTGGCCGGCAACTGGCCGGGCCAGACCGTTGACGAAAGCAAGCTCCCGGCTACCCTGTTCGTCGATTATGTACGAGTATACCAGAAAGCCGCGGCGCCCGTGGTCCGTTTCCTGGAGGCCGAAGGCTACAGCACTATGAACGGCGTACAGGTGGAAGCCTGTGCCGAAGGCGGCCAAAATGTCGGTTATGTCGATCAGGGCGACTGGTTGGCCTATAACAACATCCATTTCCCGGTTTCCGGCACCTACAAGCTGGAATACCGGGTTGCCAGCCCTACGGGCGGGACACTGTCGTCGGATCTGAATGGCGGGGCCGTGCAATTGGGCAACATCCTCATCCCGGCCACCGGCGGCTGGCAGAACTGGACCACCGTGACGCGCAGCGTGTACGTCAACGCCGGCACTTACAGCTTCGGCGTCTTCGCTCAGACCAGCGGCTGGAATCTGAACTGGATCCGCATTACTCCGCCTGCCAGCGCCCGCCCCGCCACCGTAATGGCTACCGCCACCGCCCAGAACGAGGACGCCCTGACGGTGTATCCCAATCCTTACGTTGCCGGTGGCCTGCTTACTATTCAACTCGCCCGTGAGCAACTCGCGTCTCCCTCGCAGGTTGCAATTCTGGATGCCAACGGCAAACAAGTGTGGCAAACCACTACCTTCGGAACGGAAGTCCGGATTACGGATCTTATGCTACCCAACGGACTCTACCTCATCCGCGTCACGAATTCCGCCACCACCATCACCCGGAAACTGCGGGTGCAATAGCGCCAATCTATAGTCAGGCCCGCCGATTCCGGCAAGCACCCCAAGTCCCTGTTCTCTCTCGCCAGAGACAGGCCCTGGGATTGTTCGCGGAGTCGGCGGGCCTTATTATGCCTACAGAATCTGCCCGCCTTCAGCCGGCATCACTTTCCCAGTCCTGTTTACCTAAGTATCGGAGAGACTTTTCGCCCAGATGATCAGCCGCTTAGATTCCGACAAACAGAACGGTAGTCCCCAGTCCAACCCACCCAACTGCCCCTACCTGGCCATTTGCGTGGGGTTTGCCTGAAGGGCTGGCTGAAAAGTATTCCCAGCAATTATTTTGAGCGGCTAAGATTTCCTCGTTACTTTAGCACTCTCACAAATGGATTTTTAATTATAGAAAGCTCCACCTTTTTCATTTTCCTCTCTTTTTCATGAAAAAAGCTTTACTTATTGCAGCACCGCTGGTTGCCCTTTCGGTGACGCAGGTGACTGCACAGACGAGAGCAGTATCCGGACGAGTTACTGATCGATCTACGGGTGAGGGCTTGCCCGGGGTCACCGTCCTATTGAAAGGAACCAATAACGGGGTATCCACGAACTCTGATGGCAGCTATACCCTCAACGTTCCCGCCGAAGGTGGCACGCTGACTTTTAGTTCCATTGGTTTCATATCGGTAGAGCGCCCGATTGGCAGTGATAATCAAGTTAACATAGGGCTTTCTGCTGACTCCAAACAGTTGAGTGAAGTAGTAGTAACGGGTTACGGCACTCAAGAGCGCCGAGATGTTACTGGCGCCATTAGCTCCATTAAAGGTGAAACTATCTCTCAATTAGCCACTCCTAGCTTCGACCAGCAACTAGCTGGACGAGCTGCCGGCGTACAGGTGACTACGCCTTCAGGCATTCTTGGTCAAGCACCTCGTATTCGAATTCGAGGAACAAACTCTATATCCTCGGCTGGAGATCCACTCATTGTAGTAGATGGAGTACCAGTGGTAACGGGCAACCAAAGTGGTGTAACACCTAACAACCCACTAGGCGATATTAACCCAAATGATATCGAGTCGTACGAAATTCTAAAAGACGGTTCAGCAACCGCTATTTACGGTTCGCGCGCTGGCAATGGTGTAATTCTAATAACCACCAAAAAAGGGCGTTTGGGTAAAGCCAAGGTGACCTATGACACTTGGATTGGCGTAGCAGAAACACTGAAACGTTACGAAGTACTAAATGCTGATCAGTTCATCGAAATCACGAATGAAAAGTACCGTAACGACGTAGGTGATGCAGCTTACCAGCCAATCGCCGTCCCGTTTGAGAACAACGTGAGTACTGATTGGCAGGATTTGATTTTTCGTTCTGGATTTCAACAAAATCATGCTGTATCGGTATCCGGAGCCAATGACAAGACGCGCTACTTTTTTTCGGGAGGATACACTGATCAAGACGGCGTAATAGTTTCTAACTCGCTTAAAAGAGCAACATTTCGGGCAAACCTTGATCAGGACGTAACCAAGTGGCTGCGCGTAGGAGTAAACATGGGTCTTACTCGGACGCAAAACTTCGGTCTAAATACTAGTCGTAACGGTCTTTCAGGAAACGTCACGAACGCACTGTCTTTGTTCCCCAACGTACCAGCTCGTAATCCTGATGGCACTCCCTTCATCAGTACGACTAACCCTGCCGTATTAGGCGAGGGTAACAACGCAGGAACCATTGATTTCAACTACACAAATATCCTTTTCCCACTAGAGAACAATAAGTACGAAGCTACGAATTACCGGATTTTGGGCAATGTGTTTGCCGAATTAGAGCCAGTAGCGGGTCTTAAACTCCGTACGCAATACGGAACCGATTTCTTCCTCAACGAAGATTATCAATACCTTGATCCACGCCATGGAGATGGACGGGGCTCCAATGGATTAGTTTACCAGCAGTACTTGCCAACCTTCCGGTGGAACTGGCAGAATACAATTTCTTACAATAAGGTACTAGCCGAGGCTCACAAGATTGGTTTTGTAGGTGGGGTAGAATACCAGAAGACTACTAGCCAGTCTTTCTTCGCCCAAGCAACGGGACTTTCTGACCGCTTCTTCGGTAATAATAACATCATTACTGGAACATTTGCTACACCAAACATTGGTGGTTCCTACCAACAAGAAGGATTCGATTCTTACTTTGGACGTTTGAATTATGCATTCAAGGATCGGTATCTATTGAGTTTCTCAGCTCGTAATGACGCTCTCTCCCGTTTACCTGAAGCCAATCGGCGGGGTTGGTTCCCTGGAGGCTCTATCGGCTGGCGTATTTCGGAAGAACCCTTCCTGCGAGAGTCGTCTGTGCGTACGGTTCTTTCCGATTTGAAAGCTCGAGCCAGCTATGCTGCTGTAGGTAATACTGGTATTGGCAGTTCATTCTTCCCGTATGCCAGCCTGTTTGGTCCAGCCAAGTACGGTACGCAGAATGGCATTGGTTACAACCGTAATGGTCAGTTTGGAAACCAAGACCTAAAGTGGGAATCCTCTAAGAAATTTGATGTTGGCTTGGATATTGGCTTCTTAGATAATCGATTCACTTTGGGAGCGGATTACTACCGCAACAACATTGATGACTTGGTTCTATTTGTGAGAGTGCCCGTTTCGTTAGGCATTCCTGGCAATGGATATAATGCTAACATTGGCAGAATGAGAAATGAGGGTTTTGAGTTTAATTTCACTTCGCAAAATATTTCTAGAGAAGATTTCACTTGGTCTACTAACTTGAATTTTTCTACTAACAAAAATCAGGTGTTAGAACTGAATAACGGTGAAGACATTCTCAATCCATATAATATTACGCGGGTAGGCGAATCAATTGGCTCTATTTACGGCTATGACTTTGTTGGTGTAAATGCAAGCTTCGGATATCCTATTTATCGAAAATCCGATGGATCGCTGGTGCAAGCCAATGTCGATAACAACACCTACTATCCTTACGACCCTAGCAACCCAGGTGCTGTGCTCGGTCCATCATCCGGTCCTACGCCTGCGGGTGAAATAGAGCGTACGACGCCTTTGCAGGCTGATCGTGATCGTAAGGTTTTAGGTAATTCCAACCCAACTTGGTTTGGCGGCATAGACAATAATTTCACATTCAAGGGGTTCGATCTGAATATTTTTGCTCGATTCTCGGGTGGCAACAAAATCATGAATGTATCACGGCAACAGCTGTTACGAATGGATTTTGTGAACAATGGCACTGAAATTTTAGATCGCTGGACACCAACAAACACCAACACTGATGTTCCAAAACTTGTGTTTCGAAATTCTGACTTCATTAACCTGAACAATTCCTCAGTTTCTCGTTTTGTAGAAAAAGGCGACTTTTTCCGTCTACAGAACGTAACATTGGGTTACACACTGCCTGAAAATTTCGGCCCTCTAAGTGCTTTGAGCCGTGTCCGCCTCTTCGCTCAAGTACAGAATATCTTTACTATCACCAAATATTCTGGTCTCGATCCAGAGGTAAACTCCAATGGAGAAACTAATCAGCAGTTTGGGGTAGACTTTAATAGTAACCCACAACAACGAGTGTTTACGGGTGGTCTAAACGTAGCTTTTTAAATTTCTTTCAGCATGAATACCAATTCTTTCTCGTTTAAGCCTCGGACCACCCGCACATTGGCTATCGCTACTTTCCTTTCGTTAGGTTTGACAGCTTGTGATGTAACTGATATAACTCCTCAGGACGCCATTCCCGAAGGTTCAGCTTTCGAAGATGCAGCGAAAGCCAACTTATCAGTTGCGGGTTTATACGATGCTGCCCAATCGGGTTTCTATGATCCACTCAACGGTACAGCCATTGCTGTCCGGGGTTATCCATTTGGAGCTGCTGCCAATGAACAGGGCGATGTAAGAGGTGAAGATGTGACGGATTTAGCCGGTTTCTTCGGCATTGTCTATCAGAACAATGTTACTCCTGGCAGCCCTAATATTGTGAATATGTGGTCTACCCTGTACTCACTTATTAACCAAGCTAACGTTGTAATAGAGGGAGTACAGGGTGCTGGACAGCGGGGAGCATTGAGTGCCACTGATGCATTGGCATTTGAAGGCGAGGCTCGCTTCTTGCGAGCATTGGCTTATCATGAGTTACTTCAACATTTTGCTCGGCCATACGCTGACGGTGCCGGTAGCAAGCCAGGAGTACCGTACCGAGATTTTGCCGTAAATACAGCTGAAAAGGTTGCGCGTGCGCGTGAACAAGGACGCAATACAGTGGCGGAGGTATATGACAAAATAATCGAAGATCTCAATATAGCGGAAGACAATCTGCCCGAAACTCGCACGGGCTCCTTGCGGGTAACACGTGCAACTAAAGCTGCAGCCATCGCACTTAAGCAACGGGTGTATCTACATAAAGGTGATTATGCTTCCGTTGTTATAGAGGGCAACAAATTGATTCCTGAAAGTGCTCCTTTTGTGAGTGCAATTGGCGGTGTTACGCTCAATACTACTCCCGGAGCAGCTTTTCCGGGTGGTACCGCTGTTACATTAGAGAATATTTTCTCGATCGAAAACAGCTCAGATGACAACCCAGGGGTTAATGGAGCATTACCGTCTATGTATGGTTCTCCTAATACAACAGCTAACGCTTTACCTGGTATTCAAGGTCGTGGCTTGGTGGCCGTAAGCCCTATTCTCTTCAACGCTCCATTTTGGACATGTGGAGATTTGCGTCGGACCCAGTTACTACAGCGAACTTCTACTCGCTATTTTACTTTTAAGTATAAGGATGCAGCAAATAACTCAGATTTTGCGCCCATTATCCGATACGCAGAAGTTGTGCTTAATCAAGCTGAAGCTGAGTCACGCTTAAACAATTCAACTCGTGCGATTGCATTGTTGAATGCAGTGCGCAATCGTGCAGTAACTGATGCTACCGAGCAGTTTTCCATAGCCAATGGTAATGTCCCAGTAGGTGATGAACTTACCCGCGCAATTCTCAACGAAAGACGTATTGAATTCGTGGCTGAGGGATTTCGTTGGGATGACATCCACCGTTTAGCTGTCGATCCGAAATTTGGCACGAACGGCGTTCCTCGTAAACTGACGGCGACCCAAACGATTCTTGCTAATTACCAGTGTCCAACTCCTAATATGCCTGCTCCAACAGTTACAGGTGGTGTTGCTCCTATTGATTACAACGATTTTCGATTCATTTGGCCAATCCCTTCTATTGAAGTAGCTAACAATCCAACTTTAGCCGCTCAGCAGAATCCTGGCTATTAATTCCTATAATATATTTATTGTCTCCAACTGCATGTTGATGTGCTAATACAAAGCCCCCGCTTGGAATTCCTAGCGGGGGCTTTTTTTGTATGAGGCTGTTTACTAGCTGTATAGCCCCAATGTGAGGTGAGTTGGGTCATAAGTGAAGCTAATAGGCCTTTTCTGCCATTGGGCACATACAAATTCATGTAGCGTGATGATACTCAAAATATTGACCCTGAATTATTTATAATCCAGCAAAGAGGCTTATATAACGGTTTTGTGAACAGTTCGGCCGTTTATTTTGTCGCCTCGGAAAGAGTTGTATGCACACTTACTCGCTTGATTTACGTACCCGCATATGCTGCCTACGTTGCGGCAGTTAACGCCGATCTGACAGCCAAAGGCGGAGCGGGCTTCGTGAGCACCAGCACCAGCGCAGAATCGCAGGAATTCCGCGACCGGGTATTCGTAGGTGCGGCTAACCTGACGTTGCAGAACATCATTACCCAGAAGTACATCTCCTTCTTCGTTTACCAGTCCATCGAAGCCTACAACGATTACCGTCGTACGGGCTTCCCAACGTTGCAGAACCCGAAAAACTCGGTTTTCTTCCCCCGTCGCTTCCCTTATCCTCAGAGCGAAATTGCAACCAACAAAGACAATGTACCGAATGCTACCATTGGGGACGGTGTTTGGTGGGATGATGGCACCGAAGACTAAGCAGCCATTAGCATCCTCCCGCTTTTACTATATCGGATGCTAACCCAAGAAAGCGCTGGCCTGTGGCCAGCGCTTTTTTTATGCTCATTCCGCTGTGCATCCGGAGCAAGTGATAGGCCCTCTGCACATACAGCAGAAGATGGCAACCATTCACAAACCCAACCTAGACAGCCCTCATTACCGGTTTACCTTCCCTCGCCGCAGCTGAACAGTTAACCAGCAAGGCTTTTTTTTAGAAATTATGATGGTAGTCATTATTTCCTTGTTAATTTAGCATTATCACAAATAAAACCGCCGAAACACACACCTTTTTCAACACTTGTTTACTTTCATGAAAAAAGTAATACTCTCTGTCTTACCGCTTGTAGCCTTCGCGGCGACTCAGGCAACTGCACAGACTAAAGCGGTTTCTGGCCGCGTCGTCGACCGTGCAACCGGTGATGGTATTCCGGGCGTTACCGTCATTGTAAAAGGTACCAGCATTGGGGTTTCCACCAACGCCGACGGTAGCTTTGCATTAAATGCCCCTACTTCTGCTACTACTCTGTCTTTGAGCTCAGTTGGGTTCATTTCTCAGGAAGTGGCTATTACGGATGGCCCTATCAACGTTGGCCTGGCTACGGACAGCAAGCAGTTGAGCGAGGTAGTGGTAGTAGGTTACGGCGAGCAATCGAAGGCCTTGGTAACGGGTGCTATTTCGCAGGTCGATGCCAAGGAGTTTGCCAGCCAGCCCGTGGCCAGCGTGGAGCAGGTGCTGCAGGGCCGGGCTTCGGGCGTGCAGGTTTCCTCTAACTCCGGAACCCCCGGCGGCGGTATCAGCGTGCGGATTCGGGGCAATAACTCCATTTCGGCTAGCAGCGACCCGCTTTATGTTGTCGACGGAGTGCCCATCAACAGTGGGAGCTACTCCAACGTCGGTGTGGGTAACCAGCAGCTCAATGCCTTGGCCGACATCAACCCCAACGACATTGCTTCTATTGAAGTGCTCAAAGACGCTTCCGCAGCGGCTATCTACGGCTCCCGGGGGGCCAACGGGGTAGTTCTGGTAACGACCAAGCGCGGCCAGAGCGGCAAAACCAAAATCACCCTCGATGCTTACGCCGGCGTCCAGCAAACCTGGAACCGGCTCGATGTGCTCAACGGCCAACAGTCCCAGGACCTGATCAATGAGGCCCGCACCAACGTGGGCCTGGCCCCCCGTTATGTAGAAGCGAGCCCCAACCCGAGCTCCCAACAGCTTTTCACGGGAGCCAGCACCAACTGGCAGGATGAAATATTCCGCGATGCTCTCATCCAGAACTACACCGTTTCTGCTTCCGGAGGCGACGCCAAAACGCGCTTCCTGGTTTCCGGCACTTACTTCGATCAGGAAGGCATTGTCCTGGGCTCGAGCTTCAACCGTGGCAGTGGGCGCTTCAACCTCGACCACCAGGTATCAAATAAATTCAAAGTAGGTCTGAGCCTGACGGGTAGCCGTTCCCTGAGCAACCGGATCAACAACGACAACAACATCTACGGGGTGCTGAGCACCGCCCTGCTGCTGGGCTCTCAGTTTCCGGTATATAACCCCGATGGCACGTTTGGTCGCGACCCGTTCAGCTCGGTGGAAAACCCCGTAGCCGCCGCTATCCTGCCCACCTTCCTGGCGCGCAACAACCGTGCTATCGGTTCCCTGTACGGTGATTACCAGCTCGCCAAGGGCCTGCGCCTGCGCTCCTCGATTGGTGGCGACTATCTGAACCTGAAAGAGGATGTATACATTCCCAGCACCGCCCTGCAGGCCGTGGGCAGCAGCGGACGCGGCAACGCCAACAGCCGCTACGATGTTGGCTGGATCAATGAAAACACCTTAAGCTACGACAAGCAGATCGGCGACCACTCCCTGACGGTATTGTTGGGACAAAGCGCTCAGCGCTCCACTGAGCAGGGCATCATCACGCAGGTTACGGGCTTTGCCACCAACAAGATCACCCAGCTCTCGGCCGGCTCCGTGAAAACGGAAGCTGCCTCCGACGAGACGCTCTGGACCCTGCTTTCCTTCTTTGGCCGCGTTAACTACAACTACCAGGGCAAGTACATCTTCTCGGGCTCGTTGCGCCGCGATGGCTCGTCCCGCTTCGGTACCGACAATAAGTACGGCTACTTCCCGGCGGCGTCGGTGGCCTGGCGCGTATCCGAGGAAGCTTTCCTGAAGGATAACGCCACCCTGAGCGAGCTGAAGCTGCGCGCCGGCTACGGCGTGGTGGGCAACTTCAATATCGGCAACTTCGCTTCCCGCAACCTGTTTGGCGTGGGTGCTACCAACCTGGCAAACTACAATGCCGTGGCCGGTTTTGCTCCCGTTCAGCTCGGCGTCAGCGACCTGGGCTGGGAACAGACCACTGAATACAGCGCAGGTATTGACCTGGGCTTCTGGGAAAATCGGGTGTCGCTGTCGGCCAATGCCTTCCAGCGCGAAGCCAAAGACCTGCTCCTGAACCGCCAGCTACCTCTCACCTCGGGCTTTACTTCGGTGACCCAGAACATCGGGGATCTAGAAAATAAAGGTCTGGAGTTTGACCTGACCACCCAGAACGTGCGCAGTGCCTCCTTCAGCTGGTCGACCAATCTCAACATCTCTATTATCCGCAACGAAGTAACCCGTCTGGTCGACAATGCGCCGTTTGCCGCCGGTTTCGCCAACCGGGTGCAGGTAGGGCAGCCATTGGGCAGCTTCTACGGTTACGTGGTTGATCGGATTTACCAGACTGCGGGGGAAATTGAATCAGATAATGCGGAAGCCCGCCGCCTGACCGGCAACCCGAACGCGCGCTACCAGGGTACCACTGCCGCCACTAATCCCCGCCCGGGCGATATCCGCTTCCGGGACCTGAACGGCGACGGCGTTGTTACGGCTCTTGACCAGGAGATTATCGGCTCAGCCCAGCCGAAATTCTTCGGCGGCATGAACAACACCCTCTCCTTTAAGGGAATCGACCTGAACTTCTTCCTGCAGTTCACCAAAGGCAACCAGATCTATAACAACAGCCGGGCCTTCGCCGAAGGCATGAACGGGCAGTTCGGACAGTTGGCCTCCACCCTGGAGCGCTGGACGCCCGATAACCCTAGCACCAGCATGCCCCGTGCCGCCTGGGGCGACCCCAACAACAACCGCCGGACGTCGGACCGCTGGCTGGAAGACGGCTCGTACATGCGTCTGAAAACGGCTACCCTCGGCTACAACCTGCCCACGGCCTGGATTGCGCCCTTACGCATGCAATCCGCCCGGATCTACCTGGCCGGCCAGAACCTGCTCACCTTCACCAAATACAAGGGTCTCGACCCCGAGGTGAATACGTTCAGCGGCTCCAACATCTCCCAGGGAACCGATTTCCTGACTTTCCCACAGGCCCGCGTCTACCAGGTAGGGGTTAACATCGGTCTGTAATTTTCACTTCGTCACAGCTTCACCTTCATGAATATTCGTTTTAACATTTCTACTCTGGCGGTATTGGGTTTACTCAGCCTGGGCGCGAGCAGCTGCTCCGACTTCCTGGAGCCAGAGCCACGCAACCAGGTAGACCGCAGCCAGGTATTCACCGACCTGGAGGGAGCCCGGGCAGCCCTTAACGGCACCTACGGCAACCTGCTCAGCGCAAATAATACCGGCTTGCGCGTACCGATCTTCGCCGATATGCTGGCCGATAACCTGGCGCACACGGGTACTTTTCCCTCGTTTTCCCAGATCAAGAACCTGGCTATTCTGCCCGACAATGCGGAGGTGACCAACATGTGGTCGTCGTTGTACTCAACGATCAACCGGGCCAACAACGTCATCGCCTACACGCCTGCCGTAGGCGGGGCCAGCGACGAAGTGAAAGGCCAGCTCATCGGTGAGGCACAGTTCCTGCGAGCCCTGTGTTACTTCTACCTCGTCAACTACTGGGGGGATGTGCCTTTGGTTACTACTCCGACCACTACCCCCGACAACACGCTCTTCGTGGCCCGCAACCCGAAAGCGGCCGTATACGACCAGATGGTGGCTGACCTGACGGCTGCCGAAGGCGTGCTGCCCGCTTCGGGTGGCCCGGCCCGGGCTACCAAGCTGGCTGCCACCGCCCTCAAAGCCCGCATCGCGCTTTACCGTCAGGACTACGCCGAAGCAGTCCGTCTGACTGATCTGGTGAGAGCCGGCAGCTACCAGCTCAATGCCAGCTACCGGGCGGCCGTGGCTTCTGAAAACCCTACCGAGTCGATTTTCGAAGTGCAGTTCGACGCCCAGAACCAGAGCTCGTACGCTTTCTTCATGCTGCCGGGAACCAATGGCGGCCGGAACGAGATGAGTCCTACGGGTCCCGGCTCTACCCTGCCAACGGCTTACGAAGCAGGTGATGCCCGCCGCAATGCCACCATTTCCGATGGAACCTTCACGCTCAACGGCCGGGCCGTGGCCACGGGCAATAACATTAAGTATGTAGACCCAGGCAACGGCACTGACAATTTCAAGGCTATTCGCCTGGCTGAAATCATCCTGATCAGCGCCGAAGCCAAGGCCCGCCTCAACGACCTGGCCGGCGCCATCACCGACCTGAACCGCATCCGTACCCGCGCGGGCCTGGCGGAAGTACCTGCCACCCTCGATCAGGCCCAGATTCTGGAACAGATCGAAAAGGACCGGCGGCTGGAACTGGCCTTGGAAGGCCACCGCTGGTTTGACCTCATCCGCACCGGCCGGGCCCAGGCAGTACTTGATATCACGGATGTGAACCGCCTGCTACTGCCCATTCCTTTCCGCGAAACGCTCAACAACCCGAATATCACCCAGAATCCTGGGTATAACTAAGGGCGGATTGTAGTATAAAGCCCCCCGGCCACCAAGTGGTCGGGGGACTTTTTTTATGTACCAGGCCCGCCAAACAAGCAGCAGACCCTCTGACTTCGTATCGGCGCCGTATCAGTCCGGCAGTTCTGAGAGGCGCAGAACGGGGTCGGCGGCGGGCAGGGGTGCCGCCTGCCGCAGCCAGCCAATGATTTTGGCTGCAACTGCAGCCGGCTCCGACAGTTGGCCCGCCTCGTGCAGTTCATTAAAGCGGGCGGCCTCGCTGAACTTCTGCTCCGGAACGTTGCGGATCTGTTCCTGCATGGCCGTATTGACAACGCCGGGTGCCAGACTGCGGATGCACACCCCGCTGCCGCGCAGGTCCTGCTCCTTTTGGGCAGTGCGGGAAAGGGCATCGAGGGCGGCCTTGGAGGCGGAATAGGCCGCCCACCCGTCCACCGGGCGCTGGGCCGCACCGCTGGTGATGTTGAGAATGGTACGGGGGATGTTCAGGCCCTGGTACGTGCTCAGAAATGTATTCATGAGCATGGCCGGCGCAATCAGGTTGATATCGAGCACGAACTCAAAGTGCTCGTTCGGCTGCTCGCCCAGGTAGCCAATGTCGCCCAGCACGCCGGCGTTGTTGATGAGCGTGATGCTGGCCGCGGCCGGCAACGGCGGAAATACCTTATGCAGATTATTCTGCACCGCAAGCATATCCGATAAATCCAGGGGCTGGTGGTGGTACCGCTCGTGCCGGATGGTGGCGTGCCGACTAACGCCAATGACGGTGGTATCGGCCTGCCGGAGCGCGTGTTCGGTCAGGGCCTGGCCCAGGCCGCGGCTCGAGCCGGTAATGATGTAATAGTGCATGAGGTGAGATGGTGAGGTAGTGAAAAGGTGCGTGCCGTTCAATGGCCCGTCAACCTCCGCAGGTCTTACGCGGGGAGTTGAGGAACCGTTGAACGGCACGCACTCTTTCACTACCTCACCACTTCGTTACCTCAGAGAATATACTGGCTCAGGTCGCGGTTGCGGACCATGTCGCGGAGGCGCTCTTCGACCAGGGCGCGGTCGATGAGGATGCGGGCGTTGGGGCCGATGCGGTCCGGCACGTCGAAGAGGATGTCGTTGAGCAGACGGCTCATGACGGTGTGCAGGCGGCGGGCCCCGATGTTTTCGACTTCGTTGTTGACCTCGAAGGCAATTTCGGCCAGGCGCTCCAGGGCTTCGTCCTCGAAGGTCAGTTCCACTTCCTCGGCCCGCAACAGCGCCTCATATTGCTTGGTGAGGGCATTTTTGGGGTCTTTCAGGATTTTGTAGAAGTCGTCCTTGCTCAGGCTCTGCAGCTCCACGCGGATGGGAAAGCGGCCCTGCAGCTCCGGAATAAGGTCGGAGGGCTTGGCCACGTGGAAGGCCCCGGCAGCAATGAACAGGATGTGGTCGGTGTGGACGATGCCGTACTTGGTGTTGACGGCCGAGCCTTCCACGATGGGCAGCAGGTCGCGCTGCACCCCTTCCCGGCTCACATCGGGGCCGCCGCCGCCCTTGCCGCTGCGGCTGGCCACCTTGTCGATTTCGTCGATGAAGATGATGCCGGCGTTTTCGGCGTGGCGCACGGCCTCATCCTTCACCTCGTCCATGTCGATGAGCTTGGCCGCTTCCTCGTCGAGCAGAATCTTGCGGGCCTCGGCCACGGTGACTTTGCGCTTACGGGTTTTCTTGGGCAGCATCGAGCCCAGCATGTCCTGAATGCCGGCCATGCTGGCCTCGTCCATGCCGCCGGGGCCGCCCCCGATAACGCCGATGCCGCCGCTCCCACCCTGCTGGACCTGAATTTCGATTTTGCGCTCGTCCATCTCCCCGTTGCGGATTTTCTCCCGGAACCGCTCCCGGGTGCGCTCGTTCAGCTCGTGGTCGGAATCGGGCAGGTCGCCGGCGGCCGTGGTGGGGAAACCCAGGGCCGGTTGGGCCGGCTTGCCGGAACCGGCCGCCGTCACGGGCGGAATCAGGATGTCGAGGATGAGCTCTTCCACCACCTGGGCGGCCTGCACCTTCACCTCCTCCTTGCGGCGCTGCTTGACCATGTTCACCGACTGCTCCACCAGGTCGCGGACCATGCTTTCCACGTCGCGGCCCACGTAGCCGACTTCGGTGAACTTGGAGGCCTCTACTTTGGTGAACGGGGCGCCGGAAATGCTGGCCAGGCGGCGGGCAATTTCGGTTTTGCCCACGCCCGTGGAGCCAATCATGAGGATGTTGTTGGGCACAATTTCCTCGCGCATATCGGGGGCGGCGCGCAGGCGGCGCCAGCGGTTGCGCAGGGCAATGGCCACGTGGCGCTTGGCCTCGTGCTGACCGATGATGTACTTATCGAGTTCGGCCACAATCTGGGCCGGGGTGAGAAATTCTGCGGAATCGAGCATAAAGGGGAATGTGGGCAATGTGCAGATGTGCTGAATGTGAGAAGGCATGTGGGCCGAATAAGTTTGCGGATGGCACGTGGTAAACGGCCACATTTTCCGCATTACTCAAATTTTCACCTTAAAATCAGGGTTGTTTTTTGAACAGCGAATCGAGGTTGCGGGCCACGGTGAAGTAGTTAGCCCCGCCCGAGGCGTGGTAGCCGGCGTGGGTGTAATCGAGCTGGAACTGGCTCAGACGCAGCATTACCCCGAAGGAAAATCCGGCTCCGCCCGAGGTATTATCCAGCCGCAGCTCCCGGCGCTGCAGGTGGTTGTAGCCCACGCGCAGGTGGAGGTTCTTGCTCAGCAGCAGCTCCCCTCCCACCACAAAATGGCGCGCAATTTTATCGCCCAGGCTCTTTTCAGGCTTAACTTCTACCCCGTTTTCATCCAGCTGCCCGCGCTGGTTGGGGTCGAGATACACAATATCGAGCCGCTGCAGGTGGTGAGCCGTGAAGGAAAAGCGGAACGGCAGGTGCTCGGGCTTGAAGCTGGTGCCCAGCTGCACATCGAGCGGCATGGGTTCCCGGCCGGCTCCGTCGTAGGCCTTGAGCTGCACGCCGGCGTTGCGCACCACCAGGCCCACCGTGAAATCCCGCTCCGGGTGCTTAAACACGCCGCCCACATCAACCAGGGCGGCGTAGGAATGACTGCCCGCCACGCCCGAGCCGGCCAGCTTGAGCGTGCCGCCCAGCGTGAACACGCCCGTTGTGTAGGAATCGGCCAGGCTCAGGGCGTACTCGTTTACCGAAAACCGGCCCAGCGAATTGCCGGCCGGGTCGAACTGCTCAAAGTCGCCGTAGTTGAGGTAGGTCAGGCCCACGCCAAAGCGGCCCGCTTTGGCTGTGTTGAACACGTAAACAGCCGTGCTCTGCCTGATGTCGGCCAGGTAGTTAACGAAGCCCAGGGCCAGGCGGCCGTCCATGTCGGCGTTGAGCAGGGCCGGGTTGCCGTAGAGCAGGGTGCCGTCGGCGTCGCGGGCGGAGGTGTTCACCCCGCCCAAACCAGCCAGCTTGGCGCTGGTGGGCAGGTTCAGGAACGAAAAGGCCTGCTGCCCCCCGATCTGAGCCTGCGCCGCGCCCAGCCCCAGACCCGAAACGGCGAAAACAGCAGCAGTGCGGCGTAGGTGTCGGACCATAGTCAATCTGAAGTAAAAGAAGCTTAGGACGATGAGCAGAACGAAGGAGGAAGCGGCCGGAAGCCCAGGCAAGTTAACTCCCCCGGGCCATCCGAACGCACAACCCCTCGTTTCCGCATACCGGTAGCCGCCGATCTGCTCAGCTCACTTCCACGCTCGGGCCCAGCGGGGCCGGGGTTTCGTCGCGGACGATGAGCTTCAGGGGATGGGCCACCTTCTCGTCCAGCAGGGCCACGCGCAACACGTCGTCCACACGGTCGGCGTAGTGAATGGTGAGGCCCTTGAGGTAGTCGGCCGAAATTTCGTCGATGTCCTTGCGGTTTTTGGGACAGAGGATGATGTCCTTGATGCCGGCGCGGCGGGCGGCCAGGATTTTCTCCTTGATGCCGCCCACCGGCAGCACCTTGCCGCGCAGGGTAATTTCGCCCGTCATGGCCAGGTGGCTGCGGATTTTGCGCTGGGTGAACACCGAGGCAATGCTGGTGAAGATGGCAATGCCGGCGCTGGGCCCGTCCTTGGGCACGGCCCCCTCGGGGAAGTGAATGTGCAGGTCGTACTGATCGAAGAGGCGGTAGTCGATGCCCAGCTCCTCGGCCCGGCTGCGCAGGTAGCTCAGGGCCGTCACGGCCGACTCCTTCATCACGTCGCCGAGCTGGCCCGAGAGCGTGAGCTTGCCCCGGCCCCGACTCAGCAGGCTTTCGATGAACAGAATGTCGCCGCCCACGCTGGTCCAGGCCAGGCCCGTGACCACGCCGGCCGTTTCGTTGTCCTGGTACTGGTCGCGGTCGAAAATGGCCCCGCCCAGGATGCGGGTGACGTCGGCGGGCTGGAGGGTGGCGGGGTACTCCTCATCGAGGGCCTTACTCTTGGCCACGTTGCGGACCACGCCGCCCAGCTTGCGCTCCAGGCTGCGCACCCCACTCTCGCGGGTGTAGTCGTCAATCACGCGCTGCAGGGCGGCGGTGCTGATGGCGGCGTCCTTGGGGCCGAGGCCGTGCTCTTCGAGCAGCTTAGGCCAGAGGTGCTTCTTGGCAATCTGGGTTTTCTCCTCCAGCGTGTAGCCCGTCAGATCGATGATTTCCATCCGGTCACGCAGGGCGGGCTGGATGGTGTCGAGGGAGTTGGCGGTGGCAATGAACAGCACCCGCGAGAGGTCGTACTCCACCTCCAGGTAGTTGTCGGTGAAAGTCGAGTTTTGCTCCGGGTCCAACACCTCGAGCAGGGCCGAGCTGGGGTCGCCCCGGAAATCGGAGGCCAGCTTGTCGATTTCGTCGAGCACGATAACCGGATTGGAGGCCCCGGCTTTCTTAATCTGGGCGATGATGCGGCCGGGCATGGCCCCCACATAGGTTTTGCGGTGTCCCCGGATTTCGGCCTCGTCGCGGACGCCGCCCAGGCTCATGCGCACGTACTGGCGGCCCAAGGACTTGGCAATGGAGCGGCCGAGGCTGGTTTTGCCCACGCCGGGCGGGCCGTAAAGGCACAGAATCGGCGCTTTCAGGTCGTTTTTGAGCTTGAGCACCGCCAGGTACTCGATGATGCGCGCCTTCACCTTTTCCATGCCGTAGTGGTCCTGGTCGAGGATGCGCTGGGTGCGCTTTAGGTTAAAGTTGTCCTTGGTGTACTCGCCCCAGGGCAAATCCAGCAGGTACTCCACGTAGTTGAGGCTGATGGGGTACTCGGCGGCCTGGGGGTTGAGGCGGCTGAGCTTGTCGAGCTCCTTGGCAAAGTGCCTGGCCACGGCTTCGGGCCACTTCTTGGTTTTGGCCCGCTGGCGCAGCTTGTCGGCGTCCTGCTCGGGGCCGTCGAAGCCCAGCTCGTCCTGGAGCACCTTGATCTGCTGGCGCAGGAAGTAGTCGCGCTGCTGCTGGTCGATGTCGGTGTGGACCTTGGTGTGGATTTCGCGCTTGATTTCGAGCAGCTGAATTTCCTTGAGCATGAGCTGCAGCAGCTGGGTGCCGCGCTCCACGCCGTCGTTGGTTTCGAGCAGCTGCTGCTTCACGCTCACCTCCACGTTGATGTTGGAGGAGAGGAAATGGGTCAGAAACGCGGGCGACTCAATATTATCCAGGGCCACCTGGGCTTCCTGCGGAATTTCGGGGTTGAGCTTGAGCATGCGGGCCGCCGCTTCCTTGAGCGACGAGACCAGGGCCTTGAGATTCTTGGAAGTCTGGGCCGGGAAGGCCTCCGGGGCGTAGCTTACCCGGGCCGTGATATAGGGCGTGCTCTGAATCTCCTGCTCAATTTTGAAGCGCGACTGGCCCTGGATGATGATGGTGGTATTGCCGTCGGGCAGCACCAGCATTTTCAGAATCTTGGCCAGCGTGCCCACCTGGTACATATCGGCCAGGGTGGGGTCGTCGCTCTGCCCGTTTTTCTGGGCCACCACGCCCACCAGCTTGTTGCCCCGGTAGGCCTTGCGCACCAGCCGGATGCTCTTTTTGCGGGTAACCGTGACGGGCAGCACCACGCCCGGAAACAGCACCGTGTTGCGCACCGGCAGCAGGGGCAGTACCTCCGGCTGCTCGCCCGGGCTCATGGGCTGGTCGGGGTCGGCGGCCACAATGGATACCATTTCCGTAGAGTCGTCGGTCATCAGCAGGTAGGAGGATAAATCGGCGGTAGGGGGATTGGAAAAACTCATGCGCGGGAGTACAAACGAAGCGGTAGCCGGGTGCCACAATGGCAGCTACCGGCCCGGACCGCCTTCCAACAGCGGGAAGGCGCTTCCGAAGGTACGGATTCGGCAAGTGCCGTGCCACGGCGGAGGGTTGCCACTTCGGCAGAACATCCCGGCCCGGGCCAAGGCAGACCGGGCCGGCAAAAAAAGGCGGGGCCACCGGGCACCGGGGCGTGTTTCGATATCCAAATTTTCCTATTTTTGATGCTTGCCGGTTTCCCACCGCCTCAGTGCCCTATTGTTGTTATGCCCCGTTTTTTTCGTCTGATTCCCTTCTGCGGGCTGCTGCTGGCCTTGTGCCTGCCCGCCACCTTGTGCGCCCAGCAGAACAGCAACCTGCCCACCTCCCAACGCAGACTCTCGGCCAAGGTCATCCGGCAGATGCGCACCCGCCTCGACGCCACGCCCCTGTTCCCGAACGTGAACCGGGTGGCGTATTTCCGGGATAAAAAGGCCCTGCGCGAAATTCAGCGGGCCGAAAAGCGCAGGAACTGGACCGCCGCCCGCAACCTGCTTGAACTCTACGTGGGCCAGTTCGGCATCGAGAACTTCTACCGCGATACGCCCATGCTCTGGCACCTGGGTCAGCTCTGGGACCGGACCGGCAACCCCGAGCGGGCCAAGGCCTACTACCGCCTCGCCCTCAAGCACCGCCGCCAGGGCCTGACCAAGGTGCAGCAGTACTACGACTCGCTCGAACACCGCGACACGGTGCTTTATGTGCCCCTGAAAACGTATTACGACCTGGTGGAGTACCGGAAAAACATTGCCACGTTCCGGCCGCCCAAGGGCGTGTACACCAGCATGGGCGAGGCCATCAACTCCAAGCGCGAAGACTACGGCCCCACCCTCAACGCCGACGCCGACCTGCTCATTTTCTCCTCCAAGCGCAAAACCCGCGGCCTCAACGACGTTTCCGACGAAGACCTCTACCAGTCGCGGCGCGAGAACGGGCTCTGGACCGACGCCGAGCCCCTGCCCAAGCCCATCAACTCGGCTTACAACGAGGGCTCGGCCTGCATCAGCAAGGACGGCACCACCCTCTACTTCGCCCGCTGCGAGTGCCCCACCTGCCACGGCAACTGCGACCTGTACGTGTCGAACTTCAAGGACGGCAAGTGGACGATGCCCAAGAGCCTGGGCGCCAACGTCAATTCCTCGGCCTGGGACTCCCAGCCCACGCTTTCGCCGGGCGAGGATACGCTCTACTTCGCCTCCGACCGGCTCGGTGGCTTCGGGCTGTCCGATATCTGGTTTACGGTGAAGCAGAAGAACGGCGAGTGGAGCCGGGCCCAGAACATGGGGCCCGTGGTGAACACCCGCGAGAGTGAGGTGAGCCCCTTCTACCACCCCCTCTACCACGTGCTGTACTTCAGCTCCCGGGGCCAGCTGCTCAATTTCGGCGACTTCGATATCTACAAAACCTACCGGGTGCGGGGCCGCTGGCAGGAACCCATCAACATTGGCCCGCTCGTAAACGGCAAGGGCTCGGAGTACTACTTCACCATCGATTCCGACTCCAAAAACCTGTATTACGCTCGCTCCGAGCAACAGGAACCGAAAAACCTGGACCTCTACTCCTTTCCCCTGCCCATGGAGGCCCAGCCCACCGCCACCACCCACGTCGAGGGCTCGCTCATCGACTCGGTGAGCCGCCGGCCGCTCAACGGCATCGTGAGCATCATCGACACCGATAACGGCATTGAGGTGGCCAGCAAGTACCTGCGCGACGACGGCTCCTTCGATTTCGACCTCATGGAGGGCTCCCACTACGTGATGCTGATTCAGAGCCCGGACTTTTTCAGCGTGGAAAAAAAGTTCGCCCTCCAGAACGATACGGTCATGTCGCTCATGACCAACGCCATCGACTACAAGCTGCCGCTGGTGTTCAAAAACATCGAGTTCGACCAGGACAAGGCCACCATCCGGGCCGGCATGCACCCGATTCTGGACCGCATTGCCGTGTTCCTGGTCGACCACCCCACGTTCCGGCTCAACATCTCGGGCCACACCGACGGCAAGGGCGACCCGGATTTCAACGAGCGGCTGTCGCAGGAGCGGGCCGAAGCCATCCGGCGCTACATCGAGCAGAAGGGCAAGCTGGCCGCCAACCGAATTGAGAGTTTCGGCTACGGCTCCACCCGCCCGCTCAAGGATGAAGTGACTGCCGAAGACGCCAAAACCAACCGCCGCGTGGAGTTCCGCCTGCTCAAGCCCGACGGCGGCCCCGACGACACGCCCTTCCAGGCCGACCCGCTCCCCGGCTCCAAACCCGCCGCCCCCGGCAAGCCCGAACCCCAACCCACCGGCGACGGATGGTAGCGGGAAATGAGTGAAGTGGTGAATGAGTGAATGAGTGAATGCGTGAAGTGTCATCCTGAGCAAAGCGAAGGACCTTATTACGGTAGCACGAGTCGTACGAACGATTGTCGTTGCAACGTAACAAGGTCCTTCGCTTTGCTCAGGATGACACTTCACGCATTCACTCATTTACCACTTCACCCATTCACCACTTCACCACTTCAGTGTCTGCGTTTCCTCGCCGTTGCGGAACAGCAGGCTTTGTTTCTGGCCGTGGGCGGTGAGGTTGACGATGTTCATCTGGTCGGGGAAGAGGGCCAGCAGGAGCTGGTGGCACAGCGTGACGCCGGTGGCGGCAGTGGGCAGCGGGGCCGTGAAGTAGAGCCAGTAGGCGTCGGTTTCCTTTTGCAGGCCCACCAGCGTGAGCGGCAGCGGAGCCGCGCCGGGGCGGGCCGTGAGCTGCACCTGCCGGCGCAGCAGATTCAGCAGCAGCGGGTCGAGCTGGGCGCGGGACAGCTGGTCGGTGCGCACGGGCGCGGGCTGGCCCTGGGAGAGGTCCTTTTCCAGGTCGTCGATGAATACTTTGAGGGCCATTTCCAGCCGTTGCTTCTCGGGGTTGAAGCGCACCTCCATGATGCTGGCGTGGTAGGTGTGCGCCCAGGCCGCCAGGCTGAGCGTGAGCAACAGAGCCAGCGGGGGCAGAATTCGGCGGAGCTTGGAAACGGACATGGGCAAAAGGCGCGGGTTGGCGGGCGGAGTTGCAGGTGTGGGGCGCGGCGAGTGGCGCACCCCGCTGCCCCGGCATTCATATAAAAGCCGTGCCATCCTTGCGGACAGCACGGCTTTTCGGCAGACCGCCCGCGGGCGGCTACTTGAGGAAGGTTTTGAGCAGGGGGTTGATGATGAGCGTGAAGGCCATCAGGCCCAGAATCAGCATCATGCCCACTTTCTGAGCGTTTTCCATGAAGGCATCCGAGGGCTTGCGGCCGGCTATCATCTCGTAGAGCAGGAACACCACGTGGCCGCCGTCGAGGGCCGGAATAGGCAGCAGGTTCATGAAGGCCAGCACCATCGAGAGCATGCCGGTGAGCGTCCAGAACCGGAGCCAGTCCCACTTGCCGCCGTATTGCTGGGCAATTTCGATGGGCCCGCCAATGGATTTGCGGAACGAGGCCTCACCCCGGAAAATCTTCCCGAAGGCCTTCATCTGGGTCGTCACGACGCCGAAGGCCTGCTTGGTGCCCACGGGCAGGGCCGCCAGCAACCCGTACTGCCGGGTTTCAAATTTAAGCAACGACTTGGGCAGGAACCCGATTTTACCGTCCTCATCTACGTTTACCTGCAGCGTCACGGGCTGGCTGGCGCGCTCCACCTGCACGGCTACCTGCTTGCCGGCCTGGTCCTTGAGGGCCTTCTGGAGCTCGGGAAAGAACTGAATGGGCTGGCCGCCCACGGTCAGAATCCGGTCGTTGGGCTGCAGGCCGGCCTTGGCGGCGGGGCTGCTGGGCACCACCTGGTCCACCACGAAGGGGTCGAGGGGCTGCACGAAGCGCTGCTCGCCCTCGTCGGCGAGGCGGTCCATGAAATTGTTAGGCACGGGCACGTCCAGCAGCTGACCATTGCGGTCGACGGTATAGTAGGCGTTGGAGCCCAGAATCACGTCGGGGCTGTACACGTCGCTGAAATCCTCGAAGGGGCGGCCGTTAATCTTCACGATTTTGTCGCCCTGGCGGAAGCCCATTTCCCGGCCCAGCTCGTTGGGGACCACGCCGTAGCGCACTTCCGAAGCCGGCAGGTAGCTCTGGCCGTAGCTCACCGTGAGCAGGGTGAAGATGACGATGCCGGTAATCACGTTCATGATGATGCCGCCCAGCATTACAATCAGGCGCTGCCAGGCCGGCTTCGAGCGGAACTCGTTGGGGGCCGGCTCGGAAGCCAGACTCTCGGCGTCCTGGGTTTCATCAATCATACCGTGGATGGCCACGTAGCCGCCCAGCGGGAACCAGCCCAGGCCGTATTCCGTCTCGCCGATTTTCTTCTTGAACAGGGCGAAGTTCATCACCCCGGGCAACGGAAACAGGAAGTCGAAGAAGATGTAAAACTTATCGACCCGGATTTTAAAGTACTTGGCGGCCGCAAAGTGTCCGAACTCGTGCAGGCCCACCAGTAGCGAAAGGCCCAGCAACAGGTTGCCGGCCATGATTAGTCCTTCCAAAGGTAGTAGGGTGAGGAGGTGAAGGGTAAAAGAGGATAAGGGAGAAAGGCGGTGAAAAAGAACGTCATGCTGAGCGAAGCGGAGCGCGGCCGAAGCATCTCGCGGGCTGTTGTTGCAACGGTAATCTACCAGCAGAAATTACTATTGCCCGCGAGATGCTTCGGCTGCGCTCCGCTTCGCTCAGCATGACGTTCTTTATGCTACTCGTGCCCATCAAACAACGCGCCGGGGCGCGGGGTTCGGCTGGTTTCGGCCAGGGTGTCAGGCGCGGGCCCCGAGGAGGTCGGCGGCCACGCGGCGGGTTTCCTCGTCGGTGAGCACGTAGTCGTTCAGGCTTGGGGTGGCAAGGTACGAAACCCGCGCGAGGCTGGTTTCTACCACGTCCGACATTTCCAGGAACCCGATTTCGTCGCGCAGGAAGGCGGCCACGGCCATTTCGTTGGCCGCGTTGAGGATGCAGGGCGCGTTGCCGCCCCGGCGCATGGCCTCGAAGGCCAGGGCCAGGTTGCGGAAGGTGTCGGTATCGGCAGGCTCGAAGGTGAACTGGGGATAGTCGAGGAAGTTGAAGCGGGGGAAGTCGTTGGCCAGGCGCTGCGGGTAGCCCAACGCGTACTGAATGGGCAGCTTCATATCGGGCAGCCCGAGCTGGGCCTTGAGCGAGCCGTCCTCGAACTGGACCAGGGAATGGATGATACTCTGGGGGTGGACGATTACGTCAATCTGGTCGTTGCGCAGGCCGAAAAGCCACTTGGCTTCCATCACCTCCAGGCCCTTGTTCATGAGCGAGGCCGAGTCGATGGTGATTTTGGCGCCCATGTCCCAGTTGGGGTGCTTGAGGGCCTGGGCCCGGGTCACCTGGGCCAGCTGCGCTCGGCTGCGGCCCCGGAAGGGCCCGCCCGAGGCCGTGAGGATGATTTTCTCGATCGGGTTCTGCTCCTCCCCCACCAGGCACTGGAAAATGGCCGAATGCTCCGAATCGACGGGCAGCAGGCGCACGCCGTGCTCCCGCACCAGCTCCGTGATGAGCTGGCCGGCCACCACCAGGGTTTCCTTGTTGGCCAGGGCAATGTCCTTGCCGGCCCGGATGGCGGCCACCGTGGGCAGCAGCCCGGCGTAGCCCATCATGGCCGTGAGCACCACGTCGGCGTCGGGGCGGCCGGCTACCTCGGTGAGGGCGGCCGGGCCGCTGAGCACCTCGGTTTCGGGCTGGCCGGCCAGGGCCGCGCGCACCTGCTGGTACTTGCTTTCGTCGCCGATAACCACGGCGGCGGGCCGGAACTCGCGGGCCTGGGCCACCAGCAGGTCGGCGTTCGACTGGGCCGAGAGGGCCGTGAGCGAGAAGCGGCCCGGCTGGGCCCGGATAACGTCGAGGGCCTGGGTGCCAATGGAGCCCGTGGAGCCGAGCAGGGTAACGCGTTTGGGAGTTTCGGAGGGCATAGGGCAGGGTAAAAAACCTGTTATTCCGACGCAGGAGGAAGCGGGTTTAGCGTCATCGAACCGGATTGCTGAAAGAATTGTCCCAGCTTCCTCCTGCGTCGGAATGACCGGGCGTTTGCAAAAGTACGGCTTCCGGCCACTTCGCCCCGCCGGCAACCCCACCGCCGCAAAACCCCGTACTTTGGGGTTCATCCGTTTCTCCGTTCCGTGACCCAGCCCGACCCCGCCGCCGCTTCCGCCGCCTTCGATAAAGCCCGCACCGGCCTCTGGACCAGCCTGCAGAAGCACCTGCAAACCGTGTACGCCGCCGAAGCCGACTTCCGCGCCGCCACCCGCTTCACCGAAACCTTTCCTTTCCCCAACTCCGCCGCCACGCCCCAGCAGCTGCTCGACTACCAGCACCAGCGGGCCGTACTGCGCGACCTGTTCATGGACGAAACCGTGCAGCTGGATACGCTGGTGAAGGCCGTACGCACCAAAGGCTACGCCGAAGCCGACAAGAAGCTGCTGCTGCTCATGATTCTGGGCTACCTGGACCTGGCCGACACCGTGTTCAGCCTCCTCGACACCCACCGCCCCAGCCAGCAGGAACCCGACGAAGAGCTGGACGAGGCCCGCACCCGCTTCGAGCGCGTCCGCAACTTCACCCGCCTCAACATCCGGGGCGTGGCGGGCCTGCTGCAGGGGTTTTGATTAGCTGTTGGCTGGTAGCTGATAAAACGAAAAGAACTCCCCACTCGATTGAGTGCGGAGCCCTTTGTTAGTTGGTCCGAATAGCACTCCTAACACAGAGCCAGCAGCTATCAGCTAACCGCTAAAACTTTAACCGGCTTCCCGTTAAACACCACCTGCTCGCCGGCGCGCTTGCCGCTCAGGGCGGCGGCCACCGGCGCGGCGGCCGATACGGCGAAGTAGTCGGTGCCGTCCAGCGGGAGCTTGCCGGCGCTGATGCTGACGAAGAAGTGGCCCAAGCTGGTGCTGACCAAGGCGCCGGGGCGCACGGCCTCGCAGGGCAGGTCGGGGTTGATGCGCTGGAGTTCGGCCAGCAGCTGCCGGGCCTGCTGGAGCTGCACCAGATTTCGGTCCCGCTCGTTCTGAGCCATGGCGCGGCCGGTTTCGTACTTGTCGCCGGCGCTGCTCTTGGTTTCGGAGTTGGCCGATTCCTGGGCCGCATTAACGGCCGCCTGGATGGCGTTTAGGCGCTCCTGCACGTAGCTTAGGCACAGGGCGTGGAGGCGGGGTTTGATCATTTGTCTTTTGACGCTTCAGCAAAGTAATTTCGGATTTCAAGGACTCGATAGCCTTGGCGTTATTCATAGTACTAATAATATTCATTACAAACGTGCTGACACTGATAATTGCTGCTATAAATATGCCTGTCATCTGCAACCAACGAAGCATATTAACTTTAGCCTTTTCCTTTCCCTCTTCTAATAGTATCTTCTGAAAAAGCGCTTGTGCACCTTCAGGCTTGCAGACAATTGTAAAAGGCCTTGTAGTCCTATTGATTGATGCAAATCCACGACCATGAAGTAGAGCTGCCGCTTGCAGTACATCCTCTTCTGAAAGTGTCAGGTCTTGAGCAATTTTTCGCACATCGGGAAATTCATTAACACTTGGAACATTGTATATTTTCTCCAGTACCCGATGCTGGTTGATGTTGATTTTTGAAATAAAATACTGTGTCATAGGTATCGCTGTTTCTTGAGGTATAATTCTACCCCTTCGGCAAGGCCGGGAAATCGCCCACCAGGAAGGTGTGCTTGCCTTTGGCGGCGATTTTGGTGATGGTTTCCAGGTATTGGAAAAAGCGCAGGCTGTCGTCGCCCTTCATCAGATCGGCGGCGTTTTTGAGGGCGCGGGCCGTGGCCACGGCGGTGCGGGCGTTTTCCAGGTCGGCTTTGGCGCGGATTTTAGCCTCCAGGTGCCGGGAAAACAGGTCCTGGATGCTCTTGGGAAACGTGAGGTCGCGCAGCTGGGCCTGCTCTAGCACCACTCCCAGGTCGGCGAGCTGGGCCAGTAGCTCGGGCGTGGTGAAGTCGGTGAGCTCATCGCGGCGCTCGGGCAGCTCTTCGCTCTGGAAGCCGGCAATGCGGTTGCGGGCCGCCACCTGCACGGCCTGCTGAATGCGCTGCTCCGCCTGCTGCAGCAACCCGAACGTGGCTGCCTGGTTCAACTCAAACTGGCTCAGAAAACGCGCGCCGTCGGCAATGCGGTAAAGCACCGTGAACGAGAACCGCAGGGCGATGCTGTCCTTGGTCAGAACTTCCTGGTTGGTGATGACGAGCAGGCGGCTGGTGGTGGGCAGGGTCAGGAGCAGGGTACGCCGCCGCAGGTCCCAGATTTCGTAACGGCCGGGCGCCAGCCGACGCTCCAGTACGTTGTCGCGGAATAGAAAGCCTTCCTGATTCGGTTTTACCTGATACGTGGTCGTGAGCAGTCCCATAGATGGAATAAAACGGGTAAATGGCCGCCCAGAAGGGCAGGGAATACGGCGCCGCGGGGAACCCACCTTGAGCCCACCAAAGCCGGCGGACGGTATCCGGCGGGCTGCAAACCGCGGAGCCGTTCGGATGACCCAGGCCACCCGGTTCCCTGCCCCTCACCAGACAGCTTTTCAGGCTGATCTTCCCGGTTGGGAAGGTACACCACGTCCAGCGGAGGGAGTCGAACCCTCTGACGGGGCCGCGCCGCAATACCCTGTCCGAGCAGCCCCGCCATAAGTGAACAGGTGGCGGTTGAAGCGAAGATAGTGGGTCGGGGCCAATCGGCCACGGGGTGGGCGGGGTGTTTCAGCCGGGCCGCCTGGCACTATCCCCCCTTGCGCAAGTGCCCAACCAGGAAGCACGGCCCGTAAGCCGGACTGCCGCCCATGCGGGCAGGGGCGGGTACAATACCCCGGCGCGGAACGGCTCAAAATGGACCCGGCAACGGATAGGTCCGGGAATCGATAAGGCTATAAAACCAGGCTGGCAATACCCCTGGGACAGGCAGTGGAACCGGCAAGTGAGTCGGCCCCAACTTTCCCATTGTGGCACAACTTCCTATTTTGAATAACATTTCCAATATCCTATATAATTTATTAACTACTACACCCATTCAGTTTATTCCCTCATGAGCTTTATCAGAAAGCGTAACAACGTACATGTGCTGGGGACCGGGCCCCGCACACTGCTTTTCGTTAACGGCTTCGGCTGCGACCAGACCATCTGGCGCTACATCACCCCGGCCTTATCGGGGCACTTTCAACTCGTTTTGTTCGACCACGTGGGCGCGGGCCTTTCCGACCTGACGGCCTACGAGCCGGATAAGTACGCTTCGCTGCAGGGCTACGCCGAGGACGTTCTGGCCATCTGCCGGGAGCTGGAGCTGGCGCAGGTCACGCTGGTGGGCCACTCGGTGGGCGCCATGATTGGCATGCTGGCCGCTATTCAGGCGCCCGACCTGTTCGAACAGCTGCTCCTGCTCTGCCCCTCCCCCTGCTACCTCAACGAGAGCGGCTACCAGGGCGGGTTCGAGCGGCAGGATATTCAGGACATGCTCAGTTTCATGGAGCAGGACTTTGTAGGCTGGGCCGATGAGTTTGCGCCCTTCCTTATGGGCAACCCCGACCGCCCCTCCCTGGCTTCGGAGCTCATGCACAGCTTCTGTCAGAACGACCCCGATATTGCCAAACGCTTCGCCCGCGTCACCTTTCTCTCCGACAACCGGGCCGACGTAAGCCGTTGCCACACGCCCTGCCTGCTGGTGCAGTGTGCCCAGGACCTGATAGCCCCCCCGGAGGTAGGCAGCTTTCTGGCCTCCGCCCTGCCCGTGGCCCGGCTCGTTACCCTGCCCGTGAGCGGCCACTGCCCGCACGTAAGCGCGCCCACCGAAACGCTGGAAGCCATGGAATCCTTCATGGCAGCCTAGCCAGGATGGGCTGGCCAGGCTGCCTTCATCAGCTTTCTATCGGCGTACCCAGCACTTTATCGGGCGTAGGGGGCAGCTGCCGGATGCGGCGGCCGGTGGCACGATACCCCGGTTTCATGGCCGAACCGCTCAGCCCCTTCCCCACCAGTACACGAGCGGATGCAAACCCATACAAACCGTAAAAGCCGACCCGTTGGGGCCGGCTTTTTGCGGTTTTTTATTCTGAAAACTCCGCGAACTGATGACCACGGGGCCGGCAACCCTACGGGCGGGCGGGCTGGGCGGCGGGCAGGGGCTTGCGGGGCAGCTTCTGGTCGCGCATGGCCGCCTGGTACACGAACGAGGCCACCACTACAGAAGCCTGCCGGAGGTCGTCGGCGGGCAGGCGCTCGTAGGTGTCCATGTTGGTGTGGTGGGTGCGGGTGCCGTAGTCGAGCGGGTCCTGGATGAACTGGAAGCCCGGCAGGCCCACGGCGTCGAAGGAGAGGTGGTCGGTGCCGCCGGTGTTGCGCAGCGTCACGGTAGTGGCGCCCATTTCAGTGAAGGGCTGGAGCCACTCCCGGAAAATGGGCGCGGCGGCCTCGTTGCCCTGGGCGTAGATGCCGCGGATTTTGCCCGCCCCGTTGTCGAGGTTGAAGTAGGCGGCCAGCTTCTCGTGCTCGGGCAGCAGCTTCATATTCGCAGGGTCGGCGAAGTGGTTTTTCACGTAGCCCCGCGAGCCGAACAGGCCCTGCTCCTCCTCGCCCCAGAGCGCAATGCGGATGGTGCGGCGGGGCTGCACGCCGGCGGCTTTGAGAATGCGTACGGCCTCCATCATCACGGCCACGCCGGCGGCGTTGTCGGTGGCGCCGGTGGCGGCGTGCCAGGAGTCGAGGTGGCCGCCGAGCATCACCACTTCGTTTTTGAGCTTGCGGTCGGTGCCCGGAATTTCGGCCACCACGTTGTAGCCCTTCAGGTCCTGGTCCTGGAAACGGGTGCGGGTTTCCAGCTCCAGCTCTACCGGAATACCGGCTTCGGCCAGCCGAATCAGGCGGAGCTGGTCTTCAGGAGCCATTTCCAGCTCGGGCAGCACGGGTTTGGCATCGGCGGCGTAGGGCGCGCCGTTGCTGGTAAAGAACGTGCCGTCGGAGCCGCCCCGGGAACTCAGGATGGCGGCGGCCCCTTCCTTCTGCACCAGCTCGGTCATTTTGGTGCGCAGGGCAAACTGGGCCCGCCGGGCTTTCATTCGCTCGTCCATTTCCGGGTTGGCAGGCCGGGCGACCGGGGGTTCGGGCTTGAAGTCGGCCATTTTCTGGAGTTCCTCGGCGGTGTAGCGCCGGGCGTCGGGCTCGAAGCTGGGCTGGGGCGGATTGGCCACGTCGAAAACTACGATTTTGTCGCGCAGCCGGCCCTGGTACCGGTCCAGGTCGGCTTCCGTGGCGGCCTTCACGACGACGACCTGCTTTTTGAGGACACCGCCGGTGCCCGGCGTCCAGGCCTTGGGCGCCCCGATGAGCGGGTGGTAGTAGGGCGCCGTCATGGCCACGTACGACTTCTCGATGTCCCAGCCGCGGCCGAAAGTGCCCCAGGGCTCCACGTTGGCCTTCACCAAACCCCAGTCGGTGAGTTGCTGGCGGGTCCACGCGTTGGCGCGGTTGAGGCCTTCGGAGTTAGCCAGGCGCGGGCCGCAGACGTCGGTCAGGTAAAAGGCCGTTTCCATCACCTTGGAGCGGTTCAGGCCTTCGTCTTTGATTTTGGCGAGCAGGGCCGGGTCGGCCTTGGTAGCGCCCGAGGACTGGGCCCATGAGGGCGTGGCGACGGCCAGGGCGCCGGCCAGTAGCAGAAAGCGGAACGTGTGCAGCATAAGCAGGAAGAATTGGGAGGTGAAGGAGCAGCCCAATAACCCGAAAATAAGGCTGGCGTTGCAACCGGCCGATGGCTTTGGTTAGTGCAGAAATACTAGGGCACCGTGGCACAATCATAAGCTGGCCGACAGGCGGAATTCAATACGCAATTTTCCGCATCTTTACCCGCCCGGTGGCGTGGTGCGACGGGTTTTTCTGCTTCTGGGCCTTCATTTCGTTTCTGAAGAAGCCGAAGCGGCAAGGGTAGCTTTAGGCTGTTTGGCTGACGGATTATGCGGCCTTCGAAGTATTCAGGAGACAAATCAGCACGCCATATCAATTTTATTATTCAGTGATTGGCTCAAAATTACAGTGCACTCAGCTATATGATTTGGCAACCAATTTCGCTTGAAGAGCTCTACGACGATATACTTTCAGCAGAAAGCGAGATGCGCGGAGAAATAGAGCGGCTGTGGGAACTGGTGAAAATCTTTCCGGAGAAGTGGCAGTACGACACCTACGGCAGCGAAGAGGACAGCTTTTGGGTGGTGGCAGTCTGCGGCAGATGTATCATTTGGTACGACGATATTGAGGAGCATTTCTGTCTTTCCGAATATAGTACCTACGGTCACTTCGATAAGAATACAGCGCACGGCGTGGCAGCTGGATTACAGAATAATGTTCAGGCATTATTGGCTAGAATACAGTTCAACTGATCAATGCTGGCTGTGCCCTACTCTTCTTCCTCCATAACCCCACCCCCGCCCCGCTCGTCTAACCGGCTACTGTTTACTTAGCCGCTGCTGCATGAGCCTTTGGGAAATTATCAAGCGCCTTTACCCCTACGTGCTGCCCTACCGGCGGCTGGTAATTGCCACCCTGCTGCTCACGCTGGTGGGCTCGTTGGCGGCCCAGGTGAACCCGTTCGTGCTGCGCTACACCGTGGATACCGTGCAAGGCCTGCTCGACCGGCGCCAGGCCCTGGCCGAGGGCGCGGAGCTGCTGCTGCTGGTGAGCGGGCTGCTGCTGGCCAAGGAAATCGTTAATACCGGCATTCAGTTCGGCCAGAAGTTCTACGGCGAGAAAATCCGCATCAACGTGTCGAGTACGTTGGTGCGCGACGCGGTGCACAAGGTGCTGGGCTACCAGCTGGGCTTTTACTCCGACAGCGGCAACCAGACCGGCAAGCTCCAGACCCGCATCGACCGGGGCGTGGAGAGCCTCATGAAGCTGGTGCAGAACTTCTTCATTGACATTCTGCCGCTGTTTGCCAACGCCCTGGTGGCCCTGGTGGTGATGTTCGCGGCCAACCTGTATGTGGGGCTGGTAGCGGTGGCGGTGCTGCCGGTGTACTTCTGGCTCAGCTACCGCCAGGCCGATAAGCTCAACGGCACCCGTCGGGCCCTGCGCGGCCTGCGCGAAGCCCGCAGCCAGGGCCTCGTCAACCTCATCGACTCGGCCGTGGTCATTAAGAGCTTCGTGCGCGAAGACTACGAGGAGCAGAAGCAGGCCCGGACCCAGCAGAACCTCCAGGACGCCCAGCTCCAGACCCGCAAAACCAGCTTCCGCTACGACGGCCTTAAAACCTTTACCGAGCAAATCGGCGTGGTGCTCATCATCATCCTGACGGCCTACCTGGTGCTCGATGGGCAGATGACCATCGGGGCCATCATGTTCCATATTCTGCTCTTCAACAACGTGTCGGCCCCCATCCGGCAGCTGCACCGCATCTACGACGAGATGAACGACGCCCTCACTTACGCCGAGGGTTTCTTCGACATCCTGGACGCCGAGGACGCCGTGGAGCCCACCGGCCCCCTCCGGCCCGACCACCTGCGCGGCACCTTCGACATCTGCAATGTCGACTTCACCTACCCCAGCGGCACCCGGGCCCTGCACGACGTGTGCCTGACCATTGAGGCCGGCAAAACCACCGCGCTGGTGGGCCTGAGTGGAGCCGGCAAGAGCACCATCATTAACCTGCTCTGCAAGTTCTACGCCCCCGACCAGGGCCGGATGCTGCTCGATGGCCGCCCCCTGGCCGACTACAACACCCACGCCCTGCGCCGGCAAATCGGGCTGGTGCTGCAGAAAAACCACATTTTCAAGGGCACCATCGAGGAGAACATCCGCTACGGCGTGATGGACGCCACCCTCGACCAGATCAAGGCCGCCGCCCGGCAGGCCTACCTGCACGAGCAGATCATGGAGCTGCCCAACGGCTACCAGTCCGACGCCCAGCAGCTTTCGGGCGGGCAGCAGCAGCGCATTGCCATTGCGCGGCTGTTCCTGAAAAATCCGCCCATCATCTTCCTCGACGAGCCCACCGCCTCCCTCGACGCCATTGCCACCGAGCAAATCAAGAACTCCCTCGACGCTATCAAGCAGGGCCGCACGGTAGTCATAATCTCCCACAGCCTCGCCCAAATTGTCGATGCCGACTGCATCTACGTGATGAAGCAGGGCCGCATGGTGGAAAGCGGCACCCACGAGCACCTCTACGACCTGCGCGGCACCTACCGCGAAATCTTCGACGCCTCCGCCCGCAGCCTCAACATCGAGAAGCTGGCCCGCGTGATGGTAGACGACGAGGACGAAGTGGGCGACACGGCGGGTTGAGAGTGTGGAAACTACCTTTGTGCTGCATCTACTTAAACATGAAAGTTATTTTCTACATCACGGCCATTGTGATTTGCTCTATTTGCTCATGTACAGGGCAGCGCATCACAGAATCTACAGTCATTTCTCCGACTTCAACTTACGTCAAAGGGAATAATTTCGAGGGAGCTGTTTTCTCTGATAGTTATGGAGTGGACTTCTTCAAGTTCGATATTAAGCAGCATTTCAGGCAATATCAGGAAGGTGCGTCAACACGATTCACACCAACCTTTGCACAAATCGAATTCGCTGAGCGTATTCTACAAAAAAGCCTTCGACACGATAACCGCCATACGTTCCACCAAAGCAGAGGCTACGGTCCCATCGTACACAGGCACCTGCCTAAATATCAACGGCAATATTTTGGCTACACCACTGCCAGCAATGAGCAAATCATTTATATAAACGCAGGGTGGGAGCGTTACACTCTCATTGACCGATTACAGAACTTGTATCCGCGTGATGAAACCTGGAAAAATGATTATAGAATTGTCATGGATGGTGGCAGCTACTATTGGAGTATTGAGGTAAACTTAACTACGGGTAAGCTTTCTGCCTTTGGTACCAACGGCTTAGCTTCTTTATGGTCAAATTCTCGTGAGGATTATGATGTATAATTAGAACTTACGCACTTGGTGGTATCTTGAAGTAAAACCTAATCCGATGGTTACGCAAGCTACCTACATCGAGTACCTGCTCAGCACGCCCCGCAACTACACGTGTACGCATCTAGCCGAACACCTC
>NZ_JAHHZN010000026.1 GCF_018760735.1 Hymenobacter piscis
AATGGCTTCGACCAACTCACTCGGCTCCACCACCGAAGGGCGGCCGTGGGACGAAAAGGTCAGCGCCGGCAGAATCCACTGCCGAATCATATCTTTGGAAAGGACTTCCATTGGAAAGACGAAAAGATGAGTGTCACACCTCAAATTTTGCCTTCTTTGGGGAGTCCTTTTACTTTCTAAACAGCTTCATTAAATAATAAGCTATAAATGCCAGACTAATACGAATTTATTCAGCGGTGTGTATTGAACTATCTACATTGAAGGAATAACATGATATACTGAGGTACCTGATTTGGGTAAGATCTTCAACAAAGGAAGATAGAAATTAGCTTTCAACACTTGTTGATTAGCCAATGTGTGCTTAGTTCAAGTACCGATAAGTAAGTATTATCGGTACTAAGCAGATTGCGACAGTGCGGTTTGCCGAGGGCAGCAATGCCTCGCCGGTGTTTCCGCTGCCCCCGACTGAAACACAGTTCCCCATCGCAGCGGTGGTTGGAGCAGCTACGGAATACGAAGATGACCATGCTTACGCGCAGGAGTTGGGGGCAGCAGTAATCATAATCCGCTGCTTTTGGTACAGGCGGTGGTGGCGCCATGCTCACCTGACAAGCGAAATTGGTAGCTTCACAACATGATTTCGCAATTTGTGGAGCAGTACCTAACCGGCCGCATCCGCTATACCCAGACCTCATTTCTGGAATTGGAAACGGCGACGGAAGTACACCGGATAGAGATGGTGGGCAAGTTCAGCTTCGGGCTGAAGCGCGGAACAGGCGGGCCACTGGCCTACTATACCGAGCACCCGCTGCTGCAGGGGTTCAACGCCCCGCACACCTGCCTCTACATGAACGCCCGGCCGATAGCGGCAGCAGATGCGGCGGAGCTGCTGGTGGCGCTGGAGCAGGAGCTCAATGGGCTGGCCGGGGAGTGGCAGAACCGGGTAAAGGGCTCCTGGCATCCGTGGTGGCGGCGTATTATGGCCCGCAACATAATGGGCGGCCAGGGAGTGCTGCTGGAGACGGTGCCCGTGTTTGCCGCCGAAGCGGCGGCCCGGGTGTGCGCCCGGCACGGGGTGGCCACCTATCTGTTTCCACGAATCAGCCACCAGCTGGCGCCCCGGCCTGAGCCCTACGCCCTGCTGCTGGCAGGCCCGAACTACGTGGTGGCTCAGGATTTCGTGGTCAGTACGCTGTGCAGTGCCTGGGCAAAATAACGGAGCGACAATGCGAGTACGGCTTTGAGGCCGGCGGCCTTACTTTTAGTGCAATCAAACTATCTACCCGTGACCGATCTGACGCGCTATATTGATAAACTGACCCGGCTGAAGGTGGCTTCCTCGACTGTTGGAGGAATAAAGCTGGAGGCGCCGTACAAGCCGGCGTTGCTGCTGGCCGTGCTGGAGGGCGTGGAGGACGGCAGCATCTACGGTAACCAGATCCGGATTACGCCCGAGCTGATTAGTGCCTTCAAGGTGTATTGCCGGCTGCTGAGCCCGGGGCCGGAATACTCAGCCTGTCCGTTTCAGAAGCCCTTCTTCCATTTGCAAAGCGGCGGTTTCTGGCACCTGCGGAGCCGGCCGGGGCGGGGGCTGGTGCTGACCTCTGGCCGGTCGCCACGCAGCTTCGGGCACCTGCGGGAGGTGACAGCGTATGCCTACCTAGACGCGGCGCTGTGGGAGCTGATGCTGCAGCCGCTGGCGCGGGAGCAGATCCGGCAGGCGCTGCTGAAGCGCTACTTCCCCCTGACGCGGCAGTTTTTCCGGCCGCGGGTCGGGGAGGAAAAGCTCGATGAGCTAGGCCGGCAGCTGTTGGAGGAGCCGGCGGCCAGCTACCGGCGGGAGGTGGACGTGACCGACGAAACGGAGGTGCTGGTGCGCAGCGCAGTGTTTGGCCGGGCGGTGCTGCGGGCCTACGAGTCGACGTGCGCCGTATCCGGGCTGCAACTGCTGAGTACGACCGGGGCGGCACCCCTGCTCGATGCCTGCCACATCGTGCCGTGGTCGGTGAGCCACGACGACGACATCGGCAACGGGCTGGCGTTGTGCCCGAATCTGCATCGCGCGTTCGACCGGCACCTGTTCTGGATTGACCCCGACTATCGGGTGCGCATCACGGAAGGCTTCGGGGAGCTGGGTGGGCACGCGTACGGGGTGCAGCAGTTTGACGGCCGGCAGCTGCAGTTGCCAAAGGTGCGGAAGTGGTGGCCGAAGCCGGAGAACCTGGCCGCCCAGCGGGAAGGCGGCCCCTGGTAGGCCGGCGGCTTAGTCCGGGAGCTGCAGGGTCAGGAACTCGTCGGGGCTATGGTCGTGGCAGTCGGCGACGATGAAGCCGGTCTGGGTGGCTTCGTTGACCTGGGACAGGATGTGCGGCTGGGGCGTGTGGCCCACTACCTGGATCAGGCCGGGCAGCAGGCCCCGGCTCAGGTGCACGGGGCGCACCCACAGGGGGCCGTCGACCCGGTCGCGCCCGCCGTTGTAGGCGGACACCTGCCAGAGCCGCTGCCGGCCCTGCTCCGAGGTAAGCAGCTGGTTGAGCGTGTCGGCCAGGGTGGCGGGGCGGACGGGCTGGCCCAGCAGCAGACGAATGGCCAGCCGGTTAACCTCCAGCCACATCTCGGAAACGCCCGCGTGGGTGAACAGGTAGGGGCCGGCCTGCCAGGCCACCTGGAACAGGGACTGGTGCGTTTTGAACAGGATGTGCAGGGCCGGGGCCAGCTGGGGGCGGAAGCCGGAGCACTGGAACGTGGGATAAAACAGGTAGGGGAAGCAGTGGTTACCCAGCAGCAGAATCACGCGCTCGGGCTCCCGCTCGCGCAGCAGCAGCACGTCGATGAAGTTGTCGAGCATGGGCTGGTCGGCGACGGTGAAGCTGTCAAGGTAGTCGCCGAGAAAGACCACCCGGTCAGCCGGGGCGGCGGCCGTCAGGAAGTTGGTCACCGGCTGGTGCCAGTTAGCGCGGCCGTGCAGGTCGGGAACGACGAGAATGCGCATGGTTCAAATTAGTCAGCAACGCAGAAAAGGAGTCCAGCAACGGGTTGCTCACCAAAAAGCCCTTGCTACTCACATGTAGCAAGGGCTTTTTCAACATACGCTTGACCCGAAACTAGGGGTTCACGTGCTTAAGCTTGAGGCGACGACGCTCCTGAGCTTGCTTAACGCGGCGGTGGATGGTTTCACGGGTGGGTTGAGGCTGCTCAGCAACCGACGTGTTTTCGGTCTTGGTGGTTTTCTTCGACATAAAAGGGGATGTTAAGGTCTGGCCTGATATACCCTTCCCTGGCATATTGGGTTTTACACAACGCCCATAAAATGGGCTGAATTTGAAAACTAGTGCTGCGAAATGCGCAGAATGCAGACTACCTAGACGAGGCCGTCAGTTTCGTGTCCAAGCCCCGTATCCGGCTGTTATTCAATCGAAATACGGCCAACACCCACTCATGCATATCATCAACTGACCAGCGTCGAAACGGCGTGTAGGCCGTTTGGATCAGCCTTGGCACGCTTCCTATAGTAACTGGAGCGTTAAACGTTGGCTTGCCAGTGAGTTGGAGCGCAACCCTCAGAGCAGGGTTTTGCTGGCTATATAGCCGGATGCAAGCGTAATGATGTGGCCGATCACCTCTTCGACTAATTATTGCAAGGCACCTTGTATTACCTGCACCTTATTTGATTGCCGAACTTTATCACGCAAAAGTGCCCCGTAGTCAGCCGCTGCCCGCTGGATAAGCCAGGCAACAGACGATTACAGGGTACTTTCATCAAGGGCAGATCTACTGGGCAGCCTGCTCCTCGGCGTTCGTCAGATCGGCCAGCGTCAGCTCTTGGGCGAATTCCTCCATCGGCGTGCGCACCTTTTTCATGTTCACCAGCCAGTCTTCCGACTCCTGCCGGTAGCCGAGCGGCAACAGCACCGCGCTGCGGTAGCCACTGCCTTTCAGCTGCAGCAAGTCATCGAGCTGGTCGGCGTTGAAGCCTTCAATGGGCGTAGCGTCCACACGCTGCTCGGCCGCCGCCGCAATGGCCATGGCAAAGGCAATGTAGCTTTGCTTGGCTGCGTGCTGGGCATGCCACTCCTGGCCCAGGGGCTCGTACATGGACCACAGGTTCTGCTTGTAGTCGGCCATGGTCTGGTGCGGCAGGCCGCGCTGGTCCATGGTGTAGTTGAAGACGCGGGTGATGCGCTCCTCGCTGTAGCCGTCCCAGGCCACAAACACCAGCAGGTGCGAGCAGTCCGTCACCTGGCTCTGGTTGAAGGATACCTCCCGGATCTTGGCCAGCAGCGCCGGGTCCGAGATAACCAGGATTTTGTAGGGCTGCAGTCCCGACGAGGACGGGGCCAGGCGCGCCGCTTCCAGGATGTAGTTCAGCTTATCGGCGGGAATACGCTCCCCATTCATTTTTTTGGTGGCGTAGCGCCACGTCAGGTCTTCGAGTAATGACATGTTGAAAGGTGTTTTCCTGGAATTAGATCCGGGGCAAAGGTAAAGGCTCTTGCTGACAAGCCGTACCTTTGGGACAAAAGGTAACCGGGACATCCGCGGCCCTCTGGTGACAACCAGGTAACCACTTCTTCCCATGCAGCAACACTCGGCCGATCATTCCTTCACGGGCGCCTGTGCCCATCGCATGCGCGCCATCGACGATACGCTCGATATCCTGAGCGGCAAGTGGAAACTCGCCATCATTGCCCGCCTCTGCCACCAGCCGATGCGCTACTCGGCCCTGCTGCGCGAGGTGACGGGCATCTCCGGCAAAGTGCTGAGCCGGGAGCTGCAGGACCTGGAAACCAACGGGCTCATTGTGCGGCACGTGGCCACGAGCAAACCCCTGACGGTTACCTACAGCCTTTCCGAAACCGGCCGCTCATTAACCGCCCTGACTGATAGCCTGGCGGAATGGGGCCTGGCCCACCGCGCCCGCATGATGCAGGCGGACAAGTAGCCCCCTGCTAAATTCTCTGGTCTATCGCTCAGGCCTGCGGGGACAATGCACGGAATCTACTGTTCATGCACCTGCTAGCGGAATAATTTACCCTGCCTGCTTTTAAGGAAGTATTCAGTCTGCTTGAACTGCCTATGGCTGGCCGACCACATGGCACACGAGAAGCGCATGCGACGCTTAGGGCATCTGACAGGCACGAGCGGATTAGCCCCAAGCTCCGTCTGTCCGTGCCGGGGCAGCACATTACGCTCTCCCTCCATCTTCTGCGTGACCGTTCGTCCACTTTCCCTAGCGAGGTCTGGATACGGCTATCATTCACATGTCCATGGCCGAAGTCTTACCATCCTTCTGAAACAGAGCAACGGGCAGTCGAAATGAGCAACCCTGGGCTACCACCACCTGCGGCCGTTCATGAGTTGCGGGTATTCAACACTGGTCGTAGTCTACGCCAGTTCGGAGCCATTGCAGCAACTTTGGAAGCTGCAAATATAGTCGTTCCGTAAAGCGCCCACAGTCGGAGAGGACTACAAGAAGCTGCATCCAGCAACCGTGAAAACCTTCCCTCAGGACTTCTGACGCACCATCATTCCTTACCAAATAATTCCCAACTTGTTTCCGGGATCAGGCACGTGACAACCTCCCGTCAGGACTATTGACGCGCTGTCATCTCTCACCAAAAAACTGACATTTTTTTTCCAGAATCTAACAAACAGTCCACGCTTTTCAGGACGATTCAGAGTCAATAAGACGGAGCCAAAGAGCAGTGCAAGGGATGACGCAGCACTATCCGGTTCAGCTACTATCTGAAGCGCTGGGAGCCGGCTAGAGCTCGAACTCCTGGCCCTTGTTCAGCTCGCGGATTTTCTCCTCCTCGCTGCGCATATCCTGGCTGCGGCTGGCTGGTTTGAGCGCGGCGGCCAGCTGGTTTATGCGCCGTTCGATGGACGGAATGGCGGAGGTGGCGGCCCGGCTGGGCTCCTTATTTAGGACGCGCTGCAGGCGGGCGCTCATGTCCGGCGGGGCCGATGCGGGCTGCCAGTTATCGAGCTGCGGGCCCGGCTGCACCCTGCCGGTTCGCAGGTACTCGATGGGCTCGCGGGTCAGGTTTCCCTTCTCGGCGTTGCGCTCAATCTTGCCCAGCCGGTTGTAGAAAACATTGTCAAACTTTCGCTCCCGGGCCGCGTCCTTGACCTGCTCCGGGTCGAGCTGGGCGGCGGCGGGGAGCTTGGAATTAAGGCGGGCCACCTGCCCGTCGAGGCGGTCGAGTTTCTTCTGCACCTGCTCGGGGGTGAGCTCCTTTTTGGGCCGCTCCCGGGCCCTGGCCTGAATGTCGGCCCCCCGCTTATATTCGAGCCGCTGCCGCCGGCCGGCCGCGCCTTTTTCCGCGCCCAGATTCACGCGCCCTACGGCCAAATCCATCTCCACGTGAACGGCGGACTGGAAGGAAACGCGGTTGAACCGGTCGGCCGCTCCCAGCGGGTTGAGCGTGATTTTCTGCTCGCGGTCCCGCGCACTGACCAGCACGTGAACGTGGGTCTGGTAGCCGGGCTTGAGCTCGCCCTGGGGCCCCTCGTCGTCGCCCCGGTTCTTGCGTTCGGTGTGAATGGTGGCGGCCCAGACCAAATCTTTTTCGCCCAGCTCCCGCCCGCCTTTGAGGTTGAAGTTGGCCGCGTACAGCTGCATGGCCGTCCGGGTGAACTGCTCCAGTTTCTGCGGGTCGTTGCCCAGAAGGGCCAGCTCCTCCTGGCTCGGACTCAGCACCAGGGAGTGAAATTTTACGGCGTCTTTGCCCAGCCCCTTATGGTTGTTGTCGAACATTTCCACCACCTGGTCGGCGCTGAGTTTGCCCGCTCCCTCGGTGCCGAAGAACTCGGCGCCGGGCTTACCGGATTCTCTGGCTTCCTTCTCCAGATAGTTCGTGGCCCGCCGGGCGGAGCCGTTGTTGGCGTACACTTTTCGCCCGTGAGTAGCGGGGTTCAGCACCTTGGCATACATGAGCAAGCTGGTAGAAAACGGGGGGAAGTTTGCGGCCCGGACTGAGCGAAAATCACGGCCCGGCTCCGGCATTTTTATTCGCCTGAGCAGGGGAAAGATGGCCCGGTATCAGCCGGATTATTTCCCGGAGCCGGGCGAGAAATTATGCCGGCTTTGGCGGCGAAACTGGCGGCGGCGTGGGCTTGGGTGGCACGGCCGAATTGGGCGGAACCAGGATGCTGGGCCGGATACTTTTAACGCGTTCGGCCAGCTTGATGCCCTCCAATAATTCGCGTGACTGGCGCACGACTTCTGCATCACGCAACTCAGCTTGCTCCCGATGAAGGGCCTGTCTGCTGGATAATGGCACCTTGCTTTCCGGCACCAAAACCTTCAGAAATTCCAGCAAATCGCTCGACATTCTCCGACTCGCCGTGCCATCAACTCCTCCACGAAGCACGCGCTCCATCAGCGGCCACAGATACTGCGACTCGGTGGCGGATAGTTTGCTCAGCAGGTTTTCTTCGATGCGTTCCAGATACACATACAGCGCGTTCTGCTCCCCGCCCAGGTGGGTATAAAGGTTGCGTTCCAACGTGCGCCAGATGGCCACCAGCCGGTTGCCAATGTCCGCACTTTGCTTGCGCGCCCCCTCCTGCAACGTGTCGATTTTCAGCGACAACATCGCCAGCTTCTCCGCCATTTCGGGTAGCGTTACCTCGTGCGGCAGCGTTGGGTCAAGGCCTTGACTGGCGAAGAAACGGACCGCTGCACTGGCATAAACCGTCTTGCTTATCTTGAATCCCTTGGCTGCTTTCTCTAGCTGGTGGAACACTTCTTTTTCTAAACCGATGGTACTGGTTTCGCCATGTACGACCTTGCGGCCAGGCTTCTGTTGCTCTTTTCGACGGGCTGGCCGTTTCGGCTCATTGGGGGTCTGCATAGGTGTCTATTTCAAAGTTTATGTGTTGTATTGCAGGCAATTATGTAGTATTTTGAAATATAATGTGTAACTGCTTGATAAATGCACGCTAATTTCAGGTAAAAAACGGCTCTATTTCAATACTTATATGGTGAAAATCAGATACATACAGCATATTTTGAAATAGCTAACTATGTTATCCTTTGATAATCAGCGCGGTAGCGCGCCCGGTAGGGCTCCCTCTGGCTGATTAGAGCTATGGTTTCGTGAAGTCGGTCCTGGTAAGCACCCACCGTTAGTCGTAAGGTATGCTCCAGGTCGGTAACTATCACTATGCTAGCGCTACAGACGCGTACTTTTTTGCGCACGTTTTTTTTGCGCTACTGCTGCCACTTCGCAGCATCTGCCGAGTCCTTGCCGCCTGGAATTGCGGCGAGTTCCCTACGTGCCTTCCCTACGCTTTCTACTGCCCACCTCGCGGCTACTTCACTCCCCCCGGCCCACAATCTGCCGGCTCCTTTCCCTATGCCGGCCTCAGCAAACCCCAGCTGCATCCTACGACCTTCAGCTACTCTTTAGCTGCTCCCGGCCGCGAATGAATCTGTAGTGGCTCTGTTGCTCACCTGAGCTGTTTCTATCACTCAGCTACTACTCCCTTCCCAAATGGCTTTCGTTCTCATCGAGCACTGAATTTCCAATTAGCCGTTCGATTTTTCGCCGCCACTTTCGCCGCCACTTTCGTCGTGGTTTGGTTTTCCAATTACAGATTTGCGGTTGCTTTCTGCCTGGTGAATCAGATGGCAGTGGGGGAAAAAGAGTAGGCGTCCCTCTGCGGTTCTTCTGCCTGGCAGCTCTCGCATCCCCGCTCCACCAAATTACTTTCTGCTCAGTCCGACATTACCGGCTGAAAGAATAGACGTGTTGCGATTGATGGATCAAGGGGTTAGGTGAAAATTCCAGAGGCCGGCGCACACTTCCAGCAGGTCGTCGTAGCGTTGGAAGTCATGCAGGCGGAGCCGATCGGAGAGGATGCGGTAGCGCTTGAGCCCGCCGATGCTGTGTTCGATGCGTACGCGCTTCTGGGCTTGGCGGCGGTTTTGTTGGCACTGTTTAGCCGTGAGCTCTGCGCCGCAGGGCTTCCTGTGGGGCAGCCGGACCCGGCGGGCGGCGTAGGTGTTGGCAAAGCCCAGGAACCCCAAGTCCAGGCGCACGGTGAAGGGCTTGAACCAGTTCTGCTGCGGCGGCAACACGGTTTTGAGCAGCGTGAAGTCGTGGGTGCGGCCTTCGTAACAGGGACTCACGTAGCCGATCCAGCGGTGCTGGTCGCTGATGAGCAAGGCTTTGACGGTGTGGGCTTTTTTTTACCGCTGTACTGGCCGCGCTGCTGCGTTTTGTCGCCCGGCCGCTGGGTGCGCTGTTCGGTGGCGTCGAGCAGCAGGGGGCCGCGCTTGGCGAAGTAGCGGTGAAACTCGGCCGCGGTCTGAAACGTGCGTTTGGGGGCGTAGCCGCCGGCGTGCAACGCCTCTTTCAGCACGGCGATGCCCACCTCTTGCTGGCGTTGGGCATTCGAGCCATCCAGGCCGCACACCAACCCAAGCACGTCGTAAGTCAAGCCCGATTTGAGGCTGAACAAGGTAAAAAACAGCAGCTCTGTTTCGTCGGCGAACGTCGCCCCGACTGGGTTGATAGTCAGGCGCTCGGCCATCGGCGCGCCGTACAGACGCCGGTAAGCCGCCGCAAACAGGGGAACCAACGCGTGGAAACGCACCTCATCCAGGCCGGTGGCCGCCCGCCATTGCCGCACACTGCGCAGCTCGGTCACGGATAGTTTCATGCCCAAAAGTACCTGTACCCAATCGCAACAACTCTAATTACTTTCGTCCTAACCTTTTTCTATTTCACCTCAACTAACCGACCATGGACGCGACTACTTCCGGCTCCGAAACTACTCCGGCCCCGAAGAAAAGCTCCGCAAAAAAACCGGCCGACACTTCCTACACCCCGAGCAAAGATTTGGCTAAACTCCTGTCGCTGGCCTCCCACATGAGCGACACCTACGGCCCGGCTCTGACCCCGAATCAGATTATTGAACAAGCGGTGGTCAAGCATCTGCTCGACCTCAAAAAGAAGAACAAGCTCGTGCCCACCAGGCAGCTCGAAGATTTGGATTCCATGCTCAGCGACCAGGCCTAACCGCTGCTCCTTTTGCCGGGTTCTTCCGCGGCCCCGCCCTCAACCAAAAGCCCACGCCTCCCTTAAAGAGGACGTGGGCTTTTTCTTACCGGTACTGTCTGGCGCTTCGGTTTTTTACGCTTCGGTTTTTTACGCGCCGGGCTCCATCACCACTTGCCGCTCGACCTTGACCGGCTCCTTTTCCGCTGGGATTTTCTGCCCGGCTGCACTTTCTTTCTCGGCCGGCACCAAGTACACCTGGACGAAATAGTTTCTCAGCTGCTCATCGTAGTAATACAGATACAGCTCCCCGTGGCCGGTTGGATTGGCCTGGGTGATTTCGAAAACCTGTTGCAGAAAATCAGCCAGCACCTTTGGATGCCCCGCCACCACGATGCTCACCATCTGACCGCTCTGCAGGTGGTCGAGTGCTCTTTGCCAGTGCTCGGTTTTCTGCACTTCATGGCTGGTAGTATCGACTCGCTCACAAAGCCAGCCCTGGGTATCGAGTGGCAGGGGTACTTGTTCGATTAAGGAAAACAGCGTCGCCTTTCTCCCAACTGTTTCCGCTTTTTCTAGCCCGCCTGCCAGCTGCCGTCCCCTCCCCTTCCTCACCCATCAGGCTGGTCCGCTGCTGCTCTTCCCGCCAAGATCTGCCGTCAAGTCGGTCACGCGCAACTCCTGCGTCCGCCCCGGGCTTAGCAGTATCCCTCAACTGCCGTTCGCATTCCATCGCCCAGTTGTCCGGCTCGCCTCGTGGGAGGCTCTAACGATTAGTCCGCTGCTTTTATACTCGTCGTGAAGTAAAAAGCGAAAATGGGTAGTAGCTTGGCGCTATGAACGTCACGTTGACCGAAGCCGAGCGCCAGCACTTACGGCAGCTGCAAAAGCAGCAGCGTGACGATGCGGGCTACGTGAAGGTGACGGTCATTTTACTGCTCGACAAGGGGCGTTCGGCCGGCAGCATCGCCGACGATCTGGGCCTGGATGATGGCACGGTGTACCGCTATGAGTAGGCCTGGCAGCGGCTGGGCCTGGACAAGTACCTGCTCCACGAGGCAAGCACGTACTGGGGCCTGTTGCCCTCGGCCGGACTGGCCGCCCTGTGCCGACAAGTCGAAGTGTGCCTCTACTCCGATGTGCGGGCCGTGGGCACCTGGCTCCAGAGCCACTGGGGCGTGCGTTACTCGCGCTCGGGCCTGACGCAACTGCTGCACCGGCTGGGCTTCAGCTACAAGCTCACCACGCCCGTGCCCTGCGAGGCCGATCCGGTGCGGCAGGCCGCCTTCCTGGCCGAGCAACTGCGCCCGCTGCTGGAAGAGGCCGAAGCCGGCCAGGCCGTGGTCTACTTCGCCGATGCCGCCCATCCCACCCACAACACGCGCTCCACCCGGGTCTGGACCCGCACCGGGCAGCCTCGGCCGCTGCCTACGGTCAGCGGGCGCGAGCGGGTGAACCTGAACGCGGACCTCAACGCGCACTGCCCCACGCAGGTGCACCTGCACGAAACCGACTGTGTGAATGTGCAGCGCACGAAGGTCTTGTACGAAAAGCTGTTGGCGGCTCACCCGTGCGACAAACCGATCTACGTCGTCTGTGACAACGCGCGCTACTACAAAAACAAGGCCCTAACGGCCTAGCTGGCCGGAACGCGGCTGGTGCAAGTGTTTCTGCCGCCCTACTCGCCCAACCTGAACCTGATCGAGCGGCTGTGGAAGTTTCTGCGGCAAAAGCTTATCAATCCCTGTTTCTACCGCACCAAAGGAGCGTTTCGCCAGGTCGTGCTTGGCTTCTTTGACCGGCTCGACGAGGTTGGCCAGCAACTCGCGTCCTTATTCTCCCTCAACTTTCACCTCTTCCAGTCGCAGAACACTCTGTGATGGGTTTAGCCTGGGGCTATGCCAACCCTGGCTTGCTCCAGGTGGTGGAGCAGCAAAAAGCAGAACCGCCTGCAAAGGATGATACCGCTCACAGCAGCGCCACCCGGTAGCTGATTGGGCGACTGGGACCGGGCCATTGCTATCGTACGCCCCGTTCTAAGCGCCGGCAGTACCTACCCGATGCCCCCTGTTACCGTCGGCCAGCCTCCCACTGATGGTGGCCATATCAGCACTGTCGGCAACGGATTAGCCCCCCGCTTGCGGCAGCGTTGACCCATAGTCACGAGGCAGCGTGTAATTCCGTTGCTCGCCTGCTGCTGCTGGGCGAGCGGTAAAAGTGGCTGGCTTTTATCTGCCGAGGCGCCAGCATTTATGCCGGCAGTTTTCAACCGGCCGGCCGCGTGGTATCGTCCCGGCCTGTGGAGCGGTTGCGACGTGGCCGGTCCGGGTGACGGGTCTGCAGCAGGCCCAGGTCATGGCGGATACTGACCTGATGAAAGAGGTCAGCTAGAAGTTGCTCGGGAGACATCTTCAGCAAATCGGCCAGTCCATAAACACTGGCCATCGACAGCCGCTCCGGCTGGGTAATGGCCCTACGGAGCGTTTTGGCGGCGATGCGCATGGCCCCGGTCATCTCCCGGACTGTTAGGCCACACGTGCCGTCAGCCCGGGAATGGGACGTAATCAGTTCTTCCAACAGACGGCCCGACGGCGTGGGGCCGCGTTTAAGGACGGGCTTTCTAGGTGGTTGGGGGGCGTTAGCAGGATCTGGGGGCAGGGAGTCAGCACTCATCTGTCTGGAGAGTCAGGTAATGGGGTAAATATCAGTCATTGTAGGTAAGCCGTTATCATAGCGTTCCTGTAAGCAAAGACCGGCGAGGCGAGTAAACGGAAGACAAGCCCAGTAGCCTCTGTCGCATTATCTACGGGGACGAGCGGGGCGGAAAAGAGCGCTCACCCAGTCCCCCTGGGTAGGGCCGGTTGAGGCGATTCAGGCGAGCCATTATGCTGGCCGAGCCCGGGACCTGGTCGGTTGGCACAGACTTGTCGGGGAAGTAACGGCCATCGAACACGCGGGTCACTTGCTCAGCGACCCCGTTGCCGGCCACCAGCTTGAAGATGAGCGCACGTGTATAGATGCCGTAGGCCAGTGGATTTTGCTCCAGCTCCGCCAGCGCCAGTACGCCCATGTACCCCAAGTCAATATGCCTACGGGCCAGGTAAAGTGCCTCCGGGACGTATACCGGCTGCTCGGGTCGGGGCATCTCTGGCGTGCCGGCCAGATACTGGATCAGTTGTTCCTTCTCCGGTTGGCCGAGCGAGACGTCTTGGTGGTCTGGCTCCACCCAGAGCGTTGGCTGCAATGTCTCCAGCGCCTCGGCCCACCGTGGCCAAGGTATGCTGGGGAAGTAACTGGCAAACGCCTCGGTGACGCTGGCCAGCGCCAGCGAGCGTTGCTCGAAGGTGGCATCCGCATAGGCGAGCTGCTCATGCGTGGCGGCAGGCCTATCCAACTCGTCCGGGTCTTGTGGGTGGGGTTCGCTCCCCAGAGCGAGCGAGGCAGTCTCCACGGCTTGATCCGTCTCTTTGACCAGGGTAGACTCCGGCCCTGCTGGTGGCGCCGGCTCCCTGTTAGCGGCCGTGTCAGAGGCCGCCGGGCGGATACGTCTTGCACGTGGCTGGGGCGTGTAAGCTATGGGGGTACCTTCCCGTTGCAGGCGGATTTGGTAAGCAACGTCAGCAACGAGCTGCCCGGGTGCGACGCCTATCAGCTTGGCCAAGCCAAAGAAGCTGGCCATCGACAAACGCTCTGGCTGGTCGATAATCATCTTAAGCGTTTCGGCAGCGATATGCATCGCCGCGGTGAGTTCGCGCACGCGCAGCCCCCGACCGCCATCAGGACGTTCGTACTCCTCGATAAGTTGCCGAAGCGACCGGCCTGAGGGCTTGGGCAAACGGTGAAGCGGGATGTTTTTACCCAGGTTCTCACCAGTGCTTTCTGGAGGTAGTTCAGAATTCATATGCTCAGGTGTGTTATCGTGGCTGGCAGCCCTGTGCCCGGGACAGTCTTTACTGTGAGTGGTGACTATCCTCTGGAATAAGTTATGCGGCAAGTTAACCCTTTTGTTGCCTATTGACAACAAAAATCGGTATAAATTCCCAATAGCTTGCCGCTTGTATGGACGGCGACCCGGTAAAATCCTTTGGATTGGTTATTAAGCGGATACGCAAAGCTCAGGGACTTTCTCAGGAGTCATTAGCGACAGATGCAAATCTGGATCGAGCGTTCATCTCCCAAGTAGAAAATGGACGTAAGCAGCCTTCATTGCTCACTATTTTCCGTTTGGCTGACGCCTTAAAATTGAGTGTATCTGACCTGCTCAAGCAAGTGGAAGCCGTTTTAGCAGGTAGCTGAAGGGCTGCTATAGCGGCTTGCCTTCCTAACCTTGCACCGCTTCCTCATAGATTAGAAGTCCCCACAGGTCGGAGATTTTCCCCACTCCACCCTACTATTTTTCTGGTCGTGCGAAAATTGCATCTGAAGCCACTTCTGTCGCCGCAATTATTCCACTTCAGCCAAGTCAAATAGTGCGTTTTGGCCCTGGAAATTGACAGCAACAGCTAGGCAATAAGTCAGATCTGAAAAAATAATAGGGTAGAGTAAGCCTATTGTTGATTGGTTAAACGAAGGGGCTTTAGTCCAAGCCTATCGGGTTGCTTTCGAGCCATAAATGGCACCCTGAACGCCGGGCACGCTCCCGGCACCGGCGGACCCTGGTGCCGCCACATGGTCGGTTGCAGTAACCAAGTGCCGCGTGCCGGCGCCTGGTCGTGCTACGCAAACCCTGATGCTTGTGCTGCGGGGCTGCTTCCTATGCTGCCGATTGCGGCTGGCAGGTACTAGGCGCTGAGCAGCGACGCAGGACCGACGAAGCACTGGGCCGCAGAAGGCCTATTTCCGGCCCTTCCTGACCGGGTCTTCGCAGCACGTTCACAAAACCAGCCAGAGGCGCCCTCGCAACCAAGTTGACATCCACGCCCCGCGCCGCGACATCTGCTTATCAGCTCTGCGGTTTAACCAGCCACTTCCCGTGCCCGGCATCCTCCACCAGGGCAAAGCCCTGGCTCAGATACACCTGCTGCAGGTGCTCGTCGAAGGAGCGGCCCTTGTGCAGCTTTCTGGCAACCATGGTCTGGTACATGGCTTCCACTTCCTGCAGCCGGTACCGCACAACCGCGGGCGCGGGCGCTTTTACGGCGGCCGGGCGGGTAGCGGCGGCGCGGCGGGTCACTTCCTCAAACTCGCTCAGCAAGTGGCCCCTGGTGACGGCCGAGAAAATAGACCCGGCCAGACTCTTGACCTTGCCCAGGCGGTGTTTGTCGCGCTGGGTGCGCACCACGAACCGCACGTACTCCGGCGTTACCTGCCCCTGGGCCACGAGCTCGGCAATGGTGGCCCGGCTGCTGGCTGCCAGCCCGGCCTGGAGCAGGGCCGCTTCCCAGTCGGCCGCTTCCGGGGAGGCTTCCGCCAGCACCGGATCGGACGGGGGCGCCACGGGCGGAAAGTTGAAGCGAATAACGGACACGGATTTGCCTTCCCGCACCAGCTCGTAGGTGAAAGGCAGGTCCGTCTCGCCCAGCTCCTGCCGGGCCCGGTCCAGCACCCGCAGCCGGAACAGGGGAAACTGCTTGTACTGCCCCTCCAGGTTGAGCAGGCGCTTGAGCTCCTCCACTTCCATGGCCCGGCTGCCGAAGGCGGCGTACTCCTTCAACAGCCAGTAGATGCGGTAGGAATGGGGGCTCTTGAGCTTGAGCAGCTGCACCACCTGCGCCTTGGTGAAGTTGCGCTGCAGCTGCAGCAGGTAGGGCATCACCTCATCGTTGAAGCGCACGTACAGCGCCCCTTCCTCGCCCCGGTACTTGGCGTAGGCCATGAGCGGAATCTTGTCGAAATCCGGGGCGGCCGACCGCCGGGGGCTTTTGCGCGTGGTGTCCGGCCGCTCAATGTGCAGGATACGGCTTACCAGCTGGTCGCACATGCCGGCCACCTGCTGGTAGTCCTTGCCGCTGGGCCGACGCCCGGACAAAGCCACGATTTCGGTGAGCGGAATGCGCATCTCCCGGAACTCGCTGTCATTGCGCCCGATGCGGGAAAGCATGGCCATGAACAGACGCATTTCCACCGTCGATAAATCAAAGCGCGCGTTTACCAGCGCGTTGTGCTGCACCACAATCCGGCTGACGGGCTCTTCCGGCGCGGGGGAATCAAATACGGTGACTTGCATAGCGGATAGCGGCGGGGGGAAGATTCGAAGCGGGGTAGAAAACCCTCTTTCTATTACAAGTTAGGAAGTTTGTAATAGATGAGCGAGACCATTTTCGCTTCTGCCAGCCCCGTCCAGCAGGGTCCGCGTGGTTTTGGTAATAGGTCGTCGTGCTTTTGTAATAGGTGCGCGTGGTTTTGGTAATAGATGCACCGGGTTTTCGCGTGGTTTCTGTAATAGATTCTTCGTGGTTCTTGTAATAGGTGTGCGTGGTTTTGGTAATAGCTATTCGTGGTTTCTGTAATAGATGAAGCGTCTTATAAATTCAACGTCAGATAGTTACAGCCCCTGTAAACCTATAAACCTTATAAAGTAAGGAAACCACCAGGTTTAAACAGGTCGTTTTTTTCAGAAAAAGGCTTTTAAAGTGGGGCTTTTGCCCCCGGGCAAACCAACCCGCCCCCCGGGTCAGGTGGTGGGCCACCGGGGCGCGCGGCGCGCGGCCGTCGTGGTTTTGGTAATAGATGCCGGCAGGCGAATCAGTACGCGCACCTGTTACCCTACTTCACATGGCATTACTCAATATTCTCTATATCAGCACATTATTACAGCATAATAGGCTTGCAAAGGAAACCCCGACCATCTGCTTTTCAACCCGTGGTATGCCGGGTACCTATTACCAAAACCACGCAGCCCCGGCGCCGGGCCAGCCTCATCCTGAGTTCCCATCTATTACCAAAACCACGCAGAGTCGCTGCGCCCTGCCTGCTCCGATAGACAAAGGCGGCTGAGCATGCCTGGCCGCAGAATCCACCGCCGCCCAGATGAAAGCGCGGATGTTCTGTCGTGGTTCTGGTAATAGATGCTGCCGGGCCGCCCTCTGCACCGCCGCCCTGAACGCGTTGCCGCAGAAGCGTTATCAAGCCGGCATTTTTACATTGATATTCAATTTGTTGTCTAAACTGGTTTCGAGAACCACTTGAATATCGTTCAACTCCCTCTCCTCCCCCCTGGTTGGCAGCAGCGCCCAAGGGTCCCGACAAGTTGCCCCGCACCGGCGCTTCCAGCGCATCGAGCACGGATTCACCCTGGCGGGCATCATACAGGCGGGCCCGGAGGCGGTCAGAGGGCCGCTGGGCGGCGCGGCTGGGCGTGCGCGGGCTGGCCCCGCCCCCGCTCCCGTCCGTCTTGTCCGGGTATGGCTGGACAGGGTCTACGGGCGGCTTCGGGCGGCTTCGGCTTGCTCCTTAAGTCCGGGCCCGGTGCAGCGCCCTGGCCGGACGTGACAGGTCAATCAGTGAGGCCTGCTCCCTGTTGAATCCTTTGCTATGGTCAAAACACATTTGCCTCCGGTGGTTGCTTCTGAACGTCTCTGGGCTGGGGCTAATGGCCTGCCAACGGATGCTCCCAGTAATTACGATTTTTGTTGAGAGAAAGCCCTTCGCCTTCAGGCAGGGGATGAATCGAAAAGGACGGTGAAACAGGCGCAGGTTGCCCGTTGCGCGCCAAGCTGTACCGGAAGCCGTTTGCGGAACGGTTCGAACAGCGAAAGGACCACCTAACAGCTTCTACTCGCGTATCCCTGGGACTATACACCTAGCCATGCTTTTGCACGCGTCTACCCCCCACTGGGCGGCCGATTTCCAGGCCCTGGCCCGCGTTCTGTCCTCCGCGCTGGACGGACTGGAGGTGGCCATTGCGCACGTGGGCAGCACGGCCGTGCCGGGGCTGGCCGCCAAACCCATCATCGACCTGGACCTGGCTTACGCGCCCGCCGTGCCCTGGGCAGCCCTCCCCGCGGCCCTGACCCCGCTGGGCTACGTGCACGTCGGCGACCAGGGCCTGGCCGGGCGCGAGGTCTTCAAACGACCGGGCGGAGGGCCGCCCCACCCGGTGCTCGACCGCATTGTGCACCACCTCTACGCCTGCCCGGCCAACGGCGCCGAATACCAGCGGCACGTGCAGTTTCGGGACTTTTTGCGCCACGACGAACCCACCCGGCGGCGCTACGAAGCCCTGAAACGGCAGCTGGCCGCGGAAGCCGGGCAAGACGCCAAGCGCTACGCGGCACTGAAGCAAGTGCGCGCCCGGGCCTTCGTGGCCGAGGTCCTCGAGCAGGCCCAGCGTCAGCGGGGGGGGCCTGGCCCAAGGGGAACCGGCCAACCGCTCACCCCATAAGCGCGCTCGTTGCAGTCAACGAGGAAGATGGAAGCAAGCAGGAACACCTGCTTTCCAGCAGGAAAGCCCGCCGCCGGTCCCCGGCCGGCCACGGGGGCCTGGCTTCAGAACAGAATGTTTTGTCTGCAAACCAGACCACCGCCATCAACCTTTTCGGGCCGCAGCCAGTTAAATAGCGCGCCGCGCTTGCACAGGCTGGCTCCTCTTCCCTTATCCCACTCCTCATGCTGGACATCCACCACGACAAAACCAACACCGAATCCTTTAAGATGGAGGGCAAATGTCCCTTCGGCGGCGACCGTATCGGCGGCGTGGAAGGCACCCCGCCTACCCTCTCCGACTGGTACCCCAACCGCCTGAAGGTGGAGCTGCTGCACCAGAACGGCCCCCAGGCCAACCCCCTGGGCGAGGACTTCAACTACGCCGAAGCCTTCAACTCCATCAACCTGGAGGAGCTCAAAAACGAAATCAAGAGCTTCCTGACCACGTCGGTGGACTGGTGGCCTTCCGACTACAACAACTACGGCCCGCAGATGATCCGCATGGCCTGGCACTCGGCCGGTACCTACCGCATTGCCGACGGCCGCGGCGGCGCCGGTGAGGCCCTGCAGCGCTTCGCCCCCATCAACAGCTGGTGGGACAACGGCAACGTCGACAAGTCGCGCCGCCTCATCTGGCCCATCAAGCAGAAGTACGGCAGCTCCCTGTCCTGGGCCGACCTGATTGTGCTCACCGGCAACTGCGCCCTCGAAATCATGGGCTTGCCGACCTACGGCTTCGCCGGCGGCCGCCAGGATGCCTGGGAGGCCGATAATGCCACCTACTGGGGCCCCGAAGTGGTGCACGACATGGCCAAGGCCAAGTCGCCCGACGAGATGGTGAGCCGCGACAAGCGCTGGCGCGGCCGCAACGGCGACGCCGACTACGACCTGGAAAACCCGCTGGCCGCCTCCCACCAGGCCCTGATCTACGTGAACCCCGAAGGCCCTTACGGCAAGGGCGACCCGCAGGCCTCGGCCCACGACATCCGCGTGACGTTCACGCGCATGGCCATGAACAACGAGGAAACCGTGGCTTTGATTGCCGGCGGCCACGCCTTCGGTAAGAGCCACGGCATGGTGCCGGCTGCTAAAATCGGCGTGGCGCCCGAAATTGCGCCCATGGAAGCCATGGGCCTGGGCTGGCACAACCCCCAGGGCAACGGCAACGCCGAAAACACGATGACCAACGGCATCGAAGGCAGCTGGACGCCCAACCCCACGCAGTGGGACAACGACTACCTGATCAACCTGTTCAAGTTCGACTGGGAGCAGACCAAGAGCCCGGCCGGTGCGCTGCAGTGGACCCCGGTGGACAAAAACGCCCCCAAAACGCCCGACGCGCACATTGAAGGTCAGATGAACGACCTGATGATGATGACCACGGACATCGCCCTGAAGGTGGACCCCGAGTACCGCGCCGTGTGCGAGAAGTTCCTCAACGACTTCGACGCCTTTACGCAGGCCTTCTCGAAAGCCTGGTACAAGCTGACCCACCGCGATATGGGCCCGCGCGAGCGGTACCTCGGCCCCGAGAAGCGCAATGAGAACGACCTGCTGTGGCAGGACCCCATCCCGCTGGCTGACTACACCATCATCGACGCCGCCGACATTGCGGAGCTGAAAAAGGCCATCCTGGCCACGGATATTTCCGGGTCGGACCTCGTGTTTACGGCCTTCTCGGCGGCCGTGACGCACCGCCAGAGCGACAAGCGCGGCGGCGCCAACGGCGGCCGTCTGGCCCTGGCCCCGCAGAAAGACTGGGAAATCAACCGCCGCACGGTGCCCGTAGTGGCCGCCCTGCAGAAAATCATGGCGGACTTTAACGGCCCCGACAAGGACAGCAAGGGCGGCAAGCAGGTTTCGCTGGCCGACCTGATTGTGCTGGGCGGCTGCGCGGCCCTCGAAAAGGCTGCCGCCGACGCCGGCGTACCCACTCAAGTGCCCTTTACCCCGGGCCGCCGCGACACCACGCAGGAGCTCACCGACATCGAGATGTTCAACTGGCTCAAGCCCGTGGCCGACGGCTTCCGCAACTACCTCGACGCCGACTTCAACCAGCTGGCCAAGCATGTAGCCCCCGAGGAGATGTTCCTCGACAAGGCCCAGCTGCTCTCGCTCACCTCCCCCGAGTGGGTGGCCCTGACGGGCGGCCTGCGTGCCATGAACGCCAATTACGACGGCTCGAAGCACGGCATCTTCACCGACCGCGAAGGCGTTCTCACCAACGACTTCTTCACCGTGCTCACCAGCACCGACTATGACTGGAAGAAGTCGGACTCGCGCGGCCTGACCTTCTGGCTCAAGGACCGGAATACGGGCGAGAACCGCTACTCGGCCACCCGCGCCGACCTGGTCTTCGGCTCGAACAGCCAGCTGCGCGCCGTAGCCGAAGTGTACGCCGGTAAGGACGGTCACCAGCGCTTTGTCAAGGCTTTTGTGAAGGCCTGGGACAAGGTGATGATGCTTGACCGCTACGACGTGAAGGTAACTGAGCGCTAAGCACCGGCCACGCGGGCCTTACCGGCCGGCAGAGACTGTAACAGGGGGAAAGCACCGCACCGGGGCTTTCCCCCTGTTTTTTTTGGGGTGCCTGGTGTGAAGCCCGAGCCCTCGGCTGAATCGCTCGATTACTCTTTGCATCAACCTTTCAACCAGGGCTGATTTCTTCGCGAATCTCACCGCCCAAATCCAAGCCGATGGGACTGAGCAACTTCGCTCGTGAAGCCAATGCCGTGCGTATCGTGTCGAACATCATCTGAGCAAGCCCGCTCAGCCGTGGACCAACGGCCAGGTTGAACGGATGAAGCGCACGCTGAAAGAGGCTACCGTCCAGCGCTTCCACTATCAGACGACACAAGCGCTCAACGAGTACCTGCAGGGCTTTTTACTGGCCCACAAGCACGCCAAACGGCTCAGGACCTTAGCCTCCCGCCACGTGAATTTGTGTGTGCCCAGTGGCAGAAAAATGCCGTTAGCTTTACTCAGGACCCTACCCACCTCACGCTGGGACTATACAGCTAGCCGTAAGATTATTGCATCTGCCTTTCGTGCCAACCGCTTTGGTGACCGTAGCCTCCAGGGTGTTGACTTCATGCTCTACCTGTATGTGGCCACCCGACCCGACAATCCCCTCTATAGTGCCAACCTGACTATCAAGCTCCATAACCTGACCACTACTGGCCCGGTGCTGCTCACCCAGCCCGCCATAGCGGATGACGACGTGATTCCGACCAGCACTTATATGTCCTATTCCCCCTATCAGCTGGGCCCTGGCTGCAACTGCTACGAAAGAATGGGCTTTTCGGGCTGGCTGCCGGCCGCTCCCCCCGTGGTCACCATTACCCGCCTCGACACCGTGGCCCATATTGTCAGCGGCACCTTCGCCGGCCAGCTGCGCTCCCGCGACACCACCACCTATTCCATTGAGGAGGGCCGCTTCGACGTGAAATACCAGTAGCCGGGCGCTACGGGTCAGCAGCCGGGAGTTACGAACCGGGCCGGTGAAGAATCCACCTCCCCATACGCTCCATCTCCTTGCCGGCGACTAAGGGCGCCCGGGCGGGGCAGTATTCTGCAGACGGGACGTCAGGCCACCAAAAGCAGGTCTTCCAGCCGGGTGGTGTAGGCAGGACTGCGGAAGGCGGCGCGGCCAAGCCAGGGGGCAGCGGGCTGAGCCGGGGCGGCGGGGCGGGGCAGGCTGGCGGCGGAGCGCACGGTACCCCGCCCGAACTGCCGGTTGAGCGCATCAAGAGCGCCCATAAGCTGCCGGGCCCGGGCCGGGTCGGGCGCCGGCGTCAGGGCTACCGGGGCTGGGGCAAACAAATCCAGCTGCTGGCCCCGGCCGGCCGGCTCCAGGCCGTCGAGCACCACGCCGGCCTTGACGTAGCGGTGGCCGGGCTGGTGCAGGGTGGTGAGCAGGCGCCGGGCGTAGCCCAGCAGCTGCAGCGTGTCGCTGGTGGGGCCGGCTGGCAGCGTGAGCGTGGCCGAGCGGGTGTAGGGGGGCGCCAGCAACGGGTCGTAGCGGTCCTGGCTGATGTAGACCGTCAGGATGTGGGCCTGGTGGTTCTGGGCGCGCAGCTTCTCGGCCGCCCGGCTCAGGTAGGTGCTCACGGCCCCCCACAGGTCGTCGAGCTCGCTCAGGCGCTGGCCGAAGGAGCGGGAGCAGCTCAGGCTCTGGCGCGCCAGCGTGCCGTCTTCCGACGGGTTCAGATCCTGGCAGGGCTGGCCGCGCAGCTCCTGCACCAGGCGCCAGCCCACCACCCCGCCCAGCTGCCGGCGGGCCCAGGCCTCGGACACCTGGCTCAGGTCCCAGGCCGTGCGCAGGCCCTGGGCGTGCAGCTTGCCGGCGTACTGGCGGCCGATGCCCCAGACGTCGGCCACGGGCAGGGCGCGCAGGGCCCGCTCGCAGCGGCCGGGCGTATCCAGGCGCAGCAGGCCCTGCAGCTCGGGGTGCTTCTTGGCCAGGCGGTTGGCCACCTTGGCCAGGGTTTTGGTGGGGCCCATGCCCACGCAGGTGGGGATGCCGGTGCAGCGCAGCACGTCCTGGCGGATGCGGCGCGCGCGCGCGTCCAGCGTGCCGCAGAAGGCCGTCAGGCCGTGCAGGTCGAGAAAGGCCTCGTCGATGCTGTACACTTCCACCGCCGGCACGTGGGCCGCCAGCCGGGCCATGACGCGGCGGCTCATGTCGCCGTAGAGCGGGTAGTTGGAGCTCAGGGCCTGGCCCTGGTGGCGGCGCAGCAGCTCGCGCACCTCGAAGAACGGGGCGCCCATGGCAATACCCAGCTGTTTGGCCTCGGCGGAGCGGCTTACGACGTTGCCGTCGTTGTTGCTGAGCACCACCACGGGGCGGCCTTCCAGGCGGGGCTGGAAAACCCGCTCGCAGCTGACGTAGAAGTTATTGCCGTCGACTAATCCGTACATATTTTGGGAGCTGTTAGCTATTGGCTGTTAGCTACTTTGAGCTGCTAGCTATCAGCTACTAGCTGTTAGCTTTCGTTCTGGGTTGTGGCTGATTGAACTTGAGCTATCAGCTAACAGCCATCAGCTAACAGCTACTAGAAAAACGCTAGTCGCGGCTGCGGAGCAGGGCGGTGAGCTTGCCGGGGATGAGCTCGTGCACGACGTGGGTGACCACGCCCCAGATGCGCAGGTTGTCGGGCTCGGTGATGGGATAATCGGCATAGGCGGGGTTTTCGGCCTGGAGCCACCAGCTGGTACCGCGGCGCACGAGGCGCTTGACGGTGCATTCGCCCTCGATAACGGCCACCACAATGTGGTTGTGGTCGGCTTCCAGGTGCTTGTCGACGGCCAGCAGGTCGCCGGCGTGGATTTCGGCCCCCTGCATGCTCTCGCCCGATACCCGGATCAGGTAGGTGGCCTCGGGGTGGCGGAAGAGCAGACGGTTGAGGTCGAAGAGTTCCTCCAACTCATCGGAGGCCGGGGAGGGAAAGCCGCAGGGCACCAGGGAGGCATATACCGGCAGCCAGAGCGTGGTGGTGGGCGTGCCCACGTCGAAGAGTTCAACGGTCGTCATAGGGCAGAAGGGCGGATGGGCAATACGACAAGTATACTAACATTATTAGCATTCCGGTTGCGCGCATCAGCTTTTTTATCCACGCTTATGCATAATTCTCTGTGTTTCAAGCGTGTAAATTACAAACAAAGCCCCGGACCTTCACTTGTGCACCTGAGCATCAGCTAATAATACTAGTGATTCTGGCGGTATCAGCCCCTGTCCCAGCCGGTTGTCACGGGCTGCCTGGGCTGCCCTCGTGAGCAGCCCTTCCAACGGGTCCTCATCCGGACCGGCGGGTTGCCCGCTCTGCTCCCCCCCACCCGCGGCCACCGACCGGAAAGCGACCATGGAAACGCTGATGCCGGGGCGTATAATCCGGCGGGGTGCGCGACCAGGGCACGGGGACGGACTGCCCCGGCCCGGCCAAAAAAACGCCGGCGGTGCTTCAATAGCCCGGAATTTGAAGGACCTTTACGGTCCATTTGCCCCGCCGCCCGTGAAAAACGCCACCCTGCAAGCCGAGAAAGAATACCTGGAGGAAATCAAGGAGCAGCTCACGCTGGCCATCCGCCGCATGGACGGAGCCGTGAAGCAGTTTTCCGACGAGCTCCGCCAGAAAAAAGAGTACCTCCACGAGCACCAGGCCAGCCTCGACGAGGCCGACATGGTGGCCGCCGGCCAGTCGATTGACCGGATGGCTTTTACGGGCGAAGCCGCCGTGGGCCGCAAGCGCAAGCTGCTCAAGCTGGGCCAGTCGCCCTACTTCGGGCGCATCGATTTCGGAGCCCGAGGCCAGGCCGCCGAGCCCGTCTACATCGGCGTGCACTCCTTCTTCGATGAGCAGCGGCGGGCCAACCTGATTTACGACTGGCGGGCCCCGGTTTCGTCCATGTTCTACGATTTTGAGCTGGGCGACGCGTTTTTTACGACGCCGTCGGGCCGGATTACGGGCCGGATTGAGCGCAAGCGCCAGTACCGGATCCGGGACGGGCGCCTGGAGTTCATGCTCGAAAACGACGTCAACATCCACGACGACGTGCTGCAGCAGGAGCTGGCCAAGTCCTCCGACGACAAGATGCGCAACATCGTGGCCACCATTCAGCGCGACCAGAACGCGGTGATCCGCAACGAATCGGCGGCGGTGATGGTGATTCAGGGGGTGGCCGGCTCAGGCAAAACGTCCATTGCCCTGCACCGCATTGCCTTTCTGCTCTACCGCTACCGCGAAACCATTGCCGCCCGCGACCTGCTCATCATCTCGCCCAACAAGGTCTTCGCCGACTACATCTCCAACGTGCTGCCCGAGCTGGGCGAGGAGCACATTCCGGAGCTGGGCATGGAGGAGCTGGCCGCCGACCTGCTGGGCAGCCAATACTCGTTCCAGACTTTTTTCGAGCAGGTGGCAGCGTTGCTCGAGCACCACGACGCGGCCTTTATTGAGCGCCTGCGGGTGAAATCGACGTTTGAGTTCCTGGGCCAGCTCAACCAGTACCTGCTCCACATCGAAAACCACTACCTGCGGGTTACGGAGCTGCGGGTGGGCGCTACGGTGGTGCCGGCCGCGGTTATCGGGCAGAAATTCCGCTCCTACCACCGCGTGCCCCTGCTCAGGCGCTTCGCCCTGGTGGCCCAGGATCTGCGCGACTACGTGCGCCACGCCGCCGGCCGCAAGCTCAACAACCGCGAGAAGTCCCTGATCGGGGAGGGCGTAACCCGCATGTTCCGCCTGCACAGCGTACCCGAGCTCTACCGCGACTTTTACCGCTGGCTGGGCCGGCCCGAGCTGCTCCGCCTCGATGCCCACCGCCCCCACCTGGAGTACGCCGACGTGTTTCCGCTCCTGTATCTGCGCCTGCGCCTGGAGGGCCTGCCCACCTACGACCACGTGAAACACCTGCTGGTGGACGAGATGCAGGATTATACCCCGGTGCAGTACGCCGTGCTCTCGCGCCTGTTTCTGTGCCGCAAAACCATTCTGGGCGACGTGAGCCAGACGGTAAACCCCTACAGTGCCTCCTCGGCCGAAACCATTGAGCGGGTGTTTCCCCAGGCCGAAGTGGTGCGCCTGCTGCGCAGCTACCGCTCCACGCTCGAAATTACGGCCTTTGCCCAGCGCATCACCCCCAACCCCCACATCCTGCCCCTGGAGCGGCACGGCCCGGAGCCCGCCGTGGTCGGCTGCGCCGGCCCGGCACAGGAGCTGGCCGCAATCGGGGCGCGGGTGGCCGCTTTCCGCAGCTCCGGCCACCATTCCCTGGGCATTATCTGCAAAACCCAGCGCCAGGCTGAGCAGGTGCACGCGGCCCTGTCGGGGCCGGCGGTATACCTGCTCACGGAAGAATCGACCACGTTCCGGGAGGGCGTCCTCGTTACCACCGCCCACCTGGCCAAGGGGCTGGAGTTCGACGCCGTGGTGGTGCCCTTCGCCAATGCCCGCACCTACCGCACCGAAGTCGACAAGAGCATGCTGTACGTGGCCTGCACCCGGGCCATGCACGAGCTCACGCTTACCTACACGGGCGAGCTGACCCGCTGGCTGACGCCCGGCTAGGTGGCGCGGCCGCCCGGCCCGGAGCGCAGCCCGGATTTTTTGCTAGTTTGCACAATCGATTGAGTAAACGAATCCACTGACAGGCAGCTGCATGACAAGACCCGTTACGCGCCTCCCGGTTTCCGTTCAGCCCAGGCGCGGCGGAATCCGGAGCCGCCCGCTCCCGGCACAAGCCCGGCGCCTATTGCTGCCGCCCCGCCGCCTGCTGCTGCTGCTATGGCTGCTGATGGCCGGCTCCCGCTTCCCGGCCGCCGCCCAGGAGCCGGCCCGCAACCCCCTGGTGCAGGCCGACCTGCCCGATCCGTCGATAATCCGGGTGGGGAGCACCTATTACATGAGCAGCACAACCATGCACCTGAGCCCCGGCCTGCCCATCCTGCGGTCGACCGACCTGGTAAACTGGCAGCTGCTCGACTACGCCTACGACACGCTGACCACCACCGACGCCATGACCCTGGCCCAGGGCCGGAGCACCTACGGGCGGGGCTCCTGGGCCAGCAGCCTGCGCTACCACCGGGGCACGTTTTACGTGAGCACCTTCGCCCAGACGACCGGCCGGACCCACGTGTACTCCACCCGTACTCCCGGGCAGGGGCCCTGGCAGGCCGTTTCCTTCCGGCCCAGCCTCCACGACCATTCCCTGTTTTTTGAGGACGACGGCCGCGCCTACATGGTCTACGGAAGTGGCCGAATTCAGCTGGCGGAGCTGCGCGCTGACCTGTCGGGGCTCCGGCCGGGCACCACGCCGCAGGTGCTCATCGAGAATGCCAGCGCCCCGGCCGGGGCCGCTATCAACCTGCCGGCCGAGGGCTCCCAGCTTTTTAAAATCCACGGCCGATATTACCTGTTCAACATCGTATGGCCCCAAAACGGCATGCGCACCGTGGTGGTGCACCGGGCCGACAGCCTGCGGGGCCCTTACGAGGGCCGGGTGGTGCTCCAGGATAAGGGCGTGGCCCAGGGCGGCCTGATTGATACGCCCGCCGGCGACTGGTACGCCTACCTGTTTCGCGACTACGGGGCCGTGGGCCGCATTCCGTACCTGGTGCCGGTGAGCTGGCAGCAGGGCTGGCCGGTGCTGGGCGCCCCGGCCGGGCAGGTGCCCGACACGCTGCCTTTGCCGGCCAACACGTCCCCCGGGGTTCCGGGCCTCGTGGCGGCGGATGAGTTCAGCCGGCGCCGGGGCGAGCCGGCCCTGCCCCTGGTCTGGCAGTGGAACCACAACCCGGTCCGGGAGCTTTGGTCCCTGACCGAGCGCCCGGGCTACCTGCGCCTGCGCACCGGCCGCGTGGACACGTCCTTCCTGCAGGCGCGCAATACCCTGACCCAGCGCACCTTCGGCCCCCGGTGCAGCGCCACCACGGCCCTGGACGTGCGCCACCTGCGCGAGGGCGACTTTGCCGGGCTCGGGCTGCTGCAGCGCCGCTACGGGCTGGTGGGCGTGCAGGTGCGCCAGGGGGTCAGGAGCCTGGTCATGGTCAGCGCCGGGTCGGAAAAGCCGGTGGAGCTGCAGCGCCTGCCGCTGCGCCAGGGCCGGGTGTACCTGCGCATCGACTGCGACTTTGAGGACCGGCGCGACGTGGCCACCTTCTTCTACAGCCTCGACGCCACAACCTGGCACCCCCTGGGCGGCCCGCTGCAGATGGCCTATACCCTGCCCCACTTCATGGGCTACCGCTTCGCCCTGTTCAACTACGCCACCCGGGCGGCGGGCGGGTACGCCGATTTCGACTACTTCCATATCACCGACCAGCCCGGCCCTCAGCGGCCGGGGGGCTTACGCTGAACATGATGCTCCGTTACGTATCCTGGGGCCTGCTTTCCGCCCTGACGCTGCTGCTGCTGCTGCTGCTGCTGCTGCTGTCCCCGGCCCGGGCCCAGAACCCGTTTATCACCAGTCAGTTCAGCGCCGACCCGTCGGCGCGGGTATTCAACGGGCGGGTGTACGTGTACCCTTCCCACGACATTCCGGGCGGGCCGGGCCGGGGGCGCGCCGACTGGTTTGTCATGGAGGATTACCACGTTTTCTCCTCCGCCAACCTCACCGACTGGACCGACCACGGCGTCATCATCACCCAAAACCAGGTTCCCTGGGTGCAGCCCGACAGCTACAGCATGTGGGCGCCCGACTGCGTGCTGCGCCGCGGCAAGTACTACTTCTACTTCCCCACCACTCCCCGCGACACCACCGGCGGCGGGGGCTTCCGCATTGGCGTAGCCGTGGCCGATCAGCCCACCGGCCCCTTCGTGCCCCAGCCCCAGCCGCTTGCCGGCGTGCGCGGCATCGACCCCAACGTGTTCATTGATAAGGACGGGCAAGCCTACCTCTATTGGTCGCAGGGCAGCATTTTCGGGGCGAAGCTCAAAGACAACATGCTGGAGCTGGCCGAGCCGCCCCGCACGCTGGGCGAGCTGCCCACTGAAGGGCTGAAGGAAGGCCCCTTCCTGTTCGAGCGCCGGGGCACCTACTACCTCACGTATCCGCACGTGGCCCACCAAACCGAGCGCCTGGAATACGCCACCAGCACTTCCCCGCTGGGCCCGTTCCGGGTGCGGGGCGTCATCATGGACGAGTCGCCCACCGGCTGCTGGACCAACCACCAGTCCGTGCTGGAGTTCCGCAACCAGTGGTACCTGTTCTACCACCACAACGACTTCTCGCCTGAGTTCGACAAAAACCGCTCCGTACGGCTGGACAGTCTGTTTTTTGAGCCCGATGGCGCCATTCGGAAAGTAACCCCGACTCTGCGTGGCGTGGGCCAGACCGCGGCCCGCCAGCCAATCCAGCTCGACCGGTACAGTCGCCTCAGCTCCACCGATGCCACCATTGACTTCCTAGACCCGGCCAACCGCTTCCGGGGCTGGAAAACGGTCTTCACCGGCCCCCAGGGCTGGGTACAATACAACGCCGTGTCGTTCGGTCCTGCCCGCCCGCGGGCCCTGACGCTGCGTGCCACGGCCGCGGCTCCCGGGGCCGCAGTGCAGCTGCGCCTCGACGGCCCCCGGGGGCCGGTGCTGGCCCGGGTAGCGGTGCCGCCCGGCCGCGGCTGGCAGGAGCTGAGCGTGCCGCTGACGACGACCTCGCCCACCGGCACGCACGCGCTGTTCGTGGCCCCGGCAGGGCCTGCGCCGGTTGAAATCGACTGGGTGCGCTTCGAGTAACGGCGGCCGCCGGGCGGGTATGCGGCCCGCTACGCAGCCTACTCTTTTCTAAGCCGCTGCACGATGCTTCCTTCGGCCGTGTGCAGGCGCACCAGGTAAAGGCCGGCCGGCTGCTGGCGCAGGTCCAGGTCCTGCGCAATGGTGCCCTGGTGCGAGGTTAACTCCAGCGTACCGACGAGCTGCCCGAGCACGTTCAGCACCTCGGCCCGGACGGGACCCGACTGCCGCAGGCCGGAAAGCTCGAAGGTGGCCATGCCCGTGGTGGGGTTGGGGTATAGCCGGGCCGCGGCTTCCAGCCCCGACGCCCGGCGGCCGCCCAGGGCAAGGAAGTTGCCGTAGGTGATAAGTTCCCGGTTCTCGTACGCGCTCGTGGCACTACGCTGCTGCTCCACGGAACGGCGCAGTACGTTGGCCGGGGTATAGGCCAGCAGGTAGCGCGTGGCATAATTCAGTTCCCAGGCCGTGTTATCCCAGCTTTCCCCCTGATCCAGAATCAGGTTCCCGTTGGTATCCAGGGTGTAGGTGTAGCGGTCGTCGTTTTCCCAGGTACTTCCCCGTTTTTTCTGCTGCACACGTACGTAGCTGCCGTTGGCCTGATAAGTCACCGTTTCCCGGTCCGTATCGACCCAGGCCCCGTTATCCCAGTCCTGCTCTTCCAGGTAAGCGTACTGGAGCGCCGCCCAGTTGTGCCAGCGGATGTTGTGCGTGCGCTCGTCGTTCTCGTAGGCTCCGTTTTCCCATTCCTGTTCAATAACTTCCGTCCACTGGTTATTGGCATCCACGGTGAACAGTGTCCGGCTGTCTTTCTCCCACACGTTGGTAGCCCTGTTCAGCTCCTCATACTCCACGCTGGTAAGCACGCCGGCCGCGTTATAGGCGTTGGTGAACCGCTCGCTGAATTCAATTACCCAGCTATTGTTCTGCCAGGCGTACGTTGTGAAAAGGGTTTCCCGGCCCCGGGCATCGTAGGCGGCCACGTAGCGGGTGGCGTTGACGTACGCCGTGCCCGTCCATTCCTGACCGATGAACTCCGTGAGCAGGCCCTGCGCATTATAGGCCAGCGTGAGTTTCACCTCCGGCGCGTTCGTGGCCGAGTCGCTGTACAGGATCTGGGTCGGGAGTCCCTGCGCACTGTAGGTGTAGGTGCTGATCTGCCCGTCTTCCCAGGCGCTGCCCGACCAGCTGTGTTCCACGCTGCGGCCCGGAACGGTGATGCCGGCGTTGATGCCACGGGCCGCCAGCGTAGTCTTCATGCGGGATTCCGGCTTGAAATGCTTGGTCAGGGGATGCCGGGGCGAAGCCGTACGCTGAGCCCGGGAAACATGCGGTAAAGCAAGCAGCAGCACGATAAGCAGGATGGACGACAGTGTTTTCATGAGAGTGGAGGAAGAAGGACGAGGAAAAAACGACAGCGCCGGGCCGCTGAACCAGCACGAGTCCCGGCAAAACGGAGCGAAGCGACAGTGCCCGGCGTTGCGCCCGGAATCCGGCGCCGGCAGCGCACCAGTTACCGAATTTCACGTTTTGTAAATAATTATTATTAAATATATTATATTTATTTCATTTTCGCTATCAAATCCGCATGATTTTTCCGCCTTCAATCATGCATCCGGTGGCTTGGCACAACCAGGCCCGGAACGCGGCAGGCCCTCCCGACAAGAGTTGTCCGGAGGGCCTGCTTAAGCTGCAAAAGAGGGGAAGCCCGGGGGCAGCGGCCCGCATGGAACGCCCCGTCAGCGGCCGACCGAGTACGTTTTGCCGGCTGCTCCCGCGCCCGTGATGCGCAGGGCCTGCCAGCCGGTGGGCAGGGTGGCGTTTTTGCGCTGGGTGAGGCCGGCGGGCGTGATTTCCAGCCCTGCGAAGCCCATGAGCACGGCCTGCAGCACCCCACCCGCCCCGGTGGCAAAGTAGGGGTTGGTGCCGCCCTTGGTTTCGGCAATGACGCGGAAGGGCGGCAGCAGATTGGGCTCGTAAGCGTCCTGGAAGAAGTGGCGGGCCTGGCCGGCGTCGCCGAGGCGGGCGTAGAGCAGGGCGAAAATGGCCTGGGTCATGGCCGGCGTGCCCTCGTTGGGTACGCGGGTGGCATAGTAGGCCAGGTCTTTCCGGATCTGGGCGGGGTCGGTGATGACGCCCAGCGGGTAGGCCAGCAGGTTCACGTCGGCCTGCTTGATGCCTTCGCCCTGGTAGGTGGCGTGCTCGCGGGTTACGCCGTCGGCCATTTTCAGCAGCGGAATGTTGCGGGCAACCAGCTCCCAGTCGGGGTTGGCGGGCAGGCCCAGCACCCGGGCGGCGGCGGCGGCGTTGCGCAGGTTTACCTGGGCGGCGGCGTTGGTGAAGGCGTTGTTGTCCACGTTTTCGGCCCACTCGTCGGCGGCTACCACGTTCCTGATGTCGTAGTGGCCGGGGCCATTGCGCTCTACCCGGCTGGCCCAGAAGCTGGCCGTGCCCGCCAGTATGGGCCAGCCCTTTTCGCGCAGCCAGGCCTTATCCTGGGTTACGCAGTAGTACTGCCAGGCGGCCAGGGCCACGTCGGCCGAAATGTGGTGCTCAAACGGTCCGCTCAGGGCCCAGACCGGCGTTTCCTCCACCCCCGAATCGGCGCTTTCCCAGGGGTACATGGCCCCCTGGAAGCCGTGGGCGAAGGCGTTACGCCGGGCCGCTTCGAGGCGCTGATAGCGGTATTCCACCATCGAGCGGGCCATTTCGGGGTGCAGCACCAGCAGGGCCGGGAACATCCACAGGTCGGTATCCCAGAATACGTGGCCGTTGTAGCCCAGCCCGGACAGGCCCATGGGCGAGGGCGAGAAGTCGGTGCCGGCCCTGGTGAAGCTGTAGAGGTGGTAGAGCATGGAGTGCACGTCCTGCTGGGCCTGGGCGTCGCCGGTAATCTGAATGTCGCTCTTCCACAGCTGCTGCCAGGCTTTCTGGTGGAAGTCGAGCAGGCGCGGGCGGCCTTCGAGGCGGGCGAAGATGGTCAGGCGCTCGGCCTGGTTGAGCGGGTCGGCATCGTGGGCCGAGCTGATGGTGGAGCCCACCACGGCGTAGGCGTAGGTCTGGCCGGCCCTCAGCGGCTTGCTGAACTTCATCAGGTGCATATTGCTGTCCCACATCTCATGAATCACGCGGGGCTCCTGGCCGTGGGGCTCCTCGAACAGAAAGCTGGTGCTGGCGCAGAGCTGGAGCCGGCCGGTGGGGCTGCGGGCCGAGGAGGTCAGGAGGCTGAGCGCGACGTGGGGGCGGTCGATTTCGTTGTAGTAGTTCTGCACGTCGCGCAGCGCGTCGGGGGCTTCCAGCACGCTGGCCGCGCCCAGGGTCAGGTCTTTTCTGGCCGTGATGCTCACCTCCATCAGCACCGAGTAGGGCAGATGGCGCAGGGCGCGGTAGGTGTAGCGGATGGTGGCCTGGTCGGCGTAGTCGAAGCTGGTGGTCAGGCTGGCTTCGCGCAGGTCGAGCTGCTGGCGCAGGTGGCGGGCATCGGCCGGACCCAGGCGGCGGCCGTTGATTTCCAGGTACATGTTCAGCAGGTTGAAGCCGTTGAGGAAGTTGCTCACCCGGCCCCGCCCGTACTGGTCGTAGGCCCCGGCCAGCACCACGCTTTTCACCTTGAACGGCTCCGCCGCCGACACCACGCCCAGCACCCCGTTGGCCACGGTGGCTCCGTAGTAGTTGCTCGGGTCAATGGAATCGGCCGTAATCAGCCAGGGGTCGGGCGGGGCCGGCGCCTGGGCAACGGCCGGGGGCGCGGCCAGCAGCCAGGCAGCCCCGGCGGCGTACAGAAAGCGGCAGGGAGCAGGAAGGAGCATCGGCGGAGAGTAGCGCCCGCCCGGCCCCGGCGGCCGGCGGGCAGATGAGAGATACCAGGGCCAGCGGGGCCGCAGCAGGACCCGCCAGGACGGCAGCCCAGGGCCCGCACCGGCCGCGGCCGGTGCCCAAGCAGAAACGCCATTCCAGCCCAGGTCCGGAATGGCGTTCAAATTGCCCGATAGCAAGAAGTAGAGACAAGAAGTAGAAACAAGAAGCCGGGGCAGGCGCGAAGCATCCCTTCCCCCCTACCCGCCCCGGCATCTTTCCGCCTCTAGTAGCCGGGGTTCTGGCTCAGGTTCGGGTTCACGTCCACCTGGGTCTGGGGGATGGGATAGATGAGGCGGAAGGGAGGCGAGGCGGGCTTGTCCTTGCGGGCCAGCAGAAACTTGCCGAACCGGATCATATCCTGCCGCCGCCACGATTCGCCGTACAGCTCCCGGCCCCGCTCATCGAGCAGCACGTCGAGCGAGAGCGTGCCCAGGGCGCTGGCGCCGCGGTCAGTGCGGATGGCGTTCACGATGGCCAGGGCCGTGCCGCCGTAGGAGCCGGCGCTGGTGGGTGTGGCCCCGCGCAGGATGGCCTCGGCCTTCATCAGCAGCACGTCGGCCAGGCGGAAGCTCACGTGGTCGTTTTCGCAGCCGTTGCCGCCCTTGCCCTCGCTCACGTAATCCACCGGGTATTTATTGGGCCGGATGCCCTTGAGCTCCAGGTCGCCGCCGGTTTCAAACAGGTTGATTTCCTGGGTGAAAACCAGCGGGGCCCCGCCCCGGGTCTTGACGGGCGCGTCGGTGGTCAGGTCGTACTGCTGGCCCACCAGAAAGCCCACGTTCACCCGCTTATTGGGGTTGGCCGGCCCGCCGGGCGTTTCGTAGGCCACGCCCCGGCGCTCGTCGCCGGCCTCGAACAGGCTGTAGAACTCGGCCGTGGTGGCCGGGCCGTTGTAGCCGTCCACGGGCCGCATGTTGTAGTGCGAGACGAACTTCCAGAAGTCGCGGGTGGGGCCGGCGTTGCCGAAGGTGTTTTCCTGGGTGAAGATATTTTCCCGCCCGATGGCAGTGTTGTTGGGCGCGAAGTTATCGAACACGCTGGGCGCGAACGAGTATTTGCCGCTGTTGATGATCTGGTCGGCCAGCTGCACTACCTGGTTCAGATCGGCCACGGCGAAGGTGGGCGTCTGGCGGTTGGCGTACACGCCCTTGTTGAGGTAGCACTTCATGAGCAGGACGCGGGCCGCATCCTTGCTGGCCCGGCCGGCCGGGCCCTCGGGCAGATCCTGCTGCACGGCCATGATTTCGCTCACGATGTAGTCGAGCGCCTCGCTGCCCTTGCGCACCCGGGCCGGTTCCGAGACGTTCTCGCCCGGGTCGCGGTAGAGCACCTGGTCGTAGAGGTCGAGCTCCCAGAACATGGCCCAGGCGCGCAGGAACCGGGCTTCGGCCTGCTGCTGGGTGGTGGGGTTGAAGCGCAGCAGGTCGGTGGTGGCGTAAATGGCCCCGTTGAGCTGGGTGAACGTGTCGCGCACCCGCTCGTTATTGGGCGTCCAGGTGTGATTGAACAGCTCCCGCCACTTGCCGTTGTCGTCCCAGTCGGGCCCGCGGGTGGGCATGATGCGGGCATCGGTGGATACTTCCTCGAGGGCAAACACGCTCACGCAGCCCTGCAGCGGGTCGCGCAGGGAGTTGTAGGCCCCCGTGAGCAGGGCCGCCGGGTCGCTGGCCGCCAGCTGGTCTTCCGTGAGCTGGCCATCCAGGCGCTCCTGCACGTCGCAGCTGCTGGCCAGCTGCAGCAGGCCCAGCACGGCCGCCGTAGTGGTAAGTTTATAGTAGTTCATGATACGCAGAATGGAGGGTGGGAATTACAGGGAGAAGTTCAGGCCGAACGTGAAGGTGCGCGCGCTCGGGTAAGGCAGGTAGTCGATGCCCACCGAAGGCACCTGGTTGGCACCTTTTTTCACCGTGTTTACTTCGGGGTCGAAGCCGTCGTACTTGGTGAGGACGAACAGGTTCTGGCCCGTGGCGTACACGCGCAGCCCCTTGAAGGTGCGCCCCAGGTCCCCGATGGTGTAGGAGAGCGTGGCGTTCGACATTTTCAGGTAGTCGCCCTTTTCCAGGTAGCGCGTGGTGGCCGCCGAGGGGTTACCGGTCGATTCCTTCTGGGCATTCTCGAAGGTGGAGAGGGCAATGTTCTTGCCCGCCCCGATCTGCCCCACGTTGCCCACGGCGTTGAGCGTGTTGTTGTAGATGTACTGGCCGAAGGCGCCGGTCATGTTCACCACCAGCGAGAGTTTGCTGTAGCGGGCGTTGGCGCTCAGGCCCAGCAGGGTCCGGGGGTTCGGGCTGCCCGAGTAGGCCACTTCCCCGGGCACGTTGGACAGGCCCCGGTCGTTGAGGCCCGCGTACTGGGGCAGGAAAAAGGCGTTAATCGGGAAGCCGTTGCGGATGAGCTGCGAGGTCACGCCCGACAGGCCCTGGCCGTTGATGGCTCCCGTCACGATGTCGGCGCCCACCAAATCCTTCACCTCGTTGCGGATGAAGGTGGCGTTGGCATTGAAGCCCACGTCCACTTTGTCGTTGCTGATAATGGTGGTTCCCAACGCCAGCTCCACGCCTTTGTTGATGATTTTGCCGTCGAGGTTGCGCCAGCGGATGGGGGCGTTGGCGGGCCGGGGCTCGATGGGCACGGTGGGGAACAGAATGTCGGTCGTGACCTTGTAGAAGTAGTCGGCCGTCAGGGTCAGGCGGTTGTTGAAGGCGCCCACGTCGATACCGGCGTTGTACTGGGTATCGGCCTGCCACTTCAGATCGTCGTTGCGGGCGTTGAGGGGCGAAACGGCGCCGTTGTTATCGAGCGAGTAGCGGGGCTGGGCCGAGCCGGCCGGGAACTCCTGGTTGCCGGTTTTGCCGAAGCCGGCCCGCAGCTTGAGCTGGGTGAGCTGCTCGGCAGGAAAAAAGGCCTCCCGGCTCAAATCCCAGGCCACGGCAAACGAGGGGAAGTAGCCCACGCTGTTGTTGGGCCCGAACTTGCTGCTCTCGTCGCGGCGCACGGTGGCCGTAATCACGTAGCGGTCCTTGAAGTTGAGGATGGCCCGCCCGAACACCGATTGCAGGGCCGACGACGGATCCACGAAGGACGAAATATTGCGGGCCCCGGCGCTCGAGAACTGAATGTAGTTCGTGTAATCGAGGCCGTAGAGGCCGAAGCCGCCCTGGTCGGGGTTGCCGAGCGCGTTTACGTTGGAGCCCTCGTTGGCGAACTTGGTGTACTCGTAGCCCAGCACCGCGTTCAGGTTCAGATCCCCCACAACCTGCTTGTTGAAGTTGAGCGTATGGGCCATCTGCTGAGTGGTGAGCTCGTTGTTGCTGATGCTGGCAAACCCCTTCTGGTTCACGTCGGGGAAGTTGATCAGGCGCTGGTCGATGGAAGTGCGCCGCTCGCCGGTGTTGTAGTTCACGCTCAGCAGCATCCGGTACTGGAGCCAGTCGGTGAACCGGTAGGACGGGGCAATGCTGGCCAGAATGGTGGTCACGCGGGAGTTGTCGTTGTAGTACTCCTGGTTGGCCAGCGGGTTAACCACGTCGCCGGGCTGCACGAACAGCGAGCCGTCGGGGTTGCGCAGGGGCTGGGTGGGGTTCCACTGCAGGGCCTGCCCGATGAGCGAGCCCCGGAAGCCGGCGTCGGTGGTAATGGGGGCCAGCTGCTCGCGGAACTGGCTGGTGGCAATGTTGATGTCGAGGCCCAGCTTCTTGCTTTCCAGGAACTGCAGGTTGGTGGAGAGGTTGGCGCTGTACTTCTTGAAGCCCGTCTTATCCACGATGCCGTCCTGGTCGAGGTAGCCCAGCGAGAGGCGGTAGCGGCCGGTTTCGTTGCCCCCGCTCATGGCCACGTTGTAGTTCTGCAGGTAGCCGGTGCGCAGAATCTCGTCCAGCGCGTCCACGTCGCCGCCCCGGTCGTTGGCAGCGGGAGCGTCGTAGTAGGTCAGGGCCTGGCGGTACTGGCCGGCATCGAGGAAGGTGGGCCGGCGCAGCAGGCTCGAAAAGCCGTTGGCGATGCCCACGTTCAGCTGCGGCGCGCCCGATAGCCCCTTTTTGGTCGTAATCAGTACCACCCCGTAGGCGGCCCGCGAGCCGTAGATGGCCGTGGCCGAGGCGTCCTTGAGCACCGTCACCGACTCCACGTCGTCGGGGTTAAGAAAGTTGAGCGGGTTGCTGTCGGCGCCCGCCCCGAAGTCGCCGGCCGCCACCAGGCCGGGGCGGGCCGTCCGGCCGTCGAGCGGCACGCCATCCACCACGTACAGGGGCTGGCCCGAGCCCGTCACGGCCGAGTTGCCCCGGATGCGGATGGTGGCCGGACCACCGGGCTGGCCGCTGTTGCTGCTCACCTGCACCCCCGACACCCGGCCCTGAATCAGCTGGTCGGGCGAGGTGAAGGTGCCCTTGTTGAATTCCTTGGGCGTGAGCGTGGTCACGGCCCCGGTCACGTCGCTTTTCTTGGCCGTGCCGTAGCCCACCACCACCACTTCGTTCAGGGCCTGGGCGTCTTCGCCCAGGGTAATCTCCACGTTGGTTTTGCCCGCAATCGAGACTTTCTGGGTCGTGAAGCCGATAAACGAGAACGAGAGCGTGCTGGCATTGTCGGGCACCGTGACCTCGAACGAGCCGTCGCCGCCGGAGCTGGTACCGCTGGAAGTGCCCGGCACCGTGATGGTCACGCCCGGCAGCCCCGCGCCGCTGCCATCGAGTACCTTGCCCCGTACCACGCGGGTAGTCTGGGCCTGGCTCAGGCCCGGCAGCGCCAGGGCCAATATGGTCACCGCCGCCAGCCGGGGCAGCAGTCCGGCCAGCCCGCTACTGCGGGCCGGGGAGGCGGTGGGCACCGCCGCTGATGGGTACTTGTGCTTGTTCATGCGTGTGGGAAGAAAGGTGGGAACTGGGGAAACGGCCGGGCCGGCGGGCTGCTTACCTTAGCGCCGGGAGCCGGTGGAAAAATGCGGAGTTGAAAAGCCCCCCGGGCCTAGGGCGCCAGTGGCTGGCTCAGGTCGCGCAGGCTCAGGCGGGCAATGCGGGCCGGTCCGCCCGCGGCCTGGAGCGTGATGCGGCCCTGGTGCTGGCGCGGGAAAACCAGGTCGGTCAGCGTCGTTTCGCCGTCCTGGGCGAAAACTTCCACCACCGACTTGTCGACCAGCAGGCGGAGGCGGAGCTGGCCGTTTTGCAGGGGCACGCGGGCCGTTTCGGTGGTGAGGGCAAACAGCGGATGAAAATCTACCCGGCCCGACTCCCGGCGGTCCAGGGTCAGCAGCTGGCGGGCCACGTCGTAGCGCAGCGTGGTGCGCTCGGCTTCGCTTTGCAGCAGGTTCAGGGTCAGGGTCTGGGCTTTGCCGGGTTCCAGGGTCAGCTCCAGGTCGTAGGACTCGCCCCGGAACGGCAGCTCGTAGTCCGCCGCGCCGGCTTTCAGGGACTGGTTTTTCAGGCTGACGGCTTCCTTGCCGAGGGTGCCCAGCTCGGCCAGGGGCTGCTGCACCAGCACGAGGCCGGCCGCAGTGGCGCGCAGGCTCAGCTCCCGGGGCACGGCGAAGGAGCCGCGCCAGGCGTCGCCGGTGGGGATGTCGCGGGCGTAGGCCCAGTCGTTGGTCCAGCCCACCAGCAGGCGGCGGTTGGCGGGGGCATTGTTGAAGGTGACGGCCGCGAAGTAGTCCTTGCCGAAATCGAGGTAGGCGGGCTCCTCGTAGGGCTGGTCGGGGGTGAACTGCTGTCCATCGAACTGGCCCAGGAAGTACTGCTGGCCCCGGAACTGCTCGGTGGGGTTTCCGCTGGAAATCAGCAGCATCCATTTGGTGCCGCCGCCGGGTACGGGCAGCTCAAACAAATCGGGGCACTCCCACTCCTTTACCGTATCGCCGGCCCGGCCCCAGCGGCTCATGAACTGCCAGTCCCTGAGGTTGGCCGACTGGTAGAGGTAGATCTGCTGGCGGTCGGCTTTCACGCAGGCCATCACCCACTTGCGCTGGGGGGCGTACCAGAACACTTTGGGGTCGCGGAACTCCTTGCTGCCGATGTCGAGCACCGGGTTGCCGGCGTAGCGGGTCCAGCTCAGGCCCTGGTCGGGGCTGAAGGCCAGGTTCTGGTGCTGGGCCAGGGTGGCGCCGTTCTTCTCCACGTGGCCGGTGTAAAAGGCCACCAGCCCGTCGGTCTGGCCCGGGGCAAACAGGCCCGAATCGTTGTTGGCATCGACTACGGCGCTGCCCGAGAAGATCATGGTATTGCTGCCGTCCGGGTTGCGGTATTCCGACAGGGCCACCGGCAGGTTGGTCCAGCGCAGCAGGTCGGGGCTGGTGGCGTGGCCCCAGGCCAGGTGGCCGGGGGCGGCCGAGAGCGGGTTGTGCTGATAGAAAAGGTGGTAGACGCCGTTGCTGAATACCAGCCCGTTGGCATCGTTGAGCCAGTTCCGGGGCGGCGCAAAGTGGTACACCGGCCGGTACGGGTCGGCGGCCGGGGCGGCCGTCTGGGCCCGGGCCGGCAGGCTGCCCAGGGCGCTAAGTAGCAGGAGGTAACGGATTTTCACAGGTCGGAAAAAAGGGAGGGAGAGCCGTTGGGGCGGGGTTAAGCAATTGGGGCGGCGGCGGGCCAGTCAGCGGGAAGCCAGGGTGAGCTCCCGTACCATGTGCTCGGAGATGGGCGGGGTGGCACCCCGGAACGTGGCAACCAGAGAGCCGGTAGCACAGGCAAAGGGCAGGTAGTCGGTGGGGGGCTGCCCCGCCAGCCAGCCCCGCAGCAGGGCCGCCAGAAAGGCGTCGCCGCTGCCGATGGTGTCCTGCACCGTGACGGCAAAGCCGGGGCTGTGGTAAAGCCGGCCGCCGGTCCAGAGCGTGGCACCGGCCGCGCCCTTGGTTACGCAGGCGGCCTGCAGGCCGAAGCGCTCCGCCAGCCACTGCAGGGCCGTTTCTTCGGCCGTCCCGGCCCCGAACCACCCCATTACCTCCGCCAGCTCGGCTTCGTTGAGCTTCACCAGGTCGGCCTGTTGCAGCAGGTACGTGACAACGTCGCGGGTGTAATGGGGGGCGCGCAGGTTCACGTCGAACACCTTCAGGCGGGCCCGTTGCAGCAGACGGTAGAGGGTTTCGCGCGTGGCGGTGCCGCGGGCGGCCAGACTGCCGAACACGAAGGCATCGGCGGCTTCCACCAGCCGGCCCAGCGGGTCGTCGTACTGAATGTAGTCCCAGGCCACGGGGGCCACTATTTTGTAGGTTACCTCGTGGCCGTCCTGCACGTTGGCTTTCACCACACCCGTCAGGTGGCTGTGGCCGCGCTGCACGCACGCGGTGCTGAGGCCCTTCGCCTCGACGAAAGCCAGCAGCTCGGCGCCCAGGTCATCGGTGCCGACGCGGCTGATGAGCGTGGTGGCCAGGCCGAAGTTGTGCAGGTGCAGGGCCACGTTCAGGGGCGCGCCGCCCGGCTGCTTGCCGGTGGGCAGCACGTCCCAGAGCATTTCCCCGAAGCAGATAACCTGGTGCGCAGCGTGAAATTCCGGAAGCATGGGAAGTAAAAGAGGGGGTGAGAGATGGGTAGCCGGGCGGCCCTAGTGCACGACCAGGGTGCGCTCGACCTGCTCGAGGCTGGTGCCTTTGGTTTCGGGCATGAAGCGCCACACGAACAGCAGCTGCAGCCCCATCATGGCGGCGAAGAAGGCGAAGGTGTGGCCCCCGCCCAGGTGCTCGGCAAACCAGGGAAAGGTGAAGGCAATGGCCGTGGCCATAACCCAGTGGGTGGAGGAACCCACGGCCTGGCCCTGGGCCCGCACGGCGTTGGGGAATATCTCGGAGATGAACACCCAGATAACCGCGCCCTGGGAAAAGGCGAAAAAGGCGATGTACACGAACAGCAGCACCGGCACCAGGGCCCCGCCGAACTGCTCCAGGTAGAAGGCCCGGCTCACCAGCCCCAGGGTGGCAATCAGCCCCACCGAGCCCACCAGCATGAGCGTGCGCCGCCCGAACCGGTCGATGACGTTGACGCCCAGCAGCGTGAAAATGAAATTGACCAGCCCGATGCCAGCGGACGAGAGCAGCGCCGTGCTCTGGCCCAGGCCGGTCATTTCAAATATGCGGGGCGCGTAATAGATGATGGCATTGATGCCCGATACCTGGTTGAAAAAGGCGAAGGCCATGGCCAGCAGCAGCGGCGTGCGGTAGGGCGCGCTCCAGACCGACTCGCGCCCGGCGCCGTGCAGGGCCTGGGCCGTCAGGATGGCCGTCACGTCGGCCGCGGCCGTGTCGGGGTTGATGAGGCGCAGCACCTGCCCGCCCTCATCCACGCGGCCGTGCAGCAGCAGCCAGCGCGGGCTTTCGGGCACTTTGAGCAGCAGCAGCAGAAACACCACGGCGGGCACGGCCTGCACGCCCAGCATCAGCCGCCAGGAATGCTCGCCCAGCCCGGCCAGCAGGTAGTTGGAGAGGTAGGCGACCAGAATGCCCAGCACAATGTTGAACTGGAACAGGCCGACCAGCCGGCCCCGGGAGTTGACGGGCGAAATTTCGGAGATGTAGAGCGGGGCCGTCACCGACGAAGCGCCCACGCCCAGCCCGCCTAGAAAGCGGAAGAGCAGAAACAGGGCCCAGCCCGGGGCCAGGGCCGCCCCCACCGCCGACGCCAGGTAGAGTACCGCAATCCAGATCAGGGTTTGGCGGCGCCCGAGCCGGTCGGAAGGAATGCCCCCGAATACGGCCCCGAGCACGGTCCCGATCAGGGCAATGGAGATGGTAAACCCGTGGGCCACGGCGCTCAGGTTCCAGAGCTCCTGAATGGCTTTTTCGGCCCCCGAAATCACGGCCGTATCAAAGCCGAACAGGAAGCCACCGAGCGCTGTAGTCAGGGACCAGAAGAGTACTTTGCGGTGCAGCATAACCGGAGGAAGGAGTGAAATACTTCCCCAAAGGAGCACGAATCCTCCCGGTCCGGCTTGCTGAATTCCGCCGAATACCTCTGAAATTCAATCAATTCACCAGTATCTGATTATGTCCTTGTCATTCAGATAGTTGCACTAAATTTAAGCTCGAAATTTTCACCTCGCTTTCACTTATCCGCCCCCGGATTTCAGATTTTCGTTAGCTCCGGGACGGTACGTGCAGGGCTTTGAACTCCGAGGGCGACACCTGGTACCGGGTTTTGAAGGCCGTGGAGAAATACGCCGGCGAGGAGAAGCCGGTCTGGTAGGCCACGTCGGCAATCAGGCTGTTTTCCTGGAGCAGCAGCTGGCGGGCCTTGGTGAGGCGAATGTTTTGCAGGTAGTCGCTCACGCCGGTGCCGAGCAGGGCCTTCATTTTGCGGTACAGCTGGTTCTGCGACACGCCCAGGCTGCGGGCAATGTCGTCCACGCTCAGGTCGGGGCGGCTCAGGTTGGCCTCGATGATGGCCGTCAGGTCGGCCAGAAACTTCTGGTCCACCCGCTGAGGAGCTACCGTGGCCGTCGTGACCGAGAGCTCGCGGCGGAAATGTTCGCGCAGCTGGTCGCGGTGACGCAGCAGGGTGCGCAGGCTCTCGAGCAGGAACGCGGGGTTGAAGGGCTTGGTCAGGTAGAGGTCGGCCCCGGCCTGCAGGCCTTCCATCTGCTGCTCGGGGGCACTGCGGGCCGTCAGCAGTACCAGCGGAATGTGGCTCGTGCGCCAGTCGCCCTTGAGGGCGGCCGTAATTTCCAGCCCGCTCAGGCCGGGCAGGCCCACGTCGCAGATAATAACGTCGGGAATGGTGTCGGTGGCCAGGCGCAGCCCGGCCGTGCCCTCGGCGGCCTCCGTCACCTGGAAATGAGGCCGGAGCTTCTGCACCAGAAACTGCCGCACCTCGGCGTTGTCCTCAATAACGAGGGCGGTAGCGGCCGTATCGGCCGGCGCCGGATCGGGGGCGGGCTCGGGAGGCGGCAGCAGCCAGGTGGAGGGGTCCAGGGGGTTGGGCGCCGGGGTATCGGAGCGCAGCTCGGCGGGCAGTTCCCGGGGCAGCGTTACGCTGAACGTGCTGCCCTGCCCCGGCTGGCTCCGGAACGTGAGGCGGCCCTGGTGCAGGCGGGTCAGGCCCTCGGCCAACGCCAGGCCCAGGCCCGAGCCATCGGCCGAGGGCTGACTGCCCTGGTAAAACCAGCCCAGAATATGCGGCTGGTCTTCCAGGGCTATGCCGCGGCCGGTATCCTCCACGCTCACGCGCACCTGCCCGTCGGCGGCCGGCTGGATGCTGACGGTAATCTGCCCGCCATCGGGCGTGAACTTAAAGGCGTTGGAAAGCAGGTTGAAAAATACCTTGTCGAGAATATTGGCGTCGAACCAGAGATGCAGCACGGGCTCGGCGGGCAGAAACCGGAAGGTAATCCGGTGGCGGTGGGCCACCTTCTCGAATACGTCCATAATCTCGCGCACGAAGCTCACCAGGTCGCCCTCGGTGGCCCGGACGGCCATCTTGCCCACGTCGATGCGGCGAAACTCCAGCAGCTGGTTGACCAGCTGGAGCAGGCGTTGGGTGTTGCGGTGCACCAGCTGCAGATCCTGGCGCTGGGCGGCCGGGAGGTCGGCGGAGCTGGTGAGCATCTCCTCCACCGGCCCCAGAATGAGGGTGAGCGGAGTGCGCAGCTCGTGGGAGAAGTTGGTGAAGAAGCGCAGCTTGGCCTCGTGGGCGCGGCGGGCTTCCTCACCCAGCGCGGCCAGCTGGTTGCGTTGCTGGCTGATTTCCTCGTTCTGTTTCTCCAGCTGCCGGCGGATGCGGCGGTTGGTCCGGGCCGAGTGCAGGGCCCAGCCGCCCAGCAGCACCAGAATCAGCAGACTGCCCACCAGCAGGTACACCGTGGTTTTCTGGCTGGCGTAGCGCCGCACCTGTGCCTGGTAGCGCTCCTGCTGCCGCCGCAGGGCCAGCTGCTGGGTGGCCAGCTTCTCGGTCTGCCCGCGCACGGTGCCCACGTTGGTGGAGTCGATGATCATGGTGCCGAGCAGGTTTTCCTTCTCGTAGGGCTCCTGACGCAGAATGCGCAGGGCTGTGCGGATGGCTTCCTCCCCCCCGGTCGGGTACAGCAGCGTGGCCTGCAGGGCCCCGTCCTGCACCAGCTGCAGGCCGTTGCCCGGCCCGGGCAGCCCATCCACCCCGATAATGCGTACGGAGCGCGTACGTCCCAGCTGCCGCACCACCTGATAAGCGGCCCGGGCCATGGGGTCGTTCTGGGCAAAAATGAGCTCTACCTCCGGGTGGGCGCGCAGCAGGGCGGGCAGCTGCTGCTGCACGGCGCCGGCCCGCCAGTTGCCCTCGAGCCGGGCCACCAGCTGCAGGCGTGGATAGGCGGCCAGCGCCTGCGTAAAGCCCGTGTGGCGGTCGGTGGCCGGGGAAGAGCCCGGGGTTCCTTCAATTTCGAGCACCCGGCCGCGCTGGCCCAGCAGCTGGGCCGCGTAGTGACCGGCCGTGCGGCCCACCTCGAGGTTGTTGCCGCCCACGTAGGCCGTGTAGAGATGCGAGGCCGTGCGCCGGTCCAGAATCACCACCGGAATTCCCTGGTGGTAAGCGGCCTCGGCCAGCTCCGTGAGCGGGCCCGACTGGTTGGGGGAAATGATGAGCAGATCGACTCCCTCCCGGATAAACTGCTGAATCTGCCGGCGCTGCCGGTCCGTGTCGTTGCGGGCGTCGCGCATCCGGAAGCGCACGTTCGGATTGAACGTCAATTCTTTCTGCATGCCGGCCAGCATGGCCTGCCGCCAGGCGTCGCCCATGGTGCACTGCGAGAAACCAATGCGAAACTCAGGCTCGGGCGGGGGCGCAGGGGCACACCCGGGCAGCAGCAGCCACAGGCACAGCAGCAGGAGCGGTCGGCAAAGCCGCTGACTTTCTGAAAAAACCTGCTTGAAAATGCCCAAAATCCGGATGTTTGATGTGCTCAACCGGCCAAAAGATACAAGGAATTGGTATAGACGCGGCCGGCTGCGCAACCCGGGGTAAGCTGGGCCGCCGGACCCCCACGCAAGCAGCGGCCAGTTTCCCTGTCTGCCAGACTGTTAAAGCCTCTGATCCTGAATCTGCCCCTGACTATGGCAGGCAGCCTGACCTGAGCGGCGCGTCACGGAGACATCGAAAAAGTGTGGGGCCGTTGTGTCAAGCGCCTGCTAGGTTAACTCGAAAAGCCGCCATTGTTAGCAAAAGCGCTGGCCCCATCAACTGCTGCTCCCTTTCGTGCCTTGCATACTGTCCAGCTGCCCCACACTTTTTGATGCTCTCCTAGATGTATAGTCCCAGAGAGAGATGGTGCACGAGGGCGCCGGCGGGCGCAGCACCAACTACTGCTTGGCGCCCGAACCCGACGCCCGATAAGTCACCTGCCGACGGGGCAAGCGCGAAAGGGCTCACAAGGGGCTCACAGCACCGATACACCGAGCCCTAAACCGCGCTCCCTGGCTTCTAAATACTCATCTCGCGGTAAAGCAATGGGTTCACAATGGGCTCACGGCATTGCGAAATCACTTATCTAGAAAGTCCGTTTGGTGAAATGAGGGATACAAGCCTGCACCAGCGGATGGAGCTAAAGCCCTAATAGTCATATCTTAAAGAGAATTCTCAACTCTTCAAGGTATTCCGTGCAAGTCACAACTATCACCTTTGATTCTACTTTATCTTGGATAGACTTGCTTATAATCAAACTTTCATCAGGATCAGTTCGTGCTGTGATACATCCTGTATCTGAGCAATTAAATCTAGAAAATATTTCTTTATAGCGGTTTCGCGGATGGTCCGGTCACTGGCCTTTGCTGGTCGCAATTGCAGAAACGGAACACCGATTCTCCTGATTCATGAAGCGTCTCAGTAGCTTCCTGAATGACTGGTCGAACCGTCCGCGAAACCGCTATATAACCTCCATATGGGCTTGAAGGACTATAACTAGGGTACTTCGGTGCACTCTGTCTGAAAAAAAGGAGGTCAATGGTTTACGTAATAGGTCCGGACCTCAGGAGCGAAAGAACGGATGGACTGGAAGCGTAATGGCACCCGGTTGGACTTCTGACCGGCTACCGTCAGCTGTTGCGTAAGCGTTCCTGCTCCTCTCGTACCAACTGCTGCAGCTCTTCTTCCGATGGCAGGTTCATCCGGTATTTGCTCACAAACACTTGCTCGGCCATGCCCGTAGTCGCATAGCGCACAAGGGTGTCGTTTTTTTGGGCACACAGAATGAGTCCCACCGGTGGATTGTCGCCTTCGCTCATCTCCTGCTCCCGGTAGTAGTTCAGGTACACGTTCATCTGCCCCGCGTCGGCATGGCTGAATGCCCCGATCTTCAGGTCTACCAGCACGTGACACTTCAGAATGCGGTGATAAAAGATCAGGTCAATGAAGTAGTGCACGTTGTCGAAGGTGATGCGCTTTTGCCGGGCCTCAAAACAGAAGCCCCGCCCCAGTTCCACCAGAAACGTCTGCAGGTGCGCAATAATCGCCGCCTCCAGGTCGCTCTCGCTGTAGCTGGCCCGTTGCTCCAGCCCTAAAAATTCCAACACGTAAGGGTTTTTCACCACATCGGTCACCGACAGCGGCTGCGTGCCGGCGTGGCCGGCCAGCACCGCCGCTTTATCGGTCGAGAGCCCCGTGCGCTCGTACAGCGCCGACTCAATGGCGCGCTTCAGCTCCCGCACCGACCAGCTGTTTTTCACCGCCTGTACCTCATAAAACGCCCGCTGCACCGGCCGGTCCAGGGCCAGGAACTCCAGAAAGTGTGAGAAGCTCAGCCGGCTCAGCAGCAACTCCGGTGCCAGGCCGGGCAGGGCATGCGGGCCGCTGGCCAGGGCCGACACGGCCGTTGGGAAAGGCTTGGACGCATCCAATAGACCAGCTTGTTGCAATTCCGCAGACACAGTCTGCAGAATTAGAGGGGTAGGCCCGGTAAAACTCGCGGCACTGGTAAAGTCGCCGTTCTACGAGCCCTTTGACGCCGTACAACTGCCGCGCCAGCTCCGACAGCAGCCGCTCACCGTACTCGGCCCGGTGGCTGCCGCCTTGTTCCTACTCGGCAATGTGCCAGTCGATAAGCCAGTTGCGCACCGTCAACCAATAGTTTACCTGTTGGGCAGCCGCCCGCTGCGTTTGCGCGTGCAGCTGCCCAATATGTTGCGCTAGCAGCGAAAGCGTGCGTTCTTCCATCGGGACCAAGTTACGCTTGTCCAGTGAGTCGGCCGCAAGGCCGGCAGCTACAAAAAAGCGGATCATAGCGAAAACTTGCCTCTGGCTATTGTTCTCGGAAACAGTCCGAAGATAAATGCGCTCCGGTCAAAACAAGGAGCGGTAACATGATCTGCGGAACTGCTCTGTTCTCGGGCAACCGCGCTGGCCTTTGAGCAAGAAGGCGCGCACGGATACCCGCTCGTTAACCGGACAAACCCTGTGGTACGAAGGCATCGAATACCGCACCTGCACCAAGCTCTCGGGTCAAAGCATCGATTCGTTTTGGGCATTCACTCGCTTGAAGTGAATAGCTCCTATTTTTGAACGGATCAATTTCAAGACCCGAGCCTTTGTAAGGGAAAAGTGATTTCTTTTACAAAGGGTGATTGGCTTTGCAAAGAAATACCGGGTTTCTTTACACAGCCTACGGGGCTTTACCCGTGGCGCTTTTCCCTTCCCTTCATGCCGACTGCCTGGCAACCTTCTCCGCTGCCGCCCACCGCCGAACTGGAAACGCGCGCCGTGCTCAAAAAACTGCCCGCGGCGCACCGGGCCCTGGCCGAACTCAAGGGCTTGGTGGCCGCCATTCCCAACGAGAGCCTGCTGCTCGACACGCTGCCTTTGCAGGAGGCCAAAGACAGCTCGGCCATCGAAAACATCGTCACCACCCACGACGAACTCTTCAACGCCGAACTCCAACTGGGCGACTCGCCCGCGGCCAAGGAGGTACAGCGCTACGCGGCGGCCCTGCGCCTGGGCACGGCGCTGGTCCAGCAGCACGGGTTTTTGAGTACCAACCACATCGCCCGCATCCAGCAGGAACTCAAGCGCGACGGCGGGGGCTACCGCAAGCTGCCGGGCACCGCCCTCAAGAACCAGCGGGGCGAGGTGGTGTACACGCCCCCGCAGGACCCGGCTGTCATCCTGGACCTGATGGGCAACCTGGCCCAGTACCTCAACGACGACACCGTGCACGAGGTGGATCCCCTGGTGAAAATGGCCGTGCTCCATTTCCAGTTCGAGAGCATCCACCCCTTTTACGACGGCAACGGCCGCACGGGGCGTATCCTCAACATCGTGTACCTGGTGCTCAAGGGCTTGCTCGACCTGCCCGTCCTCTACCTGAGCCGCTTCATCACCCAGCACAATGCCGACTACTATCGCCACCTGCAGGCCGTGCGCGACACCGGCGACTGGGAGCCGTGGCTGCTGTATATGCTCACCGGCGTGGAACAGACCGCCCGGCAGAGCATTGCCTTGATCACGGCCCTACGCGCCCTGATGCAGGAGACGAAGCAGCGGCTGCGGCCCTACAAGTTCTACAGCCAAGACCTGCTCAACAACTTGTTCCGACACCCCTACACCCGCATCGAATTCGTGCAGCAGGAACTGCAGGTGAGCCGGCCCACGGCGGCGGGTTACTTGAACAAATTAGCCGAGGACGGCGTGCTGGTCAAGCAAAAGCACGCCAACTCCAACTACTACGTCAACCAGCCCCTGTTTGAGCTGTTAGCCCAACTGGGATAACCCGCGCTGCCAGGCGAGAGTGAACGCCACGACACCGGCATAGACTTTCCAAATCACCGTCTGGCTGCACTACAGATCACACGACTGTTTCGCGCCCCGAATCATTGCCGTGGTGCTACGGGTGCGCACCGGGGGCCGGTACTTGGGGGCCGGAACGTGCTTAGAATTTGCAGTCGAAACGGCCTTCGGTGACGCGCACGGTGGCCCCGCCCGATGGGTTGCGGGCCGTGAACTCAAACGTGCCCGACACGATGCGGGCTACGGTATCGAGCCGGGTCACAACGACGCGGCCAGGCGTTGCGGGGCCCGTGCGCATTTCTTGGTCCGGGGGGGTCTGGTAGTAGGTGAAAGCCGCGTAAGCGATGGGCCCGTTGATGACCAGCCCGTCGTATCTCTGGTCGAGCACCACGGTGCCTGGCCGGGTAATGCCGGGCAACTCCAGGCGCAGGTAGGTCCGGCTATGCACATGCGACTCGTCGTCGATTTGCTTGTCGAATGACAGCGAGAGGTGGTGCGCGGGGGGACGGACCACGCCCCACCTGGCGCGCACGGCTGATAGGGGGGCTCCGCTCATCGCCTGTGCGTTGGTGCGGGCGACCCAGGGGAGGCCGTCCACGCGGCAGCCGGCGGTGTTCGCGCCGGTTTGGGTGGCGTCTGGCATCTTATCCTCGGGCGCGGGTGGCGAGTAGCACTGGGTCAGGCCCAGTAGGGAACCCAGCAGCAGAAGGGACGGGCGGAAGGACATGGCGGAACGGGCGGGAATAAACGCGGCCGTAAACGTACACCTTCCGTCGTTCCCACCACCCTATATTCCACTTTACGACATGGCGCGAGCCGAGGTCGAAAGCAACTCGCGTTTACCTTGCTACCCTTTGACTAAACTCTGCTTGAAGACACTACAGGCCCAAAACATGGGTACTGAAGGCCTGCAGGAGGAATAGATAACTGATGTTACGCGCTACATTGTAGTTGACTAAGCTCAATCCGCGATGACTTGTACGCTCGATTTGTATACGGATTACCTGATTAGCTCGACGGGTCAAACCTCGGCGACCGGCTTGTCGCGCTTGCTGGCCGGCGCCGTCAGCCACGATCAGGTAACGCGCTGGTTGACGACCTCTTATTTGGACTCGCAGCAAGTGTGGGCCGCCGCCAAGCCTCTCATTCGGCGGGCTGAGCGCCAGCGCCCGGCCGAGGAGTTTGCCGTACTAATTGTGGATGACTGCGTGCTGGAAAAGGCCCACACGGACCCGAGCGCGCTGATCTGCACCCACTGGGACCACAGCGTGGGGCCGTTTCGTGAAAGGGCTCAATTTCGTGAGCTTGCTCTATCAAAGCGACGGCTTAGCCCTGCCCATTGCCGTGGAACTCATCGAGAAAACAGAGGCCGTGGTGGATGCCAAAACGCAGAAAACGAAGTTCAAATGCAAGTTGACCAAGAAGGAGTACCTGCGGGCCATGTTGCGCGTAGCCCAGCAGCAGGTGGCCTACCGCTATTTGCTGGCCGACAGTTGGTACGCCTCGGCCGAGAACATGAATACGGTGCGCGCGTTAGGTCACCACTTCGTGCTGGCGCTCGAATCCTCGCGCACGGTAGCCCTGAGTGAAGAAGGGCGGGCAGCGGGCCAGTTTCAGGCCCTCGATACGCTGACTTTTCCCGATGAACAGCCCCTGCGCGTCTGGTTGCGTTCCGTCGAGTCGGCGGTACTCGTGAGCCGGCACGTCTTTACAAACAAAGATCAATCGCAGGGTGTGTTATAGCTGGTCAGCAGTGATACGACGCTGAGCTACGCCCAACTGACGACGATTTACCAAAGACGGTGGAAAGTCGAGGAGTACCATAAATCGCTCAAACAGAACACGTCGCTGGGCAAATCGCCCACGAAAACACCCGACACCCAAGCCAATCACTTCTTCGCGTCTATGCTGGCCTACACCAAGTTGGAAGTGCTCAAGCTGAAAGTAGGCATCGGCCATTTCCGGCTCAAAGCCCAACTCTACTTGGTCGGCCTCCAAGCTATGCATCGTGAACTCGCTACGCTCTCCGCGTAACATCAGTATAGTAAGCCTGCGCCTACGCCAGGGCCAGGCCCGGCGCGCCCTGCCCCTGGGCCCGGAACTCAACCAAATGTTTTAGGCGCAATTTAGCTTTTGGCAAGGCTGGTTGGAATTGGGTCCTACGACATACCGCTACGAACTGCGCGTGAGCCCCGGCCTAGCGCTCAACGACGATTAATCGGACGTACAGGGCTGCGATACGAAAAATTTCTGCGCCTACGAATAAATGGATAACGCTCCTTTTTTTCAAACAGCGTGCGTTCAAGCCAGGACCGTTTTCGCAAACTAGAAAAATGGTTTCTTGGTGGTAAACGACACCACTATCCACAACGAACGGAGGATTCCGAAAGGCGCGCCTTTCAAATTTGGTCACTCCAAGCCCATGCCCCCCCGTACCGCCTCACTTCGGCTTTGGCGTCCCCACCGGCGGAATCCAATGGCTCCCGTAAACGGCTTCCGTGTAAAACAACCCGTCCATGACGAGCGGTAATCTCATCAGCGTTTCCCGGTACCCAAAAGGCATGGCAATCAGGGGCTCTTGCAACCATTGCGGAAGGATAGTCTTACGGAAGTCGAGGAGCAGAAAGGGCTGCTTGGTCTGCCCTAGTAGGTATTCTATGCTATTGGGCTTGTGTTTTTTCACGTTCAGCACGTGAAAAAACAGCAACTTCCCAAACTCTCCCCGGTATCCCGTAAACCCCAGGTGGTAGTAGCGCGCGCCGTACGTTTGCTTGAGGTAATCCCCTAGCCTCGGATTCTCGTGATAGAATGTACGCCCGATGTTCGCCCCGTTGTACGTGAGGTGAGAAGAGGCTGCCCACACAATCGTTTTTCGGTCGCGGTACAATTCGCGCTGTAAGAAAACAAGGTTCTCGCCCATTTGCCGGTCCCGCACCTGTTCTTCTGATGTCGCAAACTTCTTGGCGATTTCGGCGAGCGAGCTGCGGCAGAATTGCTGCCAGAACAAGTGCTCCTCTCGTGTGGCGGTCGCCGGTACACCTTTTGCGGTTACTTCCGCAAGGATTCCTTTGAAGGCCGGGTTTAAGACCAGCGTGTCGGCGGTGCTGGGCTTCGTTAAATAATCGGAGATGTGTATCGCCCGCTTTAACGAAGTGCTGAACGCCCTCCATTTGGCGGTGTCCTGCACCATCCCGGAGTTGATCGTCTGCAAATAACGTTTCAAGTCGGGAAGCAGGCGTTCATCCGAGTACTGGCCGGAGAATTTGCAGTCGATACCGGCCAATATCAGCGGCTTATCGGTGTTCTTCTGTTGGTCAATGTAGTTAAACAGTTCCTCCGTTTCGGTACTAATCCAGAACGGATAAAGTGCCATCCTCGCGGCATCAATACTCAATCTCCCGGCTTGGATTTCCTGCCAGGCCTTGTAGCAGTCATAAAACCCACTCTCAAACGCAATGACGCTAAATCCCAGCTCCTGGTGCAGGAATTTGACGAGCCGGGTTTTGGCCTTGAAGGCACCGCCGTCGTAGTGGATGGGCTCGCCCAATCCGATAACAGTGACCTGCTGCAGGCTTTGTTTAAGCGGGGCTAAGTCCGTGTACTCTTCGTTGGTCGGCTCCACGTTGCGCACGATAATGGCGTTGGCTTGAAGGTAAGCCAATCGGTCGGCGGTTGATTGGGCATGTGCCGGCAGCAAAGGGCACAGCGGCAGGAGCAGGAGCAACAGGTTTCGAAGGCGCATGAATTGTTGGGGGTGCTCGTCGCGGCGTGGGATAGGTAAGGTGGGGGTTCGGCCAAGCGGGGTGGCGCGTGTCGGTGCAGCCGCCTTTTCGGGGCGAGTGCCACCCCGAGGCGTTCCAACAGAGGATAGGCTCGCGAGCCCAGAAGGTTGCAGGCAGTAAAATAACGGTCTTATTTTTGAACAGAGCGCGTTTACCTTCGGACCCTTTTCTTAAACTGCAAGTAGTAGCGTGACGCCTGACAACGACTTGATACCTGAAGCCGCCGACCACGATAATGGGGCCGTACACCTTTTGCTGCGGGTTGTTGGGTATGGGCTGTCTACCCTGATGGCGTTCTATCTCTGGCTTCTCTGTTCGCCCTACAAACTGCAGTATGGTGCCAGTGGTATTTATTACTATAATGACGATGGTATTTTCTTCGGGGCCTTCCTGAGTATTGCGCTGCTATTCATGCACGGATTCAGAGCCTTTCTAATGCTAGTTGTCTACCGAAAGAAGCCTTCTATCCTCACCCTGGCTTTCATATTGCTGTACTTCCTGACTACCTGCTATTGGTTGTACCACGCCAATAGCAATTCGGCCATGCACGAACACTACTCCTCCTTAAACTGAATTGCCGCGTTTAGGACACCATCGTTTACGTAAACTTAAGTGGGCCTCAAATGGCAGGCCGCATAAAGCCGAGCCAGAGGAATAGGGCATGCACGAGCAACAAGTAGACTGCCGTGGCCAGCAGGGTATAGAACGTAGAAGGCGTAACGCGGTAGGCCGCGAGGTCCTGCCGCCAGGAACTGGCGTTCTTGTCGAAATTGCTCACCTGCGTTTGGGCGATATAATCGCCTAGCCGTTTGTGTCCGCTTATCAGTACCGTTAGCACTTCCACGGGCCATACGAGAAGCGTAATGTTGCGCAAAAAGGCCTGCCACTCACTGGCGGGTGCGCCGGAGGTGTGTTGCACCTGCGTGCCTACTAGTGCTTCCCCCACATAATTTTTAAACAGGCTTCTTGTCGGGGTCGGGCTTGTTGACGGGGTTGACTTTCTCGTACCAGTGCTGCAATTTGTCTTCGGCCTTGGCAACGGTAAAGCTCCAGTTGACCTTAACCGCCCGCCGGTTGCGCTCCGTGGCCCAGGCCTGCACCTGCCGGGCCAATTCGTCGAGGGAGGCGATGCGCCGGTCCAGGCACTGGCGGGCCAGGGCCGAAAACTCCAGCTCGGCCATGTTGAGCCACGAGCCGTGCCGGGGCGTGAAGTGAAAGCGCACCTGCCGGCTCAGGGCCCGCGCCTGGGCCACGGGCAGGTGCTCGTAAAACGAGCCGTAGGCGTGCGTATTCAGGTTATCCTGCACCAGGTCCACCCGCGGCACATCAGCGTAGTGGCGCGTGAGCACCTGGTGCAGGAAGTCAGCGTAGTCGGCCTTGGTGCGACGGGCGCGCACCTGCGCGTAGCGCTGGCCTGTGTCAAGGTCGTAGGCCAGCAGCACCACGGCCGTGCCGTGGCGCACGTACTCGTGGTCCTGCCTGGCGATTTGGCCCGGCCGGACGGGCAGGGCGGCAAGTTTATCGCCCAGCAGCTGGCAGGGCCGCTCAT
>NZ_JAHHZN010000027.1 GCF_018760735.1 Hymenobacter piscis
GGCCAGGTGCTCGGCCAAGTAAGTGCCGGTGTAGTTGACCTGGCTGCTGAGCAGAAACTGGCCATACAATTGAGCGGTGACTTTCATGGGCTTGGTACGCTGAGAAAGCCGTTTGCGTAAGTCCTAGCTAAGAGATACTTCAGGTCCCAATAGCATCCGTACACCGTTCAAGAAACCTCCATAGTCGCCTCAATTGCGAATAGAGATTGTAGTAGTTGGTTTTGATATGGATTATTAAGTTTGCAAAGCAATATAATGCACAAATGAAATGATAAATTTTCTGGAGAATGCAGTTTTCAACAGAAATGAACGTAGTCTTAAAAAATATCTTGCATTTGATCAGCCGATGAAAATAGATTCAAGTCATTATGGGTTAATCGCAGAAGCTCTATCAGGTCTTTGGCATGCCCAGCATGAGGACTTAGTAAGTTTGATTTGCCTAAATAATTTAATTGATGACCGATTTGTGCGACCAATATTTAACATTGCCTCCAAAAGAGAAGTTTTCAGATGGTACGATGATGAACTAGAGTCTACTTTAAGGAAGTGTGTTCACGTACTGAAAATGATTAATTCAACAAAATAGAACGAAATGATAAAAAAATTAGAGAGTCTAAATAGCGAAAATGTTAAATCAATTTTAGAAATGTATAAGTAGATTTTTAACACATAAATTTAATTTAATTAAATCGTATCGTATATAAATTGTGTGTATTTTGTAATTACCACCTAAGTATTTTAAGATATATTCACATGTGCGATTCTAAATTACACTCAAAATGGTCCTAAAAAACCGGCCGGCTCCCTTACAGGAACCGGCCGGTTTCATTGCAACTTAGACGAATTACTCACTCTACTTCTTCGAGTCCGTGGATTCGTCGTTGTCAGGCTCAGGAGCTTCCTCGGGCCGCTCGTCGCTGGCCAGATTGGGCGTCTCGCCGCTCTTGCTCACGGCAAAGACCAGTTCTTCGGCCCCGGCCGTGTAGTCGGCGGTGATGACGTCGCCCTGGGCAATTTCTGCCTTCAGGATTTCCTCGGCAATCGGGTCTTCGATGTACTTCTGGATGGCCCGGTTCAGCGGACGTGCGCCGTATTTGGGGTCGTAGCCTTTCTCGGCCACGAAGTCCTTGGCGGCTTCGGTCAGCTCCACGCGGTAGCCCAGCGTCTGGATGCGGCCCAGCAGCTTGCTGAGGCTGATGTCGATGATCTTGTGGATATCGGCTTTCTCCAGCGAGTTGAAGACCACCACATCGTCGAGACGGTTCAGGAACTCAGGCGAGAAGGTTTTGCGCAGGGCGTTGGTGATGGTGCCCTTCGTCAGCTCGTCCATGTTCTCCTGCCGCGCCTTGGTACCGAAACCGATGCCGGCACCGAAGTCCTGCAAATCACGCGCCCCGATGTTCGAGGTCATGATGATGATGGTGTTGCGGAAGTCCACCTTGCGGCCCAGGCCGTCGGTCAGGATACCGTCGTCGAGCACCTGCAGCAGGATGTTGTACACATCCGGGTGCGCCTTCTCAATCTCGTCGAGCAGGATAACCGAGTACGGCTTGCGGCGGATTTTCTCCGTCAGCTGACCGCCCTCTTCGTAGCCCACGTAGCCGGGAGGCGCGCCCACCAGGCGCGAGATGCTGAATTTCTCCATGTACTCCGACATGTCGATCCGCACCAGCGAATCTTCCTTGTCGAAGAGATAAGTGGCCAGCACCTTCGCCAGCTCCGTTTTGCCTACGCCCGTGGGGCCCAGGAATACGAAGGAGCCGATGGGCTTCTTGGGGTCTTTCAGGCCGACGCGGGTCCGCTGGATGGCTTTCACCAACTGCTGGATGGCCTTGTCCTGACCGATTACCTTGCCTTTCAGCTCTTCGCCCATGTTCAGGAGCTTGGAGCTTTCCTTCTGGGCCACGCGCGAAACGGGGATGCCGGTCATCATGGCAATAACCTCGGCCACGTTTTCCTCCTTCACGGTGTAGCGCTTCTTTTTGGTCTCCTCTTCCCAGTCCTTCTTGGCTGATTCGAGCTGATCAATGAGCTTCTTTTCCGTGTCGCGGAGCTTGGCGGCTTCCTCGTACTTCTGCGACTTCACCACGCGGTTTTTCTCGCCCTTGATGTTCTCAATCTGCTCTTCGAGCTTGAGAATATCCTCAGGCACCACGATGTTGTTGATGTGCACGCGGGCACCGGCCTCGTCGAGAATGTCGATGGCCTTGTCGGGCAGGAACCGGTCGGACATGTAGCGGTCCGACAGCTTTACGCAGGCCTCAATGGCCTTGTCGGTGTACACCACGTGGTGGTGGTCCTGGTACTTGTCCTTGATATTGTTCAGGATTTCAATCGTCTCCTCGGGCGTGGTGGGGTCCACCATCACCATCTGGAAACGACGAGCCAGCGCGCCGTCCTTCTCAATATACTGACGATACTCGTCGAGCGTAGTCGCGCCAATGCATTGAATTTCGCCGCGGGCCAGAGCCGGCTTGAACATGTTGGAAGCATCCAGCGAGCCGGAGGCACCGCCAGCGCCCACAATCGTGTGCAGCTCGTCAATGAACAGGATAACGTCGGGCGACTTTTCCAGCTCGTTCATCACGGCCTTCATGCGCTCCTCAAACTGGCCGCGGTACTTGGTACCGGCCACCAGGGAGGCAAGGTCGAGGGTAACCACGCGCTTCCCGAACAGCACCCGCGACACCTTCTTCTGGATGATGCGCAAAGCGAGGCCTTCGGCAATAGCCGTTTTACCAACGCCGGGCTCCCCGATGAGGATGGGGTTGTTCTTCTTGCGGCGCGAAAGGATCTGGGCAACGCGCTCAATCTCCTTTTCGCGGCCCACAATGGGGTCGAGCTTATCTTCCTCAGCCAGCTTGGTCAGATCGCGGCCGAAGTTGTCGAGCACGGGCGTACGCGACTTCTCGTTGCCTTTTTTGGGAGTCGCGCCCGCCCCGGCACCGCCACGGCCTGCACTGCCCCCAAAGAGGCGGTCGTTGTCATCGTCATCGGCCTCAGGGCCGGAGGTGGGGTTGTTCGCCGAGTTACCGTGGTAGTCCAGCGAATCGCGGACGGATTCGTAGTTCACGTTGAATTTGCTCAGGATTTGGGACGAAATATTGTCTTCATCACGCAGAATCGAAAGGAGCAGGTGCTCCGTACCGATAATTTCGCTCTTGAAGATTTTGGCCTCTAGGTAGGTAATCTTGAGGACTTTCTCGGTCTGTTTGGTCAGCGGGATGGAGCCGGTGATGCTCGTGCCCTGCGTGGCCGTGTTGCGGGTGGCCTGCTCCAAGGCATATTTCAGCTCGTCCACGGATACGCCCAGTTTCTTGAGCAAACCGATGGCCGTGCCTTCGCCTTCGCGAATCATACCCAGCAACAGGTGTTCAGTACCGATATAGTCGTGCCCGAGCCGGATGGCCTCTTCCCGGCTCAGGGAGATGACCTCCTTGACTCTGTTTGAGAATTTAGCTTCCATGCAGATAAGGTAGTGAAGAAAAACGGAACCCCGCAAGCCGAATGGAGGCCTGTTTTGCGGGTTTGGCCGATGTAATCTGAAAACAGATTGAGTCGGGCGTTGGTTCGGGGCGACTCTGGCTACTACGTGAGAAAAGAGCCGGCGGCCGGACCCTGCATGAACAGCAGGTCTAAGATGCTGAGGCCCGGTACAAAATCTTTACCAAAGGTCTGTACGTACGGCCGACCCGACTTCCTGTCAGGTTCCGGAGTTGCAGTTGTTTTGGGCGTCAGCCAATCGCGCCGGTCCAGCACAGGGGAAGGGAAGTCGGGAGATGGGGAAGTGAAGGGAACGTACTCCGAGGTCAGGTGAATGGGCAGACGCAGGCGCAGGCAGCGGAAATAGAACCGGAGCAGGGCCTCGTTCAGCTCGAACAGCCGCCGGGGCTTCTGCTGGTAGATATCGTGCAGATACTCGGCGTAATACTCGAAGTACGGGGTGCCGCCGTAAGCGGTTTGCAGGGTGCGCCAGTGGCGGTGCACCCAGTTCTGGCGGTAGTCGATTTCGATTTCCGAAGTCAGGACTTTTTCGCTGCGGTTACCATCTATTACGGGGATGGTGAGCGGCTGTACACCCTGGGCCGTGAGGATGAGGCAGCGGTTGCGGTAGGTTTGTTTGCGGTAATTCTCGTGCGCTTCCAGCCAAAGGGCTTCGGCCCCGAGCAATTCGGCAAAAAACGCGGCGGGTGGGTTGTACTGAGTTTCGAACAGAACGGCGGGCATGGGCGGGCAGAAAGGGCCCAGATACGTTCGGGCCGCATAAAAACGAAGATGGATAACGAAGTAACGGCTTTACGGCCGATTGCCGGGTGCGGTCTTATCTGCCCGTTGTCCGGCAACCTGTAGTAAATCGTGGTCGTTCTAACAGCATATCACCGGAAAAATGGCAATTTTGCCCCGGCAGGCCGGAGTTTTTTCAAGGTGAAGTCTTCGGCTTTCCTTGCCCATATCGCTATACTGACACGATGACCGGATTTCAGCGTCTGTTGCTCTTATTGCTACTGCTGTGCCTGCGCGCTCCGGCTGCCCCGGCCCAGTTGCTGTTAGACGTTAGCCGTTTTCGCAACGAGAATGAGAGCGTGAAGGGCGGGGTAGTGGAAGTATACGTGACTGTTTCGGGCCAGCAGCTGACATACCAGCGCCGTGGGCCTAAGCTGTACCAGGCCGGGGCCGTTGTAACGCTGGAAGCCATTCGGCCTGATGGTGCGGCCGAATATCAGGAAACCATCACGCTTAAACCGCCGGTACTGCGCGATACCACCGCCGCCATTAAAAATCCTGTCAGCTTCCAGAAACGAATCAATTTACCCGAAGGCCGCTACACGCTAAGGGCCCGCATGCGCGACCAATACCGGGCTGCTTCCACGGCCTTGGTGGAGCAGCCGCTGGTGGTAGAATTTGCTGGTACAGGGCCGATGATGAGCGACGTGGTTTTGCTGGCTAAGCCCGCCAGCCGCGCGGCCGTGGAGGCGAATAACTTTATCCGCAACGGCCTGACCCTGGCGCGGGCACCCGCCGGCCTTTACGCCCGGGGGCAGGAAAAACTGTTTTTCTACGCCGAACTTTACCATGTACCGGCCGGTCAGCCCCTGGTGCTGCGCTACTATTTGCGGGGCCCACAAGGCACCCCGGAGCTGATAAGCGGAAAGGCAGTGGTGCAGGGCAGCGAAGGCAAGCCCACCGTGCTTGCCGGCGAGCTGGACCTGAGCAAAGTGCCCGCCGGTAACTACCAACTGATGGTGGAGGTTCGCAACCCCAGAAACCAGGTAATCGCCTCGCAGACAACCAATGTGCGCCGTGAACCCGCCGAATACGCTCCTGCCGGGGCAACAATTTCCCGATGAACGCATCCGTTGCTACGTATGCGTGGTATTTTCGCCTGCTGGATGGGCTGCTGAGAGCTGTTTCCAGCCTGCCGCTGGCGGTATTGTACGGGCTGGCCAGAGTGTTGTACTGGCTGATGGCTTATGGGCTGCGCTACCGCCGAAGCGTCGTGCTCACTAATCTGCGGAATTCATTCCCAGAAAAGCCGGAGTCTGAAATCCGGCAGGTTGCCAGGGGGTTCTACTGGCACTTTGCCCAGGTAATTGTTGAGATTCTGAAGCTGCGCACTATTAAAGCGGCGGAACTGGAGCAGCGCGTAAGGTTCACTAATCCGGAAGTACTGGGCCGGTTTTTTCCCCTGGAGCGGCAGGTGCTCACCCTGGGCTCCCACGCCGGCAACTGGGAGTGGATTCTGTCGGCAGCGGCGCTGGAGTACCCGGGTCGGGCCGGCGGCGTGTACAAGCCCCTGACGAATCCGTTTTTTGAAGCGTTTATGCGCTCCTTGCGCGGGCGGCTGGGCGCGCACCTGGTGCCCATGGTAAGCACCCTGCGCGATTTGGTGCGCCACCGCGGCCAGGGCCGCACTCTGAGCCTGCTCTCCGACCAGGCCGCCGGCCCCGAAGATTACCCGTACTGGACCACTTTCCTGCACCAGGATACCCCCTTCTATACCGGGGCCGACAAGCTGGCTGCCCAGTTCCAGTGCGCGGCCGTGTACGTGGGTATCCGGCGGGTCCGGCGCGGGTATTATGAAATTACGTTCACGGAACTCCACGACGGCCTGAGTACGCTGCCGCCCACCGAACACCGCCTCACCGAGGCCTTCGCCCGCCAGCTCGAACGCGACATCCAGGCCAGTCCCACGGACTACCTCTGGAGCCACCGCCGCTGGAAGCATAAGCGGTGAAAAGGTGAGGTGGTGAGATAGTGAAATGGTGAGTTGAAGTTCGCATGGCTCTACCTGCGCGGCCAGAACGTCCACTCACCATTTCACTATCTCACCACCTCGCCCTATCACAGATACTGCTCAATATCGCCGGCGCCCTGACGGATGATGTCGAAGTCGTCGTTGGTGCAATCGACCACGGTGCTGGCGATGTTGTTACCGAAACCGCCATCAATGACCAGATCGACCAGGGGGCGATACTTCTCAAAAATCAGGTCGGGGTCGGTGCTGTACTCCAGGATTTCGTCGTCGTCGCGGATGGACGTGCTGATGATGGGGTTGCCAAGTTCTTTCACCAGCAGGGCGCAAATCTGATTATCGGGAATGCGGATGCCCACGGTTTTACGCTTCACGCCGCCGTAGCGCGGAGCCTTGGTGCTGGCCTCAAAGATAAAGGTAAACGGCCCGGGCAACGCTTTCTTGAGCACTTTGTACACGGGCGTGGTAATGCCATTGGCATAGTCCGTGATATGCGACAAATCGGAGCAGATAAACGAGAGGTTGGCCTTGTCGGGCTGTACGCCCTTGAGACGGCAGAGTTTTTCCACGGCACGGGCATTGTTGATGTCGCAGCCCAGGCCGTAAATCGTGTCGGTCGGGTAGATGATGACGCCCCCTTTGCGGATGATTTCTACCGCCTGCTGAATGCGGTTCAGGGGCGGATTATCGGGGTGAATGCGAAGCAGCGTAGCGGACATAAGCAGAAACAGGATGGAGTAAGCGTGGGCCCCGGTACCAGTCGGCGCCGGGGCGGTCAATGTACAAGCGAAGTCAGTAACCTGCTACTGTTTTCGGTAAAAAGGGTAGTGGGGTTGCTTCACGCTGCCTGCGAACCGGCTTGGCGAGACAAAAAAAGAGCCCCGGCCAACCGGCCAGGGCTCTTTCATGCAGGAAAATAAGCGCTGCTTACTGCTTCACGATTTTGTGCGAAGTCAGCGTGTTGCCATCCTGCACCAGCAGCATGTACTGACCGGCCGGCAGGGCGCTCAGGCTGAACGAGCCATCCAAGGCGGAAGCACCCCGGAGCACGGTGCGGCCCATCAGGTCGGTTACCGTAACGGCCGTTTTGGCAGTGCGGCCGGCCACCTGAATCGTCAGGTTGTTGGCCGAGGGGTTCGGGAAAACGCGCACGTTGCCGGCCGTCAGGGCCTTGCGGGTGCTCAGCGGCGTCGTACCCGTAGAAAGAGCAAAGTTGTCAACCGCCAGCAGGGCGTCGTTGCCCGTATCGTTGTTATCCTTCCAGCGAATCCACATCGTAGTGCCGGCCGGCCAGGTGATGCCTGTGAGCGAACCTGCCAGTGAAGCACGGTTGGCGGCGTCATTGCCGTTAATAGCAGTATTAGATGTGTTGGCGTTGGCCAGCTCCGTTACGTTCAGGGTTGCAACAGGCGTCCAGGTACCCGTATTCAGGCTGGTGGCATCTAGGCTGTACTCGAAAGACAGCACCTCGTTCTGGTTATCTAAGGCACCGGACTTCCATTGCTCGCCTTGGTACGCTACGTTTACTTGCGTGACGTCGGCTCCTGTAGTATTCGTGAAAGCAGCTCCGAAAGCAGGCGTGGTGGAGTTGGAGGAGATTGAACCCATCGCCCGGTCGTTGTCGTTGGCGGCTCCAACATTGTATACCCCACCAGAACCTGCACTGCCATCGGTAGCTGTCAGATTCAGGTCCTGACCAATCGCACCCGTACCCGCAAAGCGGAGGCCAGACCAACCGGCCGGATAAGCAGTACCCGTGGGGCCGATGCCGTCGAAGTCCTGGGTGTAAATAACACCTGATGCAACGCTGATGGGCGTAACAGCCTGGGCCGAGGCCGCTACGGTACCCAGGCTCAGGCCCAGGCCCAGCAGGGCGCGAAACAAATTTTTAGAGTTGTAAGCGTGTTGCATGGTAGAAAGAAAAAAAGAGAAGTGAAAATCCAGAACGCGTACTTTTGAGCACCTAAAGATACCCTAATCAGGAGCGACTCTGCAAACGAAGTCGTTTGAGGGTATGTTACCGTTATATTACCCCACCTCGCCTCATGGCCAACACCCGCATCGATTACAAGGCCAATGCCACCCGCCGCCGCAACCGGTTTGCCTACATCACCGGCATCTTCGGGCTGATTCTCATTACTTTCTCTTACTACTTTTACCAGGTGTTCTTCACGCCCAACGTGGAAACCAAGGGCCGCCCCACCTACGTGGTGGTGCGTCGGGGGCAGTCGGCCAAGGCGGTGCTGGACTCCATTGACGCTTCCGGGGTGATTGTGGACAAGCTCAGCCTGCACTTTGTGGCCCGGCTCATGAAGTACGAGCAGCTGGTGAAGCCCGGCCGCTACGAGCTCAAGGATGGTTACACCAACCGCCAGCTCATCAATGACCTGCGTACCGGCAGCAACCGCCTGCCCCTGCGCCTGACCTTCCAGAACATCCGCCTGCGGCAGGACCTGGCCCAGAAGCTGGCCGCCACCATTGATGCCCGCCCGGCCCGGTTCGACAGCCTGCTCAGCTCCCCGGCGTATACCAAAAGTCTGGGCTTCGACACGACCAGCATCCTGACGATGTTCATCCCGAACACCTACGAGCTGCCCTGGAACGCCTCCGCCGAAAACGTGCTGCAGCGCCTGAAGAAGGAGTACGAGAAATTCTGGACGCCCGCCCGCGACGCCCAGCGCAAAGAACTGGGGCTGACCCGGGCCGAGGTGAGCACCCTGGCCAGCATTGTGGAGGCCGAGCAGCAGCAGCACGCCGACGAGCGGCCCCGGGTGGCGGGCGTGTACCTCAACCGCCTCCAGCGCGGCATGAAGCTCCAGGCCGACCCCACAGTGGTGTACGCCAACCAGGATTTCACCATCAAGCGGGTGCTCAACGTGCACCTGACCAAGGACTCGCCCTACAATACGTACAAGTACGCCGGCCTGCCGCCCGGCCCCATCAACCTGCCCAGCATTGCCAGCATCGACGCCGTGCTCAACCCCGAAAGCCACCAGTACCTGTACTTCTGCGCTAAGGAGGACTTCAGCGGCTACCACGCCTTCGCCCGCAACGAGCAGGAGCACCTGATAAATGCCCGCCGCTACCAGGCCGCCCTCAGCCGGGCCGGGATTATGAAATAAGTTGTCAGTTGTCGGTTGTTAGTTGTCAGGCTGTCCTGTTAGCTGCAAGTAACCATCAACCGGCATCCGGCATCTAATAACTAACAACTGACAACGAGCAACTGACAACTTATCCATGTACTCCTCCGATACCCAGATCCGCGTGCGGTATGCCGAAACCGACCAGATGGGCTACGTCTATCACGGCAACTACGCGGCCTATTTTGAGGTGTGCCGCACCGAGGCGTTCCGGCAACTGGGCATCAGCTATAAGGCCCTGGAAGCCGAGGGCGTGGGCATGCCGGTGGGCGAAATCCGGACCCGGTTCCGCCGCCCCGCCCGCTACGACGACCTGCTCACGGTGCGCCTGCTGCTGCGGCAGCCCGCCGAGGGCACCCGGGTCATGTTCGAGTATGAAATCTACAACGAAGCCGCCGAGCTGCTCACCGAAGGCCACACTCTGATGGTGTTCGTGAGCATGGCCACCGGCCGGCCCGTACCCATTCCGCCCGATATCCTGGCCAAACTCGCGCCCTACTTCTCCGACGACGAAACGGCCGGCCCGCTTACCCCGCCCAAAACCCCGGTGGACGCACCCGCCCCGGCCGCCTTCCTGAAAGGAGGAGCCAAAGGGTAAGAATGAGAGAAACGGGCAGCGGGTAGTCAGGCCGCAGGCGCCGCAAGGCCCGGGGCAGTACCTTGCGCATCCTGTCCGGACCGGCCGCTGCTAACTCGGCATGCTCCCGGTTCCCACCTTTTCAATTTCCTCCGCTCTATGCAGTCCCCCGTTCGCCGGTATCATTTGCCCGATGTGCGTCGCCGCCGCAGTTACCGGCGCCTCATCGTGCTGCTGAAGCGGCTGCGGTTTGCGGGGGGGCGGGCCTCGGTGTACGATGTAATTGCGCGGCTGCTGCAGGAAATCAAGCTCGATGGGCTGGCCAAGCGGGCCAGCTACATGGCCTTTAACTTCACCATTGCCATATTTCCCACCATCATTTTCCTGTTCACGCTCATTCCCTACATCCCGGTTCCGAACCTGAACGTCGACATCCTGCAGTTTCTCTCCGACCTGATTCCGCGGGAGATGTACCGGGCAATTTCGGGCACCATTGAGGATATCGTGAACATTCAGCACGGAGGGTTGCTTTCGTTCGGTTTTGGGGCGGCCCTGGTGCTGAGCTCCAATGGCCTGATGGCTTTGCTCGACGCCTTCGAGAAGAAATATCCTTCCTTCAAGAAGCGCACCTACGTGCGCAAGCGCGTCATTGCCACCCTGCTCACGGTGGTGCTCTCGGCGGTGCTGCTGGTGGCCGTGGTCGGCATCTTCTTCGGCACCTACATCATCGATACGCTGGTGTACAAAGAGGTAGTGCCCGAGGCCATGACCGACCAGCTGACCACGCTGCTGCGCTACGGCTCGGTGGTGGCGCTGTTTCTGCTTACTACCAGCCTCGTGTACTACTACGTGCCCCCGGTGCACGATAAATGGCCCTTTATATCGGTAGGGGCTATTATAGCCACGCTGCTGATTTTTCTCGTGTCGTTCCTGTTCATTCTCTACGTCCGGATTTTTGACAGCTACAACCACTTCTACGGCTCCGTAGGTACGCTCGTGGGGTTTATGGTGTGGCTGGATTTCGTGTGCATGACCCTGATTCTGGGCTTTGAGGTAAACGTGAGCATTGATGCCGTAACGGGCGGGGCCAAGCGCCCGGGCTGGCTGGGGCGGGTCCGGCGCTCAGGGCGGGTCGTAAATAATTAGTGCCTGAAAATGAGGGGATAACCGCGCGGGCAAAGAAAATTTTGCCTGCCACGCTTGTTCCTGCCCGAAACGTGGATACTTTTGCCATCCCAAACCACTTTACTTGGGCCTTACAGAGAGGTGGCAGAGTGGTCGAATGCGACGGATTCGAAATCCGTTATACCTGCAAGGGTATCGGGGGTTCGAATCCCCCCCTCTCTGCAAAAGGCTTTTTCAGCGCTTGAAAAAGCCTTTTTTCCTGTTACCCGGGGCGGCAACGCACTTGAAACACCTCATCCAGAGGAGTGGCAGAGTGGTCGATTGCGGCGGTCTTGAAAACCGTTGAGGGTTAAACCTCCGGGGGTTCGAATCCCTCCTCCTCTGCGAAAACCGCCCGGCCGGCAACAGGTCAAAAAAAAGCTCCCCGGTACCCGCCGGGGAGCTTTTTTTGTAGGTGCGAACTGCTTCCGGCGAAGAGTATGACTCAGGCATTTAGATGGCCGGGAAGTAATCTGCCAATTTTTTCTTTTCCTTTGGAAGGACTGCTGGCGCATATTTTGCTTGCCCGCCGGCTACACTTTTGCCCGCCTTTATGTCTGACGTGCTTTTCGACGTTAATCTGCAGCAGCTGCCGGACGATTTCCTGACGGGCGTGTGGCGGGTGGCCGATCGGGTGCTGAACCGAACTGATCCGGCCAGCGCCCTGGCCCGGGCCGAGCAGTTCAGTCTGCAGGCCGGCCGCCTGCAGGTCTCGGCCCCCGGCCTGCACGACAGCGGCCGCTGGCGCGTACAGCGCGACGAGCTGCTGAACCGCCCGTATCTGGAGCTGGAGCTGGGCCAGGAGCAGACGCGCGCGCTGGTAACCCGCCTGCGCCGCTCGCGTACCGGCTCCGAGAGCCAACTAAGTCTGTATTTTCAATCGGGCATGGAAATGCAGCTGGCCCAGCCGTAATCCCGTTCCGTTGTCCGCCCCGTTGTCCGATTCTATATGTCTTCCTCTGATTCCGTAATTCCCGGCCGGCCGGCGCACTCGGCCTTTGCCAGCTCCATTTTACTGGCCACCACCAACGCCCAGGGGGAAGTGCTGTTCGCCAACGCTCAGTTTCTGCAATTTGCGGGCCTTAGCCGGTCCCAGCTGAGTGCGCAGTGGCCCACGCTGGTTCACCCCGACGACCAGGCGCGGGTGGCAGCTGATTGGGCACAGGCCCTGGCCCGGCAGCTGCCGTATCAGATGGAGTTCCGCCTCCGCCGCCACGATGGCCTCTACCGCTGGGTGCGCAGCACGGGGCACCCGCAGTTCAGCGATGAGCAGCAGCTGCAGCAGTGGGTAGTGAGCGTGGTGGATGTGGAAGCGCTGCGCGAGAGCAGCGCCCTGGACCCCGAGCACGACTTCAGCTTCCTGGTGGAGCTGATTCCGCAGCTGGTCTGGACTACGGACCCCGCCGGTTTTCATACCTACTTCAATCAGCGCTGGACTGACTTCACCGGCTATACCCTGGCCGACAGCGTGGGACCGGATATGTGGAACAACCTGCTGCATCCCGACGACCAGGAGCTGGCCCGCCGGGTGTGGGGCCACTCTTTGGCCACCGGCGAGTTCTATGAAATCGAGTACCGCTTCAAGTCCCGGGAGGGAGATTACCGCTGGTTTCTGGGGCAGGCCCTGCCCGTGCGCAACGAGGCCGGTGAGCTGGTAAAGTGGTTCGGGACCTGCACCGATATTCACGACCAGAAAATGCAGGAACTGGCCTTGCGCAAGCGCGAAGCCGATTTTACCACCCTGGCCAACGCCATTCCGCAGCTGGCCTGGATGGCCGACGAAACCGGCTCCATTTTCTGGTACAATCAGCAGTGGTTCCGCTACACCGGCACCACGCTGGAAGAAATGGCCGGCTGGGGCTGGCAGAAGGTCCACCACCCGGATTACGTGGCGGCCGTGCGCGAGAAGTTCGGGCAGGCCATTGCCGCGGGCGAAATCTGGGAGGACACCTTCCCGCTGCGCCGCCACGATGGCGACTACCGCTGGTTTCTGAGCCGGGCCCTGCCCGTGCGCGATGAAGCCGGCCACATCGTGCGCTGGTGCGGCACCAACACCGATATCACCGAGCAGAAGCAACTCCAGGAGCAGCTGGAGCGTGCCTACTCCGACCTGGAAGCCAAAGTCATGTTCCGGACCCTGGATCTGGAGCGCGAAGTGCAGGAGCTACGTCAGCGCCTGGGAGAGGGGTAGAGTTTAGAAGTTGGAAAGTTTAGAAGTTAAAAAGTGGGCGGCCCCGGCAAAAAGCACATTGCTCGCCGGGGCCGCCCACTTTCTAACTTCTAAACCTCCCAACTTCTAAACTCAACCTACTCCGCGTCCTGACCCTTCTTCAGCTCGGCATCGAGGAAATAGGCGCCGTGGCGGACCAGCCGGGTGGTATCGGCGCCGGGGTCGAGGAGGGTGACGACCACGTCGCCATTCTCACTGGGGCCGGTTTGCACGCGGTGGCGGCGGTAGGCACCGGGACCGAGGCGGGCGAAGATGTAGCTGAACTCGCCGGCCTGCACCACGGCGTCTTCGGGCAGGGTGGGCTGGCGGGCGCCGGCCGTCTGGATGTGGGCCGCCACGTACTGACCGGGCAGCACGTCGTCGCGCTCGGGCTCCAGGTGGGCGTGCACGCTCACGGTGCGGCCGTCGTCGTTGAAGGCCTTGCCCACCAGGAACACCCGCGCCGTCAAGTCCTCGTTGGAGCCCCGGCTGGGAATCTTGAACAGAATGGGCTGGCCGACTTTCACCCGCGCGATGTCGCGTTCGAAGACCTTGAGCTCCAGGTGCAGGTCGGAGCGGTCCACCACTTCCACCAGCACGTCCTGGGGATTCACGAACTGGCCGGGGTTGATGTTGACCGCCTTCACGTAGCCTCTGATGGGCGACACCAGCGGCACGGTGGGTGAAATGCGGCCTTGGTCGAGCTGGCTGATGGAAATGCCCAGCATACGTAGCTGCCCGGCGGTGGCGCGCATCATGGCCTGCTCGGCCGTGTACTCGCTCTGGGCCTGCTGGAGCTTGCGCCTGGCGCCCACGTCCTCGGCATCGAGAATGCGCTGACGCTCCAGCTCCTGGGCCAGAAACTGCACCCGGGCCTTGCTCTGGAGGTAGTCCTGCTGGAGCTTGAGGTAGTCGGGGTGGCGCAGCACGGCCACTACGCCGCCCTTGGTTACCTGCTGGCCCGGCAGCACGGCCACGCTCTGCACGTAGCCGCCCAGCACCGCCGAAATGGAGGCCTGGTTCTGGGGCGGTACGTCGATGCTGCCGTTGGCCTGCACATCGGAAGTCATGTTTTTCCAGGCAAAGGAGCCGGTTTCAAGGCCGGCCGCTTTCTCCTGGGCCGGGTTCACCTGCACTATGCCGGGACTGGCCGCCGGTGCGGATTTCCCGGTGGTTTCGGGTTCTGTGGCTTTGTCGGAGCCGCAAGCCGCGGCGAGCAGGGCGAGGAAGAAAAAGGCGTATTTCATATAGAGGGTGCCGGATTTTCCCGGATGGAAGCCCGGGACGAGTCAGCGAAAAATTCAAGGAAGAAACAGAAGGAAAGTAGCAAAACGCTCCGTAGCCCCGGGCTTCAGCCCTGGGACCCAAAATGCGTCCGGGGCCCTTACAGGTCGTGGCCGGCGAGGGAGAGCAGCTGCAGGGCCAGGTCGTTGTAGCGCTGCACCTGGTCGAGGTGGGCGGCGCGGATCTGCCAGGCGGGCTCCGTGTTCACCACGTACTCCACGTAGTCGATGTCGCCGGCCCGGAAGCTTTTCTCGGCGGTATCGAGGATGAGGCGGGCCTGGGGCAGGGCCGTTTGCTCGTAGTAGGTGAGCGAGGCGCGGGCCCGGCTGAGCTGGCGGCGCAGGTTCGCGAGCTGACCGCCGAGCTGGGTGGCGGCGTAATGCAGCTGGGTTTCGGCCGCCTGCTCGCCAAGGCGGGCGGCCTCGATGCGGCTTTTCTGCACCCCGCCCAGCAGGGGCACGGCCACCCCGGCCTGCACCACGTGGAAGACCCTTTCCTGGTTGATGGTCTGGGTGAAATAGCCCAGGCGCAGGTCGGGCAGGCGGCGCAGCTCTTCCACCCGGGTCTGGCGCTTGCTCACTTCCACTTCCTGCTCCAATAGGCCCAGCAGCGGGTTGGTGGCGGCCGTCAGCCCGGCCGTATCGGCAGGGGCCAGGGCCACCACGGCGGCGGCCGTGGTATCGATGCGGGCGGGCCGGGGCTGGTTCAGGAGCACGGAAAGCTGCTGACGGAGCACCTCCTGGTCGGTGCGGGCCAGGGCCAGGCGGTTCTGCAGTTCCAGCTGCCGGGCCTGGGCCGACACCTGCTCGAGGCGGTTGGTGGCTCCGGTCTGGTAGCGGATGCGGGCGGCCCGGGCAGCGCGCTGGTAGAGGCTGTCCTGGCGGCGCAGCAAAGCCACGCGGCGGTAGCTGAGCAGCAGCTCGTAATAGGTGCTGCGGATGGTGCGGGTCAGGTCGCGGCGCTGCTGGCGCACGCGCTGCTCGGCGCTGCCCACCTGGCCTTCCAGCAGGCGGCGCTGGGCGCTGTAGAGGCCGGGCAGGGCCGTTTGCTGCACAATGTTGAAGCTCTGGTCGCGCAGGGGGCCGGAAATCTGGCCTATCTGGTAGTCGGCCACGGTGCGGGGCAGGTCGTAGCCGGTGCGGGAGAGGGCGCGCTGGCGCTCGATTTCGAGGCGGCCGCTTTGCGTGAGCAGACTCTGGCTCAGGCCGGCTTGCAGGATCTGATCCAGGGTGAGGCCCGCTTCGCCCGGCGGCCCGGCAGCGGCGGGCGGGGGCAGGGTGCGGGGCGTGGTCTGGGCGCGCAGGAAGCCGGGAATCAAAAGCAGGAAAAGCAGCAGAATACGCATGGGAGCTGGGCCGAAGGTGGGTGATGGGTAGAATATGAGGAGTGCGGCGAATGTGAGAAATGTGGCGAATGTGCAGAATGAGAGGAATTGGGCTGATGAGTAGCCGTTACACCTGCACATTCGCCACATTTCTCACATTCTGCACATTGCATCAGCTTTACAGCTCGTGGTGGTCCCGGATTTCGGCCAGCAGCTCGGGGCTGGGTTCAGTGGGGCTGGGCTCGCCGTCCTTGGTGAAGAAGGTGTAGAGCACGGGCAGCACCACCAGCGTGAGCAGGGTGGCCGTGAGCAGGCCGCCGATAACGACGGTGGCCAGGGGTTTCTGTACTTCGGCGCCGCCGGAGGTGCTCAGGGCCATCGGCAGGAAACCGAGGGAGGCCACGGCCGCCGTGAGCAGTACCGGCCGGAACCGCTCGTGGGTGGCCCTGAGCACCCGCTCGCGCACTGATTCGACGCCGGCCAACGCCAGCTCGTTGATGCTGGCCACCAGCACAATGCCGTTGAGCACGGCCACCCCGAACAGGGCAATGAAGCCCACCCCGGCCGAGATGCTGAATGGCATCCCGCGCAGCCACAGGCCCAGAATCCCGCCGATGGCCGCCAGCGGAATGCCCGTGAAAATCAGGCCGGCCTGCTTGAGGGAGCGGAAGGAAAGGTAGAGCAGCAGGAAAATCAGGAGCAGGGCCACCGGGACGGCCACGGCCAGCCGGGCCTTGGCCTGCTGCAGGTTCTCGAACTGCCCGCCGTACTCCAGGGAGTAACCGGCCGGTAGCTGCAGGCCGCCGTCGAGCCGGGCCTGAATGTCCTGGACCAGGCTTTCTACGTCGCGGTTGCGCACGTTCACGCCGATGTTAATGCGGCGGCGGGCATCATCGCGCGAAACCTGGGTGGGGGCGTTGCGGAACTCCACCCGGGCCACTTCCTCCAGGGGCACTTTCTGGCCATTGGGCAAATCCACGTAGAGGGCGCGCAGGTCCTCAATGCCGCGGCGGTGCAGGCTGTCGAGGCGCAGCACCAGGTCGAAGCGCCGCTCGCCCTCGTACACCTGCCCGGCCACGTCGCCGGCGAAGGAGGCGCGCAGCAGCGTATTCAGGTCGTTCACGCGCAGGCCGTACTGGGCCATTTTTTGGCGGTTGTAGGTCACGCGCAACTGGGGCAGGGCGGCAATCTGCTCCACCTTCAGGTCGCCCACGCCGGCCAGGGGGCGGATGAGGTCCGCCGCCTCGCTGGCCTTTTCGAAGAGCAGGTCCAGGTCGTCGCCGTAAATCTTGATGCTGATATCCGACTTCACGCCCGAAATCAGCTCGTTAAAGCGCATCTGAATGGGTTGCTGAAACTCCAGGCTCACGCCCGGCACGCCGGCCAAGGCCGCGCTCATGCGGTTGGCCAGCTCCTCGCGGGAATGGGCCGAGGTCCATTCCTGCTGGGGCCTGAGCACCACAATCTGGTCCGAGTCCTCCAGGCTCATGGGGTCGGTGGGGATTTCCGAAGTGCCGATTTTGCCCACTACCTGCTCCACTTCCGGAAACTGGCGGAGCAGAATCTGCTGCACGCGGGAGGTAGTGGCAATGCTCTGGGTCAGGGAGGAGCCGGGCGCCAGCGCCACGTTCACGGCAAAGTCGCCCTCGTCGAGCTGGGGAATAAACTCGCCGCCCAGGCGGGCAAACGCCACGCCCGCCAGCCCCAGCAGGCCCGCTGCCCCGGCGGCCACCAGTGCGCGCCGGCGCAGCGCCCCCCGGATAATGGGCGCGTAGCCGCGCTGCAGAAACTTCATAATCCGGTCGGAGAGCGTGCCTTCCTCCTTGATATCCTTGCGCAGAGCCCAGGCCGACACGGCCGGCACGTAGGTCAGGCACAGCAGCATGGCCCCCACAATGGCGAAGCTCACGGTGAGGGCCATGGGCCGGAACATCTTGCCCTCGATGCCGGTGAGGGCCAGAATGGGCAGGTACACGATGAGAATGATGAGCTGGCCGAACAGGGCGGAGCGCATCATGCGGGTGGCGGCCGTTTCGGCTACCTGGTCCAGGGTTTCGTGCGCGGCCCGCTCGCGGAAGTGCACGAGGTGGAAAATCATGGCTTCCACGATAATGACGGCCCCGTCCACAATCAGCCCGAAATCCAGGGCCCCGAGGCTCATCAGGTTGGCCGACACGCCGAAGGTGTGCATCAGGCCCAGGGCAAAGAGCATGCACAGCGGAATCATGGAGGCCACCACCAGGCCGGCCCGCCAGTTGCCCAGCAGCACCAGCAGCACTAGCATCACGATGAGGCCGCCTTCCAGCAGGTTCTGGGCCACGGTATGGATGGCGGTGTCCACGAGCTTGGTGCGGTCGAGGAAGGGGCGCACGAACAGGCCCGCGGGCAGCTGCTTGTTTATCTGGGCCACCCGTTCCTTCACGCCCTTGATGGTCTGCTCCGAGGAAGCGCCCTTGAGCATGAGCACGATGCCGCCCACGGTTTCGCCCTCGCCGTTGCGGGTCATGGCCCCGTAGCGCACCGAGTGGCCGAAGCGCACCTCGGCCACGTCGCGCACCAGCAGGGGCACGCCGCCGGCCTGCTTAATCACCATGCTGCCCACGTCCTGGAGGGAGGCCGCGCGGCCCTCGCCCCGGATGAAGTAGGCGTTGGGGCCGCGCTCGAGGTAGCTGCCGCCGGTGTTGGCGTTGCCGGCTCCCAGGGCTGCGTAAAGCTCGGCCATGCTCACGCCGCTGGCGTTGAGGCGCTCGGGGTTCACGCTCACTTCGTACTGGCGCACGTAGCCGCCGAAGCTGCTCACGTCCACCACGCCGGGCACGCCGGCCAGCTGGCGCTTTACCACCCAATCCTGCACTTCGCGCAGCTTGGGCAGGGAATATTGCTGCTCGAAGCCGGGCCTGATGCCGATGGTGTACTGGAAAATTTCGCCCAGGCCGGTGGTGATGGGGGCCATTTCGGGGCGGCCCAGGCCCGGGCCCAGGTCGCCCTCGGCGGTGCGGATTTTCTCGGCTACCAGCTGGCGGGTTTGCAGGGTCGGCACGTCGTCCTCGAACACCACGGTAATGACCGAGAGGCCGAAGCGGGAGATGGAGCGCACGCCCGTTACGCCGGGAATGGTGCGCAGCTGGAGCTCCAGCGGAATGGTGAGAAGCTGTTCAACCTCCTGGGCGGCCAGGGCCGGACTCTGGGTGATGACCTGGACCTGGTTGTTGGTCACGTCGGGAATGGCATCGAGCGGCAGGTGAGCGGCCGAATAGCCGCCCCAGACCACGAGGGCCACGAGCAGCAGCACCACAAACAGCTTGTTGTGGATGCTGGCCCGGATAATGCGGGAAAGCATAGAAAAAAGGAGAAGCCTTTTTTCGGTTTTTAGGGGCTGGTTTGTGGTTTTTGATCAGGCAGTTTCAACCCGAGCAATGACCAGGAGTAGTAGTAGCGCAATTTCAGCGGTTAGCCGGTAGTGTCGCCCGACTAATCACCAAAAACCAAAAACCAGCAACAAAAAACCAAAAAGGAATGAGCAATAAGAACACACGGCGCCCGGGGGCACCAGCGGGGCTAAGCTCGGGGCGGCTGCAGCAGGGTGCGGCTCCCGCGGAAGGCATACAGGGAGCCGGGGGCGGGGCGGTAGGCGCGGGCGGGCCACGCTACGGGCCGGGGCCGCGTGACCGTCAGGGCCGGATTCGGCACCACAAAGCTCACCGGCACGCAGTTATGATGCTGGTGCTCCAAAGGAAGCTTCTGGTGGTCCTGGGCGTCGCGGGAGGAGACGGGGTTGCGGTGGTGGCGGGCACCCTGGGGGCCGTAGTGCAGGGCCAGAAACGCCAGGGGCGAGAGGCGGCCGCCGGCCAGGGCGCGGTGGTAGCGGTAGTGGCGGGCCAGCTCGGGCAGCTTGGTCAGCTCCGCGAAGTCGTTGCGGGGCACCAGGCCACTCACAAGCATTAGCAGGCCCAGGAAAAAAGCTACCACCGGTTTCATGGCGCAAAGGTAGCGGCCCGGCTGCGGAATCAGGTAAAAAAACCGCTGCAAGGCGAAATTTGGAACTGATCTGAATTTAGACACCCCGAATCCGGCCACTCGTCTGCCAGGCTGTTAGTCCCAGGGCCGGAGCCGCCGCGGCTCGGTCTGCCGCTGGCAGCCGCCCTGGGTGCCCGCACGTACGCCTCCATCCCAACGGAGGCACAACCACCGGCGGGGCGGGTGCGTACGTGTGGGCACCCACGGCAGAGCTTATGCGCCCGGCCGGGCGCTTTGTCTATGTTAAAATGGATTGTTGTTGTGGTTGCGTTGCTGAGCCTAGCCACGCATCCGGCTTCGGCCTACTCGGTGCTCACCCACCAGGCCAACGTAGATTCCACCTGGGAGCCCTGCCTGCTGCCGCTGCTGCAGAGCCGCTACCCCGGTGCTACCGCCGAGGAACTGCTCGAGGCCAAGGCCTACGCCTACGGGGGCTCCATTTTGCAGGACATGGGCTATTATCCCTTCGGCTCGGAGCTGTTCACCAACCTCACGCACTACGTGCGCAGCGGCGACTTCGTGCGCAACCTGCTCGAGGAGGCCCGTGGGCGCAACGAGTACGCCTTCGCTCTGGGTGCCCTGGCCCACTACGCGGCCGACATCAACGGCCACCCTGCCGGCACCAACAAGGCCATGCCCAGCGTGTACCCCGAGCTCCAGGCAAAATTCGGCAACAGCATCACCTACGAGGAGGCTCCTATTCAGCATACCCAGCTGGAATTTGCCTTCGATGTGGTGCAGGTAGCTTCGGGGCGCTACCGCACGGCCGACTACCAGCGCTCCATCGGCTTTAAGGTAGATAAGCCGGTGCTGGAGCGGGCCTTTCTGAAGACCTACGGGCTGGAGCTGGGCCAGGTGATTTTCAATGTGGACCTGGCCGTGAGCTCGTTCCGGTTTGCCGTGCGCAGCCTCATTCCCATTGCCAGCCGGGCCGCGTGGCAGTCGAAGAAGGGCGATATCCGCAAGGGAGTGCCCCAGGCCCGCCGCCGCGAGTACGTGTACAAGGAGAGCGAGCGGGAATACCGTAAGCGCTACGGCAGCGACTATGAGCACCCCGGCACCGGGGCCCGCATTCTGTCGTACTTCATCCGGGTACTGCCCAAAATCGGACCCCTCAAGCCCTTCGCCTTCAAACTGCCGACCCCGGAGGCGCAGCAACTGTTTCGGGCCAGCTTCCGCGAGGTGCTCAAGGATTATTGCCGCCACCTGGAGGCCCAGCCCCGCGATACGGCTGCCCCCGCGTCCCCGCTGCCCAACACCGATTTCGATACCGGCCGCCCTACCAGAATCGGGGAGTACGCCCTCACCGACGCCACATACGGCGAGTGGCTGCGCAAACTGGCCGACAAGAAGTTTGAGTACCTGTCGGCCGCGCAGAAAAGCAACCTGCTGGCCTTTTTCCAGAACGCAGCCCAGGCTCCGGTGGATGAGGATGAAAAGGAGCAGGATAAGCGCCGGGAAACTCAGGCGGCGCTCCGGGCCCTGCAGGCTACCGAGCCGGCGGCCGGCAGGCCCTGAGTCCGGGTCCAGAGCCGGGGCCGTAACGGCTTGCTGGGAAGCTGCCCCGCCGAGGCAACCGGGGAGATACTAGGGCTGCGTTTGCGGCTCGCGCACCAGGCCGCTGCTGAGGCGGCGCAGAATGATTTCGGCCTGCTTGGCCTGGTAGCGGATATCGAGCAGGCGGGTTTCGGCTTGGAGCTGGGTGCGCTGGGCTTCGCGCAGGGCCAGGGGCGTGAGCAGGCCCAGGCGGTAGCGTTCCAGGGCAATGGCCACGTTTTCGCGGGCCAGCAGAATGTTCGATTCCTCCAGCTCCAGCAGCTGCAAGCGGTTCAGGTACTGGGCCCAGGCCTGTTCGGCTTCGGCGTCGAGCCGGAGCTGAACCTGCTCGAGCTGGAGCTGACTCTGGTCTTCGTAGATGCGGGCATTTTGCTCCTGGCGGTTCTTGTTGAAGCCGTCGAAGATGGGAATGGAGGCCACCAGACCGTAGTTGAAGCCGTTGGTGAGGGTGGTGGTGGTGCCCAGCTCCCGGGTGCCGGGCAGGAAGGCGGCCCCGTTGAAGTTGCTGTTGCGGCTGTAGCCGGAAGTGAGGCCCACCTGCGGAAACCGGGAGGCCCGCACCAGCCGCCGGTCGTAGGTGGCCACGGCCGTGTTGGTAAGCGCCTGTTGCAGGCGGGGGTTGTTCTGGCGGATGGCAGCCAGCACACTCTCGCGCTCCAGGTTGCGGGCCACCACAATAGAATCCTGGGGCCGGAAGTCGAGATTGGGGTTGCGGCCCAGCAGGTTGTTGAGGTTAATTTTAGCCGTTTTCAGGGCTTCCTGCTGCTGAATGAGGACCGAGCGGTCGGCGTTGTAATCGACCCGGGCGGTCAGCACTTCCACCTTGGCACTCACGCCCACGTCCACCCGCGCCTGGGTCAGGTCGATGCGGGCCTGGCCGATTTTGAGGGCTTCCTCGATGGAATAAATCTTGCCGGATTCGCGCACCACCACGAAGTAGGCATCGGTGATGCTGGCCACGGTTTCCTCCACCACGGCGCGCGTCAGCTGGCGCTGCCCTTGCTCCAGGCTCCGGAGCCGGTCGTAGGCGATGAACATGCCCAGGCCATCAAAAATCGTCCAGGTGGCCGCGACGTTGGCCTGGAGCTGGTTGGTGGGCACGTTGTTGTTGGTGCGCGGGTCACCCTGGCTGAACTCCTGGCGCAGGTTGTTGCGGTTGAAGTTGCGCACGAAGTTGCCGGCCACTACGGGCAACTGGCCGGCGTTGCCGCGGGTTACTTCGTTTTCGGCCACGCGCTCATCCTGGCGGGAAACGCGGATGGCGTAGTTGTTTTCCACCCCCAGGCGGATGGCCTCGGCCAGGGAGAGGGGTGGGGCAGGGGCCACGGTGGCGGGCTTCTCCGTCTGGGGCTTGCTCTGGGGTTGGGTGGTCGTCTCGCTGCGGGAAGGCAGCACCGGCTGCTGGGCCAGCAGGGGCGGGGCGGCCGTCAGCAGGAAAACCGAAAGGGACAGGAAACGCATGGAGGTTATCAACGGCGAAAGCGAGAATGAAACGGCGGCCCGCCAGCGGCCCTAGGCAGGCACGGCCTCCTGTTCTTCAGGGGTCGGCTGGCGGTGCTTTTTGGCCGTAGCGAAGTAGGAGTACATCACCGGCACGACGTAGAGCGTGAGCACGGTGGCGAAAAACAGGCCGCCCACCACCCCGATGCCCATGGCCCGGCGGCTGAGCGCACCCGCGCCCGTGGCCACGGCAATGGGCAGAATGCCCAGGATGGCGCACAGGCTGGTCATCAGGATGGGGCGGAAGCGGGCCGTGGCGCCTTCCACCAGGCCCGTCATGTAATCCATGCCCTGCTCTACCTGCTGGTTGGCAAATTCGACAATGAGAATGCCGTTTTTCGTTACCAGCCCGATGAGCATGATGATGCCGATCTGGGAGAACAGGTTGAGCGTCTGGTTGAAGTACCACAAACTCAGCAGGGCCCCGCTCAAAGCCAGCGGCACCGTGGCCATGATGATAACCGGGTCGCGGAAGCTCTCGAACTGGGCCGCCAGCACCAGATAGATCAGGATGAGGGCCAGGCCGAAGGCGAACAGCAGGGAGGAGGAACTTTCCTGGAAGTCGCGGGAGGCGCCGGCCAGCTCGGTGGAGTAGGTGTCGTCGAGGGTTTTGTCGGCAATGGCCTGCATGGCGGCAATACCGTCGCCCAGGGTCTGGCCGGGGGCCAGGGAGGCCGAGAAGGTGGCCGCGTTGTAGCGGTTGAAGCGGTAGAGCTGGGGTGGGGTGCTGCTCTCGGTGAGCGTAATCACGTTGTCGAGCTGCACAATTTCGCCGGTCCGGCTTTTCACCGAGAGCAGGCGCACGTCCAGGGGCTGGCTGCGGTCTTCGCGGGCCACCTGCCCGATGATCTGATACTGCTTGCCGTTTTTGATGAAGTAGCCGTAGCGCTGCCCGCTCAGGCCAGCCTGCAGGGTCTGGGAAATATCCTGCACCGAGACGCCCAGGCTCTGGGCTTTGTCGCGGTTGATGTTCACGCGCAGCTCGGGCTTGTTGAATTTCAGGTCCACGTCCACGTACTGGAAAGTGGGGTTCTGGCGGGCGGCTTCCAGGAACTGGGGCACGGCCGTGCGCAGCTTCTCGAAGTCCTGGGTCTGAATCACGAACTGCACCGGCAGCCCGCCACCCCCGCCCGAGCCGATGCTCTGGTCCTGGCTGACGGAGGTGCGGGCTGCCGTCAGGCCCTTCACGCCCGCGCTCAGCGCATCGGCAATCTGGCTCTGCGTGCGGGTACGGTCGTCGGCATCCTGGAGCAGCACCCGGGCAATGCCGGAGTTGGAGCTGCCCGACCAGCCCGGCGAGGTAACCGTGAACAGGCTGCTAAGGTCGTCGCCAGCCGAGTCGCGGGCCATCTGGGTCACCTGATCCATGTACCGGTCCATGAACTCGTAGGAGGCCCCCTCGGGGCCGGTGGCGTTCATGTTCACGCGGCTGCGGTCCTCCACCGGGGCCAGCTCCGAGGGAATGGCGCCCAGGAAAAACCAGATGCCCACGCCCGTGCCCGCCACCACCAGCCAGGCCAGCCAGCGGTTGCGCAGGAAGGTTTGCAGGCTGCTGCGGTAGCCGTTGATAACGCGCTGAAAAAAGGGCTCGGTTTTGCGGTAGAACCAGTTATGGGTTTCCTGGCGCTTGAGCAGCCGCGAGCACATCATGGGCGTGAGCGTGAGCGACACGAAGGCCGAAATCAGTACCGAGCCGGCCACCACAATGCCGAACTCCCGGAACAGGCGGCCGGTAATCCCACTCAGGAATACTACCGGCAGAAACACGGCTGCCAGTACCACCGTGGTACTCACCACGGCCATCAGGATTTCCTCCGAGCCCTTGATGGCAGCTTCACGCGGTTCCTCACCGTCCTCGATGCGCGAATAAATGTTTTCCAGCACCACAATGGCGTCATCCACCACCAGCCCGATGGCCAGCACCACGCCCAGCAGGGTGAGCACGTTGATGGAGAAATCCATCAGGTACATCACGAAGAAAATCCCGATCAGCGACACCGGAATGGCCACGATGGGGATGAGCGTGGAGCGCCAGTCGCGCAGGAACAGGAAGATGATAATGACCACCAGCACGAAGGCCTCGATGAGCGTGTGCTCGACCTCGCTGATGGATTTGCGGATGAAAATGGAGTAATCAATGGCCTGGCGTAGTTCCAAGTCATCGGGCAGGTCCTTGCCGAACTGCTCGATGCGCTTGTTGAACTCGTCGGCAATATCAATCTGGTTGGAGCCGGGCTGCGGAATCACGGCCAGGGCCACGCCGGGCACCCCGTTCACCCGGAAAATCGTCTGGTCGTTTTCGGGGTAGAGCTCGGCGTAGCCAATGTCTGACATGTGCACCAGCGACGAGGCGTCGCGGCGGATGATGAGGTTGTTGAAGTCCTCCACCGAGGTGAGGCGGCCCATGGTGCGCAGGGTGAGCTGGGTGGCCTGGCCCTGCACCGTGCCGCTGGGCAGCTCCACGTTCTCGCGGGCCAGGGCCTGCTGAATTTCCACCGGACTCACGCTCAGGGCCGCGAGCTTGACGGGGTCGAGCCAGAGGCGCATGGAGTATTTCCGCTCCCCGTACACCCGGATTTCCGACACGCCCGGAATGGTCTGGAGGCGCTCCTTGAGGGTATTGTTGGCGTAGTCGGTGAGTTCGAGCAGGGTGCGGCGGTTGGAGCTCAGGTAGGTCAGCACGATGGGCTGGGAGTCAGCGTTGGCCTTGCTCACGGTGGCCGGGTCCATGTCGCGCGGCAGGCGGCCCTGCACCCCCGATACCTTGTCGCGCACGTCGTTGGCGGCCGTTTCCAGGTCGGCGTCAAGGTCGAATTCCACCTTGATGCTGGCCCGGCCGTCGCGGGAGTTGGAGGTCAGGTTTTTGATACCCTGCACGCCGTTGATGGCCTCCTCGAGCACCTCCGTTACCTGGCTTTGCATCACGTCGGCCGAGGCCCCGGTGTAGCTGGCCGACACGCTGATGATGGGCGGGTCCACGCTCGGATACTCGCGGATGCTCAGGTACCGAAACCCAATCACCCCGAAAATGACAATCACCAGGCTCATCACAAGAGCGAGAACCGGCCGGTTGATACTAGTTGATGATAAACTCATGGGCTATTTCACGCAGGAACTCGGGGTGGGGCGCAGGGGCTGGCAGCAAAAAGCGGCTGTGGCCGCCCGCGGAAAGGCTATTTGGTCACGCGCACGGCGTCGCCGGGCTTCACCTGCAGAATGCCGGTGCGAATCACGGAGTCGCCCACGGCCAGGCCGTCGGTGACCTGAATCAGCTTGTCGGAGCGCATGCCGATTTTGATTTTGCGGGGTTCCATTTTGCCGTTCTTCACGGTGTACACGCTGTAGCCGGCGGCTTCCGGCACCACCGATTCGGTAGGCACCTGCAGGGCCCCTTGGGTTTCGCCGAGCTCGAGGTTCACCTTCACGAAAGCGCCGGGGCGCAGCTCGTTCCGGGTATTGGCGTAGCGGGCGCGCACCGTCTGGGTGCGGCTCACCGGGTCAATCTGCGGGTCGAGGGCGTATACTTTGGCTTTGAATTTCTGGTTGGAGGCTTCGTCGGTGATGGTGATGGGGTCACTGAGTTTCACGAGGCGGGCGAAGCGGCCGGGTACGGCAAACTCAATTTTCACCGGCTTCACCTTGGAAAGCGTGGTGATGTCGGTGCCGGGGCTTACGTAGGTGCCTACCGTGGCGGTGGTCAGACCCAGCACCCCATCGAAGGGGGCCCGGATGGTGGATTTGGCCAGCGTGGCCCGCAGGGCGCCCAGGTCGGCCTGGGCCGTGAGCAGCTGGTTGTTGGCCTGCTCGTACTCCTGGGCGCTGATGTATTCCTTGTCGAGGAGGGTGCGCTGACGCTTTTCCTGGTCGCGGTAGAGCTTGATGTTGTACTCCTGCTTGCGCAAAGCGGCCTGAATTTCGGCGGAGTTGATGGTTACCAGCACCTGTCCCTGGCGCACCGGCTGGCCTTCGCGCAGGTTGAGACGGGTGATTTTGCCAGCTACTTCGCTTTTTATCACCACTGATTCCTCGGCCAGCACTGAGCCTGTGGCGGCCACGGCGTCGGCCAGGTTGGTGGCTTGCACCACGTATACTTCCACCGGCAGGGCCGGTCCAGCCTGGGCAGGACCACCGTTGCTTTTGCCGCCCTTGGCCGCGCCGCCTTTGCCGCCCTTGGCTTCGGGGGAAGGGAAATATTTCATTTTGGCAAACACCAGACCGCCAACCACCGCCAGGGCCACTAGCAGCCAAAGGATGCGGCGGCCGGCTTTGCCGGAGCGCTCTTCCGCTACTTCTGATTCAGTATATTCCTGGGTTTGCATGGAGCGTGTCGGGGTTGGTTGCCGGGCGGCGGAGCCCGTGGTAGTTTTCACAACGCAAGGCCCCGGTCGCAGGTTGGAGTCCGGCGGTATCGGAATGGATAACGGGGGTAAGACACAGAAAATAGGGCCGGGTTGCGTCGATGGCGGAATGGGGAGGTGGTGGAGTGGTGAAATGGGGAGGTGGTGAAATGGTGAGTTTGACGGGCGGTTTGTCCTACTTGCGCACCTGGTTAGTACTTCAGAGTATCTCAGCCATCAAGCCGGCTTTCCGCTCATCTCCCGTATCGAATATTTTACTTACTACTCACTTCCCACTTCCCACTCCTCACTCCTCACTCCTCCGCCCATGATTCCCCGCAACCCGACCGAAGCCCAGCGTAATTTCTTTCAGGAGGTCCACGAGGTGGTGCGGCTGGTGCCGGCGGGCCGGGTGACCACGTACGGAGCCATTGCCCACTACCTGGGCGCCCGGCACGGCGCGCGCATGGTGGGCTGGGCCATGATGGCCGCCCACACCGCCAACGAGTACGTGCCGGCTCACCGCGTCATCAACCGCCACGGGCAGCTGACGGGCCGCCTGCACTTTGCCACGCCCACGGCCATGCAGGAAGCCCTGGAAGCAGAAGGCGTGCGGGTAGTGGAAGACCAGGTGCAGACGTTCAATACCCTGTTCTGGGACCCGGCGGCCGAGTTGGAGTAGGCGGCGGAGTCTGTTCAACCGGGGGCGCGCGTTTGCCCCTGGTATATTGGTCGGGCTATACTCAGCCGAGTGTCTCCTATCTGCAAAGAGCCGCACCGGTAGCGGGGCGGCTCTTTGCAGATGGGCAGGACGAGGCAATCCGGGCGCCGGCTGCTGTTCAGAGAGAAACCGAAAGCAAAGGGCGGGGCGGGGTCGGACCTGTTTTTATGGTAATGACGTGTTGGATAGCGCCCAGTACTTCCTCGGGGCTGGCGTTTTTGAGCAGGTAGCCGTGGGCCCCTTCGGCCCGCAGCGAGTCGATGAGCTCGGGCTCATCGTGCATGGAGATGATGATGGACCGTACCTGCGGATACTGGGCCCGCAGCAGGCGCACGGTTTGCAAACCGTCGAGCACGGGCATTTGCAGGTCCATCAGAATCACGTCGGGAATGGTGCCGCGGTCGAGGTGTTCGAGCAGCTCCTGGCCGTCGCCGGCCTCAAAAAGCACCTCCATGCCGGGGAAGCCACTGATGAGGGCGCGCAGGCCCTTTCGGAACAGAATGTGGTCGTCGACTACGGCGAGGCGGATGGAAGGTACGGTCATGCCAAGGGTGAACTAGGGGGCTGATTGGTAACAAGATACGGGAGCGGCAGGGAAATCCAAACCCGGGTGCCCTGCCCGGGTGCCGATTCGTGGCGCAGCGTGCCGCGCAGCACGGCCACGCGGCTGCGCAGATTAGTCAGGCCCAGGCCGGTGCGGGAACCCGGCAGGGGCGGCTGGTCGGGCTGCGTGGGGTCGAAGCCAATGCCGTTGTCGGAGTAGCGCAAAGCCAGGGCCTCAGGACCAAATTCGACTATTACGTGGATCTGGCTGGCGTGGGCGTGGCGGAGGCCATTGCCCAGCAGCTCCTGCACCACGCGGTACACGATGAGCTCGTATTTGGCATCGAGCCGGTGGGGCTGGCCGTGCTGCTCCACGCTCACCTGGGTGGGGCCGTCGGCCGGAATAGTGCGGGCCAGGGCCTCCAGGGCAAAGGAAAGCCCGAACTTCTGCAGGGCCGCCGGCAGCAGGTTGCGCGAAATGCGCCGCACTTCGTTGATGGCCTGGTCGAGCAGCAGGGTGGCTTCCTGGGTGAGCTCGGGCTGGTTGAGCGTGTTGAGGTGGAGCTTGACGATGGCCAGGGTGGTGCCCACGCCGTCGTGCAGGTCGCCGGCAATGCGGCGGCGTTCCTCCTCTTGGGCCAGCAGGGCAGCTTCCAGGGCTTGCTGCTGGCCGGCCTCGTGCATTTCCTGCATTTCCTGCTGCTGCTGAATCAGCCGCCGCTGGTAGCGCACCACGAACCCCACGATACCCAGGGCCAGCAGCAGCAGGATAGGCGTCACGAGAACTAACGGAAGAAGCGCGTCGGGCATAGGAATAAGGCGGACCGGCCAGCCCGCCGGCTGAGCGGGTCAAGATAATAAGGATTTAGCCGACCAGGTGCGGCGGCAGTACCCGGTAGTGCCACGTTTTGGTGGGCGGCCGCCACCCAACACGGAACCGCAGCCACCGGGGCAGGGCGTGGCGGGGCGTAATGCCCATCGGGAAGAGCGTGATAAGGTGTAGTAATAGGCCAAATTGGATGGCGCGCAGGAAGGGGTAGAATTCTAGAAGTGTACGGACAATATACTGCTCGCTAAAATTATTTTCCGAACCGCTAAGCCAGCCGTAACGGGGTAAATCCTGCCCAATAAATACTAAAAGCGAGGAGGAATAGTAAATGGCCACGGCTATGCAGAGAATAAATGCCGGGCTTTCAGCCGGAGGAAGCAGGTGTTCCCGATGGACCATCTGGGTCAACTGACGAAAAGCCATGAATACCAGAAAGCTATTGCCAACCATTCGGCTGAGTGTGTTCATATTGGCAGTCAAACCGTCAATCCATAGCGCACTGGCAACTGCACTAAAAAAGAACATCAGCCAGCTTATTTTTAACAATTTCTTTGCTTTTTCAGAGGCTAAGTGAATGAATATCAGGGTCAGCCACGTGACATCCAGGAAGGTAGAAAGGTGGAAATTGAAAATATTATTATGAAATATTTTTCTTGCAATAGCATCAAGGATATATAGGGCGGCATCACATACTAGATAAGTAAGTAAAGGTCGAAATATGAATCCGAAATTTATCTTTCGACCCCATATAATACCCAACAGTAAAACACTGGTGCTTTTGCCTGTGCTGAGAAGCAAGTCAGTTATACTCTGCCAGTCATCAGTCACAGCATGATGATTAAGATAGTGGGCTAGTCGTGTCGCACACGGGAGGGCATTTCCCAGCACTGTCTCCTACAATTCCTTCCTCGTACACATCTTCTCCACTTTGTCCGGTGCGTGCTACAATATCCCGGCCGTCCTTATCGACGCCTACCACCATTATTTGTGATTCGTCTTGGCTATCTGCCTCTTTTGACTTGCTGATTCCCATGTAAAACCGTAGTCCTACGCAGCCGGGTTGGTTCTGAATCTTGTCCAGTAGCTCATTGCCGAAATAGTAGGCGTTAATACGTTTGCGGCCGCCTTTTTCCGCGTCGGTAAGCGGCTCGTTGCGGTAGTTGGCCGTCCACTGTTCCGCCTCCGAGAGCGGGATAGGGGCGCCGGCGTTGGGGTTGAAGCCGGGGATAGGGTCGGTGTGTTGCATGGGAGTGATTCAGGAAAAAAGCGGATAATATAAAATAGCAGTCAGAAGGCAACTGCCTTATTGAACTTTGCCAATGAGAAAGCCCAACTGAAAAGTACGGACATTAGTAGTAAAAGCACAGAGTTTATCAAATATATGAATCGTAATGTGAACTCGTCGTTGAGGTCGATAAAGTAGTTAGTTGTTAGGTATAACAGAATGGTGCCAGACAAGTAAATGACGATGCCAATGCTGGCGATAAACATTGGTGTTCTTCTGAAATAAGTAAATTTATTGTAAGACATATTCTTTTCAAAAAATAGTAAGGATAAGGCTATAATGATAATGCTTTCTGCTAAATTCGTATATGAGTTAATTCCTTTAAATCCTTCAATAAAGAAAGAGTCAATTAATGCAAAAACGGTAAAAAATATGGATAGTAATTTAATTCTGTGTTTAATGGCTTTGTTTTGAAATTCGTCATAATATATTTTTATGTATAATAAAGATTCACCGAATATGCCAAAATGAAGAAGCGGTAGATTGTTGTGCCAGATCTTGTTGGCCACGAGCGTACAACAATAAATTGTGAAAAGAAAGGCGGGCACCCATTGTAACATAACCAAGCCTCCGGTCAGGGTTGAACGACGCTTCCGGGCCAAATAAAATGGCACGAGCATACTTATGTATGCTGCAAAATCAACTGACTTGCAGAAGGTGATAAACCACGAAGGCATTCTAGCTATTGAGGGGATTCTGGATGCTGCAGCAAGGTGGGCATGGGGGAGGATTTATAGCCATCTGCACGCTAGCTGCTTTCATCCCTGACGAGTCTGTCTCTGCATCATCAACCATGCTGCGCTGCACTACAGCCGACGGAGCGGACAAAATATCATTGTCGTTGGCGTCATAACCAACCAGCACCAGTTTGGGGGTCCCGGCTTCGTCTATTCCATAATAAGCGCGCACCCCGACGCAGCCGTCCTGGGCCAGAATGCCCTGGAGGGTTTCGGCCGGCAGGCAGTGAGCATTAATGCTGTCGGGATTCTGGGTGCGGTAATTGCGGGTCCAGGCGCTGGCTTGTTGCAGGTCGTCGTTGGTCATAGGTGCAGGTAGAAAAGAAGGACAGCAGAGTGGTCAAATATAAGTGAAAGACTATGAATCCGGCTATAACGATGGTTTTATGCAACTGTATTATTCTGCGGTCAGCTCGTCCTGCTCGTCCTCGTCCAGGTTCTCAAACACTTGGTCGATGGCTTGCTCGGCCGAACGGAGCTTGAGTTTGCAGAGGCGGATGAGCTCGGCCGAGCGCTGCACGCGGGTGGTCAGGTCGTCCACGTCCACGGCGTCGGTTTCGAGGGCGCGCAGGATGGTTTCGAGTTCTTCGATGGCCTGGCGGTAGGTGGGTTCGGTTGATTTGGGCGGCATGGGGCAGCGGTAAAAAATGAGTGAAGCAAATTCGGCCTACTGTAGAAACAACGGGAGTTGACCGCCAACGCGGGCCGGCACTACCGCGTCGGGCAGGCGCAGCAGCAGCTCCTGGCCCGGGCGCAGCGGCCCGGTGAGCGGGCGGCCCTTGGGCGTGAGCAGGCGCACCGTGCCAGCTGGCGGCGGGGTGGGCAGACTGGCCAGGCGCAGCTGCTGGCGGTGCAGCAGGCGCAGGGCGGCCAGCTGCAGGGTGTAGCGGCGGCGCAGCAGCTGCTCGCGGCGGCGACGGTGCAGGCGCCGGAACCGTTGGGCCAGCAGGCGGCCCCGCTGGCGCAGATGCTGCTCCTGGTGGCGCAGGGCGTGGCGGGCGGCACGGTGGAGCTGGTGGCGCCGGCGGTCCAGGCCCTGGCGTTGCTGGCGCAGCTGAGCCCGCGGGGCCGCCGCCGCCACCCGGATGCGCTGGTGCAGCGTCTGGCGATGCTCCTGCAACTGCTCCCGGGCAGCGCGGTGGGCCTGGTGCAGGAGGCGGCCGAGCAGGGCGGCCTGCTGCTGCACCTGCTGCTGGGCCAGCTCCCGGATGCGGCTGCCGTAGCCTTCCAGGGCCGCTTCGAGACGGGCGAGGCGCTCAATGAGGTAAGCGGCCACGGCGGTGGGCGTTTTCAGGGCCAGGTGGGCCGTGAGGTCCACCACGGCCTCGTCGCGCTCGTGGCCGATGCCGGTGAGCACGGGCAGCGGAAACGCGCCCACGGCCGCCGCCAGCCCGAAATCGTCGAAGGCCAGCAGATCGGTTTTGGAGCCCCCGCCCCGGATAATCACCACGGCCTCGAACTGGCTGCGCCGACCCCGGATGGCGTCGAGGGCAGCCCGGATGCTGGCCGGGGCGCCTTCGCCCTGCATGGTGGCCGGGAACAGGGTGAGGGCGAAATCGTAGGGCGCCTCCCGGAGCTGCTGCACGAAATCCTGCCAGCCGGCAGCCGTGGGCGAGGAAACAACGGCCACCCGCTGAATCCCGATGGGCAGGGGCAGCAGCTTCTGCCGGTCCAGCAGCCCTTCGGCCTGGAGGCGGCGCAGGGTTTCGAGGCGGAGCCGGGCCAGGTCGCCGACGGTGTAGGTGGGGTCGAGGGCCAGCACGTCGAGGCTCAGGCCGAACTGCTCGTGAAACTTAACCTGCACCCGCAGCATGATTCTGAGCCCCGGCCGCAGCGTAAGGCCGGTCTGCTCCTCAAAAGCCGCCGCCAGCTGCTGGTAGCGCGCACTCCAGATGGTGGCTCGGGCCTGGGCCTTGAGCTGGGCCCCGCGGGCGGTGGTGTGCTGGTCGGTGAGGGTGAGGTAGCAGTGCGCCCCGTAGGTGCGGGGCAGGGTCAGGTCCGAAATTTCGGCCACCACCCAATAGGAGTCGGCAAACCGCTCACTCAGCGTCTGGCGCACCCGGGCCAGCAGCTCGCTCAGGGGCAGGGCGGCGGGCGGCAGGGCGGCCCCGGCAGACGGGGTGGGCGAGGGTAGCCCCGGCTCGGGGCGGCGGTTGTAGAGCGGCATCAGACCCGCAAGATACGCACGCGGGCCGGCTCCCGCGCGGCGCAACGCGGGCCCCGGGCAAAGGGGCGGGCCGCCGGCCGGCGCAGCGGGAGTGTAGCGAAAAATGAATCATTTCCGGATGATTTGGTAGATTTACCCTTCCACCTTACCCCTCCATCTTTCCTGCTCTATGAAAAAAGGTAATAACCTCACGTTGCTGGCCGTGGCGGCCGCGGGCCTCTCGCTCGGCAGCTGCGCCACCAGCCAGCCGGTAGCCAGCACGGCGACCACCACGGCCCCCGCCGAGCCGGCCCCGGCTCCCGCCGACCCCAAGGGCGTCGGGCTGAACGTGGCCAACATGAATCCGGCGGTAAATCCGTGCGACGACTTCTTCCAGTACGCCTCCGGCAACTGGCTCCAGAACAACCCGATTCCGGCGGCCGAAGTCCGCTGGGGCTCCTTCAACGAGCTGGCCGACAAGAACAACGCCGTCATGCGCCAGATTCTGGACGAGTCGGCCGCCAATACCTCGGCCGCCAAGGGCTCCAACGCCCAGAAGGTGGGGGATTTCTACGCCTCGGCCATGGACTCGATGGCCATTGAGCAGGCCGGTCTGAAGTATCTGCAGCCCGAGCTCAACCGCATCAACGCCATCAAAACCCTCGCCGACCTGCAGAAGGAGGTGGTACACGCCCAGAAAATCCAGACCGGCGCGTTCTACAACGGCTACGTGGGCCAGGACGACAAGAAGAGTGACGAGTACGCCGTGAACCTGTACCAGGGCGGCCTGAGCCTGCCCGACCGCGACTACTACCTCAAGGACGACGCCCGTTCCAAGGGCATCCGCACGGCCTACACCGCCTACCTGACCAACACGTTCAAGATGTTGGGCGACAATGAGGCCACCGCGGCCAAGAACGCGGCGGCGGTGCTGGCCTTCGAAACCAAGCTGGCCAAGGCTTCCAAGAGCCGCGTGGCCCTGCGCGACCCCAACGCCAACTACAACAAGATGACCCTGGCTGAGGCCAGCAAGCAGTTCCCCAACCTGAACCTGGCCGGCTCGCTCAAGATGATGAATCTGGGCGCGGCCAAGCAGGTGATTGTGGGCCAGCCCGAGTTCTTCAAGGAGCTGAGCGACCTGATGAAAAAGGAGCCCCTGGCCAACCTGAAAACCTACATGCGCTGGCACCTGGTCACGTCGTTCTCCTCGGCGCTGCCCCAGGCTTACGGCGACGAGCAGTTCCGCTTCGCGCAGGTACTCACCGGGGCCAAGCGCCAGCAGCCCCGCTGGAAGCGCATGCTGCGCTCCACCGACGGTGCCCTGGGCGAAGCCTTCGGCCAGGTGTACGTGGAAAAGGCCTTTACGCCCGAAACCAAGCAGAAGGCCCTGGTGATGGTAAACAACATCAAGGCCGCCATGGGCGAGCACATCCAGCAGCTCGACTGGATGAGCGATGCCACCAAAACGGAGGCCCTCAAGAAGCTGGCCGCCTTCACCGTGAAAATCGGTTACCCCGATAAGTGGAAGGACTACTCGGCCCTGAACATCTCCCGCGAATCGTACCTGCAGAACGTGCTGGCTTCCCGCGAGTGGGGCTACAACGACAACGTAAGCAAGTTCGGCAAGCCCATTGACCGCCAGGAGTGGGGCATGACGCCGCCCACGGTGAATGCCTACTACAACCCGAGCATGAACGAAATCGTGTTCCCGGCCGGCATCATGCAACCGCCCTTCTTCGACCCCAACGCCGACGACGCCGTGAACTACGGCGGCATGGGCGCGGTCATCGGCCACGAAATCACCCACGGCTTCGACGACCAGGGCCGCCAGTACGACGCCCAGGGCAACCTGCGCGACTGGTGGACCAAGGAGGACGCCGACAAGTTCCAGCAGCGCGCCGACATGGTGGACAAGCAGTATTCCGCCTTCTCGCCCCTGGATTCGGTGTACGTGAACGGCAAGCTGACCATGGGCGAAAACCTGGCCGACTTCGGTGGGCTGGCCCTGGCTTACTCGGCCCTGCAGAAAGCCAACGCCGGTAAGAACATTCCCAAGTACGACGGCCTCACGCCCGAGCAGCGCTTCTTCCTGGCCTGGGCCCAGGTGTGGCGCACCAACGCCCGGCCCGAGTATCTGCGCCAGCAGGTCATGACCGACCCGCACTCCCCGGCCCAGTACCGCACGGTGGGTCCGCTCATGAACATGCCCGAGTTCTACGAGGCCTTTGGTTGCAAAGAGGACGCGAAAATGGTACGCGCCCAGGCCGACCGCGCCCGGGTGTGGTAGCCTTGCTGACTGCTGGCTGATAGCCGCCAGCTGTTGGCCTGAAACTGTTAAAAAAAGTGGCCCGCCATTATGCGGGCCGCTTTTTTTATGCCCGATTTTGCGTTGGCGCAAAGCGGGCCGACGGAGCGCGTTTTGGAAAAAAAAAGGCCCCATAGTCGCCGCCGCCGGCCGGCATCTGCGTACACTTGCGCTATGATTTCTTCGCTTCGTAATGCCGGACTGGGGCTGCTGCTGGCCGCCGCCGTTTCCTGCCAGCAAAAACCCGCCGACCAGCCCGCCGGTACCGCCCTGCGTACGCAGCCCGCGGCCGACAAGGCCGCGCCCCCCGTGGCCACCGATACGCCCGACTCGGCTCCGCTGCCCGCCCCGCCCGATTCGGCCCTGATGCAGCAGGTGCAGGAGCCCCGGCTGAACGACGTGTATGTGGTGGCCTACCAGCCCGCCGGCAGCCCCGAGCAGCGCTTCTTCTTCTACCGCGTAAGTGCCGTGAGGCCCGAATCGGTGGATTTGCTGCCCGCCCGCCAGGAGTCCACCGACCCGGCCGCCGACGTCAGCGCCGCCGGCTTCTTCACCGACAAGGCCCTGACCTACACCCGCGCCGAAGCCCTGGAACTGCTGCAGGAGCAGTCCGGCGACGTGCAGCACACCCGCCTCATCCGCGTCCGCCGGGAGTAGTGGTGAATGAGTGACTCATTTCACCACCTCCACCTTAATACCCACGTCCGTGGTGGGCCAGTTGTCCATGCCGACGGGTTCGTTGGCTATTTTGTCGATGACGTCGAGGCCTTCGACTACTTCCCCGAATACGGTGTACTGGCCGTCGAGGCCGGGTACCCCACCGATGGTGGCGTAGGTCTGGGCCTGCTCCGGGGTGAGGGGCCGGCCGGCGGCGGCGCGGGCTTGCTCGGCCGTCATGGCCTCACCCTGCACGATGTAAAAGTCGTTGTTGGAGGAAAGGCGGTCGGGGTTCATGGCTCCGTCGTAGCGGGCCATGGCCAAGGCTCCGCGCTTGTGGAAGTGCTGGGGCCGGATTTCGGGCGGCAGCCGGTAGCTGCGCATGGCAATGGTACGCTGCTCCGAGCCCCCGCCCTGAATGACTAGCCCCTTCACCACCCGGTTGAATACCGACTCATCGAACACGCCCTTGCGGCTGAGGAGCAGAAAGTTGGCGGCGTGTACGGGCGTGTCGTCGTAGAGGCGGATGCGCATGTCGCCCAGACGGGTGTGCAGCACCACTTCTTGGGCCGGGTACGCGCGGCCGTAGTCGAGCAGCAGGCGGGCGGCGTTGGAATCGGCCAGGGCCATGAGGTCGGGGCCGGGCACTGCGGAAGCGGCGGGGGCGTCGGCGGGGACAGTGTCGGCGGCTTGCCGGGACCCGCAGGCGGCCAGCAGGCCCAGCAGCGGCAGGTACAGGAAACGAAGCATCATGGCGGCGGGGGGGGGGGCAGGGATGAAAAAAGGCAGGCAAACCAACTGAAAGGGTGGCCCCGCCTGCCGGCCGGGCCACCCTTCAAAGGTAAAAAGCGAAACGGAACCCGGCTTATCAGCCCAATTACCAGCCCGAGCCGGCGGGCGTACCCCAGCCGTCGTCGGCCCTGGGTTTGGGTTTGGCGGCCGGCTTGGTTTTCTCCTTACGGGCGGGGCCGTTGGCGGGCTTCACCTTGGTTTTAACCTTGGTGGTGCCCTCGGGCAGCGCGGCCGGCACCACCGGGGCCGGGGTGGGCGGGGCGGCGGGAGCTGGGGCCGGGGCTTTGGCCTCAATATCGGGCGAGAGTGTGGGCATGGCCCGGGCTGCGTTGATCAGGTCGGGGCGGGGCGCTTCCTTCATGGGCTGCAGGGCCAGCAGGGTCTGCTGCTCCACCAGCAGGTCATCCTTCCAGGCGTCGAGTTCCAGGTCCAGCTTCTCCTCTTCCTCCTTCGTAACGGGTTTTTTGAGCAGCTTGTCCAACTCCGGCGAGCCGGCATCCTTCCAGGCCGTCATCCACATGGAGGCCACCAGGGTAGGGGCCAGCTTCAGGCGGAAGGCCACCATGCCGCCCACTTTCTCGTGGTAGGCATCGGCAAAGGCGTCGGAGTAGGCGCGGCGGGTTTTGCCGTAGCGGTGGCTGAATACGTACTTGGTTTCGGGCGTGTACTTGCGGGTTACTTCCTCTTCCAGGTCAAAAGTGGCTCCCAGGAAGCCGTATGATTCCTGAATCACCTGCCAGATGTCCTTGAGCGGGTCCTTCTGGTAGCGGCCGGGGTCGTTCTTGAGTTTGTACTTGGCGATGTTGCGCTCGGGCAGCTTGCTTTCCCACAGGGCGTGAATGCCTTCCTGCTTGGAGAGCTGCCCGTCGTAGTTTTCGGTGGTGTGCAGGGGCACGTAGGCGTCGGCCACGTAGTGGCCCAGGTCGGCCGAGAGAGCCAGAATGGCGGTAGTGTCCTGTTCGCGGAAAGCCTTGGTGAGCTTCTCCTTGGTTTCGATGACGGCCCAGGGCAGGGTGCCGTACTTGCGCAGGGTGTCCACGGTGTACTTGGCCACGGCCTTGTCCCAGGCCTTGGGCATGAGTCCGAAGGGGTCGTCGCCGTAGTGGTCGATATCGATGAAGTGCTTGCTGGCTTCGCCCGGGTCCTGGTCGCGGCGCTCATCGGCGTCGGTGCTCAGCTTCACCAGCCGCAGCATGTGGCGGTAGTAGAAGGGGCGCATGCCCGCGGGCAGCGAGTACACGGCCAGCTGCGTGATGGTGCGGTGTCCGAAAAAGCCCCAGCCCGGCGAGAGTACCGGGCACAACAGCACAATAAAGAGGGTGACTAGCAGTTTTTTCATGACGAGAACCCGGCAGTGAGTCGGCGGATAGCGAAGATACAATTCAACAGAAAGATACGCTCATTTTTTGCCGGTTTCGGGCCGGGTCAGCCTGGGAGGCGGGCGAAACCGGGGCCATCTGCGTATTATGCACAGCCGGCCCGTGGGGGCCGGCCCGCCCCCATCCACCTGCCTGCCCGCCCGCCCGTGACGCTCATCTCCCGCAAGAAAATTATTTACGCCATCAGCCCGCCCCTGCGCGAGTACCTGCACGCCTACGACCGCGAGGCCCAGCTGCCGGTTACCTACCGCGACCTGGCCCGCTTCACCGGCGCCTTCCCGCTACTCGACCGTCAGGGCCGCGACACGCTCTGGGAAACCGTGTACTACGAGCCCAATGCCCTGCGCGAGCTCAGCCTGGGCCTGACGCAGGTGTACGCCCTACTCAAAACGGCCGGCGACTTGTCGTTTACCGACCACCTTATTGCCGACCGCATCGATTACTGCCGCTTTGGCAACAGCCAGCCCTTCCGGGTGCGCATCGTTAATCAGCTCAACGACAACTACGATTATTTTTACGTGAAGCGGGCCGATGCCTCCCGCGTGTACGGCCTGGAGTTGGAACACCTGCTTTCGCCCAACAGCATGAACTACCTGCTCAGCGGCGAAACCCTCCTGGAGGAGCACATTGCCGGTATCCCCGGCGACGACTTCATCCAGAAACACCTGCAGCGGCCCCACCTCAACCAGGTCCGCATTGCCAAGGAGTTCGTCAAGTTCAACGAGCGGTGTTTTGCCCGTTTATTGGGCGATATGCGGGCCTATAATTATGTCATCGACGTGACCCTGGACTTTGAGGACGAGCAGTACCGGGTACGGGCCATCGACTTCGACCAGCAGTGCTACGAGGGCAAGAAGAACATGTACCTGCCCCAGTTCTTCAAGGATAACCGGGCCATCGTGCAGCTGTGCGGGCGCCTGCTCGAACCCGAAACCATCCGCCAGTACCAGGCCGAGGAGCGCACCCTCATGGCCCGCCGGGTCCGCTCGGAGCGTCGCCGCCTCAAGGACCTGATCGACTGCCTGCGCCGCGACGAAGTCTCGCCCCGCGAGAAGGTGGAGCAGCTCAAAACGGAGCTCAACCGCCACCACGCTACCCGGCAGTTCAGCCGCTGCCGCAGCATGGGCGACGTGGTACGCCTCAACCTCAAACTCATGCTGCTGGCCCCCAACAAGGCCCTGGAAGGCTAAGCGCGCCGGCTCCGGCAGTAAAAAATATGCCCGCTCACCAAACCGGTGAGCGGGCATATTTTTTACTGCCGGAGCCGGGTACCGGGAGCAAGCACCGGTTTACCGGCCCAGGCCGATGACCAAGCCCACGGAAAACTCCACGCCGCCGGGGCTGATGGTCTGCACTAGGTCGCGGAGGCGGTCGGAAGGGTTGGGGTTAACGAAGTTGTCGTACGTCACCGGGTCGCCGGTAAAGCGGGCCCCGTAGCCCAGCGTACCGAGCAGACCCACCCGGCCGGGCTGCCAGCGCAGGCCCCCGCGCAGGTGCAGCACCCCACTCGGCGACAAGGTAAAGCGGGCCTCTTCCCCGTCGAGTTCTACCGTGGCATCGTCAATGCGGCCGGTGCGCACCAGGTTTACGCCCACGTAGGGCGTGAACGGCTTTTCGGGCGTGATATAGTAACGCGCGCCCACCCCGATTTTACCGCCCACGCCAAACCCTATGCCGCCATTCAGCTCGAAGCTGGGCGTCAGGTGGCCGGCGTACGAGATGCCGAGGCCGCCGTAGGGGGCGCCCCAGCCCAGCTCCAGCATCAGACTGGAGCGGTAGCGCGGGGCCGTGTCGGGGGCGGGGCGATACCCGGCCGGAGCGGCCGCGGGCGTCGGGGCGGCCATGGTGGCCGGGGCCGTCGTGCTGCCGGGCTGCGGGGCGGAGTTCAGTTCGGTCTGGGCCAGGGCCTGGCCCGTGGCGGCGAGGGCGAGGCCACCGGCCAGCGCAAGCGTAGAGATGTTAACCATGGAATAAGGAATAATTTTTTTGCCAAAGATGGAACTAAAAACAGTTCTTCAAACACCATGCCTAATCCTGCCGATATACTACCCCCTGCTTCATCACGAAGCGCACCTGCTGCATGGCGTTGATGTCCTGCACCGGGTCGCCCTCAACGGCCACCACGTCGGCGAGCTTACCGGGCTCCAGAGTGCCCAGGTTGGCGGTCTGGCCCAGCAGCTCCGCCGCCGATACCGTAGCCGAGCGCAGGGCCTGGGCGGCCGGCATCCCGGCCTCTACCATGTAGCGGAATTCCAGGGCATTCACGCCGTGGCGGAACACGGCCGCGTCGGTGCCGAAGGCAATCTTAACACCCGCCTTGTAAGCCCGGCCAAAGGTGCCTTGCAGCCTGGGACCAATAGCCAGGGCCTTGGGCGTTACCAGCGGCGGGTAGTAGTTCGGGATTCTGGCTGAGTCGGCTACCGACTTGCCGGCCGTGATGGTGGGCACGTACCAGGTGCCGTTTTTTGCCATCAGCTTCATCGTCTCGTCGTCCATGAGCGTGCCGTGCTCGATGCTGGTTACGCCCGCCCGGATGGCCCGCTTCATGCCCTCGGCCCCGTGGGCGTGGCAGGCCACGCTCAGGCCCAGATCCCGGGCCGTTTCCACCACGGCCCGGATTTCGGCCTCCGTCATCTGGGCCGCCGAGCCGTCCTTGGCCACGCTGAGCACGCCGCCGGTGCTGGCAATCTTGATGAGGTCGGCCCCGCGCTTGTACTGCTCGCGCACGGCCTGCCGGGCCTCGTCGGGGCTGTTGATTACCCCGTCGGCCGGGCCGGCCGTGCCCATTAGATCCAGGCGGTAGCCGTTGGTGGGGTCCATGTGGCCGCCGGTGCCGGAAATGGCTTTGCGGGCCGTGAAAATGCGCGGGCCCACCACCTTGCCCTGATTAATGGCGTTGCGCAGGGCCACGTTCACGCCCGAGCCGCCCAGATCGCGCACCGTGGTGAAGCCGGCCAGCAGGGTTTTGCGGGCGTGGTCGAGGGAGCCGAAGGCCACGTCGGCGGGGTTTTCGGTGAATTCACGCAGGAAGTTGTCTTTGCTGGTTTCGCCCTCCAGGTGCACGTGGCAGTCGATGAGGCCGGGCAGCACGGTGCGGTTCTTCAGGTCGATGACCTTATCCCGGGCCGAGGCGGGGGCGGAGTAGCCCGGTTCCACGGCCAGCACCCGGCCGTTTTCCACCACCAGCGTCACGGCGGTCTGGGCACGGTCGGAGCGCATGTCGAGCAGGCGGCCGCAGTGCAGGTAGGTTTTCTGGGCCAGGGCCGCGGGGGCCGAAAGCAGGAAGCTGCCGAGCAGCAGGGGCAGGTAGCGGTGAAACATAAGCGGGGCAGAAGAAAGCAAAAGTGAGTGGGAGGGCGGAAGATACGCGCAAAATAAACGCTGCATGCCGCCTAATTCCGCCGCAATCCGTACCTTTTGCCAACGGGACCGGCAGTAGGTTATTTCTGCCGGCCGCTACCTTCCTCCCATTCCCCACATTCTGCACATTCCACTTATGGCCACGCCCGAAGAATTTGAAGCCGCCGCCGCCCGCAGCAAAGAGCTGCCCGCCAAGCCCGACAACATGACCCTGCTCAAGCTCTACGCCCTCTACAAGCAGGGTAGCGAGGGTGACATCTCCGGCGACCGGCCCGGGGGCTTCGATTTCAAAGCCATTGCCAAGTACGACGCCTGGGCCGGCCTGCGCGGCAAAAGCCAGGACGACGCCCGCCAGGAGTACGTGGATTTCGTAAACTCTCTGTTCTAGGCTTTTGGCTGTTAGCTGTTGGCACTACGCCTTGGCACACGCAAAACGCGCCCGTTACGGATGTAACGGGCGCGTTTTGCGTGTGCGGGTGATGCCCGTAACCTAGCCCAGGGGCTGCGCGGGAGCCGCCGGCGGGGTGGTAGGCTTGGCCGGGGCGGTGCCGGGCGCGGGCAGGTCGAAAGCGGTGGCATCGTGCTCAAAGTGACCCTTGTGCGACCCGTCGCAGAAGGGTTTATTGGCCGAGAGGCCGCAGCGGCAGATGCTGATCCGCTCCCGGCCGCCGAGGCCGTACGCGTTGCCCTGGGCATCTACGAGTTCGATTTCGGTGCCCTCCACGCGGAGGGAGCCATTACTGAGGACGGTGAGTTTGGTAGCCATGGGACGTGAACGGTTGAATGCGTGAATGGTTGACTTGTTGGACTGGTGAACGGCTGAACTGGCGGATGGCTGGATTGGTAAATGGCTGAAAAAGAAGTTATAGCCCGTAACCCCACCGGCCGGGGGCAAGTACGCTCCTAACTCCTAACTCCTAACTCCTAACTCCTAACTCCTAACTCCTAACTCCTAACTCCTAACTCCTAACTCCTAACTCCTAACTCCTAACTCCTAACTCCTAACTCCTAACTCCTAACTCCTTCCGCAGTACGTAGTCGTTCATCCAGTAGGGGCCAATGGCAATATCCTCTTCGCGGTGGCGTTGGAAGCCCAGGTGCTCGTAGAAGGCGAGGGCGGGGTTGTGGCGGTTCACGTTCAGATCCAGGGTCTGGCCCCCGGCGGCGCGTACGGCCTGCTGCACGGCCGTAATCAGCTGCTGGCCCAGGCCCTGGCCCTGGTGGGAAGGCAGCACGTAAATCTTGTGCAGCTTGTAGAGGCCGTCTTCGGGCTGGGCGGAGAAGGAAGCGTACCCGCAGGCCTGGTCAGCCACGTATACGAGCAGAAACGTGTGGCCCTGCTCGGTTATCTGCCGTTGCAGGGAGGCCGCCGTATAAATCACCCGGTACATGTATTCAATCTGCTCCCGCGAAATGATGAACCGGTACGTCGGCTCCCAGGTGGCTTCCGCCAGTTCCATGATGAGGGGAACATCGGCCAGGGTGGCGGGGCGGATGCGGACGGACGAGGAGGCAGAAGCGGACATAGCCGGCAAAAAACGGCATTATTCACCGCAAAACCGAACCCCAAACCTCGTTTTCCACGTTTTGGGTCGGAAATTGCCGGGGCCCGTGGGGAAGTCGGGGCCGACACCCGCCCGATTGCCTTCCTTCTGCCACCACTCCGACCCTAACTACCCTGCCTTATGAAACCGATTGTTTTTTCGCGTACGCTGCTGCTGGCCGCTGCCGGTCTGCTGGCTTCCCCGGCGGCTTCGGCCCAGACCACCAAAACCACCCAGAAGCCCGTCGGCACCGCCACCACGGCCGGCCTGGAGCGCGACCTGCAGGCCTTCAGCAACTGGGTGAATGAGAAAGTAGACCGCGCCGCCACTACGGCCCGCCGGGAGTTGCCTAAAGTATCGGCCGAGTTTGATCGGCAGAGCGCCCGCCTCGACCGGGCCGTGGACAGCCTCACGGTGGAAGGCAAGCGCGAGTACAGCACCCAGAAGACGCGCTACCAGCGCTGGGCCACCCGCCAGGATAGCCTTGATGCGGCCGCCCGCCGCCCCACCACCGCCGACCAGGCGCAGCGTCGCCTGCTCAACGAAGACGTGACCATCAGCCGGGCCCGGGCCAGCGAACTACCCGACCTGTACTTCCGGCTGGTGGAAACCATGCGGGCCGACAAGAAGAACTGGACCCAGGCCGACTGGAGTGCCGCCAGCGCCGTGCTCACCCGCCTCAATACCCGTTACGAGCAGGTGCGCACCGACCTCTCGCTGGAAGAACGGCTGCGCATCCGGACCCTGCAGGGCGAATTCCGGACCCTGGAAAAAGCCCGCGACGTGAAGGACGTCATCCGCGAATAGCACCGTATACAGTGGCTTGTAAACCTGCGCCGGCCCGGTTGCTGCGGCACACATACTGTGCCGCAGCAACCGGGCCGGCGCATAAACCGCCGCCGCTGATTCAGGTGGTTTCCGGTTGGGGCGGCGGAATGGGACGGTGGGCCCGGGGCTGGCGCTGGAGCCACTGGCTGGCCGTGGGCACGTCGTAGAACATCTGAATGGGCAGGTACTGGCGCACCCGCTCGAAGAACTCGAAACTGGCCAGCTGATTGTGCATGTCGGGGGAGAACACGTAGGCCACGGCCCGCAGGCCCTCCAGCATGGCCTGAGGCAGCCATTCGTATTCGAGCCACTCCATGGCCTCGCTCCAGTCGCCGGTGGCGTGGCTTTTGTCGTTGAGCAGCAACGGGTGGTGCAGCTTGGCCTGGAGCTTGAGGTCGTGGCGGGCGACGTGGATGACCTCCCGGCCGGTGAGGTTGCCGAACCATTTCACGTACAGCAGGCCGTGGGCAGGGGCATGCTGCACTTCCACCAGCGGATTGCCGCTGTCATCGGTAAGGGAACCCAGGGGCTCCAGGTGTATACTGGTTGTGGGCATGGGAGAGAAAGAGAGGGAGCGGAATGATATAGCGTTTTGTCTATGCTGTAACGGCTGAGTTCGGGCCGATGTTGGGTTCGGCGGGGAACTGTTATTTTTGAGGCTCCGCATTTTTTCGCACCTCGCTCATGCACATTGCAATCGTCGGCAACATTGGGGCCGGCAAAACCACGCTGTCCAACAAACTGGCCCACCACTTCAACTGGGAAGTGTTCCTGGAAGATGTTGACCACAACCCGTATCTGAAGGATTTTTACGACGATATGCCGCGCTGGGCCTTCCATCTGCAGGTGTATTTCCTCAACAGCCGCTTCCGCCAGACCCAGCGCATCAAGCAGCTCCAGAAATCGGGCAAGGGCGTGATTCAGGACCGCACGATTTACGAGGACGCCCACATCTTCGCGGCCAACCTCAACCAGTCGGGCCTGATGACGGAGCGCGATTACCAGAACTATCTGGGCCTGTTCGAGTCGATGATCAGCATGGTGGATCCGCCGGACCTGCTGCTTTACCTGCGGGCCGACCTGCCCAAGCTGGTGCAGCAGATTGAGAAGCGCAACCGCGACTACGAAAACAACATCAAAATCGACTACCTCAAGCACCTCAACGAGCACTACGAGGAGTGGATCCGCAGCTACAGCCACGGCAAGCTGCTCATTGTGGACGTGAACAACCTCGACTACGTCAACAACCCCGAGGACCTGAGCGTGGTCATCGAAAAAATCAACAGCACCCTGTTCGGGCTGTTTTAAGTGAGTGAGTTGGTGAATGAGTGAATGTCGTGTTCCTGTGACGAAGTAAAACCGCCGCAGTACCTTCAAAACAGGGCCGGTAAACTGTTCCGGACAAAGCGCACCACTTCCACCAAGGCAAAAGCCCCTGGCGTCCACGCGTCAGGGGCGTTGTGTTTCATGGGGCTTCTTCCTCCGATTCGTTTTCTTGCAGAAGGATGCGCAGAGGGATGCGCCGAGGTAAAAGGAAGGCCTGTGAGCAGTTGTGCCTCACAATGCCCGAACAACTCACTCATTCACTACTTCACTCATTCACTACTTCACTCATTCCCCACTTTCCTCCCCGCTCATGGCGTCATTGAGGAACTGCACGAAAGGGCGGGCGGCCTGCCAGGCTTCGAGCACGCGGGCCGGGAAATCGGGACGGCGCACGGCGGCGTCGGGAAAGGCCTGCCACACGAAGAAGCTTTTCAGGCGCAGCCACTCTATGTCGGGGTCGGTGCGGTCGTAGCCCTTGGGAGCCGTTTTGAGGGCCTGCGACCTGTCGAGGCCGGCGGGGAAGTGCTGCAGCAGGGTGGCATCCTGGCGCAGGGCGTGGAAGGCGGGGCCGTTGTAATGGATTTCCTGGCGGATGCGGGCCAGCTGCTCGGGCTCGGGCATCCAGCGGCCGGCGCCCACGTAGGTTTCGCCCCCGGGCTGCACGGCCACGAAGTAGCCGGCCCGGCCGCTGTGCCGCCCCCCGGGCTTGAAACCCGCGCCCATGTGGTGCTTGTAGGGCTCGGTGCTCTGCTGAAACCGGTCGTTTTTGTTGATGCGGAACATCACGTCGGAGGGGGAGAGGCCGCGCAGGCCGGGCTCGAGGTCGGCGGAAGCCAAACGCAGCAGCTCGGCCACGAAGGCGGTGTACTCGGCGCGGGCCTGGTGGTAGGTGGCGCGGTTGGCGTCCATCCAGGCCTTGTTGTTGTTGGCGGCCAGGTCGCGGAGAAAGTTCAGAACGAGGGTGAGATTCATAGGAGCAGCAGAAGCAGGGGAAGCGGCGGCGGGCTCCAGTACCCATGCGGCCCCGCACCGCCAGTCGGTACGGGGCCGCATGCGCCGGGGTTGGGCGGGGCCGCTACTGGCGGCCCAGGGCCTGGCCGGTGCTCAGGCCGGTCCGGTTGTTCAGGGCCCAGCTAAAGGAGAGGTATTCTACCCGGGCCGTAGGCAGTACCGGCACGCTCACGTAGCGGTTGATAAACTCGATAATCTGGGGCTCGGTGCCGAAATCGGAGGCGTACGACTGGAACAGGGCCGAAAGCTGCACGCGCTGGGGGCTGAGCTGGTTGAAGGCCGCATCGTTGAGGAAGCGGCGGGTCTGCTCTTCGAGCTGCTGGTGGAGGCGGGCCCCGTCGTAGGCTTCGGCCAGCAGGGGAGCCTGGGACGCGGCCCCGTACAGCAGGGCGAAGTGGGTGCGGGGGTCGTGGTACTGGTCGCGCAGCAGTTCGCGCTCAATCTGATTGAGCGAGTAGTGCTGGCCCCCCACGTTGACTACCGGCGCATCCCAGGGCGACTTATAGCCGCCCACCACCTTGATGCGGATGTCGTTGATGCTGGCAACGGGGTAGTGTTCCAGCACCAGGTTGGTAGCGGCGGCGTTGTAGGTATTGAGCCAGAACGCTTTGGTGTCATCCGCCGACCACCCCTGCTCGGCGGGCTTGAGTTTGCGCAGGCTTTGCAGGTAGGCATACACCTGCTCTTCCTCCTCCACCAAGCCCTCGTAGTCCAGGCGGCCGTCGGGTGTCACGTAGTGGCGCAGCAGCGCGCCCCAGGGCTGCTGCAATTCCGCCAGCGGCTGGGACTGCGCGGCCGGCCCGGCCGCTGTCAGCAGCGTAAGGCCAAATACCACAATCAGCGGACGGAAAAAAGCAAGCAGGGCTGGGCGCATAAAGAAAGAGGAGCAGAAAAGGCGCAACAACGGGAATCCGGTGGTAACCGGGCATAACACCGAATACTCCTGGCAAACCCGGGTGGCTTTCTGTGTACTATCCTAAGAAGACGTTGTTCCTTCAAAGGTATTGCAAAGAACGGAGCTTGACAAAACACAAGTTCTTCTGCGTCCTTCCGCAGAACCAGGCTTCCCGGAAAGCGGCCAAATCAGGGCTTGCGGCTGAGGGCGGTCAGCGCGTCGCCCACGCGCAGCACGCCCCGGCCGGGGCCGGTTACGTTCTGGCCGAACATGACCTTGCCGCCCTCGGTGCGGTAGGTGGCCAGGGTGCGCAGGGGCTCTCCGGCCGGGCTTTTTTGGGCCGTTTGCTGGTCGATGGTGGTGAGTACGCAGCGCCCGCAGGCCCGCACCGCCCGGAACAGCACGTCGCCCACCCGGAAATCGGCCCAGCCATCCTCGGCAAAGGCCTCGCCCCCGCTGAACACCAGATTGGGCCGGAACCGGTCCATAACCACGGGCTGGACGAGGCGGCCGTTGAGCTCGGCCAGCGACTCCTGCCCGACGAGCAGAAAGGGGTAGCCGTCGGCGAAGCTCACCAGCTGGCCCTCGGGGTTGCGCTCGGGCTCCACGTCGCGGCGCACCATATCCGACATGTACACCAGCTTGCAGGGCTGGCCCAGGGCCTGGGTGAGCCACTCATCGCACTCGGGACGGGCCCGCCAGGCGAATACCATATCGTCCCAGATAGTCACGAACAGCGTTTTTTCCGGGGTGCCCACGAAGGGCACAAACAGGGGCAGCAGCTCGGGCCGCTGCTGGTGGGTGAGCAGAAAGCCGTTGTAGGCGGCCGCTACTTTCAGGTGGGCCATGGCGGCGGTCTGCCGCTGGGTCATGAACTGGTTACGCTCGTTTACAATCAGCCAGCGCCGGTCGTGGCGCAGGCCGCGGGCCTCCACCCGGGCCTCCGTGAGGCGGATGCCGCCCAGGGATTTCACGGGGTAGATGTAGAGGTCGGAGAGCAGAAGGGGAGCAGCCATGCGGCAAAGATACCGGTTGTTGGTTGCTGGACGGTAGTTGTTGGTTGTTGGGCGTCAGGAAAAAGGAACGTCATCCTGAGCGGAGCCGAGGAATCTCGCGTGCTGACGTTGCACCGGTAGCCTGATGACGGAATTACTTTGGCAACGTCAGCACGCGAGATTCCTCGGCTGCGCTCGGAATGACGTTCCTTTTCCCTAACAATCAACAACCAACAACCAACAACCAACCAACAACTCCTAATGCAACGGGCGCTTCTTGATCATGCCGCCTTTGGTGTCTTTCACGCTGTGCATGACGATGAAGGCCTGGCGGTCAATCTGCTCGATTTCGGCCTTGAGCTGGGAGAGTTCTAGGCGGGTGACGACGGTGAACACGATGTCGACGGGGCTGGGCGGGGCGCCGTGGGTGCCGTAGCCGCGCTTGCCGTTGTAGACGGTGGCTCCGCGGCCCAGCTTCTCGGTAATCATGCGGCGGATGGCATCGGAGCGGCCCGATACGATGGTCACGCCGGTGTATTCTTCCACCCCATCAATCACGAAGTCGATGGTTTTGGCCGCCGACAGATACGCCAGAATGGAATAGAGCGCCGTTTCGATGGAGAGCACGTAGGCCGCCACCCCGAAAATGAGGATGTTGAAGAACAGGATGATGTCGCCCACCGTCAGGCTGGAGTTTTTGCTCAGGTAGATGGCCATGATTTCGGTGCCATCGAGCACGCCGCCCCCGCGCATAGCCAGCCCGATGCCGGCCCCGAGAAAAAAGCCTCCGAACACCGAAATCAGCAGCTTATCCTGCGTGACGATGGGAAAATGCACCGTAGCCAGCACCAGGGCCAGGGCCAGAATCCCCAGGGAAGTGCGCAGGGCCACGGTGCGGTCGAGCTGGCGCCAGGCCATGAGCACGAACGGCACGTTGAGGGCCACAATGAGCACCGGCAGGGGAAACCCGAACAGCTGCCGCAGCAGCAGCGAGACGCCCGTGACGCCGCCGTCGAGAAAGCCGCCGGGCAGCAGAAAGCTCTCCAGCCCGAAGGCCGCCGCCAGCACGCCCGCTCCCAGCCAGAGCGTGCTCACTACCTGCCGCCGCCACCAGCGCTGGTCGCGGATGGGCCGGCGGCCGGGCCGGGGCCGCCGGAAGCGGGGCGGAGTTTTCGACGGCTGGTCAGCGGCCTGGCTTTTGCGCAGAAACAGGAGTTGGGAGAAGAGCATAGCTTGTACTTGTGGGAGCCGGTAAGTAGGGGTACTATCGAAGCGCAGAAATACCGAACAACGAAAAGAACGTCATTCCGAGCGCAGCCGAGGAATCTCGCTTGCTGACGTTGCAACGGTAGCCTGATGATAGGGTTACTTTGGCAACATCAGCACGCGAGATTCCTCGGCTGCGCTCGGAATGACGTTCCTTTTAAGTTCTAATCTCTACGCTCTAAATTCTAATCTCCAAGTTCTCACTTCACCGCCGCCGGCTGCTGGGCCAGCTGCACGGCCCGGTACAGGTTCACGATGCCGCCGGTGCTGGAGAGGTCGGCGAAATCGACCAGCTTGCCCGAACCGGGCTGGCGCACCTGGGTATGGGTGGGCTGGGCCGAGGCCAGGAGGAGGCGCTTGAGGTCGTAGGCCGTGAGCTGGGGGAAGTAGGCCTTGAGCGTGGCGGCCATGCCCGTCACCACCGGGGCGGCCATGCTGGTGCCGCTCAGGTTGCCGTAGCGCCCCCCCGGCAGGGTGGAGTAAATCTGGTTGCCGGGCGCAAACACGTCCACCTGGGTTTTGCCGTAGTTCGAAAAGTCGGCGGCCAGGCCCGCGTCGTTGTCGCGGGAGGAGGCGCCCACCGTAATCAGGTTCGGGATGCGCTGGCCGCTCTGGAACACCGGGGCGGGGTACTGCAGGGTCTGGTCGAGGTTGTTGTTTTCGTTGCCGGCCGAGTGAATCAGCAGCACGCCCTTGCTGTCGGCGTAGCGGATGGCTTCCTCCACGGCCGGGCGCTGGGGCGAGTAGTACTTGCCGAAGCTCATGTTGATGATGCTGGCCCCGTGGTCGGCGGCGTAGCGGATGGCGTTGGCTACGTCCTTGTCCCGCTCGTCGCCGTCGGGCACGGCGCGCACGGCCATGAGCTGCACGCTGGGCGCAATGCCCATAATGCCGAGGCTATTCTCACGGTCGGCCCCGATGATGCCGGCCACGTGGGTGCCGTGCAGCGGGTCGGGCCCGGCCACGTCGCGGTTGCCGTAGTGGCGCTGCTGCACATTGTCGGGCTCGTCGCCCACCAGGGGGCGGGGGTTGTACTGGAGGTTGAGGCCGTAGTCGAGCTGGTTCTGGGTTTCCTTGAGGCCGTTTTTCATCTCCGCCAGGATATCCTCCAGGGAGGCAAACCCGGTGGGCTGGAGCATGGCGTAGAGCTGGCCGGTGAGCTCGCGCAGCTTAGGGTCGCGGGTGGGCGGGTTGCGGAGCACGGCCGTATCGAGGCGCTCCACCTGCAGGGTCTGCTTCAGCAGGTCGGCCACCTGGGCGTTGTCGGCGTAGGCCTGGCCGTACTGCTGGAGGCGCTCGGTATTTTCCTGCACCTTGGCCTCGTAGCTTTTCTTCACCCGCTGGTAGAGGTCGAACTCGGGGCGCTGGGCGGCGGGTACGGCCGTGCGGCTCTTGCCCTTGTACTTGGGCTGGAGCCGGGCCACCAGGCGGGTTTCTTCCAGGGTTTCGAGGTGGATGTTGCGGCCATCGGCCCCGCCCAGATAGTTCCAGCCCCGCACGTCGTCCACGTAGCCATCGTGGTCGTCGTCGAGGCCGTTGCCGGCCACCTCCCGGGGGTTGCGCCAGAGCACGCGCCGCAGATCGGCGTGGGCCGTGTCGATGCCGGCATCGATGACGGCCACCACCACCGGGGTGGTGGGCCGGCCGGCCAGCAGCTCCTGGTACGCCCGGTTTACGCTCACCCCCATCACCCCGTCGGTGGCAGGATCGAGCAGATACCACTGCTGGAGGGCCGCCGCAGCGGGCGTCACGGGGTCGGGGGCGGCGGGCAGCACCGACTGGGCCAGGGCCAGAGAAGGAAAACACAACGCTAAGCCCAGCAACCGGAGCCGGGAAGGGAAAGAACTACGCATGCAGAAAAGGCTGAAACGGATGGTACGCCCGAAACACGGCGACGGTCATAAATGGTGCCGGGAATTTTCGGGCTGTCCCTGGGCCGCGCGCAGCGCCAGCGCCTCTCCGGCCAGACTCAGGCCCTGATACCGCACATTTTTGTGGTAATGCACGCGCAGCAGGCCCGCCCGAACCAGCCCGTCGACCACGCGCTGGGCGGCCTGGGCCGTGATGCCGGCGGCCTCGGCCAGGGCCGCGTTGGGAAGCTCCGGAACGGCCATGAGCGCGTACACAAAATGCGCCAAAGTACGGCGGCGGCGCGGGTCGCGGGTGCGCAGCTGCTCGCCCAGCACCCGGCCCAGTCGCTCCCGGATGGCCTCGGGAGTCATGAGCACCACTGCCGGCTCCTCGCGCTGCCGGATGCGCTGGGTGAGCAGGTCTACTACCGAGGACGGGGGCAAGGCAGGTACCGTAGGGTCTGTCATGCGTGAAAAAAGCCAGAGGGATGGAACGGGCGCCGGCACTACCGGCCAAAAAACGGGCTGAGCCGGCAGAAAAGGCGGGTAAACTGCTGTGAAAAAAAAGATAATCAGAGTGTAAGCCGGGGCTACTCTACCCTACTAAATTTTGAGGGCTAAAACGGGGCGGTCGACCTTTGGGGTTCCTACACCATCCAAATCCGTTCCGCCCCGTGAAGCAACGCCTCAAAGCCAAACTTACGACCCTTTTGCAAC
>NZ_JAHHZN010000028.1 GCF_018760735.1 Hymenobacter piscis
CGAGTGCCTGCATGGCCTCATTCACGAAGCCGTAGCGCAACTCGGGCCCTTCCAGGGTGGCTACTCCGGCCGGGAGCCGACGAAAAAGTTGCTCGAAAGGAAGCATACAACCACAGCTACTACCCGCTCGGAGAAAGGCGGGGCAATGACAAACAGAAAATACAACAGCGTACCTGTTCCGACGGTAAAGCAGGCCCGCCCCTGTTTCAACCGTTGAACAAGCTCTCTGGAGGGAACAGGGCCGTTAAAACGGGTAGTCACAACCAGAAGTTGGCAACTACCCGTTGATTGCCCGGTGCAACCATCCTCCCACCCGGGTTGCGGTACTACGTAGGCGTATCAGTGGAGTCACTGGGGGTAAAGGCCTGTAGGTAATTATGGGAGGCAGGAGTTCCGAGGACCGCTAGGCGCACGAGTTCCAGCAGCGTAGCGTCGGCAATGGAGAGCGTGGCGGGAACCGGCGGCAGGTGGGAAGGGGAAAGAAACGCCTGCAACGCATTAAACGCGGCCAACTGCAAGGGATGAAAGGCCATGGCCCAATTGGCAAAGCTGCGCGCGGTAATGGGCCGCTCCACCAGCTTCTGCACGTGGGAGTGGCGGCCGTCGCGGGCAATCCGTTCAAAAAGGGCGTCAACCACCGCCGGCTCGCCCTCAAAAAGCTGAGCAATATGACCGTGACTGTAAAACAGGATGCCGGTGATGCCGGTCCGGGCATTATCCTGCTGGCATTGGGTGAGCAAGACTTCCAGTTGCTGGTCTGAGAGGGGCTGAACGGCCTGACTCAAATAAACGATGTGCTTCATAGAAGGCGCAAAGGTACGGCGCGGCCAGCAAGCCTACTAAATCGAGACATTGATCAGGTTCGCGTTTGCCTCGGAGGAACTGGCTGTGGCTCACATGGACATTCCCCGATCCATTCCCTTTGGCTCCCGTTCCCGTTCAATCATGCGCACCGCACCCTCGCGCCTGTTGCGGTGCGCATAATCCTCCTGTACCTCTATACCTTCCGTTTGCCGCGCTTGGCGAAATACGGTATTGATGCTTTCCACCGTGGTCCAATTAAAGACGTAGCTCACGCTTAAAACCGTACGCTTATCAGGTAATACCGCGGCCTTCCAGACACTGGCGCCGGCCTTCTCCACCGCAGCTTCCACACGTGCTGCTTTATCCGCATGCACCGTAATGGTGGCGTGCATTGCGTGCGGGTGGCGCGCGACCTCCAGTCTCTTTTGCTGCAATTGCTCTTGCAGCTGCTCCTGCTTGGTGCGTTCGACGGCCTGCTTCATTTGTTCCTTCAGCGGCTGGCCATTGATTCGCAAGGAGACTACCATAAGCTGCACGGCAGTTTCCGACTCCCGCAGAATGAGTTTATCCTCCTTATTCCTAACGAGTTTAAAGCCGTGCTGTTCCAGCATCTCTCTTACCTGCTTCGGATCCGTTACCGGGCCCCGCAACGCGGTAGTGATCAGATGCTCCGCCCGTTGCAGGCTGCGGGCTTGTTGCTTGCTGCCAAACTCCGTCTGATTCGCGTTTAAGCCCTCCCCCTGCAGTGTCCGGACAATCAGGCGGTGGTACTGTCCCTGCACGTTGGATAAAGCCTTCTCCTTTTCCGCCAGGGCTTGCGTTTTTTGGGCCAACTGAGCTGCCACTCGCTGCTCGTGCTCCTTGCTGGTGGCCAGCTGCTTTTCCAGAATGCGAACCCGTTCCTGTGCCAGCGTATTGGCCGTGGCAATGGTCGAGACCTGCGCCAGCTTGGCATTGACGGCGGCCACCTGCCCGGCGGCGTGTTCGTTCAGCCGGGCCTGCTCCCGTTCCAGATACGCCTGCGGGCTGATTCGCTCCAGCGCCTTCATGGCCGGTAGTTGAAAGGGAACGTGCACCAGCGGCTTGGTTAACTCGGCCAGTTCCTGTTGGCTGGTTTTCTGGGCCCCATAATAGCGACGCACATCCTCGTGGATGGCGGTGCTGTACATCACGCCCCGCTTGAGTCCGTAGGGCGCCATGGCCTGGGCGTAGTCGGTTTGCAGCTGCCGTAGGGCGACGGGACTGAACAAATCCCGGGCTGACAGTCGCTCAACCGCCCCTACCCGTTCACCCTTGTGCAGGCGCTGCTGTTGGGTGATAGGGACGACCATGGCGTGTAGATGAGGAGTGCTTTCGTCCTGGTGCAGCATGCAGCCGATCACGTTCCGGACCCCATAGCGCTTCTGTAAAAAGTCCAGATTATCCTTCACCCATTGTGAGCCCCGGATGTCGGCCCGCTGGCCGGTTACCGCATCCTTGGGAAACTTCTCTTCGCTGGCCGTGAGTAAGACTTCCACGACCCGAACCGCATCCTTGCGCAAGCGCGGCAGCTGCAGCTCGGCGATGCGCTCCGTGGCTAGGTCCCAGTAGCTGCGCTGCTCGTGATTGATCAGTTCCTGGTTGAGATGGCGCAAAGCCGGGTCGGCATTGGGCGTATCCTGGGTCCGGTAATTATGATGGGCCGCGCTCTGCGCCTGCTCCCGGCTGGCAATTTTAGTGACGCGGATGATAGCAAATGCCATGAGCGAATAGATAAGATAAGTGGTATGTGAAGATGTCCTCCCTCTTAAACTAATGTGTAGTGGGTTATACATTCAACGGAAATCGTTGCGACTATGTTAACGGTTTACTCGCTTGCTTTATTGCTATGCCCTTCCGAAGGAAGTGTATATTCTCTAGCTATGATGGCTCTCGGTTTACGATTTATATGCAAGGTACCGTCCCGCTCTCTAGTCATGATCAACGGTCCAGCAGAGGGATTTTATTGTGGGATGATCGTATCGTCAGTAGGGCATTGGACAGCTTGAGTATGTTGGATTTTTTATATTCAACACTTATGCTTAGTTGTGGCGCCATGGGTATACCTCCCCTGCTCCGACGAGCAAGGATACCAATTATCTTCCCCGACTATGTATAATGTGACAGCAGTGTCATCAGAATCACCGGTTACTTAGTGGTCTTCGTAAAATTCAAATGGCTAGTATTAACAGTCAACAAAGAATCCAGCATACCAACGAACTATAGTAATACTTCTCACTATCTGTTAGGCCTTCTTATAGCAGCGGGGGGGCAAAATTGCGTTAAGCCTTCCCCAGCCTTTGCGGTCATGCGGCTCTCAAAATCCTGTTCGCCCAGGCCCAGAAAAGCACATGGGTTTGAGTTTACGAAACTCATCTCGTTTTCGCGTTTCGTAAACGTTGAATCGTAGACGGGTTCCTTAAACTCTCTCGACCATGCAGTAGGTCTCTAGCACCTGATGCTGAACTGCTGCTGGTCGTTCACGGAAAGGAGCGTATTCCTAGCTGCTCCGGCCAGTCATTCTGTTTCGTGGGGGCGGTTATACTCTGGGGCATCGACTACATAATCGACGAGGATGCTATCGCCTACTCGCAGGGCCGGGTCTCGGGAATTTCCTTCAAACCACTTACCCTGTAGCTGGAATCGATAGGAATAGGAAAACTGCTGCGAGACGGGGCTATTGCCGAAGAAGTTTTTCTTATCAATCCCTACTGCCTTGATGGTGGCCGTTTTCCTTTCAAATGCCTGTGTTATCCGGTGCCCTTGGACACAGGTGCGAAGGAAATAGCCAAGCGTCAGCACGATAACGACCAAGCCAAACCAGCCCGAAAAGTCGATAGAGGTCTTGCGGGATTTTTTTTTGATTTTCGCCAAAGTCGTTTGAGTTGGGCTCGTTCAGGGAAACGGTGGCAAGATAAACGCGCTTCGCTTGGTGAAATGAGGGTGTTATCCATCGCTAGCGCTGCCATAGGGCGTAGCCATAGGCCGGCAGGGTGAGCAAAGTACTGACAGCTACCGGCGCAGCGGTCAGCGCATTCGTCCAAGTCGCGCCTTGCACGGCCATGGGCAGGGCCACGGTCGTGGGGGTGCCCCGGACATTAACCAGTACGAGCACTTCCTCGGTGCCCAGGCGGCGGTGCACCAGCAGGACATCTGTGCTGGCCGAGAGGTCTTCCACGCTGCCCCGGCGCAGGGCCGGCAGCCGCTGGTATACGTTCAGCAGCCCGCGATAAAAAAGCCCCGCCGTCGGATCGAGGCCCCAGCGGATGGGGGTACGCTGGGCATTCATCCGGGCCGGGTCGCCTGCTTCCTGGCCGTTATAGAGCAGCGGCGTCGCCCCGAACGCCACCGTAGCCACGTACGCCGCTCGCGCTGCCGCTTCGCTGCCAAATCGCACGGCCGGTATGCCCGCTTGCACTTCGTCGTGGTTGGTGGTGAAACGCAGGCGGGTGCGTCCAGTAGCCAGCCCCTTCATCTCCTGCCGGTGAGCGGCTATCAGGCGGCTGGCCGGTTCCCGACGCACGAACACGTGGTGCAGCGCGGTGTGGAAGTCCCAGCCAAAGGCCATGTCGAAGCCGGACGCGTAGTGACTGGCCCGGCTGCCTTCGGCCAGCAGCAGCAAGTTGGGGTTGGCCTGGCGTAGCTCGAGCAGGGCCTGGCGCCAGAAGTCGTCGGGCAACAGGTCCGCCGCATCGCAGCGAAAGCCGTCAACGCCGTGCTGCGTCACCCAGAACTTCATGGATTCAATCATTTCCTGCCGCAGCCCAGCCTGGTTGTAGTCCAGGTCGGCCACGTCGGTCCACTGGGGGGTGGGGTGCACAATGCGGCCGGTGGCGTCGCGGGTGTACCAGTCGGGGTGGGTCTGAATCCACGGGTGATGAAACGAGGTGTGGTTGGCTACCCAGTCCAGCATCACACGCAGGCCCCGGGCGTGAGCGGCAGCCACCAAGGCATCAAAGGCGGCCAGGTTGCCGAATTCGGGGTTAATGCGGCGATAGTCGTCGACCGCATAGGGCGAGCCCCGGGTGGGATAAGGCGGCATGAGCCACACCACGTTGCCCCCCACCCGCCGGATAGAATCGAGCCTGGGTAGCATCCCATCCAGGGTGCCCGCGGCGCTGAAATTGGCGATAAACACTTCGTAGAGCACAGCATCGCCAGCTGCCAGGGCCGGTAGCGGGCTGATGTTGGTCGCTGGCGTGGTGGGCTGGACGGACTCCTTGCCGGCGCAGCCGGCGAAAGCCAGCAGGCCAGCGGCTGCCAGTGAAAATAACTTCATCCTGCTAAATTACAAGGGTTTCAGTTCGCAGCTACTCAGGCAAAATGAAGCTTATCAAAACGGCTTTATCATTCCGCATATGGTGTTCACTTTAACGGTGATTTCGGTAATCCGTGACTTGCAGCTACGTCTGCAAAAGGCTAGGGAAGGCTTAACGTAATTTTGCCCCCCCCGCTGCTATAAGAAGGCCTGTTAGTTGGAGTAGGAAAGGCTAAATTGAAAAACGACTTTTCATCAGTCATATCATGTTGAATAGGTGCCTCGGTACTATGGCCCCATCACAGGATATCAATTAGTCTGTGCTGACTGATAAAAAGTCGTTTTTACGTCTTGTCGGGATTCTCAAACGGATGAGTGTGATAACTATGGTCATGCACAGACAGTACATGAAGCGAGACTTTTACTAACAGCAGGAACAGATAAAGTATAATTGAGTATTAAAATAGTACAATCACTTAACCCGGTTTTGAACTTCTTTGTGCTTTCCGTTTTGCTGCTTTTCCCTCACCATTTCAAGTTATATACTCACACCTTAAAAGCTATTGTTCGGGGCTCGCGTGTGTATCAACAACTTGTGTATTTTTAGGTATTTGTCTATTTGCAGGACTCACAACTTATTGATATACTGCTAGATATGCGCTTTAAAAACGACTTTTTATCAGTTAAAAACGACTTTTTATCAGCGAACTACGACTTTTTATCAGTTAAAAACGACTTTTTATCAGTCAGCTTAGGGTGTAAAAACGACTTTTTATCAGTTAAAAACGTCCTGTGAAAACAGTTGTAGTTTTTCGTCGCTTTTCTATATTTGTGTTCTATCCCATTCCCCTATGGAAGCATCTGAATCACTGGAAGTCAGGCAGCATAATGCCATCACTACGGCCCGCTACGATTACACGGCCTGCCAGCTAGATCTGCTGTTCTTTCTGCTCTCCAAGTTACGTCGGGAAGACAAGCCCAATCAGGAGTACCAGATCCACATGAATGAGGTGGTAGCCATGACTGGGCGGGAATGGCACTACAAGCAACTGAAGGAAGCAACCGAATCCATGGGCTCGCGCATGTTCGAGGTGGAGAACGACCACTCGTACGTGCAGCTGTGGATGTTTCAGAAGGTAGAGTATGTCAAGGGCCAGGGCTACCTGCGTATCCGCCTCTCGGAAGATATTCGTCCGTACCTGTTCGAGTTGAAGAACAACTTTACCTCCTTTCAGCTATTCTCAGCTCTGAAGATATCGAGCAAATATGCCAAGCGTATCTACCAGATGGCGTCGCAATGGAAGGACATCGGAGAAACGAAGACCTACGATCTGGACGAGTTCAAGCACATGCTCAAACTCAAGGATCCGAAGGGGAAAGAGCCGGAGCAGTTTCAGCGCATTAGTGATCTGAAGGCCAAGGTACTCGACATTGCCGTGCGCCAGATCAACGAAAACACGGAACTCAAGATCGGCTACACCCTGCTTAAGCAGGGTCGCTCTTTCCACGCCGTGCGCTTCTACGTGACTAAGCAGCAACCCAGGCAGCTACCAATTCCATTCGATGAGTCCCCTGAGCAGGCCAAGATTCTGATGGCTCGCCGGCATCTGGAGTCGCTCAGCATCAAAGACCCGAAGCTGGTTGCGCAGATCATCGGGGATGAGAAACTCGTAGATGAGCTGTTTAAGTTTATGTACCGCCTCAAGACCGATAAGATCAAAGCCGACAAGAACCCGGGCGGCTTGCTGCTAACGGTGCTCGGGCTCAAATCGCCGGCCAAAAATGCTTAGTCTGGGCCCCTCTCCCCTACCCTGCCATGACCACTCATAACCAAGAAGCCTATCGCGCGCTCAGAGCCTACCTGACGCACTTACTGACTGACCCACGGGACAAGGCCCTGGAGGAAGTGCCTACACCGCTACGCGCCAGCGTAGAGGCCTTCATGCAGGGCAAGACGGTGTACCACGATGCTGCTGACCGCCCCATCATCTACGCACACGATTTGGCCGCCTGGGCGCACCAAGTCGTCCACGTCTCAGGGCTGGAGTACCCGGTCGCACTGGCTACCGTCGACGTTGACCGGCTGCGCCAAGCCATGGCGGCATGAGCGAGTGGGAGGAGATTGAGCGTCTGACTGCCTTGGTGCAACAGCTACCTGAGGCAGACAGGCTATCACGTCAGCAGTTGAACCACGTGCTGGTGTCGGCTCACTCGACGATGATTGAGGGCTCACGGGTAACGGTGCAGTCGGCCTTGGATTTCCTAGTACGCGAGGAAGCAGTCATCGACCCGACGCTTCCGTGGGACGGCTACGACATGCTGGCCGACCATGCCCAAGCGTTGGATATGGCCCTGCAGTGGGCCGATGAGAAACGGCCCGTCTCCGCGCAGTTGTTGCAGGAGCTGGCCGGCGCCGTGATGCGGACCACCGGATTGCGGACCTACAGCATCTTGGGCAGTACCGATGCCGCCCGCGGTGACTTCCGCGTCGATAAAGTATCCATCATGGGGGCCAGTTCGTTTCCGAACGCCCAGAAGGTCCCGACACTGGTTGAGCAGCTTATCCGGCAACTCCGGCAGCGTATGGCTACAGCCACAACATTACAGGATCAGCTGCACATCGCCTTTGATGCGCACCAGCAACTGGTAAGTATCCATCCGTTCAACGACGGCAATGGCCGCACGTCCCGGCTGTTGATGAACTTCATTCAGCACTACTTCAAGCAACCCCTCACCGTTGTGTTCCGGGAAGATAAGAAGGAGTACTTCGCTGCGCTGGAAAGCAGCCGCCAGACGGATGACTTAGAAGTATTCCGTGTATTCATGACGACTCAACACATCAAGTCGCTGAACCATCAGTTGTTGAGCACTTAGTTTACAACTAAAACAACAACTCTTATTAGTTCTTCTATAAGTTGCCATAAACACCCTTTAAAGACTGATATTACGGGTTGTGAAAGGCGTAGCATCTGCAATCGGTTTTACAACTAAAGCACCAACTACTTCGAGTTGCTCTTTTTTGTCATTTTCCCAATCTTCTCTTTCACGGCGGCCAGGACAAAGTCGTGAATGGAAATACGGTCCCGCTTTGGTAGCGTGTCCTGAATGGCACGTATCTGGGCCAGTTCGCTTTCGTAGATTTTGAACGTAAAGGATTTGAGTTTATCCTCCTCGGGTGTGATCTTGGCAGCGGCTGCTACCGGTGACTCCAGCACGGAGCCGCCTTTATTGATCATCTCCTGCATGGCCGCATTGGACAGGGAGGCTGGAGGCGTAGGAGGGAGGCCGAGCTTCGGTTTCTTGGTGGCCATAGGGTACGTGTAATGTTGTGGTACAACACCTATTTACACAAGCTTATTCAGTTGTAAAACAGGTTGTGATTTCAGAATTCTACTTGGTTGTCGAAACAGCAGCCTGTACGCTTGCACACAGCTCGTTAACTTCAGTAACGGCTTTTTCATCAGCCGGCTTTATTTCCAGCACACCTAGACCGACAGCGGCAGCATTGGCAAAGGAAATACGGTTGCCTACTGATGTCTCCAGAAACTGCAGGTACTCGGAACCCCGCAACAGTTCGGCCGCCTCCTCCTTGTACGTACCACGGGCATCGGCCTTATTGATGAAGGTGAGCGAACGGAGACCCGGGTTGAAAGGCGCCACCTCGGCAATGAGGTTCTCCACTTTGCGTAGCGTCCAGATGTCGAGCGAGCGGGGAGCGAACGGAACCAGGTATACATGGGAGATCGTCAGGGCCGACCGCTGGCTGACCGTATCACGCCCACCGGTATCAATGACAATGTCGTCGCACTTGGTGGCCAGGCGCTGCACCTGGGCGTTGAGCTCGCGGCCCGTTACTTTAACGGCGGTGTAGCCCAGGTCGCCATCAAGCGACTGGTGACGAAAGGACGTGAAGTCCGTAGCCGACTCCTGATCGTCGGCATCAATGAGGATGACGTCGCGGCCTTGCTGGAGCAGGTAGATCGTCAGATTCGTTGCGATAGTGGTCTTACCACTGCCTCCCTTAATGCCGCCTACCGTGTAGATCATGTTGTCGTGGTTGAACTGCCTTGGGTTGTTAATTTAGTTGTAAAACTAGTTGTTATGATTGAGTAAACGATAGAAGGTGTTCTTCTTCCCAAAAGGGGATTTACACGCTAAGCCCACTTATCAAAAAGAGTGATCAAGTAATAGACGAAAAAAAGACGATCATAAGGAGTACAGGAGGGGGTGCGAGTAGCTTATCAAAAATAGTTTCCTGGCGATGGTATAATGCGGGGTGAACTGGACGCGCAAGTAAAGGGCCGACGGGCACAAACGGGCCTTGGGAACATTTTATAAACGCTCGTTTATAAAATGTTCCCGGGGCCCTATCTTGTCGCCCCCACTTGCTACTTGCCTGTTTTATGCCTCCTCTTCAGTATGTGCCCTACTACCGGGTATCCACCCAGCGGCAGGGCCAATCCGGCCTCGGTCTGGAAGCCCAGCGCGCCGCCGTGCATGCCTTCGCTCCCCAGCCGGGCCAGTTGCTCCCTGAGTTTATCGAGATAGAAAGCGGCCGGAAGAATCACCGGCCCCAGCTGCTGGCCGCCATCGACTCGGCCCGCCGGCAGGGCGCGACCCTGCTCATTGCTAAGCTTGACCGGCTTTCGCGCAATGCGGCCTTCGTGCTGACCCTGCGCGACAGTGGGGTGGACTTCGTCTGCTGCGACATTCCCGACGCCAACACGCTTACCGTGGGCATGTTTGCCATCATCGCCCAGCACGAGCGGGAAACCGGTTCCCGCCGCACCCGCGAGGCCCTGGCCGCCAAGAAGGCCCGCGGCGCCCAACTCGGCACGCCGGCCAACCTGACGGCCGCCGCTATTGAGAAGGGCCGCCAGGTACGCCAGGCCAACGCGCAGGACAACCAGCAAAACCGGCAGGCGGCCCGGCTGGCCTCGCTGCTCCACGCGCAGGGCTTCAACAATGAGCAGATTGCCCAGGAACTCAACGAGTCCGGCTACCGTACCCGCCGGGGCAAAGAGTTCTTCCGGATATCGGTGCACCGGCTGCTCCAGCGAGCCTTGAAAAAATAACGCGAGCCACTGAGGGCTTTGTTTAACTCGGGCGCCCTACCGCATCGGGTGGGCTGGCAATGGCATAGGCAGAGCTATTTGGTGGTGTCGGAGTTGGTATTCGTATTGGGCAGCAGGATGCTTTCCTCTGGCAACGTGGCGGCGTACGCGCGGGCTTCGCGCTGGATCATGGCCAAATAATCTTCCTGATCTTCAACGGGGCCGTTGTCACGCTCAAACAAGGGGAGCAACTGCAGGGCCAGGCCACGCAGGTAGCTATCCGATTTTACTTCCGGATGGTAAACATCACCGATGAAGGTGTAGAGCATCTGCCGCCATACCGGCTCGTCTTTCGTGCGCTCGATACGCTGGCGCCGGAGCTGGGCGTTGCGGGCCTGCTTGAGTGTTTGTGTAATAGAAGCCATAGCAGGAGCAGGTCTTGCCGCTGGGCGGCCCACTGCTACCTGCGGCTTCGGCATTTGCGGGCGGTCTTTGCTGCCATCTCCCCGAATAATATAGAGTAGATCTATCTCATAGTGCGCATCAAGCATATAGACTAGTTTAAGCGTGCAGTGGTACCGCCCGGACTGTATCTCCGAAATGATACTGCGGTGGGCCTGTAATACAGTGGCCAGCTCGGAATAAGTGTTGAAGGCACCCTCATATCGCAGGCGCTGTACCTCTTCCATAAACCGGGCGTCTACATCCGCCTGACTGAAGGTAATAGTCGGTGCCGGGACCGGTTCCATCATCATGTTCGGATCCCTTTTCAGCATATCACCATCTCCTCCCAGCAGCCAATCTGCACGCAGTTCCGGATAAGCAGCCACGATTTTGGCTAGAATTTCATAGCCAGGTTTACTTTGGCGCTTGCCTAAGATGTCCCCGATGGTACCGGTTCGGACACCAATCTTTCTCGCAAAGGCTGCCTGCGAGCCTTTTTCCAAGTTATCAATCAAATGCTGAATGCGCTGATTGACAGTCAATTCAAGTGTGTTCATAGATTGTTTTTGGTTTTTTGACCGAAATATCTTGCTCTTTCGACTTCCAGAACGTTCATTTGCATTAGTATTAATAATATCAAAGAACGGCCGCAATGTACGGCATTTCTTAAAACCGCTATGGCACCAAAAGTCCCAACCATCCGCGAACTGATGCCCGAGGGGTTTCTGCGCGAGTTGACTGCGCGTACGAAATGCAGACAGTCTGCTTATCTGTCCAACATTGTGCTCTGCGAATCCGTGGGCTCGAAGTACTGGCCTGCCGTCGAGGCTCTGGCGCAGGAAACGAATCCGGAAGGTTTTGCCAGCTGGAAAGCCAATCAGGACGAACCTGTTAGCGCCTAAGGCCATGCAAGAGCTCGTGTTCCCCACCGAGGCTGGCAATGCTGCAACGGATACGTTGCGGGTAGCCGCCGCATTTGAGAAGCAACACGAAAACGTTCTGCGCATCTACGACGAACTGAAGTTGCTGCCGGCTATCCGCAGCTGCCACTTCGGCGAAGGCTTCTATACCGATGAGTGCAATGAGCGCCGGCGCAGTGTCCTGATGACCTGCACTGGCTTCAAAAGCTTGGTGAACGGGTTTTCGGGTAAGAATTACGCCCACATAAAACGGATGTTCCTGGCCGAGTTCGAGCGGCTGGAAGCCCAATTGTGCGGCTACGTTCAGCCCCTGCAGGCACTTCCCCTGCTGGGGCTGACCACCCGGGCCAAGCAGGTAGAAGCTGAAACCGGGCTGGCTGAGCACCTACTGGAGCACCCCGCCGGGGCGAAGGGCCTGGCGGCCTATCACAACAACATCATGCGCTGCCTAACGGGTAAAACTGCCTCAGAATACGTGCAGGCAGGTGTTTTCGCGGGCATCTGCCCGCCCTCTACCTCGGGGCGGGAGCTGTTGCGGCAGCTGGAACCGGCCAAAGCCGCTACGGCGGCGTGGATGGATGATCAGATGCGCCGCGGCCGCAGCCTGACCCAGATGACTAAAGCCGGCGTGCACAAGTACCTACCTCTGGCTTTCGAAGCCATGCTGCGCGCCGGCATCGCACCGGCGGAACTGCAATTAGAATCACTCTCAACTCTCGGCGGCTGGCCCCGCCTTAACGCTTAATCAACCCAACCACATTTCAATTCTTCACCTTATGAAAGCTTCTCAAAAAATTGCCAAGGCCACGTCTGTCGCCACCAATGATGCCCCGGCTGCTTCGTCCAAGCCGAAGCGCGCGCCCCGTCCGAAGCGGGCCAGCCGCACGGCGGCAGTTCCGCAATATCTGGTTGTGACGCCGGAAGGCAAGAAGGTTCCGCTCTCGACGGTACGGCCGGGTGATCAGCTGGCCGTGTATACCCTGACAGGTAGCCCGAGCGTTGCTCCAGTGCACACCACGCCGGCACCGATCATCGGTTGGGCCCGCACCAGCACCGGCATTTCCCTGTACCTGCCTGGCTCCACCAACTCTTCATTCCGCTCCGCGCTGGAGGAAGATGGCCTAGTGGAAGAATGCTTTTTCACACCGGCTACGCCTACCACCCTCTGCGAAGTAGCTATCCAGGAGCATAGCGTCGGCGAGTTGGTGTACTACCCGGCAGCCGGACAAACCGCCTATGTAACGACGTCTACGCTACGGGCCTAACCGGGCAAAAAAAACGGGCGCCCCTGGCCGGGCGCCCGCATTTCAATTCTTCATGAGCGGTAAACTCACCACAAAGAAAATGAAATCTCACCAGATCAACGTATCCACGTCGCAACACGCTACCGGTTCATCGGCAAAAGCTCTGAACCCCGATTTTATCAGCATGCCCGGAATGCCGGATTCTTCGGCTCCGGAAGAGCCTGAGTTGTTGCAGCAGTGGCTAAAGGACTCCCTGGAATACATGGCTGACACATCGGCCATCGGGCTTCCGGAAGCTCGCCGGGTAAGCGAGCTGATCGCCCGGCCAGGTTTCACCCAGCAGGCGGGACTGCAACTGCAACAGGCCCTCATTGCCTGCATCCAACAGGCCGACGTCGCGCGGAGCCTGCAACTGAAAAAGCGCATTGTCGACCGTATCCATGCGCACCCGCGCTTGTTTATTCAGACGGTCTTCGGTAGCTGCCGGGCATCATCTTATTTAAGTTCTATTTCCAATCCGTACGTTACCCGTCGGCAGTTGGAACGTATCGATGCCCAGTCAGAAGAAGTGCTCGAGGCCTGGCTCGATTTGTACGCCCTGATTGATATGGCCTTGGTAGATGGGGAGAAGCTGCAACAGCAGATGCGCCGGGCCCTGCGCCGGCCGGGCACTACGGAGGCCGAAGATCAGGCCACGATTGCCCAGCACCTGGAGCGCTTCATCAAAGGCCGCGCCGGCCAGGGAACTTTCAATATGATGGATTCAGCCCGGCACCTCTACGAGATGCTGCTGGATGCGAAAGATCCCAAGCGCTTCATTGAGCTGGTTTTGCTCCAGCTCACCACAATGCAGAATACGACCGGGGTAATGGAGCCCGCCGCCGGCACCACTTCCACGCTGGTCGATGTAGCCCGCCTGAAAGCGCTGGTGCAGCATCTGTTCGTGGGCTATTCCGACAAGGCCAAATCCGATGCTATTTACCGGCTTATTTCAAAGATCTACTGCAATCTGATGGGTGTATCCGAGCAGAACACTTCGATAGATGCCATTAAGCAACTGATAAAGGATTACGAGGCCAGATAGGACCTCCCGAACGTTCACCAACAACGACTGGTAGCCTATGATGCTTGCCCCCCCGAAGTCGCCAATGGATGGCTTCCTATTCTCTCTGCTTCGCCCTATGGACACTGCTCAACCTCTGAGGGCATCCAGCTGAGTAGGAAATCAGCTCCACCGCAATTCTTTCCATAGTTCAATTCCCTGCGGTAACAGGATTGACGACTCTCCTACCCTTGGTCCCGCGGCTGACCCTCCACCAGCCGCGGGCCTATTGCCTGCCTCATGTCCACCGACACCTCCAACCGCGCCTTAATCATCCCGCCCGAAGTGCTGGCCCTGCCCATCGACCTGATCACCTGGTCGGCGCGGCTGGTACTGTCGGAGATCATCGACCTGCATCGACCGCATCACTACGTCTTTGCCATGGATGATCATTTCGCGGAGCGGTGCCTGATGAAGAAGCGCACGGTGGAAGATGCCATGACCCAGCTGCACAAGGCGGGGCTCATTCTGCGGGACGTGGATCAGAAGCGGCCGTACTGGTGCCGGCGCATCATCACCCCCCAGGTGCCCGGCTTGGTGTTCGGCCCACCCACGGCAAAGGAGAAGTTGGCTTACGCGCCCACGGCGAGCAAGGATAAGGGTGCTTCCCTACCTACCGCAGAATCTGCGGTAGGTCTGTCGGAGACAGAGACGGGTAAGGCCCCGGAACTACCTACCGCAGATATTGCGGTAGCCCCTCAGCAACTAGCGCAGCCATCGCCCCTAGCTCCCGCAATATCTGCGGTAGGTATGGGCGACCTCCCGCAAAATCTGCGGCAGGCTCCCGCAATATCTGCGGTTGACCTACCGCAGAATCTGCGGCAAGCTCCCGCAATATCTGCGGACATAAATAACAGTTTAAATACAAGGGTAAATACCAAGGAAGAACCTATACCTACCGCGGCTTCGCCGGCGGGTAGTGGCGAGTCTTCTTTGGAGGGTGAGGAGCTGGCGGCTGAACAGAAGAAAATTCAGGAGCGCTTTGCCAGATGGCAGGCCTGGGCAAAGGAGAATGCCCCGCAGGTGTTGAAAATGAAAGTGCCACTGACGGCTGACAAATTCAACGACCTGCGCAGCAAGTGGGGTGTGACCATGCTGCAGGAAGTGTTTTCGGACATGGACAACTGGGCGCCGCTGCTCACCAAAAACCGCAACGCGTGGAAAACCGCCGACACCTGGTGCCGGAAACGGAAAGAACAGCCTCTGCCACAAAAGGGAAAAATAACCCAGGGCATCACCCCGACCCGGACCTCCGATAGTCTGGCGGATAAGATTCACGGCCAACAAACCAAAGTCATCGAATGAAAACGCCCCAACGCACCGAAACGCTGTCCCCGCCCAGTGATAGCAAACTGGAGGCGTCCTTTCTCGGCGCTATGCTGCTGGAAAAATCCGGTTTGCAGGCCGGTATGTCCCTGTTCCGTAGCAACCACGAGGTTTTCTACGAGGATAAGCACCAGTATATCTTCCAGGCTATCTGCAAGCTCTACAACGTCGGCCAGGCGGTGGACATCCTCACCGTCACCCACCAGCTGAAGGCCGACGGCCGCCTGGATCAGGTCGGAGGCCCGCACTACGTCGCCCAGCTTACCTTCTCGGTGAACGGGGCCGCCAACCTGCAGACCCACGGCGTATTTCTGATGGAGCTGTACTCCAAACGGAAGATGGCCGATGTGGCCCGCCGGATCCTGGCCAAGGCGTATACCCCAACCTACGACGCCCACCAGCTGATCAGTGACTCCTACACGGAGATGAACACCCTGCATGACGTGCTCCAGATCAAGCGGCCCAAGTTCGTATGGGAGCTGCTGGACGAGACGGTAGACAAAATCGAATACGCCGCGCAGCAGCCGGGCGGCCTGACCGGCGTTACCAGCGGGCTTACGACCGTTGACCGGATTACCGGCGGCTGGCAGGCCCCCGACCTGATTATTGTCGCGGCCCGCCCGTCCATGGGCAAAACCACCTGGGCCCTATACATGGCCCGGGCCGCCGCGTCGGCCGGCCTGCCCGGCATATTTTTCTCACTGGAGATGAGCGATGTGCAGCTCATCACCAAGATGATCGGGACCGTAACCAGCTACTCGACGAGCCGCCTGACGCGGGGCGACTTTCGCGGCGGCCTGGATGAGGCCCGCACGATCCGGCCCAAAGCCGAGCCGCTGCGCCACCTGCCCATGCTCATCGACCAAACCCCGGGGCTTTCCATTGGCGAGTTTCGGGCGAAGGCCACCAAGCTCAAAGCCGAGCATAATATTCGGTGGATCGTAGTAGACTACCTCCAGCTAATGACGGGGGCCCGGAACGGGGGCAGTCGCGAGCAGGAGGTAGCCAGCATCTCCCGGGCCCTGAAGGAAGTAGCCAAGGAGCTGAACGTACCGGTGCTGGCCCTCTCCCAGCTCAGCCGGGATGTAGCCAAGCGCGACGGGGACAAGGAGCCAGTGCTTTCCGACCTGCGCGAATCAGGCTCCATCGAGCAGGATGCCGACGTGGTAGCCTTCGTGCACCGCCCAGAGTACTACAAGATCATGGAAGATTCTATGGGCGTTTCCACCGCCAACACTACCAAGATCATCTTCGCCAAGCACCGCAATGGCCCGCTGGAAGATGTCGTGCTGTTCTCGGACCTGCGCTACGGCCGCTACGAGGATATGAACCAGGCGCCGGCCGCGTTGGAGTACAGCAGTTCCACCCGCTTCGTCGGTGCCGCAGCTCCCAGCGCGCCGGATGATGATCAGGACCCTTTCTAGCCCGATCCACCTCCCATTTTCACCCATCCCATTTACCTCCAACTACCTCCTATCATGGCCACCACGAACCTCGATTACCTGACCCGCCTGCAGAATGTGCTGATCGAAACCAAGCAGGAGTACGACGTTTTACAGTACATCTCCATCGATGGCATGGTGGATGTCACGGTCAGCTCGGTAAAGCGCACGGTGAAAATAGCTATCCAGCCCGGCCCGGCCGTGTCGGTTTTTACCGAGCTGTCCCAGGCCGTCTACCAGCGCATTCTGGACCTGGAAAAGGAGCTGGCTTCGGCCATTGAGGAATTTCAGGACGAGATTGGGGCTGATCATCCAATGATCATCATGGCCCGCGCCCTGGCCAACGGAGAGTCTGTCGCTGTGCAGTCCACCGCCCCCACCTCCCGGGCCGCCGCGTAGCCCGCTGCCCTTTTCCGCTCACTTCATCTTCTTTCTGGCCATGCGTTACCGTATCCTGGAACCCCTACAAGCCGACGACACGTTGGCCCAACTTTTCAACACCTACCTCCGCGGCCTCTCCACCTACGAAATCGTAACGGTTCCCCGCGAAACCATGCGCGAGTACCAGCAGGAGATGAAGCAGGAGCTGGCAGTAGAAGCAGTTGATACGCCTTCGTCCCTCATCGACCGTTCCCTGCGCTACTATGAGCTGGTCGTACTGCGCAACTCCCTGCATGGGCTGCACCGCAGCGTAGTGCAAGCGCTGGGCACGCTCAACGGATTTTTCACCACCTACGAGGGCGACCTGACGCGCTTCGCCATTGAGAACAGGATCAGGTCGCTGCAGGAGTATGGCGACGGGGAAGATGATGACTGGCAGTGGAGCGGGGAAGGCGACAAGAATGACAACACCACCTGGAAGCCGACCTACAAGGACGATCCGGAAAGCATCCGGCCCTACTCGCTACATCAGGAGCTGGCTGGCTGCTTCGACGGCTACGACGGCCGGGAAGAGTACATCGGCACCAGTGCGCCGGCCCACTTCGAAATGTTCAGCCAGATCGTGGCTACTCAAACCGAGCTGTCCTTCCGTCGGATCATGGGCTCGCAGTTGGGGGAAGATATTCCGGTATACCGGGCAGAGCCGGGGGGAGAGTTTGCCCCGCTGTCCTTGGCTGATCAGATAGAGCATGAGCTGAACGAGGATCTGGCCAACGCCCGGATCGTCGAGAGGTTCAAGGGGGTACTGGTGCTGGGGGCCGATTTGCTGGAGCTATACCAGACCATGGACCAAACCAAAGTGGAGCCTTACTACCGCCTGCGGGCGTTGCTGGAATGGATGTTGGAGGCATCCTACCGAAAGCCATAGCGGCGGCCACCGTCGGCCAGCACAGCACCTGGGGGCGTCGGCTACCATTACGGCAAGGTAACGGTCACCACCGGCTGCCAGACCGAAGTAACGGAAGCGCACGAATGCTCTATACAGGCCACCCTGCAGCCACGTCGGCGCCCAGGGGTGGCCTGTTCCGTTGACGCTGCTGAAACACTTCCCAATCGTCGGTAACGGCCATTCCAGCATCGTAGCCCCGGTACAGCGGTGGTAGTGCAGCAGCTGAACAACCAAAGTCAGGAATCCGGACCTTGCCCCAACACCTCACAGCCTCGCTCGCGCAACCTCCCTTTTCCGCCCAGCACCACTTCCGCCCGCGTTACTTTTCGTTACCTAATACACGATTCACCGAATCACACTCCCGTTTTTCTACTCTCCATTCCTCAACTCGCCATGAGCTTCGGACTGTTATTGAACCTATTTTGACCACTTGCAAAGAATAATCGGCTTGTTTTGCATTAAATTGCGTTAATTAATAACCATCCCACACCATCTGTTTTCCTAATATGTCCTCATCAGTTCCCGCCACCGCCTTATCCCGTCGCAAAAAGCGCTTCATTGATCTGTTTGCTGAGAGTGGGCAAGCGGTCGAGTCGGTAGAGAAGGCCGGGTATAGCCCCCGCCGCTCCGCCGAGATAGCAAAGGAGTTCCTGAAAGACCCTGCCATCCTTGCCGCCGTCGAGCAGCGCACCCGCATGGCCAGCATCACCCGACCCGAAGCCCTGATGCGCCTGACCGAGATCGGCCGCGGCAGCATGCAGTCTTTCTTGGAAGTGGTGAGCACCCCGGCCGGCGAGCAGGTCCGTATCAACCTCACCAGCGAAGAAGCCCAGCAGAACCTGCACCTGATTAAGTCGGTAAGCCAGCAGTGCTACACCATGCAAACCGCCGATGGGCCGGTGGAGGTAGTAGAAACCGGCCTGGAGCTGCACTGCGCTATGACGGCCATCGATCATATCCTGCACCTGCTCGGCGAGTACCCGGCCCAGAAATACGATTACACCACCAACGGGCAACCCATCAACACGGTGCTGGACATCGGCCGCGTCGCCCGGCAGCTGGGAATTGCCGATGAGCACGTGGCCGGCTTCGTTACGGCCGTCAATGCGGCTGTGCAGGCCCTGCCGTCGGAGAGTAACCACGACACTCCGGGAACCGCTACTCCTGCTGCCGCTGCTGCCTAGCAGCGGCTTTCCCCGCTTATCTACTTGCCGATTATTACCCCCTGTCTCTGATGGCTACCCAGCAGCCCCCACCGTCTGATATACCCGCCGATACCAAGCCCCTGACGCCCCAGCAGCAGCGGTTTGTGGAAGAGTATGCCCAGCATTGGAAGGGAGCCCAGGCCGCCCGCGAGGCCAACTACAGCGTTGCCCGCGCCAAACAGACTGCCCGCGACCTGTTGAAGGATGAGCGGATTCTGGCCGCCATCAAGGCCCGGGCTATCGACTTGGGCATGAGCCAGGAGGAAGCCACGGTACGCATGAGCCAGTGGGGCCGGGCCTCCATTGAGGACGTGATGGAGAAGGTGGTTGTAGAGTACACCCCGCGCATCCACAAGCCCCTGCGCGATATCGTCGCCGAGTTCAAGGACCAGATGGAGTTTGAGCAGGAGTTTGCCATTGCGGCCGAAGCCCTGATAACCGATAAGAAGTTGCAGACGAAGTTCCGGAAGAAGCAAGCGGTTATTCATGCTCTGCGCAAGGTTGAGCTGCTGCGCATGGAAATGGAACTGGCCCGTAAGCCCGATGCCAAACGCTGGGTAAGCGGCGAGACGATTCCGAAGGAGGAAGTTCGCCTGAGCCTGGTGAAGGTGCTGGAGGCCAAAGCCGGCGGCCTGATCAAGAAGATTACCCCTACCCGCTACGGACTCTCGGTAGAGATGCACGACGCGAAGGATGCCACCACGACCATGCTCAAGGTTCACGGTGCCTTCGCGCCGGTAAAGGTGGACCATACCACCAACGGCAACGACATGCCCGGTTCCAACATCATGATGCCCGACAATGGCCGCGACTGATCTGCTGGATGATTGGACTTGTGCGGCCCGCTGGGCGGTAGAAGAGGAAGTGGCCGCCGGCTTTGCCGAGGCTCGCCGGGTTGTGGCTTCGTCGGTGCTGGCCGCCGCTGCCCGCCTCAATGAGCAGGAAGCCCAGATACATGCAAGCTTCTTCGCCCAATACGACCAATGGCTGTTCTGCCAGCATGGCGACCGGCGCAACGGGGGCGAGGGGCTGGGGCCCTGGAGCAGCCGCCACGTTCGGGAAATGCTCTCTCCTGGCTGGCACGGCTGGCATAGTAAATCGTAATTCCATGAGCCACACGCAACCCAACGACCTCACCCCGGCGGTTCACCAGGCCGACCACTTCCACCCCGGCTATCAGGCGGTGCACCGCTGGTTCGGCCTGAGCTACGCCAACTACCTCGTTCTGCCCCGCGCGCAGCTTCAGTCGATGCCGGAGCAGTGGCAGCAGCGCTTCGCTTCCTGCCTGCAGGAGTTCAGGGCCGCCTTCGCCGGCAGCGAGCAGGCCCGCAGCTACCAGATCCGGGCAGTGGACGCGGAAGGCTACTTTGTCAAGGATCCAGTACCGCACTACGATGGCGGCCGGATCCTTCTTCCGATCAATCCTGCTGGCCATGAGTAGCCTGCGCCTGCTTCGGCTACTGCCGGCGCGTGGGGCCGTATTCTGTGCGGTACCGCCTCTCGACTAAGCATTTCAGCGTTTCCCACCTGCTCGCTTTTACAATGAACATCTTCACATCACCCCGTAAGCGCCTGGCCACTCGACGGAGCCAGCAACGTCTGCTCGTACTGGCAACCAATACCGACCGCCTGTTTGCGTTCTACGCCAAGGCCTACGCCGAGCGCCCCCATTATATCATGCCGCAACGGGCGCTACTCCAGCTGTAAGACCGCAAGGCCTCTTTACGATGGCCCGTCTTTCGATGAAACTAGGATGGCCCGTCTTTCGATGAAACTAGAGAAGTCTAGTTTTATGAGAGCACAACCCCGATAGTCCGGCTACTCATTCTGAAAGCCCCCCTGCTACAGGGGGGCTTTTTTAGATTCAAAGTGTGTCGTATTGAGCATAATCTACACGCTCGTACAGGGCAGGAACCGCTTTCCTGACCGAATCATGCCGCAATCTTGTGGTATTACCGTATCTTACGTTAATTAAATCAAACCCCTGTGCACGATGTCTGGACCAGTTTCTTATAATGAGCTCTTTGATGGCCTGGGACCTGGGGCTGAGGAGCTTTTGAACTTCACCAAGAATGTAAAAGGCCTCAACACCAGCTACAAAACCTTTGCAAAAAATCTGCAGAGCGATTCAGACAAGATTGCGGCGGGACTGGCTGTCGTGCTGGCGGCTATCAACGGTACCAAAGCCAAGTTCGAGGACGTCAACGTTGTCAGCCGCAAGAGCCGCACTACGCTGGACGAGCTGAGCGGCACCATTGCCAAGCTGGCCAAGGAGCAGCAGGATCTGAAGGATCGGATGGCTGGCCTCGGCAAGGTTCAGAAGGATACGGAGGCATCCACCAAGGGCCTCAACTCGGCGCTGAAGCAGCAGCAGGACGCGCTGAAGAAGGCATTTGCGGCCGGTGATCTGGAGGCGGCCAAAGCAGCGGCCCGCGAAATCATCAAGCTCAAGGCCGAAACCGACAACCTGAGCCGGGCCCTGCGCGGGGCCAACTCCGACTTCACCGCGGCGGCCGGCAGCTTCCGGGCCATGGAGAATGAGGCGCGGCAGTTGGATGCGAAGCTGAAGAGCCTCGCCGGCGGCATGGACAACAACAGCGCGGAGGCCCAGCAGCTCAAAGCGCAGTTAGCAGAGGTAAACGAGAAGCTGCGCACTTTCACCCAGGAAACCGGCGTGGGCTACCGCAACGTGGGCCGGTACGCCGAGAGCTTGCGGGAAGGTGTTTCAGCCCTCAGTGCCCAGCGTACGGAACTACTGGCCAACGCCGCTGCCCTGCGCACTCAGATGCAGGCCACCGGCTTATCAGCCGAGCAGCAGGAGCGCCTGCAACAGGAGCTCAGGCAGACCGATGCGGAGCTTGCCAAGAATACCAATGCCCTGAAGCAGTATGGCGTCGGGGTAAAAAGTGGCGGCGTGTCCACCACGGGCCTGACCAGCAACCTCGGCGGGCTGACGCAGAGCCTGGCCGGGGCTTATTACGGCATTCAGGGCGTGGCTACGGCCCTGCAGCAGGGCTTCGAGTCCAACCTGAAGTACAGTTCCTCGCTGGCTGATGTACGCAAGACAACGGGCCTTACAGCCGATGCTGCTGAAGAACTGGCCGACAGCCTGAAGCAGATCCCTACCTCTACCTCCCTCTCCGGCTTGTTGGACATAGCCAAGGTAGGGGGACAGTTGGGTATCGCGAAAGAGAACATACGGGACTTCACCGCCGCGATCGATATTGCCAACCAGGCATTGGGTGACGACTTCGGGGCCGATCCGGAGCGTATCGCGACTGAGCTGGGCAAGATTGCCAACGTGTTCAAGAAGGACCTGGGCCCGGACATTGCCAAGAACCTGCTCTCCATCGGCTCAGCGGTGAATGAGATCGGCGCCCAAGGAGCCAGTACGGCACCCTTCCTCACCGACGTAGCCCTGCGCGTCGGGCAGATGTCGGCGGCCTACGGCGTCGGGCTAAAAAACGTGATTGCCTATGCGGCGGTGCTCGAGGAGAGTGGTAGTTCAGCAGAACGGGCCGGCACGAGCTTGAATAGGCTGTTCTCAACAATTGCGGGCAAAACCAAAGCCTCCTTCGAAATTGCCAAGCTCGGGGATACCAACCTTACGCTGAAACAGTTCACCAAACTGGTAAATTCAGACTTCAATTCTGCCATCCAAGCCTTCCTTCGGGGGTTGAACGCCGGTGGAACCTCGACGACGAAAGTCAACCAGCTGCTCGGGACACTGAAGCTTCAGAGTGGCGAAGCGAAAAACACTATTCTGGCCCTGGCGCAGAATACGGAACTGTTTGCCCAACGGCAGTCCACGGCCAACGATCAGTTGGAGAAGGCGACCAGCTTAGGGGCGGAAGCCGCTATCAAGGTCGATACGCTGGATGGTTCCTGGAGTAAATTCAAGAACACGCTTTCCAATTTCGTTACCAACGGCCAGGTGGGCGGCTTCCTGAAAAGCATGCTCAATGGCGTCAACAACCTCATTGGTGACCTGGGCAAGTTCAACAAAACAGCGAAGGATACTACTGCCGCTACCCTGGCCACTGCGGAGTCAAACCGCGTGGCGGCTGACTCCGCGAATGCGTTGCTCAAGCGCTACGAGGCACTTACGGCCAAAGGGGTGAAGCCCACGGCCAAAAGCAAGGAGGAACTGGGGCTGATCACCGAGCAGCTGACCCAATCGCTGGGTAACTCCGTCTCTTCCATCGATAAGGAGACGGGAGCCCTCATTCTGAATGAGAAAGCGGCCCGCGACGCTATCAAACAGAAGATCCTACTTAGCAACCAGGCCGTTTCCACGCTTATTCTGGAAGCGGATCAGATCGACGAAAACCGGAAGAAGGAGGAGTTGGCTATCAAAACCCTGCAAAGCCGGATCAAAAACCAGGAGAAGCTGCTGGGCATCACGGCAGAGCAGGCGAAGCAGCGGGTAGTTGATTTCACCGTCAATACCGTTGATGGTAAGTTGGATGAGAGCACCAAAAAGGCCGATCAGCTCTACAAGAACAGCATCGCCCTGAATGATTCGCGTCGGGAGCTTGTCCGGCTCACGAACGAGTACAATAAGAAGCTGGAGGCCATGGACAAGCTGGGCGCGAAAAGCGCCTACCTGGCCGGGGGCTTCACTAAACCGGTTGTCGATGCCAACAAGGACCTGACCAAGTCCATTGAAGATACGATTGAGGCCGATAAGGAAAAGAAGAAATCCATCGCCGACGTGGCCGCCGAAGAATTTAAACGGCGTAAGCAGCTGCTCGAATTTGAGGCCGAAAACTTAGCGCGTCAGGCGAAGAATCCGGCCAATACCGAAGCCATCCGTCTGCAGGCCTTGCAAAAGGAGAAGGATGTCCGGATACAGATTGCCGAGTTGGACCGCAAAGAGGGCATCCGTCTGGCCGTGCAATCCAACAAGGATAAGATCGGTGGGGAGCAGGCCGCCAACGTTGCCCGCCTGACCCTTACCGAGAAGTACAACAACGAGGTGCGGCAGTTGGGCCTGAAGCTCAGCAAGGACGAACTCGCCCTGCACAATGCGACTCTGGAAGCCCTCTCCCAGACCGACCGGGCCAACATCGAGCAGCAGATCAAGCTGGCCGAGGACGCTCGCGACAACATCAATAAAACCTACGAGGAGCGGCAGCAGGCCGCGCAAGATGTTTCCGACTATCAGGTGATGCTGGCCCAGCTTACCCGGGACTCGGAAATACGGTCGGCTGAAGGGGCACTGGATAAGATAGCCGCCGCCAATCAGAAGTTTGAACAGGCGAAGGATAATGCCCGCAAAGGGGTGAAATTCTTCGACTCGGACAAGGCCATCGATGACATCGAGAAGGATTACGTCCGGCAACAGTTGGCGCTGGAAGATGCGCGGGGTAAGCAGCTCATTACCGAGAAAGAGTACCGGCAGAAGCTGGACGCCTTGGACTATCAGCGTGAGTACACCATCATTGAGGCGCTGGAGCGGGAGTATGGCATTACGGAAGACACCTTGCGCCGCAAAGCAGAGCTGCGGAAGAAGTACAATGAAAAGGAGTTGGAGGATGAGCAGGAGGCGTTTGATAAACGCATGGAGCTTATTCAGATGGGCCTGGACTTCGTGCAGGAGGCGGGCAACGCGGGCTTCCAGGCAAAGGCTGACTCGCTGAGTCGGGAGCAGGACCTGAACGAAAAAACCTACGAGTCGGCCACCAAAGCAGCCGGTGAAAACTCGCTGCTGAAGCAACAGGCCGAGGAGCAGTACTTCAAAAAGAAGAATGAGCTGACTCGTAAGCAGTTTGAGAATGATAAGAAGGCTGCCCTGTTTCAGATTGCGCTTTCGACGGCGATGGGTGTTGCATCGGTACTCTCCACCGGCGGCCCGGCTCGTTACGCTGACGCCGGTATTGGCGCCGGCATCCTGATTGCCGGGGTACTTGCTACCGGCGTAGCGCAGGCGGCCGTGGTGCTGTCCCGTCAGCCGCCCCTGCCCGAGTATTTCAAGGGGCGCGACGGTGGCCCCGCTGAGTTTGCCTGGGTAGCCGAACGCGGGCCGGAGCTTATCGAGGGTAAGAGTGGCGGTAGTCGGCTGGTAGAAAAAAAGCAGGTTACCTACCTGCAGGAGGGTGACAAGGTGCACACGGCCGACAAGACCCGCCAGATGCTGGCCCATGTGCCCAAGCTTCGAGAGCCAGCGGCGGCGGCTCGCAGGGATGTCGAGAATACCACAGCGTACACCCAGCGGCTTCAGCAGCAGACCCAGCAGTACCTATCCCCTTATGCTCACCAGGAGCGCGACACACAGATGGCCAGAACCATCGTTGACGGGGTAGTAGGTGGGGTAGTCGCCGGCACCCGTCAGGCCCTGCACGATCAGCCCGCGTACCAGGTGACGGAGAAAGGCATCTTCTTGTATACCAAGTCGGCTTCATCGGTCACGAAGCATCTCAACAGCCGCCACCGGCGCAACGGATAGCATCGGGTATATCAACCATCCCCACCCATAAAACCGGAAATTCCCGGTTTTACGAAAAAGCCCCTTCTCGTGGTGAGAAGGGGCTTTTTGCTTTTAAGGATCAGCCTGCGTCGGGCGCCGCCGGCTTGTTCAGGGCCAGCGTTTCAACCACGTACTCACTGATGCCCCGGTTTGCAGCCTGGGCCAGCTCGCCCAGCCGCTTCCACTCCTCATCGGTCATGGAGATGTTGTGCCCGCGCTTATGCCGTGCTGGGTCTTTCGTCGGCCGTCCTTGGCGCCTGGGTGCTTGTTCCATATTCCAAAGGTAGATGTATTCCTGTTTTTCCTGGTGTTTATCTTGTGCAAAATAAATAGTTGCAAATGTTTTTCTTGCACAAGATAAGTAAGTACGTTTGCATCGTTCTGAAAGTGAAAGAGGCTACCCGCGACAACGAGTAGCCTCCCGATTCAGAGCCGGGGCGACAACCCCGATTTTCTCACCTATCTAACTGCGAAGGTATGAAAACCTCTCTGCATGCTGCGGCCCCGCTGAAGGTGGCCGCCGCCCTGCCGGCGTATGCCGGTTCTATCACCAACTTCCTGCAGAAGCAGGCCGAAGCCCAGGCCGCCGAGTCGCGGCGGGTGGCGGTGCTCAATGAGCTGCGCCGCGGTATTCTGGTCGCTGTGGCCGATCCGTACTTCTTCAACCCGGACGAACAGCAGCGCACTCAGAGCAGCGTCGCCCGCACCCAGTGCGCCGACCAGCTGCAGCGGTGGCTGCGCAACGTGACCCGCGTTGCTGATGAGCGCGAAACCGCCCTGCGTATGTCCTTCGCCGACGGCACCTGCACGTTCCTGCTCGTGAGCCGATAAGTGCGCCGGCAAACAACCGCATCACCCCAAATGAAGAGGGGCCGCTACGACTTGCGTAGCGGCCCCTCTTCGTTGATAGTATGGCCAGCTACTCGCTCAGCCTGTTCTTGGGTGCCATCTTCTTCGTTATATAATCCAACCTCCCTTGAAAGGAGAACAACGTCATCTTCTCCGGTTCCGGGGTGCCGTGATCCGCCATCACCCCGCAGAGTTGCGAGAAGGCAATGCGACGTAGCACCAGGGCATTTTCCGGATGCCCCGTCTCGAATACTTCCGGCTCCATCATGTCCAGCAGCGCATTGTCCACATCCTCGATGGTTTTCAGGTGCTTCGGGTCCTCAGTCAGCAGGTAGTCGCACAACGCCAGCGCCCGCCGCTTCAGGTGAATCGCCTTGTTCATCTCCTGGCCATTCTGGTCGTATCGGGACGGGAAGTGCTCGGCCAACTCATTGCCAAATGCTTCGTGGACGGAATCCAGGCACTCTTCTACCTGCTCATCTGTCAGGCCCAGCACCTTAAGTCTGGTAAGCAGGGATTCCAACCCATACTCTGTGAGGTCGGTCGCCGCTACTCCATCCACGCTCTCTACCAGCACGGCAAACGCCATTCGCCGCGCGGAGAAGTTCGTGTCAACAAAATGCTGGGCGTAGTGGGCATTGCACTTCTCCAAAAACTCCTCATGCTCCTTCCCCTGCCGGGCACCGAAGCGAGCGGCCAGCTGCTCGTGACGCGCCACGTCCTCGGGGGTTGAGCCAACGCCGGCATCCAACGCCATGTAGCACTGGTATTCCATGTGCCGCCCGGCTGGCAGTTCCATGATGGATTGATAGTAACGAAGGCTGTGTTGGGGGCTGAGCTGTATCGTACGCATGGGAGAAAGGAAGATGCAAGATTGTGTAATAAAGGTGGTAATTTACGACAAAATACACGATTTTACGTCATGCTAGGTACCAACGCTCCCCAGTTTCGCTTCATTCTAAGCTCTGACATCTTTACCCCAGGCCGCAAGCTGCTGCAGCACGATCCGATCGGATGGGATAGCATGGGCCTGACGATCCACCGGGATCAGAAGTACCACGGTATTGCCACCGAGTACAACAGCGAAACCCTGGGCTTTATCAAGGACGGTAAGCAATACCTGGAGCAAGCCAAGGAGCACCGGGGGATCGAAGCTGATATTGATCTGGAGGTGCAGATATTTCGGCCGAATGAGTTCTATTGGGACACCTACCGGCATTACCGGCTCGACCTGACTGCGGCGGAAGAAACGGCCACGGAATTTCGGTGTGGGCTGGACAACTCGGGCCTGATGCAGAAGTTCCTCAACCGCGACGATACGAAAGTGGATCTGCTGGGCCGTGATAGTATCGGTAACTCGGCATCCTCCCCACCGACGCCGCTGGCCCTGGAGCTGCACTCACGCGCCATTTACCAGCGCTTCGACTCGCGCATCACGGATTTATCGGTGAAGGCGGCCCCGAACTTCATTACGGATGGGGAATCCCGGTTTCAGATAATGTATTTCGGCTTTGGTGAGCCGACCATCAATGATTTCAAGCTGGAGCCGGTGCACGGCGGGTTTTTCACCCAGCCATCCGGCGTAAATAATGCCGAGCAGCCTATCTACACTACGAAGGAGGCGGGAATGTTTGATATCAAAATCAACATTCTTTGTCAGCTCATCGTCAGCCGTAGCGGTAATGGATTCGGGGATTTCGATAAGGTTTCCGGAGAAATATTCTTCCGTGTCAATGATGAGCCTCCTACGCGGCTTCTCAGCTTTCAGGATTCGGCCAACGGCGGTAGCGTCTTCCAGCGTCAGATTTCCGCCTCCTACCCCGTATACCGCCGTCTGAATATCGGGGACAAGATCTATCTGTATGGCCGAATTCATGTATTCGACATCAACGAGGGCGTTTTCGGCTATCGTTTTCAGATCGATGCCAACTTTTTGCCTGGCTCGTTTATGACGATCAACGCCGAAAGCACTACTACGCCGACGGTGGCCAACGGGCTACTCATCTACGAGGCGCTGGAAAAGCTTGCCCGCGACATTACCGACGAGCACAATACGTTCCGTTCCACCTTCTTCGGCCGCACCGATTCTGTCCATCCGTATCCGGTCGATGGCCCCGGCAGCCTGTTATTCGTGACGGGAGGCTTCCAGCTGCGCGGGTTTCCTCTGGATAAGAAATCCCTCTTTGCCAGCTGGCAGGAGTTGATTGACTCGCTCAGTGCCATCTACAACCTGGGCGTGGGCGTAGAAAAGCTGCCTGACGGGCGGGAAGTGATTGTCGTCGAAGAGATGTCCTACTTCTACTCGGATGAGATTGTACTGGACCTGACTAACCCGGATGATGGCTACAGTCACACGCGCTTACCCGACACGGCCGGCGAAGATGGGCAGGAGGCCAAAAAGGTTACTGTTGCTGCCGACCACTACAATTCGGTTGATATCGGCTATCAAAAATGGCGCCCCAACCAGATCAACGGTCTGGAGGAGTTCAACACCCGTCACGAGTACGCCTTGCCCCTGACGCAGGTGAAAAACAAGTATACTCAGCTCAGCAGCTACATCACGGCCGGCCATTACATTGAGACGGTGCGCCGGGACCGGTACGATATTACCGCCACCACCGATACCGGGTCGGATGATGAGGGCTTTCTGATCTGTGTGCTTCGCACTAATGACATCCTCAAGCCCTTCGAAACAGAGCGCGATCAGCTGGTTATGGAGCCAATAGAAGGTCTTTTTTCTTCCGACACCGTGTACAACCTGCGCCTCAGCCCGAAACGCATGCTGTTGCGCCACGCACAAACCCTTGCGGCCGGGCTGATCAGGAGAGAAGATGAGCTGATAAAATTCACGTTCGGCGAGGGCAACACGGAGCTTAAAAGTAAGCTTGTGGGGGAAGATCTACCCATCAGGGAGAAGGTGGATGTGCGTATGACTGCCCTGCAGAACAGTCCGCCGCAATATCAGGAGAACAACCTGAGCATGCTCCAACCGCTGTGGCTTCCAATGCAGTACAGCTTCGATCATCCACTGCGACATACGCAGGTGCAGCGCGTGCTGGAAAATCCGCGCGGCCGGGTACGTTTCCGCGACTACCGGGGCCGCGCCTGCGAGGGTTGGATCATCGATCTGAAGCATGATGCCGCCAAAAACATGGCCTCCTTCACCCTGAAGGCCTGCGCTCATTTAGTTGGAGGTAATTAAGAGCCTTTGCGACCTGCGCGACGGCGGGCACGGCGCAATCCGATTGCAACTAATTTTTCATCAAACTCTCTCTGCTCAGCTTGATTTAGAGTGTCTATCAAATTACGCTGTTGCCAAGCCTGCACGTCGCTCAACCGAATGCGCCTACCTCTGCTAGTATCGGTGCATTCAACAAATGGTAGACGACGAATATGTCCTAAAGGCTTTTTGAGATAAGAACGAACAGTGTTGGAATCAAGACAGAGTAAGCGTGCTACTTCTTGAACAGTGTATTGAGGGTCAGGCTTGGGGCATTTTGCAAAGTGCTCTTGAACCAATCGTTCTAGTGTTTGCTCGATAAAAGCCTGAAATGGCTCATCTATCTTTTCTACCAACGATCTCAATGTCTCATCCAAAAAGGACGCATTACGCTTTGCCATATGTATCAATCAGTTGCAGACGGTGAAATATTTTTTGGCAATAAAAGCAGCAACCCATAAATTTCATATCTGACTGCTCAATATTAAGCTTGGCATAGGCTCGATATGATCAATTACGGTGGTACAGTCGCCATGAATGAAGCATTCATATGGGATGCATGCTCACGCGTAATCTTCTCACGCTCTACTTTTAGAACCTAGTGCTTTACCCGCATAGTTATTAGAACAGTTTCGTATAGAGGGGCATGAGCACTTCCCCTGCTATCGAACTGTCAGCTGCCGAGCAAGCGCAGCTGCACGAGTTGGTGCGCAAAGGCACCACGCCGGCCCGGCAACTGAACCGGGCGCGCTTCCTGCAATTCAGCCACCAGGGCCATGCGCCCGATACCATTGTGGCCTTGCTGGGCGTGAGCCGGGCCACGGTCTACAATTTGCGCCGCCGCTACCGCCAGCAGGGGCTGGCCGCGGCCCTGACGGAAAAGCCCCGCAGTGGCCAGCCCCGCAAGGTGACGCCCGCCGTCGAGGCCACCATCACGTCGCTGGCCTGCACCGATGCCCCGGACGGCTCGTCGCGCTGGAGCATCCGGTTGCTGCGCGGACGCCTGATCGAGTTGGGCATGGGTGTACAGCACTCCAACAACTTCGAGACGCTGCGACTATATGTAAATAGTGAGGAAGACGCTGACCGTTATACTGGGGCACTAGTCTTTGAAGTAGAAGGGGACTCCATGGAGCCGCTTCTCCGAATTGGGGAGAAGGTCATTGCCTGGCAGGTTCCAGAAGGCAAGTGGGAGCAGGTCTACAACCAGGTATGCGTAGTCGCCTACGATGATACAGTAACAATAAAGGCAGTGCGCGAGAACGAGTTGTTCACGCGCAACCTGCTCACCCTATATGCTCAGAACCCTGCAGCTGGGTTCCTCCCAGTACAACGCCAGCAGATTCAGAGCTTGTGGCGGGTAGAGGAGTTCTTTGACCGGCCGAAGATTCGGCTCTAGTCAGACATTTGATTGTTAAGCCAAATTCCACAGCCCAACTCGTTGCAGCTGACTAAGTATTCTAGCCTCATTAGGCATATCAACATTAAATTTATTTAGCGTAATATTCCCAATATTATTTTCTACCCACTCTTTTATATATTCAAGTGTGTACAATATATCTGAATCAAGCTCTCTTAATGACCCTGGCAATGGCCCATTAACGTAACCTAAATCATTACATATAGTATGAGTCCAAAAACTTAGGTCACTAGCACTTATCGTGGCCGATTTTAATAAATTAATTGCCACACCAGTAGAGATTCTAAGCATTAATAATGCTCTGGAAATTACTGGCAGAGGAGAACTAGAATACAGAAAAGGCACGTCAACAGATTTCGCTGCTTCATCTAGTACAGGCAGATTGGCTAAGTCAGCGTTTTTGCTGTATAAAAACCTATATATATTTTCCGGAACTCCCCCTATATTTTCTGATGCGGTAGTAACTAACTCCTTTATAGAAGGAATAGAACTTCCTTTATGTATCACTTTCAAGTAATTACGCAACTCTTTAAATAAAAGCCTAAGCAGATATTTATCTATTATAGAAAATGCATCTACAGCAGAAGGTAATACAGATTCCCAACTTGATGAGATAAAATCTAGAGTAGGCGCAAAATCTAATGGAAGCGCGAAGTTTTTCATGCTACCCGATTGATAGCTAACGGAGTTTCGAGATTCGTGGTCATGCCCAAACACCTTTAAGTCCATACTCCAAGTACGTAACCATGAACGTACAAGCTTCTGTGCTTCTAATGGTGTCACTCGGCCTGTAGAAGACATCCAATCTGTGAATGTTCTCCCATAGAAAGAAAATGAATCTAGAAGGTTCATTGCACCCTTGGGATTTTTAATCCAAGATTCTAATGCATGCCACAAAAAAGTATGCGTTGCTTTTTCAAAATATCCTATACCTGCTGTACTGGTCACAGAGAGATTGTGTTTGCTAAAGCTACCTATGCCCTCAGATGCTAAGATGCTCTTCGTGGCTCTTAATTCTGCATAGTATGCCAAATGAACAGATAACGATCTATTCCCTGCCAACAGCTGGCTTGTAGCAGCAGATAAATAGCTCCAAGCATCAAAACAATCCAATAGTGTTGATGCAGCTAAGTATGAACTTAGCTGATCTTCTGTTAAATTAAAAGCACTCTTTTTACTTACATGGTCCTCAGCGGTAGCCATAGGATCATGCGATAGAGGGTTAGAAGAATCTATAAAGTTTCGATGGGAAAAATTACTTTTTAAACTTGGCGCAATAATTTCTATTTTTCCTTTTGATGCATTAATTATAAATGCATCAAGATTTGCTTGGTCAGTTGCACTAAGAGCCTTCATTTATCAGAATCGAATATCATTAGATGTATAATTTATTAGCAAATTCCGAAAAAACATTATCACTTATGAATATTTCTCTCAGTTCTTTACGTATAGTACTGTATCCAGAACTACCTTTTAATGCCATCTGCCGGACTCTATCGGCATCATTGCTAAAGTGAGCAGATGAAGTTCTCCAGTCAAATTCACAGATTTTCTTTGCAAACTGACTGACATACGACTGTAATTGATCATAAGATTTAAAATCATTTATAGCAATCAATAGACCCATGTCTTCAATTTGCTTTTCATCGATATCATCATTCCAAGAGAATGTATTCAAATCTATATCTGATTCATTAGCAAGAGTATAAAATAGATCATTTGCAAATCCTAATATACCAGTAACCCCTTGGTCACGCGATAACAATGAATTTTTACCTGCGAATGCTTTGTCAAATTTTGAATCTATTTCTCCTTCTTCTGTACGCAGAGAAACCGCCCATTCATTATTAGAGCTTCTCACCGCTTCTTCAATTTCCATCCATAAAAATATTATGAATGCCGCCTGCTGTGTTCGATTCCAATAAAGAACTTGGCTCTGCTTCTTAGTAAACGCCTCTCCAAATAACCCACCAACAGAATTTGATTTGGAATCGGCTCTCTTAAGGAAAGATGTCGTAATAGCCCTTACAAACGCAGCTTGGCTAATTAAAGCACCACCCTTATCCCCAACCATATTTATTCTATTCTTCCAGGGGCTTTCTGGATAAAGCCATAATGCTTCAACCATCTCTTGGGCACGCGTCTCTCTATATATTTTCAAACCATCTTTTGACTGCTCAAGCCACTCCTGAGTACGTAGTAAAGGATATAAATCATATCCCAAACTAGTGTTTATTTTTGTTGGTTTAATATTTATTGTATAAAACAAATATGCTTGCCACGTCAAATCTAAATTATGGTATGCAACTACAGGCAATTCGTAATTACCTTCTAATTCAATATTCTCATCGAATGCCCATAACCGATGTTGACCGTCTATAATCTCTATAGGGAATAATGAAGGATTCCAATTATTGTCAAATACATTATCAGGTAGAACCAATTTGCACGTATCATCGCCCAAATCTTCTATAGTTATAGCATTTTCAGGTTGCAGCTCTAAATGATTCCTTTTAGAATTAGGTGTTAAAATATTAGCAATGATTGCAGTGGGCATGAGCCCTGGCATCTTTAAGGAAGCAAATTCAGGATTTTCTCTTTGTTGTTCATTCAAAGTTGACCATGGAAATCCTCCCTTGATATATCTTTCTATCTCGTCAACCCGGCTATCTGTACGCCCTCTTTGAATTGAAGTATCGTTCTTGCGAAGTCCTGATGCTTTCCTGCGATGAACGTCAGCCAGCCTGCGTAGCATTCTAGCATCCAGCTTAAACATATAAAAATAGGCATCAGGCTTAGAACGGGTAGGCGAAGTAAAATTCACTGCATCCCACTCATTTAACCATTGCTTTACTTTAACAGCATTAATACTTTTATATATTTTTAATTTTTCATCAAACTCTTCGACTGATTCGTACCTTGTTTCTAAAGAGCTACCTTCTAACCATGATTTAAACTCATATTCTGTTAAACCTAAAGCTTTGTGAAAGTCAAAGTGAAAACATGTTTTATAAAAGTCTTGAGATTTATCCCAACCTATTTTAAGCAATCGATTAACAATAACTTTTTTGAATAATAATCCTACTTCTCCTGACGAATACAACTTAGCAAAATTGTAAGGAACAGTTGTTTCTCTTCTGTATCTTCTTAGGCTCGCTTCTGATTCAACTAAAGCACTTCTAATATTTGTATGCCGTTTACTACCCTGCTCCAATATGAATTTACCACCCATATCAGCAGTACTGAATAGGTTAGCAAAGTCTCTGATATTATCATGATGTGTAAAAAGTGCTGCTACTAAAGTAAACAGTTTAATTTGTTCAGGATACTCATGAATATCTACCCAATAACTTGGTATTTCACTGTCCAACGATATGCCTAAAACTGATTTCAGAGTAGGTTTATCAATACTTTTTTCACCATATAGATATGCCTCGACTTGATTATTGTATACGATGTCAATTATTTTGACTACGTCGTATTTAGTCCAAGACGACTTAAGTCGATTTAGGTCTGGAAAGAGCTCAGGATTCATAATTCTGCTATTTAATGCTGGCTAAGATGAGGTACTCTTTGACTTTACGACCTTTGTCTTCTGACCTACCCATAGTACTGTGGTTGTAATCTATATCCCGGCAGGTAATATTGTGAGTCAATTTTAACTCGCTTTTACAGAGTAGTAGTAGGTTGTCTAGTGATATCATCCCATTGTCGCTATAACTGAGCACAAGATTTGCCCTCTTGTTTTTCACACCAGTTAGTATTGCCTGGAATGCTGGCTTCACCTTGGTCGTAGTGCAGAAAGGCGATTGGTGCCGGTCTTGCCGATAGCGGCCCTTGAACTGTACTTGAGGGTAGTCGTACTTTACTAGGGTTTCCAAAGCATGATAAAACCGTGAGTAATGGACAGCCCCATAAGGAGGGTCGGCGTATACCGTGCCTCCTTTAGGGATGACTGCAAGGCAATCCTTATAGTCCATCGTAGTTGCTTTGTGATTATTTATCTTAGATGGAGTCATCAATAGTAGTTCATTGAACTTACTTTGAAATAAAAATAGTATGTTCTTTCTACGATATTTTAGAATATCGATGAATGATTCTTCTGTAGCAGCATCTCTATACTGTGCAAAATGGCCTGTACTTTGAGCACTGTATGACATAGCATACATTAGGCTAGCTAGTATTTGGTTATAGATTGGTTGATTTTTGAATCTATTAGACGCTTCGACTATAGAATCTATCCACATACACTGGTCCACTGACCAATAGGTACCAGAATAGTTTTTGGTAAATAGATGTGAGCCAACTTCCCCAAATTCTTTATGTAGGAAATCTCTGTGCTGCGATTCAATTTTTAGGTATTCTTCCCTAGGCAGCGAAAGGTGATGATCAACTAACTCAGAACCACAAGCAGAGGCAAGCTTAGTATATTGCTTCTGAGAGTCCGTCAGCACACGATCAAGGGTTCCGTTGTCCACGATGGGCTTCGACGAGAGGTACAGTTCAGCCATCACCTTCGAGTACGCTTGCATATCGTTAGAGTGAATAGGCATCACTGACGCCAAGGCCCCTGACAGAACTGCAGTGCCAGCGAACAAATCGCACAATTGCCCCCCTGTGTGAACCTCTTTAATCCCATCGATCACAAAATCAAGTATTTGCCTTTTAGCACCCATATACTTGACCAAATGGGGCACGCTCTCTCTCCTCTTCCCCCAGTCCACAGAGTTGCCCGTGGTATCTGCAGGGATTGAGTAATTCATTAGTGAGTCTCTGTTTCCATCCACTACACTAGCATTCAATGTAACCATTTTGCAAACTTAGCGACTATAACCCAGATATGATGGCCACGTTATAACAACCATTAGAATGCTCAAAATCAGATATTTAAATGAAAATCAATCAACTCTAGTTGCACACATAATTTACTGTTCTTCACATATATATCTACTCTTCAAACAACGGCAGCTGGGCCGATGGCACTCCTCCCGGGTAGTGATTCAGTACCCGACTAATCCCATACTCTGTTCGTAGAGCCCCACGATCCGTGCGATACTGCCTTCTGGTCAGTTCCGCACGGATCGCGTCGTTATGGCCAAAGGTTACTTCCCGCGTGCGCACCCGCTCAGCAAACGACTCATCCGTTACCCGGGCGTTGAACTTGCTCGTCCCATCGGTCACCTCCCACCGTGGCGTCGCATCGCTCAGGTCCGGCCGTACGATCTGCAACAGCGTGGTCGACGTGTCCTCGGTGGGCCCACTGTCCGTGGCCTGCACCGCGAAGGCCGGTACGTCGTCCTCAGTAATGGGCACCGGTGCTGCGGCTTCTCCTACCTGCCGGCGCACCACAAAAGAAGTGATGCCCTCCCGCTCCAGGGGTCGCACTACGCGGGCTACGTCTTGCTTGATGCGAGCATCGGTGGCCAGCTGCAATACCAGCGGGCTCGTACGCACCGTGCTGCCGAACGCATTCGACACCTGCACACTGCTCATCGAGGTGCGCTCTGTCTCCTGAGGTGCCTGGCCACCGAGAAACTTGAGCAGCTGAAACAGACCCAGCGTGTGGCCACCGTCCCAGAGTATATCCAGGATGCGGCTGAGCGTGCTCGTATCGGTACCAGCGAAAAGAGGCATAGCATCTGCTGAGGCTGCCGTAGTCTGCAGGTCTAGGTTGATCGTTAGCGAGCCCCGCTTGGCAGCGCGGAAGTGCAGGTGCACCGGTGGGTTGTCGTGACTGAGCCGGTGGTTGATCTGTTCGACCAGGTTGCTCAGGGCAAGTAGGGCCGGCGCTAGGTCGCGGGTATCCATTAGGCCTTCGCGTAGAGAAGGGCCATCATAGATGATTTGGAAGCCGAGGCGGGTAGGTTGAGCAGTAGGCATGAGTGACAAGTTACAGGTTGCAGAACCAACTGGGTACAGCTGTCTGCCTTACCAGCAGTGCCCAGCAGACAACCAGCATACCGGAATGCGGAACTATGCGCTTATCTTTTGCCCATCCTCCATACACATTTCCCTTTATGGCTTCCGATCAGGCCTTCGTCGACTTCATCCTCGATCAGCTACAGCCCACTGGTCCAGTAAGCGCCCGAAAAATGTTCGGCGAATACGGCCTCTACTGGGACGACAAACTCTTCGCTCTCGTCTGCGACAATAAACTCTTCGTAAAGCCCACCGCCGCCGGCCGGGCCTACCTGGCACCCGCTTTGGTGGAAGCGCCGCCCTACCCGGGAGCAAAGCCTAGCTTGCTTATAGAGGAAGGCTTGGACGACCGCGCCTGGCTGCAACAATTGGTGCGCCTGACCGTGGCTGCACTGCCGCCACCAAAGCTTAAAAAGAATAAGGTGAAGTAAAGCAGGCACTGTTGGCAGCTGCCAACTAAATTTTATCAATCGAGGGTTTGAAATAACACATCCGTATATCGGAAAGTAATAGACATCGTGATGAGTGAAAACAATGAAAATATGGAGCAGCTACAAGCAGAGCTCCAGCAGTTACTACTGAAAACCAAATCATTGCTTGATCAGAAATATGATTTGGATGTACAATCGAATCTAGCAGAAGCGGAGGTCATCGGCCTGATCGAGCTCAACATCAATGTGCTTGAGAGTCGCCTAGCGTTCTACCAAGATGCGCTAGCTTATCATCGAGGGCGGATGAAAGAACGAGTAGCAGCTATGGAGCGAGCTAAAGTCCCTGAGAGATATCAAACTCGTCTGTATCTCATTCCTAGTCAGGAAAATTCATAACCTACTGTTTTGCAAAAAGTTGCTTAAGGCTTTAGTGTCAAATTACGAGTAGGCAGTATGTCTGTTCGCACAGTAGAACCGTCGTAGATGATCTAGAAGCCGAGGTTGGCGATAGAAGGAAGCGTCGAGTTATGGTAAGCGGATGCGGTGAAGTAACCGATTCTCCCTAATATGAGCAGACTTTCGCCTTCATCGCTAACCTTACTAGCTAATGGATAATACCGTTGTAACCACGGTAAACATCGTTTTATCACTCCTTTACACTGCAGCCGTCATATGGGGTGCAGTCTTTCTGAAGAAGCAGGTAGATCAGCTAAAAGAGCAGGTCAACTCACAAAAGGAGCTGCTGAATAACTCCAAGACCTACTTCGAGATATTTGACCTAAATAAAATCAAAGAGTACGCAAAACTGACCGAAGAAAACGAACGACTCAAAGGAGAGAAGAAGTTGGAGGAGCTAAGCAAACAAATCCAAGAGAAAGAAGAACAAGCTCGCCTACTCGCGACCAAACATGAAGCATTGGAACAAGAGAATGAGGCTCTTGAAAAGCGGAAAGACAGATTAGAGCAAACGCTGTCTGGATTCGAAGAAAGAATGCGAGACGTTGAGGCACGCACGCGCTTTCCCCAGTTCTATAATATTCGCCCTAGTTCTGGATGGGAGCGCGATAAAGGTTCTTCGTTCGGTGAAGATGTGAGAAACATCGTATGCAAATACATGGATGAGCACTATCCTCACGGTTCTCCAAGCCCATCCGCACTAGATGTTGAGGATGATTTGGAAGCTTATGTACTAGCGAACAATAGTTTCTATAGGGATTATCATAACCGAGATAGTGAGGCTAAGGAAAGCCATATGGTTCGTTTTGCTTCTCAGAAAATAATTCGTGGGTGGGCTATTGACTATGTTGAAATCCGGAAGATCTTAAATAGGCCTTCATTATAACATTCTTACCTCTGGCATCAGCTATTACGATGGAATCCCTACTATCCTGTCTACAGACAGGATCCTCTACCACACAACGAGTGGAGCACGAGAACCACCTCGTCAACCAATACACCGCCCGCAAACTGACAGCAGCTGCCACTCTGCCCAGTAACGATACCGCATCAATTCCTACTCCATGAGCATCCCTACATTCATCCAGATCGGCGAGAGTGCCGAAACTATCTTCAATACCTCGCATATCACGGCTATTAAGCGGGAATCCTTCCCAATTACTGACCGGAACAAAGAATCTTACGCCGCCTTCCCACATACTGTAGAAGCGGGTGTTGCTCACTCCATTCTGGTCAATGTAGTGGGCGGCCGTGGTGGTATGGAGTATATCTATTCCAGTGAGGCCAAGCGCAACGCCAAGTTCGAAGAGATCAGAACGTATCTGCATTCTATCACGATTGCGAATGCCCCCTGGTCGGAGCCGGACACGGAATCAAAATCGTAGTATCTACGGAATAGAGTGACACCTTAAAACTAATGAGCACAGACCATCCGGCCGGGGCTTCTTCTATCTTAGGGCTCAGCTAACCCTATCCCTTCGTGAAGAAACACCTACTCCTCTGGCTCCTGTGCCTGTTACCATTCGCACTATCCGCACAAGTAGTCGACACCGTAGCCCAAGAAGCAGACAGTGAGCAAACCCAGCCCTACCGCTACGTCAACGCCTCCGCCCTCACCTTACGGGCACTACCTTCCGCCTCTGCCCTGGCACTGGCCAAGATCGACGGCGCTAGCCGGGTGACGGTCCTCACCGATCGCCCCGACGGTTGGACCAAAGTACAGATCAACGAGCACTTAGGCTACGTCAAGTCGGAGTACCTGGTCGAGCAGCAGCAGGACGTCACGGCCGAGTCGGTAGACTGGTCGCTGGTGGAGGCTGCCGGCGGAGCGGACTACACGAACGTGAGCGCCGTGGAGGTTCGGGCTGCATTACCGCAAGCATCCGCAGCGCGGCCGGCCGTACGCCGGGCAGCTCCGAGAGCGTCTGCAGGACCGAAGGTATACATCTGCAATAACGGCCGCACGGAGGTATACCACAGCAGTGAGAGCTGCTCGGCGATGAACCGGTGCACCTATGCAACCAAGGTGGCCAGTACAAGTGAGGCGCGTGGCCTGGGGCTGCGGGAATGTATGAAGTGTTACTAGATGAGAGGTGATTTGACCTACAGCAAGAAGACCTGACCATCCGGCTGGGGCTCATTTAGTTAAGAGTAGCCCAAGCAGGTAACAGCATGAGGGTTATAGCGGCAGTCCCAGCGCCCGGTGCACGCAGCCGCTTACCACCTCCCGACCAACGCGCTCTACCTCCTCCGGATACTCCAGCAGATAGCGATCCACTACATAGCTGATGGCTTGACTAGGGCCCATCGCTTGCCATCCCAACCGGCTGATGGCGACGTGGGCGGGGTGATTATTGAAGAAGTCGCGCTGAAACTCGAAGACGAGCGGATCGGCGCCGGCATCGAGGGTGCGGACGGCCAAGACGAAATGAACGGAAGAATTTTCTACCATGATAGTTAGTATTTACACTCAATATACTAATGTTAGTAGCATGAACTACGCCGTATTATGACTTCTTCACCATTCATTCAACTCGGAAACGATTTTAATCTTTAGACATTCGTCTTCAGTCAAGGCTGAGTTGCCAATGTAGCACGATATATCAAAAGGGGGCAGTAGACCAGACACGCGCCTGCTCAATCGTAGTAAAGAACTGACTGGTAAGTCTCGTGTTCGGGATTACAGTGGCCACCAACGCAGAGACGCCCATCCGATTCATCGCATCCAGCGATTCGACAGCGGCAAAGCGCTGGCCCCCCATGGCGCTCAGGCCCTTGAAAACGAGTTCGCCCCCAAACTCCAAGTCAGCTTGACGCAGGGCGCGCAGCAGCCGGTTGTCGGCAATCAGCGCCCGGATGTTGTGCAGACGCGCTAGACGCATCGCTTCTTCCAGGGCAGCTCGAAAGTCGGCACTAGGTACAAAATCCAACCATTGCAGTTCAAGTGTTTGATGGGTCGTACGATGCAAGTAGATGCGCAGGTACTGGTTACTTAGAAGGATTTCCATCAGTAGAAAGATAGCAAGTGAGCTTACCGCAGCGTACCAGCCAAGTAGTAGATGGATAGGTGGTTAGAAGATAGACTTCCACCTGGCGCGGGCTTCCTGCTGCGCGCCTGCTTTGGCTTCTTCCAGCGAGGTATAGTAAGTGACGCCTAGCACGGAGGTGCTTGTTGCCGTTTGTTGCTCGTACCGCTGAGTGGCAATCTGGCCAAAAATACTTTCTGCCACCACGACGCTCACGACGCGCAGACCAGCGGCCAAGGCGCGGGGATTAAATTCGTTCTGCAGCCAGCGTTGGGCCTCTTCGGGGATAGCGCCCATATGGCGCACGTCCCCTATCCAGCCCCACGGTCGCTCGGCGGTCGCCTGCTGTTCAAAGTACACCAGTGCCGCGTCCTGCAAAGCGATAAATTCCGTTTTGTTGGCAAAGCCATGCCACTGGGTGATGACGCAGGGCACGGCACTGTCAGCCAGTGCCGTGCCATAGGAGGTAGATAAGATAATTTGTTCACTCATGGAAGGTCACTTTTCAACGGAAGTCCGTCATATACGCTCCTCCCCTCTCTATGTTTACTTAGGCACTATAACTACCGGGGCAGAATAAAGAAGTGAGTTCATCGGGAACAGACCAGTCACCAGATACCACCGAGGCAGCCCGTGGCAGCTGCTGGCAGGAGAGAGTGTAAGCCGGGGTGGTCAACTATACCGGTAAGACTATAGAGTGCTGATACGAAACAAAAACAGGCTCGTTAGCGCGCAAATGATGTTTCCTGTGAGATTAGCTTTTGCCCTATTCCTCACACCTTGCGTAGTCAGCGCTTTTCTAGCTTTATTCGTGCTTTAACTTATCTAACACCACTTCCTCGTGACCTATCTCGAATTTGAAGACCGCTGGCGCGTATCCGGTGGCGCCGAGCGGGCCAACTACGGTCTGTTCCTACAAGATCTCTGCGACCTGCTACAGGTGCCGCGACCAAACCCGACGACTGATCGGCCGGCGGAAGATGCCTACGTGCTGGAGCGCGCGGTGCAGTTCAACGATGGAGCAAAAAAGAGCACTGGTCGTATTGATTTGTACAAAAGGGGCTGCTTTGTATTGGAAACGAAGCAAGGCGTTGGTACCTTTGCCGGCTTAAATTATACGGAGCACGGAGCACGGAGCACGGAGCACGGAGCACGGAGCACGGAGCACGGAGCACGGAGCACGGAGCACGGAGCACGGAGCACGGAGCACGGAGCACGGAGCACGGAGCACGGAGCACGGAAGATGAAAGGCGGGAGCTGGGCCTAGCCCCAGAGAAACGCCGCGCCGGGCATGCCACCCGCGGCACGGCCAAATGGGAGCAGGTCATGCAGACCGCCCGCCAACAGGCCCTTAATTACGTCCGTGCTCTGCCGGCCGACGAACCCCGCCCCCTCTTCCTCCTGGTCGTTGATGTCGGCTATTGCATCGATATCTACAGCAACTTCGTAGGCGTCGGGGACTCGTTCATCCCCTTCCCCGATCAGAGCAGCTTCCGCCTGCTGCTGCCAGCCTTGGCCGAGGAAAGTAACCGTGAACTGCTGCGGCAGATCTTCCTGGACCCGCAGCAGCTGGACCCCAGCCGCCGGGCCGCCCGCGTGACCCGGGAGTTGGCCGGCTACCTGGCTGGTGTTTCCTCCCAACTTGAACGCGCCGGCCACTCCCCCGACCTGGTCGCGCAGTTTCTCATGCGCTGCCTGTTTACCATGTTCAGCGAGGACGTCGGGTTGATTCCGAAGGCCTCCTTCACCGGCTTACTGCAGCAATATGCTACCCCTGAGCTGCGGCAGCACCTGCCGGATGCGCTGCAAAGCCTCTGGCACAAGATGGACACCGGTGGCTTCTCTACCGAGCTCAAGGCCCGGGTACCGCGCTTCAACGGCAAGCTCTTCCACGACGCGACGGCTCTGCCGCTCACGGCCGCGCAGATCGAATTGTTGTTGAAGGCGGCCGAAGCCGATTGGACGGAAGTCGAGCCGGCTATCTTCGGCACGTTGCTGGAGCGGGCCCTCGATCCAAAGGAACGCCACCGGCTGGGTGCCCACTATACCCCACGGCGCTATGTGGAGCGGCTGATCCTGCCGACCGTGCTGGACCCGCTACGGCGCGAGTGGGCCGCGGCACAAGCCGCCAGTGCCCGGCGCCTGGAAGACGACAAGCCCAAGGAGGCCCGGGCCGAGCTCGTACGCTTCCACAAGCGGTTGACGAGCTTGCGGATTCTGGATCCTGCCTGTGGGTCGGGCAACTTCCTCTACGTGACGCTGGAGCACCTCAAACGCTTGGAAGGGGAAGTATTGACCGCCATCAACAGCTACGGGCACACGGGCCTGCTTGATCTAGGCGGAGGTACCACCGTGGGGCCGCAGCAGTTCCTGGGCTTGGAGTTGAACCCGCGCGCGGCAACAGTGGCGGATGTGGTGCTGCGCATTGGATACCTGCAATGGCACCTGCGCACCTACGGCCCCTCCGAGCTACGCGAGCCGCTTCTGGATGAGTATCAGAACATCCGCCAGCAAGATGCGGTATTGACCCACGACGGAGGCTTCCAGAACGCTAAGCCAACCGAGTGGCCGAAGGCAGACTTCATTATTGGCAATCCGCCATTTGTGGGCGATAAGGCCATGCGCGCCGCGTTGGGCGATCCCTACGTGGACGCGCTGCGCAAAACGTACAAAGGGGTAGTGCCCGAATCAGCCGACTTAGTGATGTATTGGTGGGAGAAGGCGGCCGAAACCGTGCGACAGGGCAAAGCCGAGGCATTCGGATTCATCACTACCAACTCTATTACCCAAACCTTCAACCGCCGCCTGATTCAGCGGCATCTAGAGGCCACTCCGCCGCTGTATCTGACTTATGCCATTGCCGACCATCCGTGGGTGGACAGTGCGCAAGGTGCTGCTGTACGCATTGCTATGAGTGTGGGGCGTGTTGATACGCCCATCGGCAAATTGATGAAGCTAGTAGGTGAAGTTGCCACTACAGAGGATGATGCACACGCAGTAGAACTAGTGGAAATAGAAGGCGCTATTAACGCTGACTTCACTGTGGGTGCTGATGTAGCGGCAGCGGCTCCGTTACAAGCAAACATGGGCGTGACCAGCAATGGTATGATGCTGGCAGGGGCTGGATTCATTGTCACCGAGGAACAAGCACAGCAACTTGGACGTGGGCGAATTACAGGGTTGGAAGAACGGATTCGCCCTTATCGTAACGGCAAAGACTTAACCGCTCGTCCTCGTGGGGTATTTCTGATTGACTTGTTTGGCTTAACTGAATCAGAAGTCATTTCGCAATTCCCGGAAGTCTATCAGCATGTTTTCACAGAAGTGAAGCCAGATAGGGACACGAACAACCGTAAAAAACTGAAGGAGTTCTGGTGGCAGTTTGCTGAAACGCGTAAGGGCTTACGGTCAGCTATAAAGGGGCTCACACGTTACATTGCTACCGCCGAAACTGCTAAGCACCGCATGTTTCAGTTTCTTGATGCTGATATAGCACCTGACCATATGCTAGTAGCTCTGGCTTTAGAAGATGCCTACGAGCTAGGTATATTATCAAGTCGACTGCACCTAGTTTGGGCATTAGCAACTGGTGGGACTTTGGAAGACCGACCGCGCTACAATAGCTCCCGGTGTTTTCAAACGTTCCCCTTCCCGGCGGCCACGGCGGAGCAGCAGGCGCACATCCGGGAACTAGCCGAACAGCTCGACGCCCACCGCAAGCGCCAGCAGACCCAGCACCCTACCCTCACCCTCACCGACCTCTATAACGTGGTGGAGAAGCTGCGCGCCAGCCAGCCCCTCACCACGCCCAAAGAGCAAACCATCAACCAGCAGGGCCTGGCCTCCGTTGTGTTGAGCCTGCACCAGCAACTCGATACAGCCGTTGCTACCGCCTATGGCTGGCCCACCGACCTCCCCGACGCCGAAGTCCTTACCCGCCTGGTGCGCCTCAACCACGAGCGGGCCCGGGAAGAGCAAGCTGGCCACGTACGTTACCTGCGCCCTACCTATCAGGCTCCTGAGCTACAGCAGTCGGCTCTGTCGTTACCGACCATTACGGCAACGGATGCTACGACCATCGTCACGGACATGCAGCCCTGGCCGGCCGAGTTGGCCGAACAAATGCAGGCCGTATGGGCAATGGTTCAACAAGCGGGGCAGCCAGTCGATCCGGCGCAAATTGCCAAGCGATTCCGGCGAACGAAGCCTGAGAAGGTACGCCCGCTATTGGATACCCTTACCACGTTAGCACTCTTGAGGAAGACTCAGCAAGGTGCTTATATAGCATAATTTGTGGCTAATTTCTTCCGATCGGGCGGATTTGCACGTTAAGAATGTGCATCTTCACATGTAGGAGAAAAAACCAGCTTGCATCCTATAAGGCATTGTGCATTGTGCATTATAGCTCTATGCGCACTACTCAGGAAGACTTCTTTAAAACAAAGGATTGCATCATTTCCAGCAATAAGGCATCCGCCGCACTCATCGTAGGTTTTTGCAATTCCAGCTGTTCGGGCGCCGTGTACGCCCTAAGCTTGCGAAACTCCTCGGGGGAGGCCACCTGAAAGGCCATCGACCAGGAAGCAAAACTCCGCTGGCTGATCTGCTTGTCCGCCAGCTTCACCACGCTGGTATGGCGCGGGTCGTTCAACAGCTTCGCGTACAGCCGGGCCAGGCTGGCCTCTTCGCCTTCGATAATCTGCATGAATTGCTGGTCGCCATAGATCAGCACGCCGGTGATGCCCTGCGCAGCATTGGCCTGCTGAGCCTGCACCAGAAGGTGCTTGAGCTCGGGCTCCTGCAGCGGTTGAGCCTCGCGGCTCATGTAAATAAGGTGATGGAGCATTGGCTTTTACGGTTGTGAATGCGCTGGAGGGGGATGAACAGAGAAGGGCTAACCACGACGAAGTGCCACAGGAGCAAACCGGCTCATCATTAGATGATACGCGCGTAGCTGATTGCGAGTCAACAAGCCTCCCGCCTGCCCTGGTAGATGCGGGCGGGAGGGCTTACGAGTTTTTCCAGTGAATGGTGAACGTGGTGCCTTCCTGCAGGGTGCTGGTTACCGTCACCTGCCCGCCGTTGCTGCGCACAATGCGCTGCACCAGGTACAGGCCCACCCCGGTTCCCTCGATGGCCGGGTGCTGGCGGCTGAAGAGCTGGAAGACGGGGTTGAAGGGGTCCTGCAGGTTCATGCCCAGGCCGTTGTCGGCTACTTCCAGGGCCGGGTGCCCCTGCGGCGTGAGGTAGGTGCGCAGCCGCAGCCGGAGCGGGCGGGCGGGGTGGGCGAACTTGAGGGCGTTGCTGACCAGGTTGTGCACGACCGAGCGCAGGTTGGCCCGGCTGTAGTACAGGCCGGGGGCCTGGGTCACCTCCACCTCCACCAGGGCCTGTTGGTCGATGATCTGCCCGCGCAATCCCAGCAGCACTTCTTCCAGCAGCAGGCCCATGTCCAGCAACTCCACCGGGTCCTGGTGCGCGCGTTGCGTCTGTACGGTCTGGGCCAGATCCAG
>NZ_JAHHZN010000029.1 GCF_018760735.1 Hymenobacter piscis
TGGGCCCGCCTCAAGCACCTGGCCTACCAAGCCAACACCACCGTCTACCAACTCAAGCAAGGACTGCTCGACGACTACCTGCGCCGCGAGCTGGCTCAGCCCACACTCCGGTTTGCGTAAGTCCTATCTACGTGTAGCGTTTTGGTTATTTTTGCCGAGCCTGCTGCCGGGGCCTACAGCTGTTCTGGCGCAGCGGCGGCTGTTGCTGCCGATTAGCCATTGGATCTTTACCTTGCCGCCCACATTATCCCGGTATCCCAACCCACTATATATGTCCGATTCCTCCCCCGAAGCCCAGTTTCGCGCCGCCCTGCTGGGCCTGGCCGTGGGCGACGCCTTGGGCGTGCCCGTGGAGTTCCAGAGCCGCGCCGCCCGCCGCCTCGACCCCGTGGCAGCCATGCGCGCCTACGGCACCCATAACCAGCCCGCCGGCACCTGGTCCGACGACGCCTCGCTCACGTTCTGCCTGGCCCAGGCCCTGGCCGATGGATTCACGGTGGGGCTGACCGCCGAATACTGCCGCCGCTGGTACTACGAAAACCTCTGGACGCCCCACGGCTCGGTGTTCGATATCGGCATCACCACCCGCGAGGCCCTGAACCGCCTGCAAGCCGACCCCGACCTCATTCTGGCCGGCGGTACTGACGAATATAGCAACGGCAACGGCGCCCTGATGCGGATTCTGCCCCTGGCTTTCTATCAGGCCGAGGCCCCGCTGGCGGAGCGTTTTCAGCTCATCCGGGAGGTGTCGGCCATCACCCACGGGCACATTCGCTCGGCGGTGGCCTGCCTGCTGTATCTGGAAGTGGCCCGCCACCTGCGGGCCGGTCGGCCGCCGGCCGCCGCCTACGCCGCCATGCGCGAGCAGGCCCCGGCCCAGCTCCATAAGCTGAAGATTCCGACCCACGAGACCGACCATTTCGAGCGCATCCTCAGCGGCCGTCTGCCCGACGTGGCCGTCACCGCCATCGACAGCGGGGGCTACGTGCTGCACACCCTGGAAGCAGCGCTCTGGTGCCTGCTGCGCCACGAAACCTACGCCGAAACCGTGCTGGCCGCCGTCAACCTCGGCGACGATACCGACACCACCGGCGCCGTCACCGGCGGCCTGGCCGGGCTGTACTACGGCGAGGCCGCCATACCGCCCGAGTGGTTGGCCGTGCTGGCCCGCCGCGCCGACATTGAGGAACTGGCCGCCCGGGCGGCGGCGGCCGTCTGAGGAGGGGAGTACGGAGCGCGGCTAGTTGTGACGCATCTGCAGGGAGCCGCCCACAAACTGGTCAACGTAGTCGATGATTTCGTTGACCACCCGGTACTCGAAGTTCTGGTCGCCGCCGCGGGCGACCGGACCTTCGCCGGCCCGCGGCCGCCGCAGCAGTTCCGTGATGCGGTCAATGGCGTACTGCAGCGACTGAAACGCCAGCTGCAGCTGCAGGTTGGTGGGGCTGGGGTCCTTGATGGAGGCCAGGCGCAGCTCCACCGTGCGCATCACCACCGAGGCCAGCCGCTGCAACAGGTCCTTTTCCTGGGCGGTGAACGTGCGGGGCTGGTGGTCAATCACGCAAAGGGCCCCGATGGCCTGGCCGTTTTCGTCGAGCAACGGCGAGCCGGCGTAGAAGCGCAGCTCCAGGGCCTGGGCCACTTCCGGGTTGACGAGGGCGCAGGGAGACTTCTGCAGGTTTTCGAACACCACCGTATCGCTCTTGAGTACTACCACCGAGCACAGGCTGTCTTCGCGGGGCACGGCCGTGGCGCCGGGCAGCCCGGCCTGGGCTTTAAAGTGCACTTGGTCGCGGCTGACGAGGGAAATCAGGCTGATGGGGGTGCCGAAAAGTTTGGCAACCAGGGCGGCCAGATCATCAAAAAGTTTTTCCGGGGCAGTACCGGCAATATAAAAGCCGTGCAGGGCTTGTTGCCGCCGGGATTCGTCGGCGGTGAAAAGAGAGGTGCGGTCAACCATTGCAGGAGGCAGAAACTACGGAGGAGCTTACGAGAGAGCGGAAAACCGGCCGCAGCCCCAATGGTTCGGGGGCCGGACCAGCGGCAGCGCAGGGCGGCCAAAGTCCCCGAAGATACGAAAAGGCCGCCAGCAGGCGCGGCGACCAAGCTCGGCCGTAGGGCAGAGGGTAAGCCGGAGCCGCCAGCAGTTTACTGGCCTGCGTTCGGGGGGGAGTAGGGAACAGGCTGGAAAAAGCAAAAGGCCCCTCAGCCGAAGCTGAGGGGCCTTTGCGGTCCGGACGGGACTCGAACCCGCGACCTCCGCCGTGACAGGGCGGCATTCTAACCAACTGAACTACCGAACCAGTTCTCAAACCGGGGCTGACCGTGCGTCGTTTCCGTTTTGATGATGCAAATATAGGAGGCCGATTTGGGCTGTGCAAACAAAAACCTGCCCTATCTGCCCATGAAGGCGGTTTTTGAAGTGATATACCGCTGTCAGTAAATAGGATAGCTCCGAAAAAAAATACTTGAAAAATAATGGCCGCGCTCCGCAAAGGCCGGATTTGGGGGTGGGCGGAAGGTGGAATTGACGCCTGATCACCCCACCTCAGCGTAACTGCTTCCCGGCACTGACCGGCGCGGGTGAATCCGCCAGCGGCACCAAATGCCGGAAAAAGCAAAAGGCCCCTCAGCCGAAGCTAAGGGGCCTTTGCGGTCCGGACGGGACTCGAACCCGCGACCTCCGCCGTGACAGGGCGGCATTCTAACCAACTGAACTACCGAACCAGTTCTCAAACCGGGGCTGACCGTGCGTCGTTTTCCGTTTTGATGATGCAAAAGTAGAGGGCCGAACCGAGCTGCGCAATACCCAACCCGAAAATAAATGCCGAAAACGCCCCGAAAATTCGTGGAGGGCTGTTTATCAGGCAGAAAGTTTTTCTCTGCAATCGGCGGGGGCGGGCTGTGGGCGGTATCGGCCCCGTCGCTTACCTTTGCCAGTATCTCAATTCCCCTTCGCACCCCCCTGAAGCTCTTTAGTTGTGGCCCTGCTCCTCGATTTTGAACAACCCATTGCCGCGCTCGAAGGCAAGCTCCGCGAAATGCAACAACTGGCCCTCGACAGCCAGGTGGACGTATCGGAAGCGGTAGCGGCGCTCGAAGCCAAAATCAAAACCCTTAAGAAGGAAACCTACGCCAACCTCACCCGCTGGCAGCGCGTGCAGCTCTCGCGCCACCCCGAGCGCCCCTACACCCTCGACTACATTCAGGGCATGACCCAGAAGTTCGTGGAGCTGCACGGCGACCGGACCGTGGCCGACGACAAGGCCATGGTGGGCGGTTTTGCCGAAATCGACGGCCGTTCGGTGATGTTTATCGGGCAGCAGAAGGGCCGCAACACCAAGCAGCGCCAGTTCCGCAACTTCGGCATGCCCAACCCCGAGGGCTACCGCAAGGCCCTGCGCCTGATGAAGCTGGCCGAAAAATTCGGCAAACCCATCGTCACGCTCATCGACACGCCCGGCGCGTTTCCGGGCCTGGAGGCCGAGGAGCGGGGGCAGGGCGAGGCCATTGCCCGCAACCTGAAGGAGATGTTTCTGCTCAAGGTGCCCGTTATCTGCATCATCATCGGCGAGGGCGCCTCGGGCGGGGCCCTGGGCATTGCCATCGGCGACCGGGTGCTGATGCTGGAAAACACCTGGTACTCCGTGATTTCGCCCGAGTCGTGCAGCAGCATCCTGTGGCGCAGCTGGGATTACAAGGAGCAGGCCGCCGAAGCCCTCAAGCTCACGGCCACCGACATGCTGGGCAACCAGCTCGTGGACGCCATCGTGAAGGAGCCCCTCGGCGGGGCCCACACCGACGCGGCCACCATGATCAGTACCCTTAAAAAGACCATCCTCGACACCCTCGACGAACTCGAAGCCCTGCCCGCCGAGGAGCGCATCAGCCAGCGCATCGATAAGTTCTCGGCCATGGGCGTGGTGCTGGAGTAATATTTTTTAAGCTGTTCGCTTTTGGCTGTTCGCTGATCGTTTTTTCAGTTGACGGGAGCCAATAGCTGACAGCCAAAAGCGAACAGCCAAAAAATGAAAGTTCACGCGCTCGATACCGGATTGTTCAAGCTCGATGGCGGGGCCATGTTTGGGGTGGTGCCCAAGAGCATGTGGCAGAAGCTCAACCCCGCCGACGAGCACAACATGTGCACCTGGGCCCTGCGCTGCCTGTTGATTGAGGACGCGGGCCGGCTGGTGCTGGTGGATACCGGCATCGGCGACAAGCAGGACGCGAAGTTCCGGGGCCATTTTTACCTGCACGGCAACGATACGCTGGAAAAGTCCCTGCGCCGTCTGGGCTACACGGCCTCCGACATCACCGACGTACTGCTGACCCACCTGCACTTCGACCACTGCGGCGGGGCCGTGGTGCGCACCCCCGACGACAAGCTCCACCTGGCCTTCCCCAACGCCACCTACTGGAGCAACGAAGCCCACTGGAACTGGGCCCTGACGCCCAACCCCCGCGAAAAAGCCAGCTTCCTGACCGAGAACATCCGACCCATCCAGGAAAGCGGCCACCTGCAGTTCATCGACCCCGCGGCGGGCGTGCCCAACGCGTTGCCCGCCCTGCAGAACCTGCTTTTCGTGGATGGGCACACCGAGAAGATGATGCTGCCCCAGCTGGCCTACCAGGGCCGCACGGTGGTCTTTGCCGCCGACCTGCTGCCCAGCGCCCACCACGTGGGCCTGCCCTACGTGATGAGCTACGACGTGCGCCCCCTGCTCACAATGGACGAAAAAGCCCGCCTCCTCCAGCAGGCCGCCGACGAGAACTGGGTGCTGGTGCTCGAGCATGACCATCAGACCGAGTGCATCACGGTGGAGCACACCGAGCGCGGCATCAAAGTAGCCGAGCGGTTCCGCCTCTCGGAGCTGTAGGAATGTGAGGTGGTGAAATGGTGAGTGGAGGTTTGGCTGGCCCTGATGGCGCAACTGGCGCTGGAATGCCAGGTGGATGCGCATGTTCAGCAGTTCATCAGGGAACCACGGCGTACTCACTCAGTCGTACCCAGGCTACGCCATCAGGCTCCCGAAACATCCACTCACCATTTCACCATCTCACCATCTCACCTCCATGTTAGGACTGGCACTTTCCGGGGGTGGGGCGCGGGGTATTGCCCATTTGGGGGTGCTGGCGGCCCTGGATGAGTTGGGGCTGCCGGTGGTGCGGCTGGCGGGGGTATCGTCGGGGGCCATTGCGGCTACATTCTACGCGTCCGGGGTGCCGCCCCGCGAAATCATGCGCCGGTTGCAGGGCGTGAGCATTCCGCGCCTGACGCGGGTGGCCCTGAGCCGCTCCGGGCTGCTGCACATGGACGCCGTGGGCCGGCTCTTTGAGCAACACCTGGGCCCTGACGCCACGTTCGAGCAGCTGCGGCTGCCCCTCACGCTGGTGGCCACCGATATTGTGGCGGGCGAATCGGTGCGGTTTTCCAGCGGCCCGCTGGTGCCGCCGCTGCTGGCCTCCTCGGCCGTGCCCGTGCTCTACCGACCGGTGCAGTACCAGGGCCGGCAGCTGGTGGATGGCGGCCTGCTCAACAACCTGCCCGTGGACGTGCTGCTGGAGGCCGACCACCCGGGGCTGCGGGTGGTGGGGGTGCACTGCAATCCGCCCAACCCGCAGGCCCAGGTGCACAACCTGCGCAGCCTGCTGGAGCGCACGCTCAACCTGGCCATTGCCGGCAACACGGTCCTCAGCAAGCAGCGCTGCCACCTGCTGCTCGAGCCGCCCGAACTGCGCCAGTACCGCACCATGAGCTTCCGCCAGGCCCCCGAACTATTCGACATTGGCTACCGCTACACGCTGAGCCGGGCCGCCGAGCTGCGGGCCCTGCTGGCCTGAGGCCCGGCCCCGGGTGCTTACGAGGCAATTTTCTAGCTTTGGGTTTCGGTAGCACCCTGCAATTTCCACCCGGCTACCTTTTCTTCTGCTTATGGCGCGCAAGACTTCTACTTTCTGGTACTACATCTCCAAAGCCATTTTTGCGCTGGCTGGCTGGCACCTGGGCCCGCGCGTGCCGGCCAACATCAGGAAAAGCATGATGATTGCCGCGCCCCACACCAGCAACTGGGACTTCATTTTTGCCCGGGCTGCCTTCTTTCTGATGGACGTGGACGTGAAGCTCACCATCAAAAAGGAGTGGACCACCATTCCGGTGCTGGGGGCGCTGGTGCGCAGTCTGGGTGGGTTGGCCGTGGACCGCAGCAGAAACAACAGCCTCGTCGACGGCATGGTGCAGCTGTTTCAGGAGCGGGAGGAGCTGGTCATTCTTATTACCCCGGAAGGAACCCGCAGCTACCAGCCCAAGTGGCGCAAGGGCTTCTACCACGCCGCCCTCGGCGCCGGCGTGCCCATTCAGCTCGGCTACCTCGATTACGAAAAGAAGGAGGCCGGCGTGGGCCCGGCTTTCTGGCCCACCGGCGACTACGAAAAAGACCTGGAGGAAATCAAGGCTTTCTACCGCACTAAAAAGGGCCGCTTCCCCGAAAAAGGCGTACGTTAGGGTTCCTCCGTGCACCGGTCCGCTTTCTCTGCGGCGAAATACGGCCGCGCCACACACCTCGTCCCCGCTCATGGAAAACGTCAAAGTAATTATCTGGGTGCTGGTAGCCCTTGGGGTGTTCATCTGGCAGCTGGTGCAGAAATTCAGGCAGCAGGCCGAGGAAGCGCGCCGCAGGCAGCCGCCGCAAACGGCCCGACAGAACGTCGGCACCAGTACCCGACCTGAGCCCCGGCCGGCGGCCCCGGCGCCGAACCTGTCGTTTGAGGAACTGCTGGCCCGGATGCAGCGCCAGAACCAGGAGGCCGCCGCCCCATCCGACCCGACCTCAACCGCCGAGCGCCTGGCCGAAGAAAGAACCATAACCGAACCCCGGGGCCGCTTTGCCCGCACTCAGGAAAGAACGGAGGTCGAAAGCCGTTCCCTGGAAGACGCCGCCCCCGAGGCCCGTTCCCTCGAAGCCCCCTGGCGCGCCCCGCGCCGCGCCGATACTGCGCCCCGCGCCAGCACCCAGCACGGCCAGGAAGACTACTGGAGCCTGCCTAAACCGGCCCCGGCCCAGCAAACCCGCCGCACCCTCAACGACCTGCTGAAAACCCCCGCCGACCTGCGCGCCGCCTTCGTGCTCAGCGAAATCCTGGGGCGGAAATGGTGAAGCGGTGAAGTAGTGAATGAGTGAAGTGGTGAGTGAGTGAATGTCATTGCGAGGAGGTACAACGAAGCAATCCGTCCTTCACGTAGTCCAAAGCCCAGATAAACGCAAAGCCCCTGACGTGCGGACGCCAGGGGCTTCGTGCTGAAAAAAGGTTGTATCCCCTGAGAAGAACGGATTGCTTCGCGGACACTGGCTTGATACGCCACATGCCTTGCCATGACAGAACAGTTCACTCATTCACTCATTCACTCATTCACCGCTAGTCCTGGGTCAGGGCGTAGGTGACCAGGTTGGCGCCCATTTTCAGGGCCGCTTCGTGGGTGGCGGGGGTGTCTTCGGGGTAGGTACCCAGGTCTTCCCAGCCGTTGCCCAGGTCGCACTCGAAGCTGTAGAAGCACACCAGCCGGCCCTTGTAAAGCAGCCCGAAGCCCTGGGGGCGCTTGCCGTCGTGCTCGTGAATTTTGGGCAGGCCCCGCGGAAACTGGAATTTCTGGTGGTAGATGGGGTGGGTGAAGGGCAGTTCCACGAAGTCCAGCTCGGGGAATACCTTCTTCATCTCGGGCCGGATGAACTTGTCGAGGCCGTAGTTGTCGTCGATGTGCAGGAACCCACCGCCCAGCAGGTAGCGGCGCAGGTTGCGGGCGTCGGCGTCGGAAAACGTGACGTTGCCGTGGCCGGTCATGTGCACGAAGGGGTAGGTGAGCAGCTCCGGCGAATCGAGCTCCACGGTGGCTTCGTCGGGGCCGATGTTGGTGCCCAGCGCCTGGTTGCAGAAGCGGATGAGGTTGGGCAGACTGGTTTTGTTGGCGTACCAGTCGCCGCCGCCGCCGTAGTGCAGCTTGGCAATGCGGAAGCTGGGCGCGGCCGGCGTTACGGGCGCGGCGGCCGTGAGGCTGAGCAGCAGGAGCAGAGCCAGGGCGAAAAAGGATTTGGGCATGGAAGCAGGAGCCTGGGGCAAACGGGATTTACCTATAATTGCGCACCAGCCGGGAAAGTTCGGCTTGCCCCGCAAGGTAAGCACTCCGTACAGGCTGCTCACTATCTATCTACTGATCCGCTATATCCCAACTATGCCCCCGGTTCCCTTCGCGCTCGACTTGGCCTTCGTTCTGACTACCGCCCTGACGCTGGGCCTGCTGTTGTGGGCCGGGGCCCGCAGTCGGCTCCTGCTACTGATCCTGCTGCTGTGGCTGCCAGGGCAGGCGTTGCTGGCCGGCCGCGGCTTCTATACCGTCACTAACACGCTGCCGCCCCGGTTTGCGCTGGTGGTGGGGCCGCCGCTACTGCTGCTGGCGGGGGTGCTGGCCACCGCCCGGGGCCGCCGCTTCCTGGATGCCCTGCGCCCCGACCGCCTGACGCTGCTGCACGTGGTGCGGGTGCCGGTGGAGCTAGTGCTGTTCGGGCTCTACCACTACCAGGCCGTACCCCGGCTCATGACCTTCGAAGGCCGCAACTGGGATATTCTCGTGGGCCTCACGGCGCCGCTGGTGTACTACGCCGCCTACCGCCGCCGGGCGCTGGGCCGGGCCGGGTTGCTTTTTTGGCACGCGGCGGGGCTGGTTTTGCTGGGCAACATCGTGCGGTTGGGGCTGCTGTCGGCACCGGGGCCGTTCCAGCAGTTTGCCTTTGAGCAGCCCAACGTGGCGCTGGCACGCTTTCCTTACGTGTGGCTGCCCGCCTTCGTGGTGCCCGTGGTGCTGCTGGCGCATCTGGCGGCGTTGCGGCAGTTGCTGAAGCCGGCGGGTGCGGGAAATGTCGTTCAACGGTAGCCGATTGGGCTTTTGCGGGCCGAATCCGCGGTAAATTCCGTTTCTTACCAACCGAATTATACGAGTAACTACCAACGATGCTGACAGGTAAGGATTTAGTAGCAAGGGGGCTCCGGCCCGGTAAGTGGTTCAAAGAAGCGCTGGAATATCTCAATACCCACGATCTGAGTGAAGAGGAACTGGAGGCCTACCTCGACGCCCACCGGCCCGCTCCGCAACTGCCGCTGCTGGCCCAGCCCGTGCCATTTCACGAGAATATCCGCGCCGATACGCCGGTGGAGCAGGATAACATCGACTACGTGCGGCAGTCGATGCAGCAGCTCATGCGCACGCCCACGGTGGTGGCGGGCGCCATCATGCCCGATGCCTGTCCGGCCGGCCCGCTCGGCACCATTCCGGTGGGGGGCATTGTGGTGGCGCGCAATGCCATTCACCCCGGCATGCACAGCGCCGATATCTGCTGCTCGGTGATGCTCACCAACCTGGGCCGGGTGGAGCCCAGGCAGGTGCTTGATCTGGCCCAGCAAATTACCCACTTTGGTCCCGGTGGCCGCTCCGAAGACCGGCAGTTTATCCTGCCCGCCGATATTGAGGCCGAATTCCGCAACAACCCGTTCCTGAATTCCCGGCGTAGCCTCAGCGCGGCCCGCGAGCACCTGGGCACCCAGGGCGACGGCAACCACTTCCTCTACGTGGGCGTCTCGCGCAATACCGGCGACACCATGCTCGTGACCCACCACGGCTCCCGGGGACCGGGCGCCCAGCTCTACAAGCAGGGCATGCAGGTAGCCGAGCGGTTCCGCCAGGCCCTCTCGCCCGAAACTTCGCCCCACAACGCCTGGATTCCCGCCGGGTCGGAGGAGGGGCAGCAGTATTGGGCGGCCCTGCAAACCATCCGCAAGTGGACCAAGCAAAACCACCTGTGCCTGCACGAGGCCGTGGCGGCGGCGCTGGGCGCGCCAGTGCAGCAGCGGTACTGGAACGAGCACAACTTCGTGTTCCGCGACGGCGACCTGTACTACCACGCCAAAGGCGCCACCCCGCTCGACCCCAAGTTTATGCCCGACATTACCGGGCCGCGCATCATTCCGCTGAACATGGCCGAGCCCATTCTGATTGTGGAAGGCACTACCACCGCCACCAACCTGGGCTTTGCGCCCCACGGGGCCGGCCGCAACCTGAGCCGCACCGGCCACAAGCGCAGCAAGCTGGGCCAGACCAGGGAAGCGCTTTTCGCGGAAGAAACTCAGGGCATCGACGCCCGCTTCTTCTTCAACCGCATCGATATTTCTGAGCTGCCCAGTGCCTACAAAAACGCCGCCGACGTGCAGCAACAAATTGGGGAGTTCAACCTGGCCACCGTTATCGACGAAATCCGGCCCTACGGTTGCCTCATGGCCGGCGACTGGGAGCAGGACGCACCCTGGCGCAAGAAGAGGCTGGCCAGAGAAGCTGCCCGGCTCGCCGCCGAGGACTCCCAGGCCGATGAATCGGCGCTGGCGGACGGCTAAAGTCCGGCCAGTTCCCGCGCCACGTGCACGGTGTGTACGGCCGCCAGGGCCGCCGTTTCGGTGCGGAGGCGGGAACTGCCCAGCGTAACGGGCCGGATGCCCCGGGCAAAGGCGGCCTCGATTTCCTGGGGCGTGAAGTCGCCTTCCGGGCCGATGAGGATGCAGCAGCCGGCTTCGGCGGCGGCTACCCGGGAGAGGGGCGTGCGCTCCCCGTCTTCAAGGTGGGCAATGAAGGTGGTGGCGGGCGCCGTGGTGGGCAGGAAGCGGGCGTAATCGGTGAGTTCGGTGAGCCGGGGCAGCCAGGCCTGGCCCGACTGCTTGAGGGCGCTGACGGCAATTTTCTCCAGGCGCTCCAGCTTTAGGTCGCGGCGCTCGGAGCGGGCGCAGCGCAGGAACGTGAGGGTATCGACGCCAATTTCGGTGGCTTTTTCCACCAGCCACTCCATGCGGTCGAGGTTTTTGGTGGGCGCCACGGCCAGGTGCACCTGAAAGGAGCGGGGCGGCACCTGCTCCTCGCTCACTACTCGCAACTGGCAGCGTTTGGGGCTGGCGTCGCTCACTTCGGCCCCGAACACGCCGCCTTGGCCATTGACCAGCGTCACCGCATCGCCCTCCTGCAGGCGCAGCACCCGCACGGCGTGCTTGCTTTCGTCCTCGGGCAGGGTGTAAGTGGGAGTGGCGGGCGTGAGGTCGGGGGCGAAGAAGGTGTGGGGCATGAGGCAAAGGTAGGATGAAACCGCCCTTCGGAATCACCAGACTAGTAGGCCCAACATAACGGAAAGGCGGCGCGGGTCGTAGATACAGGTATTCATCTTCTGATTATTACGTTTCTTTTCCGCCCTTTCTTATGAAAACCAACCTCAAAAAACTTTCCCAGCAAACCATTGTCATCACCGGCGCTTCTTCGGGTATCGGCCTAGTAACGGCCCGGTTGGCCGCCAAGGCCGGGGCCAAACTGGTGCTGGCCGCCCGCAGCGAAGACGCCCTGCGCCAGCTCACCAATGAAATCAAGCAGGCTGGTGGTCAGGCCACCTACGTGGTCACCGACGTGAGCCGGCCCGAGCAGGTGCAGCACCTGGCGGAAGTAGCCACCAGCACCTTCGGCGGCTTCGATACCTGGATTAACAACGCCGGCGTAAGCATCTACGGCAAGCTGGAAGAAGTACCCGTGGAGGACATGCGCCAACTGTTCGAAGTGAACTTCTGGGGCCTCGTGAACGGCTCGCTCGAAGCCGTGAAACACCTGAAAAAGAACGGCGGGGCCCTCATCAACGTGGGCAGCGTGCTCTCCGACATCACGGCCATCCTGCAAACCATGTACTCGGCCAGCAAGCACGCTGTGAAGGGCTTCACCGACGGCCTGCGCATGGAATTGGAGATGGAAGATGCCCCGGTTTCGGTGACGCTGATCCAGCCCGCGGCCATTGATACGCCTTACCCGCTGCACGCCAAGAATTACCTGGAGCGCGTACCCAAGCACGCCCCGCCCGTGTACGCGCCCGAAACCGTGGCCCGCGCCATTCTGCACTGCGCCGCCACGGCCGAGCGCGACGTGGTAGTGGGCGGCGGCGGTAAGGCCATGATTGGCCTGAGCCACTGGACACCCGCCCTGCTCGATACGTTCATGGAAAAAGGCTTCGCCAAGCAGTCGAAGTCCGACGCTCCGGCCCGGCCGCTGGAACAAAACGGCCTCGACCGGCCCATGGGCAACCTCCAGGAGCGCGGCAACTACCCCGGCACCACCCGCGAAACCAGCTACTACACCGAAACCGTAACGACCGGCAGCCCCCGGCTGCGCACGGCCCTGCTGGTAGGAGCCGCCGGTGCCGGCGTGGCCGCCCTGGCCACCTGGCTCGGCACCCAGAAGGAAACCACCGGCCCGACGCCCACTGATACGCAGCCGGCCCGCAACGGCCAGCCCCAGGCCCCGGGCTACTCCGATAATTAATCCAGCCCCATCGGCCCACAAAAATCCCCCGGCAGCCTGGCTGTCGGGGGATTTTTGTGTTAAGCGGGAAATAGCCGGAATCAGCCAAACACCTCGTTAAGCAGGCCGGCCAGCCGGATACCGGCATCTTTAATACGCTGCTGCATCAGTTGGGCGTGGGCGGGATAGTAGGCGTAGTTCACGTCGGAACCGGTAGGTACTTCCCGGTAAATCTGCTCACTGGCCTGGTAAGATTCCCACAGCCACTCGGCCGGGGCGGTGCCTTGCAGGCGGCGAACGGTCCGGCGGGGAATCTTGCAGTCGTACTGCCGGGCCATTTCAGTGTAAGTCAGGCCCTGGTAGTCGAGCAGGCCGCTGTCCCAGAGGCTGTGCAGGTTGGTGTCGCGGCCCCGGTACTTGATTTTGATGTCGTTACCGCCCTTATCCTCAGCGTGTCCCGCGTGCATGGGCTGGTGAATGTCGCCCACAATGTGAACCACGTATTTGAGGGCCTCCAGGCGCTGAGTCTGGGTGGCACCGCTGTCGGTGAGCAGACGAAGCTGGGTTTGCAAAGCCTGGTAGGCGTTGGGCCCAGTCTGGGCGTTAAGGTCCTGCACGTACTGGTCGTGGTTCAGGCCCGAGGGCGTGTTCACGTAGTGCCAGGGGCCGGTTTCCTTGCCCTCGGGGTAGTAGCGAATTTCGTCGGGCCAGGTGCTGATGAGCGGGAAGCTTTCGGGGCCCAGCAGCTGCCTGATTTCGCGGCGGGCGGCGCGGGTTAGGTGCTGTTCGGCAATTTTGGCGATGGCGCGGTGACCATCCACCCCCCAGGCCCACAGGTGCAGGGGAGTGAGCAACAGCAACAGGAGCGGGAACAAAAGTTTGCGCATAGGGCAGGTAAGAAGGAAAACGAAAGGGGGTGGCAAATTAGAGGAAATACCGACCACTGACGCTATAAACGCCCGTTTAAACGCACCGGGCTCAACAAAAAAAGCCCCGCCGGTGCAAAACCGGCGGGGCTTTTCACTCAACGAACAGCATCTACACGCCCGCCGTAACGGCCGTGGCCGGAGCGCCGGCCAGAATTTCCTCGTTGGCGTAGTCGGCGTACTTCTGGAAGTTCTTCACGAACTTCTCGGCCAGGCTGCCGGCCGTTTTGTCGTACTCTTCCTGGTCGGCCCAGGTATTGCGCGGGTCCAGGATGTCGGTGGGCACGCCGGGCACGGCGGCGGGCACGGCCACCCCAAAGATGGGGTGCTTGGTGAACTGCACGTCGTCGAGCTGGCCGTTGAGGGCGGCCGTAATCATGGCCCGGGTAAAGCTCAGCTTCATGCGCGAGCCCGTGCCGTAGGAGCCGCCCGTCCAGCCCGTGTTGATGAGCCACACGTTCACGTCGGGGTTTTCGTCCATCTTCTGGCCCAGCATCTCGGCGTACCTGGTGGGGTGCAGGGGCAGGAATACGGCGCCGAAACAGGCCGAGAACGTGGTCTGGGGCTCGGTAACGCCCATTTCGGTGCCCGCCACCTTGGCCGTGTAGCCGCTCATGAAGTGGTACATGGCGTGGCTCTTGTCGAGCTTGCTGATGGGGGGCAGCACCCCGAAGGCATCGGCCGTCAGGAAGAAGATGTTCTTGGGCGCCTCGGCCACCGAGGGCTCAATGGCGTTGTCGATGTAGTGGATGGGGTAGGCCGTGCGCGTGTTCTCGGTCACGCTCTTGTTGGCGTAGTCCACCGTGTGGGTGCCGGGCACGAAGCGCGTGTTCTCCACGATGGAGCCGAAGCGGATGGCGTCCCAGATCTGGGGCTCCTTCTCGCGGCTCAGGTCAATTACCTTGGCGTAGCAGCCGCCCTCGAAGTTGAAGATGCCCGCGTCCGGGGTCCAGCCGTGCTCGTCGTCGCCGATGAGGCCGCGGTTCGGGTCGGCGGAGAGGGTGGTTTTGCCGGTGCCCGAGAGGCCGAAGAACACGGCCGTATCACCTTTCTCGCCCACGTTGGCCGAGCAGTGCATGCTGAGCGTGTTCTGCTCGTGGGGCAGCAGGTAGTTGAGCACCCCGAAAATGCCCTTCTTCATCTCGCCGGCGTAGCCCGTGCCGCCAATCAGAATCATCTTCTTGGTGAAGTTGAGGATGGCGAAGTTCTTCTGGCGGGTGCCGTCCACGGCCGGGTCGGCCTCGAAGCCGGGGGCGCAGATGATGCTGAAATCGGGCGTCCAGCTGGTATCCGCGCCAGCCTCGGGGCGCAGGAACATGTTGTAGCAGAATAGGTTGTGCCAGGCCAACTCATTCACTACGCGCAGCTTGAGCTCGTAGGCGGGGTTGGCCCCGGCGTAGGCGTCGCGCACGTAAATTTCCTTGTCTGCCAGGTACTGCACCATCTTGGCGTGCAACTGGTCGAACTTATCGGCCTCGAAGGGAATGTTGATGTCGCCCCACCAGACGCTGTCCTGGGTGTTGGCGTCCTTCACCACGAAGCGGTCCTTGGGGGAGCGGCCGGTGAAGGCACCGGTATCGGCCATCAGGGCGCCGGTGTCGGTGAGCGTGCCTTCGCCGCGGCGCAGGGCTTCTTCGACCAGGGCGGCGGGCGTGAGGTTGAGGTGCACCTGAGCAGCGTGGGAAATGCCCAGGGGGGCGAGGCGGGCGTTGGCGGCAGAATCTAGCATAACGGGCCGAAAACGGGGTTGGGGGTGGGTGGGAAATTCGTGGGGAATCTGAGGGCAAAAATAGGCAAAAAGCCGTAGCAAAAGCGGAGAATGCTAAAAAATAGCGAAAATTCGCTGTCGATTATCGATTTATCGGGTCGAACCCGGCTAACGCAGCCTATTTCGCAAGGGTTGGGAAACTTTTGTAGTTTTACCAACCCCCGCTGGTTGCAGCTGGCGGGATTTCCCCTTTCCATTTCCTCATTCACCTTTTTCATGCAAACAACCTCCGCTGTCCAGCAGCCAGTACCCCCCACGTCCCAGAGTCACCCGACGGGCCTGTACGTCCTGTTCGCCACCGAAATGTGGGAACGGTTCAGTTATTACGGCATGCGGGCGCTGCTTATTCTGTATATGACGCAGGCGCTGGTATTTGATAAGGAGTACTCCTCCCTCATCTACGGCAACTATACCAGCCTGGTGTACCTGACCCCGCTGCTGGGGGGCTACGTAGCCGACCGCTACTGGGGCAACCGCCGTTCCATTCTGGTAGGCGGCCTGATGATGGCGTTAGGCCAGTTTGCGCTCTTCTTCTCGGCTTCCATGTACTCGGCCGGCCAGGCCACCGCCCCGCAAACTCAGCTGCTGCTGTTCATGCTGGGCCTGGGCCTGCTGATTTTCGGCAACGGCTTCTTCAAACCCAACATCTCCTCGATGGTGGGCTCGCTGTACCCGGCCGGTGACAGCCGCATCGACTCTGCCTACACCATCTTCTACATGGGCATCAACCTGGGTGCGTTTTTCTCGCCCCTGGTGTGCGGCACGCTGGGCAACACCGGTAACCCCGAAGATTTCAAGTGGGGTTTCCTAGCCGCCGGCATCGGCATGCTCATTGGCTCACTCACTTTCGAGCTGTTCAAGAACAAGTACGTGATAACGGCCACCGGTGAAGCCCTGGGAGCAAAGCCCGAGCAGGCCGTGGCCAACTCGCCCGTAGTGCCCGTGAACACCGACGCCCCCGTGCGGGCCCAAACCATCGACCAGCCGGTTGCCAAGAGCTTCGCCAGCAAGCTGCCCATGCTCATTGGCATTTTCGTGGTGGTGTACGCCGCCATTGCCTGGCTCATGAGCTACGACTGGGTCGGGGCCTTCGTGTTCGCGGCCATGATTGTGACGCCGATTGCCGTACTGGCCGATGATTCGCTCACGTCCCGGGAACGGCAGAAAATCTACGTTATCCTGATTCTGAGCTTCTTCGTAATCTTCTTCTGGGGCGCATTCGAGCAGGCCGGCGCGTCGCTGACCTTCTTCGCCGACGAGCAGACGGACCGCCAGCTGGGCTCCTACACGGTGCCGGCTTCCTACTTCCAGTCGGCTAACGCCCTGTTCATCATCCTATTCGCCCCGGTATTTGCGGTGATCTGGACGTTTATGGGCAAGCGCGGCATCGAGCCCTCCTCGCCCCTGAAAATGTCCATCGGCCTCATGTTCCTGGCCGTGGGCTACCTTATCATTGCCTTCGGCGTGAAGGGCGTGGATGCCAGCACCAAAGTGAGCATGTTCTGGCTCATCACGATGTACCTGATGCACACCTTCGGGGAGCTGTGCCTGTCGCCGATTGGTCTGGCTCTGGTGAACAAGCTGGCCCCGCTGCGCTTTGCGTCCCTGCTGATGGCCGTGTGGTTCCTGGCTACCGCCGCCGGCAACAAGTTCGCTGGCGTGCTGAGCGCCCTCTACCCCGAGCCCGGCAAGCCGGCTCCGCACTTCGTGGGCTTCGAAATCACGGGCCTCTACGAGTTCTTCATGATTTTCGTATTCCTCTCGGCCGCCGCTTCGCTGGTACTGTTCCTCATCTACCGCAAGCTCACCCAAATGATGAGCGAGCCGGTAAATAGCTAATTGCCGCTTATTAACCGTGATTTCGCTAATGCGGACATCACGGTTAAGGTCAGCAAAGAGCCCCGCCGGACCCAGGTCTGGCGGGGCTCTTTATGTCTGGGCAACTGCTACTTCGGAAACGTATCCGGGTCGGGGCCGAGACGCTCGTGACGGTCCAGGCCATCGATATAGGCCAGCTCATCCGCGGTCAGCTCGAAGTCGAACACGTCTGCGTTGCTGATGATGTGGGCCTGTTTCACCGACTTGGGAATCGTGACCACGCCGCGCTGCAAGTCCCAGCGCACCAGAATCTGGGCCGGCGACTTGCCGTACTTACGGGCCAGATCGTTCACGATGTCCTGCTCGAATATTTTGCCCTGCATAAGCGGCGACCAGGCCTGGTACTGAATGCCGTGCTGCCGGCAGTAGGCCTGCAACTCCGGCTGCACCAGCCACGGATGAAACTCCAGCTGGTTGACCATCGGCTTCACGGTGGCCGTCGTCAGCAGTTCCTCAAGGTGGTGCTGGAGGAAGTTGCTGACGCCAATAGCGCGCACCCGGCCGTCGGCGTACAGCTTCTCCAGTGCCCGCCACGTATCCGCCGACTTCCCGGCCACGGGCCAGTGAATCAGGTAGAGGTCGAGCGTTTCCAGGCCAAGACGGGCCAGACTGGCATCGAAGGCCCGCAGCGTGGCGTCGTAGCCCTGGTCGGTATTCCAGACTTTGCTGGTAACAAACACTTCCGCCCGCGGCACCCCGCTCTCCCGGATGGCCTGCCCGACGCCCTCCTCATTCTTATATATGGAGGCCGTGTCAATGTGCCGGTAACCGGCTTCCAGCGCCCATTTTACCGCCTGCTGCACTTCCGCGCCGTCTTCGGCCTGCCACACGCCCAGGCCCAGGTAGGGAATGTCTACGCCATTGGCCAGGGGCCAGGTACCGGCAATGTCGGTGATGTTCTTGTCCATTTTATACGCGTAAGTAGATTGAAACCCGCCACTCTCTACGCGCAAAAAGCCCCGCCGGACCGAAATCCAGCGGGGCTTTTTTACTAAACTGGCAGAACGGAGGACGTTCGAAGCAGCCTAGTCAGCGCAAATAGCGGCGCTGATTTGTGCCTTACATCATGCCGCCCATGCCGCCGCCCATGCCGCCCATGCCGCCGCCGGCAGCTGCGCCGCCTTTGTCTTCTTCGGGCTCATCGGAAATCACGCACTCGGTGGTCAGGAGCAGGCCGGCAATCGAAGCGGCATTCTCCAGGGCCAGGCGCGTTACCTTGGTCGGGTCCAGAATACCGGCCGACATCAGGTTCTCGTAGCGGTCCTCGCGGGCGTTGTAGCCGTAGTCGGCTTTGCCTTCGCGCACTTTCTGCACCACTACCGAGCCTTCGCCACCGGCGTTGGCCACAATGGTGCGCAGGGGAGCCTCCAGGGCCGTGCGGATAATGTTGACACCGGTCCGCTCGTCGCCGTTGAGGGTATCTACGGCTTCCAGGGCATCGAGGGCGCGCACCAGGGCCACGCCGCCGCCGGGTACCACGCCTTCCTCTACGGCGGCGCGGGTGGCGTGCAGGGCATCATCTACGCGGTCTTTCTTCTCCTTCATCTCTACTTCCGTCGAAGCGCCGATGTAGAGGATGGCCACGCCGCCCGAGAGCTTGGCGAGGCGCTCCTGGAGCTTCTCCTTGTCGTAGTCGGAAGTGGTAGTACCGATCTGGGCCTTAATCTCGTTGATGCGGGCCGTGATGGTTTCCTTCTCGCCCTTGCCATTGACAATCGTGGTGTTGTCCTTGTCAATGATGATTTTTTCGGCCTGGCCGAGGTATTCGAGCGTTGCGGCGTCGAGCTTGTAGCCGCGCTCTTCCGAAATCACGGTACCGCCGGTCAGCACGGCAATGTCTTCCAGCATGGCTTTGCGACGGTCGCCGAAGCCGGGGGCTTTCACGGCGGCAATTTTGAGCGAGCCGCGCAGCTTGTTTACCACCAGCGTGGCCAGGGCCTCGCCGTCCACGTCCTCGGAGATGATAACCAGGGCTTTGCCGGTCTGCACCACCTGCTCCAGTACGGGCAGCAACTCCTTCATGGTGCTCACTTTCTTGTCGTAGATGAGCACGTAGGGGTTGTCGAACTCGGCCTCCATCTTCTCCGGGTTGGTCACGAAGTAAGGGGAGAGGTAGCCGCGGTCGAACTGCATGCCTTCCACCGTTTTTACTTCGGTTTCGGTGCCGCGGGCTTCTTCCACGGTAATCACGCCTTCCTTGCCCACTTTGTCCATGGCGTCGGCAATCATTTTGCCGATTTCCATGTCGTTGTTGGCCGAAATAGCGCCTACCTGGGCAATTTCCGAGGAGTTCTCAATCTTCTTCGACTGCGACTTCAGGTTGGCAACAACAGCTTGTACAGCCTTGTCGATGCCGCGCTTGAGGTCCATGGGGTTGGCGCCGGCGGCTACGTTCTTGGAGCCGGCCGCGTAGATGGCCTGGGCCAGTACCGTAGCCGTGGTGGTGCCGTCACCGGCCTGGTCGGCGGTTTTGCTGGCTACTTCCTTCACCAGCTGGGCGCCCATGTTCTCTACGGGGTCCTTGAGCTCAATTTCCTTGGCCACGGTCACGCCGTCCTTGGTAATGCTCGGGGCGCCGAATTTCTTGTCGATAACCACGTTGCGGCCTTTGGGGCCCAGGGTTACCTTCACGGCATTGGCCAGTTTATCAACGCCGCGCTTGAGTTTGTCGCGGCCTTCAGTATCGAATTGGATGTTCTTAGCCATCTTAGAAGAGGGTATTAAAAGAAGTCAGAAAGAAAGGGCAGCCGGGGCGGCTTAGAGCACGGCGAAAATGTCCGACTCCTTCATAATGAGGTAGTCCTGACCGTCCACGGTGATTTCGGTGCCGGCGTATTTGCCGTAGAGCACCTGGTCGCCGGTTTTCACCTGAGGCTTGATGGTCGTGCCGTTGTCGGCTACTTTCCCTTCGCCCACGGCAACTACTTCGCCGCGCTGGGGCTTTTCCTTGGCCGTATCGGGAATGATGATACCCGATTTGGTTTTTTCCTCGGCGGCGGCAGGCGCGATGATAACGCGGTCAGCCAGCGGTTTGATGCTAAGCGACATATTGTACGTTTTGGTTGAAAGGTTTACTTGAAACTAGAAAACTAGGTGGTAGCGGCTGCGCTACAGCTTCTGTGCCAGCCCGCCTAAACCTGACAGAATGGACAGTTTTAGGGCGTTTTCGGTCAGGTTTGCACCATGAGGCTGTCAGCCGTGGCAGAGAATGAGGATCCGTGGCATGGGATGGGGGAGTCCGGCACCCGTCCGGTGCTTCCGGCCACCACCAATCGGTACTCAACGGGTAAGCGGGCTGCCAACAAGCGGGCTGCCAGACGGGAGGTTGTGCCACGGGCTGCTCCGAACGTAAAAAAGCCGGTGGCTCCGTTCAGGAACCACCGGCTTTGCAAGCCTAAACGGGTAAAGCTAGTTGGCAGGTGCCGGGGCAGGCGCGGCTGCGGGAGCCGTAGCCGGGGCCGCGGGGGCCGTAGCTGGCGCGGCCGTTGGGGCACCCACGCCGGGAGCAGCGGCCGGGGCGGGCTGGGCTGGGAGGCGGCTTTCAAGGGCCTTCTGCTGATTAATGCTGCGAACGGGGCCGGCCTGCGAAGGGCCACCCACCACGTAGGAGCCCAGGCTCAGCACCATCAGGCCAATGGCGAAGCCCCAGGTGAGTTTCTCCAGCAGGTCGCCAGTGCGCTTCACGCCCATCATCTGGGCGGCGCCGCCCGAGCCGAACTGGCTGGAAATGCCGCCGCCTTTGGGGTTTTGGGCCAGTACTACCAACGAAAGCAGCAGGCAAACAAGAAGAATGAGGGCAATCAGAACGTAATACATCTACTCCGGGGGTTGTTGCAGTTGTTGAATTTGCTCGGCAAAGTACGCCTTTTTTTCGGGCTGGCGCGCCATCAGGCGCTCATATATTTCAACGGCTTTCTCCACTTTACCCTGCCGGATCATGATTTTGGCCAGACTTTCCGATGCCAGGGCCGGGGCGGCACTGGTGCTGGGTACCGATAAATCAGCCTGCTCAGCGGCGGGCAGAGGGACGCCGGGCGTCTTGATGCGGGGCTGCACCTTGAGGAAGCGGTTGATCAGGTCGAGCGACGAGGTTTTGGGTTTGTACTGGTGGGCCCGGGCATGAGCCAGCAGCAGGGCGTCGGGCTCGAAAAACGATTCCAGGGGCAAATCCAGGGTGAAGCCGTCGTGGGGCTGCAAATCGTAGCCCAGGCGGCTGCCCGCACCCAGGGCGTAGCCCAGGTCGGCATCGGCCCGGAACGGGGCCGTGACGGCCGGGGCGGCCACGGAGCTCAGCGTCGGCAGCTCCGCCGATTCCTCGTCGTTGTCGTCCGCGTCCGGGAGCTGGTAGCCCGAGGGTTCCGGCAGTCGGGAGCCACCCAGCCCGAACTCAAACCGGGAAATGCCCGCTTCCACCGGCGGCCGGATGGGCGGGGCCACGGCCGGCAGCAGGTCGTCGGCGGCAGCTGGCTCGGACGCTTCGGCAGCCTCGGGCTCCAACTCCGCTGTAACGGCAGCTGGCTCAACGGCCGGTTCTACCGTTTCCGGGACCATTGCTAAAGCCGTATCGTCGGCCGGTTTGGCAGTAACTGTCGCCCCATCCGGTTCCGGTGCGGCAACCGGTTCCGTTGCGGCAACCGGTTCCGTTGCGGCAACCGGCGCAGCCTCGGTGGCCACTTCTTCCGCCGCAACGGCCGGTTCAGGAGCAATTTCAGACTCCGGTTCGGCAACGGCAACTGGAATAGGCTCGGGCTCAGAGTCAGCTGTTTCCTCTGCAGCAGGTGTGTCCTCCAGGGCGGGCGGTACTGCGGCGTCCAAATCGGCTGCTTCCGGCTCCGTTGCGGCCTCTGGCTCAGAAGTATCGGCGGCTACATCCATCGTTTCCGGCTGGGCTGCCCCGGTGCCGGTAATGGCCTCTGCGTCGGCTTCCTGGAGCTCTGCGGGAGTGCTGACTTCCACTACCGGTGTCTTCTCCGCAACGACTGGCTCTTCAAGAGCCGTATCAGCCATTCCGGCCTCGGAAGCGGGCTGTTCGATGGCTTCTGCATTATCTGAAGCGCCCGAAAGCCCGGGTGCTGCTACCGCGAACAGGTCGGTTTCGGGCGCCGCCGGCTCATCCGTAACCCGGATTTTTTCGGTGGGGGGAGCCTTTTGTGCTACGGCAGCTGAAGCCGGGGCCGGCGCGGTGGCGGGCCGCTCCAGCAGCTGGCGCAGCAATTCCCGGTCGGCGGCGTAGGTGGCCGCCCGGCGCAGGCGCTGGCCGGCCAGCATGCTGCCCCGGTCGTGGGCAGCCTTGGCCAGCAGCACGTGGGCCGTCTGGCAGTAGGGAAACGCGGCCGCCAGCTGTTCCAACTCGCGGATTTCGGCGTCCGAAATCCCGGTTACGTGGTCGAGAAGGTGCAGGAGCGACGCGCGGGTCATGCGATACGAAGGGCTAGGTGACACCCCGCCGGGCCCGGCCGCAGCAGCCGGACGAAAGCGGGAAACAGGAGGGGAGAAACAGGCTGCCGGCTGCGGCTGGGCCGGTAGCGCGGGGCGCAACAATACGCCAATTTAGGCATTAAACCTCACCAGCGGGGTAATTACCAGTTGGCCACCGACTTGTTGAAGGCGTCGGTGATGATGTTGCGGAACAGCTCCCGCAGGGCCGTGGCGTCGTTGTTGATGCTGGTAATGTCGCGGGTGGCGGGGAAGGGCCGGGTGGTTTGCAGGGTCTGCTCGAAATCCTGCTTGGGGTCCTGGGTATTGGTGAATTTCACCCGCACCTGAATAGTGAGCTGGTTGGCCCCGGCCTGGTCCTGGCCGTTCTGCTGCTGAATGGCGGCCGGCGCGAAATCGTAGGCAATGATCTGGCCCTCAAACTGTAAGTCCCCATCGCGCGGCACCAGTTTGAGGGTGGTATTGCGCTGGAAGTAGTCCTTGAAATCCTCCGTAAACCGCTGGGCCAGAAACGACGGGCCGTTGCTGGCGTTGTTGGCGAAGGTGGAAATCGATACCGTCTTCACCTTGGGGTCGATGTTGGTCCCGCTGAACGAGTAAATCCCGCAGCCGCTGAGCAAGAACAGGAATGGCAGTAGCAGCTGACAGCTGATAGCCAGTGTGCTTTTTGTGCGAGTGATTAGCTTTCGGGCTGCATCTGAACAGAAAGCGAACAGCCAATAGCCAACCGCTAACAGCTCAAGACTATTACGCTTGTTCCAGGTCATACTGCTTGAGTTTGCGGTAGAGGGTGCGCTCGGAGATGCCCAGGTCGTGGGCGGCGTACTTGCGCTTGTTGTTGTGCTTTTTGAGGGCCTTGATAATCATTTCCTTCTCCTTGGCCTCCAGACTCAGGGTTTCCTCCTCCGTTTCGTGCGGAATGTCTTCCACCCGCTGGGGTTCCTCCTCGTAGTCGGTGGCGTCCTCTACGTGCAGGTCGCGGGGGTGCAGGATGTAGTCGTTGCCGGTATTTTCAGCCCGTAGCGGGCGGCCGTTCGGGCCTTCGTAGGAGGCCACGGCCATGCTGTTGCCGCTGAACAGGTGGCTGTTCTGGCGCAGCAGCTCCTGGGTTTCGTGGGGGCGCTGCCCGCCGGCCAAATCCAGCACCAGCTTCTTGAGGTCGGTCATGTCGCGGCGCATGTCGAAGAGCACCTTGTAGAGCAGGTCGCGCTCGGAGTAGTTGTTGCCGGCTCCGTCGGTGGCCGTGCCGGCGGCGTGCACCAGCATGGGCAGGCGGCTGGCCTGGTCGGCGGGCAGGTAGCCGCGCAGGCGGCGGGCATCCACCTCGCGGTCCGTCTCCAGCACCGACATCTGCTCGGCCACGTTCTTGAGCTGGCGGATGTTGCCGGGGAAGCGGAAGCGCTGCAATTCCTGCACCGCCTCGGTCGTCAGGCTGATGGGCTTCACCCGGTAGCGGTCAGAAAAATCAGTGGCGAACTTTCTGAACAGTAGGTAAATGTCATCGCCCCGCTCACGCAACGGTGGAACCGTGATGGGCACCGTGTTGAGGCGGTAGTACAGGTCCTCGCGGAAACGGCCTTCGCGCACGGCATCGAGCAGGTTCACGTTGGTGGCGGCCACCACGCGCACGTCGGTCTTCTGCACCTTGCTGGAGCCCACGCGGATAAACTCGCCGTTTTCGAGCACCCGCAGCAGGCGGGCCTGGGTGCCCAGCGGCATCTCCCCGATTTCGTCGAGGAAGATGGTGCCGCCGTTGGTCACCTCGAAGTAGCCCTTGCGGGCCTCCTGGGCGCCGGTAAACGAGCCCTTCTCGTGGCCAAACAGCTCCGAGTCGATGGTGCCCTCGGGAATGGCGCCGCAGTTGATGGCAATGAACTGCCCGTGCTTGCGGGGCGAAAGGGCGTGGATAATCTTGGAAAACGACTCCTTGCCGGAGCCGCTTTCGCCCGTTATCAGCACCGTCATATCGGTCGGGGCCACCTGCGCCGCCACCTGAATGGCGTAATTAAGCGAAGGCGCATTCCCAATAATGCCGAAGCGCTGCTTGATGGATTGTATTTCGGAGGGTGTCAAATTAGTTGTCGGTTGTTAGTTGTCCGTTGTCAGTTTGGTATGGAGCAGCATCCTCATGTGCTTGTGACGACGGTGCGAGCGAGCGGTAATAACGAATGAATCCCTGCAGTAACTTTTTACACTCCTGAATGGTGGTTAAAATAAGAGTCAACTGGTCAGGAGAGATATACTCCTGATCAGTTGCCAGATAACATTGGGTTTCAACTTCGAATAATGAGCCTCGGGCTATAAATAAAAACTGAAGGGTGTCACGCGTATGCTGGCGGCCGCAGCCTTCGGCAATGTTAGAAGGAATGGAAACGGCTGCCCGGCGCATCTGATTGCTCAAGCCAAAAAGCTCTTCCTTTGGAAAGCATCTCGTCAATTCATAGACGGTGCTAACCAAGGCTCTGCACTTCTGCCAGACAACTAGCTCGGTGTAAGACTTCTCAGTGCCGTTTTCCATATTTGACGAGTGCCAACAACTGACAACCAGTAACTGACAACTACTCCACCGCTTCCCCCAGCAAGGTATTTGTGGTCGACTCGTGCACCAGCACATCAACGTAGTCGCCTTTTTTATAGTGTTTCCTGGGGAAGATGACGACCTGGTTCTGGCTGTTGCGGCCGCTCAGGTGCTCGTCGCTGCGCTTGGAGAAGTTCTCGACCAGCACGCGGTGCACGCGGCCCACGCCGCGCAGGTTGCGCTCCTTGCTGTGCTGCTGCTGCAGGGCAATGACTTCGGCCAGGCGGCGCTTTTTTACCTCCAGGGGCACGTCGTCTTCGAGCTTGCGGGCGGCCAGGGTGCCGGGGCGCTCCGAGTAGAAGAACATGTAGGCCATATCGTAGCGCACGTACTCCATCAGGCTCAGCGTGTCCTGGTGCTCCTGTTCGGTTTCGGAGCAGAAGCCCGAAATCATGTCGGTGCTGATGGCGCAGTCCTCGCCCAGAATGCGGCGGATGGCCTGCACGCGCTCCTCGTACCAGGGCCGGTCGTAGGTGCGGTTCATCAGGGCCAGCACCCGCGAGTTGCCACTTTGGGCCGGCAGGTGGATGTATTTGCAGATGTTCTCGTAGCGGGCCATGGTGTGGAGCACCTCGTCGGTGATGTCCTTGGGGTGGGAGGTGGAGAAGCGCACCCGCAGCTCGGGGCTCACCAGGGCCACCCGCTCCAGCAGTTGGGCGAAATTCACGTGCTCCTGGCCGTCTTCACTAGCCCACTTGTAGGAGTCTACGTTCTGGCCCAGCAGGGTCACTTCCTTGTAGCCGGCCGCCACCAAATCCCGGGCCTCGCGCACGATGCTGTGGGCGTCGCGGCTCCGCTCGCGGCCCCGGGTGAAGGGCACCACGCAGAAGGAGCACATGTTGTCGCAGCCGCGCATGATGCTGATAAAGGCCGTGATGCCGTTGGAGTTCAGGCGCACCGGCGTGATGTCGGCGTAGGTTTCCTCCCGGCTCAGCAGCACGTTCACGGCTTTCTGGCCGCCATCAACCTGGGCAATGAGCTGGGGCAGGTCGCGGTAGGCATCGGGACCCACCACGAGGTCTACGATTTTTTCTTCCTCCAGAAATTTGGTTTTCAGGCGCTCGGCCATGCAGCCGAGCACGCCCACCAGCAGGCCCGGGTTGCGCTTCTTGTGGCCGTTGATCTGGGAGAGGCGCATGCGCACGGTCTGCTCGGCCTTCTCGCGGATGGAGCAGGTATTGAGCAGCACCAGGTCGGCGCCCTCCAGGGTTTCAATCGTGTCGAAGCCTTCGTCAAAGAGGATGCTGGACACGATTTCGGAGTCGGAGAAGTTCATCTGGCAGCCGTAGCTCTCCATGTAGAGCTTGCGCTTGCGGCCGGTGCTGGTGGCCGGGTTCACGCGCACCGCGCCCGAGGGCTCGTGCGCGTGGGTGGTAGCGTCCACGGCGGGCGTGGGCAGGGCGGGCGTATCGAGAAAATCGAGGGTAATCAGCGGTTGGGACATGGGGGGACGCCTGAGAGCAGGCAGCAGCTTCACAGTTCAGAGAACGGCAAAGGTAGCAGGTTTAGGGTGAAAATGACAGAATGGCAGGACTGGTGAGGTGGTGAAATAGTGAAATTGTGAGTGGATGTTCAGGCGGTGCAGTTGGCGTGACTGGCCTGACGTGAGCCATTCGCGCCACACACGCCGCTTGAACGTCAACTCACCATTTCACCACCTCACTATTTCACCGTTGCTCCCAGTACTTCCAGCATCGCCCGGGCCTTCAACAAGCATTCGGCGTACTCGCGCTCGGGCACCGAGTCGAAGGTGATGGCGGAGCCGACCTGGAAGCTGAGGTGGCCGGTGTCGGGGCGGTAATGGAGGCTGCGGATGACGACGTTGAAATCGAAGTCGCCGGAGGGCCAGATGAGGCCGAGGCTGCCGCTGTAGAGGCCGCGGCGGCTGCGCTCGTAATGCTCAATGAGCTGCATGGCCCGGATTTTCGGGGCCCCGGTCATGGAGCCCATCGGGAAGGCGGCGCGCAGCACGTCCACCACGTCGAGGCCGGGCTGCAGGTCGGCCGTTACGCTGGAAATCATCTGCCAGACGTGGCGGAAAGGGTAGAGGCCGAAGAGCTCGGGCACCCGCACGGTGCCGGTCTGGGCCACCCGGGCCAGGTCGTTGCGGACCAGGTCCACAATCATCAGGTTCTCGGCGCGCTCCTTTTCGTCGTGCAGCAGCGTGTGGCGCAGGGCGTCATCCTCGGCGGGCGAAGCGCCGCGCCGGATGGTGCCCTTGATGGGTTGGGAAAGCAGTTCGGGGCCGGTGCGGCGCAGAAACCGTTCGGGGGAGGCGCAGAGCAGGAAGTGGCTTGCGTGGCGCAGAAATCCCGCGAACGGGGCCGGGGAGGCCGCGTTTAGGCGCTCAAACACGTCGGCCGGGTCCAGCTGCACGTTCTCGGCGTAGAATTCCTGGCAGAGGTTGAGCTCGTAGACCTCGCCGTTGAGAATGTCCTCGCGCACCGCTTCCACGGCCCGCAAATAATCGGCCTTGGGCAGACGGGCGTGCAGGGCGGGCACGTTGGGCGGGGGCAGCGCGGGCAGGGGCGTGGCTTCGATGGCGGCCAGCACCCCGGCCGTAGCTCCGTGGATTTCCAGCGTTTCCACCTGCCAGAGCAGCCAGGTCTGGGGCCGGAAAAAGTGCAGATTCGGCCAGGATAACCCGCTAGGGTTGCTGCTGCTCAAGGCTTCTACTTCATCCTTTACTTCATAGGTCAGAAACCCGCAGGCCGGAGCTGCCGACGTACCCGTATCCGCCAGCCATTCCCGCAGCTCGGCCAGGGTGCGCGGGGCGTTGGGAGCCGCCTCGGCCACGGCCAGCAGCTGGCGGAACGGGCCCGCCGGGTAACTCAGTCCATTCGGCTCGAAGTAGGCGCAGTGGGGAAACCCAGCGGCCCAGCGCAGGGCGCGGGCGTGGAAATCGGGAGGCAGTTGGGCAAGCGGAACGGACAGCACGGGGTAAAAGTACGATGGTAATGGGCCGGCGCGGTATTCCAGGGGTGAAACCCTGGGCTAGTGAGCGGGGATAAACGACGGCATACGGGCCGGCGCGGTGTCCCAGGGTTGAAACCCTGGGCTATTGAGCGGGGAAACGGCGTTGCCTGTCCGGCTCGCTACGTAGCCCAGGGCTTCAGCCCTGGGAAATCGGGGCCTGGAAAAGGGGGAGCCGCACCCTACTCCAGCTCCGCCAGAGCCAGCTTGGCTTTGGTGTCGGTGCTGTTCTTGTACTCGTGCCTGGAGTAGCTCAGGGCCTTATGGAAGTAGGCTTTGGCGGTGCTGAGCTGGCCGGCGGCCTGGTAGAGGTAGCCCAGCTGCAGGGCCGACTGGGGCGCGTAGTAGTAAGGCGCGGTGCCGGCCCGGGCTACCGTCTGGGCGTAGAGGGCGCGGGCCGAATCGGGGCGGCCGAGCAGGTGCAGGGCCCGGGCGCGGCGGTAGGTGCTTTCCAGCTGGTCGCGCAGGGGCGTGGTGGCGGTGGTCCGGAACCGGGCCAGGGTAGCCAGGGCGGGCCGGTAGTAGCCGCCGTCGATTTGCAGGCGGGCCCGGGTGAGGGTGGCGTTGAGCGGCAGGCGGTCTTCCAGGAAACGCTGGGCGTAGTTGTCCTCCTCCAGCACGGTGCGGCCCCCGGTTCCGATGCGGCGGCGGTACTGGGCGGCGGCGGCCGCATCGCCGCCCAGCCAGGCGGCCAGGTAGAGCTTAAACCAGGCGTCCTTGCGGTAGTGCTGGCCGGCGTATTCCTGCAGGAAAAGGGTGTTTTCGTGGCGGGAGGCGGCGTACTGGCCCTGGTAGAGCAGCAGGTCGGCGGCCATGTGGTGGAGGTAGGGCAGCGGCAGGTAGCCCGGACCGGCGGGGCGGGCGCGGAAGGCGGCCAGGGCCTCGTCGGTGCGGTGCTGCTTCTTGAGCTGGCTGATGAGCAGGTAGCGCAGCAACAGGTTATCGGGCTGCTGGCGGCCCAGGCTTTCCACCAGGCCCAGGGCTGCCGCGGGCTTCTTGTAGTAGGTTTCTTCCAGCAGGGCCAGAATCAGGCGGGCTTCGAGCTGGAAGTCGTTGGGCTGGGTGGCGGCCCGGCGCAGGTTGCGCAGGCCCACGTCCACCGAGCCGGGCAACCCCAGCAACTTCAGAAACCAGCGGTACGACTCGGGCAGGGAGCCGATGAAAAACTGCAGCATGCCCAGCGTTTTGCGGGCCGGCAGAAAATCAGGGTAGCGCGCCACCACCTGCTGCATAGCCCCGTAGCTGCGGCGCAGACTCCAGGCGCCCTGCACTTCGTGACCGAACACGACCTGGGCGGCGGCCTGGTGCAGACGGATTTCGGCGGCGGCGTACTCGGCCAGCGGCCCGGTCTGGTCTTCCAGGGCCTCCAGGCGGGCGTCCTGGGCATCCACGGTGGCGGCGTAGCGGGTGGCGTCCTGGCTCACCAGCAGCTCCGTGATGCCCAGGCAGTCCTGGACCAGCAGCGTGCCGGCGTCGGAGCCCGGGCCGAGCAGGGTGCGGGCGGCGGCGGGGCGCATGTTGAGCACCTCGGCGTAGGCCCTCACCTGGGGGGGAGTGAGGGCCGCCAACGGTTGTCGCAACGGAGCGCCAAGGATGTTGCCGGGGTGGGCGAAGACGAGCAGCCCCAGCCAGAACAGCTTCTGCGGGCCTCGGCGAAACCCTCTGCGCACCTCGGCGGAAATTCTCATAGCACAAAAAAAAGAACGGCCCCGCAAAGAGGCCGTTCTTCTTAAACGTAAAACAGCGAAATCGTTAGACGTTACGCGCCTCCACATCGGCCAGAACGCGGCCGCAGTGCTCGCACACGATGATTTTCTTGTGGGCGATGATGTCGGCCTGGCGCTGGGGGGGCACCGTGTTGAAGCAGCCGCCGCAGGCGTCGCGCTTCACTTCCACCACGGCCAGGCCGTTGCGCACGTTGCCGCGGATGCGGGTGTAGGCCGTCAGCAGGCGCTCCTCAATGGGCTGCACGGCCTTGGCGCGCTCCTCCAGGAGTTTCTGCTCGTCGGCTTCGCTTTCGCCCACGATGGTCTGCAGTTCGGTGTTCTTGTTGTCAAGATCCTTCTTGCGCTCTTCCAGGCGCGCCTTGGTACCGCTGATGTCGTTGTTTTTCTGCTCGATCTGGTACTGGGCCTCCTTCATCTTCTTCTCCGAAATCTGGATTTCCAGCTTCTGAAGTTCGATTTCCTTGGCAATGGCCTCGTACTCGCGGTTGTTGCGCACGTTCTGCTGCTGCTCCTCGTAGCGCTTGATGAGGCCATCGGCGTCCTTGGCCGCCTGCTTGCGCTGCTTGATCTGGTCGTTGAGGGACGAAATTTCCTCGTCGAACTTGCTTACACGCACCTCGTAACCGGCAATTTCGTCCTCCAGATCCTGCACCTCTTCGGGCAAATCGCCGCGCACGCGCCGGATTTCATCCAGTTGCGAGTCGATACGCTGCAGATTCAGAAGGGCTTCCAGCTTACTGGCAACGGTAGTTTCCGTGGACGGGTTAGAAATCATAACGGACGGGGTTGGTGAGGGTCTCAGCAATTAAGAGCGCAAAAGTACTTCCAAAGTTGGCGGCAAGCAAATCCCGGAAGATTTCGCCCGTGAATTGCTCGCTCTCAAAATGGCCTACGTCGCAGAGCATCAGCCGGCCTTCGGCCCCGAAATATTCGTGGTACTTCAAATCCCCGGTCACGTAGGCGTCGGCCCCCGCGGCGCGGGCCTTGCCGATCAGAAAACTGCCCGCCCCGCCGCACAAAGCCACTTTCCGGATCGGCCGTTCGAAGTCGGTGTACTTGACCACGGGTACGCCCAGGGCCGCGCGCAGCCGCTGCCGGAACTCGGCCGGGCTGAGCGGTTCGGGCAACTCGCCCACCATGCCGGAACCGACTTCCTGATGGGTGTTTTCGAGCTTTACTACCTCGTAGGCCACTTCTTCATAAGGATGAGCCCGGCGCAAAGCGGCCAGGGCGGCGTGTTGGCGGTGCAGGGGCAGCAGTACTTCCACCCGGTCCTCGGGGCCGGTGTGGGGCTGGCCGGGCGTGCCCAGGAAGGGGTTGGTGCCCGCCCCGGGCGTGAACGTGAACGTGCCCTCCGAGCGGAAGCTGCACCCCGCATACTGCCCGATCTGGCCCGCCCCGGCCGCGTAGAGGGCTTCCAGCACGGCGTCGGTGTGGGAAGCGGGCACGTAGGTAATGAGCTTGGCCAGCAGGCCGGGCTTGGGGTCGAGGATGCGCACGTGCTGCAGGCCCAGCGTGTCGGCCAGCTTGCGGTTGACGCCGTGGGCCACGTTGTCGAGGTTGGTGTGGGCGGCGTAGAGGGCCACGTCGTGGCGGATGGCCTGGAGCAGGGTCTGCTCCACCTCGTTGGCCCCGGTGAGCCGTTTGAGAGGCTTGAAGATGAGCGGGTGGTGGGCCACCACCACGTTGCATCCGCGCCGGACGGCCTCGGCCACCACGGCCGGGGTGCAGTCGAGGGCAATGAGCACGCCCCTAATTTCCAGCTGCGGGTCGCCGCACTGCAGGCCGGCGTTGTCGTAGCTTTCCTGGTAGGCCAGCGGGGCGGCGGCTTCCAGCACGCGCATCAGGTCGTGGAGCTGGGGCATGGGGGAGGAATTAAAAATGAAAAGTGAAAAATTAAAAATGACCGGTCGGCACAAACCTAGGGGTTCTTCCCTGATGGGTGATAAAAGAACGTCATTCCGAGCCTGCCGAGGAATCTCGCGTGCTGACGTTGAATTTAACCCGCGTTGGGAAGAAGCTGGTGGGAGTGCCCGTGCCAAGTAGCCGCGCCACGGTCCAGGCGAAGTAAGCTCGAAAATTATCAGGTTCGGCCCACCAACCCGCCGCAACCCCTACTTTTGCGCCCTGCAACGGCTGTTAGCAGGCCCACTACCACCCCTTCAAAACCACCTCACCCGCCCCATGGCCCGGCTCCTGACGTACCTGCTGCTGCCCCTGAGCTGGCTCTACGCCGGGGTGCTGGCGGGGCGCAACTGGCTCTACGACCGGGGCTGGAAGCCGAGCGCGGCTTTTGAAACAGTGCCCGTACTCAGCGTGGGTAACCTGCGGGTGGGCGGCACCGGCAAAACGCCCCACGTGGCCTGGCTGGTGGCCTGGCTGCGGGCCCGGGGGCAGCAGCCGGCCCTGTTGAGCCGGGGCTACGGCCGCCGCACCCGGGGCTACCGCCGCGCCACCGCCGCCGACACGGCCGCCACCATCGGCGACGAGCCCCTCCAGCAGTTCCGGCAGTTCGGGGGGGCGGTGCCCGTCGTCGTGAGCGAGGACCGGGTGGCCGGCATCGGGCGGCTGCTGCTGCAGGAGCCCGCCGTTACGGCCGTGGTGCTCGATGATGCCTACCAGCACCGCCGGGTGCGGCCCGCCTTCAATATCCTGCTCACGGAGCAGCAGCGGCCCTTTTACCAGGATTTCGTACTGCCCGCCGGCCGCCTGCGCGAGAGTAGGGCGGGGGCGCAGCGGGCCGACGTGGTTATCGTGACCAAGTGCGACCCGGCCCTGAGCGCGGCCGCCCGCACCACCATCACCGAAAACGTGCGGCGCTACGCCCGCCCCGAAGTGCCGGTGCTGTTTTCCTGCTACGACTACGGCCCGCCGGTGCCCGCGGCGGGCCCGGCCGCCGGGGCTGCGCCCGGACCGGAAGTGGTGGTGCTCACCGGCATTGCCCAGCCCGGTCCGCTGCTGGAGCACCTGGCCGCCGCCGGCTACCGGGTGGCCGCCCACCACCGCTACCCCGACCACCACGCCTTCACGCCCGCCGAAATCGGGGCCCTGGCCGCACAATTACGGCCCGGTCAGGTCGTTCTGACCACCCAGAAGGACGCGGCCCGCCTGCGGGAGCCGGCCCTGGCGGCAAGTGTGGCCGATTTGCCCGTATTTTACATTCCGATTACCGTTCGGTTCCTGGCCGCTGGCGACACCCGGCTGGCCGCCCTGCTGAACCCGTATTTTCCGCCCCACGCTGTTGTCTGACTCGTTGTTGATTTCACTTTTTGAGGCCCTGCGGGGCTGGTTGGCCGCTGCCGGACACCCGGTGCGCGGACTGGCAACGGCCGTATCGGTGCTGCTGCTGGCGGTGCTGCTGCCCGGGCGCGCCCAGGCCCAGATCCTCGACGACTCGACCCAGAACCGCTACGGGGCCCGCACTACCTTCATCCTCCAGGAGCGCGACCTGCTGCGCGAGGATACCGTGGGGCGTATGATTGACACCACCCTCACCCGCCTGCCCCAGTCGCGCTACTGGACCTACGATACCACGTTTCAGCAGGACCTGGGCAACTTCGGGACGGCCTCGCGGCCCCTGCTCTGGGAGCCGAACCGGCAGCTGGGCGCCCGTTTGGGTCGCAACGTGTTCGATAAGTACGCCCGCGACGCGGCCGACGTGAAGTACTACGATACCCGCTCGCCCTACACCTTCTTCCGCTTTCACCAGGGCAACCCCTACGAGCAGATTTTCGAGTTCTCCTACGCCCGCAGCCTCAAAAAGCGCTTCAACGCGGGCTTCGACTACGAGCGGTTCGGCTCCAACAAGGCGGTGGCCGTCACCAACACCAAAACCGGCCTGGCCGAGCACAGCAACTTCCTGTTCTTCGTGCGCTACCAGTCGCTCAACGACCGGTACCGGGCCATGGCCAACTTCAGCACGGCCCGGCACACGGTGGCCGAGCAGGGCCCCATTGTGCCCCAGCCCGCCCAGCTCGATACGCTGCCCGACGGCACGATATACCCGGACCTGAGTCTGCTTTTCAACTATCAGCGGGAAACCGTGAGCCTGACTCAGGCCAGGAACCGCGACAGCCGGGACCGGGTGCGCCTGCTGCATTCCTACCGCCTGCTGGGCCGGGGCCTCACCGCCTTCCACATCTTCGACTGGAGCCGCCAGCTCAACAAGTACACCGATACGGAGCTCCTGCTGCCTTCCGGCGAGCGGAACCCCTTTTACCCGGAGCTGCGCCTGAGTACGGCCGCCACCGACGACCGGGCCGAGTTCCGCCAGTGGGAAAATACGGTGGGCCTGATGGGCAACTCGAAGACGGTGGAATATCGCCTCTACGCCCGGCAGCGCTACTATTCACTCGCTACGCGCGTGGCCTTCGGCGAGCCGGCCGTCCTCCAGGATTCATTGGGCGACCGAAGCGGCTCCCAGCTGTTTCTGGGCGGCACGGCCGCGTTTCGCTACCGGCAGTATGCCATCGAAACGGCCGGCGAAATCAAGCCCGACCTCCAGGATCCCACCCAAACCGAATACTGGCTGCGGGGCCGGGCCGTGCTGGATTTCCTGAGCGCGGAACTGCTGCTGACCAGCGTATCGCCCACGCTCACTGAGCAGCAGTTTGAGGGTAACCACTACGCCTGGAACAAGTCGTTCAGCAACACCCAGGTGCAGCAGCTGCGGGTGCGGGCGGCCCGGCAGCTGGGCCGGCACTACCTGGAAGCCGTGGGCACGGGCGCCAACATCGCCAACTACATCTACTACTCCATCGACCCCAACTCCCAAACCGACCGGGTGCACATGGCAAGGAGCGGGCCTTTCCAGCAAGGCGAAACCTTCCGGCTGGTCACGCTCATGGGCCGCTACCGCCTGAATGTGGGCCACCTGTTCTTCGATAACCAGGCCACCTATACCTACGGGGCCGGCGCCGATAACCCGGCCCTGCGCATTCCGAAGCTGGTGGGCGAGTCGCGGCTGTATTACCAGGGCTCCGTGTTCCGCAATGCCCTGTTCGGGCAGGTGGGCGTACAGGGCTACTTCCAGTCGCGCTGGAAAGCCTACGATTACAGCCCCAGCACCCAGCAGTTCTTCGTTCAGGACCACTTCACCATCCGCAACACGCCCGTCGTGGACGTGTTCCTGAGCGCCGACATCAAGACGGTGAGCATCTTCTTCAAGATGGCCTACGTCAACCAGTTTCTGCCCCAGAACGGCTACTTCGCCACGCCCTACTACGCCGCCCTGCCCCGCCGCCTGCAATTCGGCCTGCGCTGGCAGTTCTTTAATTAGGGACCGGATTGATGAGGTACTGAGGGACTGGGTTGATGTTTTATTCGTATCAGCTTCCGATTAATCCGGTTCCGGGTCTTTCAGCCCTCTATCAACTCAGTATCCCGGTCCCCCATTAACTCAGACCCCCAATGAAAACTATCCTCAAGCTGAAGCTCAATACCGACCCGCGGTGGGTGGACATTGCCAGCAAAAACATCGAAGACATTCTGGTCGACCACGCCTACTGCGAGCAGAAGGCGGCCAGCACCGGCATTTCGCTTATCGTGAAGTATCCCGAAAAAACGCGCCTCGTGGAGGAGCTCACGGCCCTGGTAGCCGAGGAGTGGGAACACTTTGCCCGGGTGCTCCAGGAGTTGCGCAAGCGCGGCCACGAACTGGGCCGTCCCCGCCGCGACGAGTACGTGGTGCAGCTGCTGTCCCACGTGCGCAAGGGCGGGCCCCGGGAGCGGCAGCTTATGGATCAGCTGCTGGTAAGCGCTCTGATAGAGGCCCGTAGCTGCGAACGGTTCAAGCTTTTGTGGAAGAACATTCCCGACCCCGAGCTGAGCCAGTTCTACTACGAGCTGATGGCCTCCGAGGCGGGCCACTTCGTGAGCTACATCGACTTGGCCAAGGAATACTGCGACCACCGGCAGGTAGAGGAGCGCCTCCAGGAACTGCTCAAAATTGAAGGCGACATCGTGACCAGCCTGCCCGTGCGCGACGACCGGATGCACTAACCGCCGCCGGTAGCCGTGCCAGAATTGTTGGAAGCGGAGTTGGAGGAGCCCGCTGCGCAGTTGTAGCTTAGGCGTTAGCATAAACTATCGCACCTATGAAAACCCTGCTCTCAGTTCTCTGGCTCCTGCTGCTCCTGCCGCTGTCGTCGGCCACCGGTCCGGCCGGCCCGCCTTCACTCAACTTCTGCGGTGTGGAGCTACCCGTGGAAAGCGGGTGTGCCCCTGCCTCTTCTACGGAACTGGCCTGCACCAACTACCGGCTGTCGTGGGCGTATCTGGATTACAAGCTGATGACGGCCTACCCCCCGGAGTACATCCGCCTGGCTAAAAAGGCCCATAAAGGGGCCGAAACCCAGCCTTTTACCTGCTCCCTGCTCGATGGCCCCCCGGCCCAGGGTACCCGCCTGGCCTACGTTACCGACAATGGCATGGCCTATCAGTACATTGTGTGCGCCGCCGTCAAAGGCCAACCCGTCCTGCTGGACCTGACCCTGTCCCTGGAACCCGAAAAAACCGAAGACCTGCCCGAAGTAGTGCGGCAGATTATGCGTCTGGAGAAGTGATGGGGTGAAAAAGAACGTCATGCTGAGCGGCGCGAAGGATCCTGTCGCGTCATAACGAGTCGTCAAAACGATTATCGTTCTACGGTGATAAGGTCCTTCGCTTCGCTCAGGATGACGTTCCTTTTCTCACTTCTCACTTCTCACTTCTCACTTCTCACAGAATCACGTTTTCTGTTTCTTCTTTTTGGCGGCGGGGAAGAGGATGTTGTTGAGGATGAGGCGGTAGCCGGGGGAATTGGGGTGCAGGGCCAGGTCGGTGGGCTCTTCCTCTACTAAGTGCTGGTAGTCTTCGGGGTCGTGGCCGCCATAAAAGGTCCAGGTGCCTTTGCCGAGGGTGCCGTGCATGTAGCGCACTTCGCCGGAGGCCTTGTTTTCGCCCATTACCACCACGTCGGGCTTCACCAGGCTCTTGCGGAAGGCCGTCGTCTGGCCCATGAAGCCCTTGAGGGTGCGCTCGTGGTTTTGGGTGAGCATGGTGGGCACGGGGTCGTACTTGGCCGAGAAGTTGAAGAGCTGGAAGTAGTCGTTGTCCTCGTACACGCCCCGTTCGCGCGGATCCATGTCGATGTTGGAGTACTCGTACTCGTAGGGGTTCATGCGCAGCTGGAAGTTCTGGAAGGCCAGGGTGCGGTTGAAGTTGAGCTTGCTCTGGGCCTGGGGGTCGGCCGGGTCGCCGTCGTACATGCTCTCTACCATGTCCACGCCCAGGCCGGCCAGGGCAATGTCGTAGGAGTCGGTGGCCGAGCACATGGCGAACAGAAAGCCCCCGCCGGCAATGAATTCCTGCATTTTCACGGCTACCGCGCCCTTCATCTGGCTGACTTTGGCAAAGCCGTTGCGCTTGGCCGCGGCCTCCGCGTCGCGCTGCTGCTGCTGGTACCAGGGGCGCGAGCGGTAGGAGGCGTAGAACTTACCGTACTCGCCCGTAAAATCCTCGTGGTGCAGGTGCAGCCAGTCGTACTTAGGCAGGTCGCCGCGCAGCACTTCGTCGTCGTAGAGCTGAGTGAAGGGAATTTCAGCGTAGGTGAGCACCATGGTCACGGCATCGTCCCAGGGCTGCTTGCCCTTGGGCGTATACACCGCAATTTTGGGCACCTTCTCCAGCTTCATCACGTCCATGTTGGCGTTGGGGTCGGCAATTTCCGAGAGCACGCCGGTGTACTGGGCCTCGGAAATCACCTGGTAGCTCACGCCCCGGACGGCCAGCTCGTTTTCCAGGCCCGGGGCCACGGGGCAGGCGAAGGCCCCGCCCCGGTAGTTGAGCAGCCAGTCCACTTCCACCTGCTTGCCCAGCAGCCAGTAGGCGGCCCCGTAGGCTTTCAGGTGCTCCTTCTGGGAGTTGTCCATGGGGATGAGAATATGGTTGGCCCAGGCGGCCAGGGGCCGGCCCAGGCTGGCGGCCAGCACCAGCAGCAGGCTCAGAACAGTTTTCATAGGCAGGAGCTAAAAAGGCGGGGAAAAGCGGGCGGAAAAGGCCGTCAACCCGGACAATCCCCGATTCGAAAGGTAACGAATCCGGGTGGGAGTTTCGCCGAAAACGCGCTACCTTGCGCGGGCTGTCGTTATGGAAATGGGGTGAGGGGAAGTCGACGCAGGAGTTGAAAGAAGTTTTGGTCGCACTCGTTTCGTTGTCGTCGCTATGCACTTGCTGGAAAACATCAAAGAGGCGTTTCGTTCCATCAACAGCAACCTGCTGCGCACGATTCTGACGGCCCTGATTGTGAGCATCGGCATTATGTCGCTGGTGGGCATCCTCACGGCCATCGATGCCATCAAGGCCTCGCTCAACTCCACCTTCGCCAGCCTGGGCGCCAACTCCTTTGAAATCAAGGCCAAGGGCTACACCAACCGCTTCCGGCGGGGCGGCGTGCAGGGTAAAACCTACCCGGCCATCACCTACCTGCAGGCCCGCCAGTACAAGGAGCAGGTGGGCGAGCAGGCCAAGGTGGGCGTTTCGGCCTTTATTGCGGGCGCGGTGGAAGTGAAGGCCAACGGGGAGAAAACCAACCCCAACATGCAGGTCATTGCCGGCGACGAAAACTACCTGCTCATCCAGAGCTACAACCTCAAGGCCGGCCGGGCCTTTTCGCCCGCCGAGCTCGATAACGGCACCAACGTGGTGATTGTGGGCGCCGAAATCAAGGACAAGCTCTTCCCCAGCCAGAGCCCGATCAACCAGTACATTTATATGCTGGGGCGGCGGTTTCAGGTGGTAGGCGAGCTGGAAAAAAGCGGCAGCAGCATGGGCGGCGGCGGGGCCGACCGCCTGATGCTCGTGCCCCTGGAAACCGGCAACCAGCTCCCGCGCCAGCGCGCCCTCACCTACGACGTGAAAACGGCCACCCTCGACCCCACCCAGCTTACTTACCTCACCGGCGAGGCCACCGGCATCATGCGCGCCGTGCGCCACGACGCCCTGGGCCAGGAAGACAGCTTCGAACTGGAGCGCTCCGACTCGCTGGCCGGCAAGCTCGATGCGCTGTCGGACAACCTGCGCATCGGGGGCTTTCTGGTGGGCTTCATTACCCTGCTCGGGGCCAGCATCGCCCTGATGAACATCATGATGGTGTCGGTGACGGAGCGCACCCGCGAAATCGGCATTCGCAAGGCCATGGGCGCCACGGCCCTCAACATCCGCCAGCAGTTTCTCATCGAGGCCATCGTGATTTGCGTGATGGGCGGCACGCTGGGCATCCTGCTGGGCGTGGGCATGGGCAACGCCATTTCCCTGTTCGTGGGCGACGGGGGCTTCATCGTGCCCTGGCTCTGGATGAGCGTCGGCCTGATTATCTGCGTGACGGTGGGCCTGGCCTCGGGCTACTACCCGGCCAGCAAAGCCGCCGGCCTCGACCCCATTGAGAGCCTGCGCTTCGAGTAGGAGCGGGGGCGTGAAGTGGCTTCCGGCTATTGTGCTGTTGGCCGTCATGCTGCCAACAGTAGGCCAGCCGGCGTTGGCTGTGGAGCTGATTCCGCCCGCCCGCGTGGTCACCTTTCGTCTGGCGGAAGCGGCCGGGTTCGAGGTGCCGCAGGTGGCGCTGCCAAACCCGGTGGCGGCCCGGCGTATCAACCGTGCTATCGTGCAGCAGGTGCTGGTTGGAGCCGGCAAAGCTGGACACGCCGGATGGGAGCCCGGCCCGGCCTTGCGCCGGATCCGGGGTGCGTGCTGCCGCGAGGAGAACGGCCACCGGCAACCCGGACAGAGCCTGATGGGCGAGGGCTACCGGGTGCTGCGAAGTGGCCGCAGAGCGGCCGTCGGTTTGTAGAAAAAAACGTGACGGGTTTCAGCGCCGCGTAGCGGTGCCCGAAATGGCGGGTGTTCCGAGCACCGCTACGCGGCGCGGCCGTTCGGTAGGCTTACCATGCTTCAAACCGACAGCCGCTACGCGGACTTCGCAACTTGAGTCGAATGCCGTGAGCTTCGTAACGACAATCGGTTGCTGAGTTTCGGGTATCATTTTGAGTTTAAGGGAGCTTTATCGAACAACTCATGCGGTCAGCCAATAAAGCAACCGCCGCCAGCTTCAGCCGCGTCTGTGAGCCGCCATTAACCAGCGAATACAGGCGAAGCTGGCTGCCGCGCTCAGCGAGCATGCGGCCCCGGACGAGATGAACAACCTGACCGAACGGTTTAACTGGGACACCAAGAGCCGGCAGGTTCGTTTTCAGGACGCAACCGAACCCGCAACCGACAACTTTGCCGTCTCGGCGAAAGGAGTGGCGCTGTTCTACGCTCTTTGGTTACCGCCCACCCTGTGGTCCTATGCTCCCGATGCTGCGTATCTGTTCCCCTTCGGGCAACTCCGGCTGCAACCCGCCTGGCAGCAGCTGCAACCGTAGCCCTGTCAATGCGCCCCGTATCTGTATTCCGATTGGCAGGCGTTGCGGGCCCCGTTATGCGGCGCGGCCGGGCTTCGGGTTAATCGTGCTACAAACCGAAGCCGCTGCGCGGCTCCGCCGCCGTTTAGTCCGTAACGGCTCGGGCGTACCGGAGTAGTTCGGTTTTCTGGATACTTTACTCATTTGGTATTACATTGCGGTGTATTAACGATTACCACCTTTTGGATATGGCGGCGGAAACTACGGTCGGACAGCGGTTTACTCAATTGATTAGCCATTTGGGCCTGTCGAAAAATGCCTTTGCCACCTCGCTGGAGAAGACGGCTACCGTCATTCAGCACCTGGTGGATGAGCGCAACAAGCCGGGTTTCGACCTGCTTTGCAAAGTTTTTGAGGTGTATCCAAATGTGTCGAAAGACTGGTTACTCCAGGGCGAAGGCCCTATGCTGACCGATGGCACCGAGGACGCCACTACTCCGCCGCCCGCGCTGCAATCCGCCGCCCAGCTCGTGGAGGCTGCCGCCGCTGCCGCGCCCGTGGCTACGCGGGTAGCTGTACCAGTAGCAGCCCCCGAGCCCATCGCCGCGCCGGTGGCCCCGGCTCCCGAGCCGGTGGCTGCGGCGGCACCGGAACCAGCTCCCGCCGCCGCGCCGGCCGCTGCTCCGCAGCCAACAGCTCCGGTAGCCGCTGCGCCCGCCGCCGTTGCCCCGGCACCCGCCGCTGCCGCGGACCTGAGCTGGCAGACGGCTCTCTACACCCAGCAGATGGCCCACCAGCTTGCTATGGCTGAGCTGCGCAACCAGCACCTCCAGGATCAGCAACGCATGATGCAGCAGATGATGGACCTGATGCAACGTCAGCTGGCGTAACTGCCCGCGCTGTCATAGCGAGACGGAGCCGAAGTAATCCGTCCTTCACGCAGTCCAAAGCCCTAAGCAAACACAAAGCCCCTGACGTGCACACGTCAGGGGCTTTTGAATTAGTGGTGTAGATAAATCCGAACGTCATTCCGAGCGGAGCCGAGGAATCTCGCGTGCTGGCGTTGCAATGGTAATCCAACGTCAGCACCCGAGATTCCTCGGCTTCGCTCGGAATGACGTTCTCCTTTACTCCTTACCTGCTAGTGCTGGAACACCTCGATGCCCATTTCCTCGGCTTCCATCAGGTTCTGGGGGTTCACGGCGGTCAGGCGCAGGGGCTTCAGCTCGCCTACCAGCAGCGGGTCGTACTTGGCCGTTACGCGAATGTAGTTGGGCGTGAAGCCTTCCATCTGGCCGTTCGTGACGTCGTCCTCGAACAGCACCCGCGTTTCCAGGCCCACGTGCTGCTCGTAAAAGAAGCGCTTCTTCTTTTCCGAGAGGCCGCGCAGCTGGGTGGTGCGCTCGTGGCGGTGGCGGTCCTGGACGCGGCCGGGCAGGGTGGGCGCCAGCGTGTTGTCGCGCTCCGAGTAGGGGAACACGTGCAGGTAACTCACGTCGAGCTCGTTCAGGAACTGGTAGGTTTCGAGGAAATCGGCCTCGGTTTCGCCGGGAAATCCCACAATCACGTCCACGCCGATGCAGGCGTGGGGCATCACCTCCTTGATGAGGGCCACGCGCTCTTGGTACAGCTCGCGGCGGTAGCGGCGGCGCATCAGGCCCAGAATCTTGTTCGAGCCCGATTGCAGCGGAATGTGGAAGTGGGGCATAAACCGCTTCGACTGGGCCACGAACCGGATAATCTCATCCGAGAGCAGGTTGGGCTCGCAGCTGCTGATGCGGAACCGCTCAATGCCGGCCACCTCGTCGAGGGCGCGCACGAGGTCGTGGAAGTTCTCCCGCCGCTCCCGGTCGGGTCCCTGGAGGCCGAAGTCGCCGAGGTTGACGCCGGTGAGCACGATTTCCTTCACGCCGGATTCGGCCAGTTTCTCTACGCGCTCCACCACGCTCTGCACCGAGCCCGAGCGGCTCGCGCCCCGGGCCAGCGGAATGGTGCAGAAGGAGCAGGAGTAGTCGCAGCCGTCCTGCACCTTCAGGAAGGTGCGGGTCCGGTCGCCGTAGCTGTGGGCGGCGTGGAACTCGGTGGCGGCGGCAATGGGCGAGGCGAACACCTGGCCCGGCTGGCCGGGCGCGGGCTTGCGGAAGCCGGCCAGCGTTTCCACCAGCTGAAATTTCTCGGCGGCCCCCAGCACGGCGTGCACGCCGGGGATTTCGGCAATTTCCCGGGGCTTGAGCTGGGCGTAGCAGCCCACAATGGCCACGAAGGCCTCGGGGTTGTGCTTGAGAGCCTCCTTCACCACCTTCCGGCACTTGCGGTCGGCGTGGTCCGTGACGGAGCAGGTGTTGATGACGTAAATGTCGGCCGCGTCCTCGAAGGCGGTTTTCACGAAGCCGTGCTCCTCAAACTGCCGCCCGATGGCGGACGTCTCGGAGAAGTTGAGCTTGCAGCCCAACGTGTAAAAGGCGACTTTCTTGGTTTCCATGTCCATAAGCAAGGCCGCAAAGATACGGCAGAAGCGGCAAGCTTCCGGCAGTGGGGTGGCAGGCTTGGAGGACGGAAGTGGAAATCTATACTTTTGACTAGAGTGTGTGGACAGTCATGTTTAAATTTGCGGGATGCGACGCCACGAACTTACGGAACGTGAATGGCAACTGATTCAGCCACACACGCTTGGGCAGGCCGGTACGGCAGGCGGCACCGGCCG
>NZ_JAHHZN010000030.1 GCF_018760735.1 Hymenobacter piscis
ACTTCCTGCACCAGGTGCTCACGCGCCACTACGCTGATGTGCCGCGGGTGGACCTGGTGCAGGATAACCTGAATACGCACGCCTACGGCTCGTTTTACGAGCACCTGCCCGTGGCCCAGGCGCGGGCGCTGAGCCGGCAGGTGCGCTTTCACTTCACGCCCCGGCACGGCTCGTGGCTCAACATGGCCGAGCTGGAGTTTTCGGCCCTGGCCCGCCAGTGCCTGGACCGGCGCATCGCCTCCCTCGACGAGCTGGCCCGGCAGGTGCAGGCCTGGGCCACGGAGCGCAACCGGCGGGCGGTTAAGGTCAACTGGAGCTTTACGCTGGCCAAGGCCGAAGACAAATTGCAGCACTGGTACGAGAAAGTCAACCCCGTCAACAAGCCCGACCCCGACAAGAAACCTGTTTAAAAATTATGTGGGGGAAGCACTAGATGGGCGGTGGGGTAATCAGGATCGTACACTCGGTCCGTTTTCCAGAGCGCGTAGCAAAGCACGAGCAGTTTGCGCATAACGGCAATGACGCCGGGCTTGCCGCTGAGGTGGCGCGTACGTAATCGGGCATAAAAAGCGATTTGCCGCGGGTTATGGCGCAGGCTGCTAAGCGCGGGCAAATAAAGCGCCGTGCGCAGGCGTGTGTTGCCGCGCTTGGAAATGCGCGTAGCATGCGCCGAGAGGCCGCTTTGCCGCTGCACCACGTCCAGGCCGGCATAGGAGGCGAGTTGACGCTCGTTCTCGACCAGAGCGAAGCCGCTGGTCTCGGCCACTACGATGACGGCCGTCGTCCGCCCAATGCCGGGAATGCTCGTCAGCTGCTGCAGCTTGCGCGCTAGCTCCGGCTCGGCCGCCAGAAGCTCGGCCAGATCTTGATCCAGGGCCGCTACCTGCTCCTGCACCAGTTGCTGTTGGGCGGCCAGACGTGCTAACGTACGGCTGTCAGGCTGGTAGCTGTGCTGGTAGGCGTGCACGCGGGCCTTGAGCTGCGCACCCTGCTTGGTCAACACCTGCCGCTCGCGGGCCAGGGCCCGCAGCTGCCGCAGCGCTGGGGTAGGCGGCTGCCAGGCAGGCAACGCCCGCTCCAGGCCCAGCCGGCACAGCAAACGAGCGTCCAGTTGGTCGGTCTTACTCTTGAGTTCGGTGCTGCGGGCAAAATGCTTCACCTTGTTGGGCAACAGCACGCTGAGTAGCTGCTGCTGATCGGCTAGAAAGTACGCCAGCTCCTCATAGTAGACACCGGTGGCTTCGACCACAAACCAGAGTGGAGCGGCCGCCGATTGCTGCCGGGCCACCCAGCCGAGCAGGTCCGCAAAGCCGATTGGCGTGTTCTCGAAGGTCGTTTCCTTGCCGAAGTGCAGGCGCTGGTTCGCGTCCACCTGGCCCAGGCAGGCGACAAACGAACTCTTCGCGATGTCAATGCCGACGACGTACTTGAGCAGGGTACTCTCTTGTTTTGCTAGGAGCATGGAGCAAGTGGTAAGCAGGTGAAACCATCAGCCGGCCAGGGTTTTGCCACAACTTGTCTCGTGCAAATACGGGATGCCGGCGCGCGGCGTGGGCTCCCTCCATACTGTGCAGTCTTCAGGCAAAACGGAAGCAGGGCACGCTTTCTTTTGTGCAACGTCGAGGCCGCAGCCGCGCGTTTAGTTAAACGTGGTGACCCTGCTTCCTGCTCCAGCTACCCTTTGCAGAAAGGCAGCACAATCATACGAGTTAATTGCTAGGCTGTGCCAGCGGCTGCCTTTCGGTGGGCGTGAATGACCACTTTGCGGTGGCGTAAGTACTTGTAGAGGGTGACCTTGGAGATGTGCAGGCGCTGGGCAATCTCGTTGACGCCGAGTTTCTGCTCCGTTATATGGACGACCACAGCCTGCGCAAGCGCATCGACGACCAGCTGGACAAGCTCGAAAGCACGCATACCTTCGCCCGGGCCGTGTTCTATGGCCAAAACGGCCAGATTCCGTACGCTGGCAAGGAAGAGCAGCAGGTCGCTAATGCCTGCAAACATTTGGTGCAAAACGTGATTGTGTGCTGGAATTGCCTGTACCTGAACCAGTATCTCTTTCAGGCCCCGGCGGCCGAGCGCCAGGCGGTGGCCGATGCCATCGCGGCGAGTTCACCCGTGAGCTGGCAGCACATCAACCTGCACGGCGAGTTTGACTTCTCCGACGACGCCATAAAGGACTCGCTCCGCTTCGATGTAAAGGCCCTGCTGGCCTTCAACTGGGAGTAGGCTCCTAAACCGCCCGTTTAACTCGTATGATTGCGCAGCAGCAAAGCGGCCTTTCGACCCACGAGACCCACAATAGTGCGACCCTAACGACCAAGGACAAAAAATACTGACACTATTCATGAAGATGTCTCAAATATGAGACATCTTGCGTATATTTGCTCCCGATGACACGCAGCACGGAGCAAACGATAGTGGAAGCCGCCATTCTCGTCTTAAACGAGGATTATTCCGCCCCCCTGGAAAGGGTGGCCGAGCAGGCGGGCGTAACTCGCCGCACGCTGCATCGCTATTTCACCGGCCGGGAGGAACTGCTGGCCTGTTGTGCCCGCGAGATGCAGCGCAGCTGCCGCGAGGCGTTGACTCAAGCCTTGGCCAGTTCCCCCGAGCCGTTGGTCCAGCTTGAACACATGCTCTACGCGGGCATCGACTGCGGGGCCAAGTACGCTTTTTTCACCAAGCTGCACACCCGACCCGACCACCAGCATGCCCCCGGGCAGGCGGCGGACTGTGCCGAGTACGACGCCTTGCAGGCCCGCTGCCGCGCCGTCATCACGCGCTTGCAGCACGACGGGCGCATCAGTGCTCACCTCCCGGCCGAATGGGTGCTGCTGCTGCTGAGCGGGGTGGTAAAAACGACCATCGACGCCCGGATGGTGGGCGCAACGGAGCCGCACCTGCGGCAGTTTGCCTGGTTCTCGTTCAGCAAGGGCATCGGGCTGTGAGTTTATTTGTTTTCTCATGTCTCATAACAGAGACATTCCTCTTATGGCCCCCTGTCTCATGGAACATCAAGTTGCCTTCGAAGCGCCGGTTGACGTACTTATTATTGGCGGCAGCTACGCCGGGTTGTCGGCCGCCTTGTGCCTGGGCCGGGCCTTGCGGCAGGTGCTGGTGCTGGATAGCGGCCAACCGGCCAACCGCCCGACCCCGCACGCGCACAATTTCCTGGGCCAGGACGGGGCGAGTCCCGCCGACCTGGCCGCCCAGGCCCGGGCGCAGGTGCTGGCTTACCCCACGGTGCGCCTGCTGGCCGAATCGGCCGTGGCGGCCACCGGCACCGACGGCGACTTTACCCTGACCACGGATACGGGCCGAGTAGTGCGCGCCAGCAAGCTGCTCTTCACCACCGGCGTGCGCGACGTGCTGCCGACGCAACCCGGTTTTGCCGCGTGTTGGGGCATCTCGGTCATTCATTGCCCTTACTGCCACGGCTACGAGTACCGCCGGCAGCCCACCGGCACGCTGCTCAACGGCGAGATGGCGCTGCACCACGCCCGCCTGCTGCGGCAGTGGACCCCGCAGCTGACCATTGTCACCGATGGCCCGGCCACGTTCTCACCCGAGCAGTGGGCGCAGCTCGACCGCGCGGGCGTGCGCGTGGAGCAGACGCCGGTGCGGGAATTACACCACCACGCCGGCAAGCTCACGCACCTCGCGCTGACCGATGGCCGGCAGGTGCCCCTGGCGGCCCTGTACCTGCGGCCGGGCCTGGCGCAGCACTGCCTGTTGCCCCAGGAACTGGGCTGCACCTACACCAAAGCAGGCTACCTCCAGGTAGATGGCATGCAGAAAACCAGCGTGCCGGGTATTTACGCAGCGGGCGATGTCACCACCCCCATGCGGGCATTGAGTACGGCCGTCGCCGGCGGTACTCTGGCCGGCGTGGCCCTCAACAGCGAACTGCTGGCGCCCCTGTAAGCGCCAAGCCATCCGCTTCCAGGGCCACGAACTGGCTCTGGCAGCCGCAGCGGGAGGTAAGTGAGTAGCCCGCTAGGGAAGACGCTTCCCACGCAGCGACTTGTCCGGTGCATTGGCTTGCCCCCGCCTGCCACACGGCTCCCTCTTTCCACCTACTCTGGTTTTATATGCTAAGATTCCTTCCCCTCGCGTGTCTGCTGGCCCATGTAGAAGACCGCCTTTGCTGCTTGGTCCAACGAGCACTTGACCTTGACTGGCAAGTGCTTGCTAAGCAAGAGCCGCCGTTCGTCGCAAGCGGTTGGGCAGCCAGGCCGGCCGCAGCGGGGGCGCGGCGCTATATGGTGCGCTATCAGCTCACCGCGGCGGAACTGCGCGAGGGCCAGGTGGTGGCCTCCTACGTGGCCCCGTGCGGGCGGCTCTTCGACACCGATGAGCTGAACGTGATATGGGCCGAGTTGGTCGAGGAACTCGGCACTTCGCCATATCAACTAGGCTTGGAGATTTTAGCCATTGAGGTTTACCCACCGCCGGGTTGCTTGGGCTCGTCCCGCTGGTCCGGGGCGTAGCCATCGGGTGTCGGCGGGCGTTGCCACGGCGGTCACCCCTGCATGTTTTTCTCACTATGTCGTTTTCTTTCCCTGCCCATGCTCCCCTTTTCAGACCCTCAAGCCGTTGCCCGCTACGCAGAAAAACCCCCTCGCATCGTGCCCGGCTTCGTCGACTTGCACCGCATGAGCGCGTTGCTGCTCGCCGAGCGCACCCCGCCGGCTGGGCAGGTGCTGGTGGTGGGCGCGGGCGGAGGCCTGGAATTAAAAGCGTTTGCCGAGTTCCAGTCCGGTTGGCAGTTCGTAGGCGTCGACCCCTCGGCGGAAATGCTCCGGCTGGCCAAGGCTACGCTTGGCCCGTTAGCGGAGCGGGTGCGGCTTCATGAAGGCTACCTCGACACGGCACCAGAGGGGCCCTTTGACGCTGCCACTTGCCTGCTCACCTTCCATTTCCTGCCGCTGGCCGAGCGCCGCCGCACGTTGCAGCAGATTATGCGCCGGTTACAGCCGGGTGCTCCCTTCGTGGTGGCGCACCACAGCTTTCCACAATCCGCGGCCGAGCAAGCGGTGTGGCTCGCACGCTACGCGGCCTTTACCGTGGCCAATGGGGCCGACCGGGCCCAGGCGGAGGCTGGCAGCGCCGTCATGGCGGCCCGGCTGGCAGTCCTCTCGCCGGAGCAAGACGAAACCTTGCTCCGGGAAGCGGGCTTTGTCGACATCAGCCTCTTCTACGCCGGCTTTACCTTTCGGGGCTGGGTGGCCTACAAGCCGTAATGAGCTATCCATGAGCTAGGTTTTAGCTTATAGATGAACCATCCAAGCCGTCTGGCACGGCCACCGCTTAACTCGTATGATTGTGCTGCCTTTCGGCGAAAGGTAGCTGGAGCAGGAAGCAGGGTCACCACGATTAACTAAACGCGCGGTTGCGGCCTCGACGTTGCTCAAAAGAAAGCGTGCCCTGCTTCCGTTTTGCCTGAAGACTGCACAGTATGGAGGGAGCCAGACAGCGTGTAGGTATCCCGTATTTGTACGAGAATAGTTGTGGCAAAACCCTGGCCAGCTGATGGTTTCACCCGCTTACTGCGTGCCCGATGCCCTCCACTAAATCTGTGAGTCCCCCGCTCAAGTATGTCGTCGGGATTGACATCGCCAAAAGCTCCTTTGTCGCCTGCCTGGGCCAGGTGGACGGCAACCAGCAGCTACTCTTTGGCAAGGAAACCACCTTTGAAAATACCCCGAGCGGCTTTGCCTCCCTATTGAGTTGGGTAGCCCGGCAGCAAGCAGCCGCCGTCCCGCTGTGGTTTGTGGTCGAAGCCACTGGGGTTTACTACGAGGAGCTGGCGTACTTTTTAGCCGATCAGCAGCAGCTACTCAGCGTGCTGTTGCCCAACAAGGTGAAGCATTTTGCGCGCAGCACGGAGTTGAAAAGCAAGACCGACCAGCTGGACGCGCGTTTGCTGTGCCGACTGGGCCTGGAGCGGGCCTTGCCCGCCTGGCAGCCACCCACGCCGGCGTTGCGGCAGCTGCGGGCCTTGGCCCGCGAGCGGCAGGTGCTGACCAAACAAGGCGCGCAGCTCAAAGCCCGTGTGCATGCTTACCAGCACAGTTACCAGCCCGATAGCCGGACGCTGGCGCGCTTGGCGGCCCAGCAGCAACTCGTACTGGCCCAACTGGTAGCGCTGGACCAGGACCTGACGGAGCTGCTGGCGGCCGAGCCGGAGCTAGCACGCAAGTTGGCGCAGCTGACTAGTATTCCGGGAATCGGCCTAACGACAGCCATCATCGTGATAGCCGAAACCAGTGGCTTCGCCTTGGTCGAGAATGAGCGTCAACTCGCTTCCTATGCTGGCCTGGACGTGGTGCAACGGCAAAGCGGTCTTTCGTCGCATGCCACCCGCATCTCGAAGCGAGGTAACACGCGCCTGCGCACGGCGTTGTACTTGCCGGCACTCAGTAGTCTGCGGCATAATCCCCGCCAAATGGTCTTTTACGCTCGCTTGCGTACGCGTCACCCCAGCGGCAAGCCAGGCGTCATTGCGGTCATGCGCAAACTGCTCGTGCTCTGCTACTCGCTCTGGAAAAACGATCAAGTGTATAATCCCGACTACCCCACGGCCCATCTAGTCGGGCAAGAAATAGCCCCGGCCACCGAAGTGAGCCGAGGCTACGCAGGATGAACGCGCACGTCCTCCTTCAGGAACTCGAAGATAAATAAATGCTGGCTACCCCTTGCTTGCCATCACAGTATCTCGTATAAGGCCTTCGTGCTCTGCGCATTCACGCAGGCCGTCTCGTGCAGGTGTACCTGCGTGGGGCGGTGGGCGTTGACGGCCGCGTTCAGGTTCACCCGCTCGCGCCCGCTGACCGTAGGCAGCGGCCGAGGCTGCCCGGTGCGGGTCCAGACCCGCGTGGAGCGCGTGTTGTGGGTGGGGTGGGCGGCATCGGCGAAGTACACTACGGCCTGCCCGGCGGCGGCCTCTTCCAGCAGCGGGCGCAACTGCTCGGCCAAAAAGGTCGCCTGCTGCGCGGCGTCGGCCTCGCAGGGCACGGGCGTGGTGAGCTTGTAGCTGAAACCGAGCCGGTGCAGCAGTTGCGTCAGGCCTGAACGGGAGTAGCGCACGCCCCAGTGGCGTTGCAGCCAGGCGCCCACGGCCCGCACATCGGTGTAGAGGCACTCCTCGACTTGTCGGCACAAGGCCGCCAGCCCGGTCGAGGGCAACAGGCCCCAGTACGTGCTGGTCTCGTGGAGCAGGTACTTGTCCAGGAGCAGGTACTTGTCCAGGCCCAGCCGCTGCCAGGCCTGCGCGTAGCGGTACACCGTGCCATCGTCCAGGCCCAGGTCCTCGGCGATGCTGCCGGCCGAACGCCCTTTATCCAACAGCAAAATAACCGTCACTTTCACGTAGCCATCGTCGTCGCGCCGCCGCTTTTGCAGCTGGCGTAGGTGCTGACGCTCGGTATCGGTTAACGTGACTCTCATGGTGGCAAGCTACTACCCGTTTTCGCTTTCTACTTCACGATGAGTATAAATAAGGTTAGCAGATCTGCATTACCTCAAATTTAGCCCAAGCGCTTATTTAAAACATTAAAAACAGCTCTTTTTAATGTTATTTCATCAACTGCGCCTTAAAACAGTTGCTTCTCCCCTTCGGGGATAAAAGTAGGGCTTGCGGACGCACACGAACTTCTACAGTAGTTTAGGAGGCAGTGGTATAATATGAGGTGATTAGTGTCTTGGCTCGCCCCACGCTCACGGGCACCGGCGCGCCTTTGCCTGGGGGCCCGTCCGGCCGCTGCGGCGCACATCGTTCAGGTGCATATCCTCTATCCTTAAAATGCAGCGGCGCCCAGCTCCGCGCTGCGCCAAGACCGGGGCAAATGCGCATACTCTCAAGCTACCCACCGGGCACAAAAAAGCGCCGGCCTGCCAGCCGGCGCTCTTCCAATAGCTCTCGGGTTAGAACCCGGCGGCCGGGCCGGGCCCGGCGCAGCCCTCGTGATTAGTACATCACATTGGCTCCCGCCACGGTGTAGAGCGGATCTTCCAGGATGTTTACCTCGATAATAGAATCGGCTTTGCCCAGCAGCCGGCGGCAGTCGGGGCTGAGGTGGCGCAGGTGTACCGTCTTGCCGGCCCGGTGGTAGCGCTGGGTCAGCTTGTGCAGGGCTTCAATGGCCGACATATCGGCCACGCGGCTTTCCCGGAAGTCGATGACGACCTGCGGCGGGTCGCCGGCCACGTCAAACTTCTCGGTGAAGGCCTGGGCCGAGCCGAAGAAGAGCGGCCCGTAGATTTCGTAGTGGCGCACGCCCTCCGCGTCCAGGTGCTTGCGGGCCCGGATGCGCTTGGCATTCTCCCAGGCAAACGCCAGGGCCGACACGATGACGCCCAACAGCACGGCCACGGCCAGGTTCTGCGTCACGGCCGTGACGACGGTCACCAGCAGCATCACCAGCACGTCGGTAAGCGGCATCTTGCGCAGGATGCGCAGGCTGGCCCACTCGAAGGTACCGATGACCACCATGAACATCACGCCCACCAGCGCGGCCAGGGGCAGGCGCTCAATCAGGCCCGAGCCGGCCACCACGAACAGGGCCAGCGCCAGCGCTGCTACCACGCCCGAAAGCCGCCCGCGCCCCCGGGATTCCAGGTTCACCATCGTCTGCCCGATCATGGCGCAGCCGCCCATGCCGCCGGTCAGGCCCGAAGCCACGTTGGCCAGGCCCAGGGCCACGCACTCCTGGTTGCCCCGGCCGCGGGTATCGGTCATCTCATCCACTACGGTGAGCGTAAGCAGGCTTTCGGTGAGGCTGACCAGGGCCATGAGTATGGCGTAGGGCAGCACCAGTGCCAGCGTGGCCCAGGTGTAGGGCACCTGGGGCAGGTGCAGCGTAGGCAGTCCGCCCGCGATGGAGGCAATGTCGCCCACGGACTTGGTTGGCAGGTTGCCCCCAATGACCAGCGCCGACACCACGATGATGGCCACCAGCGAGGAGGGTACGGCTTTGGTCAGCCTGGGCAGCAGGTACACGATGGCCATCGTCAGGGCCACCAGGCCAGCCATGAGCCCCAGGGCCGGGCCCGTGAGCCAGTGCTCGGCCCCGGCCGCATCGCGCACCTTGAACTGCTCCAGCTGGGCCATGAAGATGATGGCGGCCAGACCATTCACGAAGCCGTACACCACCGGCTGCGGCACCAGCCGGATGAATTTGCCCCAGCGCAGCAGGCCCACGCCCACCTGCAGCAGGCCCATGAGAATAACGGCCGGAAACAGGAACTCGACCCCGTGCTGAGCCACCAGGGCCACAATGACGACGGCCACTGAGCCCGCCGCCCCGGATATCATGCCCGGCCGGCCGCCCAGCACGCTCGTGACCAGGCAGATGATGAAGGCCGAGCCGATACCCACCAGGGGGCTGATGTGAGCCAGCAAAGCAAAGGCCACCACTTCGGGCACCAGGGCCAGGGCGGTGGTCAGGCCGGCAAGAATTTCGTTTTTAACGTTGACTTTGTACTGCTGAAAGTACTGGATTACGGAAGACATATACACGCTGAAATTGGGCAAAAGAAAAGCCGCACGCTTCCGGCGGGAAGCGGCGGCCGGGGCATTCCGAGCCGGTCGTCAGGGTGGGGTGAGCTTGAAAAGAGGAAGGCAGAGGGTGTGCATTGCGTGGGCAAAGGTACGGAAAACCGTGCTGATTGCCGCCGGCACAGCCCCGCGAGGCTTATACGGTGACAAACCAGGGCTTGGCTCCCGGCCAGGGAAAGCCGCCCGGCTGGCAAGCCCGGCCTCCGCAATTACGCGCGGCATCAGGCCCGATGGCTTCGTTAAGCGGCCGGGCGCTGAACCTGACTCCCGCGCCCGGCCGCGCCTTGCGGCATCGGGCCGCTGCCTAACTGCCGGGCTCCCGAACCGGCCGGCGGGTCAGCGCGCAACAATAGTTCGTCGCACGGCTATGCCCAGGGCCAGGTTTTCCAGCCGACTGGCTGCGTACAGGGCCGGCTGCTGCTGGCCCCGCACATCGTAGTCCCACCGGCCTTCGGCCACTACCGGATTGCCAAACGAGTTGGTATAGCGCACGAAGGCGGTCAGCTCCAGCCGGGCAGCTACGTAGTGGAGGCCGGCACCAACCTGATAGGTAAGCGTCCGCTCCCGCACCGTCCGGAAATAACTGCTCTGGGAGCCATAGTCCGGCCTGCCGGCGTAAATGGGGTGGCGGGCAGATACTTTTTCGCCCATCGAGAGGAAAACTGCCTGCAAACCCGCGTGCGGACTGAGGCTCAACCTGCTGCGGGGATTGAAGGTCAGATACCGGTACAGCCGCAGGGGTACCTGAGCGGTACCAAACGAAACCGTAGCGCTCCGGCCAAATGGCTCCCGGGCATCGAGGGTAACGGCCGCAACACTGCCCAGCCCCAGGCCGCTTTCCAGGCGCCAACCCCGCGACCCGGTGTAGGAGGCCAGCAGCTCGCCCGTCGGAAAGGCGTAGCTGTTTTTCTGGAACCGGGCGCCGGGCGCCGGGCAAGCCTGCACCGAAAAGTTGACGTTGCCTGTTGCCGCCAGCCCCACGGCCAACCCGCGGGGCGGGAGCCCGGCCCGCTCCGGCCGGTTCAGGTAAACAACCTGGGCCGCAGCAGTACTGGCCCCCAGCAAGGCCGCAGCGCTCAACCCGGCTATACATCGAATGCTATATCCCGTCATGGCTGATAAATCAGAATCGTAACAATGACTCACTCTCGTTTGGGGCAGGTAACGCTGCCAGGCCCCGTTTTTGTATCCGGCCGCTTGCCTCGTCCGGTTGGCGGCCGATGACTTTTGCCAGACGGCAGGGGAGGGCGCCATAGCCATCGGTTCCGGCCCGGCAGGTGACGCCGCCAGATAGTGCCCGCGAGCAGACACTACCATCCGCCGGTGGGCCGGAAGGGGTTGCCAGCAGCGGTCTGGTAGTGCGTCACTACCTTTCGCGCTGCGTATACCGTTCCGGTAGGCTACCTCACTGCTTTCGCGCCAGTAGCGCCCCTTTATTCCGCATGTGGACTTCTTTCCGCACCCGCCTGTTGCGCCGCCTGGAGGCCGCCTGGCACCAGCCCGCCGCCCGCTCTCCCTACGTTCCGCTGCTGGCCCGCTACTACGACCAGGTGCAGCATGAGCCTGCCTACCACCGCCTGCCTGACCAGACCTGGGAGGACCTGAACGGCGACATGCTGTTTGAGCTGCTCGATGCCACGGTCAGCCCCGTGGGGCAGCAGTGCCTCTACCACCGCCTGCGCAGCCCGCTCGCCGACGCCGCTGCCCTGCAGGAGTTTGATGCGGCCGCAACCCTGCTGGCCCGGGAACCCGGGGCCCGCGGGCAGGTCCTGCTCGCCCTTCACCAGCTGGCGGCCGATGAGGCGTATTACCTGACCGATTTATTCAGCGGGCAGCCCCTGCCCCCGCTGCCCGGTGCCCGCTTCGCGCCGCTGCTCGCGCTGGGGTTCCTGGCCACGCTGCTCGGCGGGTTCTGGCTGCCCGGGCTGTGGTTGGCCACCGGCACGCTGGCGCTTGTGAACAGCGTATTTCACTTCCGGCACCGCTCCCGGGTGCTGCGCCACGTGCGCCCGCTCATGCCGCTGGGCCGCTTACACCGCGCGGGGCGGGCCCTGCACCGGGCGGCATTGCCCCTGCCGTCCGTGGGGCAGCTGGCAGGCCCCCTCGCCCGGCTACGGTCCGTCCTGCGGCGGGTGGCGTTCTTCCAGGTACAGGATAACCTGGGGGTAGTCGAGCTGCTCAAGATGCTGCTGCTGCTCGACCAGCTGGTATATGCCCGCTGCCGGGTGGCCGTGCAGCAGCAAGCGCCCGCCATTCGGGCCGTCTTTGAGGCGGTCGGCTACGTCGATTGCGCCCTGGCGGTGGCCAGCTTCCGCCAGCGTTACGCCACCTGCGGGCCGCAGTTCGGGCCGGCCGCCGAGGGCATCTGCCTGCAGGGCGGCTATCATCCGCTGGTGCCGGGGTGCGTGCCCAACGACCTGACTTTGTCCGGGCAGGGCGTGCTGCTGACCGGCTCCAACATGGCGGGCAAAACCACTTTTATGCGCATGCTGGGCGTGAATGTGCTGCTGGCCCAAACCGTGGCTACGTGCCCGGCCGGCGCTTACCGCGCCCCCTTCTGCCGGGTGCTCACCAGCCTCACCCTGGCCGATAGCCTGCCCACGGGCAAGAGCTACTACCTGGTCGAGGCGGAAACCATGCGGCAGCTGCTGGCGGCCTGCGACGCGGCTCCCGGCAGCTACCTGCTGCTGCTCGATGAGCTTTTCAAAGGCACGAATACCCAGGAGCGCATTGCGGCCAATAAAGCCGTGCTGGCTTACCTGCAGCCCCGCAGCTGGGTACTGGCGGCCACCCACGACGGGGAACTGGGCGCCCTGTTGCAGCCAACCTTTGTTGAATATCACTTCTGCGAGACGGTCACGGAAGACGACTGGTACTTCGATTACCGCCTCAAAGCCGGTCCGCTCACCACGCGCAACGCCATCCGGTTGCTGGCGCGCCTGCACTACCCGGCGCAGGTAGTCGCCGACGCGCAGGCGCTCAGCGCCGCCCTGACGGTGCAGCAACAGCTAACCCGAACCGAAGAACCGGTCTCATCGGTTGGTTTTTGAACGATGGCACGGGAGCGCACCGGTCTTTACGGCGCAGCAGAGTGCACTGCCTGCTTTGTGCGTAGCCGGGCCTCCCGCGCGCAGTTGCGACGGACTCCGGTAAAGCGGGCGTGAAGGGCCCGGGTTAACCCGCCGGACGCGTGCCTTGACGTGTGCCTTGACGCGTGTCTTGCTAGCGGGCCACCCTTTTTTCGCTCTTATCAGAGGGTAGGGGAGGTGTGCATCGTCCGGAACTCGGAGGGCGTGAGCTGGTAGCGGTTGCGGAAGCTGGTGGCGAAGTAAGACGGCGAGGAAAAGCCCAGCTCGTAGGCTACCTGAGCCACGGTGAGCGACTCATCGAGCAGCAGCTCGCGGGCCTTGGTCAGGCGCAGGCTCTGGATAAAGTCCGACACGCCGGTGCCCAGCACGGCCTTCACCTTGCGGTAGAGCTGCATCCGGGACACGCCCAGACTCCGGGCAATTTCCTCCACGCTCAGGTCGGTTTTGGTCAGGTTGGCTTCCACAATGGCCGTCAGGTCAGCCAGGAATTTCTGGTCGGCGCTGGCAGCGGTGGTCGTCGTCGTTGTGGCTTCCTGCACCGACAGCTGCCGGCGGTAATGCTCCCGCTGCCGGTCGCGGTTGGCCAGCAGGGTCCGCACGCTTTCCAGCAGAAACGTCGGGTCGAAGGGCTTGGTCAGGTACAGGTCGGCCCCGGCCTGCACGCCTTCCACTTTCTGCTCGGGCGCCCCCCGGGCCGTGAGCAGCACCACCGGAATGTGGGAGGTCCGCCAGTCGGCGCGCAGCCTGGCCACGAGCTCCAGCCCGCTGAGGCCGGGCATCATCACGTCGCACACAATCAGGTCCGGAATCAGGTGGGAGGCCAGTTCCAGGCCGGCCGTGCCGTTGACAGCCGTCTGAACCCGGTAGCCGGTGCGCAGCTTGCGGGCCAGAAAGTCGTTGACCTCCACGTTGTCCTCAATCACGAGAATGAGCGTTTCGCTGCCGGCTTCCTCCGGTCCGTCGCTCACCTCGGCTACCAGCGGTTCGGGCTCATCGAGGGCGAAGGTGACCGGAGTGGGCGGCTCGAAGGAAAGCAGCGCCTCGGGCAGCTCGCGGGGCAGCGTGACCACGAAGGTGCTGCCCCGGCCCGGCTGGCTGCTGAACGTGAGCTGGCCCTGGTGCAGGCGCACCAGCCCGTGGGCCAGGGCCAGGCCCATGCCCGAGCCCTTGGCCACGGCACCCTGGTCGCCCTGGTAAAACCACTCGAAAATGTGGCTCCGGTCCTGCTCGCTGATGCCCCGGCCGGTATCGGTCACGCTCACCTGCAGGCGCTGGTCGTCATCGTGGCGGCGCAGGGTCACGGTAATCAGGCCGTGGTCGGGCGTGAACTTGAGGGCGTTGGAGAGCAGGTTGAAGAAGACCTTGTCGAGGATGTTGCCATCGAACCAGGCCATGAGCACGGGCTCGTCGGGCAGAAACCGCAGCTGCACCCCGCGCCCCCTGGCCGGCTTGGCAAATACCTCCACGATTTCGCGCACGAAGCTCACCAGGTTGGCTTCAGTGGCGTGGACGGCCATTTTGCCCACCTCAATCTTGCGGAAGTCGAGCAGCTGATTCACCAGCTGGAGCAGGCGCTGGGTGTTGCGGCGCACCAGGCGCAGGTCCTGGCGCTGGGCGCTGGTGAAGTTGTCGCTGCCACTCATGAGTTCCTCCAGGGGCCCGAGAATGAGGGTGAGCGGGGTGCGCAGCTCGTGGGAGAAGTTGGTGAAGAAGCGCAGCTTGGCCTCGGTATCGGCCCGGGCCCGTTCGGCCAGCTCCTCGAGCTGGTTGCGCTGCTGGCTGATTTCCTGGTTCTGGGCCAGCAGCTGGTGGTTGATTTCGTCGTTCTTGGCGTTCTGCACGGCCAGCTGCCGGTTAATCACGCGGTTGCGGCGGGCCGAGCGCCAGGCCAGCCCGCCCAGCACTACCGCCCCCAGCAAGGAAGCCAGAGACACGTAGAGCGCCACCTGCTGACTTGAATACGTGGCCCGCAGGCGCTCCAGCAGGCTCTGCTGCTGCTCGATTTCCTGCTGCTGGCTGATGACCTTATCCGTCTGCTGCTGCATGGTCACGGCGTTGGTCGAGTCGATGACCATGGTGCCCAGCTCGTTTTCGCGCTTATAAGGCTGCTGGTGCAGAATGCGCAGGGCCGTGCGGATGGCATCCTCCCCGCCGGGCGAGTAAAGCAGCGAGGCGCTCAGGCGGCCGCGTCGCACCAGGTCGATGCCCTCCACGTCGCCGGGCAGCCCATCAACGCCGATAATCCGGATCTGGCGGGTGCGGCCCAGTTCCTGGCAGACTTCGTAAGCGCCCCGGCCCATGCCATCGTTGTGGGAATAGATGAGCGAAACCTCCGGGTGGGCCAGCAGCAGCTCCCGCAGGGCAGGTTTGATGAACTTGTCGCGCCAGTCGCCCGTCACCTCGCCCACCACGCGCAGATCGGGGTAGTCGCGCAGCGTTTCCACGAAGCCCCGGTGCCGGTCCAGGGTTGCCGACGAGCCCGGGGCCCCCAGCAGCTCGATGATGCTGCCGCGCTGCCGGAGCAGGCGGGCGGCGTAGCGGGCCGCCACCTGGCCCACTTCCACATTGTTGCCGCCCACGAAGGCCGTGTAGTGCTGGCTGGTAATGCGTCGGTCGAGCAGTACCACCGGGATGCCGCTGGCGTAGGCTTCCTCTACGGCCGGAGTTACGGGCGCCGCCTCGTAGGGCGAGACAATCAGCAGGTCAACGCCCTGCCTGACCAGGCGCCGGATCTGCTCGTTTTGCAGCTCACTGTTGTCGTGGGCATCGAGCATGACCAGCTCTGCCTCGGGGTGGAAGCTCAGCTCGCGCTGCATGCCGGCCAGCATGGCCTGCCGCCAGGGGCCCTCCATGCTGCACTGCGAAAACCCGATCCGGTAAGTGGGCGCCGGTTCCGGCCCGGCACAGGCCGCCAGGGACAGCAACAAAACCACCCGGCTCATTTTCCGGCCCCAGGTGGCGGTCCTACGTGTGTTCAACCCCAAAAAGTCAACTGTTACGACGAATCATTCCAAAGCCAGCGTAGTCAAAGCTAGGAATAAAATGCCGGCCTGCGGTGCTCCAGAGTAGGGGGTAGGGGCAGAGCAGACCGTGCCTGCTGCCGGGTCCGGGCCGTCGGGCTGCCGCGCCGCCGCGCGAAGCTGGGGTTGGAATTGCGTTTTGAAGTGGCAGGAGCGCCTGTCAGGCCACCTGCTGCCCCGCCGCCGCCGTGCAGGTTCCGGCGCTACCCGTGCAGGCGCAGGTCGCGGATGAGGTCGTCAGCAAGTCGAAAATCAGCCTGCAGCGTCAGCGGGCTGCAGGGGAAACGGCCCGTTACCCGTAGCGTAACCACCGTTTCGGCCGCGGCGGCCTCCACGTGCGTGGCTTCCTGCGTGAAGGGCGTGGCCTGCTGCGTACGCGTCAGCCAGGCTCCGATTTCGGCCTGGCCGTGGTAGTGGTGGCCGTCGTCGTGGACGTGGGCCTGAGGGGTGAAACAGCGCAGGGCGGCGGCCGTGTTGCGGGCATTTACGGCCTGCATATAAGCCGCCAGTGGAGTGGGCAATGAAAGCATCGCCGGAAGGTGAAGGAGGGCAGGACGTCGTTTAAGCTTCGCGCCAAACGCACCGGAAGAAATTTGGGCCGCGCGGCACCGAAACCAGCCCCGCACAGTCCGACAAAACCAAGCAGGCCGGCTACACTGTGGGCAGGGTGCCGCCATCGATGACAAACTCGGTGCCCGAGAGGTAGGCCGCGCGGCCCGACACCAGGAAGGCCACCAGCTCGGCCACTTCCCCGGGGGTAGCGGGCCGGCCCATCGGGATGCCGCCCAGGGAGCTCATCAGCCCCTGCAGAGCCGTGTCATAGTCGCTACCGGCCTGCGCGGCCAGGCGCTCTACCAGGTGGCCGGCCGCCTCAGTCTGCACGAAGCCGGGCGACACGCTAAGCACCCGCACGCCTTTAGGCGACACTTCCTGCGCCAGCCCCTTGCTGTAGGTGACGAGGGCGGCCTTGGCGGCCGAGTACGCCAGCGAAGCATCAAAAAGCGGCATTTTGCGCAGTATGGAGCCGATGTGGATAATCACGCCCGCCCCCTGCCGGAGCATGCCCGGCAGCAGCCCCCGGTCGAGGCGCACGGCGGGCAGCAGGTTCAGGCCCAGCTCCTGCGCCCAGTCTTCGTCGGTGAGGGGGGCAAAGCCCCCGCTGGGCGAAGCCGAACCGCCCACGTTGTTAATCAGAATATCGACGCCGCCCCAGCGGGCTTCCAGGGCCGCCAGCAGGGTTGCCACGCCGGCCGGCGTGCTCAGGTCGGCGGCCAGGAAGTGGGCGGGGTCGCCGCCGTCGGGGACGGTGCGGGCCGTGGCAATCACCTGGGCTCCGGCGGCGCGCAGGCGCTCGGCAATGGCCTTGCCCGCCCCCTTGGTGCCGCCCGTGACAAGCACGCGCTTGCCGGTCAGGCCTTCGTCGGGTAGTTGATTTGCCGCGGGGGAAAGGGAAGTAGCAGTCATAACAAACGGGAAGTGGTGTACTTTTAACAAAGGTGCGGCCCGCCGCCGGGCGTGGCAATACGGGATTTTACAATCCCTACCCCGCTGTCTTTTTTTTCCCCTCCCTTCCCACTGCTCCCATGTACGAACGCAAAATTGCCCCCAACCTGGACTGTGGCCTCGACCTGCTGCGGGAGGTGCTGGGCGGCAAATGGAAGATGAGCCTGCTCTATTTCGTGGACCAGGGCCTGCGCCGCCCCAGCCAGCTGCACCGCCGGCTGCCCGAGGTCACGCGCCGCGTGCTGACGCTGCAGCTCCGGCAGCTGGTCGACCACGAGCTGCTGCGCAAGGAAGACTTCTCGCAGCAGACCCGGCACGTGGAGTACCACCTTACCGCCCTGGGCGAGTCGCTGCTACCGCGGCTGGTAGCCCTGGGCGAATGGGGCGACGCCCACCAGCAGCAGCTCCGGCGCGTGATTACCGCAGTACCCCAGGACACGGTACTGCAGCGCTAAAAGCTGGCCTCGCCCGCCGATGGAACCTTGCGCTGGTGCCCCCGGCCGGCACCGCCCGATAAGCTTGCGTGCAGAGCACAGGTTTTTTTGCCGGCCGCCAGTGGCCGCACCATGCGGGAAGGCCTGTCGGGCATCGCAGATTGGCGCTTCCGGCTTAACCCAGCAGGTCGTTGCCCCACCCGGTCAGATAGTTTCTTAGATTCCCTTGTACTTATTGTCGAGATAGGTGAGGCTAAAAGCGCCCAGGTTTTTGAAGTAGCTGTTGACCAGCTTGGCCGGATCGGTGGCCAGCTCGCCGCGGCCGGGCACGTCGTTGCCGTCGTCCCAGGCCCAGGGGGCGTTGGCGCCGCCGTTGCCGTAGCTTTTCACGAAACCGCCCGCCGCCGAGGTAAACAGCGCCGCGTTGGTGCGCTGCTCCCATAGGCCGCCCGCCGCAAAAATATCCACGAGCTTGTACTTCACGTCCCGGTCATCGGCCGAGGTCGGGGCTTCGGCGGTAGCGGCCGTGGGGAAGTACTTCAGGCCGTCGCCGTTGAGCTTGTAGTACGGATACGCCTTCAGGCCGTGGCCCTTGGCCTCCTGGGCCGTAACCGGGTGCAGCTCGCCGTTGTAGCTTTCCAGGCTCAGCGTCCCGTCGATATCCTCCTGGTTGGCCTGCAAGGCAGAGCCGGCCGGCACGAAAGAATAGAAGTCCGAGTGGGCCACCGTTACGATGGCCTGCAGGTTGCCGTAGGTGCTGCCGTCCTTTTTCACCACGGCCAGCAGGCCTTCCAGGTCGTTTTCGTGCTCGTCCAGGTTATAAAGCAGGAAGTTGTCGGTCCAGTCGCGGGGGTGGAAGAAGGCGTAGGTAACAAACCAGTGGGTGCTGGTTTCCACCACCGAGTAGTAGCCGTGGCCGGTGGCGGCGAAGCGGCTCAGGTTGTTCCAGTTGTTGGTGCCGCTCCAGTCGCCGTCGTAGTTGATGGCCGCCAGGTAGTCGCCCTTGCCGCTAAGGCCATGGCCGCCGGTTACGTCGGTATCCTGGTAATGCACCGGGGCCCAGCGCAGGGCCAGGCTGGCCTTGAAGGCGGCCGTGGCATCGGCCGTGTGGGTGGCGCGGGGGGCTACCGTTTCGGCCTGGTCCGGGGTCAGGTTGCAGCTGCTCAGGGCCGAGAGGGCCAGGCCGGTGGCCAGCAATGCCACTCTGGGAGTTAGGTTTTTCATGCGGGTGTAGTGGTTATGGAAAGGAAAGGAAAGAAGGACGTTTAGTAGCCGGGGTTCTGCTGCAGGTTGGTGTTGAGAGTCAGCTCGGTAGCGGGGATGGGGAACAGGCGGCGGTGCGGCTCGGCATTGGTTTTCAGGCCCTGGCCCCACACGGCTTCCCACTTGCCGAAGCGGATGAGGTCGGTGCGGCGCCAGCCTTCCCAGGCCATTTCGCGGCTGCGCTCCTCAAACAGCATGTCCAGAGTCAGGGCCGTGAAAGCGGGCACCTGGGCCCGGGTGCGCACTTGGTTCACCAGGCTCAGGGCCGTGGCACCGTCGGGGTCCTGGCCGCCGCGCAGCAGGGCTTCGGCCTTCATCAGCAGCACATCGGCGTAGCGCAGCAGCACCAGGTCGTTGCCCTGGTCGCGGGAAGTGGAGGACTTGTCGGGGTAGTACTTGATATTGCGGGTGCCCTGGGCCTTGCCCAGCTCGTCGTTGCCCACGTCGAACTTGGCCGCGTCGCGGAAGGTGAGCGTATCGCTCAACGTGAGGTGGTAGCTGATGGGCGCGCTGCCGTCGGAGCCGGTGTAGCGCGAATCGAGGCCCTTTTTGGTGGTCGAAATCAGCACCGGCGTGCGGCCGTCGCTCAGGTACTGCTTGCCCGAGAGCCACTGCTGGTTGCGGGTGTCGGTGGGCTCCCGGTAGAGGGCGAAGAACTCGGGCCAGGTCAGGCTGGCGTTGCTGGGGGTGAAGAGCAGGCCGAACTTGTCCTTCATCTGCTGGTGCAAGGCAAAGCGGGACATCATGTTGCCCTGGGCCAGGTTGGCATCGAAAGGCACGGCAAAGATGATTTCACTGACCTGGGGGCCGTTTTCCACCGCAAACACGTCCATGTAATTCGTGGCCAGGCTGTGCTTGCGGCTCTTGATGAGCACGTTGCAGGCGGCAATGGCCTCGGTGTAGCGGGGCTGCCCGATGTAGACCTCCGCGTTCAGGTAGAGCTTGGCCAGCAGGGCCTGGGCCGTGCTCTGGGTAGGCCGGCCGTAGGTCTGGGCCGATACGTTTTCCGACAGGTTGGGCAGGGCCGCCTGCAGCTCCCGCTCAATGTACTCGAACACCTGCTGGCGGGTGGCGTTGGTGGGCTGGGCGGTGCTCCCGAACTCGGGCACCAGCGGAATGTTGCCGTAGGCGTCCATCATCAGGTAGTAGTACAGGGCCCGCATGGTGCGCAGCTCGGCCGTAAACTGGGTTTTGAAGGCGCCGTCGGGGGTATTCTGGAACAGGGCCAGGGTGCGGTTGCAGGTGCTGATGCCGCTGAAGCCCCACTCCCAGGCCACGCGCACAAACTGGTTCTGCGGGTTCCAGGTGTGCAGACTCAGCTGCTGGTAGCGGGCTCCGTCGTAGTAGTTGCCGTTGCGGGCCACAATCACGGCCTCGTCGGTGCTGAGCTCCTGCAGGTTCCAGTAGGCCTTGGCTATTTCCCCGCGCATCTGGCTGTACACCGGCCCGGAGGCGGCAATGAACTGCTCGGGCGTGGTCAGGAAGTTGCTGGGCGTGTATTCCGATTCGATGGGCGCGTCCAGATCGGTGCAGCCGGCGGCGGTGAGCAGCAGGGCCAGCGCGGCGGGCAGGGCCCGGAGGCGGAAAGGAAGTATGGCAGACATGGTTGTTGGTTTTTCGTTAGTGGTAGTGGAAGCGGGTCTTGGTGGCTGACTTTCACACGCCAACCACCAAAAACCAGTCACCAAAAACCTAAAAGTCCAGGTTCACGCCCAGCACGTAGGAGCGGGTTTTGGGGTAGAAGTTGTTGTTGTCGAGGCCGGGGGTAAGGCCGCCCAGGCTCATCTCCGGATCGATGCCGCGGTAGTTGGTAAGCGTCAGCAGGTTCTGGCTGGTCAGGTACACGCGGGCGCGCTTCACGTACTCGCTCTCCAGGGGCAGGTTGTAGCCCAGCGTCACGTTATCCAGGCGCAGGTAGGAGCCGTTTTCGAGGTAGCGGTTGGAGTAGTAGTTGGCGCGGTTGTCGGCGTAGGGCTCCGTCAGGGAGAAGGCCGGCAGGTTGTTGGCCGTCGACTGGGCCGGAATATTCAGGTTGGCCAGCGTGGCGTTCAGGATCTTATTGCCCTGCACCCCGCGCAGAAAGAAGTTCAGGTCCAGGTTTTTCCAGCTCACCGTGTTGCTCAGGCCATAGAGCAGCCGGGGCTGGGCGTTGCCCTGGTAGCGGTAGTCGTTGAGGGTGGGCGAGCCGGTGGTGGTGCCGTCGGCCTTGTAGAAAAGCGAGAGGCCGTTTTCGTCGCGGCCGGCGTACTCGGGCAGGAAAAACTGCCCCACGGGGTAGCCCGCCTTCACCACCTGGGTGGAAATCCCGCTCTGGCCCGAGCCGCCGGGGTAGGCCGTGTACACCTGGTCGAGGCGGAACTGCTCGTTGGCCAGCTTTTCCACCTTGTTCACGTTGTGGGCCAGCGTGCCGGTCAGGCTCCACTGGAAGCTCCTGGTTTGCACCGGCTGGGCGCTGAGCGTCAGCTCCAGGCCCTTGTTGCTGATTTCGCCCACGTTGGCATACAGCGTGTTCACGAAGTACTGGGTAGTGGAAACCGGGTAGTTCCAGATCAGGTCCGAGGTGCGCTTGTCGTAGTATTCCACCGTGCCGCCGAGGCGGTTCTGCCACAGGCCGAAATCCAGGCCCACGTTCAGCATGGCCGTGGTTTCCCACTTCAGGTCGGGGTTGGGGTTCTGGGTCGGGCCGATGGCCTTGATGAAGGCCACGTTGTAGTAAAACGTGCCCACGCTGCTGTAGCGCTGGGTGGCAATGAGCGGGTCGAAGCCCAGCGAGTTACCCGTAATGCCGTAGCCCACACGCAGCTTCAGCTCAGTGAGCTGGCTGAGGCCCGAAAGAAAGTCCTCGCCCGCCAGGTTCCAGGCCAGCGAAGCGGCCGGAAACGTGCCCCAGCGGTTGTTCCGGCCAAAGGCCGACGACCCGTCGCGCCGCACCGATACCTGCAGAAAGTACCGGTCCCGGAGCCCGTAGTTCACCCGGCCATAGAGCGAAATCAGGCGCAGGGTGGAAATGCCCAGGCTGTAGCCGGCAATGGCCGCGTCGTAGTTGGGGGCCACGCCGCCGGGGTTGCCCAGGGCCAGGTTGTTGTAGCCCAGCTGATCCGAGACGAAGCCCCGGGTATCGGTCTGGAAACCGTCGCCGTTCTTGTCCTGCTGCCAGGAGTAGCCCACCAGCACTTTCAGGTTGTGCGCGGCCGTGCTGAGTGGGTTGTAGGTCAGGTAGTTTTCCAGAATCCTGCGCGAGTTCTCCACGCTGTAGCGCCGGGCCAGGCCCTTGGCCGCCAGGCCGGTCACGTTGGCGGCATTGGGCACCGGCGACTCCCGCCCCTGGTAGGACCCGCCCTTCACCGCCTCGTTCTGCATGGACAGGCTGAGCGTGTTCGTCAGGTTGGGCAGCAGGGTAAGTTGGGCGCTGGCGTTGCCCAGCAGGGTGTTGATTTTCCGCTCCTCGTGGTTCTGCGCCAGCAGCGCCACCGGGTTGTAGTACTGGGTGCGGGTCAGGTTTTCCTTGTAGGTGCCGTCGGCGTTCCGGATGTTGGTGGTGGGCAGGTGGGTGAACATGTTCTTGTACACCAGCTCCGAAATCAGGTGCTGCGTGAGCAGGGAGTTGGTGAGCGTGAAGCGCAGCTGCAGCTTGTCCTGAAGCGTCTTCTGGTCGAGGTTGATCTTGCCGATGAGCCGCTCACTGTCGGACGTGTTCATCACGCCCTCGCGCTTGAAATAGTTGAGGCTGGCGTTGAAGGCCGACTTTTCGGAGCCGCCGCCGTAGCTGACGGTGTGGTTGTGGCTCAGGCCGGTGCGCATCACTTCCTTTTGCCAGTCGGTGTTGGTGCCCGCGTCGTTGTCGGCGGGGCTCAGGCTTTTGCTGTTGGCCTCCAGGTAGCCCCGCAGCTCGTCGCCGCTGAGCATGTCAAGCGTATTCGATACCTGCTCCAGACCCACGTAGCCGCTGTACGAGACGGCCGCGCTGGGCTTCTGGCGGCGGGTGGTGATGAGGATAACGCCGTTGGCGGCCCGGGCCCCGTAAATGGCCGTGGCCGAGGCATCCTTTAGTACCTCAATGCTCACAATCTCGTCGGGGGCCACCAGGTTGATAGAGGCCGCCGGCACCCCGTCAATCACGTAAAACGGCTCCTGGGCCTGGCCCGTGCGCAGGGAAGAGGCCCCGCGCAGCACCACCGAGGCCGTGGCGTTCGGGTCGCCGCTGCGGGTGATGTTCAGGCCGGCCACCTTGCCCTGCAGGATCTGGTCGGGCGTGGCCACCACGCCCCGGTTGAACTCGCGTGGGTCCACCGAGGTGATGGCGCTGGTTACTTCGCCCTTCTTCACCGAGCCGTAGCCAATCACCACCACGTCGCTGAGCAGCTTGGCATCCTGCACCAGGGCGACGTCGATGGTTGCCTGCTCGCCCACCGCCACCTCCCGGGCCAGGTAGCCGACAAAAGAAAACACCAGCGTTTCGGCCCCTTCGGGCAAATCCAGCGTGTATTCGCCGGCCCCGTTGGTTACGGCGCCCACGGTGGTGCCTTTCACCAGCACCGTTACCCCGGGCAGGGCCGCCCCGCCGGCCTCGGTTACCCGGCCTTTCACCTGCCGGCCCTGCGGAGCCCGCTTGCCGGGAGCGGCCGGGGCCGCCGGGCTGGTGGGCTGCAGGATGATGACGCCCTGCTTTTCCTCGAAGCGCAGCGGCTGGTTGCGCAGCAGCTGCCGCAGAATATCCCCGACCCGCGCGCCCCGCAGCTCGGTGGCGCTTACCTGACTGGTTTGCAGGTCGCGGGCCTCGTACACGATGCTCACGCCGGCCTGCCGCTGCAGCTGCTGCAGCGCACTGGTGAGCGGGCCGGCCGGCACGGCGAAATAGGCTACTTCGCGGGTACTGTTCTGGGCCTGCGCCCCGAAGGCGCTGCCCAGGCTCAGCAGCAGCGCGCCGGTCAGCCGCGGCGCACGGGCAGCTAAAAAGGAGTTGAGGTGTAGCATAGAAAAGGGTGAAAAACGGGCAAGGCGTGGCCCGGCCGGCCGGAAACCGGCCGATGTGAGAGGAGCGGAAGCAAGATGTTGGGCAGGCGCGGCGCGCCTTATTCTACCCGGTAGGTGGTAGCGGTGCGCCGGGAAATGCGCAGGTGGTGGCGGCTAAGCAGGGTGTTGAGCACGTCGGTAATCTGGTCGGCGGAAAGGGCCGGGTCGAGGGAGCCGCTCAGGGCTACAGCCGGGGCATCGGGGCGCAGCTCGAAGCGTACGGGGTAGTAGTTTTCGAGAGTCAGCAGGATTTCGGGTAAGGAAGCCTGCTCAAACGTCAGCATCGGGTTGGTGGTGAGGTTGGCGGTGTACTCGTGGTGGGTGAGCGTGAGCTGCCGGCGGGCCGGGTTGAACACCAGCTTGTCGTGGGGGTGCAGCACGGCCAGCTCCCGTTGCGGCCCGGCCACCTGCACCCGGCCGGTGCGCACCAGCACGGTGGTAGCAGGCAGCTGCGGGTAGGCTTTTACCAGGAAGGAAGTGCCCAGCACCCGCACCGCCACCGCCGCCGTGCGCACCACGAACGGGCGGGCCGGATCCTTGGTGACGGCAAAGAAGGCCTCGCCCCGCAGCAGTACCTCCCGGCCCTGGCCCGCGGCCCGCCACGTCAGTGACGAGTTAGGCCGCAGCCACACCCGGCTGTGGTCGGGCAGTACCAGCTCGCGCTGCTCCCCGATGCCGGTGGTGTAGTGCAGCGCCGGCGCGGGCCGCTGCCCCCACCACACTGCCGCCGCCACCAGCAGCGGCACCAGCACCGCCGCCACCCGCAGCACCGGCCACAGCCGCCGTACCCGACCCAGGGGCTGGGTACGGGCCCGGATGGTGCGCCGCAGCCGCTGCTCCCGTTGCGTCGCCTGCTCCTCGCTCAGGAGCCCGGCATCGTCGGGGGTAGCTGCCACCAGGGCATCCAGCCACTGCTCCCGCTGCCGCCGCCGCCGGGCACGGCTTCGCAGGGAGTACAGCAGACGGGCGGGCAACGGGCGGGGCGGGCGAAACTTCATAACCAGGTTGCACAAGCGGCGCGGAGTAACTATCCGGGTAGCCTGATATAACAAAAGCGTAATATTGACTGACCGGGGCTACTGGCGGCGTTTCGGGGGCGCGGCCGGACTGAGCACCTCTACAATCGGCTGCCCGGTGCAGGCGCTGGGCAGCTTGCTGTCCACCAGCATGGCCGCCGTGGGGGCTATATCCGTGATGCCGTGATACGCGTAGCTGACGCCGGGCGAGATGCCGGCCCCGAACCAGAGCAGCGGCACGTGGCTGTCGTAGAGGTAGCCCGAGCCGTGGGTGGCCCCCACGCCCAGCTCCCAGGTCCAGCCCGGCTGCAGCTCGAAGCGCACATCCCCGAAACGCGGGTAGTAGAGCCCGTTCTGCAGCTTGGTTTCCAGGAAAGCGCCCGTGCCGCTGGTCAGCAGCTGGGCCGTGGTGTTCACCTGGGCAATGCCAGGCTGCTCGCGCAGGTAATCGGCCAGCAGGTTCTGCACCCGGGCCAGCTCCAGCTTGCGGCTGGCAATGAGCGGGCGGTTGAGGTAGTACATGTTGTTGCGCTCGGTTTCCAGCCACTGGCCCGGCCCCAGCTGCTGCACCAGGAAGTCGGCCGCGCCCTGGTTGAGCGTGGCGTGGTGCTGGGCCCCGCCCGGGGCCTGGTGCTGGGCCAGGTATTTGGGCACCTCGCTGGCCCCGTGGTCGGCGGTCAGGAAGATGGTGTAGTTGTCCTTGCCCACGGTTTTGTCGAGGGCCTGCAGCAGGCGGGCAATTTCCAGGTCGAGGCGCAGGTACAGGTCGTTTTCTTCCTTCGACAGCGGCCCGAACGTGTGGCCCACCGGGTCGGGGCTGGAGTAGCTCAGGGCCAGCAGGTCGGGCACGTCGTCGCGGCCCAGCTCGGTGCCGGCCAGGGCGGCCAGGGCCAGGTCGGTGAGCAGGTTGTTGCCGAAGGGCGAGATGTTGACGGCCTCGTAGGCCGGCGGGTTCAGCGGGGCCAGCTGGCTGAGGTTGTACGGAAAGGTAGCCGCCGTTTTGCCCTTGAAGATGCGCTCAAAGGCGTTGGAATCGGCCACGCTGTTCAGGTAGGCTTCCGGTCCGCGCAAGGGCGTCCAGGTCTGCTGGCGGTAGAAGTCGGCCTTTTTCTGGGCGTTGAAGTCGGCCACCCATTTGGGCAGCACCGGCACGTAATAGGTGCTGGAAATAAAGTCGCCGGTGTTCATATCAAACCAGAAGGCCCCGTCGGCCATGTGGCCGGCCGGCAGGGCCGAGGCCCGGTCCTTGAGCGAGAGGGCCACCACCAGGCTGCGCCCGTTCGATACCATCTTCATCTCGTCGCCGAGCGTGGTGCTCACCTGGTTGCGGGCCGAAACGCCAATGCCCTTCGGCGTGCCCACCAGCTGCACCGTGGAGTCGTCGGTGCAGTACACGTCGCGCCGCAGCCGCCGGTCGTACCAGGAGTTGCCCACGATGCCGTGGTAGCGGGGCGTGGTGCCGGTGTACACCGAGCTGTGGCCGGGGCCGGTGACGGTGGGCACGTAGTTGTAGTGCGTGTTGCGGCACTGAAAGCCGTTGCGCAGCAGCCGCTTGAAGCCCTGCTCCCCGAACTGGTCGTAGAAGCGGGTGAGGTAGTCGGGGCGCATCTGGTCCACCATGAGGCCCACCAGCAGTTTGGGCCGGGCAGTGCGCTGGGCTGCTACGGCGGGGGCGTTAGCCAGCAGCGCGGCGGCAAGAAGTAGTTTCGGAATCATACAAACATGCTGCGGCCCGGAACGCAGGCTCGGCGGGCGCCACAGCAACAGGAAAGGTGAGAGTGAACTGTGCCGGCATAGTTGCAGAGCGCCGCCCGTTCAACTACTCATTTTGCAAACGTAACAGAGAGGTAACGCAGGCCGCTCTTATTCCCCGGGGCGCAGCAGCTTCGTCAGGAAAGGCCGCATCTTGTGCACCGCGCTGTTGAGCTGGTTACGGACGGTCTGCTCGGAGGTGGTGAAGTGGGTGGCCATTTCCTTCACCGACTGGTCCTGCAGCATGCCCAGCAAAAACACCTCTTTTTCCCTGGGGGGCAGCTGCTGGGCCTGGCGCCGGATGGCGGCCAGCGTATCGTGGCCCACCAGCCACTTGAGGGGCGTTTCAGAGACGGGCGACTGTTCGGCCCCGAAGCGCTGCAGGTGCCGCCGGTGAATCTCGGCGTCGCGGAAGCCGGTCAGGATTTTTTTGCGCAGCGCCCCCGGCAGGTAGGCCGCCGCATTGGAGTGAATCCGCAGCTGCGCCCGGTTGGCCCACAGGTCGCAGAACAGCTCCTGGATCAGGTCTTCGGCCTGCTCGGCGTCGCGCAGGGCTTTGTAGGCGTACTGGTACAGCCCGCGCCAGTGCGCGGCGAACAGCTGCTCAAACGCCTGGTAGTCGTCGTTGCGAATCCGCTCAAACAGCGCAGGTAAGTTGTCAGGTGCCACGGCGCGTCGTTTGCACCAAATGTAGAGGGTCGCCGACAGGATAAAAGCGACGGGCCGCAGACATCACAGAAGCTTCATTTCACGGTAATGCCTGCATAACCCCGCTTCAGCTTGTCGGCTGATGACGTTTCCGGCCGCCGACCCGCCTCAGGCAGATTTCGGCCGGAACAGGATTTTGTCGATGTGGCTGCGGTCCATGTCCACAATTTCGAAGTAGTGGCCTTCCCACGTGAAATGCTCCCCGACGCGCGGCAGCACCGAGAGGATGTGCAGGGCAAAGCCCCCGACGCTGTGAAAGCCGGTCAGGCCCCGCCGCTGGGCCGCCGGAATGTGGAACCGTTCGGCAAATTCCACGAACGGCAGCTGGGCATCCAGCAGGAAGGTGCCGTCGGCCCGCTCCACAACGGCGGGGTCCGCGTCCTGGTCCGGCGAGATGTCGCCCACCAGCGCGTCGAGAATATCGTCCAGGGTGAGCAGGCCCACCACGCCGCCGTACTCATCCACCACAATGGCCTGGTGGCGCCGCCGCTGCCGGAACAGCTCCAGGGCGTGGTAGGCCTTGCTGCTGGTGGGGATGAACAGCGGCTCCTGCTGCAGCTCGCCCAGGCGGGCCAGCTGCTGGTCGAGGTCATCGGCTACCAGGTCCTTCAGGTACACCATGCCGCGCACCTCGTCCAGGCTGCCCTGGCACAAGGGGTAGGCCGACTGCTTGCGCGTGAGCACCAGCTGCTTGAGCGTGGCCGCGTCCTGCTCCAGGTCCAGCCAGACGATGTCCTGGCGGCTGGTCATGATGGACCCCACGCCCCGGTCGCCCAGGCTGAAGACGTTCCTGACCAGGTCGTGCTCGATTGCCTGGATGGTGCCGCCCGTGGCGCCCTCCATCACCAGGGCTTTGATTTCCTCCTCCGTCACCGGGCTGTCCTGGGTTTTGATGCCCAGAATTTTAATCAGGAAGTCACTGGAAACGGTCAGCAGCCAGATAAACGGGGAGGTAATGCGCGAGAGGATGCTCATGGGCCCGGCCACCAGCTTGATGATGCCTTCCGGGTTGGTCAGGCCGATGCGCTTGGGCAGCAGCTCGCCGATAACGACCGAGAGGTAAGTAATGAGCACCACCATGCCCGTCACGGCGATACTCTCGCTGAACCTCTCCAGCCCGGGCACCTGCGCAATAACGCCCTGCAGCTGCCTGGTCAGCGTCGCGCCGCTGAAAATACCGGTCAGAATGCCGATGAGCGTGATGCCGATCTGCACTGTGGACAGGAACCGGTTGGGGTCGTTGGCCAGGTCCACGGCGGCCTGGGCCTTGCGGCTGCCCAGCTTGGCCTCGGCCTCCAGCTTGGACTTGCGGGAGGAAACCAGGGCAATTTCGGACATGGAAAACACGCCGTTCAGAATGAGCAGCAGCAGAATAATGAGTATTTCCATGGAAAGGCGGGGAAAGTGCGGGGAGCAGGAAAAAGAAAAATGGCGGCCAGGGCGCGGGCCGCAACGGGCAGTTGTGACCGGCAAAGAAACAAGTAAACAACCAGATGGAACCAGTGCTGCGGACGGGGAGTTTCGGCCCGGGGCGCCGCTTCGGGCATACGGTGACGCCTGGAAGCAGCTGCGAAAGAAACGAAAAAGAGGCGGACGGGGCTCTGCTGGCCTACGCAGATCCACCGCCGTGGAAGCCGCCACCTGGGTCCGCCGCCGAGTTCCACGCTCGGGTTTTAGGCTGCTGATAGGGCTCCATAGCTGAATTACTCGGTGTTGGCCTGGCTGTTCATCACGGTGCTGCCGCCCTACTTCGGGCTGCAAGGCTACGCCGTGAACATCGGCATCGGGGATATTGCCCGGAGCGTGCTCATCTACCTGGGCATTCCCTTCGCCGCTGGCTTCCTCTCGCGCACCATCCTGCGCCGGCTGTAGGGCAACGACTGGTACAGCAACGTCTTCATGCCGGCCATCAGCCCTCTTACGCTCGTGGCCCTGCTGCTCACCATTGTGGTCATGTTCAGCCTCAAGGGCGAAACCATCGTGCAGGTGCCGCTGGACGTGCTGCGCATTGCCCTGCCGCTGGCCCTCTACTTCGGGGCGATGTTCGTACTCAGCTTTGCGGCCGGCAAGTGGCTGGGAGCGGACTACGCCGAGAATGCCAGCATCGCCTTCACCGCCACCGGCAACAACTTTGAGCTGGCCATTGCCGTGGCCATCGGTGTATTTGGCCTCAACTCGGGCCAGGCCTTTGCCGGCGTCATCGGCCCGCTGATTGAGGTGCCGGCGCTCATTGCGCTGGTCAACCTGGCCTTCTGGTTCCGGCGGCGCTGGTACGGGGGCAAAGCAGGGGTAACACAAGCATAAGTCTGTCATCGTAACTACTGAGCCATGTCTGATAAGAAAAACATTCTGGTGCTCTGCACCGGTAACTCCTGCCGCAGCCAGCTGCTGCACGGCTACCTCCAGCAAGAACTGGGCGACCGGGCCAGCGTGTACTCGGCCGGCGTGGAAGTCCACGGCCTCAACCCCCGGGCCGTGCGCGTGATGGCCGAGGACGGCGTCGACATTTCCCACCACTCCAGCAACCACGTCGATGAGTACGCCGCCGTGCCGTTTGACTACGTGCTGACCGTGTGCGACCACGCCAACGAAGTATGCCCCGTGTTCCCCTCGACGGCTAGAAAGCAGCACCACAATTTCTCCGACCCGGCCAAAGCCACGGGCAGCGAGGAAGATATAATGAACCAGTTCCGCACGGTGCGCGACCAGGTGAAAGCCTACGCCCGCGACTTCGTGCAAGCACAATTCCTAACCACCTGAGCCCCATGAACACTGCCCCGCTGCCCCTTCCGGCCGACTTCACCACCGATGTTCTGGTCATCGGGGCCGGCCAGAGCGGGCTGGCCGTGGGCTACTACCTGCGCCGCGCCGGCCTTGCCTGTGCGCTGCTCGACGACCAGGCCCAACCGGGCGGGGCCTGGCCCCACGGCTGGAATTCGCTGCGCCTGTTCTCGCCGGCCGACGCCAGTTCCCTGCCGGGCTGGCTGATGCCGCGCCCGGCCGACCCCGGCTTTCCCACCCGCGACGCGGTGGTGGACTACCTTACCCGCTACGAGCAGCGCTACGCCCTGCCAGTGCACCGGCCCGTGCGCGTACAAGCCGTGCGCCGGTCGGGGAGAGGCTTCGCCGTGCACACCACGGCCGGGACGTGGCAAGCCCGGGCCGTGGTGTGCGCCACCGGCAGCTGGCGCAACCCGTTCATGCCGACCTATCCGGGCCAGGCCGATTTTGGCGGGGTGCAGCAGCACTCGGCTCACTACCACGACGCTGCGCCCTTTGCGGGTAAGCGGGTGCTGGTGGTGGGCGGCGGCAATTCCGGCGCGCAGCTGCTGGCCGAAGTCTCGCGGGTGGCCCACACGACCTGGGTGACGGAGCGGGAGCCGCGCTTCCTGCCGGATGATGTGGACGGCCGGGTCTTGTTTACGCAGGCCACCCAGCGCTACCACGCGGGCCTGGAAATCGCGCCTCCGCCCACGCTCGGCGACGTGGTGATGGTGGACTCGGTAAAGGAGGCCCGCCGCCGGGGCGTGCTGGGCAGCGTACGGCCCTTCGGACAATTCACCCGCACGGGTGTGGTCTGGGCCGATGGCCGGGAAGAAGCCGTGGACGCGGTACTCTGGTGCACGGGCTTCCGGCCGGCACTGGATTTTCTGGCCGATCTGGGCGTGTTACAGCCCGATGGACGCGTGGCCACAGCCGGCACGCAGGCCACCGCGCTGCCGGGCCTGTGGCTGGTGGGCTACGGGAGCTGGACGGGCTTTGCCTCGGCTACCCTGATTGGCGTTGGCCGCTCGGCCCGGACCACAGTGGACGAAATCAAGACGTTTCTACTTTCCGGGGACTTGCCACGGCCTTGAGGGGAATGGCTGTTCTTGCGCCAGCACGCCCCCTGCAGCAGCTGGTTGGCCACCAGTGTCGGATTGAAAAAATACTTCGGCCAGGGCCGAGCGATGGTGGCTAAATGGCGCCGAACCAGTGCTTTAATTCGGCGGCGCGGGCCTTGCTGACGATGATTTCCTCCCGCACGGCGGGGGCGAGCCGCACCAGCAGGCGGCCGTTGTAGTAGGGTTCCATCTCGGTTACGCTGCGACGGGCGAAGAGCAGCTGCCGGCTGCCCCGAAAAAAGCGCTGCGGGTCGACGGCCGCTTCCAGCTCATCCAGGGTCTGCGTTACCTCGTATTCCCGGCCCGCGAAGGTGGTCAGAAAAACCAGGCCGTGGCGGATGGAAAAATGGGCCACGTCTTCCACCGATACGGGCACCAGCTTGGCTTTATGGTGCACCAGCCAGCTGGTTTTGTACCCCGGGCCGGCCAGCTGCTGCATGGTACGCAGCAGGGGGCCAAAATCGGGCGCCGGGGGAGCCGGGGCGGGGCCGGTGGTGTAATGGTGGCGCAGACTCTCAAATTTGGCCAGGCTGCGCACCATGTCTTCCTTGAGCAGCGGCTTGAGCAGGTAATCGATGCCGTTGACGCGAAACGCCTCCAGCGCGTGCTGGTCGTAGGCCGTCGTGAAAATGACCGGGCTGCTGATGGTTACCCGCCGGAACAGCTCAAAGCTGCTGCCATCGGCCAGGTGAATATCCATGAAAATCAGGTCCGGTGCCCGGGTGCCGGCCTCAAACCACGCCTGGGCCGTGCTCACGCTGTCGAACACGGCCAGCACCCGGGCCTCGGGGCGGCACTCCTGCAACAGGCGCGTGAGCGCCGATACGGCGGAGGCTTCGTCCTCCAGGATCAGAACATGCATGGCTTGACGGGGGAAAGGGGCGGCAGGGGCAGCTGAACGGTAAAGTGGGCATCATCCTGGCGGATGACCAGCTCGGCGTCGGACAGGAAGCGCAGCCGGCTGGCCAGGTTGCGCAGGCCCACGCCGCTGCCAGGTACGGGCGTCAGGCGGGGCTGCCAGGTGTTTTCCACCGTCAGCAGGTGAGAAGCCGTCAGAAAAATACGGATGCTGAGCGGGCGATGCCGGGCTACCACGTTGTGTTTGACCGCGTTTTCGACCAGCGTCTGCAGGGCCAGGGGCGGCACGGGCAGGGCCAGCACCCCGTCGGGCAGGTCCACGGAAAGGCGCAGGCTGTCGCCGAAGCGCATGCGCAGCAGGTAGACGTAGGACTGCGTGAAGGCCAGCTCGTCGGCCAGCGGCACCTGGTTGTGCTCCCCGTGCTGGAGCACGTAGCGGTACACCCGGCTCATTTCTTCCACAAACCGTTCGGCCGCCGCCGGCTGGTCGCGGATCAGCCAGCCCAGGGTGGTGAGCGAGTTGAAGAGAAAATGCGGACTCACCTGCTGCTTAAGCACTTCGTAGCGGGCCAGCAGCTGCTCGCGCTGCAGCCGCTCGTTTTCCAGCAGCGCGCGCTGGGCCCGGGTGAAGAAGTGAAGCGAGTAGAGCACCAGCAGCACCAGCAGCACGTACAGCTGGCCCCGCACGTAATAGGCCGGCAGCAGCACCCGCTGGGGCAGGCCGGGCACCAGGGCGGCATGCAGGTGCCCCAGCCCCCAGGCCAGCCCGGCCCCCAGCAGCGAGTTGACCAGCAGCCACCAGCCCAGCCGCCCCGGCAGCGGCCACCGGGCGGTCAGGTAGTAATTGCAGGTGGCCAGGGCGGCCAGCAGCAAAAAGTTGCAGCCCAGCTGCAGGGCCAGGTCCAGCTGGTTGGCGTAGGGCGCGTTCAGCAGCCGGGGGGCGCCTGCCACCAGCGAGAGCAGCGTGGCCATGGCCAGCATCGTGCGCAGATACAGGGAGCGGGGAAGCATGGGCAAAAACGGAAGGTAACAGCGGAGCCGCGGCCGGCCCTGTGGTGGGCAGGCGCCGGCCGCCCGGCGCGGGCGGTCAGGTCCTACACAATCAGGCCGTCGCTCATATCAATGACCCGGTCGCTGTTGCGGGCAAAGTCTTCGTCGTGGGTGACGGCGATGATGGTCTGCCCGCGCTCGTGGGCCAGCTCCCGGAAGATGTCAAACACGTTCTGCGTGTTTTTCGAGTCCAAGTTACCGGTTGGCTCGTCGCCCATGATAACGGCCGGGTCGTTGATCAGGGCGCGGGCAATGGCCACGCGCTGCTGCTGCCCGCCCGAGAGGCGGCTGGCCAGCTTCCGGGCCTGGGCCTCGAGGCCCAGCAGCTGCAGGTTCTGGTAGGCTTTCGCCTCGATTTCCGCCCGGCTCTTTTTGTTGATCTTCAGGGCCGGCAGCATCACGTTGTCGAGCACCGTGAAGTCGGGCAGCAGGTAGTGAAACTGGAACACGAAGCCGATGTGCTCGTTGCGGAAGGCGGCCAGCTGATTCTGCGTGCGCCCGGTCAGGGTTTCGCCGTTCAGCTCCAGGCGGCCTTCGTAGTCGGTGTCCATCGTCGAGAGCACGTAGAGCAGCGTTGACTTGCCCGACCCCGACTTGCCGGTCAGGGTCAGGAACTCGCCTTTTTCTACCTCGAAGCTCAGGCCTTTCAGCACCTGAAATTTCTCGGGCTCGTAGAAATACTTGACAATACGTTCGGCCCGCAGCGCGATGTTGCTTTCCATAAGTTACCCCCTGAGAATGGCTACGGGGTCGATTTTGGCGGCCTTGCGGGCCGGCAGGTACCCGGCAATGAGCGTGGTCAGCACCCCAAACCCGAACGCCAGCAGGTAGTTGCGGGGGTAGTAGGTCATGGGCAGCGTCTGCAGGCCCGCGATGTTAAAGGGAATCACGTTCACGATCCGGGCGACGCCGTAGCCGACCCCCATGCCCAGCAGCCCCCCCACCAGGCCGATGACCAGGGCCTGGGTGACAAAAATCTGGGTCACGTCGCCGCCCGAAAAGCCCATGGCCTTGAGAATGGCAATTTCCCGGATCCGCTCGTTGATGGTCATGTTCATGATGTTGTAGATGCCGAAGCCCGCCACCAGCAGAATGGTCAGCGACACGGCCAGGGCAATGATGTTGCGCAGCTGCGCGCCGGCTTCCAGCTGCTGGTTGGCCAGCTGCCAGCTTTCCACTTTATAGGGAATCACCGGCGCAATGCGCTGCACCAGCGGGGCCGTTTGCTCGTAGTGCCGCACGTTTACCTGCAGGTCGGTCACGTACTGCGGGTGCTGGGCCAGCAGCTGCCGGGCCGCGTTGATGTTGAGGTAGGCTTTGCCCTTGTCCACCTGCTTGACGTTGGTTTGAAACAGGCCGAGGAGCGTGTAACGGCGGCTGATGCCGTCGGAGGTGAGAATGTTGATATTGTCACCCACCTGCACGCCCAGGTCGTGGGCCAGGTCGGTGCCCAGGATGATGCCGTCGGGGCGGTAGCGCAGGCGGGCCCAGGTGCCCGCGGTCATGTACTTGCTGATGCCGAAGAGCTTGTTTTCGTTGGCGATGTCCACGCCCGAAAGCGTCCCGTTGAGCTGGGTGCTGCCGTTGCGGAAAAACACGTTGAGGTTGACCTGCGGGGTGACGGCCACCACCTCGGGCTGGGCCCGCACCAGCGCCTGCAGGGCGGCCGCCTTCCCGATGCCCGTGGCATAGGGCAGCACCCGGGGGTTGCGGATGTGGGCGATGGTGGCGGCGGGGTACGCCCGGCTGACCAGATTCGTGCCATCGGCCGGCCCGTCGTTGTAGATGCGCACGTGCGCCAGGGAAGTAAACGCCAGCGCCGTCTGCGTATCGTTGACGCCGGCCATAAAGCTGTTCATGAAGATGTACATCGAAATGCCGAACACCACGCCCAGCAGCGCCACCACGGTCTGCCGCAGGTTGGTGGTCAGGTGCACCCGGGCGATGCTGAAATTGGTGGTCTGCATCGCTACTTGGGTTCGGGCAGGGTGAGCCGGTCGGTGGGGCGCAAGCCGCGGGTGATTTCGGTCCACTCCAGGGTCCGGATGCCCACCTCAACGGCCTGCCGGCGGCGGCCCCCGTCGAGCAGCACGTAGGCGTCATCGACCAGGGCGTAGGAGGGAATCACCAGGGCCTGCTGCTTTTCCTCCACGATGATGTTGGCCTGCAGGCGGGTGCCGTTGAGCAGGCCCGCGGGCGGCGCGTCGAAGGTGGCCTCGGCCCCGAACGACTGATCGGTGGCGTTGAAGGCGGGGTACACCCGGCGGATGGTGGCGCGGTAGATGCGGGCTTTGTGGCTGTTAAGCGAAACCAGCACCGGCTGCCCCACTTTCACCCGGCTGATGTCCTCTTCGTCAATGGCGAGCTTGAGCAGCATCGGCCCCGCCCCCAGCAGGGCCAGCGCGTCGCCCCGGCGGACGTAGTCGCCGGGGTTTTTGCGCACGTTCATCAGCACGCCCGGCTGCTCGCTGCGCAGCGTGTAGTAGCCGTCGGTTTCACGCTGCACGGCGTACTGGGTGGCCGCGTTGGCCACGCCCAGGGCAAGGCTGCGCTGCAGGTCGGCGCGGCTCTGCTCCATCACGCGCAGGTTGGCCTGCGCAGTCTGGTAGGCGAGGCGGGCGTTTTCGAAATCGGCCGCGGCCACGGCCTGGGTTTGCACCAGGCGCCCGTAGCGGGCGTAGTTGGTGGAGTCGACCAGCAGCTTCTGCCGGGCCTGGGCCAGCTGCAGCTCCAGCTGCGCCAGCTGGGGCGAGGTTGGCCGGGCGCTGCTTTTGGCGTAGTCCAGGTTCACGGCCGCGTTGGCTACCTGGCTGCGCTGCGCGGCGTTGGCGAGGCGAAACAGGACCTTGCCGGCCGGCACCGTATCGCCCTCGGCCGCGTAGGCGGCCTGCAAAAAGCCGTCGGCATTGGCCATGAGCGTGTACTGGCGGGCATTTTCGAGGTGGCCGCTGCCAAAAACGGCATCCACAATGGGGCGGCGCTCGGGGGCTATTTCCGGCGCGGGCCGGCACCCGGCAGCCGCGGCCAGGGCCAGCAGCAAAGACAATCGGGACCAGATGGGTTTCATGCGGGCAGCGGGCGGGTTACCAGGTGGGTTACTGCCGGGCCAGCAGGCCGGCGTAGTTGGCAAGAAAGGAAGATAAGCTGTTCAGGTAGCGGTTTTCGGCCGCCAGGTAGTCCTGGAAAGCGCGCAGGTAGCCATCCAGGGGCAACACCCCCTCGCGGTACTTCTGCTGGCTCAGGCGCAGGTTGTCGGCGTAGAGGCCGAAACTGGTGGCGCTGCTGCGCACCAGCTCGCGGTAAGCGGCCTGGTTTTTCAGCAGCACCCGGTCGTGGCTGGCGCTCTGGTCGCGGGCCTGCTCGAGCTGGAGCCGGGCGATGGTCGCCTGCGTCTGGGCGCTCTGGCTGCGGTTGCGGTTGGCAAAGCCCGTAAACACCGGCTTGCTGATGCTGAGCCCCAGGTACTGGTAGGGCTGCCAGGCATCGGCCCCGAACGAGAGGCCGAAGTCGTCCCGGAACTGCTGGTTGCCCAGGTAGGCCGTGGCCGCAATGGTGGGGTAGGCCGCCGCGCGCTGCTGGCGGCTTTGCGTGGTGGCCAGGGCGAGCTGGGTTTCGTAGGGCCCCAGGGATTTGTCCGGGGCCAGGGCCGGGTCGGCCCCGGCCGGCACGGCCCCGGGGACGAGGACTTCGGTCAGGCGCAGCTCCCGGTCCGGCTTTTCGCCGAGCAGGACTTTGAGGTTTTCCAGGCTCTGGTCGAAAAGCTGCTGGCTCAGGGCCTGGTTCTGGCGCACGGTGCCGGCGTTGATGGCGGCCTGGTTGACGGCCAGCAAATCGGTGGTGCCGGCCTGCAGGCGCTGCCGCGCGAGAATCTGGACGGTATCGGCCAGGCGGGCATCGAGCTGATTGATCTGCAGAGCCGCCTTGGCAATCAGGGCCGAGAAATACAGCTGGGCCACCTGCTCCTTGAGCGTCTGGGCGTAGGCGGCCTGCTGGGCCTGGCTGAGCTCCAGCTGGCCCCGGGCCACCCGGGTCTGCAGCACGGCCGGCCAGTCAAACAGCTTTTGCGAGAGCGTGAGGCCGGCGGTGTAGGCGTACTGCCGGCCAAACTGCGCGTTGAACGTGGTGCCGGGCTGGCCCACCAGCTCGCCCGGCACCGGCGTGACGGGCAGCTTCAGGTTGTCGGTGCCCGTGAAGCCGACCGAGGCCTGGGGGAGCAGAACGCCTTTGGCGGCCTGGTAGTTGAAGCGGGCCTGGCGGAGCTGCTGCTGGTACACGGCCTGGGTGGGGTTGTGGCGCAGGGCCAGGTCCAGGGCCGCTTCCACGGACGCGAGGCGGACGGTATCGGGCGGCGCCTGGGCCTGGGCCGGCGGCCCCACCAGGGCCAGCAGGAGGCCGCCGGCCCAGGCCCGTTTCAACCTACTGGGAATCGTGCTGACCATGCCGCAACGGATAGGGTGTCGGAGTGGGCGCACCGGGTTAGTTGTTGCCCACGCGGGTCCAGGTTTGCGTCTGGCTCATGGGCCCCAGCGAGCCCGTCAGCTCCAGGGTCCGGGAATCGGGCAGGTACGCCGAACCGTTCACCCACCGCCCGCGCCTGGCCGCGTAGAGCTGGCCGCCGGCGTACCGGCTGCTGCTGCCTTTCAGGCCCTTGGCTATCACGTCGCCCACCTTCAGCTTGCCCGCAGTTCCCGGCCGCACCCAGCTCACGGTGGCGGTGTAGGTGCGGTCCGGCGCCTGCGCAAACGTGATTTTGCCGTTCTGCTCTTCGTTGAGCCAGGTGCCCAGAATAGGAGCCGCCGGGTCGGGCTGCTGCCCGGCCGTGCGTAGCGCCAGGCCCAAACCCAGTACCAGCGCCAGCAGGAAAGTCGTTACGGATTGCATGAGGAGTATCGTCAGGCTGAGTGGCCCGCCACCAGCGGCGGGCCGTGCTACAAAGACACAGTGCTTCGGAGTCAGAATCCAGCAGAACCTGTTTTAACTAGTCAAATCTGGCCCTGAACTATCCAAATCCGGCCCTGAGATACTCAGGCAGCGGGGGAAGACCGGGGCGGCATCCGGGCCGGCCGGGGTACGGGCTGAATCTGCGGGGGCCGGGGCTGCTGCTTTCCTGAGGGGGGCAGGCCTTCTCAGGCCGGCTGCCCGGGGGCGGCCCGGTGGCAGAGCAGGGCGGCCGTAGGGCCGGCGGCGGGATGTAATCAAAGCATAACCTCTGACTTACTGGGTCTTATCTCAACGCACTTTACCTTGGCGTGTCCATTCCTCTTCTGCCATGTATCCTCTTCCTTTCCCTTCTTCTGCCCGCGACCCGCAAGCGGCTGCCACGGCGCGGCGCTTGTTTAGCATCCGTCTGGCGCTGCAGCTCAGTGGCGCGCCGGCACCCGACGCGGCCCGCCTGATCCTGCTGGTGCGCTACGTGACGGGCAAGACCACGCTGCAGGCTATTCTGCCAGCGCTGGAAGCCCCGCTCGGCACCTGATACCCACCGCAAGGCGGGCCACGGGCCGGCTACGCTGGGGAGATGTAACCGCTTTTCCTGAGAACAAGGGGTATATAGCCCCTTTTGCGTATTCTTGCGGCACGGGACGGGGTATTCTTCCCGGGTTACCGGTTGAGTTGCCTGCCCGTCTGATCCGCCTTATGAAAAGCAAAACCCACCGCAAGAAGTCGCCGCTGCCCTCACGCAAAGCCTGAAGCCGCACGTCCCCGGCGAGCAGCCGTCGAAGAGCCTGACCAGCACGCTCGGCAAGCTGGCCAGGCAGGTCGTGAAGCAACAGCAACGGGACGCGAAAAAAGCCGAAAAAGCCGCCGCCAAAGCCGCGCGCCAGGCCCTGACGGCCCAACTGCTGCAGACGCTGGCGCCTCACTTAGGCAGTCCGGCCGCAGCGGAAGCCGCGCCGTCCCGGTCGCTGACGAAAACAGTGCAGCAGCTGGCCGAGCAGCTGCTCGAGCAGCAGCGCAAGCAGCACAGCAAAGCCGCGAAAGCCCCCAAAGCCGCGAAAGCACCTAAAGCCGCTAAAGTTGCGGCGCCCAAGCCCGCCAAGGCCAAGAGTGCCCCGGCAGCCAAGGGCAGCAAGCCCGCCGCGGTATCTGCGCCCAAGCGCGCCGGACGGGCCGGTGCGGCCACCACGCGCCGGCCGGTCGCGGCGGCCGCACCGGCAACGGAGCCGGTGGCAGCGGAGTAACCCCCACCGGCCACGCAGCTGGCAGCGCGCCGGGACCCCTTGGGTTCCGGCGCGTTTTTTTGGGCGGCCGGCCCGTAAAAAACACGCCAGCGGCCTATTCCGGCACCACCAGAACCGGACCGGCTGCCCGGGCCAGGAACACCAGCAGGTCCCGCCGGGTCCAGCTCACGTGGGGCAGGTTGAGCCGGCGGGCCACGCAGACTACGATGTGCGGGGGTTGTTGCGCCAGCCAGTACTGGACTTCGTGGATGGTGGAATCCGGTTTGGTGGCCAACGCCTCCTCCGATTCGTAGGGGAGCGGTACCAGTGAAGTCCATTGGGTGAGCCCGGCTCGCCGGCTGTGGCGCATTTCAAACCCGGGGGGGCCTATTGTGAGCAGGGTGCTCGGCAGCTGCCAGTGCTGCAAGAGCGAGTGGGCGGCGGCGGCGGCCCAGTCGGGCCGTAGCGGCTACACGTCGGAGAGCACGCAGCATCGCGTCGGGGGCGGCCCCGCTGCGTAGGAGGCCGGCAGGAAGAGTACGGGACAGGGAACCTGCCACAGCGCCTGCCCCCAGACACTTTGGCAGAGCGACGAGAGCGGCGGCGCGGCAGCAAGCAGCAGGGTGGCGTGATGCTGGTGCACCACCTCCCCAATGGTGTCGGGCGAAGCCGTGAGGTGGTTGAAGGGCACCTGGTTGACCGTTGCGGCCAGGGTTTGAGCCAGAGAAACCGCATAGCGCTGCAAGGCAGGCGGGGCTCCCAAGGCAACTAGCTGGTGCATAAAACCGGGCGAATGTGAGCGTATACCCGCAAAGGTAGGTATTTAGCCCAGCAGCCGGCCATTGCTAAAGTTCAATCACAGCGAGATAGTGCTATCAGAACAAGAAAAACCCGTTGCGGACAGGTGCCGGCCGCAGGATAGGCAGCGCCATGCGGTCTTCAACCCCGGGGGGAAGGGCCCCGTTGGCACTGCGCTGCATGCGCCCGGTAGCCACCGGCCTGTGCCTGGTCGGCGCGCTGCCAGCCGTTCCGGCTCGTGGCGGAAGTGAACAGGCTGCGCCTGCCCAGCGGCCTGCCTGGCCCCGGGTGACTGGCGTGAAAGTGCAATTCAAGAAACCGGCGTCTTTTCGCCGGCCCGGCACACTGTGCTCCGGGCTGCGCGGGTCAGCAGTGGCACTATCGGCTGGGCTTGTGCCGGGTGGGAGGGCGGCGCCTACGCTTCCACCACCGTGTGGCCCGTGGTGGTGACGATGTTTTCCGTTTCCAGGCCAGCCACGTAGCGGTATTCGGCGGTGGCACTGTCGGCGGTGAAGGTGGCCAGGATGTAACCCCGCCGGGAGGCATCCAGGTACTGCAGATCGTCAATGAGCAGCGCGTTCGACTGCTCGAAGCCCGCAATGGCCGCTGCGTCGCCGGCCAGCAGGGCCTCGAAACCGGGTGACGAAACGGAGCTGCAGGCAAATTCGGCCCCGGCCCGCCGGCCGTCGGCCGTCGTCAGGTTGCTGTGCCAGGCATTGTGCGTATCGCCGGCCAATGAAATCAGCTTCTTGCCCGCAGCGGCTGCGTACACCCGCTCCCGCTCGGTGGGGTAGCCGTCCCAGGCGTCGAGGTTGTAGGGCAGCACCGAGGCGACGCGGGTTCTCGGCGGCCGTGACGGTGGGGTCGCCGGCCAGCACGCGGGTTTTGATGACGCTGAGCTCGGTTGCCTGGGCCGCGTACTGGGCCAGGAGCGCGGGCGTGGGGCCGGCGGCCAGCTGCGCCACCAGCGGCAGCAGCTCGGCCGGGATGTTCATCTTGCCCATCAGCACCTGCGAGCCCAGCACCTGCCAGCGGGCGCTGCTGCCGGCCAGCGCCCCGGTCAGCCAGCTGCGTTGGTCGGGCCCGAGCAGGGAGCGGCTGCTGCTGGTCAGCGCCTGCAGGAAGGCGGTCGGGTTCGTGGCGTAGCTGCTCAGGCTCAGCTGCTGGTCGCGGCCCACGAGCCGGGTGTCGAGCATGAGCAGGTTGACCAGGTTGCCGAATTCGAAGCGGCGGTAGATGCGGGTTTTATCGGCGGTGCGGGCCGGCAGAAACTCAAACCAGGCCTGGTTGGCCACGCGCCGGCGCTCCTCGAAGGAGCCCTCGGTGGCGGGCTGGTGGTTCTGGGCCCCGCCCACGTACGCGTCGTTGGTGTACTCGTGGTCGTCCCACACGCAGATGAAGGGCTTGAGCTGGTGGGCGCGCTGGAGCTGCTTGTCGGAGCGGTACTGCCGGTAGCGGGTGCGGTAGTCGCTGAGGCTGATGATTTCGGTGGCAGGCTGGTGGACGCGGTTCAGGCTGGCCGTGGCCGCAGTGGTGCCGTAGCCGCCCGCGCCGTACTCGTAAATGTAGTCGCCCAGGTGCACCACGGCGTCGGCGTCGGAGGCTGCTACAGCCCCGTACACGTTGAAAAGGCCGGCCTGAAAGTTGGCGCACGACACCACGGCCAGCTTTACGCGGCCGGCCTGGCTGCCGGTGGGCAGCGTCCGGGTTTCGCCCACCACGGATTCGGCCCGGGTCCGCTCGTTGCGGAAGCGGTAGTAGTACTTCGTGTTGGGCGTAAGGCCCGGCACATCCACGGCGGCCGTGTAGTCGGCCGCGGCAGGAGCGGCCACGCTGCCACTGGCAACCAGCGGGCTGAAGGTGCTGGAGGTGGCCACTTCCCAGCGCAGACTAGCGTCGCCGCTCTCGTTGTCGGCGTTGGTGTAGCGGGTCCAGAGAATAACGCCGGTGGGGGAAGGGTCAAAGCTAGCCACCCCCTCCCGGAAGCCAAAGTCGCCGGTGTAGCTCAGGCCGGGCTCGTCCTCGTCCTGACAGCTGGTTAGCAGGCCCGGCAGCAGGGTCAGGCCGCCGGAAAGCAGGGCCGTATGACGCACAAACGAGCGGCGGGAGATTTTGGGGGTGTTTTCCGTCATGGCCGGGGCAGGAGGTAAATGCCTGGCAAAGATGAAAAACGCCTGTTGCCGGTAGGGTCATTGCATCAAACGCACAGTTAGCTCGCTACGGTTTCTGGCTGTGGGTCGAGTTGGCTCAGCACCTGCCACAGGAACTGGTCGTCGCGGGCGGCCTTTTTGCGTTTTCGACGCAGACTCAT
>NZ_JAHHZN010000031.1 GCF_018760735.1 Hymenobacter piscis
TCTTTGGCCGGCTCAAGGAGGCGCGGGGCTTTGCCACCCGCTACGAGAAAACGGCCACCTGCTTCTTAGCCAGTGCTCACCTGCTCGCCGCCCTCGATTGGCTCCGATGACTGTCCACACACTCTAACACATTCTCTCACATTCCCCCGTATTCAGACACATTCCTCTCCACATTCTCCACATTAGAAAATGAAGCTATACCTGATCGGCATGCCGGGCGCGGGCAAAACCACCCTGGGCCGGGCCCTGGCCACGGCCTACGAGGTACCGTTTCTGGACCTGGACGAGGAAATTGTGCGGCGGGAGCAGCGCAGCGTTTCGGAGCTGTTTGCCCAGGAAGGCGAGGAGTACTTCCGCCAGCGCGAGGCTGATGTGCTGCGCGACGTGACGGCCCGCTACCCGGCCCTGGTGCTGGCTACCGGGGGCGGCACGCCCTGCTTCCACCACAACCTGGAGGTGCTGCTCGAAACCGGCCTCACGCTCTACCTGTCGGTGCCGGTGCCGGTGCTGCTGCAACGGCTGCTGCGCGCGGCCGCCACCCGCCCCCTGCTGGCCGCCCTCCCCGATGAGGCCGCGCTGGAAACCCGTCTGCAGGAAACCTTAGCCGCCCGTCAGCAGTTCTACGACCGCGCCCCGCTGCGCTGTACGGCCCCTACCTGTTCGCTGGAGGCCATCCGGCAGCTGCTGGCCCGTTACAACACCACGGCCTGAAACCGGGGTGCCCGTCAGCCATTTGCGCGGCGGTGTGTATTTTTGCGCTTTCATCATCCCTGTATTGGTATGAATACTACTTCCGAAGCTCCGGAAATTGCAGTGCGGGTAACGCCCGTTAAAACGCCCGATGCTATTAAGCCCAAGCACAAGGGTTCCGCCCGCCTGTTTGAGAATCCGGTGCTGGAGCGGCTCACCCACACCCACATTGCCGGCCCGCTCACCATTTTCTTTTCGGTAGCCGCCGTCAGCCTGTACTACAGCCTGAGCCGGGGCCTGCTGACGGGGCTATCGGCTTTCGGCCTGTTTCTGGGCGGTTGGTTGCTCTTCACGCTGGCCGAGTACCTGATGCACCGTTACGTCTACCACCTCGATACCAGCACTCCGGCCCGGGCCAAGTTCCAGTACACCATGCACGGCGTGCACCACGAGTTTCCCAAGGATAAGACCCGCCTGGCCATGCCGCCCATCCTGACGGTGTTTGTAGCCTCGCTGCTGTTCTTCATCTTCCACTTCACGTTCGGCAACGCGGGCTTCGGCATCCTGGCCGGCTTCGTGTTCGGCTATGCGCTCTACCTGTTCGTGCACTATGCTATTCACGTGTACGCCCCCCCGAAGAACTTCCTCAAGTTCTGGTGGCACCACCACGCCATGCACCACTACCGCCAGGATGAGGTGGCATTCGGCGTCAGCACCACGCTCTGGGACCACATCATTGGCACCATGCCCGACCGCAAAACCAAATAGCACAGGTTGTTTAAGCCTACTATGCAGAAGGGCCGCTCTATCAGGAGCGGCCCTTCTGCGTAATCCAAGAAGCTCTGACGATCTAACCGCGCATCTTTCGCACAATGAACCACAGCAGCAGCACAACCAGAAAAATACCGATGATGCCCGTCCAAGCCCCGGCTTTGAAGATGGTACCGATGGCGTCGCAGCTGCTGAGCGAGAAAGTCAGCAGCACCAGCAGGGCCGCCATAAGAGGAAAACGGAGAATATTCATGGCAGGCAGGGGAGAGTAAACGGCCAGCGCCCGACTATTCGGGCTTGGCTGGGTTTACTGCCTGCGCCGGCAAAAGGTTGATTCCACAAACCGAAAAACGAACGAGGGCCGCCTATCCATTGGATAAGCGGCCCTCACTCGTGGCGCTCCCTCCTGGGCTCGAACCAGGGACCCTCTGATTAACAGTCAGATGCTCTAACCGGCTGAGCTAAGGAAGCGGTTATGGCGGCGTTTTTTGCCGTTGCTGGTGCAATATTAGAACAAAGTTCCGGAAGCTGCAACTCTGTCTTTCAAAAAAACTGATACTTATTTTTTAGTTCGTGATTGTCAGGTTATTGCCGGAGAGGGCGGTGTTGTAGCGGCGGAGCGGGAGGGAGGCCGGACCGCCCTGAGGCTGCCCCGTGAAGCTGAACTGTGACTGGCAGCAGGGGTCATAGAGCTGCACAAAGGGGTTGATGAAGATCCGGGCGCAGGTATCCTGGGGCTGGTAAGGACAGTTGCGCTCGAAGGCCAGGTAAGTACTGGCGTTCTGGCGCACGACAATCAGCCCCCGCACCCCGCCCTTGTGGTAGACGGCTCCGTTATCGAAGCGCAGGTTGGCGTTCTGCTGGTCAGTGAGCACGAGCAGCTCGTTCACGGCGGCCAGCGGAATCTGGGGCTGCACGTTGCTGCCGGTGGAGTTGCAGGCCGAGAAGGCCAGTAGCAGGCCCGCAAGCAGGGCTGCGGCCACTGTTGCGCGACGGAGCAGGTGAGAAACGGACATCGGAAAGAAATCAGAGTGGGCCAGGTAGGCTGACACAACGCGTGTACGGCCCCGAATAGTGCGCCTAGCCCGCTTTACTCCGCGGCGGGGTACTCGTAGAAGCCCCGGCCCGACTTGCGGCCGTGGTGGCCGGCATCCACCTTCTGCTGCTGCAAACGGCTGGGACGGAACTTGGCGTCGTAGTGAAACGCTTCGTACATGGCTGAGGTAACCAGGAAGTTGCTGTCGACCCCGATCAGGTCCATGAGGCGGAAGGGACCCATGCGGAAACCGGCCGATTCCAGCAGCTCGTCAATCACTTCCACCGGGGCCACCTGCTCCTCGGCCACTTTCAGGCCCTCCACGTAGTAGTGGCGCGCCACCCTGTTCACGATAAAGCCCGGGGCGTCGGCGGCGCGCACGGGACGCTTGCCGAGCTGCTCCGCCAGGGCGTACACGGCATCGGCCACGGCAGGCGCAGTGGCTACCCCGCTGATGACCTCCACCAGCTTCATGATGGGGGCCGGGTTGAAGAAGTGCATCCCCACCACCCGCTCGGGGTGCGGAATGCCCGCCGCCAGCCGCGTAATGGGCAACGACGACGTGTTGGAGGCGAAGATGCTGGTGACCGGGTTCTGCCGGGCCAAGTCCTGGAACAGCCGCTGCTTCACATCGAGGCGCTCCACCACGGCTTCCACAATCAGGTCGGCCTGCACCTGGGCCAGGTCGGCCGTGAGCGTGAGGCGGACCAGGGCGGCTTCGTGGTCGGCGGGCGTCAGCTTCTGCTTCTCCACCAGCTTGCTCAGGCCGGCTGCAATGGCCTGTCGGGCCCGGGGCAGCATGTCGGCGTTGATGTCGAAGAGAATGGTGGGCAGGCCGTGCTGCACGCACACCTGAGCAATGCCCAGCCCCATGGTGCCCGCGCCCACAATGGCCACGGTATTGATGGAGGATTGAGACGCGGGTTGGGAAGCGGACGAGGTGGGAAGGGAAGCAGACATAAAAATCGGGCGGGGATGAATCGGCAGGCAAGGGCGGCAGCGGGGCGGACGGCCCGGCTACCGCGGGGCCAAAAATCCTCCGCCCGCTTTTACTGCACGCCTTCGAACTGGCGCAGGAAGCGCTGGTCGTTTTCGGTGAACAGGCGCAGGTCCTTGATCTGGTACTTGAGCATGGTGATGCGCTCAATACCCATGCCCCAGGCGTAGCCCGAGTAGCGCTCCGGGTCGATGCCCGACTGTTCCAGCACCGCGGGGTCCACCATGCCGCTGCCGCCGATTTCAACCCAGCCGGTGCCCTTGCAGATGTTGCAGCCCTTGCCTTTGCAGATCAGGCAGGTGATGTCGATTTCGGCCGACGGCTCGGTGAAGGGGAAAAAGGAGGGGCGGAAGCGCACCTGCACGTCGGCGCCGAACAGCTCCTGCACAAAGTAGTACACCGTCTGCTTGAGGTCGGCGAAGCTCACGTTTTCGTCAATGAACAGGGCCTCCACCTGGTGGAACATCATGTGGGCCCGGGCCGAAATAGCCTCGTTGCGGTACACCCGGCCGGGCATGATGCTGCGGATGGGCGGCTGCTGCGACTTCATCACCCGTACCTGCACCGGGCTGGTGTGGGTGCGGAGTAGATAGTTGGGGGCTTGGGGACTTGGGGACTTGGCCTCGTTCGGGGTGCTAGCAGATGACGGTTCGGCGGGCGAAGAGCCAGAATCCAGGTTCCCAAGACCCTCAGACCCCAAGACCCCCCGAATGAAGAACGTGTCCTGCATGTCGCGGGCGGGGTGGTTTTCGGGGAAGTTGAGGGCGGTGAAGTTGTGCCAGTCGTCCTCAATTTCGGGTCCCTCGGCCACGTTGAAGCCGATGCGGGCCAGAATGCGCACAATTTCCTCGCGCACCAGGCTCAGCGGGTGGCGGGTGCCCAGGGCCTGGGGCACGCCGGGCAGGGTGTAGTCGAAGGTGGGGTCGGCGGGGGCGTTGGCAGACGCGGCTTCCAGCGCCTGCTGGCGCTCCTCGAAGCGGGCCACGGCCAGTTGTTTGAGCTGGTTGAGCTCCTGGCCCACGGCCCGGCGGTCCTGCTGGGGCACGGTTTTGAGCTGGTCGAACAAGTCGGCCAACTGGCCCTTGCGGCCGGTGTAGGCAATGCGGAACTGGTCGAGCTGTTCCGCCGTGGTCAGGTCGTAGGCTTCAATTTCCGACCGTACCCGGGCAATGGTTTCCTGCATCATCCTACAAAGGTAGGCTGATTGCGGATTGTTGCGGATGGATTGTCTGAGCTGAAAATTATGAATCTGAATATCAGGTGTATAGGATGATAAGGCGCGTTCCTGCGGAAGCCCGTTGAGAAAGTTGGTACGGTTGCTGCAAAGTCAGCCAGCAGCACAGGCCAGCAGAAACCGGACGTGGGGCGCCACCCGCCGGATGGCCGCTGCCCCGGTCCCGACAGGCGGCCGGCGGCTTCCTTCCACTCCTCGATACTTCTTCTGATGAAACGGTTGTTCTTTGTTGCCGCCCTGGCGGCGGCCCTCTTCAGTGCGCCCCAGGCTCAGGCCCAGACCAAGAAAAAAACAACGCCCACGTCGCCTGCCAATACCAGCGTGGCCCCCGCCACCCGCCCCGCCGATGACGACTGGGGCTGGAGCTCCGGTTGGGGCGACTCCCGCGCCGAGCGGCCCGCTCCCGCTTCGGTGGGCCGGAACACGGCTGATACGCTGGCGGCCGCCCCTGCCCCTGTCACCGACCCGATGATGCAGTCCTCGGGCGTGATGCTGGCTCCCGGCATGAACACGGCCCCCTACCGCGGCACCAGCACCGACTACCACGGCCGCCCAGTGGCCAAGGGCAAATCGTTCCGGCCCCGCTCCGTGCGGGTTGCCCAGACCGACCCGATGATGCAGTCTTCGGGCGTGATGCTGGCCCCCGGCATGAACACGGCCCCGCACCGGGCCGCCAGCACCGACTATAACGGCCGCCCCCTGCGCCAGCCCGCCCCGGCCGTGGCCGCCAACCCCGTTACGGATGACTCGGCCGTAGCAGCTGGCTGGTAAACGCTGGTCTTCCGTTTTTCTGCATCCCGCCCGCATGGCGCAGTTGTCACCGGGACAGGCCGTTTGGGGAGTACACTGGGGCATGGCTGTCAGCGGGCGGTGAAATATGCAGCTTCCTGTCGGCTGTGGGGTTCTTGCCAAAGGCGGGAAGGCGGAGTTGAAAGGGATGATTTGCGAAAAAGCGGAACGTTAGACGGTGGATATCTGTTAGGCAAGGATCAGATAATCTGCGTATTATTCGTAAATAAAATCTGTGGGGAACTTCCTGACGTATCTCGCGTTCTGCCGAAATGTGGGGCGGGTATTTCGGGCCCGCACGGGGCACCGTACCTTCGCGGCAACAATCTGTTTAGCATCTTCTTTATGACTCGTCAAATTCTTCCTTTGCTGCTCATTGGCGGCCTGTTGGTAGCCGCTCCCGCCGTGGCCCAAAAGAAAAAATCAGCGGACGACGGCTGGGGATCTTCCGACGGCTGGGGGGCTCCGGCACCTAAAAAAGCAGCTTCCACGAAAGCTCCTGCAACAAAAGCCGCCGCGCCTAAAGCGGCTGCACCGGTTGCCGAGCCTGCTGCTACTCCTGCTACAGCCACGGCTCCTGCTTCGGCCGGAGGGGAGTGGGGAGGAGCAGCCGGTGGCAGCGCTTCGGCTGCCCCAGCCCCCGAAAGCCAGCCCATCGGGGCCAGCCTGGCTCCGGGTTTTACCGCCGCGCCTTCGCGTCGGGTGACCACGGACTACCGCGGCCGGCCCTTGGCGCCTTATGTGCGGCGCTCGGTACGCTCCGTTGACATTGCTCCCCCGGCCCCGGCTCCGCTGCCTGTCATGGCTCCGGAACCAGAGCCGGAACCCGTAATTGCCGTAGCAGCCCCGGCACCCGCTCCCGCTGCGCCTAAAGCGGCAGCTACCAAAACTGCAGCAGCTTCGGCCGGCTCCAAAAGCGCCACGGCTACCAAAAAAGCAGCTGCGCCCGCGAAAAAGCCGGTTAAAAAGGCCGATGATGGCTGGGGCAGCGGTGGCAGCGGCTGGTAGTAGCTCCACTCGCGCTTCCGATATAACCACAACAGAAAGCCCGTCCGGCAATACCGGACGGGCTTTCTGTTGTGGTTGCTGCCGTGAGAAGTATTGCGATAGTACTTCTGATGGCGTATGTCTCCGTACTCAACAACCAGGCTTTATTCCTACACTTCCACCAGCACCGGCTCGGCGACGGGCTGGGCGCGGTAGTACAGGGTGCTGCAATTCTCGGGGCGCAGCACTTCCCGGGCGGCTTCCAGCACCTGGGCGGCGGTTACGGCCTGTACCCGGGCGCTTTCCTGATTGACGAGGTTGGCGTCGCCGAGGAGCTTGCTGAAAGCCAGGTTCATGGCCCGGTTCAGGAGCTCGATTTCCCCGAACACGATGCTCACTTCGGCCTGGTTCTTCACCTTGTCCAGCTCCGCGGCGGGCACTTCGGTGGTCAGCATTTCGGCCACTACGGCTTCCAGGGCGGCGTCGGCCTGCTCCAGCGTAATGCCCGCGTTCAGCTTGCCGCTGATGACGAGCAGACCCGGCTCCAAAGAGCCCATCACGGAGGCCGAGAGCGAGTTGAACAGCGCCTGCTCCTTTACCAGCCGCTGGTAGAGGCGCGACGACTTGCCCCGGCCCAGCACGTCGGAGAGCAAATCGGCGGGATAATAGCCTTCCTCGCCCCGGCCGGGCATGTGGTACACCTTGTAGAGCGCCGACAGGGGCACTTCGGCCTGCACTTCCAGGAAGCGGGCCGTCGTCTGGCGGGGCTCCCGGGGCAGCTGCCGCTCGTAGCGGGTGCCGCCGGGAATGGGCCCGAACCACTTCTCGGCCAAACGCCGGGCCTCGGCCAGGGTCACGTCACCGGCCACGACCAGGATGGCGTTGGCGGGGGCGTAGTGCTTGGCGAAAAAGTCGCGCACCTGCTGCATGGTGGCGTCCTCAATGTGGGCCACTTCCTTGCCGATGGTGGCCCACTGGTAGGGGTGGTGCTGGTAGGCGAGGGGGCGCAGCTTCAGCCAGACGTCGCCGTAGGGCTGGTTGAGGTAGTTCTGCTTGAACTCCTCCACCACCACTTTGCGCTGCACATCAAGGCCGTTTTCGGAGAAGGCCAGGTTCAGCATCCGATCCGATTCGAGCCAGAAGCCGGTTTCGAGGTTGGCGGCGGGCAGGGTGAGGTAGTAGTTGGTGATGTCGGGGGAGGTGAAGGCGTTGTTCTCGCCGCCCACCAGCTGCAGGGGCTCGTCGTAGCTGGGGATGTTGACGGAGCCCGAGAACATCAGGTGCTCGAACAGGTGGGCAAAACCGGTCTGGTCGGGCGCTTCGTCGCGGGAGCCCACATTGTAGAGCACGTTCAGCACCGCCATGGGCGTGCTGTGGTCTTCGTGCACAATGCAGCGCAGGCCGTTGTCGAGGGTAAATTCTTCGAACTGAATCATAGGGGGCAGGTGGGCAGGTAGTAAAGCGGCCGGGCCGCAAGGTAAACAACGGCCCACTCGAAACAGAAGTTTCCGGCGGCCGGTGCTACAACGTGGCCCGCACGCCCAACAGGATGGTGCGGGCAGTGGGGTAGGCCCCGGCATCGAGACCGGCCTGCTGGTTGTCGGAGCCGGCGGAGCTGACGTTGGGGTCGTAGCCCCGGTACTTGGTGAGCACCACCAGATTCTGCCCGCCCACCCACAGGCGTACGGTGCGGGCCTCTTTCTCCCACACTTCGTAGCTGAGCGTGAGGGCCGAGAGCCGCACGTGGTTGCCCGATTGCAGGGTGGTGAGGCTGAAAAACGGTACTTCGGTGCCGGCTGCCGGCACCGAGGTACCCGTGTTGGCGGGCGTCCAGCGGTCCAGTACCCGGCGCGAGGCGTTGGTAAGGCCACTGGGAGTATCCAGAAACGGCAGGGTGGTGTTGTGCATCTGGTAACCAAACATGCCATAGGCCTGCAGTTGCGCCTCAAACCGGCCCAGCGTGAGCTGCTGACTGAAGCTGAGCAACTGCCGGGGCAACCCGCTGCCCAGCGGCTGCTGGTCGTAGAAGTCGCGCTGGCCGTCGCCGTTCAGGTCCTCGTAGCGCAGGTCGCCGGCGGCATCGAGGCCCTGCACGCGGTAGCCGTAAAACGTGCTCAATGGCTGGCCGTCGAGGGTGCGCTGGGTGGGAAAGTAGTAGGCGCCGGCCGCGTTGCTCTCGAAGCGGTTGCGGTTGGCGGCCGCCGCCAGCCGGCTCGTGCCCTGCACCGGCCCGGCCTGCCAGCTGCCCTCCACCGTCAGTTCCAGGCCGGTATTGCGCAGAATGGGGCCGTCGGAGGCGCCGGTTGGCACCGGAAGGCCCAGCAGCGAGCCGGCCGCGTCGGTGCGCCGGGCGTAGACCTGGGCCGTTACCGTCAGGCGGTTGTGGAGCAGGCCGGCTTCTATGCCCGCATCCAGCTGCTGACTTGGCTCGGACAGAAAAAAGGGCACCCGCTGCGTCAGGTTCCCGCCGCTGGGTATCGTAATCAGAAAGTAGTTCCGCCCGATGTTGCCCGCCCCCGACGTGCGGCCCCAGCCCACCCACACATCCAGCTTGCCGGGCGCGGCGGTCCAGAAGTTCTCCTGGGCCGCGTGCCAGCGCACCTGCGCCCCCGGCAGCCAACTCCAGCGGTTATCCGGGGCGAAGGTGCTGGAAGCGTCAGCGCGCAGCGTGCCCAGCACCTGGTAGCGCTCCGCGAAGGTGTAGCCGCCCGTGAGCTGGTAGAAATTGGTCCCGGCCCCTGCCATACTGCTGCTGCTGCTGCCGCTGCCGCCGGGCAGGTTAGCAGGCGGGGTGAAGGGAGTGCCGGGCGTGTAGGTGCGTTGCTCGGTGGTGGTCTGCCGGTCCTGGCGCAAGGCTTCCAGGCTGGCCGTTACCGCGTGCTGCGCTCCGCCGAAGCTGCGGGCGTAGCGCAGGGCCGGGTTCAGGGTGAGCTGGCGGTAGGTGAAGGTCAGGTCGCCGCTCTGGCCGCCCGGACTGGAGCCGAATGACAGGAGGTAGGAGCGGCTGCGCAACGTGGCCCGCTCCAGGTTGCCCAGCAGGTGCAGCGTGAGCCCGGGCGCTACCTCGTAGTGGGCGCCCAGCTGGGCCAGCAGCCGCCGCTGCTCCGGGGCCTGGTAATTCTGCCGGGCCAGGGCCAGGGGGTTTACGTAGTAGCCGGGGTTCGGGGTATCCGTTGGCGACTTGGTGGGTGGAGCAAGCACGGCATTCGACAGCGCGTAGTAGGCGGGCACCCGCTGCTCGGTCTGGGTGAAGCTGCCGGTGGCCTCCAGGCGCAGGTGCTCACCGATTTGCTGGTTGAGAGCTGTGCGCACGGCGTAGCGGCGCAGCCGCGAGTTCAGCACCACGCCCTCCTGATTCAGGTAGTCGGCCGCCGCATAATACCGGGTGGTAGCCGTGCCGCCCGAGAGGCCCAGGTGGTGCTCCTGCACGGCGGCCGTGCGCAGCAGCTCGTCCTGCCAGTCGGTGCCCCGGTCCAGGGTTTCCAGCTCGGCGGGCGTAAACTCCGGAGCGCGGCCGAAGCGCAGGTTCATCTCGTTGCGGAGGGTGGCGTATTCTTGGGCGTCGAGCAGGTCGTAGCGGTAGCGGGTCTGCTGCACGCCCCCGTAGCCGGCGTAGCGCAGGCGCGGCTTGCCGGCTGTGCCCCGCTTGGTGGTAATGCGGATGACGCCGTTGAGACCCTGGGAGCCGTAGAGGGCGGTTTCATAGCCGCCTTTCAGAATTTCCACCTGCGCAATATCCTCATTAGGAATGCTCAGCAGCGGGTTGCTGTCCAGCTCCACGATTTCGGCTGGTACGACGCCAATGATGGTATTGCTGGTTCCCGGCCGGAACGTGTGCTGAAAGACCGGCACTCCATCCACCACGTACAGGGGCTGCGCGTTGCCCGAGAGGCTGGCCGCCCCCCGAATCCGCACGGCCACCTGCGCCCCCGGGGCCCCGGAGTAGGGCGTAGCCTGCACCCCGGCTACCTGGCGGAGCTGTTCCTGGAGGGGGAGGAGTGGGAGAGGATGATTAGTCCATGCAATATGTGCTGATGGACAATACGTTCTGACTACCACGACAGAATCCTGCACAGTTATATCGGGCAATCGAACGGTATCCGGCTGTTGGGCCTGGGCGGCCAGTGGGAGCGAGAAGAGGAATCCGAGGGGTAGGAATCGAGCCATATGAGAGGATAAGACCGGGAATAGGGCCCCGAAGATAGATGCTGCCGGCCGGCGGATTCCACAAAGTGCGGCCGATAATTCCGCTTCCGGCCCAAACCCGTACTTTTGGCCCCACCCACCCGCTACCTGCCTTTCCGCTATGCACTTCGACCGCAAGGACCACTCCAACGAAACCCTGCTCCACCTCTACCGCCACCTGCTCAAGCCCCGGCTGATTGAGGAGAAAATGCTTATTCTGCTCCGCCAGGGCAAAGTCAGCAAGTGGTTTTCGGGCATCGGCCAGGAGGCCATTTCGGTGGGCAGCACCCTGGCCCTGGACCCCGACGAGTACATTCTGCCCCTGCACCGCAACCTGGGCGTGTTCACAGGCCGCAACGTACCCCTCGACCGCCTCTTTGCCCAGTGGCAGGGCAAGGCCACCGGCTTCACCAAGGGCCGCGACCGGAGCTTCCATTTCGGCACCAACGAGTACCACATCGTGGGCATGATTTCCCACCTCGGCCCCCAGCTGGCCGTGGCCGGCGGCATTGCCCTGGCCGATGTGCTCGATGAGAAGCCCAAAGTAACCGTCACCTACAGCGGCGACGGCGGCGCTTCGGAGGGCGACTTCCACGAGGCCCTGAACGTGGCCGCCGTGTGGCAGCTGCCGGTCATCTTCATCATCGAAAACAACGGCTACGGCCTGAGCACGCCCAGCAACGAGCAGTTCCGCTTCCGCTACTTCGTAGATAAAGGCCCCGCCTACGGCATGGAAGCCGTGCAGGTAGACGGCAACAACGTGCTGGAAGTGTACGACACGGTGAAGCGCCTGGCCGAGGACCTGCGCCAGAACCCGCGCCCCGTGCTGCTGGAGGCCCTCACCTTCCGGATGCGCGGCCACGAGGAGGCCAGCGGCACCAAGTACGTGCCCCAGGAGCTGTTCACGGAGTGGGCCCAGAAGGACCCCGTGGAGAACTACGAAAAGTGGCTGCTCGAGGAAGGCATCCTCGACGAGGAAGCCCGCATGCGCTACCGCGAAACCATCAAGCGCGAAATTGAGGAAGGCCTGCGCATTGCCGACGCCCAGCCCCTGCCCACCCCCACCCTGGAGCAGGAAATCGGGGATATGTACGCGCCGATTAGCGAGTTGTCAGTTGCTGGTTCTCAGTTGTCAGAAAAGGGAAACGACCAGTTGATTGATGAGCAGCCACTACCAACTGACAACTACCAACCGACAACTGAATCAATCACTGACAAGCGCTACGTCGATGCTATTTCCGACGGGCTGCGCCAGAGCATGGAGCGGTTTCCGGAGCTGGTGCTCATGGGCCAGGACATTGCCGAGTACGGCGGCGTGTTCAAGATTACCGACGGCTTCGTGGCCCGGTTCGGCAAGGGCCGGGTGCGCAACACGCCCCTGTGCGAGTCGGCCATTGTGGGCGCGGGCCTGGGCCTGAGCATCAAGGGCAAGAAGGCCATGGTGGAAATGCAGTTCGCCGATTTCGTGACCTGCGGCTTCAACCAGATCATCAACAACCTGGCAAAAAGCCACTACCGCTGGGGCCAGAATGCCGACGTGGTGGTGCGCATGCCCACCGGCGCCGGCACCGCCGCCGGCCCCTTCCACTCCCAGAGCAACGAAGCCTGGTTTACCCACACGCCGGGCCTGAAAGTGGTGTACCCCAGCAACCCCGTGGATGCCAAGGGCCTGCTCTGCGCCGCCATCGAGGACCCCAACCCGGTCATGTTCTTCGAGCACAAGCTGCTCTACCGCAGCATCTCGCAGCCCGTGCCCGATGCTTACTACACCACGCCCATCGGCCAGGCGGCGCTGGTGCGGGAGGGCGAGGAAATGAGCATCATCACCTACGGGGCCGGCGTGCACTGGGCCCTGGCCCTGGCCGAGGAAATCGGGCTGTCGGCCGATATTCTGGACCTGCGCACCCTGCTGCCCTGGGATGAAGAAGCCGTGCGCCGGACGGTAGAGAAAACCGGCCGCGTGATTCTGCTCCACGAAGACACGCTCACGGGCGGCCTGGCCGGCGAAATCGGGGCCTGGATTGCCGAGCACTGCTTCCGCAGCCTCGATGCGCCCATCATGCGCGTGGCGTCCCTCGATACGGCCGTGCCCTTCGCGCCTTCCCTCGAAAAGCAGTTTCTGCCCCAGCAGCGCCTGCGCGAAGCCGTGCTGAAAATGCGCAGCTACTAATACCCGGGAGCATGGGGCAGGGTGGGGCCCCATAACGCCAGAGGTAGCCGAATTACGTACCTTACGAAGTCAGATAAGCCGTTGAGTAGTAATAAAATGAAGTTTTCAGCCTTTTGGGGACGGCGGTTGGGTTTGCTGAGCTTGGCGGCGGGGTTGCTGCTGACGGCCCCCGCCTGTCACCGCTACCGTTTGCCCAGCCCCAAGGGCCCGCCCCAGGCCAAAGTCAAGAAAGCGAAGAAGCCCACCAACGAATCGGCCGACGGCCGGGCCCTGGACGTGGAAAAGGAAGCGGTGAAGGCCCAAAAGAACAGCTACGACAAGAAGGGCCTGCTCAAGAAACCCAAGCTGGAGCGCCGCCGGCTCAAGCGCAAGGTGGGCCCGCGCAGGTTCCTGGGCATCCCGTTGCCTTTTCAGAAGTTAGCTTCGTAAACGAATAGGGCCGCCGGCCACCGGCCGGTTAAACGTCCCTGTTGTTTGCCGGTTTTACTTCTGAAAAGGCTTTGTTAGTCACCGCTTTTACGTTCTGAACACATGCGCTACGCCCTGATTGTAACCCTGTTATTAGCCCTGACCAGCACACAGGCCTGGGCCCAGCTCGAGTCCAGCAGTCCGGCCCAGCAGCGCGCGGCCAACCGCAAAGCCCTGCGCGACGCCCGCAGGTTCGACGCCAAGTACAAGGAGTCGCACCTGACGGTAGATAAGGAGGAACTAAAAGATCAGGCGGCCGGCCGTCTGGCCGTGCACCCGCCCACCGCCGAGCGGGCCAGCTACCGGTTTGATCGGACCGGCGCGCCCCGCGTGAGCGAACCATCACGCCTCAATTTTCGTCTTCGCAAGAAGCGCGACGCCGCCGTGGCGCCGTAGTTTTCGAGTTTAATCCTTTCTTATGACTCCCTGGCAACCCCTCACCGACGCCGCTCAACTCACCGATATCGTCCGCGAATCCTACGAGCAGCCGGTTCTTATTTTCAAGCACAGCACCACTTGTTCCATCAGCGCCATGGCGAAGGGCAAGGTGGAGCGCCAGTGGGCCGATGCCGGCCTCGACGACGCCAAAATCTACTACCTCGACCTGCTGCGCTTCCGGCCCATCTCCCAGGAAATTGCCCAGAAATTCAGCATCCAGCACGAGTCGCCCCAGTTGTTGCTCATCCGCAACGGCGAGTGCAGCTACGACGCCTCGCACACGGGCATCAAGCTCAGCGACGTGAAAAGCGCCCTGAGCGCCTAGCTTGTCCGTACAACCAAAAACGGTCATCCTGCCAGCAGGATGACCGTTTTTGATTGTATGAGGGCCGAAGCGGGTTACGCGTCGTAGGTGAACTGAACCTGCTGCCGGATTTCCGGGTTCAGGCTCAGGGCCACCGGGCAGGTGCGGGCGGCGTTTTCGAGGATGGCGCGCTCCTTTTCCGAGAGCGTGGCCGGCAGGCGAAACGTGACGTCCAGCTGCCCGATGCGGCGCGGGTCGGCCAGCATGTGCTTGGTTACGTCCCAGCTTACGCCCGTCAGGTCCAGCTGGTGGCGTTCGGCCACGATGCCCATAATGGTCATCATGCACGAGCCCAGGGCGGCGCCTACCAGGTCGGTGGGCGAAAAAGCCTGGCCGCGGCCGTGGTTGTCCACGGGCGCATCGGTGAAAATAGTAGTACCCGAGGCCACGTGGGTAGCTTCGGTGCGTAGCTGGCCGGCGTAGCGGGCGGTGGCGGTGCTCATGGTAAGTTGATTTAGAACGACGGTATGCGGGTAAATTTACGTACTTTCGAAAGGGTGGCCGGTAGTCGGTGCCTGCGTCAGCGTTTTTCAGTTCGCCCGTTTATCTTCTTGCAACCTGTGCGTACACCGCTTGTTTTTGGCAGCAGCCTCGTGCTGGCATTGTTGGGCGCGGCCCCGCTGGCCCAGGCCCAGCAAACTCCGGCCTCCAGCAATGACGCGCCTTCCTACCGGAAAGAGTTTACTTACGGCCTCAACTTTAATACCCGCGGCGGCCTGATCGGGGGCATTTCCGTTCGGTCTACCCGGGTGCTGAACCAGGACTGGGCCCGCTTCTGGAGCATTGAAGGAGTGGAGGTAAAGCATCCCAAGGAACAAAAGATTGGTACCAATTACGGGGGCTCCATTATCTACCACAAGAGCAACTACCTGTACGTTATCCGGCCCTCGGTGGGCCTGCAGCGCGTGATTTTTCGCAAAGCCCCCGACTCCGGCGTGCAGGTGAACGGGCTGTTCGGGGCCGGCCCGTCGATTGGGTTGCTGATGCCCTATTACATCAGCTACAACTATTCCGACCCCAACCGTCCGCCTGGGTCTTCCCTGACCGATGTGCGCAACGAGCAGTACGATCCGGTGGTGCACCGGGACGAAATACGCATTGTTGACCGGGCGCCGCTGTTTTCGGGTATCGGGGGCACCAAGCCTCAGCTGGGCGCCCACGTCCGGGGGGCGCTTAGCTTCGAGTACGGGCGCTACCGGGATGCCGTGGCCGGCGTGGAAGTAGGTGCCGTAGTGGAAGCCTACACGAAAGCGCCGGCTATTATCCGGGTAGAAAACGCGTCCGACGAGTCGCTCAACGACCGGTTTATGCCATCCGTGTACCTGACCATTTACCTGGGCAGCCGCAACTAATCGGATTTTGCCTCCACGCCACGGGTCCGGGCTCGGGGAAAATGCACATCCCGGGACCGGACCCGTGGCGTTGGGGCCGCATCTGAAAACTACTGGGGGGGCGGAATTGTCTTACCAATGGAATTTTCCGCCACTCATTCCTCTTACCTTTGCAACATGGATGAACTGTTGCTGACTTTGCCCATCATTCAGCCCGAAGCGGCTGCTCCTGCCAAACCCCGCAAGCCCGACTGGCTGCGGGTGAAGCTGCCGGTCGGGCCGGCCTATGCCAACGTCCGCCGCCTGGTGGATGAACACAAGCTCCACACCATCTGCGAAAGCGGCAACTGCCCCAACATGGGCGAGTGCTGGGGCGCGGGCACGGCCACGTTCATGATTCTGGGCAACGTGTGCACCCGTTCCTGCTCGTTCTGCGCCGTGGCCACCGGCCGCCCCACCGAGTACGACCTCGACGAGCCCCGTCGCGTAGCCGAAGCCATTCAGCTCATGGGCGTGAAGCACGCCGTGCTTACCAGCGTCAACCGCGACGAGCTCAAGGACCGCGGAGCCAGCGTCTGGTACGAAACCGTGGTGCAAACCAAGCAGCTCAGCCCCGCTACCACCATCGAAACCCTGATTCCGGACGTGAAGGCCAACTGGGCAGCCCTCGAAACCATGATTGCCGGCGGCCAGGAAGTGGTGTCGCACAACATGGAAACGGTGGGCAGCCTCTACCGCCTCGTGCGGCCCCAGGCCAAGTACGACCGCAGCCTGGAGCAGATCCGGCGCACCAAGGAGGCTGGCAAGCGCACCAAGTCGGGCATTATGCTGGGCCTGGGCGAAAAGCCGGACGAGATGTACCAGGCCATGGACGACCTCGTGGCCAACGGCCTCGACATCCTGACCCTGGGCCAGTACCTGCAGCCCACCAAGCGCCACATTGAAGTAGCCGAGTTCATTCACCCCGACCTGTTCGCCCACTACCGGGAGGAAGGATTGCGCCGGGGCCTGAAATACGTGGAAAGCGGCCCGCTGGTGCGCTCCAGCTACCACGCCGAGCGCCACGTGAACGTACCGATTTAGGACCCGACTTGCTGTTCTGGCAAATTTATAAGCCCTGTTCTCCGCCCGAGAACGGGGCTTTTTGCTGGGTTTGCTCAACCCGGATTTGCATTTGACCGGATCAGGCAGTTAGCTTGATGCCGCATTGGCTGGCCTTCGCAGCGGCACCTCATCCAACTATTGGTATCATCTTATTTTTTGGCGTTACGTGAAAGAATTTTTCCTTTTTCGGGGTCGGTTACGCCGCCGGGCCTTTTGGGGGCGGGTCCTTGGCGTTTATAGCCTGGCGTTTGGATGGTATGCTGTAGTCTGTCAGCTGGCTGTACGGCAGGCGTTGCCGGAAGCAGGAGCGGTTCTGCTGATCAGCGCGGCAATAGTACTGGCCACAGTCATCGTGGTGATTCAGAGTATAAAACGCCTGCACGACCTGAACCTTTCGGGGTGGTGGGGGCTGTTGCTGCTGATGCCCTGGATAGGATACGGGCTTGGTATTGGTATGCAACTGGTAGAGGGAAGCTCCGGCCCCAACCGTTTTGGCCCCGATCCGAAAGGGCGAACTGCTTACGTACAACGTTCCAGCGCACAAAAAAGCAGCTCCGCTGAATAGCGAAGCTGCTTTTTTGTGCGCCGGAAAGCGGGCCGACTACCGCCGGACCTGGGGGCCGGCTGCCTGATCCTGGGGCGGGTAGTTGCCCAGAATGCTGGTGACGATGCGCTGGACCTCGGCCTCGGAAATCGTCTGGTTATCAACCTGGGCCTGGCCCTGCCCGCGCCAGGCCAGCTCCTTACGGCTGGCGTCCACGAAATCAAGAATGACCGTACCGGCCTTGTAGTCGGTGACGAATGCGCCCCCGCGGTTGTAGAGGCCACCGTAGCCATACCAGCCGAATGGGTAGCCGTAGGGACCATAGGCTCCGTTGGTGGCCCGTTGCTTGTCCTCCACGCGGGCGCTGTAGGCCACAAACACGTCGGGGTTGGCGTCCACGAGCTGCATGCCTTTCTGGGCCAGCTGCATTTCCACGGCCTTGCGGATGCGCTTATCCAGGAACGACTCGTAGCCCTGGGCCGGGCCGCCCTCCGTGTCGCGGGGCTGCTGCGGATACCAGGCCCAGGTGCGGTAGGCGCGGAAGTTGACGGAATGGTCGAAATCGGAAGTGACGCCCACCCGGGCGGTAGTGGCGCAACTGCTGGCCCCCAGCAGCAAGCTCAGCCCCAGCACTGAAAAAGCGAGTGGCCGAAGCAGAAAGCGGGAAATGCGGTTCATAAGGCTATGGTCAGGAGTGAAGAACCCCGAATCCGGACGTCAGAACGACGTCGTTCGGGTCAGGAGCAGAACAGCCGGCGGCGGCCCGTCGTTCCCGTGTAAAGCCCCGTGTACGGTATTCTTATTGGAATATTATAACTCGGAAAATTGCCTTTCGGCCAAAAATGTCTCTATCTTTTGACGAGTTAACTGTTCTCGTTCTGTGTTTATGAAAAAAATTGTACTCTGTCTGAGCAGCCTTGCGGTTTTGGTCTCCTGCGGTACCGCCAAGGAAGATGCTCGTTCCAAACGCACCTTTACTACCCCGGTCACTCACACTTCCGTAGTGGAGTGCATTCTCTACGATGGGATGACCAAGGACTCGAAACAACTCACCACCGTGGGCGCCGGCAACGAAGTGCAGGTGATGGATACGGTCAGCGCCTACTTCGTGAAAGTGCGCGTAACGGCCAACGGCGGTACCCAATCCGGCTACATGTACCGCACCTGCTTCGGCAAACGGTAGCTTTGCTAGCTGTTAGCTGTTAGCTGTTAGCTGTTAGCTGTTGGCGCCTCGGGCCTCCCCACTGATTCTGCCCTTACGCTGCTGCATGAAAAAAAGAAGGCCCCGCCGTAACCACGGCGGGGCCTTCTGCATACACCTCTAAGCTCTAAGCTCTAAGCTCTAAGCTCTAAGCTCTAAGCTCTAAGCTCTAGTACGACGGGCCTTTGTCGGTTTCGACCAGCTTTTCTTCGGCGTCGGTGTACTGCTCGATGGGGGTGCAGGAGCAGATCAGGTTCCGGTCGCCGTAGGCCGAGTCGATGCGGGACACGGTGGGCCAGAACTTGTAGCTGCGGGCGTAGTCGGTGGGGTACACGGCCTGCTCGCGCGAGTAAGGACGCTCCCAGTCGTGCACCAGCACGGTGGCGGCGGTGTGCGGGGCGTGCTTGAGCACGTTGTCCTTGGCATCGGCGTGGCCGGCTTCTACCTCCGCAATTTCCTTCCGGATGCTGATCATGGCCTCAATAAAGCGGTCCAGCTCCTCCTTGCTTTCCGACTCGGTCGGCTCAATCATGAGCGTGCCGGCTACCGGGAACGAGACGGTGGGCGCATGGAAGCCGTAGTCCATCAGACGCTTGGCAATGTCCTCCACCTCGATGCCGGCCTTTTTGAAGTGGCGGCATTCCAGAATCATCTCGTGGGCGCAGCGTCCGTTCGAGCCGGTGTAGAGCACGGGGTAGTGCTCTTCCAGGCGGGCCTTGATGTAGTTGGCGTTCAGGATGGCAATGCGCGTGGCCTGCGTCAGCCCTTCGCCGCCCATCATGTTGATGTAGGCGTAAGAAATCGGCAGGATGCTGGCCGAGCCCCAGGGCGCGGAGGTAACCGCGCCGGCCGTGCGGCCGTCAGCGTCTACCAATACGTGGCCCGACAGGTAGGGAGCCAGATCAGCTACTACGCCGATGGGGCCTACGCCGGGTCCGCCGCCGCCGTGCGGGATGCAGAACGTTTTGTGCAGGTTCAGGTGGCACACGTCGGCCCCGATGGTAGCGGGGGAGGTGAGGCCCACCTGGGCGTTCATGTTGGCACCGTCCATGTACACGCGGCCACCGTGCTGGTGAATGGTAGCGCAGATGTCGATGATGGTTTCCTCGTACACGCCGTGCGTGCTCGGGTAGGTCACCATCAGGCAGCTCAGGCGGTCGGCGTACTGCTTGGCCTTGGCCTTGAGGTCGGCCACGTCGATATTGCCTTCCTCGGTGCTTTTCACCACCACCACCGTCATGCCGGCCATGACGGCCGAGGCGGGGTTGGTGCCGTGGGCCGAAGCCGGAATAAGGGCCACGTTGCGGTGCTGGTCGCCGCGGGCATCGTGGTAGCCTTTGATGGCCAGCAGGCCGGCGTACTCGCCCTGGGCGCCCGAGTTGGGCTGCAAGGAAACGGCGTCGAAGCCCGTTACCTCACACAGCCACTTCTCCAGGTCGTGGAAGATTTCGGTGTAGCCGGCCGCCTGCTCGCGCGGGGCGAAGGGGTGGAGCCCCCCGATTTCGGGCCAGGTCACCGGAATCATTTCGGCGGTGGCGTTCAGCTTCATGGTGCACGAGCCGAGCGAAATCATGGAGTGAGCGAGGCTCAAATCTTTGTTTTCGAGCTGCTTCATGTAGCGCAGCATCTCGTGCTCGGAGTGGTGCGAGTTGAAGATGGGGTGCGTGAGGTAGTCGCTCTTGCGGATCAGGTTGTCGGTCCAGGTCACCTCCACCTCGTCGGCCTGGGCTACCTGGCGCACGTCGCGGCCCAGCACTTTGCTGAACACGGCCACGATGTCCTGCACATCCTCCAGTTCGGTGTTCTGGTTGAGCGAGATGCCCACGCGGGCCGTGCCGTCCTGCTCGAAGTAGCGGAAGTTGATGCCCGCCGACTCGGCCTCCGTGCGGATGGCGGTCTGCAGCTCCTTGCTTTCCAGCTGAATATCGAGGGTGTCGAAGTAAAACTCGTTGGTCTGCTCCAAACCCAGGGCGTGCAGCTCGGTATCGAGGGTGCGGGTGAGGGCGTGGATGTTGGAGGCAAACTGGCGGATGCGCTGCGGGCCGTGGTACACGGCGTACATGCCGGCCAGCACGCTCAGCAGCACCTGGGCGGTGCAGATGTTGCTGGTGGCTTTTTCGCGGCGGATGTGCTGCTCGCGGGTTTGCAGGGCCATGCGGTAGGCCTTGTTGCCGGCCGCGTCGATGCTCTGGCCGATGATGCGGCCGGGAATCACGCGCTTGAAGGCGTCTTTGGTGGCCAGGAAACCGGCGTGCGGGCCGCCGTAGCCCATCGGCACGCCGAAGCGCTGGGAGTTACCCACCACGGCGTCGGCACCCATCTCGCCGGGAGGCGTGAGCAGGGTCAAAGACAGCAAATCGGCGGCCACGGTCACGAACAGGTTGTTGTCGTGGGCCTTCGAGATGAAGTCGGTGTAGTCGTACACGGCGCCGTCGGCGGCGGGATACTGCAGGATGGCCCCGAACAGGGTTTCGTCGGTGAGGTCGGCGGTGCGGTGGTCGCCCACCACCAGCTCAATACCGATGGGCGTGGCGCGGGTGCGCAGCACGTCGATGGTCTGGGGCAGTACCTGCTCCGACACGAAGTAGCGGGTGGCGTTTTTCTTCTTGCTCAAGGAGTGGAACATGTGCAGCGTTTCGGCGGCGGCAGTTCCTTCGTCGAGCAGGGAGGCGTTGGCAATTTCCAGGCCCGTGAGGTCAATTATCATCGTCTGATAATTGATGAGAGCTTCGAGGCGGCCCTGGGCAATTTCGGCCTGGTAGGGCGTATAGGCGGTGTACCAGCCCGGGTTTTCCAGAATGTTGCGCTGAATCACGGCCGGCAGCTGGGTGTCGTGGTAGCCCAGGCCGATGTAGTTCTTGAACAGCTTATTCTTGCCGGCAATGCCTTTGAACTTCGCCAAAAAAGCCCGCTCCGTGAGGGCAGCGGGCAGATTCAGCGGCTTCTGGAGGCGGATGGCGGCCGGCACGGTTTCGTCGATGAGCTGGTCAATCGACTCCACGCCGATAACGCGCAGCATCTCGGCTACGGCAGCTTCGTCGGGGCCGTTGTGACGGTCCACGAACACATCGGCGGGCTTGGTCTTCAGCAACATAAAAAGATGGGTGAGGGTGGCAACAAACAGCCCCGGGAAGGAGCCCTGACAAAGGTAGCGCGAAAAGGCGTCACCCTTAAACCGATAAGCGGGCAAATGTTTGCGGGGGCCGGGGCAGTGCGGGCGACGGCCTCTTCAACAATTTTTCTCAGCTTTACTACTCCAACCCTTCCACCCATCCATTCCCACCCATGCGTCCCATCACTATCGGCCTGATTCGCGAAGGCAAAACCCCGCCCGACAAACGCGTGCCCCTCACCCCCAAGAAGTGCGTGGAGGCCCAGGACCAGTTTCCGGGCCTGACGCTGGTGGCCCAGGCCAGCGAGGTGCGCGCCTTCGCCGACCGCGAATACCACGACCTGGGCATCGAAGTGCGCGCCGACGTGGCGGATTGCGACGTGCTCATGGGCGTGAAGGAAGTGCCCGTGGCGGAGCTGCTGCCCAATAAAACCTACTTCTTCTTCTCCCACACCGTGAAAAAGCAGCCCGCCAACCGCGAGCTGCTGCGCCAGGTGCTGGCCCGCAACATCACGCTCATCGATTACGAGCTGCTCACCAATGAGCGCGGGGAGCGGATTGTGGCCTTCGGGCGCTGGGCCGGCATTGTGGGTGCCTACAACGGCCTGCTCACCTACGGCCGCAAGCACCACCTCTACCACCTGAAGCCCGCCTACGAGTGCGTCGACATGGAGGACATGCAGGAAGAGTTTTTCAAGGTGAAGAAGCTGCCGCCCATCAAAATGGTGGTAACGGGCTCGGGCCGGGTGGCCCAGGGCGCGGTGGAGGTGCTCGATCTGATGGGCATCCGGCGGGTGAGCGTCTACGATTACCTCTACCTCGATTTCAACGAACCGGTGTATACTCAGCTGCGCAGCTCCGACTACAACCGCCGCCGCGACGGCCGGGTCTGGGATACGCCCGATTTTCACCGCAACCCCCAGGAATACGAAAGCACGTTCCAGAACTTTCTGCCCGTCACCAACCTGCTCATCGCCTGCGCCTACTGGCACCCGGCCGCCCCGCGCCTGTTTTCGGAGGAAGACACCCGCCGCGCCCACTTTCGCATCGATACCATTGCCGACGTGACCTGCGACATCGACGGCTCCATCCCCACCACCCGGCGCAGCACCACCATCCAGGAGCCCGCCTTCGACTACGACCCCGCCACCGGCCAGCTGGCCCCGCCGTACTCGGCCCCCCACCATCTCACCGTGATGGCCGTGGACAACCTGCCCTGCGAGCTGCCCCGCAATGCTTCCCGCGACTTCGGCCGCCAGCTCATCGCCAACGTGCTGCCCCACCTGCTGGCCGAAAACGGCCCCGACGAGGTTATCCGGCGCGCCACCATTGCCACCAACGGCCAGCTCACCGAGCGCTACCACTACCTGGCCGACTACGTGGCGTAGCTGTCAGTTGTCAGTTGTCAGTTGCCGGAGAGAACGTCATTCCGAGCGCAGCCGAGGAATCTCGCGTGCTGACGTTGTAAGAGTAATTCAACTTCAGCACGCGAGATTCCTCGGCTGCGCTCGGAATGACGTTCTTTTCGGCAACCGGCAACTACACCTTCAGCACGGGGTATTTAGCCTGTACCAGCATGTAGAGGCCGTAGGCCAGCAGGCCCAGGGCCACTACGGCCAGCACAGCGGGGCCCATGGTGGCCAGAAAGTCGAAGGCTTCATCGGTGCTGCCGATGGCGGCGGCGCGGGACTGGCGGCCGGCCTGAATGAAGAAGTAGCCGATAACGCCCAGCACAATGCCGCGGGCGGTGTAGCCTACCTGACCCAGGCGGTAGACCGCGTTCTGCTGCCCGCCCGGAATGTCGCTGCTCTGCACGTGCTCGTGAAACTTGCCGGAGTAGGCTTTGTATATCTGATACAGCCCCACCCCAATGGTCGCAACGCCCACCAGCATGATAATCCACTCGCCGCCGGGCCAGCCCAGCACCCGGGCCGTGAGGGTCTGCCGGGTATCACTGCTGCTGTCGGCCGAGCCGCTGAAGGCCAGCTGGGCCGCATACCAGGCCAGGCTGGCGTACACCAGGCCGCTGGCGGCGTAGCCCACGCGCCGGGCAACGCCCGAGGTGTCGGAACCCTTGCTTTCGGTATCACGCACGGCCTGCACTACCCGCCAGGCAATGTAGGCCAGCAGGCCCAGGGCAATCAGGCCCAGCAGCACGCGGCCACCGGGCAGGTCTTGCAGAGTCTGCACGGCCTGACGTTTGTCGGCCGTCTGACCGCCCTGCTGCCCGGTGGCGGCCAGCAGGGCCAGCAGGCCCATCAGGGCGTATACTATGCCCTTGGCGGCAAAGCCAACGCGGGCCATGGTGCGGATGCCGGAAGACGGCGAGGCGGGTAGCGCCGAATGGAGCGTATCGGTAACGGACATGGGAGAAAGGAAGTGAAGTGGTGGAATCAGCCGCCACCGGGACGGCCGGATTTGCCCTGCTTACGCCCAACCCCCCCCTAAAGGTTGGCCCGGTGCCCGCCCAGCAGGCCCGGCAGCTGGTAAAGCTGTCGGTGGGGCCGCTTGAGGGCAGCATTGCCGGCAATATTGAGGGTGAGCAGGGGCTTGTGGCGGGCTACGGCGTGATGCACCAGCCGCTCCAGGTTGCCGCCCGGCTGCATGTAGGGAATGAACAGCTGGTCGGACACATCGGCCAGCAGCAGGTTGCGGATATCCGCCGTTTCCTGGCTGATGGTCGTCTGCTCGGGCTCGAAGTGGGAAATGAACAGCAGGTGGCCCAGCCGGATGTCGCGCTCGTACTCGAAGGCCACCGACGGCTGAATGCCGCGACCCAGGCCATATATAATGGGCTGCTGCAGATCCTGGCGCAGAAACCGGAACACGGCCTGCTCCAGCCGCGAATGAAACCCCGAGGCCACGCACCGGCCCAGTTGCCGCTGTTCCATGGCCCACACGTAGGTGGCGTGCTCAATGCCGGGCGGATAGTCGCGGGAACAGAAAAAGGCTGTTTTCGGCAGCCGGAGCAGGGCCGTATTGCCCAGGGTGCGTACTTCCTCCAGCTGCGTAATCATAGCTGATGCGTAGGTATAAATTTATAAAATATATCGGATAAGTTACTTAATGCCAGTAGTTTGTTCCGGGCCTGCGGCCGAAGGCCGCCACCGCCGTACGCAAAACCGCCCGGTGCCGGGGGGCAGCGGGCGGTTGAGTAGAGAGCAGCAGGCTGCCGGACCTAGAAGGTACGGTTGAACCAGTTGCGGATATCGTCGATGGTTTCACCGGTCTTCTGCTGAAGCTGGCCGAACCACTCGTCCTGCTTGCCTTCCTGGTAGTCGAGGTCGTCGTCGGTGAGGTTGCCCCACTTCTGCTTGGCCTGGCCTTTGATTTCGTTCCAGTTGCCGCGGGCCCGCAGTTCTTTGCTGTCTTCGATGCCGTTGTTATTAGCGTCCATGTGGTAGGGGGTTAAGGTGGAAAGGTGGGATTTGTACGGTGGGTTTTGCCGGGGAGTTGCCGCCCGCTGGCCGGGCAGCGAAAATTAGTGGCCGACATTCGGTATCATTGGTTTGTGAGCCTGGATCAGCCGCTACCCCAATGGATGACTTAAAAACTACCCTCAATACATTTTCGCCGGATGACCGCAAGGAGTTCCGGCAGTTTATCCAGCGGCAGCGCCGCAAGCAGAAGGGCCGCATGGATGTGCGGCTGTATGACCTGCTCAGTGAGCCCGCAGAGCACGATACGGCCGAGCTGCTCCGCCGCCTCTACCCCGAGGAGCCCAACGCCGTGGCCTACTACGCCCTGCGCAAGCGCCTCATGCGCCACCTCATGGATTTTCTGCTCCTGCGCCAGCACCAGCAGGACCCCACGGCGGCGGCCTCGGTGCGCGGCCTGCTCACGCTGGCCCACTACCTGTTTGAGGTGCGGGTGGGGCGCCTGGCCTGGAGCACCCTGCGCAAGGCCGAAAAGCTGGCCCGCCAGAACGAGCAGTACGAGCTGCTCAACGCCGTATACAACCTCCAGATAACCCACGCCGGCAGTCCGCACGCCGATGAGCTGACCGACATCGTGCGGCGGCGCAACCTCAACAAGCGCGCCGCCGACGAGGAGGAGCGGGCCAATATTGCCGACAGCCTGATCCGCCTGCGCCTGCGCCAGGCCCGGGTGCGGGGCCGGGCCGGCGAGTCGTTCGATGCCATTCTGCAGGAAGTGCTGCGCGAATACGATTTGCAGGAGGCCTTTGCCCGGCGCCCGGCCCTGCTCTACCGGCTCATGTCCATCACCCGGGCCGCCATGCTGGTGCGCCGCGACTACCTCTCGTTCGCGCCCTTCGTGATGCGCTGCTACCACCTGATGGAAAAGCGCCACGGCTTCCAGGCGGCCCACCACGAGGCCCAGGTGGGCCTGCTCTACATGATTGCCCACGCCCTGTACCGCACCCGCCGCTTCGAGGAATCCGTGGCGTACCTGGCCCGGCTCAAAGCCCTGCTCGACGCCGGGCCCCGCCAGCGGGCCGCCGCCATGCGCCCCCGCTACACGTTTCTGCTGGCCGCCAACTACGCCTTCCTCGACCGCAACGCCGACAGCATCCGCCTGCTCGAAGCCACCCTGCAGCAGGCCCTGCCCCCCCGGGAGCTGCTCACCGCCCGCCTTGGTCTGGGCTTTCACTACTTCGCCGAGGGCCAGTACCAGAAGGCCAACCAGGTGCTGCTGGCCATCGGCCGCACCGACCACTGGTGCGAACAGGAAATGGGCGTGGAATGGGTGCTCAACCGCAGCATGGGCGAAATGCTGATCCAGCTCGAACTGGGAAATTCCGACCTGGCCTATAACCGTCTGCGGGCCATTGAGCGGCTGGTGAAGGAACGTTTCGGGCCGGCCGGGGGCGGCTACGCGGCCGTGCTGGGCTTCCTGCAGCTGGTGCGCGACATCCTGGACGATCCGGCCGTAGTACGTACTCCCGATTTCGCGGCCCGCATCACCCAGCTGCCGGCCTTCGTGCCCCTGGAGCAGGAGGATCTGCAGGCCCTGAGCTTCTTTAGCTGGCTCTACGCCAAAGTCCAGGGTCGTCCTTACTACCCCGTGCTGCTGGAGCTGGCCGGCGTTGCGGAGGTGGCCCCGGGCCCGGCGGCGTAAACCGGCCCCCGCCCCAAAACCAAGGCCCGGACTACACTGGGTAGCCCGGGCCTGGCAGGGAGAGAGTAAAAAGCGGCGTACCGCCGGGGTAAGCTTAGTTGTTGCGCGTAGCGGCGTTGATTTCGGCTTTGGCGTCGCCGGCGGCAGCGTCTACCTTGGCTTCGGCCTGGTCGGCGGCGGCTTTGGTTTCAGCGGCGGCTTTATCAGCAGCAGCTTCGGTGTTGTCAGCAGCCTGCTCGGCGGTGTTCTCGATGGCCTGACCGGTGTTTTCCAGCGCGTTGTCGGTGGCGGCAGCGGCGTTTTCAGCAGCGGCTTCGGTGTTGTCGGCAGCGGCTTCGGCGTTCTGCTGGCCTTCCTGGGTGCAGGAGGTAGCGGCGAAAGCAACGGCGGTAGCAACGAACAGGGATTTGAAGAGGGTTTTCATCGCAAAAAAGTCAAAAAGTGGGGAGTGCCCGCACAACCTGTCGGACGAGGCTTAATATCAGCGGCCCGAAGAAGGTAACCCACGCACATGTGGAAATTTTCAACACGGTTGGCTACGTGGCTACCAAGCCTGGTCTTTGGGGAGATTGACGCGCTTGCGCATTTTCTTGTCTAAACGAGTGTCGTGGTACCCTACTGACCGCGACGTTCATGGCGTCAGCAATAACTTGCCAAAACTCTGCCCTGAAAATAGCTTGAGCAGTGTTGCCAGGAAGTTGTCGATACCTTTTTCCACCTGTACTTTAGGGGTAACCAAGTGGCCTTCTCGCAGCCAGGATGCCATTTCCCGGGTGGCAGTCGGAAACTGCGCAATGCTATCAAGCACTACTAGGCCTTCCATACGACCCCGGTTAATGAGAAGCGACAGGTAATTTGCCGGGCCTTTCACCGCACCGGTGGTATTGTACTGCGAAATAGCTCCGCATAGTACAACCCGCCCCCGCAGGGCTAGGCGTTCCAGTGCCCAGTCTAGCAAGTCGCCGCCGGCATTGTCAAAGTACACATCGATACCGCGAGGACAGGCTGTGCGCAGAGCAGCCCGTAGGTAGGGGTCTTTGTAATTGAGGCAGGCATCGAACCCTAGTTTCTGAACGCAATAATCAATTTTTTCCTGATTTCCCACTAGCCCTATCACACGGCAGCCCTTCAGCTTCGCGATACTACCCACCACGCTACCAACGGCCCCCGCCGCTCCGGAGACAACCACCGTTTCGCCGGCCCGAGGCTGTCCGATACCCAATAGCCCGAAGTAGGCCGTCAGTCCCGGCAGACCCAGAGTGGCAAGGTGGGTTTCGAGGGAGGCAAGAGTGGTATCTACTTTAAGCAGATAAGTGCCCGGGTTCGTGGGATCTTGAGCTGAGTCGCCGTCGTGCACTGCAAACTGCTGCACTTTCAGGTCGCCTGTCACGTAGTCGCCTACCGCAAAGGCGGGGTGTCGGGATTCAACTACCTGACCAGCTCCCATGGCCCGAAATACTTCCCCCAGAGCAATAGGCGGGATATAGCTTTTGCTGCTGTTCATCCAGCCACGCATGGCTGGCTCGATGGAAATAAAATGGTTTTTGATCAGAATCTGGCCTTCGACAAGAGGGGGGATATCCACTACATCAAAGGCCAGATTATCAGGATGTGGCAGGCCAACGGGGCGGGAGGCCAGGGTGACACGAGTGTTGGTATAGGTCATAGAAAGGCAAGAGCAGTGATAATTCGCGGGCGTAGCTAATGGTCAGGCTGCCACGGCTTGTGGTACGGGCTGAGCCGAAACCAAGTAGGGCACGTGGGTATAGAGACCAGATGCGGTGTCGCGCACCAAATAATCAGCCGAAAAATGCGCGTAGCGTAGCTCAGAGTCGCGCAGGCCCACCGTATGGTCGGCGGCGGCATGCCATAGTTCCTGAAAAGCAGGATCGCCCAGTACGGTAGCCAGACGCGTGGTCTGCACGGTGGCGAAGTGCTCAGGGCGTAACAGGCAATTTTTAACGTGCCCGGTTTCGCTCACGCACACTTTCCGATTGTAGTAAGGGTTGTAGCGCAGGGCCTCTGTAAAATACTCGCTGCTGACTACGTAGCGGTTCCGGGGTTTGGTAGTACGTACATCAGTGCGAACGAACGCCAGGTTATGGGGATGGGCACTACCAACTCGGTTGTAGGGGGCACTGTGCACCAAGATGTGCTGAATTTTGCCGCACTGCTGGTAGAGTTCCGCTAACTGCTGTTCACTGGGGCCAGCAGCTGAGTAAGCTAGCACTACGTTTACCGACAAAAAGCCCGTTGTTTGGAGCTGTTGGAAAAACGGCAACACATCTTCCCAGCAGTGGCTGCCCAGGTTCAACTGCAACTCCAGGTGTCGGCAATGCAGGGCATCAAGCTGAGACAGCACATCCTCCAGATCGTAATCCCTGAAAGCGTAGCTGACCACTGCGTTCTGGATATGGTGCGGAGAGTGCCACTGCAGATCCAGAGCAGGAAAACAGGCGGGTGAACTGACGAAAAAGCCCAACTCCCGATCCAGCAAAAACTGCATGTATTGCCCGAATAAGGCCTCATTCCGGGACGCAAATATGCGTTGGGTTTCGCGCCAAGGATACTGTTTCAGATGAGTCAGAATGCTGTGCAGAATGCTCGGAATTGGAATAATGGTCTGCCGCTGCAAGTCGTAGATAGCACTGCGGGTAGCTCCCCGCACCACCAGATTGTGCGCGTATAAGCAAAAGTAAGGTTTAGTGCTCATCAGGGGAAGGGGCTAAATAGTCCTGCATCACGAGGTGAGATACCGGCTTGCCGGGTCCCACACTCTGGTAGGATTTGGACTGATGACGGATACTTTGGCTGAGCCGCTGATCCGGATAATTTTCCCGGAACGTAAGCGGATCAACCCGCACCATGAACCGATATCCGATGGGCAAAACGGCTAATACTTCCTCCGTGAATACCGCACCTGTGCCGATAACTCTCATGCTGGTTGCTGGTTAATGAGCCACTCCGCAATTTCCTTTTCGAGGGCATAGTGGCAAAACGCTGACTCGGCCAGATACTGTCCCGCTGGGTTTACTTCAAGAAATACGTACTCATCGGCCGGCGTTTTGAGCAGGTCGATGGAACCGGTATTCAGGCCCATCGTCCGCATAAGCTGGGTGAGCTGCTGCTCCGTAGCTACTGGCAGCTGGTAGGGAACATAGTGGGCGCGGGCGGAGGTGCTATCCAGCTTTTTATCGACCTGTCGTTCAGTGCCATCCAGAAGCAGCGCAGTCGAAAAGAAACGCCCATCCAGATAAAATACCCGGATTTCAATCTCCACTTCTACTTTCTCCTGAAACAGGGAGGGAAAGAAGCGCGGTGGCAGAGTGGCCAGGTGCGCTTCATTGATGCTGGTGGTCAATACGACGGCAGTTGCATCAGGGAGAGCGTAGCTGCCGCGTACATCAGCAATAGGTTTAGTGATAAGCTGTCCCTCGAGCTGGTGATAAAAAGCCGTCAGATCGGAGTGGTTGTTGAGAATGCGTGTGTGGGGCACCCGCAGGCCGCAACGGCTGGCCACGTCCAGCACTTCCAGCTTATTGACTGTGCTCTTATGAAAGGACGTCAGCCAGACCTTGTCTTGGAACAGCAACTCCAGATAGTCTACCAAGTCCCGGATTTCCGTCCTGATTTCGAAGTTCAATTGCTCCTGGTGCGCATTGGCCGGCAGCGTGAGCTTGTTGGCAGCCCCCATGAAGCGGCGGTGCCAGATGGTAGTCACGGAATCACGGATGCTGTGGCCGTTGATGACCACATCCCGGTTTTTAACGTCAATGTAATAATCAACACGGCTGGCAATCAGGTCGTGTAAGGATACCTTCAGGAACGGAACCTGATAGTGCAGCAGCCAACTGAGTACAGGGTCCGTGCCCTGCTCGTAGGAATCATAGCCCAGGACTAGAATCATGGCGCATCCTCCCGGTTAATTTTGCGCAGAATCTGCTTGCCCAGCAGTTCCTGAAGCAGTGGAGCATTAATACGGACGGCGGCCGATGCTACGGGCTCGGGCGTTGCCATCAGGTGACGCAGGTAGCCCAGCAGGTTGCGGGAGATGGTAAAGGCATCCTGGGTATGACGGTCGAAAAGGTAGGCATGCTTGCGGGCCGCAAAGAGCTCGTAACGGGCCTCATTGAACGTGTAGTGCGTGGGATCCGCATCCAGAGTGTCGGGCGTGGCGGGGTGTTCCGAGCGCAGATCCACATAATTATGAATCATGCGCCAGTAGAGCCACTGTTCGGGGCGGGTTGCCAGGTATTGTTCCAACTGGCCGTAGCAGGTCTGAAGCGTTTGCTGCACGTAGGTGGCGCGGGGCACCGACCGGTCGGGCCGGATTGGGGATCCGAAATTCACCCGTACCTGCTCCGGCCCAGGACGGTAGGAAATAATGGGCAGAATCGGTACGCCGGTGGCATAGGCCAAGCTGGCAATGCCCTTTTTGGCCAGCAGCGTGTGGCCCATCAGGCTAACGCGAGCATAAGAGGCACTATCTTCTTCGCTGATGGCTTCCGGATTACCATCAATAAATACCAGCAGGCTTTTTCCGGCCTGTAACGTGCTGTGCATTTCCAGCAGAATGCTTGGCGAATCGGCGTGCAGTACGTGGAGCGGATCTTCGGCGGCCGTGTGGTGGAGCATGTCGGAGGTAACGCCCTCCTTCAGGGCCAGTACGGCAAAGTCGAAACCGTAGTGACGAAGCAGCGCCCCCACCATTTGGTAAGAGCCGAAATGGAAAGTACAGAAGATGAAGGGTTGCCGCGGTTGCTGCTCCAGGAAGGCGGTATCACCTTCCACTACGGCCTGGCTCAGCAACAGGTCCCGGGCCATGCGGTGCTCCAGTTGCGCGCTCAGCTGAATGTTGTACTGCGCATCCAGAAAGAAGTCGAGGTCGTTGGCCGGGTGCGCGGGAAAAAACCGCCGCTTCGTGGCCCGGTAGCGCATGAACTCGGTCATCTGCCGAATATCTTCCTCTAGAGTTGCCCCTAGTTGAGCAACTGATTGCCGCAACTCCGTAGTGGCCTGGCGGTACTCTTCGATAGTAGTAATCATAACAATAGGAGCGTGAGAAAGTGGGAAAGGTGTTGCGCGGCTGGGACTGCTAATCAGGAGGCTACAGCTACGGGCTCCAGACCCGCAGCGGGGGGGCTCCAGCCCAGGCGGGCGCTGGCTCGCAGGGCCAACGGTTTCAGTGTCCGATAGGCCAGCACCAGAAATAGAATGCAGAACAGCATCATCTTGGCCAAATAGAGACCGTACTCTAGTGGTGGCTCGTTAGCAAACTGTCCTTCGTGGTAGAGGCGCTGCACAGTTTCACGAAAGCTGTGGTAGAAGCTGGAATAGCCCAGGTAGGAAAGCCACGACATCAAACTTAGGCGGCCGATAGTATAGGCCAGCAGCAGCAGTTCGCCGGTTTGGCTGAGGCCCGGGTTCCGGAACGCAATCTGGCCCTTGCTGCGCAGGTAGTCCCAGCATTTACGGGGGTAGCTCTGGGCAGCAGCCGACAGATTGGGTACACCAAAGTAGTCGCTGCAGACCCAGTAGCCATCATTGCGGAAAAATGGATTCAGCGAATACAGCGCCAGGGTTGCGTTCGTCAGGAAAAACGAGATAATCAGGTATGTGGCGGACGTGTTCCAGTGCAGGCTGATGAGGTAGGCTACCGAGAGCAGGATATTAATCAGCAACTGAAAGTAGATGCCGGCCAGATTTACCAGAATGCGTTTGCGTTTATCCAGCAGCCACACTTTACTGACATCAGTGTAGAGGACGGGGAGCACGAGGTAGAAGCCAAACCCGACTTCCTTAGGCGCAATACCGAAGCGGGCGGCAGTGGCCGCATGCCCCAACTCGTGAAACAACCCCACTAGGGCAAAAAATATGTAGGAGCCTGCAATGACGGCAAGGCCGTGAGCAGGCGACAATTCAGAGGAAAGAAGATGGCTTCGGTGCAGCTTCAGTAGCAGCAGGCTGGTTGCCAGTAGCGAAAGGATGAGCAGGCTGATTACTACTTGCCGACGCAGCAGAAATTGCAAAGCCCGCGTCATAACCGCCAAAAGGGGCTCTTTGAAAAGTACTACTTGTCCGTAAACGTATGACTGTGGGGCAGACGCTTGGGGGGCGGCCGCATCGGCAATTTTATTGAGGGTATCAGTAACTATCTGGTCAAATTTTTCCCGTGACAGTACCAACTTATATTCGGCTGCTATGGCTTCCTGAATGTCGATAAACGACTTGCCGTTCTGTAGGTGTTGAACTATACTGAACAGTACCGCCCCGATATAGTATAACTTATCATTACACTCCAGGGCAAACGTATCAGCCGATACCTGCACCACCTTTAGCGAGCTCAGGCGCGCCTCGTCGATATGTTCCATGCTACTGTTGGTTAAGTAATCGTTGTGGGGTAACACTATTCCACGAGCCTGCCGAAAAGAATAGGGGGAAGTGAGGAGAGAGAGTACTCAGTCTGGTGTCGGGCGTAGCTATAATTTCCCCGCTCGGTAGTATCATTCTCTCACCACTCCCCCTATTGGTTTCTGGCCTCGGCAGTAACTGCGGAGAGTTAGGTGCGCTTAGGCGGCGCTGTCGAGGCAGCAGCTGATAACAGGACCGGCGGCGGCAGCCTGCACCATCTCGAGGCGTTCTTCGAGTTCAAGAACGAACAGTCCGTTGGTGAGCTCCTGCTCCTGCTGGTC
>NZ_JAHHZN010000032.1 GCF_018760735.1 Hymenobacter piscis
AGGTAACGCGGGTGGCGCAGGAAGTGGGCACGGAGGGCAAGCTGGGCGGGCAGGCGTCGGTGCCGAACGTGGCCGGCATCTGGAAGGACCTGACCGACAACGTGAACTACATGGCCTCGAACCTGACAAGTCAGGTGCGTGACATTGCCAACGTAGCCACGGCCGTAGCCAAGGGCGATTTGAGCCAGAAGATTACGGTGGACGTGAAGGGCGAGCTGCTGCAGCTCAAGCAGAACCTGAACCAGATGGTAGACTCGCTCAACCTGTTTGCCGGTGAGGTAACGCGGGTGGCGCAGGAAGTGGGCACGGAGGGCAAGCTGGGCGGGCAGGCGTCGGTGCCGAACGTGGCCGGCATCTGGAAGGACCTGACCGACAACGTGAACTACATGGCCTCGAACCTGACGAGTCAGGTGCGTGACATTGCCAACGTGGCCACGGCCGTAGCCAAGGGCGACCTGAGCCAGAAAATCACCGTCGATGTAAAAGGGGAGTTGCTGCAGTTGAAGCAGAACCTGAACCAGATGGTGGACTCGCTCAACCTGTTTGCCGGCGAGGTAACGCGGGTGGCGCAGGAAGTGGGCACGGAGGGCAAGCTGGGCGGGCAGGCGTCGGTACCGAACGTGGCCGGCATCTGGAAGGACCTGACGGATAACGTGAACTACATGGCCTCGAACCTGACGAGTCAGGTGCGTGACATTGCCAACGTGGCCACGGCCGTAGCCAAAGGCGACCTGAGCCAGAAAATCACCGTCGATGTAAAAGGGGAGTTGCTGCAGTTGAAGCAGAACCTGAACCAGATGGTGGACTCGCTCAACCTGTTTGCCGGCGAGGTAACGCGGGTGGCCCTGGAAGTGGGTACGGAGGGCAAGCTGGGCGGCCAGGCGTCGGTGCCAAACGTGGCCGGTGTCTGGAAGGACCTGACCGACAACGTAAATAACATGGCCTCGAACCTGACGAGTCAGGTGCGCGACATTGCCAACGTGGCCACGGCCGTAGCCCGCGGCGACCTGAGCCAGAAGATGACCGTGGACGTGAAGGGCGAAATCCTGGAGCTCAAGGACATCCTCAACCAGATGGTGGACTCGCTCAACATCTTCGGCGACGAAGTAACCCGGGTGGCCCGCGAAGTAGGCACGGAAGGCCGCCTCGGCGGTCAGGCCAGCGTACCGCGCGTGGGCGGCACCTGGAAGGAGCTGACCGACAACGTGAACACCATGGCCTCGAACCTGACCAGTCAGGTGCGCGACATTGCCAGCGTGGCCACGGCCGTAGCCAAAGGCGACCTGACCCAGAAGATGACGGTGGATGTGAAAGGCGAGATTCTCGACCTCAAAAACATCCTCAACCAGATGGTGGACTCGCTCAACATCTTCGCCGGGGAAGTAACCCGGGTGGCCCGCGAAGTGGGCACGGAAGGTATTCTGGGCGGCCAGGCCAACGTGCCGAGCGTATCGGGCACCTGGAAAGACCTGACCGATAACGTGAACACGATGGCCTCGAACCTGACAAGTCAGGTGCGCGACATTGCCAACGTGGCCACGGCCGTAGCCAAGGGCGATTTGAGCCAGAAAGTATCCGTTGATGTGAAGGGCGAGCTGTTCCAGCTCAAGGAAAACCTCAACCAGATGGTGGACTCGCTCAACACCTTCGGCGACGAAGTAACCCGGGTGGCCCGCGAGGTGGGCACGGAAGGCCGCCTCGGTGGTCAGGCCGTGGTGCCCAACGTGCGCGGCACCTGGAAGGACCTCACCGACAACGTAAACTTCATGGCCGCCTCGCTCACCAGCCAGGTGCGCGACATTGCCAACGTAACCTCCGCCGTAGCCCGCGGCGACCTGAGCCAGAAAGTATCCGTTGATGTAAAAGGCGAGCTGCTCGACCTCAAGGACAACATCAACCAGATGGTGGACTCGCTCAACGTGTTTGCCGGCGAAGTAACCCGGGTGGCCCAGGAAGTAGGGACCGAAGGCCGCCTCGGCGGCCAGGCCGATGTGCCCAACGTGTCGGGCGTGTGGAAGGACCTGACCGACAACGTGAACACCATGGCCGCCAACCTCACCACCCAGGTGCGGGGCATTGTGAAAGTGGTAACGGCCGTATCGCAGGGTGACCTGACCCAGAAGCTGACCCTCGAAGCCAAGGGCGAGGTGGCCGAGCTGGCCGAAACCATCAACCGGATGGTGGACGACCTCAACCGCCTAGCCGTGGAAGTAAGCCGGGTAGCCAAAGTGGCCGGGGTGGATGGCAAGCTCACCGAGCGCGCTACCGTAACCGACGTGTCGGGCTCCTGGAAGGAACTGGTGGACACGCTCAACGCCCTGATTGAAAGCATTGCCTCGCCGGTACTCGAAGTGAGCCGGGTGGTACGCGCCATTTCGGAAGGCGACCTGCAGCAGCAGGTGGAAATTGAAACCACCGGCGACATCCGCGCCATGGCCGACGCCCTGAACCTGGCCGTGGACAACCTCAACGAGCTGCTGGGCGAAATCAACGAGTCGTCGCAGATTGTGGGCGAGTCGTCGGAGGAAATGGTGATGAAAGGCCAGGAGATGAGCCGGGTAACCGTCGACGTGGCCCTGGCCATGCAGCAGATGGCCGAAGGCGCCCAGAACCAGGCCCTCAAAACCGACCAGGCCTTCAAGCTGATCGAGGAAATCATGCAGGCCACCAAGGAAACCGCCGGCAAAGCCGACGTGGGCATCAAGGCCGCTATCCTCGGGGAGCAAACCTCTCAGCTGGGCCTCAAAACGGTGGCCGAGGTGGTGAAAAACATGGAGGAAATCAGCTCCGCCGCCGCCCAGACTTCCAAGACTATTGAGGTACTGAGCACCCGTTCGGGCGAAATCAGCAAGTCGCTGGGCGTGATTACCGACATTGCCTCCCAGACCAACCTGCTGGCCCTGAACGCCGCCATTGAGGCCGCCCGCGCCGGGGAAGCCGGCCGTGGTTTTGCCGTGGTAGCCGAGGAAATCCGCAAGCTGGCCGAAGGCTCCCGCAAATCGGCCAGCGAAATTGCCACGCTGGTAGAAGACGTTCGGAAGGACACCACGTCCGCCGCTTCCGCTATCAGCACCATGGAGGGCCGGGTACTCAAGGGCAAGAACGCCACCTTCGAGGCCAGCTCGGCCTTCAAGAACATTGCCACCTCCTCGGGCGAAACCCTGCGCACCAGCCGCGACATTCTCACGGCCACCGAGATTCAGAAAACGAGTATCGGCGACGTGGTCAAGTACGTGGAGGAAGTGGTAGCCATTGCCGAGCAGACGGCCTCCGGCACCCAGCAAGTGGCCAGCACGGCCAAGCAGCTTTCCACCAGCATGCAGGAGCTGACGACCAGCAGCCAGAACCTGACCAACATTGCCGACGACCTGCAACTGGGCCTCTCGGCCTTCCAGCTCATGGAAGACCTGGAGCCTGAACCCGAGCCCGAACCGGAGCCCATCCGTCGCCGCCTGACGCGGCGCACCACGACGGCTCCTTCGGCTCCGGCTGCTTCGGCCGAGCCGAAGGAAACGGCTAAACCAACGGTTTCGGCAGCGCGCCAGGCCGCCGCCAAAGCCCGTGGAGCGGCCCGTCGTGCCACGGCTTCGGCTCCGGATGCCGCGCCGGCCCCGTCTGCGCCCGAGCCTAAACGGGTAGCCCGCAAAAAGGCGCCGGCGGTTAAAGCTGCCGAACCGGCCGCGCCAGCCAAGGCCAAAACCACCAAGAGCAAAGCCAAATAATTTCCCCTCGTTCCGGACCAGCGGCCCGCCTTCGGGTGGGTCGCGCGGGCCGTTAGTGTAACCGGCATGCCTGAATCAGACAAAGTAGCCAAACAGGACCCCATCATTCAGCTGATTGTGTTTCGGCTGGGAGAGGAAGAGTACGGCATCCGGATTGAGCAGGTGAAGGAGGTGACCATCACGCCCGACATTGCCCGGATGCCCAAAACGCCTTCCTTCGTGAAGGGAATTGCCAACCTGCGCGGGGATATTATTGCCGTTATCGACCTGGAGGAGCGGTTCAACCTGAACGCGGCGGCCGAACCCATGCCGGCCGTGTCGTACACCATGGCCATTGAGGCCAAGGAATACACCATCGGTATTATCGTGCGGGAGGTGCCCCAGCCGTTGTCCATTGCCCAGTCGGTGATTGAGCAGGCCCCGGAGTTTATCCAGGATGCGAACATCAACGACAAATACATTGAGGGTATTGCCAAAATCGGCCCCCGCATCATTGTGGTGCTCGACATGCTGAAGCTGCTCACGCCCGCCGAAATCATGCAGTTGCAGCCTGCCGCAACATCTTCCGCTACCCACAGCCGTACAACGTCCTGATCTGATCGGACTGTTCGGCTCCTTTACCTCATTCTGCTTTTTGCACTTCTCATGAAAAACCGCATCCTCATCGTCGACGACTCTTTCTACATGCGTACGATGCTCAAGAATATGCTCACCGATGCCGGCTACGAAGTGGTAGGCGAAGCAGCCAACGGCCAGCAGGCCCTGGAAATGGCCACGGCCACCCGCCCCGACCTGATTACGCTGGATGTCATTCTGCCTGACAACACCGGTCTCGACGTGCTCAAAGGCATCCGCCAGGAGCAGCCCGAGGTGAAAGTGGTCATGTGCTCGGCCGTAGGCCAGGAGGTTATCGTGAACGAGGCGCTGGAAAGCGGTGCCACGGCCTATATCGTGAAGCCCTTTTCCGAAGAAAAAGTCCTTGAGATTGTGGGCGCCGCCCTGCAGGACGCCTCGTCCGATCAGGCCTAGCCGTTCGCCTTATTCCGCGTTTTCGTCTGACCGTGTCTTCTTTCCCTCCCGCTCTTACCTTTCTGCTTGGCAGCCTGCCCGCCCCGGTGCGGGCCCTGCTAAGCCGGCTGCCGCGCACCGATTCCGCCCTGGAACTGGTAGGCTCGGCTGCGGGCACGGCGGAACTGCCCCTGCTGGCACGCCGGCTGCGGCCGGGGGTGGTAGTGGTAGGGGAAGACCAGTTGCTGGGACTGGAGCGGTTACGCCAGTACTATCCGGTGCCTGTGCTGCTGTATAGTACCCGTCCTCCGCTACCTGGCATGTTACGCGAGGTGCAGAATCTGGGCGTGTACGGCTATTTGCCACCGGCTCCTGCCAGCGGACCGGAGCTGTGGGCCTGGTGCCAGCAGGCGAAGACCCAACTGCTGGCGGCCCGGCCCGAGCCTGCCGTGCCAGTGCCCGTTATTCGTAACCTGACGGTGCCGCTGCCCCCGCGGGGAATTGTGGTTATTGGAGGGTCAACGGGGGGCGGGCCGGCAGTGGAAAAGGTGCTGGCGGCTTTGCCCGTCAATTTTCCCTGGGCCGTGCTGGTCGCCGTGCATCTGCCCGGTCATTTTACCGGCTCCCTCGTGGATCGGCTGCAGCGGGCTACCGCGCTGCCGGTAACGGCCGCTAGCAGCGGAGCCCGCCTCGAGGCCGGCCGCGTGCTGGTGGCGCCGGGAGGCCACAACCTGGTGGTCCGCCCGGTGCTGGAAGGCCCCTGGCTGGGCTGGCAGACCGATTTCGTGAGTGAAACCAGCTTGGATGTACCTTCCGTGGATCTGCTGATGCAGTCGGCCGCCCGGCTGGCGGGCCGTCACGTGCTGGGTGTGGTCCTGACGGGGCTGGGCCGGGATGGCACGGCCGGGGCCCGCGCCATACGCCAGCAGGGCGGCACCGTTATCGTACAGGATCAGGCGTCTTCGGCCGTGTTCAGCATGCCCAAATCGGTGATTCAGGCCGGGCAGGCCAGTGCCGTAGTGCCCCTGACCGACGTGGCCGAGTATCTGGTGCGCCATGTGCAGCGGCCGGTAGCGGCGGCCTCGTTTTCCTCCCGTCTTCCAAAGGCCCTGGCGTAATGAAATCACGGGAACAGGAGTATCGGGAGATTTTCATGGCCGAGGCGTTGGAGTACTACGACGCCATGAGCCGGCACATCAGCGAGCTGGAGCGCAACCCCGGCGACGAACCGGCCCTCAATGAGCTGTTCCGGCTCATGCACAACCTCAAATCGAATGCCCGGGCTATGGGCTACAACCCCATTGGGGAAGTGGCTCACCACATGGAAACCATTTTCGGGCTGATTCGGGACAAGGAAAAAACGTTTACCGGCAGCGTGGTACCGGTGCTCTTCGGCGGCATCGATACCATTGGGGAGATGATTCGGGCCGTGGGCGAAAACGAGGACCTGCCCGAGGTCAGGCGCCTGCTCGACAACCTCGACCGGCTGGTAAAAGGGGAGGAACCCAACCTGGAGGACGAGGAAGAGGACGACGACGAAGACGTGAGTCGCAAGCTCGAACTCTCGGACCTGGTCTACATTCAGGTGCGCAAGCTCGACCACCTGATGAACCTGGTGGGCGAGCTCATCATCGACCGGGACCGGATTCTGACCCTGAGCAAGGAAATTGGCAGCCAGGCCCTCACCACGGCCGCTGCCCATCTCTCGCGCATTGCCGACGAGCTGCAGTACAGCGTCATGGACGCCCGCTTGGTAGGCGTGGGCTCGTTGTTCAGCAAGTTCCCGCGGGTGGTGCGCGATGTGGCCACGGCCGAGCAGAAGGACGTGGAGCTGACTATGACCGGCGAGGACATCCAGATTGACCGCAATATCCTCCAGATCATCACCGATGCGCTGCTGCACCTGGTGCGCAACGCCATCGGCCACGGCCTCGAAACCCCGGCCGAGCGCGTGGCGGCGGGCAAGCCGGCCCAGGGACACCTGCTGCTCTCGGCCCAGGCCGAGCGCGACGACGTGCTGGTACGCGTGCAGGACGACGGGCGGGGCATTAACGTGGAAAGTGTGCGCCGCAAGGCCGTGGAGCGCGGCCTGGTCAGTGCCGCCGCCGCCGCCGGCCTCCCCGACGACGCCGTGCGGGCCTTCCTGTTCGAGCCCGGCTTCTCGATGGCCAAGGAGGTAACCGAAATTTCGGGCCGGGGCGTGGGCCTCGACGTGGTGAAGCTGGCCATTGACTCGCTTGGCGGGCAGCTGCGCGTGAGCTCGGTGCTGGGCGAAGGCACCACTTTTACCTTGGTGCTGCCTACGTCTATTGCCGTGAAAGGCGCCCTGCTTTTCGAGCTGGAAAACCGCAACTACGCCATCCCGCTCATGCACACCGATTCGGTGGTGTCCTTGCTGCCCGAGGATTTCCACGTGGTAGGCGGACTGCTGCTGACCCGGATTCAGGACGAAAACGTGCCGGTGGTGGCCCTGCGCCGCCTGCTGCACAACGGCGACGGGCCCCTGCCGCCCGCCGTGAAGGCCGACCTCTCGGGCCGGCAGGACATCATCATCGTGAACTACAACAACCGGCGGCTCGGCCTCATCGTCGACCGTTTTTTGCGCCAGCAGGATATCGTGGTTAAGCCCATGAGCAAACCGCTGGATACCATTGATTTGTTTGGGGGCGTGACGCTGCTGGGCAGCGGGCAGGTGTGCCTGGTGCTGGATGTGCCCGCCCTGACCCGGCTGTTTTTAGCCAAACGACCCTAATTCTCGTATTGCAGACCCCGGCCGCGGCTTTGGTCGTTCGCCTTTTCAACTGACTCGTATGGATTTGCACATGACGGAACTGGAGCGGGATATCATCCGTGAGATTCTGAATATCGGGCTGGCACGCGCCGCCGATTCATTCGCGGTTATCGCCCAGGAAAAGGTGCTGCTGGAAGTACCTAATCTGGATATTGTATCGGGACAAAACGTGCTGGAGAAGGTCCTCGACCTGCAGGCCGGCCACGTGGTCATCCAGTCCGATATCCGGGGGGATTTCAACGGCACCACCCTCATGTTCTTCTCCGGCCAGCACGTGCAGCGCCTCTCCCGGGTGTGCCTGCGCATGACGACTTCCGACTCCATCCACATTGATGAGATGCAGGAGTCGTTACTGTTGGAAATCAGCAACATCATCACCGGGGCTCTGGTCACGCAGCTGGCCAACATCCTGAAGGCCCAGATCTACGGTGCTCCGCCCGTGCACCCGAGCGGTGACATGGCCGCCGCCCTCAAAAGCCTGCTCCTCGACCACCCGATGGTGCAGCCGCTCATCTTCTCGGTTATCACCCAGTTCTCCGATAAGGAAAACTCCGTGGAGCTACCGCTGATGATTTTCTTTGACCGCGAAACGTTCGAGAAAATCATCGAAATCATCCGGACCTACGATTTTATGGGCGGCCAGCACCTGGGTTCGTAAGTTTGCGGTGCCTGCCTGTTGCGGACCTGGTCCCGGCAGCGGCCCCCACGCCGGTAACGGCCGCCGCCTCCGGGCTGCGGCGTTGCGCCGGGCGCGGGGGCCGCGGCGTTTCTTTTCACCCCTCATTCGCTCCGTTTCATGGCTGATTCTGATTCCGCCCTCGAGAAAAAACTTGCTGACTTCGACCCCAATGCCCTTGGCGACACCTCCGGCGGCATTTTCGGGCTGCCCTTCACGCCCGAGGAGGCGCAGGTAGTGGTAGTGCCCGTGCCCTGGGAAGTCACCGTGTCTTACCGCGCTGGCACCGCCGAAGGCCCCGAAGCCATGCGTGCCGCCTCTTTGCAGGTAGACCTCTACGACCCGGACCTGCCCAACGCCTGGCGCATGGGCCTGGCTATGGAAGAAGCTGACGAAACCATTGCCGCCGAAAGCCAGGAACTGCGCCCCCGGGCCGAAGGCTACATCGGCTGGCTGGAAGAAGGCGAGCCCGAAAGCGGCCACGCCGAGCACGCGGCCGTGCCCACCCACATCAATGCGCGCGGCCAGGCGCTGCTGGAATGGCTCAAACAGAAAACCGGGGCCCTGCTAGACGCCGGCAAGGGCGTGATGGTGCTGGGCGGTGACCACAGCACGCCCCTGGGCTACCTGCACGCCCTGGCCGAGCGCCACCAGGAGTTCGGGATTCTGCAGATTGATGCCCACTGCGACCTGCGCCCGGCCTACGAGGGCTTCGAGTTCTCCCACGCCTCCATCATGTACAACGCCCTCAAGCTGCCCCAGGTGAAGAAGCTGGTGCAGGTGGGCATCCGCGACTACTGCCAGCAGGAAGCTGACTACATCGACCAGAGCAACGGCCGCGTGGCCCTGTTCGCCGACCGATTCCTGCAGGCCGAAATGCTGGGCGGCAAGTCGTGGAAGAAGGAGTGCAAGAAAATCATTGCCCAGCTGCCCCCCAAGGTATATGTGAGCTTCGACATCGACGGCCTCGACCCCAAGCTCTGCCCCGGCACCGGCACGCCCGTGCCCGGCGGCCTGGAGTTTGAGCAGGCCCTCTACCTGCTGCGCATGGTGGTGCGCTCGGGCCGCACCATCATCGGCTGCGACCTGAACGAAGTAGCCCCCGGCGACACCGAGTGGAACGCCATTGTGGGCGCCCGCCTGCTCTACCACATGGCCAACTGGATGGGCGTTTCCCAGGGCTTCCTGCAGGCTAAGCCCACGGAGAAGTAAGTTGCCAGTTGTCGGTTGTTGGTTGTCAGTAAATACGCGGTCATCCTGACGAAGGAAGCATCCTCTCACGTTAGCGCAAGTCGTTGAACCGGCCTCGTTTCAGCGTGAAAGGATCCTTCCTTCGTCAGGATGACCATGTATTTACTGACAACCAACAACTGACAACCAACAACCAACAACCAACAACTGAATAGGCCTGAGTGCGTACTGTATTCAACTCCCTGCATACTGTACATCTCTCACCTAAACCGTTTTTGCCTTATGGGCTTCATTCTCAAGTTCATTCTCTCGGCCGTCATCACCTACCTGCTGGCCAATTTCCTGCCCGGCGCCCAGATTGATGGGTTCGGTAGCGCCATGATCCTAGTTATCGTGCTGGCCATCCTCAACGCCGTGGTCAAGCCGATTCTGCAAATCATTGGCCTGCCTATCACCATTCTCACGCTGGGCCTGTTCCTGTTCGTCATCAATGCCCTGATTGTGATGCTGGCCAGCTACCTGATGTCCAGCTTTGAAATCGATGGCTTTGTTTCCGCGTTGATTTTTAGTGTAGTGCTGTCCCTGGCCACCTCGGTGGTTGACATGATTGTGGACTAGCTCACGGCTGTACCTAAACGCAACGCGCCCCGCTTTTCCGGTTTCTGGAAGGCGGGGCGCGTTGCGTTTAGGTACATGCAGGCCGCATCAGGCCGGTAGCCGCCGCTGCCGCCGACGGTATATCAGCCAGCTGGCCAGTACCAGCGTGAGGGGCCACAGATAGGTGAGCGCAACGACGAATTCCCCCAGCAGATGCCAGCCGTACCGCAGCCCGGCGACCAGGCGCGGAGCCAGCGGGGGCTGCGGGGCCATTTCGGCCGGTACTGGCTGGTAGTATACCAGGTCGAGGGTGCCCATGGTAGCTTCTTCGGCCAGCAGCTGGTCGCGGGCCGACAGCACGCTGGCAGCCGTGTCCTGGGTGCGGGCCTGCAGCTGCTCGGAGGTCAGGTCGTGGGAGCGAATGTCCTTGTTTTCGACGTAGCCCAGGCGGCCCAGGGCAAACGTGAGGGGCAGAAACCGCGCCGAGGGCACCCGGATGGTCAGGTGTTGCGAGTGGCGGCCGTCGTCGGTGGCTTCGTGGGCCTCGGCCAGGTAAGCCCCGTGCCGGTAGAGCAGCGTATCCAGCTGCACCGTGGCAGATTCAAAGTCCGTAACCCGCATCCGCATATCGGCCTGATAAATGACCGGGCGGTGTGTTTGCCACAGCCGACCCAGCGGCACGTCGGGCAGGTTGGCGGCGGGCGGTACTACCAGCGGCTGTTTTTCTTCAACGGCCGCCGGGGCCTCTTCTTTTTGCTGGGCGCAGCTGCCCAGCAACAGCCCCAGTAGCGGGAGCAGTTGCCATCGTTTTTTCATCGGGATTCGGGAAGAAGGAGGGAAGATGAAAAAGCTGCGCAGCTTCTGCCGGTTCATACGCCGGCTCCGAAAAACGTAACCCATCCCCGCCCGACTATTCGGCATGTCGGCCGGGGGCGGCGGCGCGGTTCAGGCTTGCCGCCGCCGGGCGCGGCGGCGCCACCAGAAGCGCAGGAGTGCCAGGGTGCCGGCGGCCAGTACCAGCAGCGGCCAGGCTCCCACGAGGCCCAGCACGAGGTCGGTGAGCAGCTCCCAGCCGCGGTAGAAGGAGGCCAGCAGGCGGCTGCCGAAGGACAGCACGGGCGCATCGGGGCGGGGCTGGCTCAGGGGCTGGTAGTAGGTGAGGCGGATGGTGGAGTAGCCCACTTCGTCGTTGAGGGTGCGCAGGCGACTCTCGGTCGCCTCCACTTCCTCCCGGATTTCGCCCATCTTCTGCTCAATTTCGAGCATGTCGGCCACCTTGGTTGCCTTTTTCAGCAGCTCCAGATACCGCTGCTCCAGGGCCCGCTTGGAGGCCAGCCGGGCCGTGATGTCGGCGTGCTGGGCCGTGACGTCCTCGGTGGTCAGCTGCTTGGATTCCACGGTGCCCAGCCGGCCCGGTTCCAGGCCGCTCAGCACGGCCTGGAACCGGGCCGGCGCCACCCGGATGGTCACCTCGTGCCGCCACTCCGCATCCTCCCGCACTTCCGACACGGACTCCACGTACGCCCCCACGGCCCGCAGCAGGGTATCCACGTGCTGGTTGGCCCGGGGCAAATCGGCCACTTTCACCCGCACCCGGGCGTGGTAAATAAGCTTGCGGCTGGCCGCCGGCGCCACGGGCGTCGGAATTTCGCCAGTAGCGGAGGAAGCCATGGGCTCGTACGAGGCAGCGGGAGCTTCGTGCAGTTCCGGTATGGCGAGCATCATGTCTGCGGGGGCACTTCCCGGTTTGTCGCAGGCAGCCAGAACGGCCAACAGGCCCACCAGGAGCAGGGAGGAAATACGCATAATCAGGAAGGATAAAAGATGACCCCATCGCCCCGCCCCGCCCGCACGTTTCCTCAACGGTCCGGCCCCGGCTCCTGGTATATGCTTGCCGCCCCAAACGCAAACCGCCCGGCTCCTGCAAGCAGAAACCGGGCGGTTACAAGTAGGTCAATCTCACTACTCCGTACTCGCTACACAATACCGCGTTACAGCCGGCGAATCTGGGCGCCGAGGGCGGTCAGGCGCTTGTCGATGTGCTGATAGCCGCGGTCAATCTGCTCCACGTTCTCGATGACGCTGCGGCCTTCGGCCGAGAGGGCCGCGATGAGCAGGGCCACGCCCGCCCGGATGTCGGGGGAGGTCATGGTGATACCGTGGAGGCGTTTCTGGTGGTTGAGGCCGATGACGGTGGCGCGGTGCGGGTCGCAGAGAATCACCTGGGCGCCCATGTCGATGAGCTTGTCGACGAAGAACAAACGCGACTCGAACATCTTCTGGTGAATGAGCACCGTGCCCTTGGCCTGGGTGGCCACCACCAGCACAATGCTGAGCAGGTCGGGCGTGAAACCGGGCCAGGTGTGGTCGGAAATGGTGAGGATGCTGCCGTCGAGGTAGGTATCGATTTCGTAGTGCTCCTGGGCCGGAATGTGGATGTCGTCGCCGCGGAATTCGAGCTGGATGCCCAGCTTGCGGAACGTGTCGGGAATCAGGCCCAACTCGGCAATCTGGCAGTCCTTGATGGTGATTTCGGAGCCCGTCATGGCCGCCAGACCAATAAAGGAGCCGATTTCAATCATGTCGGGCAGCATGCGGTGGTCGGTGCCGCCGAGCTCGGTTACGCCCTCAATGGTGAGCAGGTTGGAGCCGATGCCGTTGATGTTGGCGCCCATGCGCACCAGCATTTTGCAGAGCTGTTGCAGATACGGCTCGCAGGCGGCGTTATATATGGTGGTGGTGCCCCGGGCCAGCACGGCGGCCATCACGATGTTGGCCGTGCCCGTCACGGAAGCTTCGTCCAGCATCATGTAGGCGCCGGTCAGGCCGTTTTCGGCCTTGATGCGGTAAAAGTCGAGGCCTTCCAGGGTGAGCTTGCCGCCCAGCTTTTCGAGACCCAAAAAGTGCGTATCCATCGGCCGGCGGCCGATTTTGTCGCCGCCCGGCTTGGGCAGCTGGCAGCGCCCGAAGCGGGCCAGCATGGGCCCCAGAATCATGACGGAGCCGCGCAGCGCGCCGGCCTGGGCCACGAATTCGGGGGTATCGAGGTAGTCCAGGTTCACGCTGTCGGCCTGGAACCGGTAGGTATCGGAGGCCAGCTTGCCCACTTTTACGCCCATGTCGCGCAGCAGCTCAATGAGCTTGTTCACGTCGCGGATGTCGGGGATATTGCTGATGGTGACCGGCTCGGCGGTGAGCAGCACGGCGCACAGAATCTGGAGGGCTTCGTTTTTCGCACCCTGGGGCACGATTTCACCGTGCAGCGGCTTACCGCCAATTACTTCAAAAGAGGCCATTTATATAGGAGTTTAGGAGTTGGGAGCTAGGAGCCGGAATTTGGTAACAGAATGTAGCCGAGCGATACTGATGCACAGTAATCGAACTCCTGTCTTCTAGCTTCTAACTCCTCGCTTCTCAGAAAAGCTACTGCGGGGGTTGCTGGGGTTCCTGGCGGTTTTTGCGGCCGCCGCGGCGCTGTTTGTCGCGGCGGTTGCCGCCGTTGTTGTTGCCGCCGGAGCCGCCGCGGCGGTTGCCGCCGTTGTCGCGCTCCTGGCGGGGCTGGGGCACGATGAAGGGCGCGGGCCGGCCGCCGGCAGTGGTAAACTCGAACAGGTTCTGGGCGTCCACCTGGTCGGGGTCGAGGGTGAGCTGGCCGCCCGAGAGCTCCCTGAGGTGCTTGAGAATGGTGACGTCCTTGGCATTTTCCTTGTTGTGGGAGCGGTAGAGGAACTTCATGGTCCGCCCGATGATGGCGGTGGCCTGCTCCCGCTCGGCGGGGTCTTCCAGGGTCAGGGCCTGGGCCACGAGCTGCTCCACGGCTTGGCCGTAGGCCCGGAATTTGGGGCCTTTGGCGGGGTAGGGGATGCGCTGGGGCGGGGCCAGGTTCACCTGGGCCACCAGCGGGAAGGGCGCGTCCACGTCCAGCTCGCCGTCGGCCATTTCAAACACGTGGTTCCAGACTTTGGCCTGGCTGTCGGGCTGGTCGCGCAGGGCGGGCTGAAGGCGGAAGATGAGCTGCACAATCTGCTGGGCCCGGCGGGTGCGCTCGGCGCGGTCCTCGATGCCGGCCAGCTGCTGCACGAGCTGGAACGTGCTCTGGCCGTATTCGCGCTGAAGCAGCTCGTGTTTATGAAGGGAAGGTAGGGTCATGAAAATGGTATTCGGAGGGTCAAATATACGCCAAACCCTGCCCCGTTGGCGCTCTGAGTAGTACAGAAGCCAGCGGGGCAAGGTTTGGCGCGGGCGCGCGGCTGAGGGGGGCGGCGCGCGGGTTGGCTAAGGTAACGCAAAAGCGCGCAACTCGGCCGGATACCGGTTTAGTGCACCCGCAGCTTGGCGAAGCTCAGGAGCAGCGTCTTCTCGCCCACTTCCTCGAACTGAATCACGGCTTTGGTGGAGCCCTGCACGGTTTCGAGCTTGCTGACGGTGCCGAAGCCGAACTTGGGGTGCTCCACGCGCTGGCCGGTTTGCAGGTTGCTCGTGTCGGAGGGCGTGAAGTCGGCGGGGGCCACGTACTTGGTGGCGGCCGTTTTGCGGGGCGGGGGCGGAATCAGGTTCGAGCGGCGCTCAAACACGTGGCCGAAGGGCGACTCGCCCGGGCCGGCGCGGTCGGGACCGGGGCCGGCCGAGAACTTGAAGTCGACGTACTTGGGGTCGATTTCGTCTAGGAAGCGGCTTTTCTCGCAGCTGCGCAGGTTGCCCCACTGGTAGCGGGAGGTGGCGTAGCTCAGGGTCAGCTTCTTTTCGGCCCGCGTGATGGCCACGTAGAACAGGCGGCGCTCCTCCTCCAGATCGGCGCGGGAGGTAATCATCATCTGGCTCGGGAACAGGTTTTCCTCCAGACCCACGATGTAGACGTTGCGGAATTCCAGGCCCTTGGCCGAGTGAATGGTCATCATGGTCACCTGCTCGCCCTCTGCCTGGGCGTCCTTGGTGTCGGCGTCGGTGACCAGGGCAATGTCCTGCAAAAAGGCGCCGAGGCTCTTTTCCTCGCGCTCCGGGTCTTCCACGAAGGCCTTGATGCCGTTGAGCAGCTCCTGGATGTTCTCGTAGCGGCTCAGGCCCTCGATGCTCTTATCGGCGTAGAGCTCCTCAATCATGCCCGAGTTCTTGGCAATGAACTTGGCCGCCTCGAAGGCATCGTCCTTGGCCGCCACGGCGGTGTAGGCCTTGATTTTCTCCGCGAAATCCACAATCGGGTTGGCCGTGCGGGTGGGCAGGAACTTGTCGGCGTTGCTGACCACCTCCCAGATGGTGTGGTTGGTTTCCTCGGCCGTCGAAATCAGCTTGGCCAAGGTCGTGTCGCCGATGCCGCGCTTGGGGTAGTTAATGACCCGGCGCAGGGCCTGCTCATCGTTGGGGTTGACGGTGAGGCGCAGGTAGGCCACCAGGTCCTTGATTTCCTTGCGCTGGTAGAAGCTCAGGCCGCCCACAATCTTGTACTTGATGTTGAGCTTGCGCAGGGATTCCTCCATGGCCCGGCTCTGGGCGTTGGTGCGGTAGAGGATGGCAAAATCATCGTACGACAAGTGCTGGTTCATCTTGTCCTCGTAGATGCTCTGAGCCACCAGCTTGCCTTCCTCGTTATCCGAAGAAGCCTTGAATACCTCAATCAGCGGGCCTTCCTCGTTGTCGGAAAACACGTCCTTGCGCAGCTGGGCCTGGTTGTTCTTGATAACCGAGTTGGCCGCCTTCACGATGGTCTGGGTGGAGCGGTAGTTCTGCTCCAGCTTGAAGACCTGCAGCTCGGGGTAGTCCTTCTCGAAGTTGAGAATGTTCTGAATATCGGCGCCCCGGAAGGCGTAGATGCTCTGGGCGTCGTCGCCGACCACGCAGATGTTACGCTCCTTGGCCGCCAGCTTGCGGGCAATCAGGTACTGGGAGTAGTTGGTGTCCTGGTACTCGTCCACCATCACGTACCGGAACATGTTCTGGTACTTGTTGAGCACGTCGGGGTGGTCCTTGAACAGCACGTTGGTCTGGTAGAGCAGGTCGTCGAAGTCCATGGCCCCGGCCTTGAAGCAGCGGTTGGCGTACTGCTGGTAAATCACGCCCAGCTTGGGTCGCAGCGCCGACTCGTCGTCCTGCTTAATCACGGGGTCGTTGAGGTACTGCTGCACCGAGATGAGCTTGTTCTTGGCCCCCGAAATCCGGCTCAGCACCATATTGGGCTTGTAGAGCTTGTCGTCGAGCTCCAGCTCCTTGAGAATCTGCCCGATGAGCGTTTTGCTGTCCTGGGTATCGTAGATGGTAAAGGAGCGGGGAAAGCCGATTTTGTCGGCCTCAGAGCGCAGGATGCGGGCAAAAATGCTGTGGAAAGTGCCCATCCACAGGTTTTTAGCCTCGGGGCCGACGACCTTCTCAATGCGGGCGCGCATCTCGCGGGCGGCCTTGTTGGTGAAGGTGAGGGCCAGAATGTTGAACGGGTTGACGCCCTGTTCCAGCAGGTTGGCAATGCGGTAAGTGAGCACCCGGGTTTTGCCCGAGCCGGCGCCGGCAATAATCATGCAGGGGCCTTCGATTTGCATCACGGCGGCGGCCTGCGAGGGGTTCAGTAGCGAATGATAATCGAGTCCCATGGGAAGTAGTCAGCAGCGGAAACTAAGCCGGTTGGCTTCTTAGCAAAGGTAGGGCTTTCGGGTGGGGGATGGAAATGGGAAACGGGCGGTTGTAGAGACGCAATATCTTGCGTCCCGAGCGGGCCAAGGTGCTCGGTAGCGCAGTAGCGCGAACTGTGTAATTCGCGCTACTCGCGGGCAGTGCTCCTGCCTCAGTGCTTCAGAACAAATAATTTTATGGTCTGAGGCCGCCTCAGGGCTTAAAATCATTTGTTCTGAAGCACTGAGGTGCCGTATGGGCTCTGAGCTGACCGTTTCCAAGCGGTGAGGCTGCCTCTGTGCTTCAAACCAATTGGTTTTGCCTGCTGAGGTGGCCTCGCGGGATAAAATCAACTGGTTTCGGGCTGTGAGGAGGCGCGCCCGTATCTTCGCGCCATGAATCCTACTGCTTCGCCCGCCGCTCCGTTTCCCCTGTCTATTTTGTGCCTTTCGGACAGCTGGGGGGGGCTGGAGCTGAACACGGCCCGGTTTGCGGGCTGGATGCGGGAGCGGGGCTGGCCGGTGCAGGTGATAACCCGGGCCGGCTCCCCGCTGGCCGCCCGCGCCGCCGAGCTGGGCGCCGCCGTGGTCCTGCTCGACAACCGCTGGAAAGCCCTCGATGTGCCCGCCGCCCGCCGGCTGGCCGGGGTGCTGCGAGACTTCGGGACCCGGGCCCTGCTCATCAGCCGCAACGGCGACCTGGGCCTGGCCGTGCTCTGTAAGCGCCTGTTTCTGCCCGGGCTGCCGCTGGTGTACCAGCAGCACATGCAGCTGGGGCTGGCCAAGCGCGGCCTCGTGCACACGCTGCGCTACCGGGCCCTGGCCGCCTGGCTGGCCCCATTGCCCGGGCTGGCCCGGCAGGTGCTGGAAAAAACCCGCCTGCCCGCCGACCGCCTCCACGTGGTGCCGCTGGGCGTGGAGCTGGAAAAGTTTGCCGATGCGCAGCTGACCACCGCCGAAGCCCGTCGCCGCCTGCACCTGACGCTGCCTCCCGAAGCCGTGCTGCTGGGCCTCATCGGCCGCCTCGACGACGGCAAGGGCCAGGACTTCGTGGTGGAAGCGTTGGCCGACCTGCGCCACCAGTTTCCGCAGCTGCATTTGCTGCTGGTAGGGGAGCCCACCCGCAACGAAGGTACCGCCTACACCGATGCCCTGCACGCCCGCATCCGGGCGCTGAACCTGACGGACGTAGTGCACCTGCGCGGCTTCACGCCCCAGCCCGAAGTGGCCTACCGGGCCCTTGATATGTCCATCACGGCCTCTACCAATGAAACCTACGGCATGGTCACCATTGAGGCCCTGGCAGCGGGCCGGCCCGTGCTGGGCGCGGCGGCCGGGGGCACCCGTGAATTGCTCGAGGACGGCCGCACCGGCCTGCTCTTCGCCCTGCGCGACAACGCCTCGTTCGGGGTGGCCGTGGCGCGGCTGCTCCGGGAGCCGGAGCTGGCCCGGGAACTGGGCCGGGAAGGGCAGCGCGAGGCCCTGGCTACCTATTCCCACCACCGCCAGTGCGAGCTGACCGAGCAGATTCTCTGGTCGGTGGCGTAATTGGGGGTATCTTTGCCGATAGTACTTCCCGGCAGCAGGCGCGGCCCCACCTCATGACTCAGATTCAAAATACCCTGATTTCCGACGACGTTCGGGATAATTTCTTCGTCTGCAACCTCGAAGCCTGCAAGGGTGCCTGCTGCGTGGAGGGCGACCTGGGCGCGCCCCTGGAGCCCGAGGAGCTCGACATCCTCAACCAGGAGTACGAGGCCATTAAGCCCTTCCTCACCGAAGCCGGCCGCCAGGCCATTGAGGAGCAGGGCCGCTACATCAAGGACTGGGAGGGCGACTTCAGCACCACCACCATCAACGACCGGGAGTGCGCCTACGCCCTCTACGACGAGCGGGGCATCCTCAAGTGCGGTATCGAGCAGGCCTACCTGGCCGGGGCCACCAGCTTCAAGAAGCCCATCAGCTGCCACCTGTACCCCATCCGCATCACGAAGTACGACGGCTTCGAGGCCCTCAACTACGACCGGTGGAGCATCTGCTCACCCGCCTGCTCCTTCGGGGCCAACCTGGGCGTGCGCATCTACCAGTTCCTGAAGGAACCCCTGATCCGCAAGTACGGCGCGGGCTGGTACGACGAGCTGGTCCACGAAATTGAGCACGGCGACGCTCAGGTGAAGTAAACTACCTGATGCTGCCGCCAAACAGAAAGAGGCCGGTCAGCTGACCGGCCTCTTTCTGTTTGCCAATGCAGAAAAACTGTTACTGCCAGGTATCGGTGCGGGTGGCGGTGGTGCCGCTGGGAGTGAAGGTGCGGTTGGCACCGCCTTCCCAGAGGACGTTACCGGCGGCATCCTTACGGATGTACTTGTATTGCACGCTGGTGCCGCTGGTCAGGCTCACGGTGCCGCTCCACTTGGGCCAGGCCGCGCCGCTGAGCTTTTTGGCGTTGGCCGTATTCCAGCTGCCGAGCTGAGCCGAGCTGCCAATTACGTACACGTCCTGGCCGCTCACGGTGTTGCTGTACGTCACGTTGAAGGTCACAGCCGTGGTGGTGCCGGTGGGCGGGGGCGTGGTGGTGCCGCCGCCGGGCACCCACACCGAATAGCTGCGGGCATTCACTGGGAACACGCCGGTCCCGTTGGCATCGGTAGTCACGGTGCCGGTGCGGTTGCCGGTTTTATCGGTCAGGGTGGCGTTTTTGAAGGGCGTGGTGAGGGTTTTGGTGCGGGCTGAGCCGCCGTCGTTGAGCAGCATCAGCAGACCTTTGCGGGTGGCGTCGCCGGCGCGGGAGTAGGCATACACGTCAGCATCGTTGGCGCTGGTGTACTCCGCAGCAGCCCCGTAAGCATGGGCTTTGCGGATGCCGATGAGGGTTTTGATCTGATTGCCCAGACCGTAGTTGTAGTAGTCCTTATAGAATACACAGGGGTAGCCGTTGGCCCGGGTCAGGATGTAGGCGTAGGCCAGCATCTTGAGGTTGGTAACGGGCGAGTACAGGGCGCCGGGATGGTCCGTATCGTGGTTATCCACGAAGGAAACCGACAATGTCGGGTTGCTTTCGGTGAAGCCGGCAAACTGCAGGCCGCGCATATCCCAGCTGCCGTTGCCGTTGCTCATGTCCTGGAAGGTGTAGTGCAGGGGCACATCGAACAGGCTGGTGCGCCCGCCGGTGGCGGCGGCGTAGTTTTTCAGGTCCTGCAGGTTACGGAACCAGGCTTCGCTCACGGCAAAGCGGCCGTTGGTTTTCACCGCGTCCAGCCACTGGTTCAGGTAGGGCGTGTAAATATGCTTGGTAGCATCGAGGCGGTAGCCGTCGAGGCTCATTTTGGTGGTAATCCAGTTGCCCCAGTTAATAGTTTCGTTCTGGTTGGCGGCGTTGTTGTTGTACTGAATTTCCGAGCCCAGCAGGTTGTCGTAGGCGTCGTTGTTGGCGTAAGGCTGGAAGTCCCAGCTTTTCCACTGGTACCAGCCGTTATTAGGCGCCTGCTGGGTACCGGTGAAGTTGTTGAACCCCCATTTGTAGCTACTGTGGGTGTTGCCGCGGCCGGGGAAGGTGAACCGGGTGTATACCAGGTTGCCGTTCACGTTTTCCTGGGCATCGGCCCAGGCCATGTGGTTCATCACGATGTCCTCGTACACCTGCAGCCCCTGGCCCTTCATGGTGCCAATGGCAGTTTGCAGCTGGCCCAGCGTGCCGTAGCGGGTAGCTACAGTACCTTTCTGGTTGAATTCGCCCAAATCGTAGCGGTCGTACACGCCATAGCCGACGTCGCCCTGGCTGCCGCCTTTATAGGCCGGGGGCAGCCACAGGGCCGTAATACCGGCCGATTTCAGTTCGGCGGCTCTGGAGCCCAGTACCTGCCACCAAGTTCCCTGGGCGTTGCTGATCGGCACGTCCCAGTAGAAGGCCTGCATCATGACTCCATTGGCTACCACGGCACTCTGGCCGGTGCTTGTGGCCGCTGGTACGGCAGCGGCGGTGGGTTGCAGTTCTTCTTTGCTGCACGAAGACAACAGAGAACCAGCCGCCAGCAGCCCCGTCAGGGCTACGGTCAGTTTTGCTTTCATAAAAGTGGGTGTTTTGGTTGGTGGAAGTAGAATAGTGCAAGTATACAGGGCATTAGCCGAATTTCGTATGCCGGCATAGAGTCTCAAGTAATAATTTAGTGAGTAATCACTTACCTGTTTTATGCTGTTTTATAGCTTCATAATGATCCTGCATTGACTGAATCAGTGCAATTGTAAAGCCCTCCAGGCAGGATAATGGGGTATTTGCTGATTATGGTGCTGGGTTGATGTAAACGGCGGGTGCAAAATTTTGGCCTCATAAGCCAAAAAAGGCCTGCCCCGGGTGGGACAGGCCTTGCTGGTCGAAGCAGGGTAGGGCTTACAGCTCCGAGAAATCGAAGGACGTTTCCAGGAATTTGGTCGTGAAGTCGCCGTCCTTGAACTGGGCGTTGTCCATCAGTTTGAGGTGGAATGGAATAGTAGTTTTCACGCCTTCCACCACGAACTCACTCAGGGCCCGCTTCATTTTCACGATGCACTCCTCCCGGGTCTGAGCCACGGTGATGAGCTTGGCAATCATGGAATCGTAGTTAGGCGGAATCTGGTAGCCCGCGTACACGTGCGTATCCACGCGCACGCCGTGGCCGCCGGGAATGTGCAGCACCGTGATTTTGCCCGGCGAAGGGCGGAACCCATTGGCCGGGTCCTCGGCGTTGATGCGGCATTCCATGGCGTGCATCTGGGGGTAGTAGTTAGCGCCCGAAATCGGAATGCCGGCCGCTACCTTGATCTGCTCCTTAATCAGGTCGTAGTTGATGACTTCTTCCGTCACGGGGTGCTCCACCTGAATGCGGGTGTTCATCTCCATGAAGTAGAAGTCCCGGTTTTTATCGACCAGGAACTCGATGGTGCCCACGCCCTCGTAGCCGATGGCCGCTGCGCCGGCAATGGCGGCCTGGCCCATCCGCTCCCGCAGGTCGTCGGTCATGAAGGGCGAAGGCGCTTCCTCCACCAGCTTCTGATGCCGGCGCTGAATGGAGCAGTCGCGCTCGGAAAGATGGCAGACGTGACCGAACTGGTCGCCGCACACCTGAATCTCGATGTGGCGGGGTTCTTCCACAAACTTCTCCAGGTACATGCCGTCGTTGCCGAAGGCCGCCTTCGACTCGGTGCGCGCGTCGTTCCAGGCTTTCTCAAACTCGTCCTCGGAGTTGATAATGCGCATGCCGCGCCCGCCGCCGCCGGCCGTCGCCTTGAGAATGACGGGGTATTTGATTTCAGCGGCAATTTTCTTGCCCTGCTCCACCGATTCGAGCAGGCCTACCGAACCGGGTACAACCGGCACGCCGGCCGCAATCATGGTCGCCTTGGCCGAAGCCTTGTCGCCCATGCGGTTGATCATGTCGGGCGAGGCACCGATGAACTTGATGCCGTTTTCCTGGCAGACGCGCGAGAACTCGGCATTTTCGCTCAGGAAGCCATAGCCGGGGTGAATGGCGTCGGCGTTGGTGATTTCGGCGGCGGCAATCAGCGTCGGAATGCTCAGGTAGCTCTTGGCCGAGGCCGGCGGCCCGATGCACACGGCCTCGTCGGCGAAGCGCACATGCAGGCTTTCCTTATCGGCGGTCGAGTACACGGCCACCGTTTTAATGCCCATTTCCTTGCAGGTCCGAATCACGCGCAGCGCAATTTCGCCCCGATTGGCAATCAGTATTTTCTTGAACACAGCTCTCAGGGTTAGATGTGAGAACTGAGAGCTTAGAACTAAGACTCGCGGCGGCGTTGGGCCGACTCACGGATTCTAAGTTCTAAGCTCTCAATTCTAAGCTCTAAAATTACATTGGCTCAATCAGGAACAGGGGCTGGTCGTACTCCACGGGGGAGGCATTTTCGACCAGGGCCTTCACCACGCGGCCGGATTGCTCGGCTTCGATTTCGTTAAAGAGCTTCATGGCCTCAATGATGCAGATCACCTGGCCTTTCTCCACCGTATCACCCACCTGCACGAACACCGGCGAATCAGGGCTGCTGCTGCGGTAGAACGTGCCAATCATCGGCGACTTCAGCGGCATCAGGTTGCTGGCGGCCGAAGCTTCCGCGGCCGGAGCCGGCGCGGCAGCGGCCGGAGCAGGAGCCGGTGCGGCGGCGGCCGGCGCGGCCGTCGGGGCGGGGGCGGCTACCGGGGCGGCGGCCGACATGGTTACCTGGGGCTTGTAGCTGGCATCGCGCTGTACGGAGATTTTGAACTCCTCCGTCTCGATGTTGACTTTGTTCAAACCCGACTTGGCGATGAAGTCGATGAGGTCCTGTAGTTCTTGGGCTTTCATGTGGTGGGGGGAAGGCGTGACAGGCTGCTTATTTGACGCGCTCGACGTAGCTGTAGTCGCTGGTCTTGATTCGGATCTTGGTATCGGTATCCACGAACAGGGGCACCTGAATACGGGCGCCGGTTTCCACGGTAGCGGGCTTGAGCGTGTTGGTGGCGGTATCGCCTTTCAGGCCAGGCTCGGTGTAGGTAACTACCAGGTCCACGGTGGTGGGTAGTTCGGCCGTGAGCGGCTGCTCGGTTTCGGCATGAAAGAGGATGGTCACTTCCTGGCCTTCCTTCATCAGGTCGGCGAAGGGCACCATTTCCTCGTTGATGACCACCTGCTCGAAGGTGGCATTATCCATGAACGTGTAGCCGTAATCGTCCTTGTAGAGGTACTGGTGGGGGCGCTGCTCCACCCGGGCCGTTTCCACCTTCACGCCCGCGTTGAACGTGTTATCGATGGTACGACCGGTTTTGATGTTGCGCATCTTGGTGCGCACGAAGGCCGGGCCTTTGCCGGGCTTCACGTGCTGGAATTCGGTGATGACGTGCAGCTCGTTGTTATAATTGAGCACGAGCCCGTTGCGAAAATCTGCGGTGGTGGCCATGAGGTGGGAAGAGGAAAAGGGTCAGTTGTAACCAGGACGTACGCCGCCACGATTATCCGGCGCCGAGCCCGGGGCAGCATACTCCCTGCTTACAGCGAGAGTACAAGTATAGGAGGTTTTCCGGTTTTGCGCCGGGCCGGCTACTGCGCCGGAGTAGCCGGCCGGGGATCGTACGCCCACTTGAGGTAGAGCGAACCCCAGGTGAAGCCCCCGCCAAAGGCGGCGATAATCAGGTTGTCGCCCTTGCGCAACTGCTGCTCGTAATCGGCGAGGCAGAGCGGAATGGTGCCGTTGGTGGTGTTACCGTAGCGGTGAATGTTGAGCATCACCTTCTCGGGCCCGATACCCACGCGGTGGGCCGTAGCGTCGATGATGCGCTTGTTGGCCTGGTGGGGCACCAGCCAGTCGATGGTATCGGCCGTGAGGCCGTTGCGCTCGGCTACCTGAGCGGCTACATCGGCCATGTTTTTCACCGCGAATTTGAACACGGCGGCCCCTTCCTGGTACACGTAGTGCTCCCGGCGGGCCACGGTCTCGGCCGAGGGCGGGCGGCGCGAGCCACCGGCTTTCTGGTGCAGGTACTGCTCACCATTGCCGTCGGAGTGCAGCTCCTGATCGAGCAGGCCCAGGCCCTCGTAGTTGGGTTCGAGCAGCACGGCCCCGGCTCCGTCGCCGAAAATGATGCAGGTGGAGCGGTCGGTGTAATCGATGATGCTCGACATCTTGTCGGCGCCCACCACAATGACCTTCTTATACGTGCCGCTGGCAATAAACTGGGAGCCCGTGGCCAGGGCGTACATAAAGCCCGAGCAGGCCGCCTGCATATCGAAGCTGAAGGACTTGGTGGCGCCCACCGCCGCCGAAATGATGTTGGCCGTGGCCGGAAACACCAGGTCGGGCGTGGTAGTGGCGCAGATAATCAGGTCGATGTCGGCGGCGGCCACGCCGGTTTTGGCCAGCAGGCGTTCCACAGCCTTGATGCCCATCACGGAAGTGCCCTGGTCGTCGCCTTTCAGAATGTGCCGCTCCTTAATTCCGGTGCGGCTCATGATCCACTCGTCGGTCGTGTCCACCAGGGTTTCCAGCTCCTGGTTGGTCAGTACATAATCGGGCACGTACGAGCCGACCCCGGAAATGGCAGCGGTAATCTTCATTAGAAGGGAGAAAAGGCCGGAAGCTGCGGCACGCAAAAAGCCCGACCCCGCAGGACCGGACTCCGCGCCGCGTTCAGGACTTGAAAGTGGATTTTATCTGATCGGCAATGCCGGAGCTGGCCATTTGGTAGCCCTGCAGCAGCATGTTGCAGATGGCTTTGGGCGTGCTCACGCCGTGCCCGATAATGGCGTTGTCGTTGATGCCCAGAATTGGGGACCCGCCGATGGACTCGTAGTTGAAGTGGTCGAAGAACGGCTCGTGCATGTTCTTGTCGGCCATGATGTCGTAGACCGACTCGGCCATTTTCAGCAGCACGTTACCCGTAAATCCGTCGCACACAATCACGTCGGCTTTGTCGTTGAACAGGTCCCGTCCTTCGATATTGCCAATGAAGCGGATGTGCGGATTTACTTTCAGCAGCTGGTGGGCGGCCTGGGTAATGGCCGTGCCTTTCCCCTCTTCCTCGCCCAGGTTCATCAGGCCTACTTTGGGCTGCTCGATGCCCAGCACGTATTTGGCGTAGAGGGAGCCCAGCTCGCCGAATTGCTCCAGCATTTCGGGCTTGCATTCCGCATTGGCTCCCACGTCGAGCATGATGCCCATGCTCCCGTGGAGTTTGGGAACGAAGTTGGCAATGGCCGGGCGCATAACGCCGGGTACTGCCTTTACGCTGAACATGGCCCCTACCAGCATGGCGCCGGTGTTACCGGCCGAGCAGAAGGCTTCCACCTCACCGGCAGCCAGCAGGCGGTAGCCCACGGCGATGCTGGAGTCCTGCTTCTGCTGGTAAGCCTTGGCCGGGTGTTCGCCCATCTCAATGAGCTGGGATGCGGGCACCAGGGTGAGGTTCTCCGCCGCGGCCCCGTGGGCCTCGAGCAGGGGGCGCACGGCGTCTTCCTGGCCGATGAGCACTATCTGAGCCTTGCCGGCCAGCAATTGGGCGGCCAGCACGGCCCCATCGACGGCGGCCTGCGGAGCAAAATCGCCCCCCATTGCGTCCAGGGCTATCTTCATGAAAGGAAAGTCAAAGAGGTCAGAATTGAATTAAGCTGTTAGCTGGTAGCTGCTGGCTGTTAGCTTTCAGGGAAGAAAGAGCTAACAGCCAGCAGCTACCAGCTAACAGCTTAAACACGGCGACTATTCGTCGTCGGAATCGAGCGGCGCGGCGGCGGCTACGGGGGCGTAGTCTTTGATAACTACTTTACCGTTCAGGTACAGGTCGCCATCTACTACGTAGGCCTTGTGGCGCAGGTGCAGCTCGCCGGTGTTAGCGCAGAGGGTAACGGCTTTAGGGGTGAGCTTGTAGTGGCTGCGACGTTTGTCGCGGGTGGCGGAGGAGGTCCGGCGTTTAGGATGTGCCATGCTGAAAAAAGAAAAAAAGAAACGTAAAAGACAAGAAAAGCCTGCAGGCGGCTAGTTGAGGTTGCGCAGCGCGTTCCAGCGCGGGTCGGTGTCATCCTCGTCGTCGCCGTTGGCGTCCTCGCCGCGGGTCGTGAAGATGAGCTTAGTGGTAGCGTCGGGCTCGTCGTCGGGCTCGTTCTGGAAGCGTGGGTGCAGCTTTTTCATGGGCAGGGCCAGTCCCACAAAATCGAACAGGTGCTGGGCCAGGGGCAAAGTCTGGGTCTCGGGCGTGATTTGCAGCACGTTGTCGTCGAGTTCCTTGTTCTCGTCGCCGAAGCGCACGAGCAGCTGCTCCTGGGCGTCGATTTCCTGGTCGTAATCGTCCAGGCTCCGGTCGCAGACCTGGCGCACGGTGCCCCGGATATCGAAGTCAACCGTGATCAGGCGCTCGGTTTTGGTGAGCGTCACGTCGGCGTGCACCTGCCCGTCGGGGATGAGCTCCTGGTCGAACTGCTCGAAGAACGCCCGGTCGAGGTCGAACGCGAAGTGGTGCGTTTTATCGGCCAGGCGGGCCAGGTTGATGGTGTAGGGCGAATCCTTCTTCACGGGAGGTAGTTGCAAGGGGGCAAAAGTAGGCACTTTTGCCCGGTATGTAAAAGCCGCAGAGGGCGAAGGCGACGTCAGGCGTTTTTGAGAATAAAATCGGACGGGATGCCCAGCCGCTCGTACAGGCGCTTGGCCAGGTCCAGCGTCACGCGGCGTTTGCCGCTCAGGATCTGGGACAGGCGTCCGGCCGGCACTTCGAGCAACTCGGCCAGCTCCTTCTGCTTGAGGCGCAGCTGCTGGCGTTTGAGCTCAATCATTTCGGCCAGCGAAGTCGGCAGGTTCGGAATAGGCAGCAGCCCGAGCTTGCCCTCGTACACGTCCAGGGCGGCAATCAGCTCCCGGAACTCCGCTTCCAGGGCCGCGTTGCCTTCCACGCCGGCCGCAGCCAGCGCATCGAGGCGGCGCAGGGCAGTGCGGTAGTCAGTGGGCGTCTGGAGCATTTTTGAAGCGGTTAGCGGTTAGGCTGAGGGCTGTTGGCGAGGGGCAAACAAAACGCCGGAACCAACCCGGTTCCGGCGTCTGTGCTGCAAAGGTAAAGACGGATTCTGAATTCGCAAAGAAACTTTCATTTTTGGAAAGAAAGTTTCGGTTTGACAGGTTCTTTTGTCGTTCTGAGCATTCCGCGCATGCCCCACTTCACTCATTCACCGCTACTCCCGGCGGCCGCCGCGGGGGGCGGGGCCGGGAATCAGGGGCTTGATTTCGGCTTCGGATTTCCGATACTTAACCAGCTCGCAAGCCAGGTAGAGGGCCTCGCGGAAGGAAGTTTCATCGGCTTTGAACTGGCCGGCGAGGCCGTAGGCAGTGCCGTGGTCGGGGGAGGTGCGTACTACCGACAGGCCGGCGGTGTAGTTCACGCCCCGCTCGAAGGCCAGGGTTTTGAACGGAATCAGGCCCTGGTCGTGGTAGAGGGACAGTGTGGCGTCGAACTGCTTGAACTGGCCGGTGCCGAAGTAGCCATCGGCAGGGTAGGGGCCGTAGGTCAGGTGGCCCTGCTGCTGGAACTGCTGGAGCACGGGCGTCACGATATCGGCCTCCTCGGTGCCGAGCAGGCCGTTTTCGCCGGCGTGGGGGTTGAGGCCCAGCACCGCTACCCGGGGCTTCTCAATGCCGAAATCGTTCTTGAGCGAGTTCAGCAAAATGCGCAGCTTGGCCGTGAGCAGTTCCTTGGTGAGGCGGGCGGCCACGTCCTTGAGCGGGATGTGGCCCGTAACGGTGGCCACGCGCAGGTCGTCGGCCACGAGCAGCATCAGGCTTTCCTTGGCCTCGAAGAAGCTGGTCAGAAACTCCGTGTGACCGGGGAAGCGAAAGTCGTCGGCCTGGGTGTTCTCCTTGCTGATGGGGGCCGTCACGAGGGCATCGAGCAGGCCGGCTTTCAGGTCGCGGGCAGCGGCGAGCAGGCTCTGGCGGGCGGCCGCGCCGCTGGCCGCGCTGGGCTGGCCGGGCGTGAGCGTCACGTCGTCATCCTCCCAGCAGCTCACGGCGTTGTGCTTGCCGGGGGCAATATCGGCCGCTTCGCGCACCTGGCGGAAGGTGAGGGGTTCGTGGTTGGGGTCGGTGGGGAAGTCGTGGAAAAGGACGGTGGCGGTGCCGTACACCACGGGCGTACAGAACTTGAGCAGGCGCGGGTCAAGAAACGTCTTATAAATAACCTCGGGCCCGATACCGGCCAGGTCACCGACGGAAATTCCAATTCGTGGGAGCATTCTACGTTTAGTGCTTAGATGTTAGAGCTGTTTGAGCGTTTCATGCTGGCACCCCACCCCCCGGCCCCCTCCCCTCCGGGAGAGGGGGTGCCAGACGTGAAACCATTGAACGCACCCCCTCTCCCGGAGGGGAGGGGGCCGGGGGGTGGGGTGCGACGTAAGAACCCTACGCCCGGTTCTTCAGAAACTCATACGTCATCCGGACGGCCGTGCCGGTGCCGCCTTTGCCGCGGTAGGAATCGGGGGCAGTGAGGAAGGCAGGGCCGGCAATGTCGAAGTGCACCCAGGGGTAGCCCTCGGTGTAGCGCTCCAGGAACTTGCCGGCCGAAATGGCCCCGGCTTCGGCTTTGCCCAGGTTGCTCATGTCGGCAATGGGGCTCTTGATGTGGTCGGCGTACTCATCCCAGAGGGGGAATTCCACCAGCCGCTCGTGGGTGGTGTTGCCGGCTTGCTTGAGGTCGGCCATCACCTGCTCGTCGGCGGTGCCCATGTACACAATGCCCTCAATGCCGATGGCGCGGGCCGCCGAGCCGGTGAGCGTGGCGTAGTCCATGACCAGCTCGGGGTCATACTTCTTGGCAAAGGCCAGGGCGTCGGCCAGAATGAGGCGGCCTTCGGCGTCGGTGTTGAGCACTTCCACGGTCAGGCCGCTGTACATCGTAATCACGTCGCCGGGGGCCAGGGCGGGGCCGCCGGGGCGGTTGTCGGTGGCCGGCACCAGCCCGATGACGTGCAGGGGCACCTGATTCTTGGCCAGGGCCGTGAGCACGCCCACCACCACGGCCGAGCCGCCCATGTCGCACTTCATCAAATCCATGCTATTGGGCGTGGGCTTGAGGCTGAGGCCGCCGGTATCGAACACCACGCCCTTGCCCACCAGCACGATGGGCTTCTGGTTGGTGGCACCTTCGGGCTTGTACTCCATAATGGTGAAGGTGGGCGGCTCGGGGCTGCCCTGGTTCACGGCCAGCAACCCGCCCATGCGCAGGGCCTCGATGCGCACCAGATCCAGCACCTCCACCGAGAAGCCGGCCGCGTCGCCGGCCTGCTCGAACTGCTGGGCCAGCTGGGTGGCGTTGAGGTGGCTGTAGGGCATGTTCACCAGGTCGCGGGCCAGGTACACGCCCTGGAGCACGCCGTCGAGCTCCCGCACTTTCTGCTCCGACAAATCAGGACCGACCAGCGTGAGCTGGCGCAGCACGGGCGCTTTTTTCGATTTCTCGTCGGTTTTATAGCCTTCAAACTGGTAGGCGGTCAGGGCCAGGCCTTCGGCCAGGGCCAGGGAACCGCCGGCCGGGGTGAGGTTGCAGATGAAGAGCTCCTCCACTTTATCGGCCTTGAGGCGGGCGTGGAGCTGGTGGCCGGCCTTGCGCAGGGCCTCGCAGCCCAGGGCCGCCGTTTTCTTCTCCTCGGCCACCACGTAATAATGGTGGTGCGAATACTGGTTGACGGCCACGAACTTCTCGTCGGCGGCCAGCTGGGTGGCCACGTAGTTACGGGCGGCCTCGGGCAAATCGGCGGCGGCCGTTACGGGCAGCTCCTTCAGGCCGCTGGGCAGAATGAAAACGGTGCTGGCAATAGCGGGAAAATCGGCGGCGTAGGCGAGCGTTAGGGGCATGGGTAAGAACAGGTAAAATGAGGGCGCCGGTAGCCTTTCGGCCCGCAGGCGGGCAGAAACGGCCGGCAGCGGCGTATCTTTGGCCGTGAAGGTAGCTACTTTGAGCTATTCGCTACTTTCTGAGCTATTAGCTGATGGCTGTTAGCTATTGGCTTTTTTTCCATTCGGCTGTAACCTTCGCACCTGTCAATCATACCAGCTACCAGCCCAACGTCCATGGATTCCGTTAAAGCCAAAAAGCACCTCGGCCAGCACTTTCTCAACGACTCCAACATTGCCCGCAACATTGTGGAGGCCCTGCGCCTGCCCGACGGCGTGCGGCACGTGCTCGAAATCGGGCCGGGCATGGGCGTGCTGACCCAGACGCTGCTCCAGCACCCGGAGTACCAGACGGCCGTGGTGGAAATCGACCGCGACTCGGTGGCTTACCTGCACAAGCACTACCCCACCCTCGAAGACCGGATTTACTCCCAGGACTTTCTGAAAATGGACCTGCGCCAGCTCTACGGCGACCAGCCCCTGAGCATCATCGGCAACTTTCCCTACAACATCAGCAGCCAGATTTACTTCCAGATTCTGGCCCACCGCCAGCAGGTGCGCGAGAGCGTGGGCATGATTCAGAAGGAAGTGGCCGACCGCCTGGCCACCGGCCCGGGCTCCAAAACCTACGGTATCCTGAGCGTGCTGCTCCAGGCGTTCTACGACATCGAATACCTGTTCACGGTGGCCCCGCACGTGTTCAGCCCCCCGCCCAAGGTGCAGTCGGCCGTTATCCGCCTCACCCGCAACGCCACCGAGCACCTGGCCTGCGACGAAAAGTTGTTTTTCCGGGTCGTGAAGCAGGCTTTTGCCACCCGCCGCAAAACCCTGCGCAACGCCCTCAAGCCCTTCGGCATGCCCCCCGAAACCACCACCGACCCGATCTTCGACCTGCGCGCCGAGCAGCTCAGCGTGGAAGATTTCGTGGGCCTGACGCGGCATGTACAGCAGCACCAGCCAGCTTCCTAAATGAGCAGTAAAATGCTCTGGCTGCTTTTGCCACTCGGGGCCCTTGGGCTGTTTGGTACGTTTCTATGGCAGGCTCAAAGGGATGTAGATGCTGGAGGCTGGGAGCAGTTAGCTGAAACGGAGCATTATTTCATCAGAACCGATTATGAAGGTCGCGCCTCTTTAGGATATGGCAGTTGGTGGCGGGGAGCCATGGCTTTAGTGAGTGGTTTCTACGATTTCCGCCGGAGCGACTCTTACATTATAGGTTATGATGCGGAGGCCCAACGTTATGTAATCGTGAATGCTTTGGCGCAAAGCTTTGAAGATGCGAAAAAATCAGTGGCAAGCCCGGTCGACACAACATCAGTTGGAGAACTATTCAGGAGTCGGGAATAAGGTCCGGTTTTCCCTCAGGCCAACTACCGATTTTTAACTTTAGGACTTACGCAAACGGCTTTCTCAGCGTACCAAGCCCATGAAAGTCACCGCTCAATTGTATGGCCAGTTTCTGCTCAGCAGCCAGGTCAACTACACCGGCACTTACTTGGCCGAGCACCTGGCC
>NZ_JAHHZN010000033.1 GCF_018760735.1 Hymenobacter piscis
CGAGTGCCTGCATGGCCTCATTCACGAAGCCGTAGCGCAACTCGGGCCCTTCCAGGGTGGCTACTCCGGCCGGGAGCCGACGAAAAAGTTGCTCGAAAGGAAGCATACAACCACAGCTACTACCCGCCCGCGAAAGGCGGGGCAAAGACAAACAGAACAGACAATAGGCCCCGCGGAAAGAATTCCGGGGGCTGGGCCGTTAAAACGGGTTCCCCCCCGGATAAGTTGGCCACGGGCGGTTGCCTGTTTATCAGCAGGGCGTATCCGCAGCGCCGCTGGGCGTGAAAGCCTGCAGGTACTCGTGCGAAGGTGGGGCGCCGAGGACGGCCAGGCGTACGAGTTCGAGCAGGGTGGCGTCGGCAATGGAGAGGGTGGCGGGCACGGCCGGCAACCGGGTGGGGGCAAGAAACGCCTGCAACGCCGAAAAAGCGGCCGGCTGCAGCGGGTGAAAGGCCATGGACCAGCTGGCAAAGCTGCGCGCGGTGATGGGCCGCTCCACCAGCTTCTGCACGTGGGAATGGCGGCCGTCGCGGGCAATCCGCTCAAAAAGGGCGTCAACCACCGCCGGCTCGCCCTCAAAAAGCTGAGCAATATGACCGTGGCTGTAAAAGAGGATGCCCGTGATGCCGGTGCGGGCATTATCGCGCTGACACTGCGTGAGCAGGGCTTCCAGCTGCTGGTCGGAGAGCGGCTGAACGGCCTGACTCAAATAAACGATGTGCTTCATAGAAGGCGTAAAGGTACGGCGCGGCCGGCTGATGCGAGAAGGGTCGGCTCCTACTGCAAACTACGGCGGGGCTGTTGCTCTTGGATCTGCGGCAAAGCGCCGGCTCATGCTTTGCCGCAGAAACCTGTTCAGGCCGCCGCCGCCGGGCCGGCGGCCCGGGCCCGGAGCTGGGGGCGGAACTTCCGGCGGCCCTCTTCCAGGGTGTCGGCGGCGGCCGAGAACTCCACCCGCCAGCTGTCGTGGGGGCTTTTTTCTGCAGGCCCACGATGAGAAACCTGTCGGCCTGGAGCACATTGGAGTAAAAGGCGGCCAACAGCTAACAGCCAACAGCCAACAGGCAACAGGCAACAGAAGGGGGCTTCAATAAATCGGGACAAGACGCCCTTCCGGCGAATCAACCAAGGCGGTGACAAGGCAGGGTGAAGCAGAAGGTGCTGCCGGTTCCCAGCTCGCTTTCCACCCACAACCGCCCTCCCTGCGTGGCAATGAACTCGCGGGCGATGCTCAGGCCCAGACCCGATCCGCCGCAGTACCCGCTGGGGTCGGGCAATTGGGCGAAGCGCTGGAAAATCCGCTCGTGGTGCTCGGCGGCAATGCCGGGGCCGTGGTCCTGCACGCTGATCTGCACCTGCCGGCCGCTGGCCTGGGCCCGCACCGTCAGGGTTTCGCCGGGGGGCGAGTAGCGGATGGCGTTGGCCAGCAGATTAATGAGCACCCAGGTGGTTTTCTCCACGTCAGCGCGGGCGGCGGGCAGATCGGGGGGCAGCTGCAGGTCGAGGTGGAGGTGCTTGTCCAGGAGCTGGGCCTGCACGGTGGCCGTAGCGTAGCGCACCACGTCGGCCAGGCTGGTGGGGCGCACGTCGAGCCGGATGCCGGCACCCGCATCGAGGCGCGACACGTCGAGCAGCTCGCCCACCATCCGTTGCAACCGCTGCGTTTCCTGCCGGATACTGCTCGTCACGCGCTGGCGCTCCTCGGCCGGCAGGCGCTCATCCTGCAGCAGCCGCAGATTGATGTTCATGCTCGACAAAGGCGTTTTCAGCTCGTGCGAGACGGTCGCCAGGAAGTTCGACTTGACCTGATCGAGCCGCTTGAAGTCCGACACGTTGCGCAGGGTCAGGATCTGGCCCGCAAATTCCTTCTGATTCAGGGCTTCATTGAAGGCCAGCAGGTCCTGCACATCGAGCTGAAAGTAGGCTTCTTCGCCGCTGTGCGTGATGTGGAGCAGCGGAATTTCCTGCCCGGGGCCCGGGGGCTGGTTAACGGAGTGGAGCAGGGTGCTGACCAACTCGTTTTCGAGGGCGACCTCCTGGGCCGGCCGGCCCAGGAGCTGGGCGGCTTCCAGGCCCAGCAGCTCGCAGGCCACCGGGTTTGCCAGCAAAATCACGCGGTGCTGATCCAGCAGCAAAAGCCCCTCATCGAGCCCATTCACGATGCTGGCGGCCCGGTTGCGCTCCGTTACCAGCTGGGCCAGGGTGGAGTTGCGGTACTCGTTGAGCTGCACCAGCAGGCGGTTAAAAGCCCGGGCAACCTGGCCGAACTCGTCGTTGCTCTCGACCGGAATGGCCGCCGAAAAATCCTGGTTCGTGGCGTGCTCAATGCTGACTGCCAGCCGGTGCAGGGGGGCTACCGCTGCCGCCGGCACCCGCAGCACGAAGCCCGAGGCCACCACCACGCTTACCCCAATAACGGCCAGCAGGTAGTACCCGGCCCGGGTAGCGGTGGCCGTAGCCCGGTCGTTGTTGGCTTGCAGCGTGTCGATGTTGAGCTGCACCATGCGGTGGGTTTGCCGGCGCAGCTCGTCTACCAAGGCCCCGCGGCCGTTGGCCCCGCCCGCCGCCCTGAGCCGCTCATACCGGGCCAGGTTGGCCGTCAGACTATCCACTATTTCCTGCTCCCCGGGTTCCGTGATATTGCCCGCTTCCCGGGTGAGGCTTTCGCGAAACCGGGCCAGGTCGGCAACCGCACTGGGCCGTTGGCGTTCCAGGTTATCCAGGGACCGTAGCATTTGCTGGCCCAACTGCACGCTGTAGAAATTATCCTTCAGAATGCTTCGGGCACTGTGGTCGAGCTGGCGCACGATGCGGAAGGCGTACCCGCCCAGGGCCAGCAGCAGCAGCAACAGGGCCAGAAACCCCAGGGTAATTTTAGACTTGAAGCTCATAAAGGCGAAGAATTGGTATCCGTACGCTACGCATTTCAACAGGCCACCAAAAACAGATCCGGGGACTGCTCCAAGCCGGCCACGGCGCGGATGAGGTTACGGGTGATACTGCGGCGGGTAACGCGCGGCCAGCCGGTTTGTGCGCGGCCCATGCCGCACAGGAGCAGCGTGGCTTCTTTGTCGCGGGCTACGCGCACAATTTCGGCTACCACATCGTCGCTTCTGCTGCGCAGAATCTGCCCGCCCAGCTCGGTAACCAGCTGCAAATTGCGCAACAGCCCGCGTTGGGTTTCCAGTTTGATGCGGTCGGCGGCTTCGGGCGTGGTTTGCACATACAGTACGTACCAGGGACTCATGCCCAGTTGCTGGGCCAGGCGGGAGGCTTTGCGGATGATGGCGCGGGCCGCCGGAACATTGGTACTGATGCAGGCCAACAGCCGGTCGTGGTTGCGCCGGCCGGCGGGCACGGGCGCGGCCCCGCCGGCCTCGGTTTCCACCTGCCGGCTCAGCAGCTGGGCCACCTCGCGCACGGCCAGGCGGCGCAGCTGAAGCAGGTTATCGGCCCGAAAGAAGTTATGGAGGGCCACCGGCACCCTGGCCGGGGCGTAGATTTTGCCTTCTTCGAGGCGGGCCCGCAGCTCACCCACGGTCAGGTCCACGTTTACCACTTCATCGGCCTGGCGCAGCACCTGGTCGGGAACCCGCTCCGTGACGGCAGTGCCGGTTATCTTGAGCACCTGGTCGTGCAGGCTTTCCAGGTGCTGCACGTTCAGGGCCGTGAGCACCGAAATACCGGCCCTGAGCAGCGCGTCCACGTCCTGCCAGCGCTTCTCGTGTTGGGAGCCGGGCGCGTTGGAGTGGGCCAGCTCATCGACCACCGCCACGGCCGGCCGGCGCTGGATAATGGCCTCCAGGTCCATTTCTTCCAGGGCCCGGCCCTTATAGAACAGTGTTTTGCGGGGCACCCGGGGCAGGTCGCGCAGCTGGGCCACGGTTTCGGGGCGGCCGTGGGTTTCCACGTAGCCCAGCACCACATCCACGCCGTGCTGACGCAGCTCATGCGCTTCCTGCAGCAGGCGGTAGGTTTTGCCCACGCCGGCGGCCAGGCCCAGGTACACCTTCAGCCGCCCCCGCCGCCGCTGCTGCACCAGTCGCAGAAACCGCTCCGCCGATTCATCACGCTGTTGGTCGTCGTTGTTGTTCATGGTGGTAGCCTCACCCCGACTTCTACCCCACCCCAACCCCTCCCCGGTGGGGAGGGGCTTAGGTTACTGTTGCAACAAATTATGTGCAACAGAATAAGAAAAGGGAGGTCGAATATGGTGGGATGTATGATGAGTTGTTGCCGTACTAATCTAAGCCCCTGCCTACTGGAGAGGGGTTGGATTGGGATTAAAACGCCAGCGCGATGCTGCTGGTCAGGTTGCCGTAGCTGTCCGAAACTTGGCTCCCGCTTTGCGCGAAAAGGGGGCGTTTGGCATCCATCAAGCGGCCTTCGACCCGGAAAACCACGTTGGGGGCGGGAGCATAGTCCAGGTTGAGAGAAGCCGCTTTCACTTTAAAAGCCGGGTCGCCAAGCTGCGGGGCACCCGACACGATGAGCACGCCGCGGTCGGCGTGGTAGTACTCGGCGCGGGCGGCGGCGGTCCATTTGGGCGCCAGCTGGTAGCGCACGAAGGCCGCGCCGGTGTGCCAGGTATCGGCCCGGCCGCCGCGCTGCTCGCTCTCCTGCTGGCCCGCGTCGAAGACCAGGGCCAGGCTCAGGCGGTCGGTGGCGGCGTAGCTGGCGTAGAAATTATGGAAGTAGCGGCGGCGGCGCACCGAGTCCCGGGGCTGCTCGTTGCCGTAGAACGCGCTGCTGTTGATGAGCAGCTTATCGATGGGCTTCCACTGTAGTTGGGTGCCGAGGGCCTTGCCCTGGTTGGTTTCGCGGATGTTCTGCCAGCCGTTGAGCACCAGCCCGGTGAGCGTCAGCTTGGGGCTCACCTCGTAGGTCAGGCGGGCGCCGGCTTCGTAGTAGGGTGAGTTTTCGGCCATCAGCGAGCGGGTCAGCGTCCAGTTGTCCTTGCTCAGGGCCGACTCAAACCCGATGTGAGAGGTGAAAATCCCCACGTCGAGCCAGGCGTTGCGGAAGGGCCGGAAGCCGGCGTAGCCCTCGTAGAGGTGCCGGAAGACCGGGTCCTCGGCCGCGTAGTTGGCCGCCACGTAGGAGCCGGCGTGCAGCCCCACGGCCCCGCGCACCTGCCCGTTATCGTAGCGCAGCCCGAGCACGGCGTTGTTGACCGTAAACTCGTTCTGGCGGTTGTGGGAGTACAGAAAGCCCGGCCGCTGGTTGGTGGGCTCATACTTGAAATCGTAGCCGTAATAGCCGTCCACGAAGCCGTAAAGCGTGAGGGGATTGGGCGTTGCGGCCACCGAATCCGGGGTCATGGTCTGGGCCGCGGCCCCGCCGGCGGCCAGCAGGGCCAGACTCAGCGTGAGAAGTACGTTCATGTGTAAGCTATTCGCTTTTAGCTGCTGGCTGTCAGGTGAACACCCTGGGGCGCCGTTCGCGCAACCCGTTATGCCGGCTATTTCAAAGAATCCAGGGCCAGGTTGAGTTGGAGCACGTTTACGGTAGCCGGGCCCAGGAGGGCAAAAATAGGCTCCTGCACGTGGGCGGCCACCAGGGCCCGCACGCGGGCCCGGGGCAGGCCCCGCCGCCGGGCCACGCGCTCCACCTGGGCGTAGGCCCCGGCCGGCGACAGGTGCGGGTCGAGGCCCGAGCCGCTGGACGTGACCAGCTCGGCCGGAACCTGGCCGAAGCGCAGGCTGGGGTTTTGCTGCAGCAAGGCCCCGGCGCGGGTCTGCACCTCGCGCAGATACTCTTGGTTGCTGGGGCCCTTGTTGGAGCCGCCCGAGCCGTCGGCGGCGTAGCCCACGGCCGAGGGGCGGGAGTTGAAGTACTCGGGCCGGTCGAATTGCTGGCCCACGTTCAGAAAGCCCACGACCCGGCCCCGGCTCACGACCTGAACGCCCTGGCCCCTACCGGGCGCCATCTGAGCCGCACCCCACACCAGGGCCGGATACACGCCGCAGCAAAGCACGAGCAAAGCCAGCGTCAAACGAAAAGCGGAAGCAAGATGATGTTTCATGGTTGGTACAATGGAGCGGCGCAGGGCCGCAGGAGTTATTGGTTGAGAGGCAGGCTGCCAATTCCGGCCCGGTTTGCTGCCAGAAGCCCAAATAATGCGTTAATCTTCTGTCAGTCAGCCAAAAGTGAATTAGTGTTTCGCCGGCGCAGTGGGTACAGCCCCCCGCAACCGGGTCAGAATGGCCCGGCAGGCTGGTCAGAAAGATCCGGCGTGAATCTACACGAACAGCCCCACGACCAGGTCAATCAGCTTGATGCCGACGAAGGGCACGATGACGCCGCCGAGGCCGTAGAGGAGCAGGTTGCGGCGCAGCAGGGCCGAGGCGCCCACGGGCTTATAGGCCACCCCGCGCAGAGCCAGCGGCACCAGAGCCGGGATGAGCAGGGCGTTGAAAATCACGGCGCTCAGGATGGCCGACTGCGGCGACTTCAGGCCCATGATGTTGAGCGCGCCCAGGGCCGGAATGGCCACCATGAACAGGGCCGGCACGATGGCGAAGTACTTGGCCACGTCGTTGGCGATACTGAAGGTGGTGAGCGTGCCCCGGGTCATGAGCAGCTGCTTGCCGATTTCGACCACCTCGATGAGCTTGGTGGGGTCGTTGTCGAGGTCGACCATGTTGCCGGCTTCCTTGGCGGCCTGGGTACCCGAGTTCATGGCCACGCCCACGTCGGCCTGGGCCAGGGCGGGCGCGTCGTTGGTGCCGTCGCCCATCATGGCCACCAGCCTTCCCTCCTGCTGCTCGCGGCGGATGTAGAGCATCTTGTCCTCGGGCCTGGCCTCGGCAATGAAGTCATCGACCCCCGCTCTTTCGGCAATGAAGCGGGCCGTGAGCGGGTTGTCGCCGGTTACCATTACCGTTTTGATGCCCATGCGGCGCAGGCGCTCAAACCGCTCCTGGATGCCGGGTTTGATGATGTCCTGGAGCTCCACCACGCCCAGCACCCGGTCGTTTTCGCTCAGCACCAGCGGGGTGCCGCCGTTGCTGGCAATGGCCTCCACCCGCTCCGACGTTTCCTGCGGGAAGGGCTGGCCGGCTTTGCTGGCCAATTGCCGGATGGCATCGGCAGCACCCTTGCGGAGGCGCTGGCCGTCGGCCAGGGTTACGCCGGAACTCCGGGTTTCGGCCGTGAACTGGATCAGCTCGGCCCCCTGCAGGCGGGTGCGCAGACCGGCCACGTCGGAGCGGCGGGTTTCGCCGGCCAGCTCCACAATGCTCTTGCCCTCGGGCGTTTCGTCGGTGAGCGAGGCCAGGGTGGCGGCCTCTACCATCTGGGCCTCCGTGATGCCGGGGGCGGGCCAGAAGTGGGTGGCTTTGCGGTTGCCGATGGTGATGGTGCCGGTTTTGTCGAGCAGCAGCACGTCGATGTCGCCGGCCGTTTCCACGGCTTTGCCGCTCTTGGTGATGACGTTGGCGCGTAGCGCCCGGTCCATGCCGGCAATGCCGATGGCCGAGAGCAGCCCGCCAATGGTAGTCGGAATCAGGCACACAAACAGGGCAATGAAGGCCGAAATGGCGATGGGCGTGTTGGAGTACTCGGCAAACGGGGCCAGCGTCACGCACACCAGCACAAACACCAGCGTAAACCCGGCCAGCAGAATGGTAAGGGCAATTTCGTTGGGCGTTTTCTGCCGCGAAGCCCCTTCCACCAGGGCAATCATCTTGTCCAGAAACGACTCGCCCGGCTCGGTGGTCACCTCCACCCGGATGCGGTCCGAGAGCACCCGGGTGCCGCCCGTTACGCTCGACTTATCCCCGCCGGCCTCCCGAATCACCGGGGCCGACTCGCCGGTAATGGCCGACTCGTCAATAGTAGCCAGCCCCTCCACGATTTCGCCGTCGGTGGGAATGATTTCGCCGGCTTCCACCAGAAAAAACTGCCCCTTACGCAGCGCCGACGACGAGACGGTGCTCACCTGGCCGCGCTCATCCACGAGGCGGGCGGGGGTTTCCTCGCGGGTTTTGCGCAGGCTCTCGGCCTGGGCCTTGCCCCGGGCCTCGGCAATGGCCTCGGCGAAATTGGCGAACAGCAGCGTGAGCAGCAGCACCACGAACACGGTGAAGTTGTAGCCGAACGAGCCCTGGGCGGCATCGGGCCGCACGAGTAGCCCCAGCGTCACGAGCAGCATCACGGCGGTGCCCAGCTCCACGGTGAACATCACCGGGTTGCGCACCATCACCCGCGGGTCGAGCTTCCCGAAGGCCTGCTTCACGGCCTCCGCCACCAGCGCGGGTTGGAAAAGAGATTGAGATTTAGTTGTCATTTGGAGTTGAGAGGAAAGAGATTGAAACGAGTTGCAGATGTGTCTAAATTCGCCTCATTGCCAGAATACTGGCTGTTATCAATTGCTGCTGCTAAGCACTTAGTTTGTGCACCTGGAAATAGCTTTGTATTCTCCCATAACTATGTGCGAACTATCTGTTAATGTCTGCTCACTACAAGGGGAATTCGAAGGCCACACCGAAATTGATATTTCGGGTACCTCTGCTGATTTTCTTAGGTTCTCCTACTGCCTGAGTGAATTTCCAACGAAAGGATTTTCACTCAGACAAAAACCTAATATTTACTATCCTAAGTCATTACACCACCTGTCATTAGATTTGGTTGACCAGTCAAACCGGTTGATTACAATGCAGGTAGAGGGTGTAGATTTCAAGATTACAGGTGACTTGGAAGCATTTCAGAAACTGAGTAGCTTCTTAGAAAGCCTATCAAACCTGAGCCCCGGTGAGCATTTTCACCTTGATTGGTTTGCAGACGAAGACTTACTGGCACCAGCAACTAATACTTTGTCTTTCATCTTTTCAGTTCTGACAGAAGACCAGAGCGAAGTCTGACTCAGCATTCCCAACTCAATACTGCTTAATACAGCGAGAAATGCTCGGCCAGCGGGCCCAGGGCCAGGGCCGGGAAGAAGGCCAGGGCGGCGATAATCCAGATGACGAAGAAGACCATCAGGCCGAAGGTGGCCGTGTCGACGCGCAGGGTGCCGGCGCTTTCGGGCACGTACTTCTTGCGGGCCAGCAGGCCGGCAATGGCCACCGGGCCGATGATGGGCAGGTAGCGGCTCAGCAGCAGCACCACGCCGGTACTGATGTTCCAGAAGGGCGTGTTGTCGCCCAGGCCCTCGAAGCCCGAGCCGTTGTTGGCGGCCGAGGACGTGAACTCGTAGAGCATCTCCGAGAAGCCGTGGTAGCCGGGGTTATTGAGCCAGCCGCTCAGCGCCGCGGGGTCCTGGGCGTAGAGGTGGGCCGCCAGGGCCGTGCCCGTCAGAATCAGCAGGGGGTGCAGCAGGGCAATGAGCAGGGCGATTTTCATCTCCCGGGCCTCGATTTTCTTGCCCAGCAGCTCCGGCGTGCGCCCCACCATCAGCCCCGAAATAAACACGGCCACGATGATGAACACGAAGAAGTTGAGCAGGCCCACGCCCACCCCGCCGTAGAAGGCGTTGGTCATCATGCCCAGCATCGCGTTCATGCCCGAAAGCGGCAGCAGCGAGTCGTGCATGGCATTCACCGAGCCGTTGCTGGTGACGGTGGTCTGAATGGCCCACAGGGCCGAAGCGGCCGCGCCGAGACGCATCTCCTTGCCTTCCAAAGAGCCCAGGCTCTGGTCGATGCCCAGCTTGGCGAGGGCGGGGTTGCCGTGCATTTCCAGGTACACCGTGGGCACTTGCAGCAGCAGGTAGCCGGCCGTCATCACGCCCAGCACCATGTAGCCCAGGCGAGGCCGGCGCAGGTAAAAGCCCAATGCCAGGGCCATAGCCATCGGAATGAGCGTGATGCTCAGGTTCTCGGCCATGTTGGTGAGGTAGGTCGGGTTTTCGAGGGGGTGGGCCGAATTCACCCCGAAAAAGCCCCCGCCGTTGGTGCCCAGCTGCTTGATGGCAATCATGGCCGCAGCCGGGCCCCGGCTCACGGCCGTGGTATCGCCCTGCACCGTGACTAGCGGCTGCTTACCGGCAAACGTCATGGGCGTGCCCTGGAACACGAGCAGCAGCGCCAGCCCCAGGGCCAGCGGCAGCAGCACCCGCGTGAGGCTGCGCACGAAATAGACGTAGAAGTTGCCCAGCTTGTCGGTGGTTCGCTCGCGCAGGGCGTTGAACACCACCACGCAGGCAGCCAGGCCGGTGGCGGCCGTCACGAACTGCAGGAACATCACGCCCACCAGCTGGGAGAGGTAGGTCAGGCCCGTTTCGCCGGAGTAGTGCTGCAGGTTGCAGTTCACCAGAAACGAAATGGCCGTGTTAAACGCCTGGTCGGGCGACATGGACGGGTTGCCGTCGGGGTTGAGCGGCAGGCTGCCCTGGGTGCAGAACACGAGCATGGCCCAGCCAAACCAGAGCAGGTTGATGGTGAGCAGGGCCTGCAGATGCTGCTGCCAGCACATCTCGCGGGTGGGATTGAGGCCAGCCACCCGGTAAAGGCCGTTTTCGAGCGGGGTCAGAAAATCGGACCAGCTTCGGTCGCCGCGGTACACGGTGGCCAGGTAGCGGCCCAGCGGCACGGCCAGCGCCAGCGTCAGCACCAGCGTGGCCCCGATGCCAAGGAGTTCAGAGGACATGTTTCTAGTTGTCAGTAGATAGTTGTCGGTTGTCAGTTGCCGGGAGTCGTTGTGGTTATTTGTGCGGTTGCGCCGTGTGGGCTGACAACTGCCAACCAGCAACTGACAACTGAATTAGAATTTTTCGGGGCGGAGCAGCACGTAGGTCAGGTAGGCGAAGGTGGCCAGCCCGAGCAGCAGCAGGGCAATCATCATGGCAGCGGGGTCAGATGTGGTCGAAGAAGTCGACCGTTTTAAAGAAGAGCCGGAAGCCGGCGAGGCCGGTGGCCGTCAGCAGCGGAATCAGCAGGGCAGCGGACATAAGCGGGTTGGTTGATTGGTGTGCCAGCCCAGTTGCCAATCCCGGCCCGGTTTCGGGGCGGCGGATTTTTCACCGCCTTATCGCACTGTTTATCAGCCGGTAATTTTATCGCCCATCTTTTCGCAACCGGTCTAAACGCAGAAAACCGAGTCATTCTGACCCGGCGCGGCGGTCAGAACAACTCGGTTTTGAAGCCCCCAGGGCTGAAGCCCTGGGCTATTCATAAGTACAGCCAGGGGATGCGGGCTGCGTAGCCCAGGGTTTTAACCCTGGGACGCCTGGGACGCCTGCGCCCTAGGCGGAGAGCCCGTACTCCTGAATCTTGCGGTAGAGGGTTTTGGTGCCGATGCCGAGCTGGCGGGCGGTTTCCATCTTGTTGCCCCCGGTTTCGCGCAGCACCCGCTGAATCTGGTGCTTTTCGAGGGTGCGCAGGGTCCGGTCGTCGGCGGCCGGGGTGGCGGGGTCGGGCTGGAAGTGGTGGAACTCGGCCGGCAGGTCGTCGGTGGTGAGCTGGTCGCCGTCGGCCAGAATAACGGCCCGCTCCAGCACGTTGCGCAGCTCGCGCACGTTGCCGCGCCAGTCGTGGCGACGCAGCTGTTCCAGGGCCTCGGGCTCCAGCCCGCACAGGCGGCGGCCCAGTTTGGCGGCGAAGAAGCGCAGGAAGTAGTCGGCCAGCGCGGGCACGTCGGCGCGCCGCTCGTTGAGGCCCGGCACCGGCACCGTGAACACGGCCAGGCGGTAGTACAAATCGGGGCGGAAGTGGCCGGCGGCGGCTTCCTGCTGCAGGTGGCGGTTGGTGGCCGCCACCAGGCGCACGTTCACCTGGGTGGGCTTGGTGTCGCCGAGCTTGGTGAACTGCTGGGTTTCGAGCACCCTGAGGAACTTGGCCTGCACGCTCAGCTCCAGCTCCCCGATTTCATCCAGAAACAGCGTGCCGCCGTGGGCCGCTTCCAGCAGGCCCTTCTTATCGGCCAGCGCGCCCGTAAAGGCCCCCTTTTTGTAGCCAAACAGCTCCGATTCCAGCAAATCCCGCGGGAAAGCCGAGCAGTTGACGGCCACGAAGGGCTTGCCGCGCCGGGCGCTGGCCTGGTGGATGGCCTGGGCAAACAGCTCCTTGCCCGCCCCGGTGGGCCCTTCCAGCAGCACGGTGCTGTCGGTGGGCGCGGCGCGGCGGGCCAGGCGCTGGGCTTCGAGCAGGGCCGCCGACGAGCCAATCATGCTCTCAAACGTGTACTGGGCGCCCACCTGCTGCTCCAGCTCGGCCACCCGCCGCCGCAGCCGCGCTTTCTCCACGGCCCGGTCCACCACCACCACCAGCTGGTCGTCGGAGTCGCCCTTGGTCAGGTAGTCGAAGGCGCCTTCCTTCATGGCCCGCACGCCGTCGGTGATGGTGCCGTAGGCCGTGAGCAGGATGATTTCGGCCAGGGGCGCCTTGGCCCGGTAGCGGGGCAGCAGGTCGAGGCCGTAGCCGTCGGGCAGCTTCACGTCGGAGAGCACCACCAGGATGTCGTCGGCGTGCTGGGCCAGGTCTTCGAGGCCCCGGCGGGCGTCGGGGGCCTGGCGCACGGTGTAGCCTTCCAGCTCCAGCATGCGGGCAATGGCCTGGCGCAGGGGGGCTTCGTCGTCGATGATGAGCAGGGTTCCGTCGGGCATGAGAAGGGGGAATTCGGGCGTGAGGCGCCCGGGCCAGGGCCGCCAAAGCTATTGGCTTTCCCCCGAAAGTGAACAGAAACCCAACGGCCCCCGTCCCACCCTCGGCTACTTCCAGGGTGATACGCCCGCCGGCTGACCGCCGCCAGGCCGCTTCCTGGCCCCGGGCAAGCCGTTCTGCAATCCGGGCGCCCCCCCCTCGTCTGCCCCACCCGCCGGGTTCCGTTTTTTCGTCCCCGGCCGGTAAAGATTGTGGGCCGAAGTACTTGGCAATGGTCGGCTGGCTGCTATTTTGCGCCCGACTACCCGCTCTGCCTTCCACCGGATGATTCTCTATTCTGAAGACCAGGCCCAGGCCTTTGTAACCGATGCGGGCACCCTGCAGCGGGGCCGGCAGCTGGCTCAGCCCGCCAAGTGGGGCCACCTGGGCCGCACCGCCGCCAGCGCCTGGGGCGAGTGCGCCGGCAGTGGCGCCAAGCCCTACCTGACGGGCATCGACCTGAGTGAGCCGGCCTTTAAGTGCTCCTGCCCCAGCCGGGTGTTTCCGTGCAAGCACGGGGCCGCGCTGCTGCTGCTGCTGGCCCGCCAGCCGGCCCTGTTCGCGGGCTCTGCGGCGCCGGCCTGGCTGGCGGAGTGGCTCGCCAAACGCCAGCAAACCCAGGAGAAAAAGACCGAAAAAGTGGTGGCCGCCGTGGCGCAGGCCGCTGCCGGGGCGGCCGACACCTCCCCGGCCGCCGCGCCCACCCCGGCCGGGGAGGTGTCGGCCGCCCGGCTGGCGCGCATGGTGCAGGGCGCGGACGAGCTGGAAACCTGGCTGCTCGATCTGGTGCGCCACGGCCTGGCCACCCTCGACCAGCAGCCGGCCCGGTTCTGGGAAACGCAGGCCGCCCGCCTCGTTGACAACCAGCTGCCCGGCCTGGCCGGCACGGTGCGCGAGCTGGCCGCTTTGCGCCACGCCCACGCCGACTGGCCCGCCCGCCTGCTGGCCCGGCTGGGCGAGCTGTACTGGCTGGTACGCGCCTTCCAAAGCCGCGACCAGCTGCCCGCCCCGCTGCGCCAGGACGTGCTGCAGCAGGTGGGCGTGACCCTCAAAAAAGAAGAGCTGGCCGACTTTGCGCCCCCCGTAACCGACACCTGGCAGGTGCTGGGCCAGCTGAGCTGGGACGAGGACCGGCTCACGGCCCGCCGCAGCTGGCTGCGGGGCGAGGCCACCGGCCGCTACGCCCTGGTGCTGGAATTCGCCTTCGGCCACCAGGCCTTCGCCACGCCCCTGGTGCCGCAGGGCCGCTACACCGGGGCGCTGCTGTTCTACCCCGGCCCGCTGCCTTTGCGCGCCGCTCCCGTGGCCTTGGTCTATGCCGGTTCAGCCGGTTCAGCCGCTGCCACCGCCGCCCCGCCCGCCGGGGCGCCCGGCCAGCTGCTGAGCGACTACGCCGACGCGCTGGCCCGGCAGCCCTGGCTGCGCGAATGGCCCGCCGCCCTGGCCCAGGTGGTGCCCACCCGCCAGCCCGACGGAAGCTGGGGGCTGCATCACTCCCACGACGAGGCCGCCCTGCCCCTGCGCCTGCCCGACGAGGATGCCGCCTGGCAGCTGCTGGCCGAAAGCGGCGGGCACCCGCTCACCCTGTTCGGGGAGTGGGACGGCCGGGCGTTTCGTCCCCTGCACAGCTGGCCGGCGCCCACCCACCCGGTCCCCACCCACCCGGCGGCGGCGGTCCGCTCCGCCCTGCCGGACCTCCAGGCGGTGGCCACCGGGCCGGAGCCGGCCCCCGGGCCCGGCGAGCAGGAAGCCGGCCAGCTGCCCGAGGCCGCCCAGCTGTTGCGCGTAGCCCTGCTGGGCACCCGCCAGAGCGGGGAGACAGTCCCGGCCGTGCTAGTCGGGACCACTTCTGCCGACGGCCCGGAGCAGCGGCTCCTGCTGGCTGCCGGCACCCTGGCCCTGGTGCAGAAAGCCGGCTTTCTGCCACCCGTCCCGGCGGCGCGGCCGCCCGCCCCGGCACCTGCCGAAACGGGGCAGCCGCTGGGCCCCAGCGGAACGGAGTGCCTGCGGGCGCTGCTGGACAGTAACCGCTACGCCGAATACCGCTCCGACTACTGGATTCAGCTCGAGCAGCACCACCGGCTGATTCCGCCGGCGCTGCTGGTCTCGGCGCTCCACAACGCCGATCTGCGCCGCCACCTGCCGGGTTCGTTCTCGGCCATTCTGGGCGAGCGGGGCCGTTGGCTGGCTGCCCAGAACCCGGCCTGGCAACCGGTGCCGGCCAGCCGGCCAACGGCCCCGCCGGCCGATGAGCTGGCTACCTGGGAAACGGGCAGCTTGCCCGAGCGGGCCTCCTTTATCCGCCACCTGCACCAGACCGACCCCGCCCAGGCCCGGCAGCTGCTGGCCGCGGCCCTGCCCACTGAGCGGGCCGCCACCCAGGCCGCCCTGCTGGCCCAACTGGAGCCGGCCGTGAGTCCGGCCGACGAGGCCCTGCTGGCAGCCTACCTCCGGTCCAAAAGCAAGGAAGTGCGCCAGACGGTGCTGCCCCTGCTCGTGCGCCTGCCCCAGTCGGCGCTGGTAGCGCGGCTCTGGGAGCGGGCCGCTCCCCTGCTCACGCTTCGCCGGCCCCTGCTGGGGCGCAGCAAGCTGGAAGTGATCCTGCCCGCGGCCTGGGACAAAACCTGGCTCACCGACGGCATCGAGCAGAAAACCACCGGCTACGAGGGCGGGGAGCGGGCCGGGCAGCTCGGGCAGCTGCTGGCCCTGCTGCCCCCCGCCCGCTGGAGCGCCCACCTGGGCGTGGAGGCGGACGAGCTGCTGGTGCTGGCCGAGGCCTCCGACTGGGGCCCGCTGCTGCGGCGGGCCTGGGCGCGGGCGGCCACCCTGCACGCGTCCGAGGCGTTTGCCGGCCCGCTGCTGCGCCACTACCTGAGCACTTACCCCCGCCCGCCCGGCTTCGAGGTGGGGCCGCTGCTGGAGCTGCTGGGCGAGGCCGAAAAGCTGGCCCTGCTGCGCGGGGCGCTGCCCGGTCTCGTGGCCGGCCTGCTGGGACGCCCCCCGGATTTTCTGCCGGAACTGCTGCCCTACCTGGCCCGGCCCTGGCCCGCCGACATCGTGCGGGCCGTGCTGCGCTACCTGTCCGGCACGCTGGCCCCCGGCGTGAGCTACCCCTACGGGCAAACCTACCAGCGGCTGACGAGCCTGCTCCAGGAGCTGCCCCGGGCCCTGCCCCAGGAGCTGGAGGCCGAAGTCACCTCGGCCCTGGAGGCGCTGTCGCCCCGCTACCCGGTGGTGGCCCCGCTCATCGGGCAATTCACCGACTCGCTGCACTTTCGCCGGCAGCTGGCCGCCAGCCTTACCGAACCTTCCACCGCTTTCAACGACTAAGTTATGGCCTCCGCCCCGACCCCTGACCTGCTCCGCCCCCACGCCGAAGACCTCTACGCCGAGGAGCTGGCGGCCCTCAAAGCCGCCGACGACCGGCCCAAGCCGCCCAACTGGCAGCTCTCGCCCTGGGCCGTGGTAACCTACCTGCTGGGCGGCCAGCTCGACAACGGCTTCGAGGTGGAGCCCAAGTACATCGGGCAGCGGCGGCTGATGGAAATTGCGGTGGCCACGCTGGCCACCGACCGCGCCCTGCTGCTGCTGGGCGTGCCGGGCACGGCCAAAAGCTGGGTTTCCGAGCACCTGACGGCCGCCATCAGCGGGCACACCAACCTGCTGGTGCAGGGCACGGCCGGCACCGCCGAGGATAGCCTGCGCTACTCCTGGAACTACGCCCGCCTGCTGGCCGAGGGTCCCTCGCTGGGGGCGCTGGTGCCCAGCCCGCTCTACAAAGGCATGGAAACCGGCCAGCTGGTGCGCATTGAGGAGTTGACCCGCATCCCGTCCGACGTGCAGGACACGCTGCTGACCATGCTCTCGGAAAAGGTGCTGCCCATTCCGGAGCTCAGCACCGAAATTCAGGCTACGCAGGGCTTCAACGTCATTGCCACGGCCAACGACCGGGACCGGGGCGTGAACGAGCTCAGCAGCGCCCTGCGCCGCCGCTTCAACGCCGTGGTGCTGCCGCTGCCCGCCACCCTGGCCGAGGAGGTGCACATCGTGCAGACCCGGGTGGCCAAGCAGGGCAAGGCCCTGCAACTGCCGGTGGAAGCTCCGGCCCTGGAGCAGATCAGCCGCCTGGTCACCATCTTCCGGGAGCTGCGGGCGGGCGTGACCGACAACGGCAAAACTAAGCTCAAGAGCCCCAGCGGCACGCTGAGCACCGGCGAGGCCATTTCGGTGATGAACTCCGGCCTGGCCCTGGCCGCCTACTTCGGCGACGGCACCCTGCGCGCCCACGACCTGGCCGCCGGCCTGATGGGCGCCGTCATCAAAGACCCCGGCCCCGACCGGGTGGTGTGGCTGGAGTACCTGGAAACCGTAGTGAAAGAGCGCGACGGCTGGAAGGATCTGTACCGCTCGTGCCGGGAGGTGGTGGAGTAGGAATTTACCGGCTCCCTATCTGACCGCGTAGGGCCAGGTCCATTCCAGCTTTCAATTCTCATCTCCCTTCCATGCCGTTTATACGCACGCACAAAAACCTGCTTCCTGTTCTGCTGCTAGCCGCTCTCAGCGTCTATACTATTCTGACTGTGCTATCTGTGCCGGTGTACCAAGGGGAGGAAGCGTATCAGCGGACGTTTACCCTGCCGCACTACGGAGCTTTTGTGGCGGTGCTGCTGCTGCTGGCGGCTTACTTCCAGTTACGCCCGCTATTCCGGCCGCTGGTGCTGCTCACGCTGGCCCTGACGCTGGTTGGAGCGCTCAACTTCCTGCCGGATTCCTTGAAACTTGGCCTCGGGTTCGGCGATGCCAGCCTTGGTGTTTCCATCCTGGGGGTGGCGCTGGGGCTACTGTACTACCTGCCCAACCGGCCGGCTGCTCACGCCTTCATCCGCGGCCTTCTGTTCCCGCCACCATCCCCCGCCCAGGCCGCCCAGCGCCAACGCGCCAGCATTGACCAGTTCAAACAGACCTTCGCCCGCCGATCCGACGAAAATCTGCAGTTGATGCTTCAGGAGCGGCAGCTGCTGCCCGCCGCCCTGGCAGCGGCCCAGGAGCTGCTGCAGGAGCGGAAGGCCAATGCTCCGGGCGTTTAAACATTGCTTTCTATGCCCACCGACCTGCGCCTCTTCGGCATTCGCCACCACGGCCCCGGCAGCGCGGCCAGCCTCGTGGCGGCGCTGGATGCTTTCCGCCCCGATATCGTGCTGCTGGAGTGTCCCGCCGATGCCGAAGCGGCCCTGGCCACGGCCACGCACCCGGAGCTGGTGCCGCCGGTGGCGCTGCTGGTCTACAACCCCAAACAGCAGGGCCAGGCCTCGTTTCTGCCCTTCGCCTCGTTCTCGCCGGAGTGGCAGGCCGTGCAGTGGTGCGCCCGCCACGAGGCCCACGTGCGCTGCATGGATCTGCCCATGAGCCTGCGCTTTGGCCTGCGGGATGCAGCAGCAGAATTAGCGGCGGCAGTTGACGGCACGGCGGCAGCAAGCGAAGTGGTTGAGGCCCAGACTGCCCGCATCGAAGAGGCAGAGCCGTTAACTGTTGCGCCTGAAGCCACCGAATCAGCCGCCGACCTGGAGACTGACCCGGTGGCCTACATAGCCCGGCTGGCCGGCTACTCCGACTCGGAGCAGTGGTGGGAAACCCACCTGGAGCACGCCCCCGGCAACGCCGATACCTTCGCCGTGGTACTGGAGTTGATGACGGCCCTGCGCGAGGAGTTGGCCCGCCCCGAAACCGAAGAAACCCTGCTGCGCGAAGCCTACATGCGCGAAACGCTGCGCGCCACCCTCGCCCAGGGCTACCAGCGGGTGGCAGTGGTGTGCGGGGCCTGGCACGCGCCGGTGCTGCGCGCCGACCTGCTCAAAAAGGAAGATAAAGCCCGCCTGAAAGGCCTCAAAAAAGTCCCCACGGCCACCACCTGGATTCCATGGACCTACGAGCGGCTCTCGTTCAGCTCGGGCTACGGGGCCGGGGTGCTGTCGCCGGCCTGGTACGAGCTGCTGTTTGAGCAGCCCCGCGACGCAGTGGTGGCGCACTGGATGGTGCGCGCCACCCGCCTGCTGCGCGCCCAGGACGTGGAAGCCTCTTCGGCCCACGCCCTGGAGGGCGTGCGCCTGGCCACAACCCTGGCGGCAGTGCGCGGGCTGGCGCTGCCGGGCATCGACGAGTTGCAGGAGGCGGCCGTGGCCATTCTGGGCGGCGGGTACGCCGAGGCCCTGGACCTGGTGCAGCAGGAGCTGGTGATTGGCGTGCAGTTGGGCGAGGTGCCCGCGGGCCTGCCCGCCACGCCCCTGCAGCAGGACCTGGCCCAGCTGCAAAAGTCGCTGCGCCTCAGGCCCGAGGCCCTGCCCAAGCCCCTGGACCTGGATTTGCGCCAGCCCACCCAGCTCGAGCGCAGCCACCTGCTGCACCGCCTGCGCCTGCTCGACATCCCCTGGGGTGAACCGGAGCAGGTGGCCGGCAAGAGCGGCACCTTCCACGAAATCTGGCGCCTGCGCTGGGACCCCGAGTTTGCGCTGGCCGTGATTGAGGCCGGCCGCTGGGGTAACACCGTGCTGGGTGCCGCCGCCGCGCGGGCCACGGCCCGGGCCGCCGAAGCCACCAGCCTGGAAGCCGTGAGCGAGCTGCTGGAGCAGGCCCTGCGCGCCGACCTGGGCCCGGCCATCCCGGCCCTGGTAGCCCGGCTGGAAACCATCGGGGCCGACACCCGCGACGTGACCCACCTGCTGGCCGCTTTGCCGCCGCTGGTGCAGGTGCTGCGCTACGGCAACGTGCGCCGCACCGACACGGCCCAGGTAGCCCAGGTGGTCGAGCAGCTGGTACCGCGCCTGTGCATCGGGCTGCCCGCCGCCTGCGCGGGGCTGGACCACGACGCGGCCCGCGCCCTGCTCGAGCGCCTGGAGGCCACCCACCAGGCCATCCGGCTGCTGCAGCACGCCGCCCACGAAGCCGACTGGTACGCCGCGCTGGCCGCCGTGCAGCGCAACCCAGTCAGTGCCGGCCTGCTGGCCGGGGCCGCCGCCCGTCTGCTCTTCGATGCCCAACAGATTGATGCCGACACCACAGCCACGGTGCTGGGGCTGGCTTTGGCCCCCGCCCAGCCCACCCCCTACGCCACGGCCTGGATCGAGGGCTTTCTGCGCGGCAGCGGCCTGCTGCTGATTCACCACCGGGAGCTGTTCGGGTTGCTCGACACCTGGCTGGGCAGCCTGAGCGAGGACGCCTTCCGCGAAACCGTGCCGCTGCTGCGCCGGGCCTTCACCGACTTCTCCCTGCCCGAGCGTCGCCAGCTGCTGGACCTGGCAGCGCACGACGCAGCAACGCCGACGGCCAACCAGCAGGCAATGGCCATCGACTGGGAACGTGGGCGGCGGGTGCTGCCGGGGCTGCGGGCGCTGCTGGGCCCGGCGCCCACCCCGGCCGCGGGCTGAGCGGCCTTCTGCCAGGCCGTAGCAATTTCTTTCCTGTTTTCCGTTCGTTTTCACCGCTTCGCTTTCCGCTTGCACATGGCCAACCAAACCCGCTGGAAACTCGTGCTGGGCAGCGCCGCCGACGCGGCCAACACCGTGCCCCTGCCCCCTGACTACGGCCGCATGGACGACGTGCTCACGGCCCTCTACGACGGCGACAAGACCGAGCGCCGGGCCGGGCTGGGCGGGTCCGCGCCCCGGGTCAGCCGCTGGCTGGGTGACATCCGCGCGTACTTCCCCACCGACGTGGTGGCCGTGATGCAGCAGGACGCCATGACCCGCCTGGGGCTGAACCAGTTGCTGCTCGAGCCCGAAATCATGCGCACCGTGCAGGCCGACGTGCACCTGGTGGCCACGCTCCTGTCGCTGAGCCGGGTGATGCCCCAGAAGGCCAAGGCCACCGCCCGCGAGGTGGTCACCAAAGTGGTGCGGGAGCTGGAGCAGAAGCTCAGCAACCCGCTGCGCCAGGCCGTGCAGGGCGCCTTGAGCCGGGCCGTGCGCAACCCCCGCCCGCGCTACCACGAAATCGACTGGGGCGCCACCATCCGGGCCAACCTGCGCCACTACCAAGCCGCCCACCAAACCGTGATTCCCGAGCGGCTGGTAGGTTTCGGCCGGCGCGGGCAGGCCCTGAAGGAGATTGTGCTGTGCCTGGACCAGAGCGGCTCCATGGCCTCCTCAGTGGTGTACGCGGGCGTGTTCGGGGCGGTGCTGGCCTCGCTGAAGGCAGTGAAAACCCACATGGTAGTGTATGACACGGCCGTCGTGGACTTAACTCAAAACCTGCACGACCCGGTAGACCTGCTGTTCGGCGTGCAGCTGGGGGGCGGTAACGACACGCCGCTGGCTTTGCGCTACTGCGAGCAGCTCATTACCCGGCCCGCCGACACCATTCTCATCCTGATCAGTGACCTGTACGAAGGAGCTGGGGAAGCGGAAATGATCAAGCGCGCCGCCGCCCTAAAGGCCAGCGGCGTGACCATCGTGGTGCTGCTGGCCCTCAGCGACGAGGGCTCGCCCAGCTTTGACCGGGGCGCGGCCGAGAAGATGGCGGCCCTGGGCATCCCGAGCTTCGCCTGCACCCCGGCCCGCTTCCCCGACCTGATGGCCCGGGCCATTCAGGGCCAGCAGCTGGACGCCTGAACTCCGGCCGGGGGGGGGCAGCCCGGCCTTTGGCCGGAAGCCCCCCCCCGGAACCTGACTCGCCCAACCACCCGAGTGGCCAGGGGCGGCGGGAGCTGCCACGCCGGCGTAAAACCTACCGCACCGGCGTGGCAGCCAGCTGCAGGCGGGCCGGACGGAGGCCGGGGCTGCTGACTTCCAGGCGGGCTTTGCCGGGCCGGTCGGTGGCCTGAACCAGCACCACGAGCTGGCCCTGGAAAGCCTTCATCCGGGGCGTTTGAAAAGGTTCGAGGCTGGCGGCGTTGCCGTTGGCAACGGCCCGGAAGCGCCCGGCTCCTTTCACCTTGAATTGCAGCTGGTTGGTGGCTTCGGGGCAGAGGGTACCCCGGGCGTCCTCTACTCGGGCCGTGACGTAGGCCAGGTCCTGGCCGTCGGCGCGCAGGGTGGCGCGGTCGGCTACCAGGCGGATGTGGTGGGGCGGGCCGGCGGTACGGATTTCCTCGGTGGCGGCGGGCCGGCCGGCCGCGTCGTAGGCCACGACTTTGATGCTGCCGGGGGCGTAGCGCACCTCGTTCCATAGGAGGCGGTAGCGGGCCTGGAGGCTGCCGGTGGTGATGCGGCGGCGGCGGCCCTGGCTCTGGCCGTTCACGAACAGCTCGGCTTCGGGGTAGCTGGTGTAGCAGAACACGGGCGTAATTTGCCCCTCGCGGCCGGGCCAGGTCCAGTGGGGCAGCAGGTGCAGGGTAGGCGCGGCCGTGTTCCAGCGGGCCCGGTAGAGGTAGTAGCGGTCCTTGGGCAGGCCGGCCAAATCCAGAATGCCGAAGTAGGAGCTGTGCGAGGGCCAGGCTTCGTCGTAGGGCGTGGGCTCGCCCAGGTAGTCGAAACCGGTCCAGACGAACTCGCCCAGCACGTAGGCCAGCGAGTCCTGCATCACGAACTCCTCGTCGGGCGTCTGCGACCACACGCAGGATTCCAGGTCGTAGGACGAGGACTGGTTGTCGGGGTACTTCTTCTGCTTGGCCAGCTCCACCGGAAACTTGTACACGCCCCGGCTGCTCACCGTGGAGGCCGTTTCGGAGCCGTACAGAAAGCCCTGGGGCAGCTTGGCGCGGGCTTCGGGGTAGCGGGCGGGCTTGTAGTTGAAGCCGGGCACGTCGAGCAGGGCGGCGAAACCATTTTTGAGCACGGCGTCGAACTGGTCCATACCGGCCGTGACGGGGCGGGTGGGGTCTTCGCGGTGCACGAGGTCCTGGAGGCGGCGGGCCAGGGCCGGGCCGGTGGGCGTCCACTGGTCGGGCACCTCGTTGCCGATGCTCCAGAGGATAACCGAAGGGTTGTTGCGGTAGTGATGCACCATGTTTACGAGGTCCTTTTCCACCCAGGCGTCGAAGTACTGGCTGTAGCCGTTCTTCACCTTGGGCTGCTTCCACTCGTCGAACGACTCCACGATGAGCATGAAGCCCATTTCGTCGCAGAGCTGCACCAGCTCGGGGGCCGGCATGTTGTGGGTGGTCCGGATGGCGTCGGCGCCCAGGTCCTTAAGCAGGGTGAGCTGGCGGCGCAGCGCAGCCACGTTGATGGCCGCGCCCAGGGGGCCCAGGTCGTGGTGGTTGCACACGCCCCGGAACTTGCGCCGCTGCCCGTTCAGGAAGAAGCCCTGGTCGGCCACGAATTGGAAAGACCGGATGCCGAAGGGCGTGGTGTACTCGTCGCGCAGCTCCGGCCCGGCGTAGAGCTTCGAGACGGCCGAATAGAGCACCGGCGTTTCCGGCGACCAGAGCCGGGGCGCGGGCACTGCCAGCTGCTGGTCGAACTCGGTCGCGCCGGCCGCCAGCGGGGTGCTCAGGGTGGCCACTACCCTACCGGCCGGGTCGCACAGATCGGTTTGCAGGCGCAGGTTGGCCACAGCCGCGCCGCCCGCCACCCGGGTGCGCAGGCGCACGGTGGCTTGGGCGGCGCTGATGGCGGGCGTGGTGAGGTAGGTGCCCCAGACGGGAATGTGGACTGCGGGCGTGAGCACCAGGTGCACGTTGCGGTAGAGGCCCGCGCCGGGGTACCAGCGCGAGGCTTCGGGCTGGTTTTCGAGGCGCACGGCCAGCAGGTTATCCTGGCCGGCGGGGTTCAGAAAGGAAGTGACGTCGAAGGAAAACGAGTTGTAGCCGTAGGGCCAGAAACCCACTTCCCGACCGTTCACAAAGACGTGGGCGTTGCTCATGGCCCCATCAAAAAGCAGCACCGCCCGCCGGCCCGGACCCGCGCCGGGCACGGCCAAGCGCCGCCGGTACCAGCCGGTGCCGATGAAGGGCAGCCCGCCGGTGCGCCCGGCCTTGAGGGTGGCTTTTTCCTCCTGGTTCTGCACGATCTGGACCTGCTGCAGGTCGTTGTTGCCGTCGAAAGGGCCGGTAATGGCCCAGTCGTGGGGCACGCGCACGGTTTGCCAGCCGGCATCGTCGAAGCCGGGCGCGGCGGCGTTGGCTGGGTCGCCCTGGCTGAATTTCCAGCCGGTGGTCAGCAGGATATCCTGGCGCGCCTGGGCCCGGGCCGGGGCGGCAACGCCTAGCCAGACCGACAGGCAGATCAGGAAGACAGGGAAAGTGGATACGCGCATGCGGGCAGGGTTGGGCACGAACAAAAACGGGAAGGGCTACTGAAAGCGGATGGACTCAATATCGACGTGCAACGGCGCCTCGCCGGCGGGCGTGGCAGCATCCAGGAGCAGCTGCAGCACCTCGGTTTCGGCCAGCTGCAGGGGGCCCGGCGTCGGCCCCTGAAACTGCAGGGGCAAAAAGCCCGGGTACGGGCGCGGACTCAGCAGCAGGGCGGCCCCGGGGCGGAAGGCGGTGAGCGGCACGTGCACCTCGCGCAGCGCCGGGGTCAGGGCCACGGGGGCGGCGTAGGCGGCCGCGTCGGGGGTGGCCAGCAGCAGGCGGGCTTCCACCGGGCGGCTGGCGCGGGCCTTCACCACCACCTCCCGGAACCCGGCCAGGTCGGCCGCCCGGCCCGCCAGCTTATCGGCAAAATACACCCGCAGGGCGGCGGCGGGACCAGTGGACGGCGTTGCCGCCTCCGCCCCGGCCGGAGCCTGCACGAAGCGCAAAGCCAGGGCCCCGGCGGCTTCGGTGGTTACGTAGTCGGTCCAGGTTTGGGGGGCGAGGCCCCGGGCTTCGATCCGGTCCTGGTCGAGGGCGGCCTGGAACACGAACAGCGGGGTGGCAGCCATAACCAGCGGCACTTCCCAATACCCGGCCCGGGCGTCGAAGTCCCAGTCGAGGGGGGCGCCGGCCACGTCGGCGGGGAAGGTGCGCTGCTCGCCGGTGGCTTTCTTCACCACCAGCCAGTAGCGCAGCAGGCCGGGGTAAGTCAGCTCGGCGGGCACGGTGGCCTCCACGGTAGCAAAGGCCGGGCGGCGCAGGGGCAGCGTTTGGGTGGGGCCGTAGTAGTGCCGGGCCACCAGCCGCACGCTGTCGGTGGGCGCAAGGCCAGTGAGGGTAGCCCGGATGGTGAGCGGGCGGCCGGCGCTGGCCTGGGCCGCGGGCGCGTGGCCCACCTGGAGGCCCAGGTTGGTGGGCGGGGGCGCCACGAACTCGCCCAGCCGCAACGGGCCCAGGCGCGTTTCGGCGGTGAAGCCCGCGGTTGGGCGGCCCGGGGCGGCCAGCAGGTACACGCCGGGGCGCACCGTCAGGGCGCCGTCGGTGGCCTGGGCCTGGGTGGAGTTGCCCGCGTTCAGGCCGCGCAGACTAAAGCGCGAACCCAGCTCGGGCAGGGTTATTTGCAGGGGTTGGTCGTTCCAGAGAATTCGGGTGACGGGCCGGCGCAGGGACGTGGTGGCGAACGGGTCGCGCAGGGGCACGGCGTCGGGCAGCACTTCCAGCCGCCACACGCCCGGGGCCAGCCGGTCGAGGAAGTAGGCGCCCGTGCCGCCGTAGCGCACCACCGGCGAGCTGCCCACCCCGGCCAGGTGGCGCAGGCGGGCCAGCCGGCGCGGGGCGGTGGCGGTGCTGGTGGTGTAGTAGAACTCGTCGTCGGTGTTCATCTCGCTCAGCCCCTGCCGGTAGCTCACCCGGAAGGCGTCGAAGGTGGAGTCGGCGGGGTAGCCGGGGAAGTGCTGCCCCCGCCCTACCCGCCGGAACACCTTGCCGGCAATGAGCAAACTCAGGGCCTTGCCGGGCGTGTAGACCAGGTTAAGGTAGTGGGTCTGGTACTCGGTGTTGGCGAAGGCAATGCCCAGCGGGTCGTAAGCAAACTGGGTGGCCCACTGAAACCCGGCCGAGCGGAAGCTGCGGGCCATGAACGGGTACATCACGGGCGCCAGCACGTCGGCCGACTCAAACTCGTACACCAGCTTGGCCCGGCGCTGAAACCGCGGGTCCTGGCGGAACGGAATCGGGTACTGGGCCACGTGGGGCAGCAGGTTGCCGCGCAGCTCGTGCCCGCTCACCAGCCCGGCCGGGTACCACTGAAACGTCAGGCCATCGGCCCGGGAATCGAGAATGGCGTCGGCCAGGTCGGGATTTTCAGCAATGTTGTAGAAGATGGGCTTGCGCAGGCCCGTGGCCCGCATGGCGGCCAGCAGGCGGTTGGCAAAGGCCGTGACCGGGGCCGCCGGCCGGTGGTACCTGGGCTCGTTGCAGACCTCGTAGGCGATAATGGCCGGGTCCTCGCGGTTGAGCTGGTTGGTGTAGGGGTTGCGGTGGTTAAGGAACTGGGTCAGGTAGTTTTCCTGGGCCCGGATGGCGCGGGGGTTGGTGTAGGCCTGCTCTTTATTGTAGATGCTCGAAAAGCCGGTGCCGGAGTCGGGCTCGGGGTAGCCGTTGTTCCAGTAGGCAATGGGCGTGAGCACGATTTTGATGCCCCGCTCCCGGAGCCGGGCCACCAGGTAATCGAGCAGGCGCAGGTGCTCATTCTGCTGCAGATTGCCCAGCGTATCGGTGATTTCCACGTCCCAGACGTGCACCCGGAACGCGTCCACGCCCAGGCGGGCCAGGTGGTACACGTCCTGGTCGATGGCCTGCTCGGGGGGCGTGCCCGCGGCTTGCAGGGCCCGGTAGGCGTGGGCGAAGGGGGCGGTGTAGTTAACCCCGAACAGGGCCACTTCCTGCTTATTCTGCTGCCAGCGCAGCACGCCCTGGCCATCCACGAACACGTCGCCGGCGGGCAGCGGGGCGGCGGCGGGCGTTTGGGCGGCCACCGAACCGGCGGCACTCAGCAGCAGCCCGGTCAGCAGGCGGGAAATCGAACGAAGCATACAGTCTTTCAACAACGAAAACCGGCCCCCAACGGGCCGGGCCTTAGTTTTTCAGCAGTTTATACGAGGCGCGGGCGGCCCCGCTGATTTCCACCTGGTACAGGCCGGGGGCCAGCCCGGCCACGTCGAGGCGCAGCTCCGGGGCGGCCGGCGCGAAGGGCTGGCTCAGCACCGTTTGGCCCAGCAGGGTGCGCACGGTAACCCGCAGCGCCCCCCCGGCCCCGGCCGGGCGCCGGCAGGTGAGCTGGTCGGTGGCCGGGTTGGGGAAGATTGCGGGCGCCAGGTCCAGGGCCGGACCGCCGGCCGTGGCCAGGGCCGGCGCGCCGCTGGCCACCAGCTCCACGTCGTCGAGGCTGCACCAGTTGCCGGCCCGGGCATCCGACCAGAGCCCGATTTCGCACTGCCCGTTGCTAACCGGCACGCCGCTGAGCTCCACCAGGGTCCAGGCGTTGGTGACGGGCAGGTCCAGGCTTTTTTCCGGCCCGCCGAAGTTTTTGGCGTAGAGCCGGCAGCTGGTCTGCCCGCCCCCGTTGCGCACCCAGGCCCGCAGCGTGTAGAGGCCGTTGACCAGGCCCGTGCGCAGCTGGGAGGTGCTCACCTGGTAGGGCGCGGCCAGCCAGTGGGTGAGCCGGAACGTGCCGCCGTGGCCGTCGGCTTCGGTGAAGTCGGCGGCGTAGCTGGCGGCCGAACTGGCCCCGCTGGTCCAGCCGGCGGGGGTCTGGGTGGGGGCGCCGCCCTGCTCGAAGCCGGGGTTTTCCGCCAGGTTGGGGGCCGGGGTGGCGGGCGTGACCAGAAAGGCGTTGAGGGCCGCGGAGGGTTTGCCGTCGTTGCCGAAGGCGCTGAGCTGGTAGCCGCTGAAGCGGCGGTAGCCCTCGGGCTCCCAGTAGAACACGCCCTGGCCCCGGCCGTTGGGCACGGCCGCCACCGCGTTCTGCACCGCCACTAGCATGTCGTAAGCGTTCTGGGGGTTGCCGGTGCAGTCGGCCCCCACTTCCGACACCACCACCGGTTTGTTGTAGCGGCTGGCCAGGTCGCGCAGATTAAACCGGAGGTAGCCAATGGAGGCCGCGTAATCCTGGTTCAGCCAGTACGGATAGTACGACAGCCCGATGACGTCGTAGCGGCCCCCGGCGGCGGTGAGCTGGTCGAAAAACCAGCGGAAGCGGGCGTTGTCGTTACCCTGGTCGAGGTGAATCACGACCTGGGACGTGGGGCTGACGGCCTTTACCGCGTCGTAGCCCTGGTTGAGCAGCTGGGTGAGCTGGCCGAAGTTGCTGGCGTGGCCTTCGGGCCAGAGCAGGCCGTTGGGAATCTCGTTGCCCACCTGCACCCACTCGGGCGTTACGCCATTGGCCCTGAGGGCCGTCAGCACGTCGAAGGTGTGGCCGTACACGTCGGTGAGCAGCTGGGCGAAGCTATGGCCGGCCCAGGCGGCGGGCTTGGTCTGCTGGCCCGGGTCGGCCCAGGAGTCGCTGTAGTGGAAGTCTATCATCACGCGAAACCCCAGCCGCTGGGCCCGGGTGGCCATCGTCACCACTTCGGCGGGGCTGCAATGGCCGTTCACCCAGTCCACCATCGAGGGATTCACCCACACCCGCAGCCGGATGGCGTTGATGCCCCGGGCCTTGAGCAGGGCAAAGCAGTCCTGGCGCAGGCCCTGCTCGTCGTAGAAATAGTAGTTGTGCGCCTCCATCTGCTGGAGCCAGCCCACGTCGGCACCCTTGGCGAAGGTCTGGGCGCGGGCCGCCGGAGCAGCCAGCAGCAGCGGGCCCGCCAGCACGCTCAACAGCAGCAGCAGACGCCGGATGGGCAGCAGCGAAAGAATGTTCATGGGGTTGGGATTGGGGTGGGAAGGTACGGCGCGGAGGCAGGGCGGACAGCCGCAAGGAACAACGACCGTTCAACAGCAAATTTGCAATCGTTTGCATAGATAACCACAAAAGCGCTAACCTGCAAAATCAGGCCGGTTAATTCCGCATCAAAACGCTATTCAACAATGGCTTACCTCCTGACTATTTTCCCGTATCGGTTGCCGGTCGATGGAAATCCGACGGGCGGCTACCCTGTGCATTCAGCAAGGCGCCTAACTTTTGGCCTTTGATGGCGGGTTAGCTGTCTGATTCAGCTTCCTGGAATGTGCTTATGGCGTCCCGTACGGCTGATCGGGACTACTTTTCAGCGGCTGCTTTTGCTTTATTGCAATCGATTGCACAGATTTGTGCCGCCGAGTTCGTCCCGTTTTCCACCCTACCCTCCCGCCCTATGTTAGCGCACCAGATGCTCCGCACGTTTCACCAGCGCTACGGCTACGCGCCCCTGCTGGTGCGGGCCCCCGGCCGGGTCAACCTCATCGGCGAGCACACCGACTACAACCAGGGTTTCGTGCTGCCGGCCGCCATCGACCGGGAAATCGTGTTTGCCGTGGGCCTCAACAGGGGCCCCACGGCCCGCCTGTTTTCCCTCGATAAACAGCAAGCCCACGAGCAGGCGTTGGGCGCGGGCCCGCTCCGGCCCGGCTCCACGCTCTGGGCCAACTACCTGCTGGGCGTGGTGGCCCAGTTCGAAAGTCGCGGGGTGGCAGTTCCGGGCTTCGACTGCGTGTTCGGGGGCAACGTGCCCATGGGCGCGGGCCTCTCCTCCTCGGCCGCCGTGGAGTGCGGGCTGGCCTTCGCCCTCGACCACCTGCTGGGCACCCACCTGAGCCGCCTGGAGCTGGCCCGGCTGGCCCAGCAGGCCGAGCACACCTTCGCGGGCGTGCAGTGCGGCCTGATGGACCAGTTCGCCAGCCTGTTCGGGCAGCCCGGCCAGGTGGTGCGCCTCGACTGCCGCTCCCTGGATTTCGAGTATTTCCCCTTCGATTCGGCCGCCTACCACCTGGTGCTCTGCAACTCCGGCGTGAAGCACAGTCTGGCCAGCTCGGCCTACAACACCCGCCGCCAGGAGTGCGAGCAGGGCGTGTCGCTTTTGCAGACCTATTACGCCGACGTGCACAGCCTGCGCGACGTGACTACCGCGCAGCTGGCCCGCCACCGCGCCGAGCTGGGCGACGTGGTGTACCGCCGCTGCCGCTACGTGGTGGAGGAAAACCAGCGCGTGGAAGCCGCCGGCCGCCACCTGGCCGCCGATGATATGGCCGCTTTCGGCCAGTTGATGTACGCCTCCCACGCCGGCCTGCGCGACGATTACCAGGTCAGCTGCCCCGAGCTGGACCAGCTGGTGGACATTGCCCGGGCCCATCCCGGGGTGCTGGGCGCGCGCATGATGGGCGGCGGTTTCGGGGGCTGCACCCTCAACCTGGTGCCCGCCGCCGCCGTGCCGGGCTTCCTGGCCGCCGTCACGGCCGCCTACCAATCCCCCACCGGCCGCCCCCTCGAAACCTACCAGACCCGCATTGTAGGCGGCGTGAGCGAGTATCTGGGTAATGGGGTTGATTGTTAGAAGTGAGAACCCAGAGGTGAGAGTAGAACGTCTCCTGCAGAGTGCCGGCGGAGCCGGAGTCGAAGCATCTCTACTGCAATGGCAACTACTCACTTCTAAGTTCTTGATTCTCACCTCTCACTTCTAAATTCTTGATTCTCACTTCTAAGTTCTAGATAGGACTTACGCAAACGGCTTTCTCAGCGTACCAAGCCCATGAAAGTCACCGCTCAATTGTATGGCCAGTTTCTGCTCAGCAGCCAGGTCAACTACACCGGCACTTACTTGGCCGAGCACCTGGCCG
>NZ_JAHHZN010000034.1 GCF_018760735.1 Hymenobacter piscis
TGGGCCCGCCTCAAGCACCTGGCCTACCAGGCCAACACCACCGTCTACCAACTCAAGCAAGGACTGCTCGACGACTACCTGCGCCGCGAGCTGGCTCAGCCCACACTCCGGTTTGCGTAAGTCCTATTACCATTAGAATTACCAGCACAACCTCAGCACGCGAGATTCCTCGGCTTCGCTCGGAATGACGTTCGTTCTCAACTCACCTGCTCACCCCAGCACCTCCTTCCATAGTAAAAGAAACCTTTCCGGCCATTCCCGGATTGTAAGGCCCAGCCGTTAGCTTTGTACCCCTTTCGACAAAGCGGGAACGGAAGCGGGCGTTATTTTCGCTTGAAACCGGCCCAACCTGCTTACCTTGTAGTGCACCTCTCTTGATGAACGACCGGATGGATGACCGCCTGAAACTCTCGGCCTCGCGGGCCAAAGCCGCCTGGAACAGCCGCCCCGCGCAGCTGCCCATGGGTGGCCCGTCGGGCAAGCTGCCGCCCCAGGCCCTGGAGCTGGAAGCCGCCGTGCTCGGGGCGCTGATGCTGGAAAAAGACGCCCTGACCACCGTCATCGACATCCTCAAGCCCCAGAGCTTCTACAAGGACGGTCACCAGCGCATTTTCAAGGCCATCCTCAATCTGTTCGATAAGTCGGAGCCGATTGATATTCTCACCGTCACGCACGAGCTGCGCGAGATGGGCGAGCTGGAGCCGGCCGGCGGGGCCCACTACGTGGCCAACCTCACGTTCAAGGTGAACTCGGCGGCCAACATCGAGTACCACGCCCGCATCATCACCGAAAACGCCATCAAGCGGGAGCTGATCCGCATTGCCTCCGACATCCAGCGCGACGCCTTCGAGGATACCACCGACGTGTTTAACCTGCTCGACACCACCGAGCAGTCGTTGTTTGAAGTCTCGGAATCCAACATCCGCAAGAACTTTGATGACATGCGCAGCCTGATGGGCAAGGCCATCAAGGAGCTGGAAGAGAAGAAGGACCAGAAGGACGGCCTCACTGGCGTACCCTCCGGCTTCTCGGCTTTGGATCGTGTAACCTCCGGCTGGCAACCATCTGACTTAGTGATTATTGCGGCTCGGCCAGGCATGGGCAAAACTGCCTTCGTGGTATCGGCCATGCGCAATGCGGCGGTGGAGTTCAAGAAGCCGGTGGCCATTTTCTCCCTGGAAATGTCCTCACTGCAGCTGGTGAATCGTCTGATTTCGGCGGAGGCGGAGCTGGATTCGGAGAAGATCAAGAAGGGTAACCTGGCCGATTACGAGTGGGCCCAGCTCAACCACAAGATTTCCAGCCTGTCGTCGGCTCCCATCTACATCGACGATACGCCGGGCCTCAGCATCCGGGAGCTGCGCACCAAGTGCCGCCGCCTCAAGGCCCACCACGATATCCAGATGATCATCATCGACTACCTGCAGTTGATGACGGGGAATACGGATGGTAAGGGCGGCGGGAACCGCGAACAGGAAATTGCCTCGATTTCACGGGCGCTCAAGGGCATTGCCAAGGAGCTGAACGTGCCCGTGCTGGCCCTGTCGCAGCTCTCTCGTTCCGTGGAAACCCGCGGTGGCGACAAGAAGCCCCAGCTCAGTGACCTTCGGGAATCGGGCTCCATCGAGCAGGATGCCGACATGGTAATCTTCCTGTACCGTCCCGAGTACTACAAGATTACGGAGGACGAGATGGGCAACCCCACCCAGGGTACCGGCGAGGTCATCATTGCCAAGCACCGGAACGGCTCCCTGGAAAGCGTGCAGCTCAAGTTCATCGGCAAGTTCACCAAATTCGCCGACCTCGACGGGGCCGGTGGCGGCTTTGGCGACGCGGGCTTCAACCCCGGCGCTTTTCCCACCAGCACTTTCGACGACGACCAGTCCGGCTTCGCCCCGAACACCATCCGCCTCGGCTCCCGCATCAACAACGATTCGCCGCCGCCTGCGCCCCAGCCCTTCCCTCGCAGCAACTTCGACGACGGCCCGCCGCCATTTTAATCTGGCTTCAAACACGAACCGCCCGCTGGTACTAGTGGGCGGTTTGTGTTTAATACCTGTCATCCTGAGCAGAGCGAAGGACCTTATCAGTCAGAACAGTGCCGTAGCAACGACTGGTTCTGACGCAATAAGGTCCTTCGCTCTGCTCAGGATGACAAGTTACCCAAACATGCCCACCGCATCTTTGCTGGGCAGGGCGGTTTTGCCCATCAGAAACACATCTACCTGGCGGGCGGCTTCGCGACCTTCGGAAATGGCCCATACGACCAGCGACTGGCCCCGGCGCATGTCGCCGGCCACAAACACGTTGGGTTGGGAGGTGAGGAAGTCGGAATCGGATGGGGTACGCACGTTGCCCCGGTCGTCGAGAGCCACGCCGAGCTGCTCCAGGAGGCCTTCGTAGCGGGGGGAGGCAAAGCCCAGAGCCAGCAGGGCCAGCTGGCAGGGAATTTCGCGTTCCGAGCCTTCCACCTCGCTAAAGGCTAAGCGGCGGCCCAGCACGTCGGTTTCCCAGGTTACGTCGGTGACCAGCAGGGCGCGCAGGTGGCCGTTTTCGTCGCCCAGAAAGGCCTTGGTGTTGATGCCCCAATAGCGCTGGCAGCCTTCCTCGTGGGAAGTGCTGGTACGGAACATGTAGTTGGGGTAGTGGGGCCAGGGCTCGAAGCGGGGCCGCTCGGGCGCGGGCTGGTGCATGAGGGCAAACTGCGTGACGGAGCGAGCCTGCTGGCGGTTGGCCGTGCCCACGCAGTCGGAGCCGGTGTCGCCGCTGCCGATAACTACCACGTCTTTGCCGGTGGCCAGCAGTTCCTGGGGGTCGATGGGCAGCTCACTCACCCGGCGGTTGTGCTGGGTGAGATAGTCCATGGCGAAGTGGATGCCGGCCAGCTCGCGGCCGGGCAGGGGCAGGTCTTTGGGAACCAGGGCCCCGCCGGCCAGCACTACGGCATCGAACCGCGCGGCCAGCTCCGGGGCCGGAATATCCCGCCCGATTTCGGTGTTGCAGCGGAACTGCACGCCGTCTTCTTCCAGCACCCGGATGCGGCGGTCAATCACCCACTTATCCAGCTTGAAATCGGGGATGCCGTAGCGCAGCAGGCCGCCGGGCCGGTCGTCGCGCTCAAATACCGTGACGGCGTGGCCGGCCCGCACCAGTTGGGCCGCCGCCGCCAGCCCGGCCGGCCCCGAGCCCACCACGGCCACCGATTTGCCGGTTTTGAGCACCGGCGCGGTAGGCCGCACGTAGCCCCGGGCAAAGGCCGTTTCGATGATGTGCCGCTCGATTTCCTCAATGGCCACCGGCGCGGCGTGGATGCCCAGCACGCAGGCCGATTCGCAGGGGGCGGGGCAGATGCGGCCGGTAAACTCGGGGAAGTTGTTGGTGGCGCTCAGAATCTGGTAGGCCTGCTCCCAGTCTTGGCGGTACACGGCGTCGTTGAACTCGGGGATGATGTTGCCCAGCGGACAGCCCGCGTGGCAGAACGGAATACCGCACTCCATGCACCGCCCCGACTGCTGCCGGAGCTGCGCATCGGAGTACTGGCCCACAAACTCGCGGTTGTGCGCCACGCGCTCCTGCGGGACGGCCTTGGCGGGCAGTTCCCGCTGAAATTCCTTGAAACCGATGCTATTGCCCATGTGCGTGGTGCCTCACCCCCCGGCCCCCTCTCCAGGGGGAGAGGGGGAGCCAGACGACGTTGGCGGTTGTAGAGACGCAACATCTTGCGTCTCGTCGTTGCTGATGTTGTTTATGCTTCGCGGTGTTGGTTGTGCCGACGGCTGGTATGCGTTCTGGCGGCTCGTTCTGGCGGGAGACGCAAAATGTTGCGTCTCTACATCGTGCCGTCAGGCTCCCCCTCTCCCCCTGGAGAGGGGGCCGGGGGGTGAGGCATTACCCCACGGCCACCCAGGCCTTTTGGAGCACTTTTTTGTATTCGCTCGGAAACACCTTCACGAACTTGCCGGCTTCCTCGGGCCAGTTGGCGAGCAGGAAGGCGGCCAGCTGGCTGCCGGTGAGCTCGTGGTGCTGGCGGAGCAGGTGCTGGATGTGGGTTTCGTCGTCGGCGTCGAGCGGGTCCAGCTCCACCATTTCGGGGTTGCAGTTCTGGGGGAAGGAGCCGTCGGCGTCGTATATCCAGGCGATGCCCCCGCTCATACCGGCGGCGAAGTTGCGGCCGGTGCGTCCCAGAATGAGGGCTCGTCCTCCCGTCATGTACTCGCAGCCATGGTCGCCCACGCCCTCCACCACGGCCGTGGCCCCGGAGTTGCGCACCGCAAACCGCTCCCCGGCCTGCCCGCGCACGAACAGCTCGCCGGAAGTGGCCCCGTACAGGGCCACGTTGCCGATGATGATGTTCTGCTCGGGCGCAAACCGGGCGTCGGGGGAGGGGTGGATGATGAGGCGGGCCCCGCTCAAACCCTTGCCCACATAGTCGTTGGCCTCGCCTTCGAGCCGGAAGCTCAGTCCCCGCACGCTGAACGCCCCGAAGCTCTGCCCCGCCGACCCACGGAAGGTGTATTCGATGGTGCCCTCAGGCAGGCCGGCGGCGTGGTAGCGCTTGGTGATTTCGTTGGAGAGCAGCGTGCCGATGGTGCGGTTGGTGTTGCCCACGGCAAACCCGGCCCGCACGGGTTGCTGGAAGTCCAGGGCTGGGCGGGCGTGCTCCAGTAGCTGCCAGTCGAGGATGTGCTGGAGGCCGTGGTCCTGGGCCTCGCTTTGGTGCAGGGTGCTGCCGGCCGCGGGGGAAGTCAGGTATAGCAGGTCGCGCAGGTCGAGGTGGCGGGCTTTCCAGTGCGTGATGTCGGGGCGGGGCTTGAGAAACTGGGCCCGGCCCACCATTTCGTTCACGGTGCGGAAACCCAGCCCGGCCATGATTTCGCGCAGCTCTTCGGCCAGAAAACGGAACAGGTTCACGATGTGCTCGGGCTGCCCGCTGAACAGGCGGCGCAGCTCGGGGTCCTGGGTGGCCACGCCCACGGGGCAGGTGTTGAGGTGGCATTTGCGCATCATCACGCAGCCCCCGGCCACCAGCGCGGCGGTGGCCACGCCCCATTCCTCGGCCCCCAGCAGGGTGGCAATGGCCAGGTCGCGGCCGGTTTTCAGCTGGCCGTCGGCCTGCAATACCACCCGGCTGCGGAGCTGGTTGCGCACCAGCGTCTGGTGGGCTTCGGCCAAACCCAGCTCCCAGGGCAGCCCGGCGTGGCGGATGCTGCTCAGGGGCGAAGCGCCGGTGCCGCCGTCGTAGCCCGCAATCAGAATCACGTCGGCGTGGGCCTTGGCTACGCCGGCCGCAATGGTGCCCACGCCGGCCTTACTCACCAGCTTCACGTTGATGCGGGCCTGGCGGTTGGCGTTTTTGAGGTCGAAGATGAGCTGGGCCAGATCTTCGATGGAGTAGATGTCGTGGTGGGGTGGGGGCGAGATGAGGCCCACGCCGGGCGTGGCGTGACGTACCCGAGCAATCCACTCGTCCACCTTGTGGCCGGGCAGCTGGCCGCCTTCGCCGGGCTTGGCGCCTTGGGCCATCTTGATTTGCAGCTCGTCGGCGTTGGTGAGGTAGTGAGCCGTGACGCCGAAGCGGGCCGAGGCCACCTGCTTGATGGCCGAGCGCATGGAGTCGCCGTTTTCCATTACCTCGTAGCGCATGGGGTCCTCGCCGCCCTCGCCGGTGTTGCTCTTGCCCCCGATGCGGTTCATGGCAATGGCCAGGGTGCTGTGCGCCTCGTGCGAAATCGAGCCAAACGACATGGCCCCGGTGGCAAAGCGCCGCATGATGCTCTCGGCCGGCTCCACCTCCACCAGCGGTACGGCCGGGCGGTGGTGGGCAAAGTCCAGCAGGCTGCGCAGGCTGAAAGCGCCTTTGCCGGGCTCGTTCACTAGGCGGGCATAACGCTGATACGTTTCGTAGGAATTGGTGCGGGTGGCGTGCTGCAGCAGGTGCACGGTTTCGGGGTTGAACTGGTGGGCCTCGCCCCGCCGCCGCCACTGGTACACGCCGCCCTCGGGCAGCAGCAGCTGTTCTTCCAGGGTGCTGCTGCGGAAGCCCTGGAAGTGCTTGAACAGGGTTTCGCGGGCAATTTCATCGAGCCCCAGCCCGCCAATGCGCGTCACGGCCCCGGTAAAGTACTGATCTACCACTTCGCGGTTCAGGCCCAGAATTTCGAACACCTGCGCGCCGTGGTAGCTCTGCAGGGTGCTGATGCCCATTTTGGAGAAGATTTTCAGCAGCCCGTCGCACACGGCCTTCTGGTAGTTGGCTTCCAGCTTAGGCACGCTCAGGGTAGTGCCCAGCCGCCCCTCGTAGTGCAACGTACGGATGGTGCTGAGGGCCAGATAGGGGTTGATGGCGGTGGCCCCGAAGGCCAGCAGACAGGCAAAGTGGTGTACCTCCCAGGCGTCGCCGGCTTCCACTACCAGTCCTACCGAGCCCCGGTAGCCTTTCCGAATCAGGTGGTGGTGCACCGCCGACACGGCCAGCAGCGAGGGAATGGCGGCGTGCTCCGAATCCAAGGCCCGGTCCGACAGAATCAGCACCTCAAACCCGTCGTCCACCGCATCCTCGGCGTAGCGGCAGAGGCGGGCCAGGCCGGCGGCCAGTGCCCCCGGCTTGCCATCGGCCCGGAAGTAGGTGTTGATGGTTTTAGCGTTGAACAGGCCCGTATCGATGCTGCGCAGCTTTTCCAGCTCGTGGTTGGTGAGGATGGGCTGACGCAGGGCCACGCAGTGGCAGTGCATCTTGTCCTCGTCGAGGATGTTGCCGTTGTTGCCGATGAAGGTGGCCAGGCTCATTACCAGCCGCTCCCGGATGGGGTCGATGGGCGGGTTGGTCACCTGGGCGAAGAACTGCTTGAAGTAGCTGCTCAGGTGCTGGGGCTGGTCGGAGAGCACCGCCAGCGGTGAATCGACGCCCATGGAGCCGATGGGCTCCTTGCCCTCCACGGCCATGGGCGTGAGAATGGTGTCAATATCCTCGCGGGTGTAGCCGAACACCTGGTGGTACTTGAACACCGACTCGGCCGATAAATCGGTGAATACCAGCCGGGGCTCGGGCAGCTCCTCCAGCCGGATCTGGTACTCGCTCAGCCACTGGCCGTAGGGCTGGCGCGTGGCAGCCTGGGTTTTCAGCTCTTCGTCGGTGATAATCTGACCCGCTACGGTGTCGATGAGCAGCATTTTGCCGGGCTGCAGGCGGCCCTTGCGCACCACCCGGGCTTCGGGCAGACCCGCGCCCAGCACCCCGGCCTCGGAGGCCACCAGCACCCGGCCGTCGTCGGTGAGGGCGTAGCGCAGGGGGCGCAGGCCGTTGCGGTCCAGCATGGCCCCCACCATGCGGCCGTCGGTGAACAGCAGGGCCGCTGGGCCGTCCCAGGGAGCCATAAACGTGGCGTGGAACTCGTAGAAAGCCTTTTTGAGCGCGTCCATCTGCTCGTTGCCGTCCCAGGCCTCGGGCACCAGTAGCATCATCACCTGGGGCAGGCTCCGGCCGCAGTGCAGCAGCAGCTCCACAATGTTGTCGAGGCAGGCCGAGTCCGACTGGCCGGAGTCGATGACGGGCAGCAGAATCTCCATTTCCTCGGCCGAGAAGTAGGGCGAGAGGTAGGAGGGCAGGCCGGCGTAAAACCAGTTGAGGTTGCCGCGCAGGGTGTTGATTTCGCCGTTGTGGGCCAGCAGCCGGAAAGGCTGAGCCAGCCGCCAGCTGGGGAAGGTGTTCGTGGAAAACCGGCTGTGCACCAGCCCCAGCCCCGACGTGACGCGCTCATCCGACAGCTCGGGGTAGTAGCCGCGCACCTGGTAGGTGGTCAGCTGGCCCTTGTAGATGATAACCCGACAGGAAAACGACGTGAAGTAGACTTCCTCCTGGGGCAGTTGGGCGGCGGTTTCGTGGCTGATGAGGCGGCGCAGCACGTAGAGCTTGCGCTCAAACTCCTCGGGCGTGTGCACGCCGGCGGGGCGGCCCACAAACACCTGCTCCACGGCCGGCTCGGCGGCCAGGGCCGTGGGGCCGATGCCGGCGGGGTTCACCGGCACCGGCCGGTAGCCCAGCACCGGAAACCCCAGCCGGGCGGCGGCCTGGTTGATAATATCGCGGCTGATGTGGCGCAGGGCTTCGTTTTTGGGCAGAAAGGCCATGCCCACGCCGTACTCGCCGGGCTCGGGCAGGCGGATGCCCAGCGTGGTACATTCCTCCAGCAGAAACCAGTGGGGCAGCTGCAGCAGCAGGCCGGCCCCGTCGCCGGAGTCGGCGTCGCAGCCGCAGGCCCCGCGGTGCTCCATGTTTTCCAGAATCGTCAGCGCATCGGCCACAATCTGGTGCGAGCGGCGCCCATCCACGTAGGCAATAAAGCCCGTACCGCAGGCATCGTGTTCAAATTCGGGGCGATATAGTCCTTGCGGGGCAGTTTGCTCCATCGGAAAGGGTGTCGTAGGTTGGGGGTAGCAAATATGACCTCCGGCAGTCGGTCCGATTCAAAAAGTACGGCCGGTGGGTGGCGGCCCGCCCCCGTGCTCCCCGCTCGCCCCGATTTCCAAGGTGCCCCGGCCGGCCCCTGGCCTGCGCCAAACGATGGCTCCCGCCCCCTGCGGGGCCTTGGCCGGCCCGTCTCCGCTACAATTTCCAACCGCCTTCTTCCGCCCTGTTTTTATGCATATCAGCCACTTGCTCCGGCCCGATGTCTCCTTCCGCATCAGCGGCGGCCTTTGGGTAGAAACCACCGATGCCCAACGGCTCATTGGCATCATGCGTCTGGATTTGCTCACCCACATTCAGGCGCTGGGCTCCATCACCAAGGCAGCCAGGCAGATGGGCATGTCCTATAAAAAAGCCCGGGACCTGGTCGCTTCGCTGAACGCGCTGGCGGCCCGTCCGCTGGTGCTAACCACCGCCGGGGGCCGGCGCGGGGGTGGGGACGAGGCGCAGGTCACTCCCGAAGGCCAGCAGCTGATTCAGGAGTTCTTTACCCTGCAGGTGCGCTTCGAGGAATTTCTGCGGGCCGAGGCCGCTCGGGTGCTGTAGGTTGCCACCCTGCATCGGGGCCGGATAGCGGCGCATTCACCGGAAAGACGCTAACTTGAGCTTAGCCGGCCGCAAACCAAACCGGCCCGGCGGCAGAAGCTACGTCCGCCGGTTTCCCCACATTTCGTCCCTTCTATATTTCTCCCCGATGAAAAAAAGTTTACAGGTACTAACGGTGGCCTTACTACTGACCGCTACTGCCCAAGCGCAATGGGTGCAGCAGCCCTTCTCCTTTACCCAGCCCAACAACGTGCCGCTGTATCTGGACGCGGTGGATAACAATACGGCCTGGGCGCTTTCCAGCGGCCTGCTCAGTCAGAATGGAACTGCCGACAATGAAGTAGCCCGGACGTTCGACGGCGGGCAGAACTGGACGGTTATTGCCATTCCCGCCATCGACCTGGCCGACGAAACCATTCAGAGTATATCAGCCATCAGCGCTACTACAGCCTGGGTAGTGACTTTACGAGGGTCGGCGGCCTGTCGGGTATTCAAAACCACCAACGCCGGGGCTACCTGGACGGTGCAAAGTACCCCCGACATGTTCAATCGTCCTGACAGCTGGCCCAATACCATTCACTTTTTCAATGCCAACGAAGGCGTGGTGATGGGCGACCCGGACGGGCTCAATGGCGGGGGCATGGAAATTTACTATACCTCCGACGGTGGCGCCACCTGGACGCGCTCCGTGGGAGTGCCGGTGGGTACCGCCGATGAGTTTGGCACGCCGTTTCCCCCCGCCACCGTGGGCAGCTCCATCTGGTTTCCCAATGATGCAGGCGACATTTTTCGCTCTACCGATAAAGGGGCAACCTGGACCGTAAGCCGGAAAGTGGATCCTATGCAGATTGAAAACATTGCGTTCCGCGACGAGCAAAACGGTCTGGCTGCTGTTGCCAGCCCTACTACCACCAGCCACACCCTTTACCGCACTACCGATGGCGGTACCACCTGGAACACGCTTTCCTACGCCGGCCCGTTGCACGGTTGGGGGATGGACAACGTGCCCGGCACCAATACCTATATTTCCGTTGGGCTGGATTACGGCAACGGCGACGCCGGCTCCTCTTTCAGCCGCGACAACGGCCTGACCTGGACCAGCATCGAAAGCAGCCTGAACCATTTGTTCGTGGATGCGGCTGGGCCTACGGCCGTCTGGAGCGGTGCGGTTGATGGGCAGACGGGCAATGCCCGGGGGGCCAATAAGCTTACCAGCACAGTGCTGCCCACCACCAAAGCCACTGCGCTGGTGCTGGGCGCCAGCCTGAGCCCCAACCCCAGCAGCGGCCGGTTCCGGGTGCAGTGGCCCGCCGCCGCCCACGCCGGCCCGGCCACGCTCACCGTGTTCGATGCCCTGGGCCGGCAGGTGCTGCGCCAGCCCTTCGAGGCCAGCCGCACGGCCGGGCTCGACCTCGACCTGAGCCAGCAGCCGGCCGGCCTCTACCAGGTCCGCCTCGAATCCGGGGCGGGCCTGAGCCAGCTGCGGGCCCAGGTGCAATAAGCGGCCGGATAAGTCCTGGTCAGAGCCCGGTTTTCGTGCGCGAAGACCGGGCTTTTTACGGCCCGGCCCGCCGGGGGCGAATCGGCCTTGAGGCTGGTAAAAACCGGATTTTTTCGGTATCTTTGCTCACTTACGCACTAAGCGCTGAACCAACCGCAACATGAGCGAAACAACTGAGAAAAAAGCCCCCGCCGAGTACTCCGCCAATAGCATTCAGGTACTCGAAGGGCTCGAAGCCGTGCGCAAACGCCCGTCCATGTACATCGGCGACACCGGCATCAAGGGCCTGCACCACCTGGTGTGGGAGGTGGTCGATAACTCCATCGATGAAGCCCTGGCCGGCCACTGCGACACCATCCACGTCACCATCAACGAGAACAACTCCATCACCGTCCGCGACAACGGCCGCGGCATCCCCGTCGATTTCCACGAGAAGGAAGGCCGTTCGGCCCTGGAAGTGGTCATGACGGTGCTGCACGCCGGCGGCAAGTTCGACAAGGATTCCTACAAGGTGTCCGGCGGTCTGCACGGGGTGGGCGTGAGCTGCGTGAACGCGCTCAGCCAGGACCTGAAAGTAACCGTGCGCCGCAACGGCAAGATGTACGAGCAGGAGTACAAAATCGGGGTGCCCCAGTACCCGGTCAAGGAAATCGGGACCACCGACGAGCACGGCACCCAGGTGGAGTTCCTGCCCGATGATACCATTTTCACCGAGCACGTGTACAAGTACGCCACCATTGCGGGCCGTCTGCGCGAGCTTTCCTACCTCAACAGCGGCATCCGCATCACGCTCACCGACCGCCGCGAGCCCGGCGAGAACGGGGCCGAGTTCCGGGGCGAGGAGTTCTTCTCCACCGGCGGCCTGGCCGAGTTCGTGCAGTACCTCGACGGCTCGGAGCGCCACGCCCTGATGCCCACGCCCATTCACGTGATCAGCGAGAAGGGCAGCACGCCGGTGGAAGTGGCCCTGCAGTACAACGACTCTTACCAGGAGAACATCTTCTCCTACGTCAACAACATCAACACCCACGAGGGCGGCACCCACGTGGCCGGCTTCCGCTCGGCCCTCACCCGCACGCTCAAGGCCTACGCCGATAAGTCGGGCAAGCTGGAGAAGGCCAAGGTGGAGATTTCGGGCGAGGACTTCCGCGAGGGACTCACGGCCGTTATTTCGGTGAAGGTGGCCGAGCCCCAGTTCGAGGGCCAGACCAAAACCAAGCTCGGCAACAACGAGGTGAGCGGGGCCGTGAACACGGTGGTGGGCGAGATTCTGGCCCAGTACCTGGAGGAAAATCCCAAGGAAGCCGGCATCATCGTGGAGAAGGTAATTCTGGCCGCCAAGGCCCGGATTGCCGCCAAGAAGGCCCGCGAAATGGTGCAGCGCAAATCGGTGCTCGGCTCCACCTCCTTGCCCGGCAAGCTGGCCGACTGCTCCGAATCGGACCCCGAAATCTGTGAAATCTACCTCGTGGAAGGGGACTCGGCCGGTGGCACCGCCAAGCAGGGCCGCAACCGCGCCTTCCAGGCCATTCTGCCGCTGCGGGGTAAAATCCTCAACGTGGAGAAAGCCCAGGAGCACCGCATTCTGGAAAACGAGGAAATCCGGAACATGATTACGGCCCTGGGCGTGAGCTTCGGGGTGGCCGCCGACCCGGAAAAAGGCATTGAGGCCGACGCCAAGGCCCTCAATACCAACAAGCTGCGGTACCACAAGGTCATCATCATGACCGACGCCGACATCGACGGCTCCCACATCCGGACGCTGATTCTGACTTTCTTCTTCCGCTACATGCGCGAGCTGGTGGACCGGGGCTACATCTACATCGCCCTGCCGCCCCTCTACCTCGTGAAGCGGGGCAAGGAGGAGCGTTACTGCTGGACCGAGGAGGAGCGCCAGCAGGCCCAGGAAGAGCTGGGCCGCGGCAAGCCCGAAACGGTGAACGTGCAGCGCTACAAGGGTCTGGGCGAGATGAACGCCGAGCAGCTCTGGAGCACCACCATGCAGCCCTCCACCCGCTCGCTCAAGCAGGTAACCGTGGATTCGGCCGCCGAAGCCGACCACCTGTTCTCCATGCTCATGGGCGACGAAGTGGCCCCCCGCCGCGACTTTATCGAGAAGAATGCCAAGTACGCCAAGCTCGACGTGTAGCTTTCATTGACTTTGGGCTAGTGACTGCTGGCAGTTAGCTGAGGCCAAAGGCTGATGAACACAGAAGGCCCGCCATCCGGCGGGCCTTTTTGCGTCAGGGGAATTGGAATACTGACGGAGTGCGGAAACGGCGCTACCCAGGGTTGACCGCCGTCGCGTGGGCCTGCCGGAGCCACCGGCGCAGACCGGCTGGCGCCAGCACCTCCACCTCCGGGCCGTAGCTGAGCAGCTCCATGCGCAGGTCGTGGGTATCGTACACGGTCAGGTTGAGGCAGATGGCGTCGGCGGTTTCTGAAACCAGCTGCTGGGAGGTGTGTAGCGGGAAGCTCAGCACGTAGCGCCCCTGGACCGGGGCGAAGCGCAGCCGAATCAGCTGAGGCTGCTGGCCGTCGGTGGGCCGCGTAATGCCGAAGCAGTGGGCGAAGTAGGTGGCTGGGTCGAAACCGGCGGGCGGCTGGACGCAGCGCGTGGTGGGCGTGAGCTCCCGAATCCGGTCGAGGCCGAAGCAGGCCAGGTAGCTGCTACTTTCCATTCGGGCCAGCACGTACCAGCGCCCCCGGAACTCGCGCAGCAGCAGCGGCCCGATGGTGCGGGACGCGGGCTCATCGTCCCAGTGCTTCTGGTAGCGCAGCTCTACTACCTGCCCCGCCTGGGCCGCCCGCAACAACGGCCGCAGATACTCCAGCCCCGCTGGCTGCCGGTCCTCGCGTTGCACGTACGGAGCCAGGGAGGTTGGGAGCCGTAGAAACTCTCGCAACTCCAGAGCCTCCAGCAGCGCCTCGTGGCCGGGCGGCAGCGGGTCGGTTTCGGCCAGGTAGTAGCCTTGGCGCCGCCGGCTACGGATGGTGAGGCCGAAGAGCTCGGCAATCTGCCGCTGGTCGCGCTCAAACGTGCGCCGGGAGTAGCTGCCCCGCAAATCCCCGACGCTGGTTTGCTCCAGCAGGTAGCGTTGCAGTTTCTCAAATAACACCGGCTGTCCCGGAAACCGTTGCAGCCGCCGCACCAGAAGTAGGTGGCGCTGAGTGGTGGCGTGGGTGGGCATAGGTTTAATGCCTCTTAACTGGCTGCTATGCTGTTGTCAAATTCGTTGAGAACTGCATCAAAATATTTATCAATATCATTTCGCCATAAATAGCCAGGATGGTAAGTGCGGAGGGCAAGATCCACATTTTGTAAAGATAATTTAGCTAACTGTCGAGCAATAAAGTCTTCATTAACAGTATTCTTGTGTGGTTTGTCGAATACTTTATCAATAACGGAATCGTAATTAGGGCCTGTCAAAAATAAGACTAGATTCGGTTTTAATATTTCGAGTTCTTGAGGAATAACTGAAAAGTATTCTCGCTCTACTTCATGGATATTATATGGTGGGAACCCTATGCTTTCATGCTTGCCAATCTTAGTTATGTTATTCCATACTAAAGCAACAGTTTTTTCAGGGTGACGCTCCTTGAGCAACTGTAAAAACCTGCTCACACCATTCCAAAACTGGCCTCCATATCCCCAACAGTCACCCGAATTAAAAAATAGATCATAATATCCGATAATCGACTCCATATTTTTATGGAATGAATCATACCAACTATTCGTTTCCTGACCAAAAATCATAATTTTTATGTCAGCGCTTTCATAAGACTCTTCATTACCCACTTTAAGTAGCAGCGGACAAGCAGGGATATCTTCGTTCGCATCATCTGTCAAAATAGGAGTCATTGAATCGACTAAATCTTGCCATTTAGAGGCGTACAAAGCCTTTAGATCATCATTAAAGTTGTTCATATTTAAGTGTTTGAATTTTTTGCGTTTAGTTGGTAAGGTAGTAAATCAGCTGCTTCATCCAACAATTCTAGCACAACTCCATTAGAACTTTTTTTCCAGCCCCGCCTCATCTGTCACCAGAACCCGCCAGCCGCGGCTCTCTGACTCCGGGCCGATGACACCGGCTGCGACCAGTTCATCCAGCAGCCGGCCGGTGCGGTTGTAGCCTAGGCCAAACTGCCGTTGCAGGAGCCAGCCGCCGGCCCGGCGACGCTGTACAAACAGACGGGCGGCGGCCTCGAAGTAGAAGTCGCGGCCGGTGACGTGGCTGGTGGCGGGTGGCGCTGGCTGGAGCAGGCGAGGTGGCCGGGGCGGCAGCGGCTCGGAGGAGTAGCCGAGCAGCACGCCCACCCAGAGCTCGGTGGATGAATCAGGTTGCAGGCCGTGGCCGAAGATGAGTTCCGTTTGATTGTCGCATACTGTCTGGCGGAGATACTCCGTGATGGTGTTCAGCTCGTCCATTTCCAGCTCTGTAGTGGGTTGGGAGAGAATGACCAGCAGGGCCGTAGCTGCCGGGCCGCCGGGCTCCGGGCCGAGGTGGCCGGCCTGAGCCAGCTGCGCCACGTGTTGAGCAGCCCGGATGGCGCGGCCGGGGCCGCTGGTGCCGGTGCTGCCCACCCGCAGGCTCGTGGCGGGGCGCAGCACCGTCCGGGCGTCGTCTTCGTCCACATTGGAGTCAGCTTCGGACTGGAGTACCACGCACATGTTGGCCAGCTGTTGAGCCAGCCGGGCACGTTGGGCGGTATAGTCGGGTATGGGAGCGAGGTGGCGGTGGGCTTCCCATTCGGAGAGTAAATTATCGGCGAGGGTGGCAGCGGAGGTCATGGCATCGGGGGTGAGCGACAAAGGTGGCAACTCAGGCCGCCAACGCGTGTCGTTTTCGAATAGGCGGGTAAATTTATTCTTCCGGCTGCGCTCCAAAGACCATAATATCATTTCCGGCTGAAAACACGTAACGGCGCGGTTTTCCCGTATTTTGCCACTTCAAGCCGCTCCTTCTATGAAACTGTTCAAATCCGCCGACCTTATTCGGAAAAGCAAATACATCAGCCGCGACCTGAGCTGGCTGCGTTTCAACTACCGCGTGCTCGACCAGGCCCGCGACACCAGCCGCTCCCTCTTCGACCGGCTCCGGTTCATGGCCATTACCAGCAGCAACCTCGATGAGTTCTTCATGATCCGGGTGGGCTCGCTCTATAACTATATCGACTACGGCAAGGAGCGGGTGGACTACTCCGGCCTGCGCGAAATGCCCTTCCGGCGCAAGCTGCTCGACTTTGCCCACCGCTTCGTCAACGACCAGTCGCTCACGTATTTGAACGATTTGAAGCCGGCCTTTGAGAAAAACGGCTTCAATGTGCTGGGCATGAACGAGCTCACGGAGCTGGAAGTGAAGAAGGCCGACGGCTTCTTCAAGAACACCGTGTTCCCGCTGCTCACGCCCATGGTCTACGATTCCTACCACGGCTTCCCGTTGATGATGAACCAGATGCTCATCTTCGGGGTGGTCACGCGCACGGGCTCGGGCGATATTGAGATGGAGAAGGGCCAGGAGCGGCTCACCTTCGTGCAGATTCCGCAGAACCTGTCGCGCTTTTTTGAGCTCACCCGCCGCGACAAAGTGATGTTCGTGCCGATTGAGGAAATCGTGCGCGCCAACCTCGACAAGTTGTTCCGCAACGTCGAAATCCTGTCGGCGGATATGTTCCGTATAACCCGCAACGGCGACTTCACGCTGGAAGAGTCCGACGACATCGACGCCAACTTCATCAAGGAAATCCAGTCGGGCCTCAAAACCCGCAAAAAGGGCCGCGTGGTGCGCCTGGAAGTGGAGCCCAACGCCTCGGCCTTCCTGATGCAGGTGCTGCGCGAGCGGTGGAACATTGATAACGGCAACGTGTTCGTCATCAACTCGCTCATCGACATGAAGGGCCTGCTGCAGGTTCTCAAGCACCCCAGTTTCCGGGGCAAGGGCTTCAAGCAGCCGGCCCCGGTGGCCCCCTTGAGCCTGCCCGAAGAGCTCGAAGACGGCAACATGTTCGAGTACCTCAAGCACCACGATGTGCTGCTGCACCACCCCTACAACAGCATCGACCCGGTGGTGCGGCTGCTGGAACAGGCCGCCGAAGACCCCCACGTGCTGGGCATCAAGCAAACCATCTACCGCCTCGCCGACGACTCGCGGGTAACGGCGGCCCTGCTCAAGGCGGCCGAAAACGGCAAGCACGTCTCGGTGCTGTTCGAGGTGAAGGCCCGCTTCGATGAGGAGCGTAACATCCGGGAAGGCTCACGGCTGGAAAAGGCCGGCTGCTTCGTGATTTACGGGGTGAGCAAGTTCAAGACCCACACCAAAATGCTCATGATCATCCGCAAGGAGGGCGAAAAGGTGACCCGCTACGTGCACCTGGGCTCGGGCAACTACAACGAGCAGACCTCCCGCATCTACACCGACGTGAGCCTGCTGACCACCAACGACGTGTACGGCCACGACGTGTCGGAATTCTTCAACGTGATAACCGGCCACAGCCAGCCCGACGAGTACGAGTACCTGATTACGGCGCCCAAGGACATGCGACAGCAGCTCATTTGCCTGATTCGGGAGGAAGTCAAGAACGCCAAGAAGGGTTTGCCCAGCGGTATCGTGATGAAGATGAACTCGCTGGAAGACAAGGAGATGATTGACGAGTTCTATAAGGCCAGCAAGGCCGGCGTGCCCATCCGCCTGGTGGTGCGGGGCATCTGCTGCCTGCGCCCGGGCCGGGCCGGGCTGAGCGAGAACATTGAGGTGCGCAGCATCGTGGGCGACTACCTGGAGCACGCCCGGCTGTTCTACTTCCACCAGGCCGGCACCCCCTGCGTGTACGCCGGCTCCGCCGATCTGATGGTGCGCTCCTTCGACCGCCGCCTGGAGGCCCTGTTCCTGATTGTGAACCCTCAGCTCAAGCGCGAGGCCATCAACATCCTCTATTACAACCTTCAGGACAACCAGAACACCTACGTCATGCGCGAGGACGGGGCCTACGTGCGCCGCACCCCGGCCGAAGACGAGCCCATTTCCAACCTGCACAAGGAGTTCTACAGCAAAAGCTTCGTGCTCGTGCCCGAAACCTCCCTCTACGACGAGTGGCTGTCGTTGGCCACCATCCGGGCTTCTTCCCAGGATGCCAACGCCCAGCCCACCGACGCGGTTGTGGTGGCAACGCCCGACATCCTGCCCCGGGACCAGGGCGAAGCGGAGCTCGAACCCGAAAGACTCCAGGAAGAGGTGCCCATGAGCGCCGGCCCCGGCTTCGACGCCAGCGAAGAAGCCGACCTGGCGTAGTGGTGCATGAGTGACTCGGTGAATGAGTGAGCTGGATTGCTTCGGCTCCGCCTCGCCATGACAGAACCATCACTCATGCACCACTTCACTCATTCACCGTTTCACCGCTATTCCACCTCCGAGGAGCGGCTGGGGACGGTGGTTTTGGGGCAGCCGGGGCGGTGGTCGTCGGTGGCGCGGAACTCGTCGAAGTGCTCCTCGAACAGGGTTTGCAGCATACCGTCCTTGAGGCCGATGTCGGGCACCTGCATCTGCGTGATTTCGGCCCATTCCATGGCCGAGACGTAGATGTGGCCGGCCGGCACGATAACGTCGGCGCGGTCGGGGTTGAGCAGGGCCACGTTCACGCGCTCATCCATGGTCATTTTGGTGATGCGCTCGAGCACGGCGGCGATGCGCTTGCGGGTCACGGGCTGGTCCATGGCGCCGGCCTGGGCCATGCTGTAGAGCTTGTTGATGTTGCCGCCCGTACCAATGGCCCGCGACACGTGGTAGCGGCGGCCGTTCTCCTTCACCCAGTCCTCCATGCGCTGCCAGGTTTCGCGCATGGCCTCGGTGCTCAGGCCCGCTTCTTCCTGCTGCATGCGCCGGATGCTGCCTACCTCAAACGACTGCGAAGCCACTTTGCGGCGGTTGTGGTAGATGTTGAACTCGGTGCTACCCCCGCCCACGTCGATGTGCAGGTAGTGCTTCTTGTCTTCGAGCAGGTGCTCAATCACGCGGTTGATGTAGAGCGCCTCGTCCTGGCCATCAATGATGCGGATTTCCATACCCAGCTCCTGCCGGATGCGGGCGGCTACCTCGGGGCCGTTTTCGGCGGTGCGCATGGCCGAGGTGGCGCATACCAGGTAGTGGTTGGGGGCCACGTCGTGCACCTCCATGAGCAGGCGCAGGGCGTGCATGAACTTGAGGAACTTGTCCTGCTTCTTCTCCGAAATGCGGCCGGTGGCAAACACGTCCTCGCCCAGGCGCAGGGGGTAGCGCACGTATTCCACTCGCTTCAGCCGGTACCGGTCGCCGTGGTGGAGCACCGCCGAAATCTGGCAGCGCACGGCGTTGGATCCAATGTCAATAGCGGCTAGTTTGAGTAAAGGGAAATCCATGCAGCGCGGAAAAAGGGAAAGAAGTTGCGCAAATATAGCGTTTCGGGGCCGGAGCGGGCCGTTACTGACCAGCGGTTAAAGCAGAACTGTCATCCTGAGCGGAGCGAAGGATCTTATCAGGCTGGAACGGGTCGTTGTTACGGTCGTTCCAGCCTGATAAGATCCTTCGCTCCGCTCAGGATGACAGTTCTGGTAGTTACGCCCTACTGGTCAATCCGGAAGCCCAGGCCGAACTGGAGCAGGTTGTTTTCCACCGATTTCTGGTAGGAAACCGAGAAAGCCAGCTGCTCCGACACGGGCGCGATGTAGAAGCCCGCGCCGTAGCCCTGGTGCCAGCCCCCGGGCGAGTCGCCCCGGAAGTACACCCGGCCCCGGTCGTAGAAGCCGAATACGCCGTAAGAGAAAGGCAGAAACGACGTCTGAACATGGCCCAGGGCCAGCCGCAGCTCGGTATTGAGGTAGAGGCTGGCGTCGCCGCTGAAGCGGTTGCGGTAGAAGCCGCGCAGTCCCTCGCGCAAGCCCAGGCTGGCGAATTTGTAGAACGGAATGTCGTCGTCGTTGCCGTAGTTTCGGGCCCCGCCGCCCTTCACCACCAGCGTCACCGGAATCAGCAGGCGGGCTGTGCCGTAGTAAGTGGCCGAGCCCTGGGTGAGGCCGAAGCGGCCCTGGTTACCGCTGAGCTGCTGGTAGGAATCGTGGCGGGCCAGCAGGCGAATGCCGCGGTGGGCGAAGCTCTGCCGGTCGCGCAGATCCAGATCGAGCAAAGCATTCAGGCCCACCAGGCGCTGGAAATCGGTGTTAGGACGGATGTCGCCGGGCGCGGGCGTCTGCGTCACGAGGCCCAGGTAGCTGTCATTCGCGAAGTCGTTGTTGTAGTACTCGTAGGTCGGGCCCACGCGCAGCACGCTACGCTGAAAGAACGTGCGCTCGAAGAAAGCATTCAGCTGGATGCCCTTGTAGCGGGCCCGGTAGAATCGGTTGTCGTACTGGTCCTGGTCGAGGGCCGTGTTGTTGCCCAGGCCGAAGAAGTTGTAGAACGGAAAGTAGCTGCCGTAGCTGAACGAGGCGCCTACATCGACCTTGCCGATGGCGTAGCGGTGGCGGGTGGTGGCCGTGAACTGGCGCTGACCGCCGGTGCTACCCTCGAGCAGGAAGTTGTACTGGTTCTTATAATCGGGCTTGCGGAAACCCTGGCGCAGGAACGTGACGCCCGCGCTGGCCGTCAGCCCGTCGTTGCGGTTGTAGCCCAGTCCGACGCTAGGGCGGTAGCTGTTGAATTCGAACTGCTCCCGGTCGTAGGTATTCACGCCGGGCCGCCGGGAAGTGCGGTTGTCGGCTTCCGGACCCAGCGCCAGGTCGGTGTCGGGCACGTCGTACACTTTGGTCAGCGTGCGCAGGCCGCTCACCCGGGAGTCGTCGGCCACGCGGTCCTGGCCGGCCCCGCCAATCACGCGCACCAGAATGCTCCGGTCGGCCGTGCCCGTAACGGTAAACACGTCCTTGCCATCGAGGCCGTAGAGGCTGATTTCCTCGGTTTCCCGGGGCCGGAAGGTGCGGTCAAAAAGGGCTGGGCCATTCGGGCCGTCGCCGTCCTTGGCCTTGTCGAACAGCTGCACCCGCACGCGGCCGTCGGGCTGGCGGTTTACCTGGAACACCTCGGCCTTGTTGGAGCCCACCACGTCCACGCGCTTGGCCAGCAGCAGGTAGTAGCGGTCCAGGGCCTGGGGCAACTGCTGAATCCGGGCCTTAAGCTTGCGGTTCAGCTCGTCGGCCGACAGCGTTTTCAGCTCGGGAGGGAGCGTGGCCGTGGCCTCGTCGATGGCGGCCGGGGTGATGCGCTCCTGCAGATACCTGGCAATTTCCTGCCACTGCTCCCGGTTCAGACTTTGGAGCAGGAACCGGTCGAGGTGGCGGGCGGGCCAGTTCAGGCTCTTCATGTCCTGGAACTCGTCCTGGAAGCCTTCAATGCTCGGCAGGGCCCATTCGCGGTTGGCCAGGTAGGTCAGGGCGCCGTTCCAGAGGGTAAACGCCTGGTCCCGGTCGCGCGGAATGGGCTTGTACACGGTCTTTTTGCCGTCTTCGTAGGCCGCCCACTTCCAGTTGTCCTCGTGCTTGCCGAAGTCGGCCACCAGCATATCAAAGGCCCGGGCCCGGCCCAGGGCCACGGCGTCGATGCGGTTGTCGTTGTCCTTATAGAGCTGGCGGAAGAAGCTGAACGAGCGGCGGATATTGTCGGCCTGGCCGAAGCCGGGCAGGTTGGGTTTGGGGTCCTGGGGGCGGTCTTCGAGGGTGCCGAGCAGGCCGGCGTACTCCGCGCGGTAGGGGCCGAGCTGCTGGTTGTCGGGCAGCACGAACAGGCGGGGCCGGGCGTGCAGGATGTCGGTTTTATCGAGCAGGGAGCTGATGACCAGCGCCGAGTAGGGGTGGGCCGTGGGCGTGATGTCGCGCAGCACGTCGGCGGCGAAGGAAGTGCGCAGCTCGGGTGGCAGAATCCGGGTCACGTCCTTGTCCACCGACCGGAACACGTACTCCGAGGAGTCGGCGGCAATGAGCTTGAGGGAAGTCGTCTGGCGGCCGCCGCCCCGCCCAAAGGCGCGCAGCCCACCGCGTTCCGTGTTCAGGTCCAGGGTGCGAACCGCCACGGGCTGGGTCCAGGAGGTGCGGTAGGCGGGCCCCAGCCAGAAGCGGGAAGAGCGGGTGCCGGCGTACTGCGCCCCGGCCGGCAGCCGCTGAGTGGTCTGGAACGGGGCATCGGGCTTGAGCTCCACTGCGCCCCGCGGAGCCGAAGGGCACTCGGGAATAAAGCTGTTGACGGCCACGTTGGGCAGGCGCGGCTCCTGGCAGGCACTCTGGAACAGGGTGCCGCTGAAAGCTTCCCGTACCGCCTCGGCGCCGGACTTGCCGGCCCCTTCATCAAAAGTAAAAAACGTGGTTTTCACCGTGCCGTCGGCGTAATAGTCCAGCTCCGAAAATCCTTCGGTGGCAGCGTTGTACTGCGACTGGCCGTTGGTGGCCACGTGACGGGCTTCGGCGAAGGAGCCGGCTACGAGGTGGAAGCTGCCCTGCCGGGGTGTCAGCTGGAGACTGTAGTCGTGGGCGGCGGCGTACACGGCCCCCGGGTGGTCGCGCAGAGTGTTCAGGATTTCCTTCTGGAACTGCTGGTAGCGCGGGTTGGCCAGGTCGCGGGGCGTGCCCACGTTCTGGCGGTAGGCTGCATCGATGGCGCCCACCACCGGCGGCCACAGGTAGCGCCCGGCCGGCAGGTGGCCGCCGTATTCGCCATTGCTGACCACGGGCTGGTGGCCCACCACCAGCACATTGCGGCCTTTGGTCTCGTCGAGTACGTCCTGGAGCTGCTCGCGGAATTCCTCCTGGGTCAGGGTTTTGCAGTCGGTGTCGGGGGCCTCGGGCTTGTCGTAGGGGTGGGTGAACCAGGGCGAGTTCAGGGCCACCAGGCGCACCAGCGGGGCCACGTCCACGGTGTAGGGACCGGGACAGCCATTTTCCGGAACGAAGGTGTGCTTGCCATTGTGCTCCTCAATGTACTTTTCGAGGCGGCGCACCCGCTTAAGGCCGTCGGGGCCGGAATTGGCCCAGTCCCGGTCGCCGGGCACGAAGTAGAGCTTGCCATTAGGAAGCCCCTGCACCAGCGCAATCAGGGCATCGATGCGCTCAGTCTGGCCGCTGCGGCTGGAATCCTGCCGGCTACCCAGGCCCTCGGGGCCCACCACGTCGCCGAGGTGGACAACGGTGAAGGGCCCGGTTTGCTGCTCCAGCGTACGGCGCAGCGCCTGTAGGTGGCGGGCCGGCAGGGTGGCGCCGGCCGTGTTGCCCAGCAGAAACACCTTGTGGGCGGGGGAAGCGGACTGGGCAGAAACCGAAAGCGCAGCCGCCAGGCCCAGCCCGGTCAGTAATACGCGCGAGTAACGAATCGACATGGCGAGGGGAGAGTAGAACCCGGTCGTACGTAAATATCCGCAGCGCAGTCTGATGGATTCCTACTCAATTTTTCGGGCGGTTCGCGGTGGCCGGCGGCCCTGCCCCGTGCCACAGCCGCTGGCCCAGCAGCAGCAGGGCGCAGGGCAGCAGCACTCACTGCACCTCGCTGCGCAGCACCCGCACCGCTCCGGTGGCCACCCCGGCCGCCGCCAGCAGCGAATGACTCAGCCCCCGGTGGCCCCAGCAGCTGGCGTAGGCCACGTGAAACCTGAAGCCGATGACGTCGGCGTCGGGCAGAAAGGCGCAGGCGGCGGCCAGCAGCCAGTAGGGCCAGTAGCGCCGCTCGGGTAGCAGCAGTCTGCCCAGCGTAGCACCCAGGGCGCAGTGGCCGATAAGGGAGGCCATAGAAAGATAGGTGGCGCGGACTTCCGTTTGTACCCCCCCCCAAATGGGGCTTCAGGCGTAGATCTTACGTCAGCAGCTCCCGCAGTTCTGCGGCCACGCGCGGCACGCCGGTGGTGGCGGGCTCGGTGATGAAGTGCAGGCGGGCGCGGCCCGAAACCGGCGGGCGGCCCGGGTCGATGATGTAGATGGGCGCGGTACGGGGCACGTAATCGACGAGGCCGGCGGCGGGGTACACCTGCAAGGAGGTGCCGACGACCAGAAGCACATCGGCAGTCGCGACTTCGTGCAGGGCCTGCTCCATCATCGGCACGGCCTCGCCGAACCACACGATGTTGGGGCGCAGCTGGTGGCCTTTCTCGCAGAGTTCTCCCAGCTCAATCCGGTCCGAGCGCATGGGATACACCAGTTCCTCGTGGCGGGAGCTGCGGCTTTCCAGTAGTTGGCCGTGCAGGTGCAGCACCCGCGAAGAGCCCGCCCGCTCGTGCAAATCATCCACGTTCTGCGTCACAACGACCACCTCGAAGGCGTCTTCCAGGGCTACCAGGGCACGGTGGCCGGCGTTGGGCTGGGCGGCCCGGGCGGCGGCCCGGCGCTGGTTATAAAACTCCAGCACCAGGGCCGGATTGGCGGCCCAGCCCGCGGGCGTGGCCACGTCCTCGATGCGGTGGTTTTCCCAGAGCCCGTCCGAGGCCCGGAAGGTGGCCAACCCGCTCTCGGCCGAAATCCCGGCCCCGGTTAAAGCGACAATTTTCTTCATAAGAGGGTAGGGCGAAGTGCTGGAGAGGTAGTCGTAAAGATATCAAGCCCCGTCCTTCCTCTCTCCACTTTATGCCCAGAATATCGGAAGGACAGCTACTCGAACCGGCCGAGCTCGGTGCTGCGGAAGGTCCATTCCGGGGTTGAAACGCGGTTGGCGGCGGGGTCGAGGTAGAACCAGGCGCCGAGGCCGGTTTCGTCCCAGACGTTCCGGAGCACGTGCATCTGCTGGGCGGGCATGTAGCTCTGGGCCAGCAGGGCCACCCGGCGCCCGGTGCGGGGCTGGGTGGCCACGTCCAGCACCAGCACGGCGTGGCCTGGCGAGCCGCCCCGAATCAGCACGTCGCCGGGCTGCACCTGGGCCAGGGGCGTCGGCTGTAGTTCCTTGCTCAGCGACAACGTGCCGGCGTAGGTGAAAATCTGGTCCAGGTAGCGGCGGAAATTGGTGTGGGTGGGCGCTTCAGCCGGCCGCCGGGCGGGCGTCACCGCGTTGCCCACCACCCGGAAGCCGGTACCGGAGTACCAGTCCCGGAACCCGATATCGTCGCCGCTGGTCAGGTGAAAGTGAACCTGGTCGGGGTTCTGACTGAACAGGTACTCGGCCCGGAGCCGAATCACGGCGTCGGCGCACTGCTGCAGGTCGCGGGCGCCCACGTCGAGGTCGAGCACGGCCGCGTGCACATCCTGGCGGTCCTTGGGCTGGCCGTTGTAGAGCAGCACGGGCGTACCGGCCGGCAGCAGCGGCAAATACCGAAGCCACTGCCCGAACGAGCCCTCCGCCACGGCCACGCGCTGGTAGCCGGCGGGCGGCGCAAACCGGGCCGCCACCGTCCGGGCCGGTTGGTAGCGCCCCTTCGGCAGCCAGGCGTAGCTGCCGGGAGCCGGCGCGGGGGCAGTAGTAGCAGTCGGGTTCTGAGCGGGTGGATTGTCGGCCGTTTCGGCGGTGGTGGAAGCTTCGGTGCAGCACAGCAAGCCGGGTACCAGTAGCAGGATAGCGTACTTCATGATGGATAAAATCAGACGGGAATAGGGTAAGCGCACAACGCAGAATCCGGCTGCATATTTCAAGCGGGTGTAAACATAGAAAAAGCTCCGGCCTGGGGCCGGAGCTTTTCAGAATATTAAAGTAGTCAGCTTAGGATTTGGCTTTGCCGGGAGCCTTCTTGGCCGTAGTGCCGGCCGCTTTTTTGGCCGGGGCTGCTTTCTTGGCGGCGGCCTTCTTGGCCGGCTTGTCAGCCGCATCCTCGGCGGTGGGGGCGGCTTTCTTGGCGAAACGGCCCCCGCGGGCGGGCTTGTCGGGCGTGGCCTCGGCCAGCTCCAGGCAGCGCGCCAGGGTCAGGTCGGCGGGTTCCTCGCCCTTGGGAATCTTCACGTTCTTCTTCCCCGCCACAATGTAAGGTCCGAAACGGCCGTTGAGCACCTGGATGTCCGGGTTTTCGGGGAAGGACTTGATGAGCCGCTCGGCGTCGGTTTTACGCTTGGTTTCAATCAGCTCAATGCCTTCCTGGGCCGTAATGGTGTGCGGGTCCTGCTCCTTTTTGAGGGAGTAGAACTTGCCGTCGTGGCGGATGTAGGGCCCGAAGCGGCCCAGCGCCGCCGTCATGTCCTTGTCCTCGAACTGGCCCACGATGCGCGGCAGCTTAAACAGGTCCAGGGCTTCTTCCAGGGTGATGTTCTCAATGAACTGGCCCTTGCGGAGGCTGGCGTATACCGGCTTCTCGTCCTCGGGGGCACCTTCCAGGGGCTCAATCTGCACGTAGGGGCCGTAGCGGCCCAGGCGGGCGGTGAGCTTCTGACCGGTTTCGGGGTGCAGGCCGATTTCGCGGGTGCTGCCCAGGGTGCTGCGCTCAATGTCCTGGCCCAGCTCCACGGTTTTGTGGAAAGGGGCGTAGAACCCGGTCAGCATGTCGGTCCAGTTGTCGAGCCCGTCGGCAATGCGGTCAAACTCGTCCTCCACCTTGGCCGTGAACTGGAAGTCCACGATAGTGGGGAAGTGCTCGACCAGGAAGTCGTTGACTACCATAGCCGTATCGGTGGGGAACAGCTTGGCCTTGTCGGCCCCGTAGGTTTCGGTTTTAAGCTCCGTTTTCACCTCCGAGCATTCCAGCGTGAGCACGTGGAAGCGGCGCTCCTTGCCCTCACGGGTGTCTTTTTCCACGTAGCCGCGCTTCTGGATGGTGCTGATGGTGGGCGCGTAGGTCGAAGGTCGGCCGATGCCCATTTCCTCCAGCTTTTTCACCAGCGAAGCTTCCGTGAAGCGGGCCGGGGGCGAGGCAAACCGCTCGGTGCCGCGCAGCTGTTGCAGGGGCAGCACCTGGCCCACGCTCAGGGGCGGCAGCCCCCGCGAAAACGACGATTCCGTGGTTTCGTCCTGCTCCTCGTCGTCCTCGTCCTTGCTTTCGGCATAAGCCTTCAGAAAGCCCTCGAAGGTGATAACCTCGCCGCTGGCCGTGAGCGTTACGCCGGGCTGAGTGCTGATGCCGATGGTGGCCACCGTGCGCTCAATCACCGCGTCGGCCATCTGCGAGGCCATGGCCCGCTTCCGGATCAGGTCGTAGAGGCGCTGCTCCTGGGAGTCGGCACCGGCTTTGAGCAGGGTGAAGTCGGTGGGGCGGATGGCTTCGTGGGCCTCCTGGGCCGAGGCCGACTTGGTTTTGAAATGGCGGGTGTGGGCGTAGTCGGCGCCGTAGGCGGCCGTAATGGCGTCCTTGGCCGCGGCAATGGCGTCTTCTGACAGGTTGAGCGAGTCCGTCCGCATGTAGCTGATGCGGCCGGCTTCGTAGAGCTTCTGGGCCACGCTCATGGTCTGGGCCACCGAGAAGCCCAGCTTACGCGAGGCTTCCTGCTGGAGCGTGGAGGTAGTGAAGGGCGGCGCGGGGCTGCGCTTGCCGGGTTTCTTCTCCAGGTTCTCGATGCGGTAATCGGCACCCACGCAGCGGGCCAGGAAGGCTTCGGCCTCCTCGCGGGTCTTGTAGCGGGTGGGCAGCTCGGCTTCCAGCACGGCCCCGCGGCCGGCATCGAAGCGGGCCACGATGCGGTAGGCCGAGGACGTGGTGAAGCTGTTGATTTCCCGTTCCCGGTCTACCACCAGGCGCACGGCCACGCTCTGTACCCGGCCGGCCGAGAGGCCGGCCTTTACTTTTTTCCAGAGCACGGGGCTCAGCTCGAAGCCCACCAGCCGGTCGAGTACGCGGCGGGCCTGCTGGGCGTTCACCAGGTTCAGGTCAATTTCCCGGGGGCTGTCGATGGCCTTAAGGATGGCGTTCTTGGTGATTTCGCGGAACACGATGCGGCGCGTTTTGCCCCCGCCGGTCAGGTTCAGGGTTTCCGACAGGTGCCAGCTGATGGCTTCGCCCTCACGGTCATCGTCACTCGCCAGCCATACCACCTCAGCCTCCTTAGCCAGTTTTTTCAACTGGCTGATAATCTCGCGCTTATCGGGCGAAACGACGTAGGTAGGCTTGAAACCGTTGGCAATATCAATGGCGTTATTGTCCTTGGGCAGGTCGCGGACGTGCCCGAACGAGGACCGCACCACGAAGTCCTTGCCGAGGTAACCCTCAATGGTTTTGGCCTTGGCGGGGGATTCGACGATAACTAAATTTTTGACCATAGGGGTGGGGGAACGCTAAGCATGTTTCAGTAGGAAACGGGCAGGGCAATGCAAAAGTTGAATTTTGCCGCAAAGATGCTGGAATAATCCGGCCTTCCGGTACGAGGCCCGTCAGATAGTCATCAAACCCTGCCCTTCTATGGGAGTAGCGACGCCCGGCAGATCGGGCAAGGACTTCATTTCCGGATAGTTAGTCTTTTTTGGCTGGATGATGGCGGCAATAGTGCCCAAACGGGCAGTTCTGCTACCTTTGTCAGTCCCGGAACCCCACCCCCGGAAGTTCCGTTTGTGCACTGCCTTCCCTTCGCAGGCTTCGCCACCCTTACTCGTTTATGGCTTCAGCAAAGACGCCCAAAACCACCCGCCCGGCCTCGGCCGCCCCGGTGGCTACCGAACCAACTGCTCCGGCTTCCACCAGCAGCTCGGCCAGCTCCGCCAGCGCTTCCCGCCTCAACCGGGCCAGCGGCAACCACACCCGCAAAAGCGGCACGGTGAGCCCCGTGCGCCCCGGGGCCCAGGACGCGGACTACATCAACGACCAGCTCAACCGGGTGCTCTACGCCCTTGACGCCTTCAAAAAGGGCGACGTATCGGTGCGGCTGACCAAGCAGAATGACGACATCTTCGCTGAAATTGCCGAAGCCTACAACTCCATGGTGGAGATGATTGGCGGGGTCGGCGGCGAGGTGTCGCGCATTTCGAAAGTGGCCGGGGTGGAAGGCAACCTGAAGGCGCGGGCATCGGGCGAGAATGCCGCCGGGTTCTGGCGCGACATGATCAACAACATCAACGGCCTGGTGGATAGCATTGCCGTGCCGGTGCTGGAGGTGGGCAAGGTGCTCAAGAATATCAGCCGGGGCAACCTGGACGAGACCTTCCAGATTCCGGTGTCGGGCGACTTTAAGGTGATGGCCGAAACCATCAACAAGACCATTGACAACCTGAACCTGTTTGCCGGCGAGGTAACGCGGGTGGCGCAGGAAGTGGGCACGGAGGGCAAGCTGGGCGGGCAGGCGTCGGTGCCGAACGTGGCCGGCATCTGGAAGGACCTGACCGACAACGTGAACTACATGGCCTCGAACCTGA
>NZ_JAHHZN010000035.1 GCF_018760735.1 Hymenobacter piscis
AGGGCTTCGCCAACGGCGTGGGCATGGCCATGGCCGAGGCCCACCTGGCGGCCGTCTACAACCGGCCCGGCCACGTGCTCCAGGACCACTTCACCTACGCCATCGTGAGCGACGGGGACCTGATGGAGGGCATAGCCGCCGAGGCCGCTTCCCTGGCCGGCCACCTGCGCCTGGGCAAGCTCATCTACCTCTACGACGACAACGACATCTGCCTCGACGGGCCCACCCAGCTCTCCTACACCGAGGATGCGCTGGCCCGTTTCGAGGCCTACGGCTGGCACACCCAGCGCGTGACCGACGGCAACGACCTCGACGCCATTGAGGCCGCCATCCGGGCGGCCCAGGCGGAAACCACGCGCCCGTCCCTGATTTCCGTCAAGACCATTATCGGCTTCGGCAGCCCCCAGCAGGGCACCAGCAAGGTACACGGCTCGCCACTCGGGACCGAGAACCTGAAAAAGGCCAAGGCGTTTTTTGGCTTCGACCCCGACACCACGTTCAGCGTGCCCGACGCCGTGCGCACCCACCTGGCCGAAGCAGGCCGGCGCGGGGCCCGGCTTCAGGCCGAATGGCAGCAGCAAACCGAGGCGTACCAGCAGGCGTTCGGCGCAGCGTGGGAACTGTTCCGGGCCTCTTTCGCGGGAGAGCTCCCCGCAGACTGGGACGCCTCGCTGCCCGTTTTCACGCCCGCCGATGGGTCCCTGGCCACCCGCCAGGCCTCCGGCCAGGCGCTCACCGCGCTCAAGCAGCGCGTGCCCTTCCTGTTCGGGGGCTCCGCTGATTTGGCCAGCTCCAACGAAATGCCCACCAGCGGCAGCATGAGCTTCCAGCCCGGCGCCTACGAGCACCCCAACATCTGGTTCGGGGTGCGCGAGCACGCCATGGGCGGGGCCCTGAACGGCATGGCCCACCACGGCGGCGTGCTGCCCTACGGCGGCACCTTCCTCACCTTCTCCGACTACATGCGCGGGGCCATCCGGCTCACGGCCCTGGCCGAGTCGCGGGCCACGTTCGTGTTCACCCACGACAGCATCGGGCTGGGCGAGGACGGCCCCACTCACCAGCCGGTGGAGCAGGTGGCCGCCCTGCGCACCATCCCCAACATTATCGTGCTGCGCCCCGCCGACGCCAACGAAACCGTGGAAGCCTGGCGCCTGGCCCTGACCACGCCCAAGTCGCCGGTGGTGCTCATCCTGTCGCGCCAGAAGCTGCCCGTACTCGACCAGCACCGCTTCGGCCCGGCCCGGGAAGGCGTGGCCAAAGGCGCCTACATTCTGAGCGAGGCCGAAGGCGGCGCGCCCGCGCTGCTGTTGCTGGCTACCGGCTCGGAGGTTTCGCTGGCCCTGCAGGCCCAGCAGCAGCTACAGGCGGAGGGCGTGCCCACCCGGGTGGTGAGCATGCCGAGCTGGGAGCTGTTCGAGCGCCAGCCCAAAGCCTACCAGCAGCAGGTGCTGCCGCCGGCCGTGCGCAAGCGCGTCTCCATCGAGGCCGGCTCGCCCCTGGGCTGGCACAAGTACGTCACCGACGAGGGCACCGTCATCGGGCTGAACCGCTTCGGCGAGTCGGGGCCGGGCGAGGAGGTGCTGGAGCTGTTCGGCTTCTCGGTGGAAAACGTGGTGCGGCAGGCCCGCTGGGTGCTGGCCGGCCAGCCCGCCGACGACGCGCCCCAGCAGCTGGTATCCTAGCGCCTCTCCCCGCTCCCTTTCTCTTCCCACCCTTTTCCCCGCGTGCTGATGAAACGTGCTTTGTGGTCTGCCTCCCTGGTGCTGGCAGCCGGCCTGAGTTTGCCGGGCTTCGGGGCCCGCGCCCAAACGCCCGTGGCCGTAACCGTGCGGCCGGCCGCCACGCCGGCCGTGGTGGTCAGCAAGCACATTTACGGGCACTTTGCCGAGCACCTGGGCCGCTGCATCTACGACGGTTTCTGGGCTGATTCGGCCCTGAACGTGCCCAAGCAGGGCCGGCTGCGGCTCGATGTGGTGCGGGCCCTGCAGAAGATCCGGGTGCCCAACCTGCGCTGGCCCGGGGGCTGCTTCGCCGATGCCTACCACTGGCGCGACGGCGTGGGCCCCACCGCCCAACGGCCCCGGGGCCTCAACATCTGGTGGGGCGACGTGGTGGAGGACAACAGCTTCGGCACCCACGAATTTCTGGAGCTCTGCCGCCTGCTGGGCACCGAGCCCTACCTGGCCGCCAACGTGGGCAGCGGCACGGTGCAGGAAATGGCCGGCTGGATGGAGTACCTCAACTCCAGCGCCGATACGCCCCTCACCCGCCAGCGCGCCCAAAACGGCCACCCCGCCCCCTACGGCGTCACGCTCTGGGGCATCGGGAATGAAAGCTGGGGCTGCGGCGGCAACATGACGGCCGAGTACTACACCGACGTGTACAAGCGCTACGCCACCTTCGCCCACAACTACCCCGGCTCCCCGCCCCTGCGCCGCATCGTGAGCGGGGCCAACGGCGACGACGCCCACTGGACGGAGACGTGCATGAAGAACATTCCGCTGAATATGATGTGGGGCCTGACCCTGCACCAGTACACGCTGCCTACCGGCAGCTGGACCGGCAGCAAGGGCCCGACCACCGGGTTCGGGGAGGCGGAGTATTTCAACACCCTGCGCAACTGCCTGAAAATGGAGGCTGTGGTGACCCGGCACGCGGCCATCATGGATAAGTACGACCCCGAAAAGAAGGTGGCTCTGCTGGTGGACGAATGGGGCGTGTGGACTGACGTGGAGCCCGGTACCAACCCCGGCTTTCTGTACCAGCAGAACTCCCTGCGCGACGCGCTGGTGGCCGGCACCACGCTCAACATTTTCAACAACCACGCCGACCGGGTGCGCGGGGCCAACCTGGCCCAGGCCGTAAACGTGCTGCAGGCCCTCATTCTCACCGAGCGGGAGAAAATGCTGCTCACGCCCACCTACCACGTCTTCGACCTCTACCAGGTGCACCAGGATGCCACCCTGCTCCCCCTCGATTTCACCAGCCCCGACTACGTGCTCAACGGCGAGAAAATCCCGGCCCTGAACGCCTCCGCCTCCCGCGACCAGCGGGGCGCGGTGCATATTTCCCTGGTCAACCTCGACCCGCAAAAGACCCTGCAGCTCACTACCAGCCTGCCCGGCGTGGCCTGGCAAACCGTGACGGGCCGCATCCTGACCTCGGCTAGTGTGGCCGACTACAACACCTTCGCCCGACCCAACACCGTGCAGCCGACCGCCTTTAAGGGCGCCAGAAAGCGCGGCGGCCAGCTGGCCGTGGCCCTGCCGCCCCGGTCGGTGGTGGTGCTGGAGCTGCGCTAGCGGCCCGGGGCTTTTCTTCCACGTACCCATTTCGAACTTCCGCATGAATCCCATTGCCTCCATTCATAGCTTCGGCCAGAGCATCTGGCTGGATTACATTCGCCGCAATATTCTGCAGAACGGTGAGCTGCAGCGCCTGCTGGATGAGGACGGCGTGCGGGGCGTTACGTCCAACCCGGCCATCTTCGAGAAGGCCATTGCCGGCTCCGACGACTACGCCGACGACATCCGCCGCTTTGCCCGGGAGGGGTTGTCGGCGGCGGATATTTACGCCCGGCTGGCCGTGGCCGATGTACAGGCCGCCTGCGACCTGCTCCGCCCCCTCTACGACCACCCCGAAAACGGCGGCGACGGGTACGTGAGCCTGGAAGTATCGCCCAACCTGATTCATGACACCGCCGGCACCGTGGCCGAGGGGCTGCACTTCTGGAAGGAAGTAAACCGCCCGAACGTGATGATCAAAGTACCCGCCACCCGGGCCGGCCTGCCCGCCATTCGGGAGCTGATTGCGGCCGGCGTGAACGTAAACGTGACGCTGATTTTCAGCGTGGAGCGCTACCGTCTGGTGGCCGAAGCCTACCTGGCCGGCCTCGAGGACCGGGTGCGGGCCGGCGGCTCGGTGCAGCGGCTGGATTCGGTAGCCAGCTTCTTCCTCTCGCGCATTGATGTGCTCCTGGATCCGCCGCTGGAGCAGCTGGCGGCCGCCGGGGGTGAGCACGCGCAACTGGCCGAAAGCCTGGTGGGCCAGGTGGCCATTGCCAGCGCCAAACAGGCCTACACGGTGTACCAGGAGCTGTTTGCCGGACCGCGCTGGGCGGCCTTGCAGACGCAGGGCGCGCAGCCCCAGCGGCTGCTCTGGGCCAGCACCGGCAATAAGAACCCCAAGTACGACAACCTGAAATACGTGGAGGCCCTCATCGGCCCGAACACGGTGAACACCATCCCGGTGGAAACGCTGGATTTGTACCGCACCGGGGGCCAGCCCGCCAACCGCCTCGCCGAACCAATGGCCGTGGACGTGCCGAGTAGCCTGACCCAGCTCGGCCTCCACCTGGAAGCCCTCACCGACCAGTTGGAGCAGGAAGGCGAGCAGAAATTCACCGAGCCCTTCGGCAAGCTGCTGACCGTGCTGGAGCAAAAGCGCCAGGAAGCCCTGACCGAAAGTCCGGCCGCATCCAACTAGGCTGTATAGACAGTCGCATTGAAAGAACGTCATTCCGAGCGGAGCGAGGAATCTCGCGTGCTGATGTTGGATTACTACTGCAACGTCAGCACGCGAGATTCCTCGCTCCGCTCGGAATGACGTTCTCTTTAACGCATCCTGTCAACTGTCCACGCACTTCAACCGGAAACCTGGGCGGGGAGCCAGCAAACGGCTCCCCGTTCTGTTTACGCCCTACCTTTACGCCGTCGGCCACTGCTGGCCCAATCACCTACTTACGCCCGCATGAACGCCTTTCTTTTCGACCTCAACGGCACCCTGATTCACGATATGGACTACCACACCCAGGCCTGGCAGCAGCTGCTGAACGAGGACCTGGGCGGGCAGTTTACCCGGGAAGAAGTGAAACACCAGATGTACGGCAAAAACCAGGAAGTCCTGGTGCGCCTGTTCGGCCCCGACCGGTTTTCGGACGAGGAAATGACCCGCCTGGCCGTGGAAAAGGAGAAACGCTACCAGCAGACGTACCGCCCGCACCTGCGGCTGCTGCCGGGGCTGCCGGAGTTTCTGGCGCGGGCCCACCAGCGCGGCATCCCGATGGCCATCGGCTCGGCGGCCATTCCGTTCAACATCGATTTCGTGCTCGATACGCTGGACATCCGCCGCTACTTCACGGCCATCGTCTCGGCCGACGACGTGACCATCAGTAAGCCCCACCCCGAGACTTTCCTGAAGGCTGCTGCCCAGCTCGGTGTAGCACCCGCCAGCTGCCTGGTATTCGAGGACGTGCCCAAAGGGGCCGAGGCCGCCCTGAATGCCGGCATGCAGGCCGTCATCCTCACCACCACCCATGAGCCGGCGGAATTCGCTCACCTACCCAATATCCGCCACTTCGCCCCCGACTACACCGACGCCTTTATGCAGGGGTTGGTGTAGGAAAGGATAGAACGAATGTCATCAAAGACCGTCATGCTGAGCGCAGCCGAAGCATCTCGCGTGCTTCGTTCTGGTGATTCACTAGCCCAGGGTTTAAACCCTGGGCTATGGAGCGGTTATGGCTGGTTACTATTACAGTGTCAGCACGCGAGATGCTTCGGCTCCGCTCAGCATGACGGGCGGGTTGTGACGTTCTATTCAGCGTAGCTAGCGGCCTAGCGCTGGCTGAAGGCCACTTCGTTGTAGCGCAGCTCGTTTTTGAAGGTGCGCAGCCGGGTTTCGTCGTCGATGAGGAGGTACTCGATGCCGGCCATTTCGGCGAAGTCTTCGAGGTACTCGGCCGTGAGGTTCTGGCTGTAGCCGGTGTGGTGGGCGCCACCGGCGTGAATCCAGGCCGCTACGCCGGTTTTCAGGTCGGGCTTCACCTTCCAGAGCACGCGGGCTACGGGCAGCTTGGGCAGGTCGTGCTCGGGCGCTACGGCTTCCACCTCATTCACAATCAGGCGGAAGCGGTGGCCCAGGTCTACGATAGTGGCGTTGAGGGCCGGACCGGCGGGGCAGTTAAACACCAGGCGGGCCGGATCGGCCTTGCCACCGATGCCCAGCGGGTGCACTTCCACCTTCACTTTGCCCTCGGAAATAGTGGGGCAGATTTCCAGCATGTGGGAGCCCAGCACCAGCTCGTTGCCGGGCTGGAAGTGGTAGGTGTAGTCCTCCATGAAGGAGTTGCCGCCGGGCAGGCCCGCGCCCATCACCTTCATGGCGCGCACCAAGGCCGCCGTTTTCCAGTCGCCTTCCCCCCCAAAGCCGTAGCCCTCCGCCATCAGGCGCTGGGTAGCAATGCCGGGCAGCTGCACCATGCCGTGCAGATCCTCGAAGGTATCGGTGAAGCCGATGGCCTTTTTGTCCTGCAGAAACCGGCGCATGCCGGCCTCCATGCGGGCCGCGTCGCGCAGGCTTTCGCGCTGGCTGCCGCCATCCTGCAGGGCCTCGCCCAGCTCGTATTCCTGCTCGTAGATGGCCAGCAGCTCGCTTACCTGCTCCTCGGTTACCTCATTAATCACGGCCACCAAATCGCCAATGCCGTAGGTGTTCACCTCGTAGCCAAACTGCAGCTCGGCCTCCACCTTGTCGCCCTCGGTTACGGCCACGTAGCGCATGTTGTCGCCGAAGCGAACGATGCGGCCGCCCTGCCAGTCGGCCCAGGCGCAGGCCGCGCGGGCCCAGATGCTGAGGCGCTCCTGCGCGTCGGCGCTCTGCCAGTGGCCCACCACCACTTTGCGCTTCACCCGCATGCGCGACGTGATAAAGCCAAACTCCCGGTCGCCGTGCGCCGACTGGTTGGTGTTCATAAAGTCCATGTCGATGTCCTGCCACGGAATGTCGCGGTTGAACTGGGTGTGCAGGTGGGCCAGGGGCTTCTGCAGAATCTTCAGGCCGTTGATCCACATTTTAGCCGGCGAGAAGGTGTGCATCCAGGCAATCAGGCCCACGCAGCTGGGGGTGGTGTTGGCTTCCTGCATCAGCTGGTATATTTCGGCCGGCCCCGTCAGCACGGGCTTGTAGACCACCTTGATGGGCAGCGCCGAGCCAAGGGCTTCGGCAATCTGCTGGGAGTGGCGGGCTACTTCTTCCAGGGTTTCGGGGCCGTAGAGGTGCTGGCTGCCGGTGATAAACCAGGCTTCGTAGTGGGAAATGTCGAGCATGGGTGAAAGGCGAATGAAACCGGGGTGGGCTTAGTTAATCGATTGTGTTAAGAGGCAAGAAGAAAGAAAACTAGCGCTGGCCGTAGTAGGAATGCGCGCCGTGCTTGCGCTCGTAGTGCTTCTGAATCAGGGCGGGCTTGAGGCGGGGCACGTTGGGGCGTAGGGTGCAGCTGAGGTAAGCCATACGGGCTACTTCTTCCAGCACGGCGCTGTGGTACACGGCTTTTTCCACGGTTTTGCCCCAGGTGAAGGGCGCGTGGTTGCCGAGCAGCACCATTTCCACTTCCTCGGGTGAGAGGCCGCGGCGCTGAAACTCGTTAATGATCTGCCAGCCGGTCTGGTGCTCGTAGTCACCGGCAATCAGCTGGTCATCCATGGGCGGGGCGCAGGGAATGTCCACCGTGAGGTGGTCGGCGTGGGTGGTACCCAGAATCGGGATGTCCCGCTGGACCTGGGCCCAGGCCGTGGCGTAGGTGCTGTGCGTGTGTACAATGCCTCCGATATGCTCCCAGTGGCTGTAGAGCACGGCGTGGGTTTTGGTATCCGAAGAGGGCCGCTTGCTGCCTTCCACCACGTTGTTGGCGAAATCGAGCACCACGATGTCCTCCGCTTTAAGCGTAGCGTAGGGCACACCGCTGGGCTTAATGGCAAACACTTGCCGCTCCCGGTCCACCACGCTGGCGTTGCCGAAGGTGAAGAGTACCAGCCCCAAAGCCGGCAGCTGCATGTTGGCCTCGTAGCAGGCCTGCTTCAGTTCTTGATACATAATAGTTTTTGGTTGGTGGTTTCTGGGTTTTGGCCTGTGCTCCGACTTCGTTCAAAAAGCCAAAAGCCACCAACCAAAAACCAACCTTATGCCATGGGCGGGGTAGCGTCTTCCACAAACTGCCCGAAGGCCTGGTACTGCTCGTAGCGGCGCTGGTAATCGGCCACGCGGGCCGGGTTGGGCGAGTAGGTTTCGGCGAAGCCGTTGCCCATGGCCTGCTGGGCCGCTACCACGTTGGGGTGAATGCCGGCGGCTACGGCCGCGTACATGGCCGCGCCCAAAGCCGGTGCCTGGTCCGATTCGGCCACTTTGATGGGGCGGTTGAGCACGTCGGCCAGGGTCTGCATCAGGAAGCCCGACTTCTTGGCCACGCCGCCCAGCCCGATTACCTGCTTGATGGGAATGCCCTCCTGCTCGAAGCGTTCCACAATCTGGCGGGAGCCGTAGCAGATGGATTCCACCAGGGCCCGGAAAATCTGGGGGGCGTCGGTGCCCATCGTGAGGTTCATGAGGGCTCCTTTCAGGGCCTGGTTGGCATCGGGGGTGCGGCGGCCGTTCACCCAGTCCAGGGCCAGCACCTGCGAGTCGTCGGGGGGCACGGCGGCGGCGGCCCGGTTCAGCTCGGCCATCATCTTGTCGCTCAGCTCCTCGTGCAGCGCCTCTTGCTGCTCCGGCGTCAGCAAGACCGACTCTGGCAGCAAGGTGCGCAGCGGCCACTCCAGCACGCCCCGGAACCAGGCCAGCAAATCGCCCACGGCCGACTGCCCGGCTTCCAGGCCCAGCATGCCGGGAATCACGGAGCCATCCACCTGCCCGCAGATGCCCGGCACCAGCTTCCCTCCCACTTCGTGCATGGGCGCCACCACAATGTCGCAGGTGCTGGTACCCATCACTTTCACCATCGAGTAGGCCTCAATCTCGCCCGCCACGGCCCCGGCGTGGGCATCAAACGAGCCCACGGCCACCACGGTATTGGTGGTCAGGCCCAGGCGTTGGGCCCATTCCTCGGAGAGGTGGCCGGCTACTTCGTCGGCGGTATAGGTTTGCTCGAACAGCCGCTCGCGCAGGCCGCTTAGCCGGGGTTCCAGCAGGGTCAGGAACTCCTCGGAGGGCAGGCCGCCCCAGCTTGCGTGCCACATGGCTTTGTGGCCGGCGGCGCAGCGGCTGCGCTTGAAGGTTTTCAGCTCGCTACCAGTGAGCAGCAGCGTCAGCCAGTCGCAGTGCTCCATCCAGGAGTAGGCGGCCCGGGCTACGGCCTCATCCTCGCGCACTACGTGGGCAATCTTGGCCCAGAACCACTCCGAGGAATAGATGCCGCCCTCGAACCGGGTGAAATCCTCGCCGCCCCAGGTTTTGGCCAGGTGGTTGATTTCGGCGGCTTCGGGCAGGGCCGTGTGGTCTTTCCAGAGCACGAACATGGCATTCGGGTTTTCCTCGAAGCCGGGCTTGAGGGCCAGGGCCACGCCCTGCTCATCCACGGGGCCGGGCGTGGAGCCGGTAGTGTCCACGGCCAGGCCCACAATCTGCGCGGCGGGCACGTTCCCGGCCACCTGGCGCACGGTAGCTTCGAGGCCCTCGATATGATCCAGCGGGTGCTGGCGGAACTGGTTTTTGGTGGCGTTGCAGTAGCGCTGCTCCTTCCAGCGGGCGTAGGGGTGCACAGCCTGCGCTACCTCCTGGCCGGTCCGGGCATTCACCAGCACGGCCCGCACGGAGTCGGAGCCGTAGTCGATGCCGATAACGTATTTCATCAAGGGTGAAATTGAGAAGTTATGAGGTTGCGAAATCGTGTTTTTGTGAAGCTGCGGGCCTTCCATTCGGCTTTTCACCACTTCACTAAGCCACCACCTCACCTATTGGCGCACGCCGAACTTATAAATGGTCGTGGAGTGCAGGGTCTGGCCCGGCTTCAGAATGGTGCTTGGGAACTTGGGCTGGTTGGGCGAGTCGGGGAAGTGCTGGGTTTCCAGGCAGAAGCCCGCGTGCTTGCCGTAGGTCTGGCCGCTGGCGCCTTTCAGGGTACCATCGAGGAAGTTGCCGGTGTAGAACTGCAGGCCCGGCTCGGTGGTGGTTACCTCCATCGTGCGGCCGGTGGTGGGCTCGTACACGGTGGCGGCGGGCTGACCAGTGGCCGAATTCAGTACCCAGTTGTGGTCGTAGCCGCCGGGTACCTGCGCAATCCGCTCCCCGATGGTGTGGGGCGAGGTGAAGTCGAAGGGCGTGCCCTGCACGGGGCGCAGCTCGCCGGTCGGAATCAGGCCCGCATCCACCACGTTGTAGCGGTCGGCGGCCAGGGTTACTTCGTGGCCCAATACATCTTTGCCGCCGCCCAGGTTAAAGTAGGCGTGGTTGGTGAGGTTGACGGGCGTGGCCTTGTCGGTGGTGGCCGAGTAGTCGATTTTCAGCGCGTCGTCGGCCGTGAGCGTGTACACCACCGTCACGGTGAGGTTGCCGGGGTAGCCTTCCTCGCCGTCCTTGCTCAGGTAGCTGAGCTTCAGGGTCTGGCCCTCGGCGGAAGTGCCCGGCTCCGCCTGCCACAGTACTTTATCAAAGCCCTTTTTACCGCCGTGCAGGGTGTTTTCGCCGTTGTTTTGGGCCAGGGTGTACTCCTTACCATCGAGGGTAAACTTGCCCTTGGCAATGCGGTTGCCGTAGCGCCCGATCAGGGCTCCGAAGTACGGCCCCGCTTTCCGAAACTCCGGGCTCTGGTAGCCGCTCACGTTGTCGAAACCCAGCACGATTTCGCCGGGCTTACCGGCCTTATCCGGCACCAGCAGGCTGGTAATGGTGCCGCCGTAGTTGGTGATGCTCACCTGCAGGCCGTGGGCGTTGGTGAGGGTATAGAGCTGCACCTCGGTGCCGTCCTGGGTTTTGCCGAACGGGGCGGCGACGGGGTTGGGGGGGGAATCGGTCATAGAAGCGGCGGGGCCGGATGTTTGATCAGCGGAAGAACAGGAGATGCAGCCTATCAGCAGCAGCCCGCCGGCCAAGCCGGCGGCCCCTTGCCACCAAGAACGGGCTGGAAAGAAAATAGTCATGGGCCGGAGGCGAATGAGATACGGAAAAAGGAGCATAAACGTGGGGCAATCGAGTAGCGGAGTACTGATAAGGCAGCATGGAGGCTAACTCATTTACCACCGCAATGGCTGCCGGGGGTCTAATGTAGAGAAAGCCGTTGTAATTACACAATCGTTTGTGTTTGCTGGTGAAATTAGCCGGCACCGTCCGGGCCCGGTTCCGGCGAAGCGCGGGGCCAGGCGTACCTTTGCGTCCTCGCTCCTGTTTCTGACTCTTCGACTTCTTATCCCATGGCCATAGCAATTCTCGGCGGCGGCATCTCGGGCCTCACGCTGGCCTGGTACCTGCAACGCGCCGGCCTCGACTACGACCTGTTCGAGGCCAGTGCCCGGCCCGGCGGCAACCTGCGCTCCGAGCAGCTCGACGGCTACCTGCTCGAAACCGGCCCTAATTCCCTGCAGCTTTCCCCCGAGCTGGAGCAGCTGCTGGCCGAGCTGCGGCTGACGGAGCAGGTGCAGGAGGCGGCCGCCGTGAGCCAGAACCGCTACGTGCTGCGCCGGGGCGCTTACCAGCAATTGCCCGCCTCGCCCCCGGCCCTGCTCACCAGCTCCTTTTTCAGCCCCGCAGCCCGCTGGAACATGGTACGGGAGCTGTTCCGGCCCGCCCAGGCGCCCAACCCCCGGGAAACGCTGAGCGAGTTCTTTACCCGCCGCTTCGGGCCCGAAGTGGTGGCGTATGCCCTGAATCCGTTCATTTCGGGCATTTATGCCGGCGACCCGGCCCGGCTGCTGCTGCACAAGACGTTTCCGCAGCTGGCCGCCCTCGAGCAGGAGCACGGCTCGGTGCTGCGCGGGCTGATGAAGCGCAGGAGCAGCGCCGGCCGCCGCCGCATCATTACCCTGGCCGGGGGCCTGCAAACCCTGCCCGACGCGCTGGCCCGCCAGCTGCGCCGCGCCCACTTCGGGCAGGGCGTAACCCGCCTGCACCGCCACGCCGACGACGGCCGCTGGGAAGTGGAAACCACCGCCGGCCCCGCCCCCCGCCTCTACCAGCAGGTAGTGCTGGCCCTGCCCACCCACGCCGCCGCGCCCCTGCTCCGGGCCCAGTTCCCGGCCGAAGCCGCCGCCCTGGCCCAGGTGTACTACCCGCCCATGACGGCCATCTACACCGCCTACCAGCGCGCCGACGTGGGCCACGCCCTCAACGGCTTCGGGGCCCTCCACCCCAAAGCCGAGCAGCCCTACGCCGCCGGCACCATCTGGACCAGCTCCATCTTCCCCGGCCGCGCCCCGGACGGGCAGGTGCTTCTCACCACCTTCGTGGGGGGCAGCCAGTACGAAACCCAGGCCCGGGAGCCCGAAGCCGAGCAGAAAGCCGCCGTGCACGCCGAGCTCAGCCGGCTCTACCAGCTGCGGCCAGGCACCGCGCCCGTGTGGCAACACCGCTACTTCTGGCCCCAGGCTATTCCGCAGTTTGATGCCGCTATCGAGCCCGCTCACGCTGCTGCGGCCGCCCTTCAGGAGCAGGGCCTGTTTGCCTCGGCCAACTGGGTGGCCGGCGTGGGCGTGCCCGACTGCATCCGCCACGCCCGCCAGCTGGCCGGCACGCTGACCGCCGGGTGGTAGGGCGGTAGGGCGGTAGGGCGGGCCTTTTGGCCGCACGTCTGCCCACCGCTGGCGCTTCGGCCGGCCGAAAGGCCCCGAACTACGCTGGCTATTACGGGTTATTAAGGGGCAGATACGCAACCCCAGCCGCAACGCGCGCATCTGTAAGTTGGCTTCAGGTGCCCCGCTGCCCGGCCCGCGCAGCGGAGCGGGAGTACGTCGCGCAAACTTCTACCTTTGTATGCAATGACTGATGGGCTTGTCCTGATACCGACCTACAACGAGCGTGAAAACGCGGAGCTCATTATCCGCAAAGTCTTCTCGCTACCCCAGCCGTTCGATGTGCTCATCATCGACGACGGCTCGCCCGACGGTACGGCCGAGGTGGTGCGCCGTCTGCTGCCCGAGTTCGAGGGCCGGCTGTTTCTGGAGGAGCGCACCGGCAAGCTGGGCCTGGGCACGGCTTATCTGCACGGCTTCCGCTGGGCTTTGGCCCGGGGCTACGAGTACGTGTTCGAGATGGACGCCGACTTTTCCCACAACCCCGAAGACCTGATCCGCCTCTACGATGCCTGCGCCCACCAGGGCTACGACCTGGCCATCGGCTCGCGCTACATCCAGGGCGTGAACGTGGTGAACTGGCCCATGGACCGGGTACTGATGTCCTACTTCGCCTCGGCCTACGTGCGCTTCGTTACCCGCATGCCCATCCGCGACGCCACGGCGGGCTTCAAGTGCTACGCGGCCCGGGTACTGCGCACCATTCTGCAGGACCGCGTGCGGTTTGTGGGCTACGCCTTCCAGATCGAGATGAAGTGGCTGGCCTACAAGTATGGGTTTCGCCTGAAAGAAGTACCCATTATTTTCACCGACCGCACCCGGGGCGCCTCCAAGATGAGCAAAGGCATCTTTAAAGAAGCCTTTTTCGGGGTGGTACAGATGAAAATCAGCAGCTGGTTCCGCCGTTTTCCCAGGGTGGATGCAGCGGCGGCGGCCAGCTATCCGGGAGCGGCCGTGGCCGCTGTGGGGCCCAAAGCGCCGTAGCGGCGGGCAGCCGGCCGCGCCGTTTGAGGCCGGCCGCGTATCTTACCGCCGATGGAAATTTCTCCCCTGTTCTGGCTGGCCTTCAACGGGTGCGTGCTGGCCCTGCTGCTCCTGGATCTGCTCGTCTTCAACCGGCGCGCCCACGTGGTGAGCATGCGCGAGGCCCTGGGCTGGAGCGCGTTCTGGATTGCGCTGTCGCTGAGCTTTAACTACCTGATTTACCGCTGGCTGGGCCAGGCCGCGGCCCTGGAGTTTCTTACCGGCTACCTCATTGAGAAGTCGCTGAGCGTGGACAACCTGTTCGTGTTCCTGCTCATTTTCAGCTATTTCAAAGTACCAGCCCAGTACCAGCACAAAATCCTGTTCTGGGGCATTACTGGGGCGCTGGTGCTGCGGGCGGGCTTTATTCTGGCCGGGGCGGCGCTGCTGGCCCGGTTCCACGGCCTGCTTTACCTGCTGGGTGCCTTTTTGGTGTACACCGGCATCAAGATGGCCACCAGCGGCGGGGAGCCCGAAATCGACCCCGACCACAACCCGGTGGTGCAGTTCCTGAGCCGCCACCTGCCCATCACCAACCGCCTCCACGAGGGCCGGTTTTTTGTCCGCCTGAACGGGGTGCTCTATGCCACGCCCCTGCTGGTAGTGCTGGTGATGGTGGAAACTACCGACGTGGTGTTTGCCGCCGACTCCATCCCGGCCATCCTGGCCGTCTCGCGCGACACGTTTATCGTCTACACCAGCAACGTATTTGCCCTGCTGGGGCTGCGGGCCCTGTATTTCGCCCTCGAAGGGCTCATGCGCCTGTTTCACTACCTCAACTACGGCCTGGCCCTCATCCTGGTCTTCATCGGCGGCAAGCTCCTCGTTTCCGACCTTTTCCACGTGGGCATGGGCCTGTCGCTGGGCGTGGTCGGGGTAATTCTGGCCGGCTCCGTCGTGCTCTCCCTGCTCTTTCCCAAAAAAGAAGCAGCGAATGAGTGAAGTGGCGAATGAGTGAACGAGTGGATTGTCATTGCGAGCAGCGCGAAGCAATCCGTCCTTTATCCTCTTCCCAGCTTCAGCCCACTGAAAAGCCCCTGACGTGCGCACGCCAGGGGCTTCGTATTTATCCAGGTTTTGGCACTCTGTAGAGGACGGATTGCTTCGCTTTGCTCGCAATGACAATCCTCTCATTCACCGCCATTCACCGCTATTCCGACTTCGTCGGGTCGGTGGTGTTGACGCCGGCGTCGGGGGCGCCGCCGAGCAGGTCCAGCAGGTTCAGGGGCTCAAACTCGGCGGAGTCGGCGGGCAGGGCCACGCGGGTGGTGTCGGGACGGGCGCTGAAGTTCATGGCCCGCAGGCCCCGCCCGCTGAAGCTCACCGAATTGCCTACGCTCTGATATTCTTCGTCCGTGATGTAGCCTTTGCGGGCCATGAGCTGGGCGATGAGGCGGCGGAAGTAGCGGGCCGAGCTGCGCAGGTCACCGTACTGGTTGAAGCCCGCCCGGAACCGTTTCGGGCTCGGGATGATGCTGGCCAGGTACAGGCTCTCCGACAGGTTGAGGTTGGCGGGCGACTTGCTGAAGTAAAAATCAGCCGCCTCGTGGACGCCGTAAATCTTCGGTCCCCACTCAATGATGTTCAGGTACACTTCCAGCATCCGCTCCTTGGTGGCCAAGCGGGTGTTCTCAATAATCCAGACGATGAGGGCCTCTTCCACCTTGCGCACGATGGTTTTCTTGCGCGTCAGGAACACGTTTTTCACCAGCTGCATCGAGAGCGTACTGCCGCCCCGGGCGAAGCGCCGCTCCTTCAGATTCTGGATGGCCGACTTCACGAAGGCCTTTTCCATAAAGCCCCGGTGCGACATAAAGCGCGGGTCCTCGGCCGTCATGATGGCGTACTTGAGCTCGTCGGCCACCTGGTTGTAGGGCGTGAACTCGGGGTTTTCGGGGCCCACCAGGAAGGTTTTCACCGAGTCGCCCTTGTCGTTGTAGGCCGTGTACGGGAACGACTCGTTGAGCTTGTTCAGGTTCTCGCGGCCGAAGCGGGTGACGCGGAACTTGGTGGCCCGCAGCCCCGAATCGAATTCCAGACTGTCGAGCTGGTTCATGTCGAGGGCGGCGTGCAGGTGGTACTGGAGCGTGCCTTCGCCACGGGTGCCTTCCAGGGTTTCAAACATGCCCTCGGGCAGGGCGTCGAAGAAGTCGTTGGCCGGGGTTTCGGCCGATTCCACGTTCAGGTTCAGCACCAGGCCGGCCAGCAGCTGGTCGCGGCGGGTGAGGCCGTTCACGTTCTTGCCAATCACGCGCTCGGGCACCGGGCGGCGGCGCACGCTGAACTCGGGGAAAAACTCCATGCGGTTGAGCAGCACCCGCGTGCCCTTATCAAGCGAAAACGAGGCCTGGCCCAGCGTGGTCACGAAATCGATGCCCCCGCGCGGGAAACGCACGTCCTGGTCGGAGAGCTTGGGGTGATTGACAATGAAGTTGGTGGCCGAGGCCGTGCCTTTCAGCGTCAGCTCTTCCTGGTTGAAATCCTTGTCGGAGAGGCTCAGGCGCACGGTATCGAACTGCACGCGGGCCCCGTAACGGCGCTGCACGTAGGGCAGCACCACCGGCCGCTTATCGAGCCCGAACACCTGGGCGTCCACCTCGTAGTCGCCGGCATCGATGCGGCCCCGCACACCCACGCGGTTCTCCACCGAGTCGATGACGGCCGTGAGCTGGCCCGAGATTTCGCCGCCTTCAATGGCCAGGCGCGGCATGGTGAGGCGGGCCCGGTGGCGGGGCGCGTCGTAGGTCACCAGGAAGTCGCGGAAATCGGCCTCGTCAGGGATGTTGTCGAAGGTGGCCTCGAGCAGCTGATTGGCCAGCAGCCCGTAATTGGTGCCCTTGGTGGTGTCGCGGGCCACGGCCGGCGTCTTCTCCTTGTCGCGCTTGTAGAGGAAGGAGTAGTTGTCCTGCTCGTCGTTGAGCTTGCGGGCCGTCAGGCGGGCCTGGTCGATTTCAACGTTGCTGAACACCGGCCGGCCCGCAAACAGGCTGCGCACACTCAGGGAGGCGCGCAGGGTGCGGGCCCGCAGCAGCGTGTCGGCGGCCGGAGCGGTGGGCACCAGGCTCATGCCGTCGAGCTGCACCGTGTTCAGGTCGGTGAACCGGGCGGGGCCGAAGGTGAGCGTAACGGGAAACTTGCGCTCCACCCGCTGCTTGACCTGCACGAGGGCGTAGTCGAGGAGCTGCTGGCGTTTCACGAGGAAAAGGCCGAGGCCGATCAGGACCAGGACCGCCAGGATGCCCAGGCCAATGCCGATTTTTTTCTTGGTAGCTGGTGTCACGCGCTGCATTCAGGGAGAAGGAAAACCGGGGCCGGGCCTAGCCAGATTCATGCCGAAGCCGCCCCGGCTTCCGGGGCAAAGGTAACGAAAAAGGCCCGCGCCCGGATGGGCCAATGGGTGAGGCAGTGAATGCGTGAGTTGGTGAATGCGTGAGTCAGGAATCGAGTGAGTCGATGAATGAGTGGCTTGGGGGAATGCGTGCCGCTTGCTAGGCAAAAGGGCGAATAGTGGATGCGTGGTGGAAAAATGAACAACCCGCTGGATGCGTCCCCCTATCTTTACCCGCCCAATCACTCATTCACCGAGTCACTCATTCCCATATGTCCGACTACGCCGCCCTCACGTCGCTTACCGCCGTTTCGCCCCTCGATGGCCGCTACCGCCGCCAGACGGCCCCGCTGGCCGCGTACTTCTCGGAGCTGGCCCTGATTCGCTACCGCGTGCTGGTGGAAGTGGAGTACTTCATTGCCCTCGTGGAGCTGCCCCTGCCCCAGCTGCAAGAGGTAGATCCGGCCGTGTTTGCCGACCTGCGGGCCCTCTACACCGGTTTCAGCGCCGCCGATGCCGACGCCGTGAAAGCCCACGAGCGCGTCACGAACCACGACGTGAAGGCCGTGGAATACTTCCTGCGGGATAAGTTCACGGCCCTGGGCCTGGGCCAGTACCTGGAGTTCATCCACTTCGGCCTCACGTCCCAGGACATCAACAACACGGCCATTCCGCTCAGCCTCCAGCACGCGCTCCTTCACTCGCTGCTGCCCGCCTACGCCGCCGTGCGCAACCAGCTGGCTACCCGCGCCCAGGACTGGGCCGCCGTGCCCATGCTGGCCCGCACCCACGGCCAGCCGGCCTCCCCCACCCGCCTGGGCAAGGAAATCGAGGTGTTCGTGGCCCGGCTCGATGCCCAGGTGGAGCTGCTGGCCCAGGTGCCCTTCGGGGCCAAGTTCGGCGGGGCCACCGGCAACTTCAACGCCCACCACGTGGCCTACCCCGGCACCGACTGGCACCAGTTTGCCCGGCAGTTCGTGGAGGGCCGCCTGGGCCTCAAGCGCAGCCACCCTACCACCCAGATTGAGCACTACGACCACCTGGCCGCCCTCTGCGACGGCCTCAAGCGCCTCAACACCATCCTCATCGACCTGGCCCGCGACGTGTGGCAGTACATTTCGCTGGGCTACTTCCGCCAGACGGTGAAGGCCGGCGAGGTGGGCTCCTCGGCCATGCCCCACAAGGTGAACCCCATCGATTTTGAAAACGCCGAGGGCAACCTGGGCCTGGCCAACGCGGTGCTCGAACACCTGGCCGCCAAGCTGCCCATCAGCCGCCTCCAGCGCGACCTGACCGATTCCACCGTGCTGCGCAACCTGGGCGTGCCGCTGGGCCACACGCTCATTGCCCTCACCGCCCTGCAGCGCGGCCTCGACAAGCTGGCCCTCGACGAAGCCGCCCTCGACCGCGACCTGGAAGCCAACTGGGCCGTGGTGGCCGAGGCCCTGCAAACCATTCTGCGCCGCGAAAACTACCCCGACCCCTACAACGCCCTCAAGGCCCTCACCCGCACCGGCGCCGCCATCAGCCAGGCCACCATCCGCGAGTTCGTGGACGGCCTCAGCGTGAGCGACTCGGTGAAGCAGGAGCTGCGCGCCATCACGCCCCAGAACTATGTAGGCGCGTAGAACCTATTCGCGTCGGTTTCTTGCCGCGTAAGCGCGGCCCGATATCTTTTATCATGCGTGATTCAAGTAGCTTCGCTGAAGCTATGCAGTATTCACCTTCGGAAAAGGCGTCGGGCCGCGTTTCTGCGTTCTATCTACCCGCATCAGGTAGTTGGCTATTGCTTCTGGCCCTGCTGTGGGTCTGGAGTGCAGGAACTTCGGAAGCCGCCGCCGTTACCAACGACACGCTCGCCATCAGCTTACTCACCTGCGCGCCGGGCTCCGAAACGTACGCCCTGTTCGGGCACTCCGCGCTACGCGTCACCAATCCTGGCCGGGGCCTGGACCGCGTGTACAACTACGGCACCTTCGATTTCCGCACGCCGAACTTCTACTGGCGCTTTCTGCGCGGCGACCTGCGCTATTTCTTGTCGGCAACCTCGCTGGCGGAGTTCCGGGAAGCCTATCGTCAGGAAAACCGGGCCGTTACCGAGCAGGTACTGGCCCTGCATCAGTCCGAGGCCCGCCGGTTGCACCAGCAGCTGGAAACTACGCTGCACTCGGAGGCCCGATTTTACCGATACCAGTTTTTCACTGATAATTGCACCACGCGCCTGCTGGGCCACCTGCGCAGCGTCACGCAGGCGCAACCGCTCAGCTACACGTACGCCGACTCGGCAATCCGTTACCGCCAGCTCTTGGCTCCTTATCTGGCTCCGATGCCCTGGGTGTCTTTCGGCATGAACATCGGCCTGGGTATGCCCGCCGACCGGTACGCCTCCTTCGAGCACCGGCTCTTTCTGCCGCTTGAGCTGCAACGGGCCCTGGCGCAGGCTTCCCGGTCGGGGCGACCCTTCGTGCAGCAGACCCGCCCGCTGCTGACGACCACGCTGCCGCCACGCTTGCCCCAGGTGTTTACGCCTTTGTTCTGCCTGGTTGGCCTGGGGTTGCTGTTGGTGCTCGCGCAACTGCTTCCGGCCCGTTACAGCCTGGTACAACGCGTGCTGCAAGCCAGCTTGCTGGCAGCGGCCGGCTTGCTGGGCTGCTGCCTGGTGGGGCTTCAACTGATTTCCCTGCATTCTCCCGTTCACGCCAATCACCAGGTGCTGTGGTTGCAGCCGACGCACCTATTCTGGGTCTTCGTTCGGCCCCGCCGCGTTTGGCAGCCTTTTCTGGCAGCAGCCTTACTGTTTATCGTAGGGGGCGGTTTGGGGGGATGGTTGGTTGACTACGTTCGGCCAACGTCCGAATCCGGGCTGTTGTTGGGGTTGCTGTTCTGGCAATTACTGGTTCTGTTTCGGCGCTGCGGGCGGGTAGCGGAGCCTCTGAAGCAAGCGGAGCAAGCTGGCTGAGCCTACTCCTTGGCTATTTTCGCTTGCCTCACTAGCAGCCTATTGCTTGGACTTCATTGGCTGATGGCGGCCAGCCTGCTACTTTTACTGGCTCTTTCCCCTGTTTCCTTTCCCAATGCCCCACCTCCACGGCGTAACCGTTCATCCTGATTGCCGCCACTTCCGGGGCGATATTCCCTGCCGCCCCAACAAGGAACACGACTACCAGTGCGCCGGGTGCCCGGTGTACGCGCCCGTGCAGCAGCGGATTCTGCTCATCAAGCTCGGGGCCATCGGGGATGTTATCCGCACCACGCCCCTGTTGCGGCGGCTGCGGCAGGAGTATCCGGGCTGCTCTATCACCTGGCTCACGCTCACGCCCGCCATTCTGCCCCAGCAGGAAGTAGAGGAGATTCTCCGCTTCGATTTCGCCAGCACCCTGCAACTGCTGGCCCGGCGCTTCGACGTGGCCATCAACCTCGACAAGGAAAAAGAAGCCTGCGCCCTGCTGCTGCAAGTAAACGCCGGCCGCAAGTTCGGCTACACCCTGCGCAAAACCGACGGCGTGCCCTGGCCCCACAACGAGCTGGCCAACCATAAGTACCTCACCGGCGTGTTCGACGCGCTCAGCCAGCAAAACCAGAAGCCCTACGTGCAGGAAATCTTTGAGCTCTGCGGTTTCGATTTCCGGGGCGAGGAGTACGTGTTCGACACCCACGAAGACAAGGGCTACGACTGGCATCAGCTACCCCAGGGCCGCCCCCGCATCGGCCTCAATACCGGCTGCGGCGACCGGTGGACGACCCGCCTCTGGAGCGACGAGAAGTGGATGACGCTCATCGAAAAGCTCCAGCAGGCCGGCTACGCGCCCGTGCTGCTGGGCGGCGAGGCCGAGGCCGAACGCAACCAGCGCCTGTACGCCGCCACCGGCGCGGCCTACCCGGGCACCTTTCCGTTGCCCCAGTTCATCAACCTGCTGCACCAGCTCGACGGCATCGTGACGCAGGTGACCATGGCCATGCACATCAGCATCGCCCTGCGCAAGCCCACCATCCTGATGAACAACATCTTCAACCCCCACGAATTCGACCTCTACGGCCGCGGCCAACTGGTGCAACCCGACAAGCAGTGCGTCTGCTTCTACCGCGGCTCCTGCCAGCTCGGCACCAGCTGCATGGAGGATTTACCGGCCGAAAAGGTATTCGCAGCCGTGCAGGCCAGCGTGCCGGTCGGCTGACTGTCATTGCGAGCGGAGCGAAGCAATCCGTCCTTCACAAGGAGCCAAGCCCCGAATTAAGTCAAGCCCTTTTGTCATTGCAGGGAGACTCAGTCATTACTCATCCTCCCTCCACACCGAGTAATACTATGTTTTAGAGCGGCTATCCTGTCTATGAAAGAATATTACGTTTATCTGCTTACGAACCAGAATCGAACTGTCTTATACGTCGGGGTCACCAACGACCTGAAACGCCGGGTTGGTGAACATAAGGCGGGCGCGCACCCCGGATTCACTAAGAAATATAATGTGCATTCCCTCGTCTATTTCGAAACTTACCCGGATGTCAACGCGGCCATTGCCCGGGGGAAGCAATTGAAAGCGGGTTCCCGGCAGAAGAAGTTAGACCTTATCAACTCCGGGAATAAAGACTGGAACGACTTATTTGAGGACCTTTAAGAAAGAACCTGACTTCATTCATGGCTTTTTTCTGCGTGATAGGAAGTGCTTGGCTGTGCCCTCCCGCGGTGATGAAAGGGGCTTGGCTCAGGTCAGGGATTTGCTCCTTGTGAAGGACGGATTGCTTCGCTCCGCTCGCAATGACAGTTAGCCGGCAACCTCTTTCAGCGCGTTTACCATCACGTCCCAGGAGAACTCCTTTTTCTTGGCCCACACGCCGGCCGTGAATTCCTGCTCGCGCTGGTGCTCGTAGAAATCCACCAGCGCATCGGCAATGGCCCGGGGGCTGGGCGGCACCACGTAGCCCACTTCGCCGTTGGGAATGAGCTCAGCCAGGCCGCCCACGTCCGTGACCAGCATGGGGCGGCTGAAGTGGTAGGCAATCTGGGAGACGCCGCTTTGGGTGGCGTTTTTGTAGGGTTGCACCACTATATCGGCGGCACAGAAGTAGTCCACTACTTTTTCGTTGGGGATAAAATCGGTGGCCCGGACGAGGCGGCCTTCCAGGTTGTGCTGGCGGATGAGCGCTTCGTAAGGCACGGCGTCCTCGTAGTATTCGCCCGCGATGATGAGTTTGAGGGGCCGCGCGGCCAGGCGCTCATCGGCAAAGGCTTCGAGCAGAATATCGAGGCCTTTGTAGGCGCGGATAAAGCCGAAGAACAGCAGGTAGCCAAACGCGGGGTCGAGGCCCAGGGCGGCCAGAGCCTCAGACTTGGGCTTGAGGGGGCCGAAGTTGTCGTAGAGCGGGTGGGGGCGGTAGAGGGCGGGCTGCCGGAAGTGCAGGCGGCGCAGATCGGCCAGCACCGAGCGGCTCATCGTCACGAAGCCGTGGCAAGCAGAGAGGAAATAGCGGGTGAGCGGCCGGTCGCCGGGGCGCTTTTCGTGGGGAATCACGTTGTCGGTGATGGCTACCACGCGGGTGTGGCGGTTGCGGCGCACGAGGCGGGCTACCGTGCCCAGGGCCGGCCCCATAAACGGCAGCCAGAACCGGAAAATCACCAGATCCGGCTTTTCGCGGCGCAGCTTCTCCCCCACTTTCACCCACGAAAGCGGGTTCACCGAGTTCAGGTTGACTTCGATGTCCAGATCCTCGGGGCCAGGCTCGGTACTGAACTGGGTCTGGCCGGGGAACAGGAAATCGGGATACTGCAACGAGAACGTCACGAGGCGCACCTCGTCGCCGGCTTCCCGGAAGGCCCGGGCCAGCCGCTCGTTGTAGGTGGCCAGCCCGCCCCGCAGCGGGTACGCCGGCCCGATGATGACTATTTTCATGGGGTAAAAACTTACGAAAGAAGAACGTCATGCTGAGCTGGCCGAAGCATCTCGACTGCAGTGCTAACTTTCTGATTAGCCCCGGTAGAGATGCTTCGGCCAGCTCAGCATGACGTTCATTTGCTGTTGCTCTATCTACTGCAGATTCAGCCGCTCTTTTACCAGGTAGTCGTTGCGGTTGGAGCCGTTGAGCTGCACCATTTCGGCCAGGAAGCCCGCCAGAAACAGCTGCACGCCAATCACGACGGCCACCAGGGCCAGAAAGAACAGGGGCTGGGCCGTCACGTCGCGGGAAAGGTGATTGTGCCAGGACAGCCACACCTTCTCCCCCACCAGCCAGAGCGTAATGAGCATGCCAATGAGGAAGGACACGGTGCCCAGGGCCCCGAAGAAGTGCATGGGCCGCCGCCGGAACCGGCTCACGAACGTGATGCTCATCAGATCCAGGAAGCCGTACACGAACCGTTCCAGCCCGAATTTGGTGGTGCCGTACTTGCGCTCCTGGTGCTGCACCACCTTCTCGCCGATGCGCCGGAACCCGGCCCACTTGGCTATGACGGGGATGTAGCGGTGCATTTCGCCGTACACCTCAATGCTTTTCACCACCCGGCTGTCGTAGGCCTTGAGGCCGCAGTTGAAGTCGTGCAGGGGGATGTCGGAAATCCAGCGCGTGACGCCGTTGAAGAGCTTGGTGGGCAGGGTTTTGCTCAGCGGGTCGAAGCGCTTCTTCTTCCAGCCGCTCACCAGATCGAGGCCGTCCTCGGTAATCATGCGGTAGAGCTCGGGCAGTTCCTCGGGCGAGTCCTGCAAGTCGGCATCCATGGTGCATACTACCCGGCCCGTGGTTTCCTTGAAGCCCACGTTCAGGGCCGCCGACTTGCCGTAGTTGCGGTTGAAGCGGATGCCGCGCAGGTGAGTGTTGGTGGCAGCCAGCTCCTCAATCACGGCCCAGGAGTCGTCGGTGGAGCCGTCGTCAATCAGCAGGACCTCGTAGGTGAGCCCGTGCTGGGCCAGCACGCGATGAATCCAGCGCGTGAGCTCCGGCAGGGACTCGGCTTCGTTGAGCAGGGGAATGACGATGGACAGCTCAACGGGAAAATGCTGCGGCAGGCGCTTACTCAAACTCAGGACGGGCGTTTTTGGTGAAGGCGGAAATCACAAGAGCCAGCAGGAAACCGAAGAAGGCAGAAGCCAGAATCCCGAACACAATGCTCATGGGGCCGGTAGCCAGCATCTTGCTGGAAATAGACATAGCCTGCTCGATTTGCTCATCGCTCAGACCATCGGCCTCCAGCTTGGCCCGGGCCGCCTCAATAGCCCGCTGGGTATACTCGGCATCCACGAAGTTGACGTAGATATAGCGGAATATGCTGCTCAGTGTACCGATAACGGCCCCCATAATGGTGGCAATACCCAGGCCCTGGCCGTAGCTCATGAAGCCACCGTTGTGTTGCTTAAAGTATTTGTGCGCCAGCACGATGCCCACAATCAGAATGGCAAACGTGACGAATCCCAGCGCGGGCTTCTGCTCCAGGCCGGTGGCCATCAGAATCAGCGAGTAAATGACGGTGACGATGCCAACTAACAGGCCGTAGCGGATGGCAACGGAAGCAGGCGTAACGGCGGGGGTAACAGTGTTTTCCATAGCGGAAGCAGGTTGAGGAGGGTTGGTTGATATAGGAAAGGTAGATTATTTCCGCAAAAACACGCCACCCGGAATACTCATCACCACACCCAGCAGTAATTTCTTGGCAAACTCATCCTGGGCAAACCCCGCCGCGTTGGTGGCCAGGTTGCGCAAAGTAGCTTCGTACTGCTGCATTCCGTTGGCTTGTTTCAGGTACATGGCTTTACTGGCCTCCAGCAGCTGCCGGGCCTCCGCAAGGTGCTGCTCAATAAGACCAGGGCCCGTGAGCCGCGAAAACGTGTACAAACCTAACGCGGCCACTACGGCGGCAATAAGCGCCGTCAGCATGCCGGTACCCACGGATTTACCCAGCCCCGGCCCCTCGGGCACGTAGTAGCGGCGCAGCAGCAACTGGCTGACAATGGCGGCTATGGGCGGGAAGAAGTCAGAAAGCGTCCGCTTGGGTCCGTACGGATTGTTGTCGGTCAGGTACAGGAACAGCACCCAGGCCACGCACAGGGCACCGGTTACCGCTCCGCACACGAGGGCCGTGCGCACGACGGGGCTGGGAGTTGGGGCAGGAGAAGTCAAGGCAGAAACCGAATAAAGGCCGCAAGATACACGCTCCCCCCGCAATTAAGCCTACGCCCGGTCCCGTCGAGGCGGTGTCGGGCACTGCGTCAGGCCACTGCGGCGGGCACCGGCGCGGGCCGGCGGTTCCAGCGCAGCAGCAGGGCCTCCAGCAGCAGGCAGATTAATGCTCCCCAGATGCAGTAGCGCCACAGCGGCACGCCCACCCGGGTAGCCTTATAGCGGGCGGCCGCCGTCTGGCCGGAGCCGGTTTCGTACACCTGCACGTTGGGCCGGTTGGGGCCGATAAGCTGCCGCAGCTCCGCCGCGGAGTAGCTACTCAGGTCTGACTCGCGCTTATCGAAGTTAAAGGCGACCGTCGTGAGGGATTTACCGGCCTGCTGCACCGAATAAAAACCGGGCTGCCGAAGTCCCGGCGGCACCTCCAGCCGCAGCACGCCGCCCTGCTGCCGATGCACCGGAATGAAGCTCAGGCTATCCTGCACCAGCCGGTACACGGCCTCGCTCCCCTGCTGCCCCCCGGCCGGGAGGCGCAGACTAATAGCTTGCTGGTTGAGCCGGTAGGCCGGTTGCTGCTCCTGCTGGTAGCTCTGCATAGCCAGCCGGTAGAGCACCGGCACGAACAGCGGGTGCTGGGCGAAGTCGGTAAAAGGAGCACTGAGCGGAGCCGAAAACACGTACACCGTGCCGTTGCCGCTGGGAAAACCCGCCAGGTAACTTTCGCCGTCGCGCATGCGCATTACCTCGGTACCGGTGCGCGCCCACCGCAGCACCGGCGCGGCCTTGGGCATGCCCGCCCGCACGTTCGCTCCCGCAAAAACGTCACGGAAGAATGGATTCTGGGCGCTGGGCAATGCTACCTCCTGCAGCACCGGCCCGGCAGACGGTACCGGCTGCCACTGCACCGGCCCCATCCCCAGTTCCTGAAACAGCTGCCCATACGACTCATGGCTGCTGGCAGCACCGCTGGGCACTACCACCAGCGTGGCGCCCTGCTGCACTGCCCGCCGCAGATTCTCGCGTAGTCCGTCACTCAGTACCGGGGCTTCCCGCACAATCAGCAGATTAGCAGCGGCCAGTTTACGGTAGTCAGCTGCCTGAGCGTTGGTGTAGGCGTAGCTGAACAAGGGTTCATTACCGTACAGGCGGCTCAGCTGCTCCTCCGCAGCTACCTCTGCCACTTGAATTTCCTGGGCGGGCTGGAGGGTGAAGTAATAGGTATTATCGAAGTCTACGGGGAAGTCTTCTACCACAACCCGGCATTGCTGCACGCGGGCATCCGCAAGACGCAGGCGCACCTGCGTCGTGACAGCCTGGCCCATGGGTACCGTCGTTTGGAATACCGCCGCCTGTTGAGTACCCACCAGCAGCTTGATCTGGCAGTTTTCTGCCGCGAGCAAGCCACCGTTGCGCAGCCGGATATGCAGCAGTAAATCCACGCCAGCCCGCACGAAGCCATCATCCAGCCACACGCTGTCCACAAATACGTTGGCCGCACCCTTCGGCGGCGTCGGTACCAGAAAAACCTGCTGGGTTGAATCCAGAGCTTCCAGATCACGAGATGAGAAACCGCTCTTCTGGAAGTCGGAAAACAAAAACAGTGGGCCGGTAGCAGTCCTGCCGGTCGGCAATTGTGTCAGATAAGCGCCTAGATTACTGGCTTGCCCGCTCACCTGCAACTTTTCCACTGCTTCCCGAAAAGCAGCCTCAGTCAATAAATCCGGCGAGCCAGGCATCAGACGAAAGCGCGCTGCCGCCGGAAAAGCCAGCGGTAAATCAGTTGCCTGATCAATTGCCTGTTCCAGCACGGGCTGGTCGTTGACACCGAGTTGGCGCATACTGGGCGACTTGTCCAGGAGCACTTGTACCACGCCACCAGCAGATGCCTGCTCCGGAGCCGGAATAAAAGGCTGCGCAAACAGCAGCACTAGGAAAACGATGAGTCCGATGCGGGCTGCCAGCACCAGTAGATGTTTGAGTTTGCGCTGTCGGGCCGTTACTAGCTTCACTTCCCGAATGAATTCTACATTCGAAAACAGCACGCGCTGCGGTCTGCGCAACTCAAACAAGTGGATGGCAATGGGAACGGCTATTGCCAGCAACCCCAGCAAAAACCACGGATACGTAAATACCATGCAGTACAAAGAGTAAGATCGTGAAGATAGACACAAAAGTCACCCCGCAGGTTACCCGAAACATTGCTATTCCCATCAGAATATCCAGTCAAAGCAAAAATTCCTGACACTTCACCGGTTTTGGATGAAGTGTCAGGAACTCTCTATGCTCTTGGTGAGGGCCACGCAAGGGGGCGTTGGGCGGGTGGGCCCTAAACGGGAATCGCCCCGCGCATCCTGGCTTGTCAGGACGCCGCGGGGCGATTCGCTAGATAAGGTTGGCGGCGACCGACTCTCCCACCGGTG
>NZ_JAHHZN010000036.1 GCF_018760735.1 Hymenobacter piscis
GGCCAGGTGCTCGGCCAAGTAAGTGCCGGTGTAGTTGACCTGGCTGCTGAGCAGAAACTGGCCATACAATTGAGCGGTGACTTTCATGGGCTTGGTACGCTGAGAAAGCCGTTTGCGTAAGTCCTAGGTAATTCTAATGTCAGCACGCGAGATTCCTCGGCTCCGCTCGGAATGACGTTCCTGCCTGCCACATCACCTCCTCACTTCCCCCAAAACCTCAATTCACTACCTTTGCCGCCCTGTTATTCCAGTATCTCTGATGGCTGTTCCTCCTACTTCGCTCCAACGCCTGCACCTGATTGCCGTCGGGGGTAGCATTATGCACAACCTGGCCCTGGCCCTGCGCCAGCGCGGGGCCCAGGTAACGGGCTCCGACGACGAGGTTTTCGAGCCCGCCAAGAGCCGGCTGGCCCGGGCCGGGCTGCTGCCGGCCGAGGAAGGCTGGTTTCCGGAGAAGATTACGGCCGACCTCGACGCGGTGATTGTGGGCATGCACGCCCGCCCCGATAACCCCGAGCTGCTGCGGGCCCAGGAGCTGGGGCTGCGGGTGTACTCCTTCCCCGAGTTCATCTACGAGGCCTCCCGCGACAAGCAGCGCATCGTCATTGGCGGCTCGCACGGCAAAACCAGCATCACCTCCCTCATCCTGCACGTGCTGCGCCACCAGGGCCGCAAGTTCGATTACGCGGTGGGCGCCCAGCTGGAGGGCTTCGAGTTGATGGTGCAGCTGACCGAGGACGCGCCCATCATCATCATTGAGGGCGACGAATACCTGTCCTCGCCGATTGACCGGCGGCCCAAGTTCCACCTGTACCAGCACCACATCGGGGTGATTTCGGGCATCAGCTGGGACCACATCAACGTGTTCCCGACCGAGGAAATCTACCGGGAGCAGTTCAAAATCTTCGCCGACATGACGCCCAAGGCCGGCGTGCTCATCTACGACCGCGACGACGAGCAGGTGCAACTCGTGACGGTGCCCAGCTCGTCCGACGTGAAGTACCTCGGCTACGGCCCCCACGAGCACGTCATCCGGGACGGCAAAACCTTCCTGCTCAACAAGAAAGACGAGGAAGTGCCCGTGCAGGTATTCGGCGACCATAACCTGCGCAACATTTCGGCGGCCAAGGAAGTCTGCAAGCAGCTGGGCATCAAGGGCAAGGAGTTCTACGAGGCCCTGGCCACGTTTAAGGGCGCCGCCCGCCGCCTGGAGTTGGTGCGCGAAGGTACCGCTTCGGTGGTGTACAAGGATTTCGCCCACGCGCCCAGCAAGCTCAAGGCCACGGCCACGGCCTTCAAGAAGCAGTTCCCCGAGCGCCGGCTGGTGGCCTGTCTGGAGCTGCACACCTTCAGCTCCCTCAACCCCGAGTTCCTGCCCCAGTACGCCCACACCTTCGACGCGCCCGATGTGGCGGTGGTGTACTTCAACCCCCAGGTGCTGGCCCACAAGCGGCTGCCGGCCCTGCCCCCGGAGGCCGTGCAGCAGGCCTTCCAGCGCCCCGACCTGCGCGTGTTCACCGACAGCGGGGAGCTGGCCGCCTTCCTGCGCGCGCAGAACTGGGAGCAGGCCAACCTGCTGATGATGTCCTCGGGCACCTTCGACGGGCTGGACCTGGGGCAGCTGGCCACCGAAATCACCCGGTAGCGGCCGATGAAACAGCCCCTGCTTCTGCTGCACGGCGCCCTGGCCACGGCCGCCCAGCTCAAGCCCCTGGCCCGCGACCTGGGCGCCCACTACGCCGTGCACACCTTCAGCTTCAGGGGCCACGGCGGGCAGCCCCTGGGGAACAACGGGTTTTCGATGGCGCAATTTGCCGATGACGTGCTCTCGTTTCTGGAAGCCCGGGAGCTGGCGCCGGTGCACGTGTTCGGCTACAGCATGGGCGGCTACGCGGCCCTGGCGGCGGCCGTACGGGCCCCGGCATGCTTTGCCAGCATTACCACCCTGGGCACCAAGTTCGACTGGAACCCGGAAACTGCCGCCGCCGAAACGCGCCTGCTCCATGCCGACGCGATGCGCGCCAAGGTGCCCGAGTTTGCCGCTCGCCTGGAGCAGCTCCACGCCCCCACGCCCCTAGCCGACTTGCTGGCCGCCACGGCCAGCCTTATGCACGGCCTGGGCGAGCAGCCTCTGCTGACCCCGGAAAACCTGGCCGCCCTCCCCGTGCCGGTGCAGGTGCTGGTGGGCGAGCTCGATAAAACAGCCGGCGTAGATGCGTCGCGGCGCTTTGCCGGCTACCTGCCCCGGGCCACCTTCGAGGCCATCCAGAACACGCCCCATCCCCTGGAGAAATTCAACCCCGACCTGCTGGCCGCCCGCATCAGCCACTTTATTGAAACGGCCGTCTGAGCCAATAGCCGCCGTTTTCGGTTGGCAGCAACTTTCCCGGTAAACAGCAAAGGCCCGTCGGTTGGCGGGCCTTTGCGTGTGCGTGTGTGTGGCATGGGCTTCCGTCCGTGGCCCGATATGTGGCGCCTGCCAAGGGAGTCGCGGACGGAAGTCCGGGCCACAGCCTGCCTTACTCCGGCTGCTTTTCCGGCGCGGGCGGCGGCGTGGGCCTGGGGCGGCGCTTATCGGTGGTGACAAGCAGGGCCAGGGCCGTGAGCGAGAGACGCAGAAGCCATTTCCGGGAGAGCATGACTAACGGCGGGGAAAGAACGAGTTGTTGGTTTCCACGCGCAGGTCGCAACGGCTGCCGCCGGTGTTTTCCTCACAGGAAGTCCCCACGATTTCGTTGCGCTCGAAGTTGAAGAAGCAGAACGTGCAGCCCACGCTGGTGATGATGTAGCGCGGGGCATTGGAGTTCAGGTAGAGGCTGTTGTCCGACGAGGTTTGCAGGGGCAGGGCCATGGCCCGGAACATCCCGTCGCGCAGGCCCATACCTACCATGTAGTACACGGCCTTGTCCTTGGGCGTTTCCTGGACTTTGCGGATGATGGTTTTGTTGATGGACGTGCCATCGGCAAACTGCCGGGTGAAAGCCCCGGCCAGCTGCTCTTTGGGGATGATGTAGCGGACTTTGCCGTCCGTCACGTCGGCTACCTGGGTGCTGGTGGCTTCCAGCTGCCGTCGGTTGAGCGCGTCCGGGTCGCTGGTAGGCGAGCTGACTTCGGGAAAGCCCCGTTTGCTGGTTTCGCAGGCGGTTAATCCGCCCAGCAGCAGCACGCCGCCCAGCAGGGGCGTCAGAACAACACGTGAAAACCGATTCATCATCCAATATAGAGAGAAACCCATCAGTTAGCGGGGCTTGTAGTACTTGCGGGCCTCGGGCAGCTCGCGCTGAATGCTGGCAATGCGCGTGCCGTTGGAGGGGTGGGTGGAGAGGAACTCGGGCGGTGAGGCCTGATTATCACGCGCCTCCATGCGCTGCCAGAACTGCACGGCTCCGTCGGGGTTGTAGCCGGCCATGGCCATAAAAATCAGCCCCAGGTGGTCGGCTTCCGACTCCTGGCTGCGGCCGTACTTGAGCAGGCCCAGCGAGGAACCCACGCCCACGGCCTGCAAAAACACGTTCTGCGTGCCCGTCGGGTTCTGCCCCACGGCCGCCGACACCACCCCGCCCAGCCCCTGCGCGGCCATTTGCTGGCTCATGCGCTCGGAGCTGTGCCGGGCTACGGCGTGGGCAATTTCGTGCCCCATCACCACGGCCAGGCCGTTTTCATCCTGGGTAATGGGCAGAATGCCGGTGTAGATGGCCACCTTGCCGCCGGGCATGCACCAGGCGTTTTCCTGCTTGTCCTGAATCAGGTTGAACGCCCAGGCGTAGCCATCGAGCTGAGCCGCCTGATTCTGCTGGCGGAAGTACAGTTCCACGGCCTGCTGAATCCGCTCCCCCACGCGCTTGACCATGGCCGCCTGGGCCCCGCTGTTGATGACCTGGCTGCTGGCCAGCACTTTCTGGTATTCCTGCGCGGCCATCTGGTTCATCTCAGTATCCGAAACGAGGCTGAGCTGGCGGCGGCCGGTGATGGGAACGGTGGAGCAGGCGGCGGCCACGAACAGGCAGCTGGCCAACAGAAACTTCTTGAGCATGGAAAGAAAAATGAGGAGAGAGAATCAGAAAAGTGCCCGGACCGGAACCGACAGGCAACGGCAGCACGGTGTTGGGTGACTATACGTCAGCAGGCGGGCAAAATGTTTGCTCTTCACTCCTGCCGCCTGAAAAGCCCGCGGTTTTCGGGCGGCGGGGCCACGAATTACCCCTACTTTTGGGAAATGGGCGTTGAGTTGAGGCGCTGCCACTTTTCTTACCAGCCCGGCCCCTAGTTCTCTGGCCTTCCTTTTTACTTCTATGAAAATCCTGTGCATCGGCCGCAACTACGCGGAGCATATTGCCGAACTCCAGAACGAAACGCCCACCGACCCGGTCATCTTCGCCAAGCCCGACACGGCCCTGCTCCAGCGCAACCAGCCGTTCTTCCTGCCCGATTTTTCCCAGGACATTCACCACGAGGTGGAGCTGGTGTTGCGCGTGTGCAAAAACGGCAAGAACATCGAGGAGAAGTTCGCGCCCTCCTACTTCGACGCCATCGGGCTGGGCATTGATTTCACGGCCCGCGACCTGCAAAGCCAGCTCAAAAGCAAGGGCCTGCCCTGGGAGCTGGCCAAGGGCTTCGACGGCTCGGCCCCGATTTCCCAGGAATTCAAGCCGGTTTCGGATTTCGCGGACCTGAAAAACATTGATTTCCACCTGACCGTGAACGGGCAGGTGCGCCAGCGGGGCAACTCCGGCCTCATGCTCCACGATTTCAACCGCATCATCAGCTACATCTCCCGCTTCATCACCCTGAAAATGGGCGACCTGATTTTCACCGGCACGCCCAGCGGCGTGGGCCCCGTCAGCATCGGCGACCAGCTCACGGGCTTTATCGGGGAAGAGAAGATGTTCGATCTGGCCGTCAAGTAAACGCGCCGTAAGCCGTGAGCACCAAGCGGCCCGTTGCCGTCGTTGACGGGCCGCTGAGCTCTCAAATTTTTCCTGAATGGTTGATTTTCTGATTACCCGGCCGCGGCGCCTGTTGGGCGTGGCGTGGCCGTTTTTGCTGTTGATGGGGTTGCAGCCCTCGGCCTGCCAGAGCCAGCAGGCAGCTCCCACGGCAGAGCAAACCCCGGTAGCCGCCCCCGAAGATGCGCCCGCCGGCCCGGCCAAAGCCTCGGCCATTCCGGCCGTAGCAAAGGGCTACTTCCTGTTTCCCATCAAACCCGGCCAACCCAACTTTCTGGCCGGCAGCATGGGCGAGCTGCGCCCCAACCACTTCCACGGCGGCCTCGATATCAAGACCGACGGCCGGGTGGATCTGCCGGTGCACGCCGCCGCCGACGGCTATATCTCGCGCCTCAAGCAGAGCAGCTTCGGCTACGGCAACGTGCTCTACATCACCCACCCCAACGGCCTGACGACGGTCTACGGCCACCTCAACCACTTCAAGGGTCCCGCCGCCGAGGAGCTGCGCCGCCGCCAGTACGCCAAAAAGTCCTACGAGCTGGAGCTGTTCTTCGAGCCCGGGCAGTTCCCGGTGAAGCGCGGCGACGTGGTGGCGTTGTCGGGCAATACCGGCGGCTCGGTGGGCCCGCACGTGCACTGGGAAGTGCGCACGGCCGACAACCACCAGCTCAATCCCCTGCAATGGGGCGGCTTCCCCGAAATTCAGGACCACGTGGCGCCCGTCGTGCAGGCGTTTGCGGTAGAAGCCCTGGGCATTGACTCGCGGGTAGATGGCCGGTTCGGCAAGAGCACCTTCGTGCCCAAGGCCCCGCTCGCCGACGGCAGCTACGCCTGGCCCGATACCATCGGGGCCACCGGCACGGTGGGCCTGCTGGTGCAGGGCTTCGACCGGTTCGATCAGGTGTGGAATAAGAACGGGTTTCAGCAAGTGGAAGTGCTGGTCAACAACCGGCCAATCTATAAGCACGTCGTCGATGATATTCCCTTCCCCGAAGGCTCGCGCCAGATCAACCGCCACGTGGACTACGAGTGGCGGGCCACGCAGGGCCGGCAGCTGGAAAAGCTGTTCGTGGACGACGGCAACGACCTGAGCATGTACACCACCGGCCCCGACAAGGGCCGCCTGCGGGTGCAGCCCGGTCAGGTGTACCAGGTGGAAATCCGCCTGAGCGACTCTTACGGTAATACCACGCCGCTGCGCTTCGTGCTGCGGGGCGAGGAGGCAGCCTACTTCAAAACCCGCTCGGCGGCCGTGAAAGCGCCCGCCCTGCGCTACGACGTGAGCCGCAACCTGCTGGTGATAACCGCCCCCGACCCCGATACGGCGGCCGTGGGCGGCAACGTGACGCTGGTGCGCGGCAACCGCCACCTCAGCCTGCGCCCCAGCTACACCGACCGCAGCCAGAACGTGTACCTCTACGACCTGCGCGCCGGCCGCCCCGATTCCATCCGCTTCGGCCGCCTCAGCCAGCGCTTCAGCCGCGAGGCCCTGATTCCCGCGGGCCGGGAGTTCGGCTTTGCCACTGCCCAGATGAACCTGGGCTTCGGCCCGAAAACGCTCTTCGACACGCTCTACCTGCAAACCAGCTATAAACAGGGCCTCTGGACGGTACACCTGCCCCGCACCCCGCTCTACGAAACCCTCGCCCTCACGCTCCGGCCCGAAACACCCGTCACGGACCTGCGCCGGACGGCCATTTACAGCGTTACGGCCAAGGGCGGCCGGGGCTACGTGGGCGGTAAGTGGAGCGCGGACGGCACCAGCATCACGGCCAACATCAAAACCTTCGGCCAGTTCCGCTTGCTCACCGATACCATTCCGCCCTCGGGCCGCCTGCTGAGCAAGGGCGCGGGCGGCGTAGTGTTTAAGGTGGGCGACGACCTTTCGGGCCTGGCCAGCTACGAGCTGGAAATCAACGGCCAGTTCCGCCTGCTGCGCTACGAGCACAAGAACGCCACCCTCTTCACGGAGCGCGACGACACCCTGGGCCCGCCCCTGCGCGGCCCCGCCACCCTGCGCCTCACCGACCAGGCCGGCAACGAAAAGGTGATTTCGGTAGTGCTGTAAACCTGCCGGGACCGGGCGGGGCGGCACGCCGGACCGGGCCGCCGCCGCCGGAGGGTATCGGTGCGCCGTACCCTTCGGCGGCGGCTTGCGTACAGCTGGTTTCATTCCTTTCTTCCCCGTCTCATGCCCAAGAACCTGCTCCAACGTCGCCAGCCGACCCTGCTGGCCGCCGCGGCTGCCGTCGTGACGACCGGCGTGGCGGCGTATGCCTACGCCCGCCGCCGTAGCCACCCGCCCCTGCCCACGGTAGCCCACGTGGATCTGCACCGCTACGCCGGCCTCTGGTACGAAGTAGCCCGCCTGCCCACCCGTTTCGAGAAGGGCTGCCAGCACGTGACGGCCGAGTACAAGCTGCGCTCCGACGGCACCATGAGCGTGCGCAACACCTGCCACCAGGGCAGCATCGGCGGGCCGGCCACCACGGCCACGGCCACCGCCCGCCCCGTGGACGCCAGCAACGCCCGGCTCAAAGTGCAGTTCTTCTGGCCCTTCGAGGGCGACTACTGGATTCTGGCCCTGGACAAATCCGACTACCGCTACGCTCTGGTGGGCGAGCCGGGCCGCAAAAACCTCTGGATCCTGAGCCGCACCCCCCACTTGGAGCTGGCGTGGCGCAACCAGCTCATTGCCAAAGGCCGGGAGCTGGGCTTCCCCGTCGAGAACCTACTGTTCACGCCCCAACCGCATGGTGAATGAGTGAAATGGTGAGGTGGTGAGTTTGATGTTCTGAAGCCCTATCTGCGCAAGTGGCGCCATCAGGACCAGCCGAACGTCAAACTCACCACCTCACCATTTCACCACCCCACCATTTCCCCACCTCACCGTTTCGCCCTATCTTCGCGGCATGGCAGTACCTCAAGCGGGCGAGCAGGCCCCGGCCTTCGAAGCCCAAGATCAGAACGGCACCCTCCACCGCCTCCAGGATTACGCGGGCCGCAAAGTGGCCCTCTATTTTTACCCCAAAGACGATACCTCGGGCTGCACGGCCCAGGCCTGCAACCTGCGCGACAACTACCAGCAGCTCCAGGCCGCCGGCGTGCAGGTACTGGGCGTGAGCATCGACTCCGAGAAGTCGCACCAGAAATTTGCCGCCAAGCACGAGCTGCCCTTTCCGCTGCTGGTGGACCAAGACAAGAAAATGGTGCAGGATTACGGCGTGTGGCAAGAGAAATCCATGTACGGCCGCAAGTACATGGGCACCATGCGCTACACCTTCCTCCTCAATGAGCAGGGCCTGATCGAGAAGGTCATCACCAAAGTCGACACCAAGAACCACGCGGCTCAGCTGCTGTAGTTTTTTCCCATAAGCCTCGCCCCTCCGGCGGGGCTTTTTTTACTCCGTTTTTTTGGCTGTTGGCTGTTGGCGGCGGGCTGTCCGCTTTCCTCCCCGCCCACTCCCTCATCAGGCCAACCGCTAAACGCTAACAGCCATCGGCTAACCGCCAAGCCAGCCAATCAGCCGCCAACAAAAACTACCTTTGTTCTCCTACAACACTCCTTACCCTACCGCATGGCTCAGCCAACCGCTTCCGAAACCCATACGCCCGCTGCTACCAAATCGGTGGCCGAACTGAACCAGATTGCCGCCCAGGTGCGCCGCGACATCGTGCGCATGGTGCACGCCGTGAACTCGGGCCACCCCGGCGGCTCGCTGGGCTGCACCGAGCTGCTGGTGGCGCTCTACTTCAAGGTGATGCAACACACGCCCGAGCCATTTGACATGGACGGTATCGGTCAGGATCTGTTCTTCCTCTCCAACGGCCACATTTCGCCGGTGTTCTACTCGGTGCTGGCCCGCTCGGGCTACTTCCCGGTGAGCGAGCTGGCCACGTTCCGCAAGCTGAATTCGCGCCTCCAGGGCCACCCCGCCACCCATGAGCACCTGCCCGGCATCCGCGTGGCCTCCGGCTCCCTGGGCCAGGGCCTGAGCGTGGCCACCGGCGCGGCCCAGGCCAAAAAGCTCAACGGCGACAAAAGCACGGTGTTCGTGCTCATGGGCGACGGCGAGCTGCAGGAAGGCCAGATCTGGGAAGCGGCCCTCTATGCCCCCCACCACAAAGTGGACAACCTGATTGCCTTCGTGGACCGCAACGGCCAGCAGATTGACGGCCCCACCGAAAAAATCGGCGGCCTCGGCGACCTGCGCGCCAAGTTCGAGAGCTTCAACTGGCGCGTGCTCGAAACCGACGGCAACCAGTTTGAAACCCTGCTCGCTACCATCGAGGAAGCCCAGAGCCTGCTCGGCCAGGGCCAGCCCATCATGGTGCTCATGGACACCCAGATGGGTTTCGGCGTTGACTTCATGATGGGCTCCCACAAGTGGCACGGCGTGGCGCCCAACGACGAGCAGCTGGAAAAAGCCCTGCTACAGCTGGAAGTAGAAAAAGCGTCGGATTATTAGAAAAACAGTCATCCTGACGAAGGAAGGATCCTATCACGATGCACAGAATTCGGATGGCTGCAAGCGTGGCAGGATCCTTCCTTCGTCAGGATGACTGTTCATTTCTCCATTGTAGTACTGTATAGGTAATGCGGCAGTGGCTGGCATTTCTGGGGTTGTTGCTGGCAGTACTGCTGCCCGGGAACAGCTATGCCCAACCCGCCGCCCCCACCCCGCCCAAAACCACCCGCATCCTGTTTCTGCTCGATGCCTCGGGCTCCATGCAGGCGCCCTGGGAGGGGCGGCCGCGGATGGAGGTGGCCAAGCAGCTGCTGGCCAAAATGGTGGATTCGCTCAATGCCTACCCCCACCTGGAGCTGGCGTTGCGGGCCTACGGACACCTGCACGACCGGACGGAGAACAACTGCGAGGACTCGCGGCTGGAAGTGCCCTTCGCGCCCAAAAACGCGGGGGCCATCAAGGCTAGGCTCAACAACATCCAGCCCCGCGGTAACACGCCCATTACCTACTCTCTGCTTCAGTCGGCCCAGGATTTTCCCGTCGATAAATCGGCCCGCAACGTGCTGATTCTGATTACCGACGGGCTCGAATCGTGCAAGGGCGACCCGTGCGCGACTTCGCTGGCCCTGCAGCGGAAGCGGGTGTTTCTCAAGCCCTTCGTGATTGGCATCGGGGCCGAGCGCGAGTTTGGCCGGCAGCTCGAGTGCCTGGGCACCTACTACAACGCGGCCGATGTGCGCACCTTCCGCACCATCCTCAACGACGTAGTGGCCCAGACCCTGGCCAAAACCACCGTGGCCGTAAACCTGACCGACGAGCGAGGCCGCCCCCTGGAATCGAACGTCAACCTGACCTTCCTCAACAACGTCACCGGCCAGCCGGAGTACAACTACGTGCACTACCGCGACGCCAAAGGCCAGCCCGACGCCCTCGACATCGACGCCCTCCAGAGCTACGATTTGGTGATTAACACCGTGCCGCCGGTGCGCCAGGCCAACCTGCCCATCCGGCCGGGCAAGGCCAACGTGCTCACCTACCAAACGCCTCAGGGCACCCTGTACCTGCAGAATCCCGCCGTTTCGCCCAACCCCTACGGACGGGTGCAGGCGGTGGTGCGGGCCCAGGGCGCCCCGGCCACGGTGGTGGCCCTGCCCTTCGGGGCGCGGCAGAAGCTGCTGGCCGGCAACTACGAGGTGGAGCTGCTGACTTTGCCCCGGCAGGTACGGCGCATCAGCATCCGGCAGGGCCAGGAAACGGCCGTGACCTACGAAGCCCCCGGCATCCTCAACATCGTGTCGGACTACAAGGGCTACGGCAGCATCTACCGCCTCAACCAGGACGACTCCCAGACCTGGGTGTACAACCTGCCCGAGGGCGGCAGTAGCAAACTCAACCTGCCCCTGCAGCCGGGGGCCTACCGCCTCGTGTTCCGCACCGGCACCGCCACCGGCAGCCGCTTCACCGACGTGCGCACTTTCACCATCCGACCCGGCCAGACCAGCTCGGTTAGCTTGTTCGGCAGATGAGTAAGAAGAAGATGCGAAACAGCAATAAGAAGAACGTCATGCTGAGCGGAGGCGCAGCCGCAGTCGAAGCATCTCTACCGCTTCTCTGAAATGCTAATCAAAGAGAAATTACCACTGCGGTAGAGATGCTTCGACTTCGCCTCCGGCTGCGCTCAGCATGACAAGTTCTTTGCTCCTTTAGACAAGAAAAAATCCCAGACCCTACGTCCCCAAGCCCCCAAGACCCCATGAAAGACTTTCCCTACACCGAATCGAAGGATACCCGCAGCGGCTTTGGTGCCGGCCTGCACGAGCTGGGCAAAACCAACCCCAACGTGGTGGCCCTCTGCGCCGACCTCATCGGCTCCCTGAAAATGGATGCCTTCGTGAAGGATTTCCCCGAGCGGTTCTTCCAGGTGGGCATTGCCGAGGCCAACATGATGGGCCTGGCGGCCGGCCTCACCATCGGCGGCAAGATTCCCTTCACCGGTACGTTCGCCAACTTCAGCACCGGCCGCGTCTACGACCAGATTCGCCAGAGCATTGCCTACTCGGGCAAAAACGTGAAAATCTGCGCCTCCCACGCCGGCCTCACCCTGGGCGAAGACGGCGCCACCCACCAGATTCTGGAGGACATCGGGCTGATGAAGATGCTGCCCCACATGTGCGTCATCAACCCCTGCGACTACAACCAGACCAAAGCCGCCACCCTGGCCATTGCCGACTACGAGGGCCCCGTGTACCTGCGCTTCGGCCGCCCCGTGGTGCCCAACTTCACCCCCGCCGACCAGCCGTTTGAAATCGGCAAAGGCGTGCTCCTGAACGAGGGGGCCGACGTAAGCATCTTCGCCACCGGCCACCTGGTGTGGAAGGCCATCCTGGCGGGCAAGCTGCTGGCCGAGAAAGGCATCAACGCCGAAATCATCAACCTCCACACCATTAAGCCCCTCGATGCGCAGATGATTCTAGAATCGGCCCGCAAAACGCGCTGCGTGGTGACGGCCGAGGAGCACCAGATGAACGGCGGCCTCGGCGACTCCATCGCCCAGCTGCTGGCCCGCGAGGAGCCCCTGCCCCTGGAAATGGTGGCCGTCAACGACTCCTTCGGCGAGTCCGGCACCCCCGACCAGCTCATGGAGAAGTATGGCCTCAACGAAGCCGCCATCGTGCGCGCCGTGGAGAAGGTGATGGCCCGGAAGACCAAGTAGCTTTCGGTTAATTTGTAATACAGCAAAAAGCGCCCGCAATGTAGAGTTGCGGGCGCTTTATTTTTTTTAACGACGACGTTTTGGCGCTTGGCGAAGGTGGCGATTTTCGCCACAAATGTTGATGCGGAGAACCAAACTTTGATTAACCACAAATGTGTTTGCGGAGCACTGAACCGCCACTTTTGCCAAACGCCTGTTATGTGCTACCCTTCTTTGTCCTGTCGTTAATTGCACTGTCATTTTTTTCTAAAGAATTTTATTTGTTCAAGTCTTGTATTAGCTTGTTCTTCTGTGTATTCTGTCTTTGGTAGTTGCTCTATTGATTTATAATTTCCAAAACGAAGTTCTTTTATGTTTGGTCCTGTGGAAAGCAAATTAAATTCGTTGCAGTTGTTGCACTGAATTATTGTCCAACTGTAGTCAGGAATACCTTCTTCTTTTCTTGTTATAAATGTCTCTAGTTTTGAACCACATTGAGTGCAGTCTTGAGATAAGGTTTCAATTATTTTGTCCTGTCCTTTGAAAAATGAAGTTACTTTGAAAAGTGTATTAAGAACTTTTCCATAAAGCCAACTATTCAGATTGTCCTTGAAGTCAACCGAAACAATTTTTGAAAGTTGGTCAAAATAGTCGCAAATAAATTCTCGTTCTTCGGTGTCGTAGTCCGAACTATTAACACTTTCCAGCCAGCTTTTCAAAATGCTTTTAAGTTGTTTTGGCTTAAAGTCCGAATTTGTTGCTTCTATTAAATTATCTGCACAGTCATTAAATAAATTTTGAAGTCTGTTGCACATTACACTGTCAGAAGGATTTAGTCCACGTTTCTCCCAAGCAGAAGTCGAAAACTTATCCAGTTTTCTAAAAGTATTTAATTTATCTAATGTCGTCTGTTTGTCAGTCATTAAAATTGTCTGTTTAATGTTAGCACTTTCGGTCTGTTAGGGTTGCACATAACGTTTTGCAGCTACCCGAATGGCGGGATTTTTACCACTAAACTCCATTCGGAGAACTGAACTTTCGGCTAGCACAAAACTGTCTGCGGAGCACAAAACCCTGCCTTTTGGGTAGGTGCTGTTATGCCCAGTTATTCTTTCCCTTGTCATTAGTAGTTTACTGTCCAATAGCTGTCTGTTATAAAATTTATTGATTGCAATTTATTGTCTTTAAACGAATACGTATGTTTTATGTCTTGCACACACGATTCAAAAACAAGGAAATTATACTTTGTCATTAGTTCGCTTGGGAAATTGTCAAAGAAGGTTTTAATAAAATCCTCTTTAGTCATTCCAATTTTGATGCCTTCAATAAAATTTACATTACTGTCTTTTATTTCTCCTTTAAAAATGTAAGAATGTTTGCTGGCTTCTGGGTCATTGTCAAAGAATAAAATAAGTCGGCTCTTATTTAAGGTCAAGATTTGAAATTCAATTTCGCCAATGTCCATTTTGTCAAGCCTGTCGAGAATTTTAAAGTTTTTTAAATTACTTGTCGGTAAGTCAGATTTGTTGTTAAGTTGTCCAAAAGGCGAATAAACAAATTCAGCACAAGTCACTAATTTTAAGGTGTCTGCTGAACTGTCAAGCAGGGAATTAAACTCAAAGGTTGGCTTTGGTGTCGCCCAAGAGTCGCCAATTTTTATAGCATTAGTCGTGTCGAATTGCGTTACCGTGTCTTTTTCGGTTTGTCGTTTTGGATTGTCACAAGCTGTCAACAATGCTAAAAATGTTAAGGTTAATATAGTTGTCGTTCGTGTCATTTTATAATTGGGCATAACGGTTTGCGGCTTGCCGAAGGCGGGGCTTTCGAAGCACCATCTGTCAAGCTACGGTTAATGTTTATTCGGAGCCGAAAAGTTTCTGCCACCACGTCCGCCCCGCTTTTGGCAAGGTGCTGTTAGCACCAGTTGTTTTCGTTCGTCTCATACTGTAACCGTCTCGTCCTTGAACCAAATGGTCGCCAAACTTGAATGTCACACCATGAACTTCTAAATCAAATAAATTAGCTATCTCGCTTTCATCCTTGTCTGTCCAACAGTCTATTGCGGTAAATTCAAACTCTTCAGAAACTGGATAAAAGAATATTTGTGTCCCTCCGTCATAGGTGTTGATTACAGTTTTATAGTCATTAAATCTCTTATGAATGTCACCAATTTTGATTTTGAAAGTGGCACCCCAAAAGCCTAAATAGTCTATAGGTTGGTCTGGCTGGTCACTTGTCAAATTTGGATTGATGCATGCACCTCGAAATCTCTTGTCATACGTGTCTAAAAACTTCGAGCCTCTAATTTCGTTTTTTGGGTTTGGTTTTTCTGTCCCAATAATATTCTCAAGTGTATGTGTTGTCGGGTTTGCGTTTTTTCTAAGAATATCGCAAATGCTGTCAAACCAATCCAAGTCAGTTTGTGAAGATAACTTCTGTCTTATGAGTGAACTGTCTGTCATTTACAATTGGTGCTAACATCTGGGTTGCCGAAACCCGGCCCCTTGTAAGTTTCGGCAATCTACGCTATGTGCGCAACAAACCTGCGGGAAGCATACCGGAAGTGGGTTGATTCCCGCAGGTTGGGTGGTTACAGGTCCAGGGAATCCAGGGGCGAGGCAGGGCGGGTGCGTTGGGCAACATGGGTGTATATTTCAGTGGTTTTGATACTGCTATGGCCCAACAAATCCTGAATTACGCGGATATCGGTACCGGCTTCGAGCAGATGGGTAGCGTACGAGTGCCGCAGCATATGCATCGTGACAGGCCGGCGAATCCCGGCCCGTTCAGCGGCCTGCTTGATTACCAATTGCAGGCTACGCTCACTGTAGGGTTCGCCGGGCCGTTGCCCCTCAAAGAGAAACGTAACGGGTCGGAACTGCCGGAACTGCTCGCGCAGTTCTTGCAGCAGGCTTCCCGGCAGGGGTAGGTCGCGGTCTTTCTTGCCTTTGCCGCCCCGCACGTAGAGGGCCATGCGGCGGCTGTCGATGTCGGCCGGCGTGAGGGCCAGCACCTCGCCCAGACGCAGGCCTAGGCCGTAGGCCAGCATCAGCATGGCCCGGTGCTTCCGGTTTTCGGTGCCGAGCAGCAGGGCGCGCACTTCTTCCTTGGCCAGTACTTTGGGGGTGGTGAGGGGCCGTTTGGGCCGGGGCACTTCGTAGTACTGGCGGGGCTGGCCCTCCACCTGCTCGTAATAGAATTTGATGGCATTGATGAGCGTGTTCTGGTAGGCTTCGGAGATGCCCGCCGCCACACGCCCGGCCAGGTAATCGAGCACCTGCTGCTTACTCAGCTCCAGCGGCAAACGCGGCGCATGGTGCGTGAGAAACAGCTGAAACGCGCCCCGGTAGTTTTTCAGGGTGTTGGGGCTGTAGCGCTTCAGGGCAATCAGCTGGCAGTAGCGGGCCAGCAGTACCTCGTGCGCGGTGGGCGGGGGCGGTTCAGTGGCCAGCGCCGGCACCACGGGCACCTGCAACGACGCGCCCAACTGCTGGCACACCAGCCGCAACGGGGCTACGGCTTCGGGCGTCGCGGGCAGCACATACCCCCGGGCGGCGGCTTCGTAGCGCACGCCGGCGGCCAGCAGGGCCGTGCGTATGGCGGTATCGGAGTAAGGAAAAAACACCTGAAAGCTGGTGCGGGTCGCATTCAGGCGCAGCGATACGGCCGCTTTCATAAAGCAGGTGGCCCCTCGCCGGTTTTTTTATCCAGCATCAACAGCTGCTCGCCAATGATTTCCGTCACGTAATGGCGCACTCCGGCGGCATCGTCGTAGTGGCGGGTTTTGAGCTTACCCTCCACGTACACCAAGCTGCCCCGGCGCAGGTAGGCCTGGGCCAGCTCGGCTAAGCCGCGCCAGAGCACAATGGTGTGCCAGTCGGTGCTGGTGTGCAGCTGGCCGTTTTTGTCGCGCCAGGTTTCGGAGGTAGCCAGCGAAAATTTCGCCACGGCCACGTTGCCTTCCAGCACGTTCAGTTCCGGGTCTTTGCCCAGATTCCCGATCAGGGTTACTTTGTTGAGGCCACGCATGGATACGCATGCTAACAGTTCAGACGGTCAGCAAGATACCCTATTTACGCACTTATCCTCACGCTCCTTTCCCCTTCTTTGCTTCCTCTTCCTGCCCCGACGCTATGGTAGCCTCCAGCACCTCATCCCGGTGGATTTCCTGGATGTACTGGGTCTTGAGCTGATCGTAGAAGGAGTGGCGGTTGACGAGGTTGGACACCAGGTTGGCCAGCAGGGCCGTGAGCATCAGGTAGAAGATGATGTTGTGGCTGTTGGTCATCTCAATCACCAGAATCGAGGAGGTGAAGGGGCTGCGCGTGACGCCGGTCAGGAAGCCCACCATACCGCAGAGCACCAGCAGGTTGGTGGCCGTGTCGGGGAGGTACATCCAGCCCGCCACCACGGTCCCGATGCTGGCCCCGGCGCTAAGTGAGGGCGCGAAAATGCCGCCCGCCACGCCCGTGCTGAACGAGAGAATGGGGCCGATGATGCGCAGCAGCGGCACGTACCATTCCACGTGCTTGTGGTCGGTGAACAGGGTTTCGACCATGATTTCCTTGCCCGAGCCGAACATGCGCTCATCCACCAGCACGGCCAGCAGGGCAATGGCCAGCCCGCAGAGCAGCGGGTACAACAGCTTCTGCGCGGCCGAGGTCAGCTGCTGCTTGCGGCGCAGGATGAACAGGATGACCTCGCCCATGCCGCTGGCCGCGAAACCCGTAAGCAGGGCCACCAGCATCACCACGAAAATAATCCAGATCGGGATGTTGTCGAGGCGGGGGTAGCCCAGGTAGAGGTAGGGCCCGAGCAGGTTCAGGGCCGTCAGGCCGGCAATGATAACGCCGGTGAGCAACGCCGATTTGAAGAAGTTGAAGTGGGTTTTGGTCAGCTCCTCGATGGCAAACACGATACCGCCCAGGGGCGTGTTGAAGGCCGAGGCCAGGCCGGCGGCGGCCCCGGTCACAATCATGTTCCGCTTCGATACCTTGGGGTACCAGGCGGGCAGCATCCGGTTTACCTGCTTGAAGATGGAGGCCGAAATCTGGATGGTCGGGCCCTCGCGGCCGATTACGCCCCCGCCCAGCACCACCACCAGGCTGGACACTACCTTCACCACCAGCACCCGCAAGCTCAGCAGGCGGGCCACTTTGTGGTTGTGGCGGGGGTTGGACAAGTCGATGGCGGCGCTGACCTGCGGGATGCCGCTGCCCCGGGCAAACGGCGCGTAGCGGTTCACCAGCCACCAGCCCACCAGAAAGCACAGCGGCGTGAGCAGCAGAAACGCCCATTTCGACTCGGCCGAGTGGTGGTAGACGTAGCGCGTGCCGGCCTCGGCCCAGGCAAACAGCTTGGCGTAGAGTACCGCCACGAGGCCGGTCATCAGGGCTCCGAACCAGAAGGGCAACGCGTTGAGCAGGTCGCGCTTGAAGTGAAGGTTATCGATGGCATCGTAGCGGTGTTTGAGCTGCCTCCTGATCCTATTCACTACTTGCATCATACCTGTTTCCCTGGGTGCCGGCCGGGCGCGTCTACCTCTCAAACGGGGGCGAAGCGGCAGTCCGGCCAACTCCCGCGGCTCCCCCCTGGCCCGGGCAACGGCGCCGGGCCAGGCGCAAAGGTCAGGCTTTTCCCGTGAGCATCAGCTGATTTTCTGGGTTATTTGGGGTTGGCCGGATGGCGGGGCCGGGTTGAGGAGCCATCAACGTTTCGCCCGGTCGTCCTGAGCAGCGCGAAGGACCTTGTCAAGCTGGCCCGAGTCGCCAATGAAACCGCGCTGACGTGGCAAGGTCACTCGCGCTGCTCAGGAGGACAGTAAAGCCCCCTACCCTCGCGGCCCGCCCGGGTTTTCGACGCGGAAGCCGGGCGCTTCGTAATCCGGGGGCAGGTAGCTGGCCGGGATGGTGCTCTGGTTACCGTCGCGGGCGGCGCGGTAGTGGGGCGACATGATTTCGATTCCGGCGGCGTTGAACTGATCCTGGATGTTCTGGTGAATGCGTGAGTACAGGACGGCCTGCTTGCTGGCCTCCCGGGTGTAGGCGTTGAGCTGGTAACTCACGTAGTAGTCGTCGAGGCTGGTTTGCAGCACGAAGGGTCGGGGCTCGGTCATGACCTCTTCGGCCTCCAGGGCGGCCGCAATCAGCAGCTGGTGCACCTGCGGCCAGGGCACGTCGTAGCCGATGGTGACGGTGGTGTGCAGGATGAGGCCGCGGGTGGGCGCGGCGCTGGTGAAGTTGGTGGTGTAGGAGCTCATGATGGAGGAATTTGGGATGGTGATTTCCTCGTTCTTGATGGTGCGGATGCGGGTTACGAGCAGGTTTTTCTCCACAATATCGCCCGTCACGTCCCCGATTTTCACCCGGTCGCCCAGCTTGTAGGCCCGCATATACGTCAGCACCAGCCCGGCCACGATGTTAGACAACGACCCCGCCGAGCCGAACGTGAACAGAAAACCCAGAAACACCGATACGCCCTGAAACACCGGCGAATCGGAGCCCGGCAGGTAGGGGAATATCACCACCAGGGCGAAGGCAAACACCAGCACCCGCACAATCTGGTAGGTGGGGTTGGCCCAGTCCGGAAAGAACCCCTCAATGGTGAGGTTGCCCGTGCGGATTTCTTCCTTGAGCGAGTAAATCAGCTGGAGCACGTAACGGAACACGGCCACAATCACGATAATCGTGAACAGGTTGGGCAGGTAGTTCCAGAGCGCCAGGCCGATTTTGCGGAGCGGGTTGAATACGTAGCCCAGCAGCGTGTCGGCAATGCCCTGGGTGCCGGGGAAGATGCTGAACACCACCGGCAGCACCAGGTAAATGGTGAGCAGAATCACCGTCCACTGCACCACCCGCACCAGCAGCAGCACGGCATGGAGCTGGCGGTTGCCGTTGAAAAACTCGTAGGTACCCAGCTTGGCCCCCTTGAACCAGGTGCCCTCCTTGGCCGTAAGCCGGCCCCGGATCCAGCGGAAGAACACGTTCAGGTACTTCACCGTGAAAAACAGCACCACCAGCACCAGCAGCGTGAGGCCCACTTCGCGCAGGATGTTGCGCAGGCTGTTTTGCTCCTTGTACTGGCTCAGGGCCCGGCTGATGAGGCGGCGGTGCTCCCGGGCCAGGGAGTCCTTGCTCACGTTCTGCCAGAGCGCGTCGTTGTTGCTGATGCTTTGCAGCACCTGCTCGCCGTACATCAGGTCCACGGTTTGCTCCGAGGGGTAAATCCGCAGCGAGTCGGGGCTGAAGAACACCTCCTTTTCGAGGCGCTTGATTTTGTCCTCCGTAAGCTTGGCCCGTTCCCCGGGCGAAAACGGGCCCAGCTTGGTGTACACGTAGAACAGCGTATCGCCGTGGGGGGCCACCGGAAAGCCTTTGGCGCGCAGCTTCAGCGAGTCGATGTACCGGCGGGCGCGGGCCTGGCGCAGGGAATCGGCCTGGTTGAGGGCGCGTAGCTCGGTCACCAGCTCCCGTTCCCGGCGCTTGTCGGCGCCGCCGTTCCGGAGCGTGAGCAGCTCCTGCTGAATCTGCTCCAGGCGGCCGTCACTGGCCCGGCGCAGGGAGTCGATGCGGCGCAGGGTTTTGGTATCCGTTACCAGGCCCTGGTCGCGCACCGAGTCCCGGGGCGCCGGGGCGGCCGGCGCGGCTACTCCGGCCGGCGGCGGCGCCTGTTTCATGGGCGGCGGAATCACCTGCCCCCACGCCGGCACCAGTATTCCCAACCAGACTACCAGAGTCCGCAACGCAAATCGAAAAGCCATACCAACGTAAGTAATGCAGATGGGCCGGCCAGCCTCGGGGGCCCGTTCAGTAAGGCAGTAAGTATAGGCAAAATAGCCCGCTCCCGGTGCCCGGCGGGCCCATTCGGCCGACTTCGGACCAGTCAGGCGCGGACCCGTTCCGGCCGATGGACTTACCTTTGGGGCGCCCCCCGGCCAGCCGGGACGCTTTTTCTCTGCTGACTGAACGCGTGGCCGAAGCCTTCCCGCTACTGCTCCGGCCCGCCCCCAACCGCTATGCCTCAAGGCTTTTACTACTCCCTGCTGCCGGTCCTGTTCCTGTTGTGCTTAACCGCCCCGGCCCGCGCCCAGAACCAGCAGCAGCCCGATACCACCCTCATTCTTTACAATGGCCAGCTCACGGGCGCTTACAGCCGCGGCGGCGTGAACCGCACGCTGCTCTCCACTACCCAGGCCCTCACCTTCACCCGGGGCCAGCACCTGGGCCTGCCCCTGAACCTGAACTTCGCCTTCGGCCGCCAGGATGGGCGGCTGCGCGAGCGGGAACTGCTACTGAATGCTACGCCCTACTATTACAAGGACCGATTCCGGGCCTACGCCCTGGGCGGCTACGAGCAGAGCAACCTGCGCGGCATCACGCGGCGGGTGCAGGTGGGCGCGGGTCCCGGCTGGGCCTTCTACTCCGATACGCTGGGCCGGGAAGTATCGGTGAGCAACCTCGTGATTCGGGAGCAGACCAACTTCCTCGACGGCCGCACGGTAGTTACGGCCCGCAACTCGGTGCGCCTGAAGGTGGCCTACACGTTCCGCATTCTCACCTTCGGCTCCACCACGTTCTACCAGCCCTCGTTGGCCAACTTCGGCAACTACCGCTTCAGCAATCTATCCACCGCCGCCCTCAAGCTCACCAACGCCCTGGCCGTGACCTTCTCCTACCACTACACTTACGAAAGCCAGTTCAGCGAAGGCAAAGTGCCGGGCAACACGAACATGACCGTGGGTTTTTCCTACGCCACCAAACGCTAGCGGGTCCTTACGGGCTTACTGCCGGGCCCCGCAGTCGGGGCAGAAGCGCTGCGGGGTTTTCTGGGGTGCGCCGCAGTCGGCGCAGAATTTCTCTTGGGGCGCGGCGCTGGCGCTGGGCGTCCCGCACTCGGGGCAGAACTTCTGGCCCGCTTCCAGCTTGTGCCGGCACCGGGCGCAGTGCCGCACCTCGGCCCGGCCCAGGAAATCGAGGTTCTGGGTGTAGTTGTGCTCCCGGGTTTTGGTTTGAATCTGCTCCCGGGCGGCTTGGCGCTGCTGGGCGGCCAGTTCCTCGTGCTCGTCGGGGGCGCAGTCTTCGCAGAGGCCGGCCGAGTGGTTCCAGCACACCGCGGGGCACACCCAGTGGCCGCAGCGGGTGCACTGCTTGAAGTAGGTTTTGCCCTCCGCCACGGCCGCTTCCAGGGCTTCGTCGTGGGCCTTGCCCCCGATGGCGCGCTGCACGTGGTAGGCGGCCGTGCCGGCGTCGTAGAAATGTCCCCCGAACAGGCTGCCGGCGGCCCGCATCAGCTCCCCGGCAATTCCGATTTTATTGGGCAGGAAGCGCGACATGTGCCCGTTGCGGCATTTGTCGCAGTAAAATTTGAACTGAAACCCTTTGTCGGTAGAAAGGTCGTCGTGGTTAGCCACGAACTGAATCAGGTTGCTCATAGTGGCGGGCGACTGGTTGTCCGGGCTAAAAGTAGCGTTTTCCTATATTCTCAATAGTCTAGCCGCCACTCTTATTTCCACCACGCTGCCTGCTCCTGCTTCTGAGCAGCCTTATCGTTCCCATCCCAAGCCCGCCTGTACGATTCCCAACCGTTGGCCAGGTACTTATCGGCCGGCGAAAAATCTCCAGCCCCTTGGTCGAGGTCGCCGCTGTTCGGGATGCGGTGGTTGCCCCAGTTGCAGCGCTTGGTTCGGCCGGTTTTGTAGGATTGCCACGTCCCCACGAACTGATTATTGGCGTAGCCGTCCGAGAAGTTCTCTAGAGTGTGTGGACAGTCATGTTTAAATTTGCGGGATGCGACGCCACGAACTTACGGAACGTGAATGGCAACTGATTCAGCCACACACGCTTGGGCAGGCCGGTACGGCAGGCGGCACCGGCCGCG
>NZ_JAHHZN010000037.1 GCF_018760735.1 Hymenobacter piscis
GGCCGACTGGCAGACGGACGATGACCCCTTCTTTGCCCCCGAACTCTACCGCCGCCGCGCCGTCGGCGAGCACGCCAACGCCTGGCTCGACGGCTTCAAGACCTTGCGCGTGCGCTACGACACCAGCATCGGCAACTGGTTAGCCTGGCACTATCTGGCCTTCCTCGTTATCTTTTTACGAAAAATCAACCTGAAACCGACTTTCTAAACAGCTTCGTTGGCATGATGCAAACTTGGGTCGTATTCCTTGGACAGCCTGCGATGCGCACCGAGCCAAGCGAACGTGCGCTCGACAATCCAACGCCAGGCATGAATGCAGAAATTTGTTTTTTTGACCAGCACATGGACCGGTTTTTCTACTCGGATGCCGTAGCGTTGCGCCAAATGCGTGCGAAACATGCCGTGAAATGAGCTGTCGACGAAAATGACCTGCACCTAGCCCAGCAAGTCGTGTCCGGCGGCTACTTCGTCCCAGAAAGCGATGGCGGCCGGGCCGTCGGCCGCGTTGGCGGGCACCACGCGGCTGGCCAGCACGTTGCCCAGCGTGTCGGTCAGCACCAGCCGCTTGCGGCCCTTGACGAGCTTGCCCGCGTCAAAGCCCACCGTCGTGCTAGTGGCCGTGGCCGCGTTCTTGACGCTTTGCGTGTCGAGGATTACGGCCGTAGGCTCGGCTTTTTTTGGGCCATTTCCCGGCTGCTCACGTTCAGGCACGTGCTTACCCGCGCCCACGTCCCGTCGGTCTCCCACTTGCTAAAATACCAGTACACCGTGCCCCAGGGCGGCAAATCACCCGGCACATCCCGCCACCCGCACCCGTTTTTGAGCACGTAAAAAATGGTGTTGACCACCTCTATCAGCGGCCATTTCCCCCGCCGTCGCACCACTAAAAGCGGTTCCAGGCGCTGCCAGTCCCGCACTGATAAATCTGAACTGTACCGCTTTCGAGCGGCTTTTTCGCTTGTTTGCCCCATCGAGCAAATTTAACTCAAACAGCTTCTCAGTCATGGACAGTGGAAGATAAGACTTCTCACTGTCCGTTTTAGCTAGACCACCTCGCTAAGCGGACCATTTCAAACGAGCTGTTTTGTCCTAAAATCAGGATAGGTTGAAAGATCTTGCTCCCTCCTCTTCCTTCTCATGGCCTCTTTGCGGTGGGCAGGCGAACATAGGATAGGTTGACCATCGCTCTCAGTCAGATGGGACACTTATTTCTGTTTGGCAAGCAGGCGCACAAGTTGAAAATGCGCCAGATAGTCAAGGAAATTACCTGCGGCGGGTATACGATTGAGTCAGCCATGAGCAAGTACCAGGTGCTCATCCGCTCGACCGTGACCAAGTGGCTGGAACGCGTCCGCCAGCAAGAGCAGGCCCCTACTCAGGCGATGGATTACAACCTGAAAAAGCCGCCTACTACGCCCATCGAGCAGGTCGTGCAACATACCGATGTGCTGACCGGGCAGGTCAAGCGGTTACAGGAACAGCTTGAACAAGCCGAGGAGAGCATCGAAAAGCGTGGGACAAACTATGGCGGCATCCGCTCAGCCTAGTGCTTTAGCCTTATTGATGCTCTCCAACTATCGGGTTTCCCTGTATGGCGAGAATTGAACTGGTCTGCCTTACATACAAAGCACCCGGTTAGGCGCAGCGACTTCAATTCTGGCCATGCCAGGAAATGCAGCAATAACTTCCATTCCATCCATTCCATCCATTCCATCCATTCCATCCATTCCATCCATTCTGTCCATTCTGTCCATTCTGTCCATTCCATCCATTCCATCCATTCTGTCCATTCTGTCCATTCTGTCCATTCTGTCCATTCCATCCATTCCATCCATTCCATCCATTTCATCCATTTCATCCATTTTATCCATTTCATCCATTTCATCCATTGTTTAAATTATATGAATTTTTAAAATTGTTACTATTCTTACTATGGCATAAATTCAATAGATTGCTGGCGTGGTAAAAATTTCCTCTGCCATACCTGGCTGAATCTGCCACCTGCCAATGAAGTATCCCCGGCTTTGTGGCCGGCCCTGGGTTGCTGCTCTCCCCCACAAAGGCCGGCTACAGGCCGTCGAACGGGTTTGCCAGAAGTCATGCCTGCTCCCCTGCATGGCGTGTCTGGCGGTGCCGCCCCACGATGGTGCTGTTGCCGCCACCAGAGCTGTGGCACCGTTTGTGCCCGGCTGCCTGACATCAGCCCGCTACCAATTGTAGCAAATACGTTGTGACACTACTCATCCGCAGGGCCAACCATAACCCGGATGGTGAGAGGCGCACCACCAACCAGCCCATTCTGCTTCCTGCAAGATCGTTCCTTGTTTTGGTATACTCCTTGCCCCACCAACGTACACCGCTGAACCCTCTGCGACGAAATAAGTGACGCTTTCCCCACCGGCGCCGTACCCGACCAGAGGCGGGGCTGCCAGCCTGCTGGTGGGCACGTGCGCCGACTCATGCATGGGGTGGCGGGCGAAGTGCCGGTGGCCGAGTTGAAAGCCGGAAGGCGGCCGCCTGACTGTCGGCGCGTGGAGCGGCGCCGGCGTATCGATGAAACCTACTACGGGAGGAGGAGATTGTGCGGCGGCTTGACTGTAGGGCCCCTCGTCAGGATTATAACGACTTGTCTCCGCTGCCCCAGGCCGTACTGGAAATGGCTTTAATTTATACAGTTTCTATAATTGTGACAATTGTTATAATTGTCACAATTATAGAAACTGTATAAATTTTATAAATCTTTAAGATTATTGGAATTTCATACATTGTACACATTCCAAATATTACTACTATTGTGCCTATGCAAACAATTGTCTTCGCCAACCATAAAGGGGGCACCGGAAAAACGACCAGTTGCCTCAACGTTGCCTACACGTTGCAGGAACGGGGCCACTCGGTCCTGTTGCTGGACTGTGACCGGCAAACCAATCTGACTCAGAGCTTCACCGTTGACCCCGGATCCACGGGCCATCTGGGGTCCGTCCTGCTAGGGCAGGCCAGCCTGTCCGATGTGGTGCTGGAAGTGGGGGAGGGGCTCTACCTGGTACCCAGCTCGCCTGACATAGCGGAGGCGGAAGAGCGCATCAGCCAGAAGCCCGGGGCCGAGTTTGCCCTGAAAGAACTGCTGGATGATGTGGAAGCCATCGATTATTGCCTGATCGACACGCCCGGTGGCCTGGGCAAACTCACGTACGCGGCTCTGACGGCTGCCAATGCCGTGTTTATTCCGGCACAACCCGAGTACTATGGCATTGAAGGCCTGGTGGGCCTGCTCGACGTGTGTCATCAGGTGCAGAAAAGACTAAACCGGGAATTGGTCATCGGCGGGCTTTTTTTCACCCAGTACAACCGCAACGACCGGCGCCGGGCGCAGAAAGACATGGTCAATCTGCTGGAGACTCACCCTTTGTTTGGTCCCCTGGTAATGCAGACCACCATCCGCCCGAATGTGAGCCTGGTGGAAGCCCAGATTGAAAAGGCCAGCATCCATACCTGGGCTCCCGTATCGGCGGGCGCTCAGGATTACCAGAACCTAACCACTGAAATTCTTGCCCGCTTATGAGTACCAAACCTAGTTTCGGCAATAAAGTGCTGGCCGCTATCAACGACCGGATCGAACCCGCGAAGCCCGTAGCCGAGCCGGCAGACACCCCGGCCGGAGAGCAGGAGCCGGTGTGGGTTTCCTTCACTACGGCAGTCAGTAAGGAAACGTACATGAAGCTCAAGCAGGCCGAGCACTGGATTCCGGGCTTTCTGATGAAGGAACTCACGGAGGCGGCTTTGGTCAAGGAGCTGGAAAACTACCCCGAGGCCAGCAAGCCCCTGCCCGCTCCGGTGCTGGAAAAGCTACTGCGCACAAGTAAAAAGCTACGGTAGGCGCGCCCGGCGTGTTCCTCTCTGCCATGCATGCGTCAAGTAAGCAACCGTGACCCGTCAGTGAAGGGATAGCAAGGGAAAGAACCTGCGGGTGCGCAACGCCGGGCCGGCTAATCTGCGGTTGCCCGGGAGTGCAGGGCAGCGGGAGTACGTATGCCCGCCATCGGTTTATCAGAAACGAAGACCGGCAGTAGGAGGGTACCGCGACAGGGACAGTGCAGTGCTCCAACCGGCCACAACACACTTGAGAAGGGTTGTGTACTAAGGTAGAAGCGCTAAAACCAAGCGAGGCATCGGCCGCTTCCGGCTCAAAGAGCAACTGGGTCTGGCCGGGCTCCAGGCCATGCATTGCCATCTGGCTACCCTCACCGCGTAACATCCCCGGCTTATTGCTCGACAGGGATGTCACCGCCCCGATGTGGCCGGCAAGGCTGGCTACAGCCGGAAGGCTTGGTCGGTAAAAGCCCTGTCCCGGTAGACCGGGCCCAGCGGCCGGGCGTGGCTCACCGAGTCAAATACCATAATCTGGGGTTGTTTGGGCTGGTAGACGGGCCATTCCGGGCCCGGCGTGCCGGTCCGGATGAAGTGCACCCACCGTTGGTGCATCTGCGCGGCCAGGGCCTGGCTGGCGGCCGATTGCCGGGCCTGCAAATCAAGTGTGTTCCAGACGTAGCGCAGCTCCTGGGCATGCAGCGGACCAGCGCCCCCGGGCGTCTGGTAGTCGAAGCGGTAGAGCCAGATGGCGTGCCCCGCGCGGGCCAGGGTAGTCGCCAGGCGGTAAGATGCCAGGCGGTAAAGGTAGTCGGTGGTGGTGCTCAGCCAGGCCTGGTCGCTGGGCTGGCGGCGGCGGGCCCGCTCGTAAGCGCGCCACACCGGGGGGGCGTTAATGCCGAACAGGTCGTTGAGCACGGCCGGATTGGGCTGCCGCAACGCCGGCCAGAATCCCATGAACAGGCCGGCTTCGTCGCGGTTGGTGCCCACCAGAGCCCGCAGCGGCGCCCGGCCGGGGCGGGCCAGATAAGTCAGAGGAGCTGCCGGAATGACGCTTCCATCGAGCACGGGCCCGAATAGCTGCAGGCCCCGCGGACCATCCGTAAGCTGCTGCTGGGCCCGCAGAATGGTAGCCGTGGGCAGGGTCAGCAGCGCGGCCGCCTGATCGGGGGCCAGCTGCAGGGCGGCAAGGAGCCGGTCGGTGACGACAGCGGCCGTAACGGTGTCGCGCACGGCCTGGGCTCCGCCGCTTTCCAGTATCACTTGCTGGTAGAGGCCGTCGGCGGCGGGCGTGGCCAGCACGGCGCTGATGAGTTTGGCCCCGGCCGATTCACCCATGAGCGTTACGCGGGCCGGGTCGCCCCCGAAGGCAGCAATATTGGTCTGTACCCAGTTCAGGGCGGCCACTACATCGAGTACGCCGGCGTTGCCGGCCGCCCGGTAGGCCGGGCCCAGCCGCCGGCCCAGCTGCAGAAAACCGAAGCTGCCGAGCCGGTAGTTGATACTCACGGCCACGAGGCTGTCGTGGCGCGCGAAATTCGGGCCCGGAAAGTCGTCGCCCGAACCGCCCGTAAAGCCCCCGCCGTGCACCCACACCACGACCGGCTTGGCCGCCGCCGCCCGCAGCGAGGGTGTCCAGACGTTGAGCGTGAGGCAGTTTTCCACGTCCTGCCCCGCGGTGCCCGCGCCCTGCGGGGCCCGCGGCCCAAAAGCCGTGGCCGGCCGCACGCCCGGCCAGGCCGGCAAAGGCCCGGGCGGCAGAAACCGGCCCGGACCCACCGGCGCGGCGGCGTAGGCCACGCCTTTGAACGAGAGCAGCCCCGTAGTATCGCGCCGGCCCTGCAGGCGGCCGGCCGCCGTCTGGCACTCCACCGGCGTTTGGGCAATTGCCGGAGAGCCGGCCGCCAGTACCAGCACAAGCACCCGGGCAAGTAGCCCGGGGCCGACGGGCACCCGCCTCCGTCCCGCCGGATAAAATACAGTTGCTATTCTCATGCTACCAAATATAGGTAGCTACCGAACTGCCGTACAGAATGGTGTTCACCACCTTGCCCCGATAGGCAATATTAAAGCTCTGCGGCGCGGAGCCCGAGTTGAGCACCACCAGAACGCGCCGGCCGGCGGGCGTTTTGTAGGCTACGTTCGGCAGGTTGGCCGGCTCGTTGGTGGCCACGCGCACGGAGCCCGGGCGCACGAATTTGCTGGAATGAGCTATGGCGTAATAGGCCGGATTGCGGCTTACCTGGTCCCCGTTGATGGTGACCGCGCCCAGGCACTCAGTGCAGCCGCCGGGCGTGTGCGGGCCGTAGCCGGGGTCGTTGGCCAGATTCCATTCCAGCACGTTACGGCTCCAGTTGCGCGGGGCGCCAATTTCGAGGTTGCGGACGTGGTAGGGCAGATCCTGGGGGAAGTTGCCCGGGGCCTGGGTCCACTGCTCCGTGAAATACACGGCCTTGTCGGGATACGCGTTGTGCACCTGGCTCAGCGCCTCAATCGAGCCGCCGTAAAGGTGAAAAGCCGAGCCATCGACGTAGGGGTTGGCGGCCGGGTCGCCGAGTATGGTCAGCGGATAATCGGGCCGGTCGGCATTGTGGTCGTAGGCAATGATTTTGGTTTTGAGGCCCGCCGCCTGAAAGGCCGGGCCGACGTTGTTCTTGATGAAGCTGGCCTGCTCCACAGCCTGCATCACCATGCTGGGGTTGTTATAGGGATTGAGGGGCTCGTTCTGCAGGGTCACGGCGTCGATGGGAATGCCCTCGGCGGCCATGCCCTGAACGTATTTGACGAAGTAGCGGGCGTAGGCGTCGTAATACTCGGGCCGTAGCGCGCCGCCCACCGGACTGGCGTTGGTTTTCATCCAGCTCGGGGCCGTCCAGGGCGAGCCCAGGATCTTGATGGCGGGGTTGAGGGCCAGGATTTGCCTGAGCACCGGAATCAGGTACACCTGGTCGGGGGCGAGGCTGAAGTTGGCCAGGCTCGGATCGGGGGTCGGGGAGTCGTCGTAGGTGAACACCCGCTCATCGAGGTCGGAAGCCCCGATGCTCACGCGCAGGTAGCTGATCCCGATTGAGGTGCTGTCGGTGGCGAAGAGCTCCTTGAGCAGGGCGGCCCGGGCCGGGGCGCTCATGCGCCCGATCAGCTGGGCACTGCCGCCGGTGAGCGTGTAGCCAAACCCGTCCATGGTCTGGAAGGTCCGGGTAGTATCCACCACAATGGTGGGGTCGGCGTTGTTGTTGGCAACAAACTGCAGGTTGAGCTTCTGGCGGAAGAACAGGGCACTCTTGTCAGAAGTCGTCAGCCACACCGCCATCTGCGAAGGCGCGGCCGGCGCGGGCGGGGGCGAAGGGGGGGTGGGCACTACGGCCGGGTCGCTGCCCTTGCTGCAGGCTCCGGTCAGCAGCAGCAGCAGGGGGAGCAGCCGGGTCAGTCGGCGCCAGCGGATCGGAAAGGAAGTATACATCAGCGGAAAGAAAAAACAAAAAGCAACAGGGAAAGCCCGCAAAACCAGGCCGCCACCAGCCGGCCCCGCAGGCCCGCCGCCGGAACGGCGGGCCCGGAAATAGACGTTAGCGCACCACTACGCGCTGGGTGCTGAGCTGGTCACCGGCCCGCACCTGCAACAGGTAGATGCCCGCCGGCAGGGCCTGCAGCGGCGTCAGGGCCAGCGTGTGCTCCCCGGCCGGCCGGGTTGCGTTATCGAGCAGGGTGCAGGCCACCTGGCCCAGGCTGTTGTAGGCCGTTACGCTTACCGGCCCCTGGCCCGTGGACACGCGGTAGCTCAGGCGGCTGTCGGCGGTCAGAGGGTTGGGGAAGGTGCGCAGCGCCAGCGCCCCGGCGGCCGACCGGGCGGCCAGCACCCCGCTGCCAACCTGGTAGCTGTAGAACTGCTTGCCGGCCAGGGCTGTGAAGTCGGGATTGACACCCAGGTCCGCAGTCTGTCCTGCTACGGCCGGCAGCACATCGGAGTAGAAATCCCCGTTGTCGGCCACGTAGCCGGCCATTACGTTGAAGATGCCCCCGTTGGTGGACCCGCCCAGGGCGGAAAGAGGAATAGAAAACTCCCAGCCCGTGCTGGTATTGGCCGCTACGCTACCCGTGGCCGAGGTCTGAAACGCCGTTTGTGCCGCCGCCGGGTCGTTGGAATCCACGGCTACCGAGCCATCCTTGGCCGCCGAGCCCATCCCGATTTCGGGGTAGCCGCCCGTGGCCGGCGGCGTTATGGTGTAGTCGACCCGGCTCAGGTACATGGCGTTGTTGCCGTCCTTAAGGGGCGAAACGGTGATGCGGAAGCCGTAGTCCACGGGCATGTCCAGCGTGGGCTTGTGGCGCAGCTGGGAGCTGGTGTTGCTGCTGCCCGGCAGCTGGGTGCCGGCGGCAATGCCCGTTTTGCCGGGCGCATCCAGGTAAAGCACCAGGGCACTGTAGGCCGTCTGCTCGGGCGAGCCCACTACCATTACGTGCAGGGTGGTGGCCGTAGTGCCTAGGTAGAGCGCTTTCAGGCCACGGTCGGCAACGGAGTGGGCGCCGGTGTAGGTGCCCACGAGCTGGTAGTGGCCGGTGCCCACGCCCACTTCGGCCGGCGCGAGGGTCCCATCCACCGTAATCTGGGCCTGGGCTCCCAGGGTAGTTGCCGCCAGGGCCGCGGCAAGCGAAAGAGTAGAAAGAGCTTTCATAAAAAGAGGTAACGGGTGAGAAAAAAGGAAAGAAATCGAGGTAAAAAACGCCGCTCCGGCGGAAGGCAGGCGGCGGGCGGCGCAACTACCCGCTGGGTAACCAAGCGGACAGCTGGCGTACTCCCCAATGGGTTTCCGCCGGCTATCCACTGGTTCCCACTAGCTAATGTGCCACCACCACGCGGCGCGTGAGCTGGCCCTCGGCCGTGGCCACGCGCAGCAGGTACACCCCGTTGCGCAGACCGGCCACCGGCAGCGTCAGATTATTGGCCCCGGGCACCGCCGGGCGCACGGTCTCCCTGAGAACGAGGCGGCCCGTGAGGTCAATCAGGCTCAGGCCCAGCGTCTGAGCGGAGGTGGCGTTATAGGTCAGGTGCAGGTCGGCATCGGCCACGGTGGGGTACACCAGCAGGCGGGAGTCGGCCACCGAGCCGGCCGTGGCCAGGGCCGTGCGGGCCGCGCCCAGGTCGGTGAAGGTCCATTTCTGGTTGTTGCCGCCGGCCCAGTCCCACTGGTGCACCCGGGCCCCGTCCAGGGTCGATACCCCATCCACGTCCAGCACCTTGCCGCTGGCCTTGTTGGTGAGGCGGTAGGCGCCGCCGTTTTCGGCCGTAATCAGCCAGCGCTGGCTGTCGTTGCTGTTCCAGTCGAACTGCTGCACCAGGGTGCCGTTGGCGGCGGGACTGGCGCCCTGGGCCAGGTCGAGGCTTTTGTTGCTGTGCAGGTTCACCAGGCGCACGTAGCCGCTGCCCGAGTCCACGAGCTTCCACTGCTGGTTGCTGGTGCCCCCGTAGGTCCACTGCTGGGCCTGCCCCCCGTTGCTGGTCGACAGGCCGGCCATATCCAGGACTTTGCCGCTGTTGACTGACGTGATGCGGTAGAGCCGGCCCACGGCCGGGCCGGCGGTAGTTGCGTTGGCCCATTTGTAGGTGGCCACGGCCCCGGCCGGCAGACTGGCCGTGAAGGCCTGTCCGTTCCAGACCACTTTAAAGGTAGAAGCCCCACCGCCGTTATTCAGGACAATGAGCACTTTCGAGCCGTCGGGGTTGCGGAAGGCCACCGTTTCGAGGCCGCCGCTCTGTGAGTCGGAGGCCACGCGCACCGCGCCGGGGTCCACGAACTTGCTGGCGTGGCCCAGGGCGTAGTACTCCACGTTGCGCGTCACGCTGCCGGTCCCGTTGTGGATAGTCACCACGCCCCGGCAGTCGGTGCAGCCCCCGTTGGTGGGGCCGTTGTTCTGGTCGAGGGCCAGGTTCCACTCCAGGGCGCTCTTGGCCCAGTTGCGGGTGGTGCCGATGATGATGTTGGACAGGTGCCAGCGCAAGTCCCCGGCGAAGCTCGAGCCCACCGTGCCGCTGATTTCGGTGAACCAGATGTCCTTATTGGGGTAGGCGTTGTGGGTGGCGGTCTGCTGGCTCACGGTGCCGCCGTAGCCGTGGAAGGCCGAGCCGGCCGCGTACTGGGCTGCGGCGGCATCGGCAAATATGGCGTTGGGGTAATCGGGTCGGTCCCAGTTGTGGTCGTAGGCAATGAGCTTGGTGCTCAGGCCCGCGCTGCGGAAAGCCGGCCCGATATTGTTTTTCAGGAAGGCGGCCTGGTTGCCGGCATCCATGCGCATCGACACGTAGGGCGCGGCGTACAGGGGCTCGTTTTGCAGGGTCACGGCGTACACCGGCAGGCCCTGAGCCTGCATGGCCTGCACGTATTTCACGAAGTAGTTGGCGTAGGCCTGGTACCAGGCCGTACTCAGCCAGCCGCCATTCCACTGGGTCGGCACTTCCTTCATCCAGGTGGGAGCCGTCCAGGGCGTGCCCATGATTTTGAGGCTCCCGTTCTTGCCCCGGATGGCCTTGAGCATGGGAACCACGTCGGTCAGGTCCCTGCCCAGCCCGAACGAGGTCAGGTTAGGGTCAGTCTGGCCGCTGGGCTTGTCATTGTAGGTGTAGTTGCCGTAGGCCGAAAAGTCGGAGGCGCCCATGCTGTGGCGCAGGAAGCTGAGCCGGATGCCGCTGCCCGTGAACAGGTCGTTGAGCAGCGCGTCGCGCTGCGCGGCCGACAGCTTCTGGTTGAGCAGGTAGGCCGAGGAGCCCGTGAGCGAAGCCCCGAATCCGTCGATGGTCTGGTAGGTGGTGCCTTCGCTGACGTTAATGGTGGTTCCGGCACCGGAATTGGCCCCGAAGCTGACGGCGGGCTGGGCCTGGAGCAGCTTGCTCTGGTCGCCGGTCGTCATCCAGGAGCTCACCGTCTGGGCCCGCAGCGGGGCTGCTGGCAGGGTCAGCCCCGCCAGCAGGGCCAGGCCGGCCCACAGGGGGCGGGTAGGGGGTAGAGCAAGTGTTTTCATACGTGTAGGAATTTGGTTGAGGGTAGAAAATGGCACGGAAGCAGCGCGGCCCAGGGCGGCCGGCGCCGGAGGGGTTATTGGTGGGAGGCTACCACGCGTAAGTGGCCACGGCCCCGGGGGGCAGGGTGCTTTCGGCGGTGCGCCCGCCCTGGCGGATGGTAAAGGTTTGGGCCGCCGCCTGGTCGTTCTGCACCAGCAGCACGTGGCCGCCCCCGGGCGTGCGGAAGGCCACGTTGGGCAGGTTGGGCGCGAGCGAGGAAGCTATCCGCACCGAGCCGGCCGGCACAAACTTGCTGGCGTGGGCCACCGTGTAGTAGGCCACGTTGCGGGTTACGGCGTCGTGGGGGGCCAGCGTGAGGGCGCCCAGGCACTCGGTGCAGCCCCCGGGCGTGTGGGGGTTCTGCCCGGGGTCGGCGGCCAGATTCCACTCCAGCACGGTGCGGGCCCAGTTGCGGGGCGCCCCGATTTCGAGATTTTTCACGTGCCAGCCCAGATTGTCGGCGAAAGTGGTTTTCGAGCCCGTCCACTGCTCGGTGAAGTACACCTCCTTGGTCGGGTAGGCGTCGTGCACCTGGCTCAGCGCGTCAATCGTGCCCCCGTAGAGGTGGAAAGCCGAGCCGTTGACGTAGGGGTTGGCCGTGGCATTGCCCAGCACCGTGAGCGGGTACTCGGGCTTGTCGGCGTTGTGGTCGTAGCACACGATACGGGTTGGCAGCCCCGCCGCCCTGAGCGCCGGCCCCAGGTGCCGGCCGATAAACTCGGCCTGGTCCTGCGCCAGCATGAGCAAACTGGGGTTGTTGCCCGGGTGCAGGGGCTCGTTCTGCACCGTCACGGTGCCCACCGTAATGCCGTGGGCCTGCATGGCCTGCAGATACTTCACGAAGTACCGGGCGTAAGCGGGGTAGAATTCGGGTTTGAGCGAGCCGCCCTTGCTTTCGCCGTTGGTCTTCATCCAGGTCGGCGGGCTCCAGGGCGAGGCCATCAGGCCCAGCCGGGGGTTGATGGCCAGAATTTCCTTGAGCACCGGAATCAGGTGCTGCTTATCGGGCGCCAGGCTGAAATGGGTCAGCTCCGGGTCGGTCTGGCCCGCGGGCCGGTCGTCGTAGCTGAACACGGTGGCATCCAGGTCGGAGGCCCCGATGCTCAGGCGCAGGTAGTTCACCCCAATATCTTCGGGGCCACGCCCGAACAGCTCCCGGAGCAGCCTGGCCCGGGCCGGGGCGCTCATGGCGTGCAGCAGCTCGGCGCTGCCCCCGGTGAGGCAATAGCCAAAGCCGTCCATCGTCTGAAACTGCCGCTGGTCGTCAATATCGATAACCGGGCCGGCAGTGGTGGGGGCGGCGGTGCCGAAAGCCAGGGGCTGGCGCTCGAGCAGGTGGGCGCGGTCGGGCGTGGTGAGCCAGTAGCTCAGGCCGCCGCTGGTAAGCGCAGCGGGCCGGGCGCAGGCGCCCAGCGCTACCGCACCCGCTACCAGCGTACTCAACCAGACCATTGAAAACTTCATGCTTGCGGGGTGATAAGGTGATAAAAGGAAGCGGCCGCCACCGGTCCCGGCGCGTGGCAGAGCGCGGGCCGGGACCGGGTAACGGGGGCCGGGCCGCCGGCCTTAGTAGCCGGGGTTCTGTTGGAGCTGGGTGTTCGTGTTCAGCTCGGCCAGGGGCAAGGGCAGCAGCAGGAAATTGGGGTCGGGCGTGCCGCGGAACTCTTGAATCAGGGTCAGGGCCGTGACCTGGTGGGCTCCGGCTTCGGCCTGGTTGTGGCGGGCGTAGCGCACCAGATCAAACCACCGCTCCCCTTCGAAAGCCAGTTCCAGGCGGCGCTGCAGGTCAATTTCGATGCGTAACGCCTGCTTGCTGGCCGCCTCCGGGCTGCTGGTCGTCAGGGCCGGCAAACCGGCGCGTTGCCGTACCTGGTTGAGGGGCGCCAGGGCGTCGGAGCCGGGGCCGCTGAGCTCGTTGCTGGCCTCGGCCTGCATGAGCAGCACGTCGGCCACGCGCAGGATGTAGGAGTTGTCGGGCGAGTTGAAGCCGTTGGGGTCGCTGCGCCACTTGTAGACGAAGGGGCCGTTGTCGTTGGCATTGCGCGACTGGCCCTGCACGTAGCTGGCGTGGTTGCGGCCGGCATTTACCCGGCCCTGGAAGCTCCAGCGCTGGTCGTTCACCGTATCAGCCGCCTGGAGCAGGTCGGGCGTCGGGATGTTGAATTTCTGGAACGAGTAGGTAGCCGGGGGCTGGGGCAGCAGCAAATCGGGCAGGGTGTGGAAGGTGCCCCCGTCGGTGCTGCCCGAGAACTGCACCTCAAAAATCGACTCCGACTTGTTATCGGCCGGAAAAAGGCTGTTATAATTAGCCGCCAACGCAAACGTGCCGCCGCTGGTCAGGACCCGGCCAGCGGCGGCACGGGCTGCGTCCCACTGGCGCTGGGTCAGGTACACGCGGGCCAGCAGGGCCGCGGCCGCACCCTTGGTGGCCCGGGTCGGGTTCACGGCGGCCATCTGGGTTTCGGCCTGGGTCAGGTCGTCGATTATCTGGGCGTACACCTGATCGGTAGTGGACCGGGGCAGGTTGATGACGGCCGGGGCCCCGCTTTCGCTCGGGTCCAGGCGCAGCGGGACTCCGCCGTAAAGGCGCACCAGGTTAAAGTACGAGAGGGCCCGCACGAACCGGGCCTCGCCCACAATCTGCTCGCGCCGGGCCGCGGGCATGTCGATGCCGGGCACGTACTTAATCACGGCATTGGCCCGGTTAATGGCCACGTAGGCATCCCGGTAAGCGTCGTAAATCTGGCCCGTGCCGGAGTTCCAGTTGATGACGTCCAGGTTGCGCACGTCGTTGTTGAGGCTGGTGCAGTCGTCGGTGGGCATGTTGGCCAGCAGGGGCAGCACCTCGGCGTAGGCGCCTTTCTGCTGCAACCCGTCGTAGGTGGCGGCCAGCGCGGCCTCGGCATCTACGCCCGACACGAAGAAGTTGGACGGGGCAATGGAAGTCAGCGGCTCTTTCTCGAGCACGTTGCAGCTGCCCAGCAGCAACAGGGCGGAAATCGGTATAAAAAACTTTTTCATGGGAATGACGGAAGGGAGTGAGGGGCCAGGGTTTGGTTGGCAGTCGCTCGTTGTCGGTTGGCAGCTAGTGCTGGTTTCATCTGACAACTGACAACTGACGACTGACGACTGGCAGCTGATTAAAAAGTGGCGTTCAGGCCCACGGTGTAGGTGCGCGACTGGGGGTACACGCCGAAGTCGCGGCCCAGGCCGGTGGTGGAGAATGGCGCCGAGCTGACCTCCGGGTCGTAGCCGGAGTAGCGGGTCCAGGTGACCAGGTTCTGGGCCGTCACGTAGAGGCGCAGGTTGCTGAGCAGGGCCCGCTGGCTGATGGCCGAAGGCAGCGTGTAGCCCAGCGTCAGGTTCTTGAGGCGCACGTAGGAGCCGTCCTCGATGAAGCGGTCGGAGTAGCGGGCGTTGCCGTTGGGGTCGCCGAACACGGCCCGCGGCACGTCGGTATCCGGGTTGGTGGGCGTCCAGCGGTCCAGCACCCGGGTACTCTGATTCAGCGGGGCCGCCATGGCCTCCAGCGTTTCGCGGTTCTGGTTGTAGATGTCGTTGCCAAAGCTACCCTGGAATAACGCACTCAACTCCAGTCCTTTGTAGGAGAAGTTGTTGGTGACGCCGGCAATGGCCTTGGGGTTGGGGTTGCCGATAACCGCGCGGTCGAGGGGCGTGATGATGCCGTCGCCGTTCAGGTCCCGGAACCGGATGTCGCCGGGCCGGGTCTGGGCGCTCTGGGTGGCGGCTCCGCTCACCTCATCCTGGCTCTGGAAGATGCCCTGCACCTGGTAGCCGTAGAACACGCCCAGGGGCTGGCCGGCCTGCTGGAAGCCGTTGCCGTAGCTCAGCACCCGCGGGGCCAGCACGCCCTCGCTGTTCACGGCTTCGCCCAGCTCAATAATCTTGCTGCGGTTCAGGCTCACGTTCAGGTTGGTGGTCCAGGTGAAGCCGTCGTTGGCCATGCGCACGTTGGTCGTGTTCAGGCCCAGCTCCACGCCCTGGTTCTGGATGTTGCCCACGTTCTGCAGGATGCTCAGGTTACCGGCCCCCGTGCTGAGCGGAATGGCCACACCCAGCAGCAAATCCCGGGTGTCCTTGCGGTACACGTCCACGGTCAGCTGCACCTTGTCGCTGACCAGGCCTACGTCGAGGCCGGCGTTGTACTGATACGTGGTTTCCCACTTCACATCGTTGTTGCCGATGTCGGTCTGGGTGATGCCGGGGGCCACCGTGGTGCCCACGCCGGGGTAGCTGAAGCCCACGCCGTAGCGCGGGAACCGCTCGTAGGTGTAAAACTCCTGGTTGCCGTTGGCCCCGAAGCTGGCCCGCAGCTTGAGGTCCGATACCATTGCATTGCTCGGGAAGAAGCTCTCCTTGGAGATGCGCCAGCCCAGGCCCACGGCCGGGAAGTAGCCGAACTTATTGCCCTCGGCGAAGCGGCTGGAGCCGTCGGCCCGCAGGCTGACGGTGGCCAGGTAGCGCTGGTCGTAGTTGTAGATGGCCCGCCCGAAGAAGCTCAGCAAGCCCCACTGGTCGCGGTAGCTGCTGGGCTTGGTGAACACCGAAACGCCCGAGAGATAGGGCACGGCGTTGGAGGCGTAGCCCGAGCCCCCGGCGCTGGAGGTGAAGCGGTCCGAAGCCTGCATCGACTCACCGGCCAGCAGCGTCAGGTCGTGCCGGGCGCCCAGGTCGGGGCGGTAGGTGAGGGTGTTCTCGTTGAGCCAGACGGTCTGCTCGTTGGTGCCCGTGCGGCCCTGGCCCTGCTGGGCGGCCGGCGAAAACTGGGTGCCGGGGTAGTCGCGGGTCAGGAATTCGTTCTCAATCTGCGAGCGGTAATCAATGCCCACCGAGGAGCGCAGGGTGAGGTTCTGAAGGATGTCGAGCTCGGCAAAGGCGTTGCCGATGACCTGGTTGATGTTGGCGATGTTGCTGCTCTCGCGCAGGTTGCCCAACGGGTTGTTAAAGGTGCGGTCGAAGTTGTTGATGGCGTAGGTGCCATCGGGGTTGCGCACCGGAATGGTCGGAATCTGGGCCAGGGCGGCCAGTACCGTGCCCGAGTTGCCGGCCCCGCTCTCGCTGCGGCTGCTGTTGTTGTTGGTGGTACGGCTCAGGTTAATGTTGGTGCCCGCCCGCAGGCGGCGGCTGAGCTGCTGCTCCAGATTCACCTTGAACGTGTAGCGGTCGAAGCCCGAATTGAGGCTGATGCCGTCCTGCTTGAAGTAGCCGCCCGAGAGGTAGTAACGGGTTTTATCGGTGCCGCCGCCAATATTCACCTGGTAGCTCTGGATGGAGGCCGGGCTGTAGACCTCGTCCTGCCAGTCGGTGCTGGTGCGCACGGTATCGGGGCTGAAAGCCGGCGGCAGGCCCCGGCTGGCCTGGATGTCGTTGTAGAGGGCGGCAAACTGCTGGCCGTTGAGCACGTCGAGCTTTTTGCGCAGGTACTGGCGGCCGTAGTACACGTTCAGGCCCACCTGGGCCTTGCCGGCCTTGCCGCGCTTGGTGGTAATCACCACCACGCCGTTGGAGGCCCGCAGACCGTAAATGGCCGCCGCCGCCCCGTCCTTGAGCACGTCAATGCTCTCAATATCGTTGGGGTTAAGGGCATTGAGCGGGTTGGGCCGCTGGCCGCCCACACTCAGCTCCTGATCGTAGCCGGGCAGCACGGGCACGCCGTCAATCACGTAGAGCGGGGAGGCGTTGTTGGTGATGGTGGCCGCGCCGCGCACGCGCACGTTGATGCCCGCGCCGGGGGCTCCCGAGGGCGCCGTAACCTGCACGCCGGCTGCCTGTCCCTGCAGGGCCTGGTCGAAGCCGGCCACCGGCTGGCGCTCAATGGCCGCCGCATTCACCGAGGCTACCGAGGTAGCCAGGTTCTGGCGGCTCTGCGTACCGTAGCCCACTACTACCACCTCCTGCAGGGCCTTCAGGTCGTCGTCCAGCGTGATGCCGATATTGGTTTGGGCGCCGGTAATGGCAAACTCCCGGGTAACGAAGCCGATGGCGCTAAACGTGAGGGTACTGTTCTCCGGCACGTTCAGAAAGAACGAGCCGTCGGCGGCGGTAGCCGTGCCAATGGTGGTGCCGCGCACGAGCACCGTCACGCCCGGGATGCCTTCTCCCTGGCTGTTGGTTACCCGCCCCGACACCGGCACATCGGCCAGCACTCGGGCCGCCGGGCCGGCCGGCCGGCTGGGAGCGGCAGCCGTGGTGGCACCGGCCGGCAGGGCGAGGCCGGCCAGCAGAACGCCGCCCAGGGCCGAGGAGAAAAGTACCCTCTGGAGCGGTTGGGGACCGCGGGAGAATGGTAGAGGAAATTGCATGGAAATGTATGTTGGGTGAAGAATTGCAAGGGGAAAGCGGCGCAACTGGCGCGCCGGGTCAGGACGGAGGGCTGCCTGGGGCGGGCGGTGGGGCCGCCGCGCAAGCGTGCCGCAGGCAGTCGGCCGGGGGGCGCTGCTGAAGCAGGCCGGTGAGCAGGGTAGCCAGCAGGGCATCGGCGGGCAGGACCGGCTCACTCGGGGCCGGCCATAATTCGTCGTCGGCCCACAGCGTAGCGCCTCCGGCTTCGTCCGTGAGGCACATCACCTGACAGCCGAAATGCCGGGCCAGCCAGGGCAGCGCCGTAGCCGGCGTGGCCGGCTGGTCGAACCAGTTCATGATTTCGGTGAGCTCGGGACGCGTGAGCCGCACCAGATCGGCCTGGCGCAACAGGTGCTTGACAACCTCGCGGCGGTAATGCGGGGCGCGCAGGTGCACATCGAATACCTTGTAGCGGGCCTGGGGCAGCAGGCGGTAGAGCGTCTCGCGGGAAGCCGCGCTGCGGGCGGTCAGGGAGCTGTATACCACGGCCCGGGCCTGGGCCACGGCGGCCTGCACCTCGGGCGTGTACTGCAGATAGTCCCAGGCCACGGGCTCTACCAGCCGGTAAATGGGCTGGTGCCCGCGCACCGAGGTTTTGCCCAGGCCCGTGAGGTGGGAGCCGCTGCGCTGGATGAGCTGGGTGCCCAGCCCGGCGCGGGCACTGAAGGCGACTAGCTCCCGGCCCAGCTCGTCGTCGCCTACCCGGCTGATGAGCTGCACGGGCTGCCCCAGCCGCTGCAGTTGCAGGGCCGCGAGCAGGGGCGCGCCGCCCGCCCGCCGCCCTTCCGGCAGCAGGTCCCAGAACATTTCCCCGATGCAAACGATAGTGGCCGGTGTCATGGAGCAGAAGCTTTGCGTCAAAGTTCCGCCGGGGGCCTGCCAATCAGTTTAAGGAATCTTTCAATCGCCGTTCACACTCCTAAAAAACCATAAATCGCTATTTATCAGCAACTAAAAAGCGAGAGTAGCTTCCCATTCGGAAAAGCTACTCTCACTTTTGTAACACCATCTTTGGTATTGTATCAGGGGACCGCACGGTGGCGGGAGCAACTTACACCAACAGGGAAGGCCGGCTGAGCGGGTTTAGCTGACGCCGACATGGCTTGCCCTGGTAGCGGCCGTGGGTTCAGTAACCGCGACTGTCCCACACTCTTTGATGCGCCATTTAGAAAGCGTTAGTTATAAGAGCTGCATCGTAAGCTACTCTACCCTGCCGTTTTTTCAGGCCTCACTATTGCCTGGCCGTTGCGGTAAATTTTCAGTGCCAAAACGCACTTTTTAACTTGGCTGAGGCGGAATGACTGCGGCATCAGAAGGGGCCTCAGATACTATTTTGGCATCACCAGGAAGATAGTAGGATAGAGTAAATGCCGAAGAAGGAACAAGGCATTGTCCTAAAAGGGAAAGGTGGTCGTGAAGCTACTGCCGTTCAGGAAACCGGTCGGAACGGTATTCGAGGAATGAAACCAGAAACACCAAGTAACTGTACTTACATTGTACATACATTTGCTTGATGAACACGCGCCTGATTCGGGTGGGCAATTCCCAGGGGATTGTGCTGCCCAAGAAGTTACTGCAGCAATACCATCTGGCCGGCGAGGTCGACCTGCGGCCCACGCCGGAAGGCTTGCTCATCACCCCTGTGGCCGCGCCGCGCCGCCAGGACTGGGACGCCCGCTTTCAGCACGCCCTGGCCCAGGGCCCCGCCCCGGAAGGCGAGCTGCTGGAGGGGTTTTCGGATGCGTTTGAAGACACGGAATGGCAGTGGTAAGCGGCGTGCTGCGCTTTGAGGTGTGGCTCGTCAACCTCGACCCGACCCAGGGCAGCGAAATCAACAAGCCCCGCCCCTGCGTGGTGGTCTCCCCCGACGAGATGAACCGCTACCTGCGCACGGTCACCGTCGCCGCGCTCACCAGCACGCGGCGCGACTATCCCTCGCGGGTGGACTGCACCTTTCAGGGCAAAGAGGGCCAAGTGGCACTCGACCACGTTCGCTCGGTCGACAAAACGCGTCTGGTGCGCCGCTTGGACGTGCTGCCCAAGGTCACGGCACAGGCCGTCTGTGACCGGCTGCTGGAAATGTTCCAGTACTGAGGGAAAATGCCTGCCGTTTACTGAAAGGAGCGTTATCAAATGCCTTAAGCACCCTCAAAAGGCGGGACCTGCAACTGCGGCCCGAAGCGTTGTTCCAAGTCAGCCAAGCGTTCTGCCGTCAGGGTAACGGGGACCACGCGCAGTTCGGTGCGGACCAGGTCGAGAAAGGCCTGCTCCTGGGCCGATGCCGGCGCGGGCGCTACGGCGTAATACGCCAGGGCGGCGGGGGCATCGTAAGCCAATTGTTCGAGTTCAAACCAGCCCGTCTGGCACCCGATGCCGAAGAACTCGGCCACCGTTTCGGCCACAACCAGGTTCGCGTCCATCATGGGGACGGTCATGACTATGGGGCCGTCGGCCGTCTCGTCGCGGGCGTTCAGCAGGCTGAAGTGGACGCCGTCGCCGCCCGTGCGCGCAAAGCTGATCGTATTGGTCGGCGTACACGGATAGTCCCCGTTTTCCAAGGGTCGAACGGGCAGCAGACCGCAATAGTCCACGTGGCGGAACGCCTGGTGCCCCCAACGAGCGGTTATTAGGTCGTCGAGCTCAAAAAACTCTTTGATTCTTAGCATAGCGTCACAGCAGGGAAAAGCACCCGGGCAAAGAGGGCCAACGGAATGTAATGTAGGGAAAAGGGTAACTGAAATATGTTTAGCGAAACGGTCTCAATCGCAAAAGGAGTGCTATTTCTTTGCCGGCTACTTTGGGGCTGGAGAAGAACTTGCTTTCTTGTGCTTGCCTTTCTTCGCTCGCGTTGCCTACCTGTACTGGTTTGCGGCCAAGTCGAAGAACTCATGCCCTTGGAACAATGAAATATGCCTCCTCTGGTGACGAAGATGAAGCGCTACCCAATCTATTGGGGCTCTCCTCGTTGGCGGAAGTGCAGCAGGTGGAAACCGAAGGCTTCCTCTTGGCCGAGCAGAGCTTGTTGAACGAGCTGCGCGAGGACGAGGTCTTTGACGAGGCCTACATTCAGGAAATCCACCGACGCGCTCTCGGCCGGGTCTACGGCTTCGCGGGGCGTTACCGCACCGTCAACCTCTCCAAGGGCGGCTTCGCTTTTCCGGCGGCGCGGCACCTGCCTAAAAACATGGCGGATTTCGAACAGGAAATGCTGCGGCCCTTGCCCCACAGTTGGCCCGATGCCACGTCCCTGGTGCGCGACGTGGCCCGCGTCCACGCCGAGTTGTTGTTCCTTCACCCGTTTCGGGAAGGCAACGGCCGCACCGCGCGC
>NZ_JAHHZN010000038.1 GCF_018760735.1 Hymenobacter piscis
AGAATGGTTTGGCGGTGCCTGGCGTCGGTGATGCGCAGCTCGTCGAGGATGCGGGCGGCGTTATCGTAGTGACTTTGCTGCACGCCAGGTAGTGGCTGAGTAGTGGCCACCAAGTCGAAGGGAATGGTTTCAGCCAGAGCCTGCGGTTTGACGGTGAAAATGATGTTTTTGACGCTCCGACCAACTTTCTCCAGTTTGTAGCTAACACACAATTCAGTGTGCTCATTGATTTGTTTTACAGTTACATCCAATACGTTTACGCGGAAATCCTTGAATAATTTTAGCTTTTCATTGCCCTTGGCATCAAGTAGACCAAGCATCTTTTTGAACTCCTGGAGGTCGTATTTCTTGGTTTCGCCCAGGTCTTTCCATTGGCTGCAAAGCGGATAAATGCGCTTTGCATACTTGCTGGTGAGACGGAGAGCAGCGGCAAGTCCGAAGCTAGTAAAGTTGTCTTTAAGGTGAAATAAGTGCGGTAGAATGTGCTGAGTAAGCTCAAATTCGATGATTCCAGTACCTGTTAGATATTCAATTCTCTGAAACATAGATAGTTGCTTTATGCTTTTTTCTGTTGTCACTGAAAAAACACGTGACATCATACCTTCAGTGGCAAGTAAGAGATATGGTAGATGATACTGCTTGCCTGTAAGCGCAGATAACTCTTTAATATTCAGCTGGTAAGTCAATGATTCTTGGTTCTTTCTTAGCCTAGAAAGCATGAAGAAAAACAAGTCCAGCTGCAGCTCGCTATACTCAAAGCGAGCATTAGCCAAAGCATTACTCTGACGTATTTCTAATTCTGTGATAAGCGGCTGATTCATAGAGCAAATGTACGATAAAAGGAGTATAAAAGGGGAGTATCCTTGTTAGACCTCCTATTTCACGGATTAAACCTCCTCATTTCACGGATTAAACCTCCCATTTCACGGATTAAACCTCCCATTTCACGGATTAAACCTCCCATTTCACGGATTAAACCTCCCATTTCAACCATTTTTTTTGCTCACAAATTACTGATTTTCAGCGATTTACTGGCATTTATTTTCTCTCTACAAATAGAACAAAGGTTTACAAATACACCAATTGGTGTTCGCGCGAGGAAAAAAAGAGCTTTTAGGGACTGGTCAGGAGTATAGGGGCGCGAACAAAGCAAAATCAGCAAAGTCCTAGAAGCCAGTAATTTGCGCGCATTCAATAAACTATATATTGCTGATATTCAAAGCATTATAGACTTAACTGTTGAGCTTATGTGCTACTTTGGGCTAGGCAGTGCGCCGGTATACTTGCCGAAGGCAGCGCTGTTACTTTCGGGCAATGGCTGACCACACGTTTCGCTTGCATCACACTCCCCTCGGCACTATCCTGGTCAAATTCTACCGGGTAGAACCCTACACCCCTGAGGGCCTAGAGCGCCGATTAGCCGCTGACTTCTGGGCGATGACGGAACCAGGCAAGCAGAAGGAGCCGTGGCGAACAGCCAGGTACCAAGGACCACTGGCGTATAATCCGGTGCTACCGGAGGCCGTCGCCGCGTTGGCCAAGAGGTGTCCCGAGTGCAACTGTGTCCGCATTGAATAAGGAAGCCGTTGGGCAGTGGGGAGAGCAGCCCCTGAGGTAATGCACAGGTAGCAGCTAGCTTGCACAGGTAGCGGTAGAATCGTACCTTGAGGCGCGGTCCCGGGCCGTTCTGTATGGTAAGCAAGAAGTGTTTTTGCTTTGCAAAAACCCCGGTCGGCCGCTGGCCTCCCTCTTCTTGCCCCTGCGGGGAGCCCTAGTCACACCCCTCCTTTCTAGCTTATGACAGCTCCTGTTCCCAGCCCCGCACCTGCCAAAAAGCAGCGGGCTCCTGGCCGGCCTAAAGCGGCAGCTCCTCACAATGCCACCATTCAATTGCGGCTGGACCAGCGACAGCTGGCGCAGGTAACAAAGCAAGCTCAGCAAACGGGCCTGAGCCGGTCGGCCATCATCCGGGCGGCGCTTGATGGGGTGCAGGTGTTACAGGCCGCGCCCACAGCCGAGCAGCGGGAGCAGTACCGGCAACTGGTGAAGCTGGCCACCAACCTGAATCAGTTGGTGGTGCTGGCCCGGGTAGGCCAGGACGTGCAGCAGCAGGCGCGGACCACGCTCGACCAGGTGCAGCAGCTGCTGGCCACCCTCCACCAGGGCGCGGTATGATCGGGAAGGTGAAAATCGGCAAGAGCTTCAGCGGCATCTGCCGCTACGTGCTGCAGGAGGACAAGCAGGCGCAGGTGCTCGATGCGGAGGGCGTGCGCACGGACAGCGCGGCCCACATGGCGCAGGACTTCCAGTTTCAGCAGGGGCAGCGGCCGGGGCTGGGCAACGCGGTGCTGCACGTGGCACTGGCGCTGCCGGCCGAGGACGCCATTGGTCGGAGTGCCGAGCAGCTGAGCGAGTTGCTACGGGAGGCCGGGCGGGCGTACGTGCGGGCGATGCAGCTGGAGAACACGCAGTGGGTGCTGGTGCAGCATTTCGATAAGGCTCACCCACACGCGCACCTGGTAGCGAACCGGGTAGATAATGCCGGGCAGACGATAGCCGACAACTTCATTGGGCAGGAAAGCCGGCGCGTGTGCCAGCGGCTGGAGCAGCAGCTGGGGCTGACGGTGGCCGAGCAGCGGGGCCGGACGCAGGCGCGGGAGGTGGCCGAGCCCACCCACCGGCAGGCGACGGCCCAGACGCCGAAGGCCCAACGGGATGCGGATTGGCAACGGGCGCGCCACGCGGTGGCCAACGCGCTGAAACATACGGCGCCCTACGTGGGCAGCTGGGACGAACTGCAAGCCAAGCTACACCGGCACGGGGTGCAGGTGCAGCCGAGCACGCACCAGAAGAAGGACGGGCCGCAGGTGTACGGAGTGGTGTTCGAGAAGAACGGGCACCGGTTCAAGGGCAGCGAGGTGGCCAGGGAGTACAGCGCCGGCAAGCTGCAGCAGGGCTTTGCCCAGCACCAGGCGCAGGCCCCGTCGCTGACAGCGCAGGCCGAGCAGGCAGCGCAGGCCTACGGGGCGGAGGCGCTGAACCGCCAGTTCCAGGAGCAGGCCCGCCAGGCGCAGGAGCGCGCCCAGGAAACGGCACGCCAAACCCGTCCCGCACTCCAACGAACTATTCTCCCGGACCGCAGCCGGGACGAGGGCAACGAGCTGTAACCGGATTTCTACTTTCCTCTTTCCTACTTACCCCTTCACAATGAGTTCTGCTTCTGATCTATACAGCAACATCGGTGAGATCCGCGAGGCGCTGGACGTGCTGCTGCAACGCGGCAAACCGGTGAGCATGGCGGACCTGCAGGCGCTTGTGGCCACGGTCGAGGCCACAAGCCGGCCAACCGTCACGTTGTCAGCCGAGCAGGTGGCCCAGCAGCTCGTGCCGCAGCTGTTGCCGCTGCTGCCTACGCCCGCCACGCTGGAGCAGGCCGGCCAGCAGGCGGCCCGGCAGATTGAGGCGGCTATTGCAGCCGGTACGCAGGCCAGCACGCAACAGATCACGGCCAGCGTGCTGGAGAGTACGCGCCAGCTGACGGCCGCCACAGAGGTACTGACGGCGGCCGCCCAGCAGATGCCCCGGTCAGTGCCGGTAGATTTTCTCCGGGGCTGGCGCTGGCCGACGGGCCTGGTGGTGGGGCCAGTGCTGCTGCTGCTGCTGGCACTGTGGCTGGGTGGGGCATTTTCCGGCGTGTCGCAGGAACAGCATGACCAGTTGCAGACAACCGCGCAGCAAATCACAGCCGAGCGGGACTTCTATCGGGGCCAAATCCGACGGTTTCACCAAGAGATGGGCACTACGAAAGAAATGCGCAAGCTGACCAAGCAGTCCTTTCCCCCTTATGCGCCTGCGACGGTATCTTCTGCTGCAGAGCGAAAATAGGGGGCGTTCTTGCAATGGGGCGGATGTAGGGGTGTTGTCAAAGGGGGATAGTAGGGGGCTTGTTGCAATAGGGGCGGGTTTACACGGTAAGGCTCGAAATTCTCATTTATGCTGTATCAGTTGCGGATTATGCAAATTATCTATCAAGCAGGAATTCCTTCTTGATAAAGAGTCATACTCCCTGTACGCCTTGGAATCAGCCTTTTTCGTCTGTTTTTGAACCACCCTTTTCGCTAAGTGGGCTTAACGTGTAAATCTGCCCCGTTGCAAAAAAAACCTCTTCAACGACACCCATATGTGACCCTAGTACTAATTCCACACTTATTGGTGCTTCTAATTAATCTTAAACATGAAAAAAAAATAAAAATAGGGCTACCACATTGTTGCTGTGTTTATTCGGCGTAGATCACACGTCTTTTCGGACTAATTCTCTTGAACTGGTAGGTTTTTTTTCCTTGTTTGTCGACCAATACTTTATAGTCTGGTTGAGCATCAAAGCTGATAGGACCATTGGCAGTAAAAACCACTACATCAAGCGCTTCGGCTTGGCCGACGGACGGGGCAGAAGCTGAAAGGGAAGTCAATGATGTTTGCTCTGATGCGGGGGCTGCTACTCTTGCCTTTACTGATCCGATCCTAGCACATGTTCTATCATTATCAGCACAGCTGATATCGCCATTAGGGTGATACGTGCCTGGACGACCGTATAATACTACTTGTGCTGAAGCAGAGGATGAGCTAAAGATTAACCCTAAGAGGGTGGCAATGGAGAGTAAGATGGATTTCATGTTGTGAATTGAAAGGAAAGAGTGGAAAGATAATGGTAGCCCTACGAATCGAATATAGGTGAAATACTTTGTATAGCAAACTTGAGTTAGATTTTATAACATGGCTTGTTTGAATTATTGGAGCTTCTCATCTATCGAAGATGAATATATATGGTATAGGTATAGTGTACTAACATAACGCGGCAATACTACACTGTATTTATTGTAAATATAATACAGCAATATCTAATATATATTGCTGTATGTGAAATCGCCATTATCGATGTCTAATGAAAACAGGTTTCCATTTCCATCTATTGTCCATTTTTTGCTTTTTTCATTTTTAGACAGTAAAAAATCACATTGTAACGATAAGTAGTTATCTAGTAGTAAAAGATGAACATTATCTCCTTGTCTAACTATGCATGCTATATGGTTATTTTTTGTTTTACTTACTGATTTTATTTCAAAATCAAGAACAGTTAAGTTATGATTTAGTCTTATGTTGAAGTCGTTTTTTTTGTCTGTAAAATTGGGGAAAGTAAATTTTTCTCCAGTATTTATATCTATAATTTCATTAGCAGCTTGATAAAACACGTATGGTTTCTGGTAAAAAAAATCTGGAACTAGTATGCCGTAATCACCTACTAACTTTTGATCTCTAAATTGAGGTGTGGGCCAAGGAATATTAGAAATAGATTTATGCCAAAATATCTGGTTTTTTCTGTTCGTAAAAGTTCCTATTGCTAGGTTTTTAACAACTTTATGTTGGATTAGAAGATTTTCATCGGGTTTTAATGCTGTCATGAAAGTGCTATCGTTATTCCAATATATATTGCTTGCGGATATCGAATATCCTGAAGAGTCCGCTCTCTCCTTGTTCTTAGACATAAATAAAAAAGGAATGCCATTATCAAATTTAGTATATATATATATCATTCTAACACCTATTGCCTTACTGTCATCTCCTTCAACAGAAGCGTGCGCCCATTGTAATGTAATAGTTGCGTATTCTAATTCAGGAGTGCAAGTTATATTAGTTATGTGTGCATTGCCTCTACCTATTTTCTTTAAAGTGGGGTATAGGCTATATGATTTTGATAACCCTATAGTATCCCCAAAATATGTCTGGTACCAAAATTTATAAGAAATATCGTCTGGTGTCCATTTTGTGTGTTTTTTTGTGGTATAGTTGTTAACTAAATCGTTTATAGAGTAACTGATTATGATATTTTTTTCAGGATCAAATACTAATAAATCTTTAGATGTAGGATATATATTAGTATTTTTGCTCCATTTTAATTTATCTGTAGTTAAATTAACTTTTTTATTTGTTAAATAAGATGAATTTATATCACTAAATTTCCAATTTTCTCCGATTACATTAATAGATAGTCGCTTGACTATTTCGTCTTCTTTGATAATTATAATAGATGAAATATTATCTGGCGAATATTTTCTATATATCGAATCAGAGCATATTAAGTCATACTTGATTTTTGCTCCAAATGCCCTATCTGCTAAGGTAAATCCTTGGTCTTTTTTCATATAAGGAAGTACAACTAATACCTTTTTATTCAATATTACATTAGATAGTATTTTAAGAGATGAACTGCAGCTTATGCAATCATTTGGATTAAGTGTTATGATTAAATCATTTGGATATGTATTTTTTTTATACGCAAATGACTCAAAGTGAATAAACAACAAAAAAGGCAGTATTAAAAAAAGAGACTTTAAATTCATTTTATTTTTTTTAGAAGTGATCACAAAATAGGGCTACCACATTGTTGCTGTGTTTATTCGGCGTAGATCACACGTCTTTTCGGACTAATTCTCTTGAACTGGTAGGTTTTTTTTCCTTGTTTGTCGACCAATACTTTATAGTCTGGTTGAGCATCAAAGCTGATAGGACCATTGGCAGTAAAAACCACTACATCAAGCGCTTCGGCTTGGCCGACGGACGGGGCAGAAGCTGAAAGGGAAGTCGATGATGTTTGCTCTGACGCGGAGGCAGCTACTCTTGCTTTAACAGCAAATTTGCCTTTTACACAGACTTGATCGTTGTCAGCACAATTTACAGTGCCATCTCCACGTACAAGCGCAGGCTGTCCATAAATGATGAATGTCTGCGCTGAAGCAGAGGATGAGCTAAAGATTAACCCTAGGAGGGTGGCAATGGAGAGTAAGATGGATTTCATGTTGTGAATTGAAAGGAAAGAGTGGAAAGATAATGGTAGCCCTACGAATCGAATATAGGTGAAATACTTTATTTTATATAAAGGGCAATGCAATTGAATAGTCAAAACATACAACTTTCCTCAGATGGCGGGTATAAGCTACATTATGTTAAGGGACAAAACCCAGATAGGGGTCCCCGGAGCGTCCTCTCCCCCACTGCCCCTAAAGTGCTATTTTGTGTCCTGCTCGCTGCCTTCGTGCGTGCGAGGCGGCGGCGCTGCGTGGCCAGTGGCTGGCAAGGCGAACTCCGGCGGCAGCTGGCCGCGCAGCACCAACTGCTGCAGGCAGTGAGCGGCGAAGGCCCGCGCTTGTGGGGTCGCCAGCCGTGGATCGGGCGGGTAGTTGTCGGTTGGGGGAGATTTGCGGGCCATCATCGGGGAGGAAGTGGTCAGGAAAAAGCCGGGGTCGGCAGGGCCGGGACGAAGTCATCAAAGACCTGGTAGCGGATAATCTGGTAGCGGCGGGCGTAGGCGCGCAGGTGCACGGCGATAATCCGGCCCCTGGTGGCACGATCGGAGCCCGGGGTATACGTACGGTGCCAGCGCGGCAGAAGTGCCGGTAGCGGGCCGTTTTTCGGCTGATTTAGCTGCGATTGCCCCCAGGACCTACACAGGCTCTTTGACCAGCACTAAGCCCAGGGCCGGCAGGTGATCAAAGTCGTTGTCGGTGGTATGCAGCGGCAAGTCCAAATAGAGGGCCGTGGCGGCAATCCAGAGGTCATTCTTGCCCATGTTGCGGGCAGTGAGGCCCGAGGGTAGTGGCTGGCCCCGCAAGCGGCCCTGACTGTAGGCATCGAGGCGGGCGTAGAGGCTGGCCAACTCGGGCACGAAGCCGACCAGGGGGTAACGCTCCAGCAACTGCCGTAGGAAGGCGACCTTTTGATAGCCCCAATCCGCTTTGAGGGCGAAGGCTTCCAGCTCCCCCACGACGGCAAAGGGCAATACGGCCCGCAGCGGGAGTTGCTGTTGCCGGCGCAGGTGGGCAATCACGATGTTGGTATCAAAGACCACGGGCGGCGTCTTGGCGTTCTTGCTGCAATAGCTCGTCCATGCGCTTGTTCTCCTCCTCGGTGAAGCCCAAGTCGGGGATAGGCAGGGGGGCGGCCGGGGCTACGGTGTCGAGGAAGCGCTGCACGCCCCAGCGCTTGATGTCAGCCGGCGAGTAGTAGGTGAGTTGTCCCCAGCGCAAAGCAGGGATAGCATCCGGGGAAGTGAGGGCAGTGGCCATGAGTAGAGGGGGAATTAGGCGGGGGTAGGTTTGGGAGCTTTAGCCGCGACCAGGCCCAGGCGCACGAGCAGCAGCCCGCCCGGATTGCGGCTGGCTTTGACCTTGCCCGTTTTCAGGTCGTGGTTGTAGCGGTTGACTTCGGCCACGTGGGCGGCGCTGGAGAGAATGGTTTGGCGGTGCCTGGCGTCGGTGATGCGCAGCTCGTCGAGGATGCGGGCGGCGTTATCGTAGTGACTTTGCTGCACGCCAGGTAGTGGCTGAGTAGTGGCCACCAAGTCGAAGGGAATGGGGTCGGCCAGAGCTTGCGGTTTGACGGTGAAAATGATGTTTTTGAAGCTACGACCAACCTTCTCTAGCTTGTAGCTGACGTGTAACTCAGTATGCTCGTTGATTTGCTTAACGGCAATATCTAACACTTTTCCACGTAACTCATTGATTTGCTTCATTTTTTCGTTGCCTTTGTCGTCTAGGAGACCAAGCATCTTTTTAAAGTCCTGAAGGTCATATTTCTTGGTTTCACCTAGGTCTTTCCATTGGCTGCAAAGGGGATAAATGCGCTTGGCGTACTTGCTAGTAAGGCGTAATGCAGCAGCTAGCTCATATGAGGTAAAGTTGTCTTTGAGGTCGAATAGGTAAGGTAGAATATGTTTAGTGAGGTCAAATTCAATGATTCCTTTACCTAAATGATACTCTACCTGCTGAAACATCCAAATCTGCTTGTAGCTCTTTTCAGTCAATACCTCCAGCACACGAGAACCCATATCGGCAGTGGCTTTGTGGAGATAAGCCGCATTATATTTTTTGCCCGTCAACCTAGATAACTCCATTATGCTCAATGAATAGCTATCCTTATTATCCGGTCTGAGTTTGGATATGATAAAGAACATTAGGTCTTGCTGTAACTCGGTATAATCGTAACGAGCACTAGTCAAAGCATTGTGTTGACGTATTTCTAATTCCCTACTCATGGTTAGGAGCTACTTATTTGATACATGGGCAATTATACGATAAAAAAGACAATCAAAATAAACAGTCTGTTTAGTATGTCTTTTTAAACCCACTAAAAGTCTTTTTTAAACCCACTAAAAGTCTTTTTAAACCCACTAAAAGTCTTTTTAAACCCACTAAAAGTCTTTTTAAACCCACTAAAAGTCTTTTTTGAGTTGCGTATTTTACTGATTGTCAGCTATATATAGACCCCTACAAATAGAACAAAGGTTTACAAATACACCAATTGGTGTTCGCGCGAGGAAAAAAAGAGCTTTTAGGGACTGGTCAGGAGTACAGGGGCGCGAACAAAGCAAAATCAGCAAAGTCCTAGAAGCCAGTAATTTGCGCGCATTCAATAAACTATATATTACTGATATTCAAAGTCTTATAGACTGAACTGTTGAGCTTATGTGCTACTTTGGGCCAGGCAGTGCGCCGGTATACTTGCCGAAGGCAGCGCTGTTACTTTCGGGCAATGGCTGACCACATGTTTCGCTTGCATCACACTCCCCTCGGCACTATCCTGGTCAAATTCTACCGGGTAGACCCCTACACTCCGCAGGGCCTGGAGCGCCGATTAGCCGCTGACTTCTGGGCGATGACGGAACCAGGCAAGCAGAAGGAGCCGTGGCGAACAGCCAGGTATCAAGGACCACTGGCGTATAATCCGGTGCTACCGGAGGCCGTCGCCGCGTTGGCCAAGAGGTGTCCCGAGTGCAACTGTGTCCGCATTGAATAAGGGAGCCGTTGGGCAGTGGGGAGAGCAGCCCCTGAGGTAGTGCACAGGTAGCAGCTAGCTTGCACAGGTAGCGGTAGAATCGTACCTTGAGGCGTAGTCCCGGGCCGTTCTGGAGGGTAAGCAAGAAGTGTTTTTGCTGTGCAAAAACCCCGGTCGGCCTTTGGCCTTCCTCTTCTTGCCCCTGCGGGGAGCCCTAATTCTTGCCCATTTTTCTAGCCTATGTCGGTGCCAACCTCTACTCCTGAACCTGCTAAAAAGCAACGGGCTCCCGGCCGGCCTAAAGCCGCATCTCCCCATGACGCGACCATTCAACTGCGGCTGGACCAGCGGCAACTGGCGCGGGTGAGTGAGCAGGCCCAGCAAACGGGCCTGAGCCGGTCGGCCATCATCCGGCAGGCGCTCGACGGGGTGCAGGTGCTGCAGGCCGCGCCCACGGCCGAGCAGCGGGAGCAGTACCGGCAGCTGGTGAAGCTGGCCACCAACCTGAATCAATTGGTGGTGCAGACTCGGGTGGGCCAGGACGTGCAGGCGCAGGCCCGGGCCACGCTGCAGCAGGTGCAGCAGGTGCTCACTACCCTTCTCCCGACGGCCCCATGATCGGCAAGGTGAAAATTGGCAAGAGCTTCCCGGGCATCTGCCGCTACGTGCTGCAGGAGGACCGGCAGGCGCGGGTGCTCGATGCCGAGGGCGTACGCACGGACAGCGCGGCCCACATGGCGCAAGACTTCCAGTTTCAGCAGGGGCAGCGGCCGGGGCTAGGCAACGCGGTGCTGCACGTGGCTCTGGCGCTGCCGGCCGAGGACGCCAGTGGTCGGAGTGCCGAGCAACTGAGCGAGTTGCTACGGGAAGCCGGACGGGCGTATGTGCGGGACATGCAGCTGGAAAACACGCAGTGGGCGCTGGTGCAGCACTTCGACAAGAAGCACCCGCACGCGCACCTGGTGGTGAACCGGGTGGACAACAACGGGCAGACAATTGCTGACAACTTCATCGGCCAGCAGAGCCGGCGCGTGTGCCAGGACATCGAGCAACAGCTGGGCCTGACGGTGGCCGAGCAGCGCGGCCGCGAGCAGGCCCGCGAGGTCGGCCCCACCCACCGGCAGGCGGTGGCCACGACCCCCAAGGGAGCGCGTGCCGCCGATTGGCAGCGGGCGCGCCACGAGGTGGCCACGGCCCTAGGGCAAACCGCGCCCTACTCGGCCAGCTTCGCGCAGCTGCAAACCCGGCTGGCTGCTTACGGCATCGAGGTCAAGACGAGTGTGCACCAGAAAAAGGCTGGCCCGGCGGTGTACGGGGTGGTATTTGAGAAAGACGGGCACCAGATGAAGGGCAGCGAGGTGGGCAAGGCCTTCAGCGCCGGCAACCTGCAGAAGACCTTTGCCCAGCACCAGACGCAGGCCCCGGAACTGGCCCAGGTGGTGAGTCAGGCCGCACAGGGCTACTCCGCCGAGGCCCTGAATCGCTTGTTTGCCCAGCAGGCGCAGGAAATGGCCCGCCAGCCAACGCACACCCCCACCAGACAACGAACCCCCGGCCGCGAGCAGAGCGGGGGCCTAGAGATGTAGTTCTTTTCTTTTCCCTTTTGTGATGCAGCCGATTGCCCCCAGTGACCTGTTTGTGACCGTAGCCCAGATGCGCGACGGGATTGATACGCTCATCAAGCGCGGTAAGCCGGCCACGGCCGCCGAGCTACAGCAGCTACTGGAGCAGGTCAAGGCCCAGGGCGAGCAGCTGCTGAGCCAGGCCCAGCAGGGCTACCGCATTACGCTCAATGGGGAGGCCGCAGCCAGGCTGATCGTGCCTTATATGCCCAGCAATACGGAAACGGCGCGCATTATGAGCGAGGCCACGGCCACCATGCGGGACACGTTGGCCCAGGGGGTAAAGGAAACCGCCGCCCAGGTGCAGCAGCTGCAAACGATTCAAACCGGCTTTCCCCGTCAGGTGCCCATCGTGGGGGAGGTAATGGGCTTCACCAACTGGAAAGCGGCCGCTCTGGTAGCCGTGTTGCCCCTGGTGCTCGTGCTGCTGACGCAGGCGCTGATGGGACTCTTCTCCCAGGTGCCGCAGGACAAATATGACCAGCTGCTGCGCGTGGCGCAGGAGGTGGGCCGGGAGCGGAACTACTACCGGGGGCGGATTGAGAAATTCCGCAAGGAGATGGGTGCCACCAAGCAAGCGCGGAAGACGAGCCAATACTTTTTCCCGGCTTACGTGCCAGCGTCTCCTGCCGAACCAGAGCAGTAGCCGGGGTACTTCTTGGCCTTCTTCTTCCTATCGGGCGGATTTACACGCTAAGCCCCTTATCAGAAAGGGGCTTAGCGTGTAAATCCGCCCGATAGGAAGAAATACCTCTATTCGTTTTTATTCATTCCAGTTGAACGGCGTCATCGACCCGGTGGTGACCCCTTAAACGTTTTGAGTCGGAGCGGAATGCCTAGGGTTGCGCTAAGCCCGGAGCCACGCACGTGCAGCGTACTTTTGCCCCGTTGTGAATTGAAGCGGTACTCGACGGGTATGAGTAGCATATCAGTGAGCCCTTGCGTGTAGTACAGGCTCAAATTGAGCCGTTCCTTGCCTAGGCGGTAGAATCGGGCCGTTACGCCGCCCATAAGGCCCCCCCCCATTTGCGGCGTCGGATGATGGTTTCGTTGAACTGAATCGTGTCGTAGGCCAGTGGCCCGCTACTCAGGATACTGCAGTCCAAGCATTGGTTGCCAATGCGGTTCACTGGGTGTTGTTAAACAAATAGGGTAAAACCTCCGAGTCCGTGGCCAAATGGTCCTGTCGCTCGTGATAAGGTGCAAAATCGGCGTAAGAGCATCGGAAACCCGATAGTATTACACGCACCTTAACGCAATCAAAAGTGGCTAGCGAAAAGCGCAAATCTACGCTCAAAAATCTGCCTTCAGCCCCCCACCTATTTGCTTAACAAATGCCTCCTAAACTGTCCAGGTTTTTGGGAATAGTACAATTGACGGCATAATCGACGCATGGATGCCAAGCACTAATCAAATTTTATTTTGTCAATTTAGTCTATAATTTTTGATTCGTCACGAATAAATCAAAAATTATAAATAGATGATTTTTGAGCTGTGACTTGAACACTGTGAGTTGTTAGATTCTTATTTACATAATATGAAAAAATATAATTGCCAGTATTTAGATAATTAAAAGTAATTTTTACTAATCCATCTTTGTTGACGTAAAGATCAGGAATATACTTTTTATCAAGTGAAATATTATTTTGATAGCTTTCTTCTGTATAAATATAGCAATAATAACTTTCTGGTATTTGACTATTTATAATTGGAGTAAATGATATAGTTAAATAACCTGCTGGGCTTGTGTCATCCTTCTTGCAAGCTGTTAGCAAGAAAAAAACAATTGCCATCGCTATAATTTGAAAAAAAATTATATATCTCGCCATGGTTTTTATGTTTAATAGAGCGATTCATAGTAATAATATTACTATGAATCGCTCTATGTGTATATTATCTAACTCTTACTGTTTCAAAGGAAAGAACTGCTGTTCCTGTAGTCAATTCGTTAGTCCATACTGTATTTGGCTCAAGCCAAACAAGCTCTCCTCCTTGAAGTCGAGTTATAACAGGAGAATTGAATGAAACAACTACATCACCGAGGCGGTCATTTCCAGTTTGAGATTCGTATTCGGTCGTATACTCTCTTTCAGTTGTAGTGCTACCGCCTAATGAACCACCTACTTTTACATCTGTGCCTGCACTTGCATCAAACTTCCAGTTAGTGCCTACTGTTGTAGTATGTTTATAGGTCTTTTTCTCTGTGACCGTAGGGTCATATTCCTCTAGAGTCATTGCCCAAGTATCTCCGTATTTTTTCATATCCCACGGAACAAATTTAACTGGCGCAGTAAATGTATAGTCTTTAACACCATCAATTACTTTTACAGTATATGAACTGTAGCCAATGCCAAAAATTCTATTTCTTCTTCTTTCAGTATGATATGAGAATAGATTATCAGCAGTAATAGTTAAATTTTTGAGCCTTGGTGTTAGTGTAGTAGGAGAAGATCCACCAAAAAAGCCATTGATCCAAAATTCATAATTCCCCTCATCCCATCCTCCGATTGTTTCAAAGCCACCAATATTTTCGAAGCGCATAGCAGTTATTGCTTCCTCAAAATTAGAATTCAATGAACCCTCTCGTTGGCCATTAGACACATCTATGTTATAGTAAATCCAATCTCGCTGCGCACAAGTTTGGCAATTATCTCCAATTCGGAATGCTTGCTGTACTTTGACATCTGGAGCAGTTGGGTCATATAATCCAACTTTACGGTTAGCTATATTAGCTAACATTCCATTATACTCGTTATCTAAAAAATAGTAATTAATGTTTCCATCAGCAAATACCAAGTCTCCATAGTTTTGACTTGACGCTCTCTTATTTAAAGCAATTACTCGCTCATTATCTTTTATGACTATGATTGGAATATTTGGCTGCTCTTTAGGATCTAGTTCAAATTGCTCACCATTTTGATTGAAGGCAATGAGCTTATTCTCGGTATCACGTACCGCAATCAACGGAATTTGAGTCGCTGCATCCCAGTCCTCACCTGGGAATTTTGGAACATAGAAGTTTAGAAGCGGGATATTGGTTGCAATTCGAGATAGTGGAACACTTGAATGAGAAATAGAATCTATATAAGAATATATAGTTTTATGATTTCCTATACTAATATCCTTAATTTGACTAAACAGAACATCATAATCTTTATCGAACTGCCTGGCTGATTGATTTTTAATAATTTGTCTTGTTTCTTTATTAGAAACCGCTTTAGCCATGGCCTTTGCAAACGCTACTCGTAGCTCAGTTTTTTGAAAAGGAGTCAACGCTTCATCTTGAGTTGGTCCTTTTGGATCTACTTCTTTTGAACAGCCTAGCAATCCACTCAGTGCAAGTAAACTGGCGACGATGCTTAGTCTTGATTGAAAATGAAAACGATTATTCATCGTGAGGGTATTTGATTTATAGTTTGATGAAAAGAAATTCTTCTTTCTGGTCAACGTAGGCAACAAGAGCCTACTAAGACATGCCCAAATGGCTGTCCAGCACAGGAATCACAGGGATGCAAATAGGAGGTAGCGAGAGCGAGTCCGAAGGGAGACTCCGGATAATTGGTGCAAGAAAGCGGTTTGCTGTTAAAAATCGACACCTAGTAAGAAAAATAATAATTTCTTTCTCCTTACTGTAGAAGATTCGGGTACTACCTGGTTTATAAAATGATATAGTAAAAGTGCTAAAAGCGTAGCGATAAAGCGTGAAGGGGTGTACTTAGTACAACTCCACGATTCAACTTATAAGTTGCATTATGTTAAGGGATAATTCCGAGATGACAGTCCCCGGAGCGTCCTCTCCCCCACTGCCCCTAAAGTGCTATTTTGTGTCCTGCTCGCTGCCTTCGTGCGTGCGAGGCGGCGGCGCTGCGTGGCCAGTGGCTGGCAAGGCGAACTCCGGCGGCAGCT
>NZ_JAHHZN010000039.1 GCF_018760735.1 Hymenobacter piscis
CTAAAAGCCTTTTTCCTCGCGCGAATCACAATTTGTGTTATTTGAGCTATTTGTTCTATTTGTAGGGCTCACAACTAATTGATTTACAAATAAATACAAGCACTAAACCAAACCTTTGATTCGTTAACCCGAACCTTTGATTCGCGAAAGTGAACCTTTGATTCGTCAAAACCGAACCTTTGATTCGTCTGAACCGAACCTTTGATTCGTTAATTACAACTTATAACACGAACGGTTATTTTTATTAGTTCGTCTTTGCGTAATATTGCCCGTAAACCCATGTGTAGGCTATGAACACTCCCTTAGAAGTTCGTCACCATAACGCTATTACGACTGCTCGTTACGAGTATAGTGAGTTGCAAATGGACCTGTTTTTCTATTTGCTTTCTAAACTTCGTAAGGATGACACCTCCGGGATATACGAGATTGTAGTAAAGGACCTTAGCGAAATTACCGGCAAGAAGTACGCTTACAATTATCTGCGTAAGGCGACGGAAGCAATGGGCTCCCGCATGTTTGAGGTCATGACGGAAAAGACCTACGAACAAATTTGGATGTTCCAAGGCGTCAAGTACATGATTGGAGAAGGACGGATTGAGGTAAGGCTGTCTGAACTTATTCGGCCCTATCTATTCGACCTCAAAAACAACTTCACCAGCTTTGAGCTGCTGTCGGCGCTTCGCCTCACTAGCAAGCATGCAAAGCGTATTTACACCATTTGCAGCCAGTGGAAGGATGTAGGAGAAACCAAGAAATTTGACCTGCTGGACTTCAAGAAAATGCTCGGCCTAGTGGATGCAAAGGGCAAAGAAGAGTACGCCGAGGTTTCAATGTTCAAGAAAAAGGTGCTCGACGTAGCGGTTAAGCAAATCAACGAGCATACAGATTTGAGCATCGGCTACACGCTGGAAAAAAAGGGCCGTGCCTTCAAGAATGTAGTTTTCACGGTCAAACCGCAAGCCGTGGACGTGGTGGCCACACTGCCCGACCTGGGGGCCACGTCGCAACCTCTGCCGGGGGTGGCCGCACACCAGGTCGAGAACGCCGGCCGCTTGCTCGCGCAGCTGAGCATCACCACGCCCGAACTGGTGGCACAAATTCTAGGCAGCCCGGCGCACGTTGCCGCCTGCAACAAGTTTGCCCACGACCTGAAAACCGGCAAATACACCAAATCGCATTCACTCTCGGGTCTGCTGCTCACTGTTCTCGGAATCAAAAAAGCCAGCAATGGGCCACTGTTTGACAAGCCCACCAAAGCCCGCTAAGCGAGGCCTCACCTCTCTCCTATTTGCCAAAAACCCGCTGCCAAAATCCCTTGCGGGCGGGCTCAGCCATGCGGGCGGCAATCCCTTCGACTAGCTGGGTCAGCTGCTCTACCTGCACCTGCAGGTCGCGGGGGCTGGCCGGCAACTGGGATTGAGTGAGCTGGCCCTGACAGAAGGAACGCACGTCTTCATTTACAAACTGGCCCATCGTCTTACCGGCACGCTGAGCGGTTTTCTCCACGATGGCCCGCGTTTCCAAATCTACCCCCCTAATGGCCCAAAGGCCGGTATCTGGGGCCTTACGGGGCCTCCCACCCTTCGCTTTGGGTTTTGTTGTGTTTTGTTTCGGCTCTATTTCGGCCGTTTCAACAGGCGCTAAACTTAACTCCGGTTCTGTTGCCGCGTTTTCAGGAATTGTTAAACTCAACTCAGGTTCTGTTGCGGCTCCTGCATCAGGAGTTATACTTAACTCCGGTTTTGTTGCTCCCTTCGGCTGGCTCATCGGGTTCTGTTAAACGTTTAGTTTAACAGCTAAACTAGCAATAAATAGCCCGATTGAATTTGTGCAACTAAACATCAGGTTTAGTTATCGCAATACAATACACTATTAGCCAGAATTTTACAATAGTGCACACTATACAATGAGGGTGCTGCCTATACCATACCGCTGCGACCGAGCCTATTCAGGAAGTGCTTGCATTTACGCCGCTAACTGATTTAGCTTGCTACTTTTGTTAGTCTTATAGATTGAAAACTTAACCCACCAGACTTTGCCTCGCACCTCACTGCCCACAATGACGAATGAACAGATTTTTGTAGAGCTACGGGACAAAAGCTCTAATTGGCAAAATGAAGAGGAAGTACGAGTTGGTTGGGTTACCACCCTACAACAGGCGCTGGGCATAACCTTCGACCTAGAGCGTGGCCGCCGTGATTCTAGCTACAATAACCTCATTATTGAGTTCAAGGATAAGGGGCTTTTCTACGGCCGAACAGATAGTGCCAAGTTCAAGGAAGCCATGGACGACCGCCTGGCCAAATACATTCCAAGGGCAGCGCGTCAGGATGGCCTCGACGCTAGCAACTACATAGGCATTGCTATTGATGGCGAACACCTAGCCTTTGCTCAGTGGGTAAATGGCCAGCTAGAGCCTGGCCCACTATACCCTTTGTCGGCTACTTCCGTGGGATTGGTAGTTGACGCCATTCAGGCGAACTTCCTCCGGGCTGTCACCAGCTCGAACCTAATAGAAGACTTTGGGCCTAATTCTCCGGCCGGTATGGCCGTAATGCGGGAATTAGCCGCTCTGCTTTCGGCCGCGCTGGCTGAACCAGACGGGAACAAAATCACCATGCTCTTCCAAGAGTGGCGCACACTCTATGGGCAAATTTCGGATGCTGCCCGCCGTGCCGCTGCTGCGAGCCAGGCGCAGCTCAGATTTCAGGTGCAGGTGCCGGAAGAGTTGCTAATTCCGGCTAGCCTATTCATCATCCATACCTACAACTCGCTTTTAATGAAGCTGCTGGCAGCTGAAATTATAGCGAGCCATGGGCTTACCTCGTTTCGTTTTTTCAGTCAAAGCATCTTGGCTCAGGATGAAGCTGCTTTGCCTGGTCTGTTGGCCCGCGACGTTGAGGGGGGAGAATACTTCAATGCAGCTGGAGTAAAGGGGTTTGTTGAAGAAGCTATTTTCTCCTGGTACCTCTCCGCTTTCCAAGAGGGGGCTACGGGCCAGCCATTGCTGGCCGCTATTCGGGCTCTACTGTCTAGGCTGTCGTTGTATCGCACCGACAAGCTAGAAGCTGCCCAAGCGAACGACGTACTTAAAAGCTTTTACCAAAACCTTGTTCCTGAGGTGCTTCGCAAAAGCCTGGGCGAGTATTATACTCCCGACTGGCTGGTAAAATACAGTGTAGACAAGGTAACGCCGGCCTCGTGGCTAGGGGTGCGGGTACTCGACCCTACGTGTGGCTCTGGGTCGTTTTTGCTTGAAGCAATCCGACGTAAACGGGCCGCAGCAGTGCTTGCCGGTACTGGCAGCCTTGAATTGCTGCAAGAATTGGCTCACACGGTATGGGGGTTTGACTTGAACCCACTGGCGGTGCAAACGGCACGGGTGAACTACCTTATTGCCGTGGCCGACCTCCTGGCCGCTAATCCTGGCCATGAGTTTGAAGTTCCGGTGCTCCTGGCCGATGCGGTGTACTCGCCGGCCCGCCAGCCCTACGAGGCGGAAGACGTGGTACGCTATCGGGTTGGTTCGGAAGTAGCTGACCTAGAAGTAGCTTTGCCGGCTGAGCTTGCGCTTGACCGGGTGCGCCTTGATAGGGTGTTTACTGTTCTGGGGGCTGAAATTGAGCGAAACCATGAACCTGCTGAGGCGCTGCAAGCATTGGTGCGCCGCCATGCTCTAACGGCTAGTGAGGTAAGCAGCTGGACCGGGCCACTAAGCCAAACCTACGGCAACGTATTAGCCCTGCACCGTCGCAACTGGAACGGTATCTGGTTTCGCATTGTGCGCAATTTCTTCTGGTCTGCCACGGCTGGCCAGTTTGATATCGTAGTAGGCAACCCACCATGGGTGCGCTGGGCCAACCTGCCGGCACTCTACCGGGACCGGGTAAAGCCCACCTGTGAGCAGTACGACATCTTTTCTTCTACTCCCTTCAGCGGGGGCAACTCCCTGGATATTTCCGGGCTGATTACCTACACGGTGGCGGATAAGTGGTTAAAGCCAGAAGGAAAGCTCGTGTTTGTGCTCACGCAGACACTGTTTCAAAATCCTTCATCGGAAGGATTCCGGCGCTTCCGCATCAATGATACGATGCACCTAATTCCACTTGAAATAGATGATTTAAAGGCTCTTAAACCATTTGCAGACGCTGCAAATAGTACGGCTGTCGCTGTCTTTCAAAAGACGGAAACCGGTCGCAGTCCCTATCCGGTGACGTATCGAGTATGGGACCGCATCGGGACGGCTTCAAGAAATATTCCTGCTGCAAGTTCGCCCGCGCAGGTTATGGCGCGCATTGAGTTTAAAACCATGGAGGCCAATCCAGTAGGCGGAATCGGTTCGCCCTGGGCTATCCTCCCACCTGGCCGCCATGCGCAGCTTGACATTCTGCAAGGCACTTGTGATTGGGTGCAGGGTCGCAAGGGTATAACGGCCGACCTTAACGGAATCTATTTCGTGCCCATTTTGGCCGAAAATGCTGGGCTGAATCGCGTCCAAATCGAAACCCGGCCGGAAGCAGGCAAAACCGACCTTGGCCCTAAACGTCGGTTTTGGGTTGAACCTGATTTGCTGTATCCCCTCCTTAAAGGAGCCTCTGACATTGCCCCTTGCCGCCTCACTCGTGAGCACGAATGGTTTGTATTTGTGCCAAATACAGGCATTCTACGCCGAAATTATGAGGCAGCTGCCGACTTAGTAGAGGGTACTTTGCCTCTCACGCTCCGGTACTTTGAAACCTATCAGGCAACGCTTGAACGGCGCTCTACTTACCGGCTCCGAATGAAGAATGCCCCCTTCTATGCCATTTACACGGTAGGCAATTACACGTTTGCGCCTTACAAAGTGGTGTGGGCTGAGCAAGGAAAGTTTGGGGCTGCTGTGGTGACTTCGGCACCTGTTCCACTACAAGGAAACAAACCGTTTATACCTGACCACAAGCTATTTTTCGCTGATTTCTACGAGGAAGCGCCCGCCTATTTCCTGTGTGGCCTACTCAATGCTCCTTGTGTGAAAGAGTACATAGAAAGCCATTATATCTCCATCCAACTAGGCGACGTGTTCAAACACATGACTTTGCCTCCTTACGATGCGGCGGAGCCTCGGCACGTAGAACTAAGCGAGCTGGCCAAACAGGCTCATTTATGCCCTGAGGCGGAATATCCGGGTGAACTAGCTAGGGTTCTTGCTCTTGCTGACAGCATCCTATTGGGTGTCTAAAGGATAGGTTTTATCCGCTAGCATGGCGTAAAACGCAAAAGCATCTTACTGATAGTAAGATGCTTTTGCGTTTTACAATTACTACGGTTGCTCAAAGCTGAACGGCGTCGGGGGCTGCTGGTGGTAAATATCTACCCGGTTCACTCCGTCCCGGATGGTGCCGGCTTCATCGAGCACGATAGAGGCCGGGAAGGCAAAGTGCTCGCGCAGCTGGGCCGCGTCGATGGGGTCGGTAAAGGCGTAGTGCAACTCGCCCCCCGGGTCGGACCGCCACCCGTCATCGTGCCACCACTGGGCCGGGCGGTTGCCCTGAGCTAGCAGATACTCGATGACCGGGCGCAAGTGGCCGGTGCGCGGGTCGTGGCCGGGGGCTCCCTGGGCGGCTAGCTCTGTTTTGGTCATATTATCTGATAGAAATAATGACTAGAAATTATACTTAGCGCGACGTCGAGCAAAAGCTTCCTTACCTCCTTCAAGCACCTTCTCAACTAATTGATGGACGGGCGGTGTCTCCAAAGCACCACTAGTGCCAATTCGAATGTGGTCGTGCTCGTATGCTAGCCCAACAATTAAGTCTGCGTCTCCCAATACTGGTACGTTAGCATTGTGAGTGGCAAACAGAAACTGACGCTTTTGCTTCTGATCTTTGATGATAGGAACGATATCATCAGCAATGAAGCGGTTATCAAGATCATCCTCAGGCTGGTCGATCATCAGTGGGACAGCTGAATCCAGTAGCAGAAGCCGCAATACAGCAGTTGCTCTTTGCCCTACCGACAGCTCAGCCAGAGGACGCCATACTGATTCAGATGCACCAACTTCTGCCACGTTTAATTCTAAGTCAGTAGAGGATGGAAGGTCTAATTCTTCCAATCGCATACAAGCATCTCCACCGATGCCAGCCAATTGCTCTGCTTGCCCAGCAGTCAGCCCATAATCCTGTCGTAGTATCGTTATCTCGCTCCGGCGACAAGCCTCAGCTAGTCCTACCAATGAAAGGTCAGCTTTATTATGCAGGGCATCTAAGATTACATTGTACTTCTGTCCACCTTGGTTATTAGCTGCCATAGCATCCCGAACCAATTTCACCAATTCACTACGGGGCGTAAGGTGCGTTACTCGCACTCTAACTCGGTTCCCGAGTTTGCTTGTAACCTGACTTGCCGTGCGTACTAAGTCGCGCTGCTCATCACCTAACAACCCCTGATACTCAGTTAGTAAGTTGCGTCTACGCTGACGTAGGCCTTCCAATTCAGCCTGTTGCACGGTTTGCTGCTTCTCAATATGTTGAAGCTGGTCAATGTCCTTAGCTAGCTGCAGGTATTCAGAACCATCTATTTTGTCAGCCTGCAAGGCACGGAGTTGAGCTTGCAATTCTTCATCAGCAGCTGTACGCAGAGGCTTCCATGTCCTCTGTACTTCGTCTATCTGTGCACGAGTCGCGGTCAACACAGACTCCAAATCAGTAGTTGTGCGCTGAAGGATGGCCTCTACATTTTGAAGTGACTCACCTATTTTAGCTAAAAGTTCGGCATTAGGAAGGCCTGCAAGTGCAGCAGGAGTTAATCCATCATGGTCAAGTGGATAAGCTCCCCGCAACACCTCTAGTGCCTCCTGTACAGGCTTGAGTCGTGTGCGGCCAATTTGGAACAATGTACCCTCCCGTTGCCAGCGTGTATTGGCATCTAGTTTAGATGGCAGACCCGCTTTTTCATATTCGGCCAAGCGCAAGTTTAGAGCTGGTAAGCGGGATAACCGCTCGTCATTAACTGCTATTTCATTTTCTAGAGCTAGCAAGCGCTGACGTGTTTCACCTAATTCTTTTTGCAGAGTTTCTTTCTGAATAGCAGTAGCGGCTGCCCGAGCAGGCAAAAAGGGTTTCAGCAGCGTAGTTAGGTGTGTAGGGTCTTTGGCTAATTCAGCGATTTCGTGTTGACCATAAATTTCCGGAAGCTGTCGCAGCACATCTATTGGCTTCACGTCCAGCACGTCGCCGTTTTCATCACGCACTTGCGCCGGTCCGGGGTAGGCACGTTCAATAAGGTATGCCACTGGTGCAGGCGTATGGCGCAGCACCGCCACTGAAATTTTTCCACCATTCCGCAACATCGCTTTTACAAGGCTATCGTGGTTACGGCGAGCTTCTAACCCTGCTACGGGCGAGTCAAATGCATAACGCAATGTTTCTAGGATAGAGGACTTACCTGTGCCTCTTCCTCCAATAAGGACATTTAAGTTAGTATTGAAGTGAAGCCTCAAACCGTCAAGTAAGCCTCCTTCCCAGGCCGCACCAAGTATTTCCATATGGCCATCAGGGGCCGTTTCGCTATCGAGGCGGATGCGTGGTGTAGGGTCCAGAAAGGCTTGCCGTAAACCTTCGACTGTCAGTTCAGCCAGCTTTATATTACTAGATGCGCCGGCTTTGCTTACCTGCTCAGGGCCATTGATATCGCCTGCATTAATCAATGCCATTAATCGCTTTCTGTGATAGTCCGCCTGGCCATTTTGAGCTATATCTAACTTTCCTGGAAGTAGATCTGCAATGCCGCCTGGGATAGCAGCTGCATAAAGCTTGTCGCATTTCCACGGTTTACTGCTACGCTCTCCACCATCCCATAAGATGCCGTTAGCAAGTGTCACATGGGCAGCAATACAGATACCATCCCATTCTGTCTGCACTTTATGGACTAAATCGTCCATCGTCTTTACACCGTCTCCATTGTCACCATTAGGTACCGGCCCTGTGATACCACGTAACTCGCCGGCCAGTAGATCCAATCGAGACAAATCTGTTCCTGGATTGAAAATACAGAGTACATGATGTCCAAGGTTAGTTGCCGCCTCAAATCCTGGGAACACGGTAATACCAGCAGCTTTAGCCGCTTCCTGTAAACCTGCTCCTGTTCGTGCTCGCCAATGATCAGTGATAGCTATGACATCAATATTAGCCTCCTGCAAAGCAGATACAAATGCAGTATTATACTCTTCCTCTGTCTCATAGTCATTTGCCTTTCCATTTTCCTTGGTATAGGCGAAAGGATTAACCTGCAAAGCACACCGGTAGAATTGTGACCCATTAAGTTGGGCAAGTGCTTGGCGAATAGGATGAGTATCAGGAAGACCGAAGGAGAAATTCATGTGCTAAAGGTAGAATACCTGTCACTATTTCAAATCCCCATCATCACTTCTTCAGACTAATAAAACTGGATTTTAGGGGTAGTTGGGGTAGATGCTTTTCCTCTCTGGTTCCTGGGAAAAGTTGATTAACATAAAAACGGTTCTCGGACCACTCTTGGAATCGGTGCGGTTTTTTGCCCTACGGCCCCGCCGCCTGGCCGTGGTATTTTTCCGCTTTGGGCCTTCTTCCAACGGGGCGGATGTACACGCTAAGCCCTACGCCCGGTCGTAGTACCGGCGCAGCTCCGCGCTGCACTCGGCCAAGCTCAACTCCCCGGCCACGTAGCGCCGGTACAGCCGCTGGCCGAACGGGCTCAGCGGGGGCAAGCCCTGGGCGGCTTTCAGGGCTTCCACTTCATCGAGTAGCGCCTGGCGCTGGGCCGGGGTCTGCTCGGCCGGACCAAATCGTTCCGTTGTATCCATCGGTAAACAAATAGGGGAAAACTGCCGACTCGGCGCAGCTGCTGGACCTGCTAAGGCGGGAAGCAAGGGGCGTACTAGACTAGGAACGGAAAACAACGCTAAGCAGGGCCTATCTACTGTACAGCCTCCGGCACGCCAACCAGCTGCGGGCCTCGCGCTCGGCCTGCTCGTGGCCGGTGAGGTGCGGCGGGTCGGCCGCTGGGTCGTCGCGCTGGGCCAGCGCCTCGTGCACGGTCAGCAGGTAGAGAATCCGGTTCCGCTTGTAGGGCCAACGCTGCAGCAGCGCGTCCAGCTCCTGCACGGATGCCTGGTAGGCCTGCGGGTCGCGCCGCAGCTGCGCGGCCGTGTAGCGGGGGCGCATGGCGGGTCGGTTGTGGGGCCGGGGCTGCGCGGGGGCGAAGTTCAGGGCCTTCGGCTGCCGGGGAGCCTGGGGGGAGCGGTGCGGCCCCTTGCCGGTCGGCGGGCCTTGCTTGCGGCGCTGGCGCTCGGCTAGCGCGGCCTCGGCCAGTGCTTGGTGCTCCGCGAAGCGGGCGGCTCGGCCGGGCTCTACCCGGCGCATCATGCGGCGCCAGTCCAGCATGTGCGCGTGGACGTTTTCCCGGTTCTCCGCCCATACCGCCTCTTGTTCCCAATGGGGTGCCCCGTTCTCGTAGAAAGCCCGCTGCACGCCCAGCAGCGCCACCGTGCGCGCTTGGTTGTTGGGCCACTGTTCCAGCAACTCGTCCAGCTCGTTCATGCCCGCTAAGTAGGTCGGATAGTCCCACCAGCTGTACAGGGTGTAGGCTGGCCGGGTGGGGTCGCCTCGGAAGGTTTTCAGCGGACGAGTATGGCGGCAAAACTGCCGTTGAAGCTGTCTTTTTTGAGTGCCTGTCATTCCCTACTATACGCAAAAAAGCCCCTTTTTGCCGGTATAAAGGGGCTTTTTAGGAGGCTATTTTACAAGAAAAGCCTGGCGGTTAGCCAAGCTCTCCAAGGGCAATAGGTGTGCGGAACAATAGGCCGCAAATATAGGCATCGGCAACTGGCGGGGGCGTTACATACCAAGTCCCCGGCTGCGCTTTATCTGGGGGGCCGGACGCTCGACGGTAGGGGTAACGGCTTGCTCCGGCGCGGGTACCGGGGCCACGGCGCGCTGCTCGGCCACGGCCTGCTGCGGCTGCCGCTGCTCGGCGGCCTGCTGCAGTGCCTGGCGTTGCTGCTGCTCGCGCAGGGCCTGGCCGCGCAGCGCCGCGCATTCCTCCGGGGTGCCGTGCTGCATCGTGTGGGCGTAGCGGAACGTCTCGCTCAGGGGCCGCTCGTAGCCGAACGCCTGGTCAAAGGCCTGTTCTACCCGCTCCGAGTATTGCTTGCGCTCGAAGCCGCCCACCACTACCCCGCGCCTCGTGTCCTTGTGGTTAGTCAGCGGGCTCAGGTGGTAGGGGTTTTTCCGGTCCAGCTCGCCGGCCTGCTTGCGCTCGGTGTAGCGGGCTAGGTTCTCGGTGCGGCTGACCAGGACGTGAATGTGCGTCTGCTCCCCTTCCTTGGTCTGGCCCCGCTTCACCTCGCCCACTTGCACCGCCCGGTCCTGGGGGCCGGTGGTGCGCTCGTGCTCCACTTTGGCGAAGTACACCAAGTCGCGGCCCTCAATACCTTTCCCAAAATTGGAAGCGTACTGCTCCATCGCCGCCCGGGTGTAGTCTTGTAGCTTCTCCAGGGAGCTGCCAATGTGGCGCAGCTCCGCTTGGCTCGGGGCAAGTATCACTTGGTAGTATTTGTCGGCGTCGCGGTTCAGGTTGCGCTTGTTGCGGTCGAGCGTGGCCACCACCTCGGCGGCGGGCACGTCCTCCCGGTCGAGGCTGAACCACTGCCCTTGTACCTCCTTCTCTAGATACTCCACTAGGCCCGCGCAGCTGCCGGTGCGCTGGGACAGGCCTTTGCCGGAACTCGGAATTTTGGCAACCATCAGGCGGGCGGATTGGTGGAAGCAGGGGGCGGTGGGGTAGCGGGGGCTGGCGTCGGCGTGGAGGCTCGCGGAATGAACTGGGCCGGGTTCAGTTCCCGCCCGAGTACGGTCGTGAGCACCTTGCGCAGCGGGGCCAACTCCGCCAGGGCGGCGTAGCTGGGGGCGGCACTGCTCAGCAGGTTCGGGTGCCGGTACTCCGGCTTGAAGCCCTTGCGAACCACCGCCGTTAGCCACTGCTCCACGTCCGTCAGCTGGGGCTCGGTCAAGTCATTCGGGCCGGTGGCCCACTGGTGCAGGGCCTGCACGTCGGTCAGAATGGGCTTTAGATAGGCCTTCTCCTGCTCCCGGATAAATCCAATGGTACGCTTATCCAATTGGTCGAGCTTGGCCGTGAGCTTGGCTAGGCTCGTGGTCAGGTCCGGGCCGGTAGGCTGGCGCGGGTCGGCCTTGGTCACCCGGAAGTACTGCACCATCGCGGCCAGCAGCTCGGGGTTGCTCAGCTCGTACTCCTTGGCCAGTTGCCGGAAGCCTTCGTAAGCGGCGGCCTCGGCCCGTATTGTTTTATCCATGAACTCGCGTTTGAACTCAAATTAGTATTGATAATCAGTAGCTTGCATACGCATGTACTCGTTATGAGTTCATTATATTTTCCCTTTTGTTTGATTATCAACTACCTAACATAGAGCGGAACGCTATGAAGTGCAGCGAATAGCGTTCCTGCTCGCTTCTGTTCCAGAACGACGATGGTAGGGGTACGTCCGCGCCGTTAAGGGGTTGCCTTTCCCGGTTCCGGTTGACTAGGCTAGCAGAACAAGAGGGAAGAAAAGCCGCTCCGCACCTGGTACTGCCTCCCGGCTGCCCCTGCTTCCTGGCCTGTCCTCAGCTTAGCTTTTAGGAGTTACCTAGCGGCTCTTCCCTGGTTGCTCCCAAGTCGAAAGGATAGGTTTGGTCAGTGCTCAGGAATCGGCCAGCCGCTGCCCGGTTCTCCAAAATGTACTACCTTCCTGTTCCCGATTCTGGTCTACCCTACAGGCCAGCTAGCGGTCCTTCGTCCTCGTCGTTGGTTGGGTGGCTTGGTGCTGGGGTTGTCGCTGAGCTGGCCAGTACCGGCTGCTCGGGCTCCTGGCTGGGACTGGCCGGACCGCTTACGATGGCCCGCACCTGGGCTTTGATGGTTCCGAAATTTTGGGCGACCTCGGCCGGGCTGGCTTCCTGGAACGGGGCAATTTTTACGGCCTTGCTGGGCTCGGCTCGGAAGGTGGCGCGGAACTCCGGGCGGCGGCTCTCCACCACTAGGCCCGCGAACTCGCCCACGTCGAAGCGCATCACCTGCTGGGCCTCCAACTTGTCGCGTTGCTGGATGCTCACCGACTTGCTGGTGCTCGTGGTCCGGGTGCTCGGCTTGAAAATGTTCAGGGGGTCGCTCTTGCTTTTGCCCGACGTCGTGGAGCGATATTCCTTGTCCACCTTCCCGAACATTTTGCTCACCCGCTCGGCCGTGGCCGTGTTGGTGGTGCGGCCCCAAAACTGGTTGCCGAGGTTGGCCAGAATCATCTCCGATTCCTGCCGACTTGTCAGCGCCTCCATCTGGGCCACGTCCTGCACGGCGTACACGGTGGCCACTTTGTTGCTGCGGGCGGTGGCCGGCAGCTGGGCGAAGTTGGGAATAAAGAGGGTCGGCGCTTCGTCGAGCAGCACTAGGCTCGGCAAGCGGCCCTGCTGGTTCAGGCGCTTGATGGCTGTGGCCACGATGAGGGAAATGAGCGGGGAAAAGGTCGTGCTCAGGGCCGGGTCGTTGCCCACCACCAGGACGCCCGGCGTCTGCGCGTGGTTCAGGTCGAGCGGCACCTGGTCGCCGCTCATCACCCAAAAAATCTCCGGCGTGTTGAGCACGGCTAGGTAATTCTGAATGGTCGAGAATACCCCGGCTAGCGTGTTTTCCGATTTGCTGGCGCTGGCAATCGAGGCAATGAGGCCGCGCACTTCCTCGTCCTGCTGCAGGGTGGCCAGCAACTGCGGCGCGTCGGCCTCGAGAATCATGCTCACGGCGGCCGGCAAGCTGCACTGCTCGGGGTGGTTGCGGCGCAAGTACCAGATGCAGCCGGCCAGCAGCACCTCGCCCGACTGAATCCAGAAATTGCGCTGCTGGGCGGCTTTGGCGTCGAGGTTGGTGATGATAGTGGCCGCGGCCTCGCGGGCAAAGCTGGCGGTGGCCAGCAGCTGCGGGGCGAGCGGGTTTACTCGGTGGCTGCGGCTCAGGTCGGTGAAGTTGACGAAGTAGGGCGTTACGGCCCCTCCGGCGTAGCTGCCGGCTACTTCCTCGGCCAGCGTGGGAAACTTGAAGTCATAGACGACGCCCGTTAGGCCGGCCGCGCCCGCTTGCTGCAGGATGGGCTCAATAATCGACTTGCTTTTGCCACTGCCCGCGCCGCCGGCAATGAAGGTGCCCCGGAACGGGTTCCCTAAACGCACAACGGGGCCGCTGGTGGTGCGCAGCACGAAATTCAGCGGCTGGTTCCCGCCTGCGGCCTGCGCGGCATTCTGGGGGCTGGAAACGCTGCGGTAGAGGTTCCAGCCCAACCAGGCCAGCAGCAGCAGCGTGGCCAGCCCGCCTAACCAGGTGGAGGCGATACCAGCGAGCAGGAACAACCCGACAAACCGGCCAAAAGAATCAAACGGCTCGTCTGGGGGCTCCCGTAAGCCAATGGCTCGGTACAGGCCGCGAGATACAGCGGGTAGTGCTCGTTCCAGTTTGCTGGCTGCGAGCTGCGTGATAAAACCGAATAAGAGAGCTCCAAGCAGGACGAATAACCAGTGAAAAAAAGTAGCCATAGAAGCTCGGTAGTGTATTCGGGTAGCAATACGGCCAGGAAGGTACAAATACCAGGAAAATGGCTGTCTAAAGGGGCATTTTTCAGTACAAAGCTGGCACCGAATTGGGGATTTATGCTAACAGATACCATTGATTACCAATTACATATAATTTACTTAATATTCGCAAATTACTGGCTTCTACGACTTTGCTGTTTTTGTTTGGGCTGCGCCGCATCGCCCATCACCAAGTTCTAAAAGCCTTTTTCCTCGCGCGAATCACAATTTGTGTTATTTGAGCTATTTGTTCTATTTGTAGGGCTCACAACTAATTGATTTACAAATAAATACAAGCACTAAACCAAACCTTTGATTCGTTAA
>NZ_JAHHZN010000040.1 GCF_018760735.1 Hymenobacter piscis
TAGAGAAAAAAAAACGTTCATAACTATTTAAATAACAGAAGTTTATGAAGCAAAAAGAAGATCTAAAAGGGAGTTTTAATGTGTGAAAAGGGAGTTTTAATGTGTGAAAAGGGAGTTTTAATGTGTGAAAAGGGAGTTTTAATGTGTGGAAAGGGGAGTTTTAATGTGTGGAAAGGGAGCCAATTAAAGAGACCTCCCTTTTGATGACTCCTTTTATCATATATTCGCCTTATGAATCAACCCCTTACAACCGATTTGGAGATACGTCATAGCAATGCATTAACCAATGCACGCTTTGAATACACTGAGCTACAATTGGACTTGTTCTTCTTCATGCTATCTAAGCTCAGGAAGAATCAAGATTCACTAGTCTATCAGCTAAATATCAAAGAGTTATCTGCGCTAACTGGCAAAAAATATGACTTTCCTTACCTATGGCAGGCTACTGAGGGAATGATGTCGCGGGTATTCTCAATAACTAATGGGAAATACCCTGAACAGCTTTCCATGTTTCAGCGCATTAAGTATCTGACAGGTACCGGCATTATTGAATTTGAGCTTACCAGGCATATTCTACCTCATCTATTTCACCTCAAAGACAACTTTAGCAGCTTCGGTCTCTCTGCTGCACTTCGCCTCACCAGCAAGTATGCCAAGCGCATTTACCCTCTCTGCTCCCAATGGAAAGACCTGGGCAAGACAAAAAAGTATAGTATTCGGGAGTTTAAGTCAATGCTTAATCTTCTTAATGACAAGGGCTTAGATAAAGAAAAACTCAAGTCATTTAAGGACTTTCGAGTAAATGTTCTTGATAGAAGCATCAAGCAAATCAATGAGCATACCGAGTTGCACGTTGATTACACGCTTGAAAAAGTGGGCAGAACTTATGAATACATCACTTTCAATGTTAAGCTGCAAGCTCTGACAACGCCTATCCCAGTTGACATTGTAGCTACCACTCCAACTTTGCCGGGCGTTCAACAAAGCCACTACGATAACGCTGCCCGCATCCTGGATGAACTACGCATCACCGATGTAAAGCACCGGCAAACCATCCTGAGCAGCGCGGCCCACGTCGCGGACGTCAACCGTTACAACCACGACTTGAAAACAGGTAAGGTCAAAGCCTCCCGCAATCCAGGGGGCTTACTGCTCGTACGTCTCGGCCTTGTTGCGCCAAAAACTTCGAAAACCGCTTAGTCCTATCAATGCGACACAAGATTTATCTCGAACTCGTCGTGTTGAAGCCGGAAAATGCGGTGCACCTTACGGAAGCCGAACAACAGGCCATTCCATGCCATTTTCTGATGGCTCAGGAGGCAGAAAAGCGCATGTTGGTGATAGAATACACCCCTGGCTCTGATCGGGCCACTAGGGAGCGAATTATTGCCGTGCATTTGCGGGCTTACTCGCGCCGTTACCACATCATCAGCTACCAGGTGTTCGACGATTTCGTTCCGGCTATACCAGTTTCAATACCAGTCTAAGGAGTAGTAATTGGAGGCAGTGGGGAAGAAGCCCCCCCTCGGCTTGGTAGCTTTGCATCATGACAGAAGAAGTTACCATTGCGCCCCTGGTGCACGTTTCGGTCAGTCCTCCCTCCGCTCAGGAGCTGCCCACTGCCTACGCCGTTCGCTTAGCTGCTGAATACGCGGCGATTGAGTCGGAAGCCCATAAAAAAGCATTTGGCCAGTATTTTACTCCTGGCGAAATCGGTAGCTACTTGGCGAGTCTCAGCACCTTCGCTGGTTCCGAAGCACGTCTCCTTGACCCTGGTTTTGGCACAGGCGTATTGGCCTGTGCTTTAGTTGAGCATTTGGTGGCCACTGGTGGCCAGCTGGCCACCATTCACCTTGACGCCTACGACGTGGACGCAGGTGTTGTCCCATATGCACAGGCCGTACTCGACCACTTAAAGCAGTGGTTACACGAGCGCCACGTTGTCCTGCACAGTCAGCTCATTCTGGAGGACTTCATTGTATCTCACAGCGAGTTATGGCAGTTTCCCTTAGCCGATGTTACCCCGCGGTATGACCTGGTCATTTCCAATCCGCCTTATTTCAAGCTTAACGCCGCTGACCCGAGAAACAACTTAGCACGCCAGCGTCAACTCGATCAGCCTAACATTTACTCGCTATTCGTGGTGCTGGCCACCTTGCTCACCAAGCCAGGTGGAGAACTCATCTTTATCATTCCCCGCAGTTTCTGCTCTGGCTTTTACTACGAGCGGTTTCGTGCCTTCCTCTATGATTACCTCCGGCTGGACTATTTCCACCTGTTCCACGCTCGTGACAAAGCGTTCAAAAAAGATGCTGTTCTCCAGGAGAATATCATCTTTAAGGCAACCCGTTTCAAACAAGGACCGCTGCCGAACTATGCCGTTACGGTGGCATCTTCTACTGGTGCGCATGACCTCGCTGGAGCCGAAAAACTCAATGGCCACCTGGACGAGATCGTGGATTTGGGTAGCCGGGAAAAGGTATTGTTTCTGCCCACAACCGAAGCTGAGCGGGTACTCATCAGTAATTTCAAAACCTGGCGACACCGCCTCCATGATTTTGGCGTGGAGGTATCCACCGGCCCCGTTGTAGCTTTTCGCACCACAGCGCACCTAAGCGAAACGGCCAGTTCGGAACACGTCCCATTGCTCTGGATTGACCACGTGCGACGAGGGCAAATCAACTGGCCAAACAGTCGTGGCCGTCAACAATATGTATCCCTGGGTGCAGGCCGTAAACTTGGCCTCTTGCCGAATCGCAACTACGTACTGCTGCGTCGATTCAGCGCCAAGGATGATAAGCACCGTCTTATTGCAGCACCTTATTTCGCCGCTGATTGGCGGCAGTACGCATCGATAGGCTTGGAGAACAAGCTCAATTACCTCTACTCCAAAGCAGGGGAATTGACCGATGTGCAGACGGCAGGCCTTTCCGCCTTGCTCAACAGCAACATCTACGATGCCTTCTTCCGCATCTTCAACGGTAACACCCAGGTGAGTGCTACCGAGGCACGCGCGTTGCCCATGCCCCCATTGGCCACCATCGAGGAAATCGGTCGGCAAGTACTTGGACAGGGGCAGGATGCGACTGACGCCATCGTCAACCAGGTATTAATTCACGTGTAATCCTTCATTAATTACCCTCATGCCGGTTTCGGATAAAATCACTGAAAGCCTAGCCATCTTACAAGCTCTGGGAATGCCCCGGGCCCAACTTAACGACCGTTCTGCGCTCACTCTGCTGGCGCTGCTTGATCTGAAACCCGAAGGTTCATGGCAGCAGTTAGAACGGCCACAGATTGGCGTAACCCCCATAATGGATTGGTGCCGAGATTTTTACGGAACCACGTACGCGCCGAATTCACGTGAGACGTTTCGGCGGCAAACGCTGCATCAGTTCCGCGAGGCAGGTATTGTGCTGTATAATCCGGATAAACCCAATCGGCCGGTAAACTCCCCTGCGGCCTGTTACCAGGTGCCCTCCGAGCTTCACAATGTATTGCTCACTTACGGCACCCCAGAGTGGGAATCAGTGCTCACGGAGTACCTGGCCACCCGTCCAACCCTTACTGCGCAATACGCTAAGGCGCGCGACATGGAACTGATTCCCCTGCAGGTAGCGCCTGGTACCGAAATCAAACTCAGCGCCGGCAAGCACAGCCAGCTCATCTACGATATCATCCACGAATTCGGGCCGCGCTTTGCTCCCAATGCGGAGGTCATTTACGTTGGTGATACCGCTTCCAAGGACGGCTACTTCCAACGTAAGCAACTGGCCGCATTGGGCGTTGAGGTAGATGCACACGGCCAAATGCCTGATGTAGTGCTCTATGACGCGGCGCGGAATTGGCTGCTGCTCATCGAATCCGTTACGAGCCACGGCCCAGTAGATGGCAAACGCCACGGCGAGCTCAGCAAACTTTTTGCTGCCAGTACAGCTGGCTTAGTGTACGTCACGGCCTTTCCCGACCGGAAAACGATGGGTAAATATCTGGCCGATATTTCCTGGGAAACGGAAGTATGGGTTGCTGAAGCGCCTACGCACATGATCCATTTCAACGGGGACCGTTACCTGGGACCTCATCTAAGTACTGAAGAAGCTTAAATCGCCTGAGCGTATGCCCGCACCGAGGCTGGACCTCAGTGCGGGCATACTTTAGCAAGGACAGTTGCAGGGTACCGCTGGTGACGCAGCAGGTGGTGCAGGAGTAGGTACGACTGCAGGTGCTGGTGCAGTGGCACTAGTGGCTACACGTCTGCGCTTGGATGGGCGACGCTTTTTCTCACGACGATGGACGGGCGGGATATTTTCCTGCGCCGGAACGGGTGCAGGAGTAACAATAACCTTGGCGGCCGTAATGAAAATTTCCCCCTCCGGCGTAATGTGTACAGCCGATGCGGTAATGGCGACGGAGGATGAGGACGGCGCAACAACGACCGGTGCGGGCGCAACGATGATGGTGGGCTTGGGCTCCGGTTTAGAGCAGGCATTGGGCGCAAAGGCCAATACGATGGGTACTACTGCTTTGAATAGTAAGTCATTAAGGGTTGTACGTTTCATTGAACAATGTGATTTCCCTTATATATCGCCGGGTCAGTCCTCCCTTTCGGGTTTTCTTTGGACTGCTCCGGTAATTGGGTCTTCCATTGTAAATAGTCCCCTCTCGCGGCCGAAGTCAGAGTTCAGGGAAAAAACTTGCAGACTTTGGCAGCATTTGCGCACAAGTTTGTAGATCAGTCCCGGGGAATCTCCAACCACGCCCCTCAGTATCTATCGGAATTCAGTCTTCCTGTACCATTGCTTCGGCTGCACCTAACCGAGGAAAGCCGAAGCAATCTTCCCCTAGTTGAACCGCAGAAAAAGCCCCATTGGAAGACTCTAAAATGGTTGGGAAAATGGCGGTTCTACGTGTGGCTAGAATAACATTGAATCCTAGTAGATGAAATAGAATTTTAGGGGCAGTGGGGGGAGCGGAAAAAGTGCGGCCACCGTCCCGATTTTGTCCCTTAACATAATCGTGGTTATAATCCCCACCTCGGAATAGTGCCTATTCTGGCCTCCACGCGCGGGCCGCGGCCGGCGTGGTACTTTTCCATTCACAGAGCGTAAATTGCCACTATTTTTAGTTTGCTAAAAAAATGCTTTTATACGTAGCTAAAAACCTTATCTTTACCTCTATAGGGGAAACGGTTTCTCTACTCACAATAATCCCTGCTCGCCATGTCCATCAAACCTGGTCCCAAGCCGAATAAGCCAGACGGTACTCCCGACAGAAGAAGAAGAGTCACCCCGGAATCTCAGCCGAAGCATCCGGATTTAAAACCTCACAGACACAGGCCTGGCAAATAATGATCGATTCACAAACGAATCCCCTACATCGGCTTCACAATGTCGGCGTAGGGGATTTGTGTAAAAATGGCCCTACAACCACTGGGTGGCTATACCCTATCATGAAAAAGAGGAAGCCTTATCAGCCTCCTCTTATGATGCAATAGGTGTAGAAAGGCAGGGCTACCTACCCCTGTCAGCCCCACACACCTGTAAAGGCTGATGTGGCAAATGTAAGACACTGTCTTTCTAACGACGAAGCTAAACAGACACCTAGCGTCTGCTGCCCTTGCTTGCTAAGATAGCATTTTACGTACCTTTGCACCCCTTATCAAAATCAGCTAACAAATAGGCAAGAAATAACAATTAGGACAAATCACTAAGCCAAGCCCTATAATATTGACTATCAACAACTTACTAGTAAAATATATTTGTTACTAATAAATATATTACGACACTTTCTTTGACCTTTATCAAAAGGTGTTACTTTTGCAAACGGAAATTAATACCGACTAAAGGGATAAATTCAAAGAATTTACCCTCTGTAGCTTGCGATAAATCGAACAAAAAGCTTCGTTTTTCACATAACAAAACAGCCAGCAAGCAATGCTCACTGGCTGTTCGAGAATGACAAGAATGTTCTTACAGGTTGAACGTCGTCTCGCAACTACTTTTCAGCAGTTGAGACTAAACTAGTTTGGAACTAGTATCCGAAAAGCTTTCGCTCTCTTCGGGTAAATGCGCACACCGTTTTTCATAATACTTCGCACGTAAATGTAACGGTAGCCTTCTGGGGCAGTGTCTGAGTTCACTCTACATGTTCACCTCCTTTCTTTTTTGAACAAAACTTGTCATTGAGGCCTAGCTAGCGGGAACTAGCTGGGCCTTTTTGTATAATATTCTCAGGGACGAGAATAGTTCACTCGACAAATATACGGGTAAAATTTGGCCCACAGTCGATTTTCAGCAAAAAAAGCAGTTCCCCTAGCTTAAATACACCAAAGTCGCTTAGAGAGGCTCCTAGATACTTAAAACAAGCTATTAGATCAGCTACGCTCGCCTCTAACTATTTTAGCTTTTCTAAACAACTTAGAAATTTCAGTTCATATTGAACTGTGCTTTCGGCGATGCCGATTTTTAGCACTCACTAGATTACTGTGAAAGACTAGTGGTGCGTAACTGGATAGCTAATAATATATCATAAAGCCCCCGGCTGGTGGAACAACCGGGGGGCTTTAGGTGGGTGCTGGTACACCCTAACTTCTTACTTGGCAGCATCAGCGTCTGCTCCGATGGGTGGAAAGTATTGCTTCGTTAGCTTAGTAGTCTCGCGCGCATTCTTGCCCTTACTCATATCCTGACGGAAGAACTTAATCTGGTCCCGATACAGATTCCGCTCCTGCTGAATGGCCGTCGCCGTGCGCAATAACTGATCATACTTCGCCTGCTCGACCCCGCGAAAAGCCCCGCCCACCCAGGAAATCAGCAGCGTGAGCACCACCCCGAGGCCAAAGATGCCTGCGGGCCAGCGCCAGCTGCTCGTAAAACTCACCGGGATGGAGCGCGGATAGGAAGCCACCACGGCCCGCTGCTCGGCCACGGCCGCCGTCGTCTGCCGGGTATTCTCTTGCAGGCTGGTCACCAGCTGCTGCACCATGTACTGCACTTGCTGCAAACTGGCCACTGTACCCGCCTGGATTGCCCCCTCAATCCGTTTGGAGGCGTCCTGCCCCGCCTGGTTCAACGTCGTGGCCGTGGGCAGCAGCGGCACCAACTTCGCCACCAACTCCGTGGCCACCTTCTCCGTGTTCAGATGGATAGAGGGCCGGCTTTTGGCTTCTACCGTAGCCACCAGCTGCTGCAGGTCGGCCACGCTGACTGGCTTGCCTCGTTTGAGAAGTGCGTCGACGCCATCACGGATGGAGCTGATATCACTGAACAGGTCTGTTTGCGGATTCATGGAAGCAGGGAGTAGAAGATAAAGAGGGAAAGAATTACATCTCAATGCCACCGTCGCGGCTGCGGTCCGGCAGCGGTGTTCGCCGCGGCGCCTGGGCGGCCTGACGGGCGGCTTCCTGGGCCTGCGCCTGCCGGGCCTGTTCTTGCGCCTGGGCTTGGCGGGCGGCTTGCTCCTGATACAGGCGGTTCAGCCGTTCCGCCTCCTGCTGCTGGCGCTGCCTGAGGGCTCCCGCTTCGTACGCGTGGGCGGCCTGGGCCACATCCTGCGTGAGGGCCGGGGACTGCGCCTGGTACTGGGCAAAACCCTGCTGCAGCTTGCTGGCGCTGTATTCCTTGGCCACCTCACTGCCCTTGATGCGGTGGCCGTCTTTCTCGAACACGACCCCGTACACCTGCGGCCCCTCCTTCTTCTGGTGGGCACTGGGATGTACCTGCACGCCGTACCGGGTCAGCTTCGCCTGCAGCTCGTCCCAGCTGCCCGAGTAAGCGGCCGTATGCTTCAGGGCATTGCCGACCTCGTGGCGGGCCCGCTGCCAGTTGGCGTCCCGCTCGGCTTTCGGCGTTTTGGCCGTTGCCTGGCGGTGGGTTGGTTCCGTGACTTCCCGCGCTTGCTCCCGCCCGCGCTGCTCGGCCACGCTCAGGCCCAGCTCCCGCTCCAGCTCCTTGCACACGCGCCGGCTTTCCTGGCCGATGAAGTTGTCCGGAATTGTCTGCCCGTCATTATCTACCCGGTTGGCCACTAGGTGCGCGTGTGGGTGCCCCTTGTCGAAGTGCCCGGTCAGCGACCATTGCGTATTCTCCAGCCCCATCTTCTCCACGTAGGCCCGCCCGATCTGGCGCAGGAGTTCCGCCACCTCCTCCCGGCTGCGCCCGGCCGCGTCCTCGGCCGGCAGCGCCAGCGCCACGTGCAGCACGGCGTTGCCCAGCCCGGGGCGCTGGGACTGCTGAAAGGCAAAATCCTGCGCCATATGCGCCGCACTATCCGTGCGCACGCCCTCCGCAGCGAGCACCTGTGCTTGCTTGTCCTCCTGCAGCACGTAGCGGCAGATGCCGGCGAAGCTCTTGCCGATTTTCACCTTCCCAATCATACCGCGACCTGGTGGAGGGTGGCCAGCAACTGCTGCACCTGGTCGAGCGTGGCCCGGGCCTGCGCCTGCACGTCTTGGCCCACCCGGGCCAGCACCACCAGCTGATTCAGATTGGTGGCCAGCTTCACCAGTTGCCGGTACTGCTCCCGCTGCTCGGCCGTGGGTGCGGCCTGCAGCACCTGCACTCCATCGAGAGCCGCCCGGATGATGGCCGACCGGCTCAGGCCCGTTTGCTGGGCCTGCTCTGTTACCCGCGCCAGTTGCCGCTGGTCCAGCCGCAGTTGAATGGTCGCGTCATGGGGAGATGCGGCTTTAGGCCGGCCGGGAGACCGTTGCTTTTTGGCGGGTTCGGAGCTGGTACTTGGCACTGACATAGGCTAGAAAAAATGGGCAATGGCTAGGGCCCCCTACAGGGGCAAGAAGAGGGAGGCCGGAGGCCGACCGGGGTTTTTGCAAAGCAAAAACACTTCTTGCTTAACCTCCAGAACGGCCCGGGACTGCGCCTCAAGGTACGATTCTGCTGCTGCCTGTGCAATCATGCTCTAATCTTGTAAGGTGTATTTCCTTTAGTCAATTAGTTACAAGGAGTGCCTGAAACCTTGCTCCTTTTTACCTCTAATCTCCGACAGGCAGTAATCCTCATGTACTCGATCTACCACTCTCACAAACGGCATTTTGGTTACACTTCTCATGCTCAAATCTGGCCTCTGAGCGCGTCGATACTCTCATAGGTAGTTCCGGCCGGCCGGCCATCTAATCGTTGCATCGTGGGCTTCTATGCGCGTCACAAGCCTCCCCCACTGCCTTTGCTCCCCACTGCCTGATCATATGTTGGTATGAGTAGATTGAATAAAAGGACCTTTTTACAGGAGGGTCAATACCACCATTCTCAGTTTGCTTAACACGAAAATCTGCCCATTTGAGAGCCCCCTAGGTAAGCCGTATTGCTCCCCCTTCTACTCTTCCTCTGGCTCCCACAATCCTCCAGATAAGGTGGGGGATCAGTGGCATTTTCAGCCGGCTACTAGGTACCGACGCTATGCGTCCCTGCCACCTACTAGCTGCTCAGAGGCTGACTTCACTTATAAAAGGTTTCCTTTCCAGCTTTAATCAATGGGAGAAAAGGGCTTATACAGCGTCAATAAGGGCTTTGGCAATCTCTTCCGGCCTTCTTTTATCGACGACTTATAAAAGGTTTCCTTTCGCGGTTTCAGGCATATAACTGAGCCATTCTAGTCACGGATTATACCAGTATTCCCAAGTCTAAAACAGTACACAAGTTATTGATTTTCAGTTATATGCCATTTTTTGAATATTCGCAAATTACTGGCTTCTAGGACTTTGTTTGTTTTGCTTCTCTCTTGTCTGTCGTTCTGATAGAACACCTTTAAAAGCTTTTTTCCTCGCGCGAACACCAATTGGTGTATTTGTAAAGCTTTGTTCTATTTGTAGAGAAAAAAAAACGTTCATAACTATTTAAATAACAGAAGTTTATGAAGCAAAAAGAAGATCTAAAAGGGAGTTTTAATGTGTGAAAAGGGAGTTTTAATGTGTGAAAAGGGAGTTTTAATGTGTG
>NZ_JAHHZN010000041.1 GCF_018760735.1 Hymenobacter piscis
AGTGAAAAGTAGAGGAAGGGGGTATCTTTTCCCATCCTTTTCCTGCTACCCATGAAAAAGAGTCGCTTTAGTGAAGCCCAAATCATCGGCATCCTACGCCAGCAAGGCCAGGGCCAAACGGTGGTCCGGATCTGCCGCGAGCACAGCATTAGTGAGCCCACGTTTTACCAGTGGAAAAGCAAGTACGGGGGCCTGGAGCTGACCGAGCTGCAACGGCTCAAGCTTCTGGAAGAAGAAAATCGCCGGCTCAAGCAACTGGTGGCCGATTTGAGCCTGGAAAATCAAGTGGTCAAGGAGGTTCTGCGAAAAAAGTAGTCGCCCCGGCCGAGCGGCGGGCCGTGGCCCAACACGCCGCTGGGCCGGGGCGAGCAGGACAATGGCCCGACAAGTGACGCGGTGGTGGTGGCGGCCCTGCTGGCGGTGGCGGGGCGCCATGTTGAATGGGGCTTCTGGAAATACCATCACCGGCTGCGCAAAGACGGCTTGGTGGTGAACCACAAACGGCTGTGGCGGCTCTATCAGGCCCAGCGACTGCAACGGAGCCAGCGGCGCAAAAAACGCCGCTTGCCCGAGCGCGTCCGCCAGCCGCGGGCTGTGCCCGAGTCAGCGAACCAGTGCTGGTCGATGGACTTGATGAGCGACGCCTTGACCGATGGGCGGCGCTTTCGCACGCTCAACGTGGTGGAGGACTGGAATCGGGAAGTGCTGGGCATCGAGGTCGATTTCTCGCTGCCGGCCGCCCGCGTCGTGCGTTTGCTACAGACTTTGGTCGAACGCCACGGCCCGTCCGAGCAGCTGCGTGTCGATAATGGCCCGGAATTTATCAGCCAGGCCCTACAGGACTGGTGTGGCTCCCAGGGCATTATCCTGCACTGGATTCAACCCGCCAGCCCCACGCAAAACGCCTACGTGGAACGCTTCAACGGCTCATTTCGCCGCGAACTGCTCAACGGCTACCTCTTCGCTACCTTGCAGCAAGTGCGCGAGCACTGCCGCTTGTGGCAGTATGACTACAACCACCTGCGCCCCCACCAGGCTCTCGACTTTATGACCCCAACCGAGTTCCGCCAAGCCGCCTGACCTCTACTTTTCACTGGCCTACTTGACGGGGAAGCTTACAACCTTCTGGTCTCCGAAGCTCCTGCGGTAGCATAGCGAGAGATCCGTGCCTCCGCTGTGACAGGCATAGCCACTGTAATCCCTCATAGCGGCCAGAAAGGTGTGGCTTTTTGAACCACGCCCCACCGCATGATTTCACCCTTTCTCACCGCGCCCGAACGTCAGGGCTACCAGCAGGTGCCGGCCACGTTGAGCGAAACCGACCTGTGCCTGCACTTTCATCTGACAGCTACCGACGGCAACCGCCTGGGCTGCGCGGTGCAGTTGGGCCTGGTGCGCCTGATGGGTTACTTGCTCGAGGACTGGTTCGAGCAAGTGCCGCCTCCGGTGGCCGCCCTTTTCGGCCAGCAGCTGGGCATTGCGCCGGATGCGCTGGCCACCTATGGGGAGCGGGCCGCCACCCGCAGCGAGCACCTGTAGCTGGTGCTGCGGCACTTGGGCTACCGCAAGTGGCAGCCCCTGGACAGCCCCGCCTGGAAGCCTGGCTTCTGGAACGGGCCCTGGAGCACGACCAGCAGCGCCTGCTCTTGCAAGCAGCCTGTCAGAAACTGTACTAAGACCGCCTGTTGCGGCCGGCCATCTCGGTGTTGGATTTGCTGGTGAGCCAAGCCTTGCTGCAAACCGACGCGGCCACCTACCAGCGCCTGGCCCTGCTGCTCACGCCGGCCGTGGAAGCCCAGTTGGATGCGCTGCTGGCGCCGGACCCGGCGTTACGCGTTAAGCCGCACCGCTGGTTGTGCCAGCCGGCGACGGCCAACACGCCCGCGGCCATCAACCAGGCTCTGTTAGCAATGGGGGCAGAGACCTCCCGGATCCTTCGCGTTGCGGTGGCCGCGCGGCGTTGCCCGGGGCAGGTTACTCCGGCACGAAACGTATAGAACTGCGGCGGCTGGTTTGCGTCGGCAGAACGCGAGCTGTTCAACGAGCAGGCGCGAGGGGGCCACGTTGCTACCCCCGCCGCCCCGCTGGCCCGGCAGCACGCCGGCCGTCGTGTCCTCAGAAATAGGGACACGGCCGATGCGGACGGGTACGGGCAGGAGCCGCACCTTTGTGCTTTGGTGTTTTCTCCGATTCCCCCCTTCCGGTTTCCTTCTATGAGCGCGCTCCCTGCCTCGCCCCTGGGCTCGGCCCTGCCCCCGGCCCCCAGCAGCCCGCTGCGCCTGGCCATCGTCGAGGATGACGCTACCATCCGCGAGCTGCTGCACCGCTACCTGTGCGTCTGTCCCGAGTTCGACTGCATTATCGTGGCCGACAGCATCGAAACGCTTTGGCGCGAGCTGACCCTGAGCCTGTCCCCCCAGCTGCTGCTGCTGGATCTGAGCCTGCCCGGTGAAAGCGGCCTCGACGCGCTACCCGCGCTGCTGGTGCAGTTTCCCGAGCTGCAGGTGCTGGTCCAAACCTCCAACGACGCGGCCGACACCATCTACCAGGCCCTGCGCCGGGGGGCGCGCGGCTTCGTAGTGAAAAGTGCCACCCCGCTACCGGCCTACCGTCAGGCCCTGCTGGATGTGGCCGCCGGCGGGGCCGTGATGAGCCCCTCGGTGGCGCGCAAGATGCTGGAATATTTCACCCCCATGCCCTCGCAGGAAGAATACCTGCTCTCGGAGCGGGAGCGGCAGGTGCTGGAAGGCCTGGTAGCCGGCCGCACCGAGAAGCAGGTAGCCGAGCACCTGCAGCTAAGCCCGACCACGGTGCGCACCTACGTGGTACGCCTCTACGACAAGCTGCGCGTGGCCAACAAAGCCGAGCTGCTCGCCCGCGCCGCCCGGGGCCGACTGTAGGGAGTTTTGAGTGAAGAGGTATGAGTGAAGCCTCCTTTTAACTCTTCACTCAAACAACTCACCGCAGGGGGCGGGGCACGCGCAGCAGCACCCGCCAGCCGGCCCCCACCGCCACGTCGGGGCCGGCCGAGAGCGTGCCGCCGAGCTGCCCGGCGCGGGTGTGCAGGTTGCGCAGGCCCTGTCCGGCCCGGGAGGTGGGCGCGGCCACCGGGGCCGCACCGTCCTGCTTCACGTCCAGCACCAGTTCGGCGGGAGCAACGCGGAGCGTGAGTGAGAAGGTCGCCCCGGCCGGGGCGTGCTTGAGCGCGTTGGTCAGCGCCTCCCGGCCGATCAGGTACACGTGCTGGCGCACGTCGGGGCGCAGGGTGGCGGCGGCCGGAAACGGCTCGGGGCCGCGGGTAAAGTGCGCTGCCCGCCCGGCGGCGGTGGCGCTCTGGGCCAGCAAATCCTGCAGGCGGTCGGCCAGCGCCCCGGCCGTGTCGGCAGCGGCGTCCACCGTCCAGATCAGGTCCCGCACGGTGGCGGCGGCCGCCCGGCTTTCGGTCAGCAGCTCGTCGAGAAAAGCCGGCTCGGGGACCTGCTGGGCCAGCTCGGCGCGCAGCGTCACGCGGGTGAGCAGGTTGCCCACTTCATCGTGCAGGTCGGCCGCCAGCCGGGCGCGTAGCTGCTGGTCGGCGCGGGCGCGGCCCGCCCGCAGGCGCTGCCAGCCGTACACGCCCCCGCCTACAGTAGCGGCCAGCAGCAGCGTGCTCAGGGCCCAGGTGGCGGGGCGGCGTTGCCAGGGTTGCTCTACCGTCAGCGGCAGGGTGATGAGCCGGGTGGCGGGCTGGCCGTCGGCCGATTCGCCGCGCAACTCCAGGCGGTAGTCGCCGGGAGCCACCTGCTGCAGGTGCAGCGTGCCGCGCCGGCCCAGCCCCAGCCAGCGGGCCGAATCCTGACCGGCCGGCACCAGCCGGAAGGCGTAACGGGGCCGCGCGTCGGGGGCGTAGTCGGCCAGGGCCACCTGCACGTCCACAAACGCGTCGCCGGGGGCCATGGTCAGGGCCGGCCACTGGCCCGGCGCGGGGTAGTGGGTACGGGTGCGGCCGGTGGCGGCCGCGTGCTGGGTCAGGGAGGCCAGCAGCAGCTGCGGGCGGCCCCGGCCGGGGGTGCGGGCCACCTGCGCGGCCTGCACCCGGCTGGCCCCGCCCACGCCCCCTACCAGCAGCTCGCCCGTGCGCGCATCCTGGCCCACCGACTGGCGGTTACACTCCTCGGCCGCCAGCCCGTCGGCGGTGGTCAGGTGCTGCAGGCGGCCGGTGCCAGGCTCGTAGCGCACCAGTCCCCGGTAGGTGCCCAGCCACAGCGCGTGGGCATCGGCGGGCAGGCGGGTGAGAAACGCCACCGACTCGCTGGGCAGCCCCTGGGCCGGGCCCAGCCGGCGCAGCAGTCCCCGGCGGGGATGCAGCAGCAGCAGACCCTGGTCGAAGGTGCCCAGCCACAGGCTGTCGGGGTGGGCGAGCAGCAGACTACGCACGTCGGCCGTGGGCAGGCGGCGCGGGGCCGACTCGCCGGGGCCGTAGCGCGCCAGCCGGCCGGTGGCCACGGTGAGGCGGTAGAGGCCCTGGCTGGTGGCCACCCACAGCGTGCCGGGCGGCCCCTCGGCCAGGGCCTCGATGCGGCACTGGTGCAGGCGGTAGCCCGCGTCGGCCTCGCGGTAGCGGCGCACTGTGCCCTGCTCGGTATCAATCCGGAACAGCCCGGCCACCGAGCCGCCCCAGACGCGGCCGGCCCGGTCGCGCAGCAAACACAGGCCGTTGGTTTCGCCCAGGGGCGGGTGCGGGCCCACCCAGGGCAGGGGGCGCTGCCGGCCCCGGTCCCACACGTCGAAGTGGCCCAGCTCGTTGGCGATGAGCAGACGTCCGCCCGGCAGCGGCAGGGTGGCGAACCACACGCCCGCCTGCAGCGTGGTGGCCAGCCGGCGCAGCGGGGCGGCGGGGGAGTCGGCGGGCTGCACCCACAGGCCCTCGTAGCTGCTCACGAAGCGGCGACCGTCGGGCAGGCGCCCCAGCGCCCCAGCGCCCGGGTGCTCAGGGGCCGGGCCGGACGGGTAGGCAGCGGCTCGGCAGCCCGCTCACGGGGGGCCACGCGCACGGCCCCGGGCGCGTCGAAGCGAAAGCCCAGCAGGGTGCGCCCGTCGGGCAGGGGGACCAGCTCCATTTCGCGGCCGAACTGCAGCGGGGCCGTCCGGCGGCGCAGCACCGGCCGCTGCCCGCCGCGCAGGCCCCGCAGCGAGAGGCTCAGCACCTGCTCGCCGGCTGACCAGATCCAGGTGCTGTCAAGCTCCACCACCCGCAGCACCCGGGCCACTTCCGTGCTCGACCAGGCCCAGGTTTCGGTTTGTTCGGCCGGCCGGCCGGGCATCACCCGGTAAAGGCCGGTGGCGCGCAGCTGCCAGCGGCCACCCGTACCGGGTACGGTCAGCCGGGTCCCGGGCGGCAGCCAGGTGGGGTCGTGGCCGGGGCGCAGCAGCTGGCCGTGGTAGAGGGCGCTCAGGCGCTGCACCTGCCAGCGCCCGGTGGGCGTCGGGGCCAGGGCCCGGCCCAGGCCCAGCACCCGCCAGCGGCCCAGCGAGTCGGGCGCAAAGCCGGTGACCCAGCCCACGGGGTGGCGCAGCTCGGCGCGAACCGGTGGGCGGGCCGGGCCGGGGGGCAGGCTGAAGACGGAGAACGGGTCGGCGTCGCGGCCCACCCAGAGGCGGCCCCGGTGCCAGCCCAGGGCCGTCACGCCCAGGCGCTTGGCCGGGTAGTCGGGCAGGGGTACGGGGCGCAGGCGGCCCGGCCCGGGCTCGAAGGCCCACAGGCCGGCGCCGCCGCCCCACCAGAGGCGGCCCTGGGCGTCGCGCAGCACGGCCCGCATGGAGCCGGCCGGCAGCGGTGGGCCCTGCTGCACCAGCGCGCGCAGCGGCACCAGGTGCTGGCCGTCGTAGCGGTAGCCGCCGCGGTCGGTAGCCAGCCAGAGCCAGCCGGCCGGGTCGGGCAGGGCCTGCCAGATCACCAGGCCCTGCAGGGCCGGATCAGCGGATAGCTGCTGGGCCTGCGCTGGCTGTCGGAATATGACCAACGCCAGCAGGAGCAGCAGCCAAAAGCCGGGCAGCCGGCGGACCAGGTGGGAAAACGGTGACGAAGAAGGCACGCCGTGGAAACGGTAGAAGAACAGATGCCCTCAAAGCTACTTTATTGTTGGCTACGGTTGGGCTTGCCAGGGGGCTTTTATCGCCGTCCTTCGTCCGGGATGCAGCCACAACTCCGACACGGTGAGCCGGACTGCTTTGGTGTGATACGTTTAATCTTTGTGCCAAACTTTTAACCAAGGCCAACGGTCCAGCTGGTATTACCAGCCGCACGGGCGGGACGACTCGGTGCTGCGTCAGCGCCTGCGGGAACTGGCCCAGGTACGGGTGCGCTACGGTTGCCAACGCCTGTTCACCCTGCTTCGCCGGGAAGGATGGCCTGATAATCACAAGCGCGTGCACCGCCTCTATTGCCTGGAAGGGCTACATCTACGCAGCAAACGGCCCAAGCGTAACCGGGCTGCCGCCCACCGCCTGGAGCGGGTCGAGCTCCAGCGGCCGCACCAGAGCTGGAGCATGGATTTCGTGGCTGACCAGCTCTTCGACGGGCGCAAAATCCGGGCGTTAACGATAGTCGATAACTTTAGCCGCCAGTGCCTGGCCATTCATGTGGGGCAGTCGCTGAAAGGGGAAGACGTGGTGGCCGTGATGAGTCACCTGCAGCAGACGTTGGGCGTCGTGCCCGAACGCATCCAGGTCGACAACGGCAGCGAATTCATCAGCAAAACACTGGACAAGTGGTCCTACGAGCAGCAGGTCACGTTGGACTTCTCTCGCCCCGGCAATCCGACTGATAACCCGTATATTGAATCGTTCAACGGCAGCTTTCGGGACGAGTGTCTGAACGTACACTGGTTCTTGTCGCTAACCGATGAACAGGAAAAAATCGAGCAGTGGCGGCAGGAATACAACAGCTTCCGCCCGCACAGTTCGCTGCAAAATTTAACGCCCGATCAGGTGATGGCCACGGCTATTACTGTCGAGCTTCGAAACGCCTGAGCCTCTAGTTTCGGCCGGTCCAGCATTTGGGAGGAGGTCACGTTGACTAAGATAGCCACCACTAACTGTCCAAACTTTGGGGAGTACTACATGCCGCCACTCTGCCCTCGGCTACCGCTCGCCCCACCAATTTGAACAGGAATTGAAATCCAACCTACCTTAGCTCTCTGTCCGTTTCTACTGGACCACCCCACCTAACGGGAGCCTATTCATGGCGCAGCAAACGCACTCCCGGTAAATTTCAGCTCTTATGGCCCCTTTCCAACCCTTACCGTGCTATTTATCCCGTTTTCTGAGAGGGCCACTAGTGCTCTGCCCGCATAGTTATTAGACCAGTTTGGTGTCGAGTTCGTATAGGGTCGGATGAACACTTCTTCTTCGATTGAACTGTCGGCTGCCGAGCAAGCGCAGTTGCAGCGGCTGGTTCGCAA
>NZ_JAHHZN010000042.1 GCF_018760735.1 Hymenobacter piscis
TCTTTGGCCGGCTCAAGGAGGCGCGGGGCTTTGCCACCCGCTACGAGAAAACGGCCACCTGCTTCTTAGCCAGTGCTCACCTGCTCGCCGCCCTCGATTGGCTCCGATGACTGTCCACACACTCTAGATCGTTGTAGTAGAGCTTACCCGCCTTGTCCTGGTACCAGCTTGCGTGCAGAACGCCCCGAAATATGCCCGCACCCGGCTGGCCCACTGGTTCGCGCAATTCGTAAGCGGCCAGCACGACACCTGCTTTTACCGCAATAGTTGGCTCGTCGTCGATGGCTCGCGGATGTTGCTTGTATTCCCGCACGTGCAGCACCTGAAACGTACCCTCGAACCCAACAATATTGTCGCGGACTTTCGATTTACCCGTGACCAGATAGCGGCCGGGTTGCTGAGCATCGGGGCGCACGGTGAGCAGCTTCACCCGCAGCCGCTGGTAATCGTCACCGATGAAGCCGAACACGGTAGCGGGCTCGGAGCGCAGCCAGATGGGCGCAAATGAGCGGGCCGCGTACTGGCTGCTCAGTTCTGTAGATTTCAGATACCCGCTGGTCAGTGTCTGCCGACGGTACTGTTCGCTTTCCGGCGGCAGTGTAATTGCACCCATCAATACAATGGTGCTGAAGAACTTCTTCATAATAGTGAATACTGTTGGGGAACAGCTAAGTAAATAATGACCAACGTCAGTAACCGCCCAAAGATGAATATTTTCGCGTATTCGGATTAAACCCTCTCCGGCCCGCCGCCTCTAACCCGCCACACACCCGCTCCCTCACCCGCCTGCCTGCGCCCTTTGGAAGACCAGGAGATACTTGCCAAATTCCGTGACCCGGCCTCCCGCAACGTGGCCTTCAACCAGCTCGTGCGCAAGTACCAGAGCAAGGTGTACTGGCACGTGCGCAAAATGGTCCTTAACCACGACGACGCCGACGACATCACCCAGGACGTGTTCATCAAGGTCTGGAACCACCTGGAAAACTTCCGCCAGGATGCCTCCCTCTACACCTGGATCTACCGCATTGCCACCAACGAGTGCCTGAGCCTGCTCAAGAGCAAGCGCCGCAAGTTCCTGCTGCCCCTCACCGACATTACGGCCGAGCTGACCACCAACCTGGAAGCCGATGAAAGCCTGGCCGGCGACGAAATCGAGCTCAAGCTGCAAAAGGCCATCCTGACCCTGCCCGACAAGCAGCGCCTGGTCTTCAACCTGCGCTACTACGACGAAATGCCCTACGAGCAGATGGCCGAAGTAACCGGCACCAGCGTAGGCGCCCTCAAAGCCTCCTACCACCACGCCGCCAAAAAAATCGAAGCCCAGATGAACACTGATTAAATCACTGATTGGCGCTGATTAGTCGTGATTCCGCTGATTTTTCCGACCAAATATCACCTCATTGCCCATCCGGCTCCGTCCATTCCAGAACATAAAGAAATCAGTGAAATCACGATTAATCAGCGCCAATCAGTGATTGATTAAACCCACGTACTTCCTTTGCCTCCAACCGACATGAATACGCCTTTTCGTCTGGATGAACACCGGCGGCGGCCCCAGCCCCCGCTGGCCCCGCCCCCGGACCGCTACTTCGAGCAGCTCCCGATGCGGGTGATGCAGCGCGTGCAGGCCCCCGAAACGGCCGCGCCGGCCTGGGGCTGGCTGGCGGCGCTGGCGGCCCCGCTGCGCACGGCCCTGGCCTCGGCGCTGGTGCTGAGCGGCTTCGCGGCCTCGTTTCTGCTGAGTCCGGCCGGGCCGGCCGCCTCAGGAACCTCGGATGCCCTGGCCCAGGTGCCCCGGCAGGAACTGATGCAATATCTGCTGGCCAGCGACCAGCGCATCAGCCTCACCGATCTGGCCGAGTTGCCCGGCACGGCCCAGAGCACGCCCGCCGAAACCTACCTCCACGCCTCCCCCGATGAGCTCCAGGACCTGCTCGACCTGCAGCCCTCCGACGAGGAAACCTACCTGTAACTTCGCCGCTGACCGCCGCCCCTGCGGGCACGCTGGTCATCACCCTGCTAATCACCACCCCATGCCTCATTTACTTCGTACTTTCTCGCTCCTGTTGCTACTGGCTGTGTTGCCGCTGGCCGGGGCCCACGCCCAGCGCGGCGGTGGCCCCGGCCAGCGCCAGGAGCGCCTGAGCCAGCTCGAAAACGCGCGCATTGCCTACCTGACCGAGAAAATTGCCCTCACCCCGGATCAGGCCCAGAAGTTCTGGCCTCTCTATAATGAGTTCACGGCCAAGCGCCGCGACCTGAACCGCCGCCTCCGCCAGCTCCGCCCCGGTGCCGCCGACGGCCTCTCCGACCAGCAGCTGCGCGACAATATCAACCAGTCGTTTGCCCTGCGCCAGCAGGAAATCACGCTGGAAAAGGACTACTTCGACAAGTTTCAGCGCGTGATTTCCGTGCGGCAGGTGGGCCGGTTGTTTCTGGCCGAGCGCCAGTTCACCCGCGAAGTGCTCCGCCGCGTGGCCGGCCGCCCCGGCCTGAACGCCGCCCCGGCCGACGGGGCCGACGATTAGCCCGCACGATTTTCCTTTTCTTACTCCTGCAAACGGCTGCTTCGGCAGCCGTTTTTGTTTTCTCAAGGCCCCCAAACCTGCCGGCCGCCGTACCTTTGCGGCCCGCAACGGTTACCCTTGCGTACGCTTCGGTTCCAAGAGCCAGCGGCTTCTTCTTTCCTACTGCTTTCGATGCTTACCCCCCGCCAGCTTTTCCTTCGCCATCAGGCCCAGACTTCCGATTTTCCGCTGCTGCTGGAAATTGAGCGGGCCGAGGGCGTGTACATGTACGGCCCCGACGGCCAGCGTTACCTCGACCTCATATCGGGCATCGGGGTGAGCAACGTGGGCCACCGCCACCCGCGGGTGCTGGCCGCCATCCAGGACCAGCTCGACAAGTACCTGCACCTGATGGTGTACGGCGAAGTGGTGCAGGCCCCGCCCGCCCGGCTGGCCCAGGCCCTCACCGCCACCCTGCCCGCCCACCTCGACAATGTATACTTCACCAACTCCGGCACCGAGGCCGTGGAAGGGGCCCTCAAGCTGGCCAAGCGCCACACCGGCCGCACCAAGCTCCTGAGCAGCCTCAACGCCTACCACGGCTCCACCCACGGGGCCCTGAGCATCACCGGCTCCGAGGGCTTCAAGAACGCCTTCCGCCCCCTGCTGCCCGACGTGCACCATTTCCGCCACAATAACTTCGAAGACCTGCTGCTCATCGACGAGCACACGGCTGCCGTGGTCATCGAAACGGTGCAGGGCGAGGCGGGCGTGCGGGTGCCCGCGCCCGGCTACCTGCCAGCCCTGCGCCAGCGCTGCACCGAAGTGGGCGCCCTGCTGATTCTGGACGAAATTCAGTGCGGTTTCGGGCGCACGGGCACGTTCTGGGCCTTCGAGCAGTTCGGCATCGCGCCCGATATTCTGCTCACGGCCAAAGGCATGGGCGGCGGCATGCCCATTGGGGCCTTTATCGCGCCCCGGCACATCATGGCCGGCTTCAAAACCGACCCGATTCTGGGCCACTGCACCACGTTCGGGGGCCACCCGGTATCGTGTGCGGCTTCGCTGGCCACGCTGCAGGTCATTCAGCAGGAAAACCTGCTGGCCGGGGTGGCGGCCAAGGCCGAGCGGTTCCGGCGGCAGCTGGTGCACCCGGCCATCCGGGCGGTGCGCAACTGCGGGCTGCTGATGGCCGTGGAGTTCGACTCGTTCGAGGTGCTCAAGCCCATCATCGACCACGCCCTCTGGCAGGAGCACCTGCTCACCGACTGGTTTCTGTTCTGCGACAACTCCCTGCGCATCGCCCCGCCGCTCACCATCACCGAAACCGAAATCGACGAGGCCTGCGCGGGGCTCTTGAGGTCAATTGAACTGAGTTAAAAATTAAAAGTGAAAAATTAAAAATGCTCGTTGCACTGCCGTTACCGAATCGGATGGCAGTGCAACGAGCATTTTTAATTTTTCACTTTTAATTTTTAACTCAGCTCCCGAGCAGCGTTTGGGTGTCGGCTTTGATCTGGTCCCGGGGTAGGCCGTCCTTTACGCCCTGGGAGATTTTGAGCACCAGCACGCCCACCACATCCTGGCGGAAACCGAGTTTCTGGGCCATATCCACGCAGAAGCGCATTTCGGTATCGTCTACCACACCATCGGCCAGCATCATATCCACGAGGTCGAAAATCTGGTCGAAGCGTTCCGAATCGTTGTCGGGCAGCACCATGTGTACGTTGCTGGCATTGCCCACAATGGAGCGGACCTCGCCCGAGCGCATTCCGTTTTTGCGGCCCACCGCCACAATGAAGTTCATTTCCCGCTCGTCGATGTGCCCGTCGGCTTTGGCCAGGGCGGCCAGGTTCATGATGTGACTCTTTACTTTTCTGGTTTGCTCATTCTCAAAAAAACCAAACATAGGGGCAGGCAATTAGGCAGGTGGGGCGGGGGAACGAACCAAAGGAGGGCCCGGCAGTGGCCCTGACAGCTTCGAAATTCAGTTAAGTTAGACCTTTGAGCGGCAAGTCGCAATAGGGCGGATACGCAAGCGGCCGGAAAACAGCCGGTGCGGTGGCCCTATTTTATCTTTTCCGCCCCCCAACGCTTTACTTTCCCCGCATATTTACCACCTTTGCCCGGCCCGGCCTCGTCGGGTTTTTTTTTGAGTTTACGGAAGAGTTTGACGATGAAACGCATTGCAGTTTTCACCAGTGGGGGCGACGCGCCCGGCATGAACGCCTGCATTCGGGCCGTGGTTCGCACGGCCGTGTATCACGGAATTGAGGTTTACGGCATCATGCGCGGCTACAGCGGCATGATCAAAGGGGAATTCGTGAAGCTCGATTCGGCTTCCGTTTCCAATACCATTCAGAAGGGCGGCACCATTCTTAAATCGGCCCGCAGCCAGAAATTCATGACCCGCGAGGGCCGGCAGCTGGCCTTCGACCAGCTCGTCAACCACGGCATCGACGGGCTGGTGGCCATCGGCGGCAACGGCACGTTCACGGGGGCCATGCTCTTCGAGCAGGAGTTCGGCATCCCGACCGTGGGGGCCCCCGGCACCATCGATAACGACCTCTACGGCACCGATTACACCATTGGCTACGATACGGCCGTGAACACGGCCCTGGAGGCCATCGACAAAATCCGCGACACGGCCGACTCCCACGACCGGTGCTTTTTTGTGGAGGTGATGGGCCGCGACTCGGGCTACATTGCCATTCCCTGCGCCATCGGGGGTGGGGCCGAAATCGTGATGATTCCGGAAACCCAGATGTCGACGGAATCCGTCATCGACGTGCTCAAAACGGGCTGGCAGCGCTCCAAAACGTCGTTTCTGGTGGTAGTAGCCGAGGGCGACGAGGAAGGCAACGCCCACGCCGTGGCCCAGCAGGTGAAGGCCGCCATTCCGGAGCTCGATACCCGCGTGACCATCATCGGCCACATCCAGCGCGGCGGCGCCCCTTCGGCCGCCGACCGTATGCTGGCCTCCCAGATTGGCATTGCCGCCGTGGAGGGCCTCATGAACGGCATGCGCAACGTGATGGCCGGCATCGTGGACCGCAAGCTGGTGTACACGCCCTTCACCGATACCATTCACAAGAAGAAGCTCATCAACCAGAGCTTTATGCGAATGGTGGAAATCCTGAGCGTATAGTTGCAAAGCGCCGCCAGCCGGGTTCTGCTGCTCCCTGCCCTCGCCCTTGCGGCCCGGGCAGGGAGCTTATTTTTGGGGCGGTTTCTAGGCCAGCAGGGCCGGACCGGCAGCTTCGGCTTCGGCGGGCGTGAGCCAGCGGTAGTCCGCGTCGCGGCGGAGCCAGGTGAGCTGGCGCTTGGCGTAGCGGCGGGAGTTGCGCTTGAGCAGGCGCACGGCTTCGGCGTAGTCGTACTGGCCCTCGAAGTAGGCAAACAGCTCCTGATAGCCGACCGTTTGCAGGGCGTTGTGGTGGCGGTACGGGTACAGGGCGCGGGCCTCGGCCTCCAGGCCCTGGGCCAGCATCTGGTCCATGCGCTGGTCGATGCGCTGGTAGAGCTCTTCCCGCTCCCGCGTCAGGGCAACTTTCACCACGCGGAAGGGCCGCGCGCCGGTTTTGGCCCCGTGGAAGGCACTGAACGGCTGCCCGGTGGCCCGGCAGATTTCCAGGGCCCGCACCACGCGCTGGGGATTTTGCCGGTCGATGCGCTGGTAGGTTACCGGGTCGAGGCGGGCCAGTTCCTGCACCAGCGGCTCCAGGCCGGCGGCTTCGAGTTCGACCTGGATCTGCCGGCGCACGGCCGGATCCACGGCCGGCAGCGCATCGAGGCCCTCCGTGACGGCCTGCAGGTACAGGCCCGAGCCGCCCGTCAGGATCACGACCGGGTGGCGCCGGAACAGGTCATCGAGCACCGCCAGGGCATCCTGCTCGAAACGGCCGGCGTTGTACTCCTCGGTAATGCTGTGCGAGTTGATGAAGTGGTGGGGCACGCCCTGCATTTCCTCGGGCGTGGGCTTGGCCGTGCCGATGGTCAGCTCCCGGAAAAACTGTCGGGAGTCGGCCGATACGATTTCCGTGCTCAGCTGCCGGGCCAGCTGCACGCACAGGGCTGTTTTGCCCACCGCCGTCGGGCCAGTAATCACAAGCAGGATGTTCATTTTTTAAGTAAGCAGTAAGAAGTAAGCAGTAAGAATTTTTTCGCGCTCTTGATCAGCAACGCCTTTGTTCTTATTTCTTAATTCGGGCCGGCAAATGAGTTGAAGGCAAACGGGAGGACTGATAAAAAACCAATTCTTAATTCTTAATTCTTAATTCTTAATTCTTAATTCTTAATTCTTAATTCTTAATTCTTAATTCTTAATTCTTAATTCTTAATTCTTAATTCTTAATTCTTAATTCTTAATTCTTAATTCTTA
>NZ_JAHHZN010000043.1 GCF_018760735.1 Hymenobacter piscis
TGCGAACCAGCCGCTGCAACTGCGCTTGCTCGGCAGCCGACAGTTCAATCGAAGAAGAAGTGTTCATCCGACCCTATACGAACTCGACACCAAACTGGTCTAATAACTATGCGGGCAGAGCACTAGTCGGGCAAGAAATAGCCCCGGCCACCGAAGTGGGCCGAGGCTACGCAGGATGAACGCGCACGTCCTCCTTCAGAGGCTCGAAGATAAATAAAGACGGCTGACCGCTTGCTTGCCATCACAGTATCTTTTGGACCAAACTTTTAACCAAGGCCATTCATGGGCTGCGGCTCCTAAGATGTAGGTAGTTGTTTTAATGCAAATATGTCTGATGCTGACTGTTATGCTTTTGCTATGGGTTCGCTCAGACATAACCGTGCTAACCGGTGACTGGTCGTCAGGGCCATATCGGTCGACGCCTTCTGGTTACCAGCGCAACTGCGAGGAAACTTCCGTGAAGGCTTGCTGGGCTTCCAGTTGCTGTTTTACTGCCTCGTAAGACTCGGGCCGCAAGCTGGCCACAAAGTGTTGAGCACTGCTCAGCATGCGGATATATAAGTCCGGCTTTCCTTGTCGGCTCAACACACGCAACGCATCCAAATAGCCTTCGCGGGCGTGGGTGGTGATGATAATGCGGCACTGACCAGCACTCACAAGCTCGGCATTCATCATTAGACGGGCCACCCGACCATTGCCATCATCAAAGGGGTGGACTTCACTGATTAGAAACATCATGAACATTGCCCGAGCAAGCGGCTCCGTCAGGTTCCGGTAGAGCTTGAATCCTTCGTGCAGGGTGCCGCGCACGAGGGCGGGGTCTACAAAGTCGGTCAGGCCGGCCTTGTTGGCATATTCTTTCCACTGACCGGGGCGTTTGTCCGGCCGGGCCCGCATCAGCTGAGCATGCCGCCGCTGCAGGATAGCGAGCAGTTCCTCCGCCGTTTGGGGGACCACCCTCATTTCCGCGATGTTGCTGCAGAGCTGGTACGTACTCAACACATCGTGGGAATCCGCATGCCGGCCGCCTACTGCCCGGCCGGATTCCACCATGCGGTGGGCTTCATCCACCTGGAAGACCGTGCCTTCAATGAAGTTAGAGAAGTACGCCTCAAAGAAGGCCACCGTGTAAAATGCCGGGGCGGCCGGCCCTGGGTCGGGCCGCTCCGGGAGCGCTGTTTGGTGCAAAGCACTAAGCAGCTCCGTGAGCAAGGACACCCGGCCCGCATCGAAGGGGAGACCGAGCGCCCGGGCCCGAGCTACTGGAGAATTCAACACTTTGCTGGACTGAGTGGTCAGCAGCGCCCCCACGATGCGTTGCAGCAAGGCCAACTCAGTTGGCCAGTCAAGGGCCGCAGCCACTTCCCGGGCTTGGTCCCGCAGGACGTTTAGCCCGTCTTCTCCCCGGATGCTGAGCACCATTTCCAGCCGCTCCTCGACGGTTTCGATGGGCAGGTTTTTGCTGATGCCCCCCTTGCGGACGCGGGCAGGCTGCAGGTTTTCAAGCAGCCCACGGGCTTCTGAAGCAAAGAGCAGATTGCCATCTCCAAAGGGCGTGTCACTAGGTAAAGCTTCCGGCCCTTCCAGCAAGTGGACGGTCAGGCCGGGCAGCTCCACATTGCGGGTATATTTATAGGTTAAGAACAAGTGAGCATCAGCTGAGGGCCCGCCTTCTAGCTGCGAGCGGTGGCTGATGAGTGCTCCCGGAAACAAGTGCTGCACCACCGGTAACCAATTTTTCCGAATCAACACCTCCGGAGTAGTAATTAAGTCTGGGGAGTAGATGCGGGACGCCACCTCCCGCAGTTCTCCCCGCTGCCGAGCGGCCCGAATCCGCCGATTCTCTGCCGAATCTGAAGTCCCGAATACCAGCAGTGGCCAGTGTGCATTTTTTTCCATTAAGAAGAGCGCTATGGGGCCAACTGTTAATTTTATTCGATTAACGCATCAATTTGAGACAATTTTTTAGATTAACATCAAATTGGCACGAAATATAAGCAGCAGCAATCTACCACAAAGAGCTAGGCTTGAGTAGACAGTATGGTGATAACCTTAAGGGGGTTGCGTTAGTAACTGGACAAAGAATTACGGTAAGGGCCTCAGGGGTCGCAGGCCATTGACCAGCACATCGGCTGGCAGTTGGAAGGAATAGCGGCCCAGGCGGTTCAAATGGGCAAAACGAGCTGGTGAAAGCTGGGCCAGGTGCTCAGGTAGCGCCGGCTGACCTGCCGCCTGCTGCTGACGTTGCAAAGCCAACTGGGCATATACCGTGTTCCACACGACGACCACGTTGGTGACCACCTTGAGGCAGCGCACGACTTCCTGCTGGGCCTCTTCCTGCTTCTGGCGCAGCACCCCGTCGCCGCCGAACCAGAGCCAGCTGCGTAGCGCGTGCAGTTGCTCGCCCTTGTTGAGCTGGGCGTGGATGCGCCGGCGCAGGGCCTGCGAGTGCAGGTAGCGTAGGATGAAGGCCGTTTTGACCAACCGCCCGTACTCCTGCAGCAGGTGGGTGAGGTGGTGCTGGCGGGGATAAGCCTGTAACTTACTGATGAGCAGCGAGGCGCTTACCCAGCCCGTTTTCAGCGAGCCGGCTACCCGCAAGAGGTCGTCCCAGTGTTGACGCACGTAAGCCGGGTTGAAATGGGCGGTGAATTTGAGCGAAGGATAACTCAGTTCGCGGCCTTTAATGCGGCACAGGCGTTGGTTGGCTAGGTCGCGCAGGCGGGGCGAGAACTGCAGGCCAAGCAAATCGAAGAGGGCAAACACGATATCGGTGTAGCCGTGCGTGTCGGTGGTGTGCTCGAGTAAGGGGAGTTCCGTCTCGTTGCCCAGCACCTCGTCGAGCACGTAGGTGGCATCGCGCGTGGTAGAGGAAATGGCGCGGCTGCCGAACTGGGCGTACTGGTCGGCCGTGTGGGTATAAATGGTGAGGCCCTGCCCGTAGCCAAGATGGCGCGGGCGTTGCGAATCTTGCCGCTGACGGGGAAGCGCTGGCCATCGGAGGAAGAGAGCGCGCCCCCGCCCCAGTGCCGGGCCAGCCACTGGTGGTGCTGGTGGTTAACCAAGCGGGTGGTGGCCCGCTTGAGCGTGTCTTCGCGCAAGTAGTTGGCCGTCACCCAGCACAGGGACTGATAATCCAGTCCTGTACTCTGGGCCATCTCGCGCAGGGAGATGTGGCAGGCGTTGGCCAGCAAGGCCGCGTGGAGCAGCGCCTGGTGCTCCGGGGCGCGGGGCATCGTCTGGTCCAGGCCGGTCAGTTCGGTCGAGAAGCCCGTCCACTGGTCAACCTCCACCAGCACCTCCGTGAGCTCTGCCCGCGGCAGCGAGGCGGTCAGCAACGCACACAGTTGCTCGACCTCGGGACTGAGTTCCTCCGCCCGTAGCGGGGTATCGACCGGTTCCCCGTCCTCGTCGAGGCGAATATCCTTGCCCTGTGCCAGTTAGTGCTCCAGCAGCGGCAATTGCGCTTCGACTTCCTGCAAGCGCACGTCCAGCCGGTGCGCGCTCCCGAGTTGCGCCAGTAAGTCCGGGCGTTGGCGCGCCCATTCGGTGGCCGAAAGCAAGTAGGTATCGAGCGACGCGTACTTGCGCGAAGCGTTGACGACCACGTCGCCAGCCCGCAGCCGCTCGCGCAGCGTGGCCAACACGCACAAGCCGTAGCGCACCCGCTGGGCGCGGCCATCTTGGTCGAAAACGAACGCCCGCCAGCTGGCAGGAATAAAGGCCGTCGCAGCCGCCTCGGGCAATTTGCGCCGCTGGCCCGTGTGCAGGTCTTTCAGTAAGATAAACGCGTCGGCGAAGTCGTCGCCCGCAAACGCCTGCTCAAAGGCCACCTGCTGCAAGAGGCTGCCCAGCAGCGTATTCAGGCGGGCGGCCACCGGCAGTAGGTAGTCTAGGTACGAGTGGCGGGCCGGGCGGGCGAAGTCGGCCACGGCGGTGAGCGCCGCTTGCAGCTGCTCGCGGGGCACCTGGGCGTAAATCTGTTCCCTGAGCGCCTCATCCGGTACATGCTCCTCATCCATGACTAGGCCCACGGCTTGGCCGAGCGTGCGCAACGCCTGGTCTTTGGCCCGCGCGTGCGCCAACTGGTCGTCCTGCAGCGCCCGTCGGGCGCGGGCCACGGCGTGCTCCCAATGCTCGTCCACCATTTTGAGGACCATATCCGTCAGGTCGCGGTAGGCTTCTCGGCAGGCAGCCACCAGCAGCGGATGGCGCTTGGCCGGCGTGAAGCGCTGGAGCACCTGGTTGGTTTTATTGCGGGCCGTGTGGGCCAACCGCTTCTGGCGGTTGGGGTGCAGGTCGTCCGCTTGCCAACCCGGCACGCCGAGCTGGTCGAAGTAAGCCAGCTTGCTTAGGGTCTCCTATGTTTGAGTTAGCAGAATTTGAGCACCCGCCGGATGTTGGCCAAGCAAATCCACGCGTTGAAGCTGTTTAGAAAGTAAAAGGACTCCCCAAAGAAGGCAAAATTTGAGGTGCGACACTCCTCTTTTCGTCTTTCCAATGGAAGTCCTTTCCAAAGATATGATTCGGCAGTGGATTCTGCCGGCGCTGACCTTTTCGTCCCACGGCCGCCCTTCGGTGGTGGAGCCGAGTGAGTTGGTCGAAGCCATT
>NZ_JAHHZN010000044.1 GCF_018760735.1 Hymenobacter piscis
CGACTTGGTGAACCTGGCCAAGTGGAAGGCCGAGCAGGAGGCGAAGCTGAACGCGGAGCTGGCCCGCCAGCTCGCCGCAGCCAACGAGCGGGCCGAGAAGGCGGCTAGGATTGCTCAGGACAGCAGCACGGCCAAGGACCGGGCTCAGACCTTGCGCCGGCAGTTGGCCAGCGTGGAGGGGACGAAAACACGAGCCCTGGCCGAGCGCGGGGAAGCCCTCAATGACTTGACCCAGGTAGCCGTGCGCGCAGCCCAGGGCGAGGCCCTGCCGGCGCACGTGCTGGCTTACGGGCAGCAGGTGCGCGCCGGCGTGCAGGCCGAGCTAGAGGGGCACGTGCAGCAGGCCCTCAAAGCGCCCATTCGGAAAATCAGCGACCTAACCGAGCAGCTGCAACGCTTGCCGGGCTACCAGCACAGCCAAGACCCCACCACGAAGGGCCACCGCTTCGAGCACGTGGCCACCGGCAGCCGGTTCAAGCTCGGCGAGCTGAAGCCGGGCGGGGTGCCCGCCAAAGAGGCGTACGAGCAGGCCGTGCAGCGCACCCAGCAGCGCGACCAGGCCCAGAGCAAAGAGCAAAGTCGAGGGGGCGGGATTAGCATGTAGCCCAGGTCCGAAATACCCCTACTTTAAGAACGTAAGAAGTAGCATGCTGTAACTACTTGATTATCAATACCAATCACTTTCCATACTGGAAAGCGGGACTTTCCACCTTAGAAAGTACCACTTTCCAAAATGACATACTAAATGGAAAGTATGAGTTGCTTTTCAGTAGTTCTTTTGGAAAATGAGTTTTACTTTTGAGGGAACTCTGAATTTCCTTTTTAACCCTCATTTGGAAAATGAAACTTTCCGATTTCGAAAAGAACAGAACTAATCCCTTCTTAGATAAGGCGTTGGAAGAAGTCCAAATCTCACGCAAGTACAAGACCGCAAGTCGTACAAGTGAGGGTGCGATGCTGCAAGCGTTCGACCCGAACACCGGCGAGATTTTGGGCCATACTATGTTCATCCGGGAGATTGAGGTAGATGAAGAGAAATTCACCAAGGTTTACCTGAGCCAGTTCGAGAGCTTTTGGGAGCTTTCCAAGCCTGCTATTCGGGTATTCGGGTACATCATGCAGAAAATGAAGCCCAAGTCTGACAAGCTGGAATTCTTCATTGATGAGTGCATGGAGTACACTCAGTACAAGAGCATTAAGCCCATATACGCCGCCCTTGCCAGCCTAATAGAAGCAAAAATCATTGCTCGCGGCTACAACGAGAACGTGTACTTCATCAATCCCATGACCATGTTCAATGGCGACCGGGTGAGCTTCGTGCGCAGCTACGTGAAGAAGAAGCGGATAAAGCAGAGTGACCCCCAACAGCTATCCGTATTCGACGCCATTCCACCGCTTAACATAGGCTAGCTTGGCTCAGGGTGTGCGCCAAGACTTCACGAGGTCGGCCACCGCTGCTATAAGCTTAGCCAGACCAAAGAGGGCGACAACGAAGATTATCAGGATGACGAGCCAGTAGTAGTGGCCGAGCAGGGCAAGTAAGAACTGGCCGAGTTGGGGGGTGAAGGTTACTTCCATAAAAGTGGTTCTTGTTTGAGGTTATATATCCGCGCCGCAAACTGGTTTTTGGCGCTTTGCTAGCCTAAATAGGGGCAGGCGCGAAAACTGGTTTTCGCAAAGAACGCGGTGCAGGTAGGGGGGCGGAAAGTCGCCCTTGCCTGGTTGTTACCTCGAAGTAATCACCTGAAAATGTGCGTTGGTACGCTGGAAATGACCTTTTGCCGTTCTGCTGGCTTTGTTTGGTCGGTGCAGCAGTCAGCCGGGGATGCCGGCATACTGGCAGGGGACTAGGTCGTACTTGGTCGAGTGCTTGGGAAGGATGTACCATCCCCACGTAGAACCACGTCCTGAGCAGCCAGGTTAAGCCCTGGCGCGAGGTAGGGGCAGTGGGGAACAAAAGGGAAAAAGAACCTAGCTTTGGGGGCTGTTTGAAGCGTAACCGGCTCTGCTGAGGAGCAACCGGCCAGGAATAGAACAGCCCACAGACGCACCGTCTGAAGCCCCGCCCAGCGTTGAAGGTTCGCCCTCTGCTGCGCGGGGCTTTTGCGTTGGTGTACGACCTGGTTACACTTAGAAATCAAACAATGAACAAGACCGTATTCCGGGTAGCGAAGATGGACTGCCCGTCCGAAGAGCAGCTTATCCGCATGAAATTTGGGGGCAACGAGGCCATTGAGGCTTTGCAATTCGACATCCCCGCCCGGCAGCTCACCATCTTCCACACCGGGGACCCGGAGCCGATTGCCCAGACGCTGGAAGGGCTCCGACTGGATAGCTCGCTAGTTACTACCGAGGATGCGGGCCTGGCTGAGCTGACAGAGGAAGCCCCCAGCGACCGGCGCCTGCTGTGGACGGTGCTGCTCATCAACGCCTTCTTCTTCCTCCTGGAAGTAGTAACCGGGTTTGTCGCGCACTCGATGGGCCTGGTAGCCGATGCGCTCGATATGCTAGCGGATGCGCTGGTGTATGGGCTGGCCCTGTACGCCGTCAGCCAGGTAGTCAGCACCCAGAAGCGCGTGGCCAAGCTCAGTGGCTACTTTCAGCTCTTGCTCGCAGTGGGCGGGCTGGTGGAGGTGGTACGGCGATTCACCACCGGCGAGCAGGAACCCGACTTTGGGCTTATGATGGGTATTTCAGTGCTCGCCCTGATTGGTAATTCTGCCTCCCTCTACCTGCTGCAGAAGTCCCGTAGCCAGCAAGCGCACATGCAAGCCAGCCAGGTGTTCACCTCCAATGACGTGATAGCCAACATCGGGGTGATTGTAGCAGGCGGCTTAGTCTATCTGACTGGTTCCGCCCTCCCGGACTTGGTTATCGGCCTCATTGTATTTGGGCTGGTAGCGCGGGGTGCACTCCGGATTTTTCAGCTGGCGAAGTAAGTTCTGACATTAGGTTTTCAGGCATGGACCACTCCGCACAGAGCGTTCTGCAGGGCCCAAAATAGTTTATTCCGAACCTCGGCAGTTGTACCAAAATGAGCCCGACAGTGCGGCGTGGTTATGCCTGAAAACCTATCCCCGGAACGGGGAATGTTTTGTACTTTCGCTGTATGAGCCAAGTATGTCAGAAGTGCGGGAAGGAATACGAGCCGAAGAGACGCGGGGGTAAGTTCTGCTCGACCTCGTGCCGGGTAACCCGCCACCAACTCACGCGCCGGGGCCGTGTTTTGCCGGTGCTGCACAGCGGGGACGAGGTGTATTTGGCCAACAAGCTCGCGGCGGTCGGGCGCAGCTCGGTCGAGATGTTGGCCAAGGTGCAGGGCTTGCCAGCTGAGCAGGTGGCTGAGGAGTTGCGGCGCTTGGTGGAGGGGTGGGCCGGGGCCGCGAATAATTCCGTTATTGAGCGCATCCTAGCCGACGTAACCAAGGAGCGCCACGCCAATTACGAGGCCTACCGAAAGCGGACGGGCTTGTATTAGCGTAAAGAATAAGCGTAAGTGCGCCCGACAAGCGTAAGTATTAAGCGTAAGTTTTCCCTGCTGATGGGTCCGTTAGCGTAAGCTCCAAGCGTAAGTTTTGCGCCGGTCGTTCTTGCGGTATAACCCACTATACCGGGCTACGCCCGGTGTGGGCCCTGCGGGCGGCTCTACGCGGTCCCTGGTTGTTTCTTTCCTTTTGTTCCCCACTGCCCCATGCCCTACGCCATTCTCCGAGTAGCTAAAATCAAGACCGCCCAGCAGGGCGCGGCCAAGACGGCGCACAACTACCGGTTGCGCGAAACGCCCAATGCCGACGCCGAGCGTAAGCCTCTCAATCACGAGTACATCAACACGGCCGAGCGCAACTATTGGGAGCTGGCCACCGAGCGCATCCAGGAAGCGGGGGCGAAGGTGCGGCCGGACTCGGTGCGGGGGGTGGAGGTGATTTTAACGGCCAGCCCGGAGGCCTTCAAGCGGGACGAGCAGGGCCGGGTGGGCGACATGCGGGGCAGCAAGTGGGCGGAGGCTAACGTTGCATTTCTCCAAGCCAAGTTCGGGAAGGAGAATGTGGTGGCCATGACGCTGCACCAAGACGAGCTAACGCCCCACTTTCAGGCCGTGGTGGTGCCCATCACGAAGGACGGGCGACTATCGGCCAAGGACCTGTTCAACCCCAAAACCCTGCGCGAGCTGCAAAGCGAGTACGCCGCGGCCATGAAGCCGTTCGGGCTGGAGCGGGGGGTAGAGCACAGCCGGGCCAAGCACGAGGTGATGCGCCACGTGTACGGGGCGCAGGAGCGGGGCCGGGCCGCGGTGGGGGAGTTGGCCACGCCGACGCCGGCCGGGCGGCTGAGCATTGAGGGGCCGGGCCCGCTCGACTTGGTGAACCTGGCCAAGTGGAAGGCCGAGCAGGAGGCGAAGCTGAACGCGGAGCTGGCCCGCCAGCTCGCCGCAGCCAACGAGCGGGCCGAGAAGGCGGCTAGGATTGCTCAGGACAGCAGC
>NZ_JAHHZN010000045.1 GCF_018760735.1 Hymenobacter piscis
TGGCCTCTACCGAGAAGTAGAAAAGGGCACACGGGGGATGCCTAGGCTCTCAGAGGCGATGAAGGACGTGATAAGCTGCGAAAAGCTGCGGGGATCGGCACATACGAATTGATCCGCAGGTATCCGAATGGGGCAACCCACTGGTTTGAAGAACCAGGGCTTACGCTTTTTAGAAGCGTAAGGGCAAACCCGGGGAACTGAAACATCTAAGTACCCGGAGGAAAAGAAAATAACCATGATTCCCCAAGTAGTGGCGAGCGAACGGGGAGGAGCCCAAACCCGGCTGGTTACGGCCAGCCGGGGGTTGTAGGACCTCAATATCTGATTACGTTACTTTAGCCGAACGACATGGGAAGGTCGATCACAGAGGGTGAGAATCCCGTAGGCGAGCTGGTACTGTACGGTAGAGGATTCCTGAGTAGGGCGGGGCCGGAGAAACCCCGTCTGAATCCAGCGGCACCATCCGCTAAGGCTACATACTCCTGAGAGACCGATAGTGAACTAGTACCGTGAGGGAAAGGTGAAAAGAACCGGGAATACCGGAGTGAAAAGAACCTGAAACCGTGTGCTTACAAGCAGTTAGAGCCTTTTAGTGGGGTGATAGCGTGCCTTTTGCATAATGAGCCTACGAGTTACTCCTCTCTGGCAAGGTTAAATGCTTGGAAGCATGGAGCCGCAGCGAAAGCGAGTCTGAACAGGGCGCAGAGTCAGAGGGGGTAGACGCGAAACTTTGTGATCTACCCTTGGGCAGGTTGAAGGTTGGGTAACACCAACTGGAGGACCGAACCAGTTTCCGTTGAAAAGGATTTGGATGACCTGAGGGTAGGGGTGAAAGGCCAATCAAACTGAGAAATAGCTCGTACTCCCCGAAATGTATTTAGGTACAGCGTCGGCGTTGAGTTACGTGGAGGTAGAGCTACCAATAGGACTAGGGGGTGTCATAGCCTACCGAATCCTGATGAACTCCGAATGCCACGTAATATAGCCGGCAGTGAGGCTTGGGGTGCTAAGGTCCCAGGCCGAGAGGGAAAGAACCCAGACCATCCGCTAAGGTCCCTAAATTCGGACTAAGTTGAACAAAGGAGGTCCACTTGCTTTGACAGCCAGGAGGTTGGCTTGGAAGCAGCCATTCCTTTAAAGAGTGCGTAACAGCTCACTGGTCGAGCGAGAGGGCATCGATAATACACGGGCATCAAGTCCGGTACCGAAGCGATGGATTTAACTTTCAATAGTTAAGTGGTAGGGGAGCATTCTAGTCAGCGGTGAAGCTGTATCGTCAGGTATGGTGGAGCGGCTAGAAAAGCAAATGTAGGCATGAGTAACGATAAAGGGGGTGAGAAACCCCCTCGCCGATAGACTAAGGTTTCCTGCTCAACGCTAATCGGAGCAGGGTTAGTCGGGACCTAAGGCTACGCCGAGAGGCTACGTCGATGGACAGCTGGTTGATATTCCAGCACTTATGAAGTGGAGTGATGCAGTGACGCAGAAGTGAAAGTACCGCGGGCGGACGGAAGTGCCCGTTAAAGCGTGTAGGTATAGGGACGGTAGTCAAGTACGCCGACTCTGCTGAAACGTGATAGTACCTAACGGCCTCGGCCAATGGGATAGTGTACCTAATCAGACTGCCAAGAAAACCTGCTAAGCGTTTACTGCTTTATAACCCGTACCGCAAACCGACACAGGTAGTCAAGGAGAGCATCCTGAGGCGCTCGAGTGAATCACGGCCAAGGAACTCGGCAAAATGGTCCTGTAACTTCGGGAGAAGGGACGCTTCCTCGTAGCAATACGAGAAGCCGCAGTGAAAAGGCCCAGGCGACTGTTTAACAAAAACACATGGCTTTGCGAACGCGTAAGCGGAAGTATAAGGCCTGACACCTGCCCGGTGCCGGAAGGTTAAGAGGGGAACTTAGTCGCAAGGCGAAGGTTTGAATCGAAGCCCCGGTAAACGGCGGCCGTAACTATAACGGTCCTAAGGTAGCGAAATTCCTTGTCGGGTAAGTTCCGACCTGCACGAATGGTGTAACGATCTGGGCGCTGTCTCAGCCGTGAGCTCGGTGAAATTGTAGTCTCGGTGAAGATGCCGAGTACCCGCCACGGGACGGAAAGACCCCGTGCACCTTTACTATAGGTTGACATTGCTGCTGGACAACACATGTGTAGGATAGGTGGGAGACTATGAGCCAGGGCCGCCAGGTCTTGGGGAGTCAACGTTGAAATACCACCCTTGTGTTGTTTGGCACCTAATCTGGAGACGGAGACAGTGTCTGCTGGGTAGTTTGACTGGGGTGGTCGCCTCCAAAAGAGTATCGGAGGCTTTCAAAGGTCCGCTCAGTACGCTTGGTAACCGTACGTAGAGCGCAATAGCAGAAGCGGGCTTGACTGTGAGGCCTACAAGCCGAGCAGGGTCGAAAGACGGATATAGTGATCCGGTGGTTCCGTATGGAAGGGCCATCGCTCAAAGGATAAAAGGTACGCCGGGGATAACAGGCTGATCTCCCCCAAGAGCTCATATCGACGGGGAGGTTTGGCACCTCGATGTCGGCTCGTCACGTCCTGGGGCTGGAGAAGGTCCCAAGGGTTCGGCTGTTCGCCGATTAAAGTGGCACGCGAGCTGGGTTCAGAACGTCGTGAGACAGTTCGGTCCCTATCTGTGGTGGGCGTAGGATATTTGACAGGACCTGACTTTAGTACGAGAGGACCGAGTTGGACCAGCCGCTCGTGTACCGGTTGTGACGCCAGTTGCAGTGCCGGGTAGCGACGCTGGGATGAGATAAGCGCTGAAAGCATCTAAGTGCGAAACTCACCTGAAGATGAGATATCCGTTAAGAAGAGCCGTGGGAGACGACCACGTTGATAGGCCCTAGGTGTAGAGTCCGAAATGGCACAGCCGAGGGGTACTAAGGGCTCGAACACTTCTGGTACAGCAAGAGCTCACCGCTTCTTTTTCTTAAGACTCTGCCTCTATGTCGAATTTCACAGCCGGTTGTGTGCGAACACGCACAACCTGTGCTGCACAGATAATGGTGGCTTTAGCCCGGGTGTTCACCTCTTCCCATTCCGAACAGAGTCGTTAAGCCCCGGAGCGCCTATGGTACTGCCTTCACCGGTGGGAGAGTCGGTCGCCGCCAACCTTATCTA
>NZ_JAHHZN010000046.1 GCF_018760735.1 Hymenobacter piscis
CAGATAATATCGCTCAACTCATGCCGACAGCGGCCTTGTTCGCGGAAATCCGTCACCTCCTCGAAAAAATCTACTGCTTCGTCCATGCGCAAAGCTCGCTAACTGCACGTTTGATGCAATGACCCTAATTGTGAACCAGCTGGTTTCTTCCAGCTAATCGATTAAGCAGCCCGGCTGCCAGAGCGCTGGCCCATGTAAACAGCCAATGTGCCTCCTAGCAAGGTCGCTGCGCCAAGCGTTGCCAGAAACCCAATAACCGCCGCGGTTGACTGCAAGAGGCGGTTCTCATCGGCAAACACCCGGCGGGTGTAGAGCAGCGACGAGCCGATGGCCCCCGCAAAGGCACCGCCGACAAACCAGGCGATATTCGCGAACGTCAGCTTCCAGCGGGGATGAAGCGCAATAACGGCGGCAGCGAGGAGCGTGCTAGCCACCACGCCGAAGACAAAACCGAATAAGGGTAGAAGCATACGTTGTAAAGAAATGCTCGTTTTGGCGAATCCGACCGTTTGGGTATACACATGCTGGGCCAGGCCAGGACCGGCCAGTGTGCACCATGGTCCGCCGCCACGAGGCAGATGCAGCGCACCGCGCAGGGAAATAACGTTGTCCTGGTAAGCAAACGCCGTTTTTCTCTTGCTGCCTGGGCCGGTGTTGTTGCCGCCGAGGAAAGCCACCAGGTGGCGCCGTAAGGCAGCCGGTGAACAGTAAAGATCCCTTGATAGGCCTACCAGGGGATTTTTAGTTCTATGCTGCCGGTAACCGTCTGCCATTGGCGGCTGCGGCATAGCCTTAGCGGGGAGGTGCGTAAAAGCTGGCCAGGGAGTGGGTATAGCAATGGCCGGCGAGGGGGTAGGTCCGCTGAAACACGACGGGATTTTTGGCGCCCACGGGCACGAGTATCAGTTCCACCGCACCCGGCTTGGGAGTCGGCTGAGCGGTGAAAGAGGCACTGAAATGGTACAGATACGGCCGGATGAAGCGCGCATAACGGCGGGCCGTCGTGCCCGACGTGCTCGCCACGGCGAAGCCCGGGGCCTTTTCGGCCAAGGCCCGTTGCAGTTCCACCGCGTTCAGCGGACGACCATTCAGCAACGGCACCGCGTCTAACTGCCCGTCGACCAGCACCCATTTGTGCTGGTCGGCGAGCCAGGCTTCCGCCAGTTGGTGCCCGGCACCCCGGCGTCGCGTCTCCACATCGGCGGTGTAGAGGCCGAGCGTCCGCGTGGGAATGCCGAGGGCCGTCAGGGCGCCCGCCAGCACGGTGCCGTATTCCACACAACGGAGGTGCTTGCCCTGAGCCGCGGCTTGCAGGATGGCCACTGGGTCGTTTTGCGGCGAAGCGGCTTGGCCGTGTTTCCATTGCCGGCGGACCCAGGCACTCACGGCCTGCACCCGTCCCAGGTCGGTTTGCTGGCCGGAAATCACCTTATCCAGCTGGTACGCCACGCGCAGGTTGGTCAGGTAGGCCACGTCGTAGGGGCTGGTTAGCGGCTGATAGCGGACGGTGGGGTCGGGAGTAGCGGAAAAGGCAAGCGGGGCGGTGGGAACCTGCGCTCCGGCCGAGACGCCGGTTAACAGGAGCACAGCGGTCACACAGCGGTCAGCAACTGGCGTAACGAGTGGTTCATAGGACGAAAGACAGAGTTGGTGACCTACGGGAGAGCAGGCCGCAAAAGCACTTGACTGGTCATTCAAAGTTAACCATCCCAAAATGGAACAGCGCTTGTTTACCATCGGACCGTTTTCCTAGACATTACTCGGTTACTGGTAGCCGCCGTCTGGACAAGATAGGAATGATAACGGCGCCACTTCGGCCCTCAGTGAGCCACAACTCCGCTTGCGGTTGAATCACGCCGTAGATATGCGGATAATGGAGTTTAAGCCCCAGAAGCCGTGAACTCACGGCCGCTACCAACTCACCTCCAGGCGAGGCAGCGGCTTCTTGCGTCAGCAATTCGTCGGCAACGGAATAGTGCCCAGCTTGGCGGAGGGTCAAGGCGATGGCTTCCACTGAGAACGGTGCGGGCATAACGAGTGAAAGGTACAAGTAGCCATGAAATCCTCCTTTGGGTGAACAGGTGCTTGGCTAGGACCGCTACGCGGCTTCTAAAATGAAGTCGGCGGGAATACCCAGGCGCTTGTAGAGGCGCTTGGCCAGGTCCAAGTTGATGCGTCGGCCCTGTAACACATCGCTCAGGCGCGAGGCCGGGATGCCCAGCAGCGCGGCCAGGTTTTTCTTGTTGAGCTTGCGCCGGTACATCTCCAGTTCCAACCGCCCCACCAGGGTCTGGGGGGCGGGCAGTTCGTAGCCCTGGCCCTTCTCGTAGGCGCTGATGGCGTCGCGCAGCGCGAGCATGGGCGTCAGGTCGGCGGGTTCGTGGTCCATCCAGGCCGTGAACTGGTCCAGGGCCTGCTGGTAATCGGCGGGGGTGCGAATGTCCATGGGAATCAGCTGCTAAAACGTGAGCGAGTGTAGGGCGGGTTAAATGGTGTCGGCGTTGATGCGGTCGTACTGCTGGTGCGTGCCAACAAAGCGGATGAACACGGTGCGGGTGGCGAAGTGCACCCGGGCCACTAGGCGGTAGCGGCTGCCCCGGATGTTGAATACGTAGCGCCCGTCGTGGGTGTAGTCGGCCGTGTTGTAGTCCCGCACCACGTCTGCGTGCCGGGCCCAGTCGCTTTCCTGCACGAAGGCGTACCAGGCACTCAGCGCTTCCTTCGCGTCGGGGTGCTGCTCCCAAAACTCCCGCAGCGGCTTCTGGGAAATGACGACCATACCCCAAAGATACCGCGCGAAATTCTATAATTGATAATTTTCTCCTATAATCTGTAAGTGCAAATGCGGCAACTAAGTTCACCCCTATCCATTTTTGAGGTTCCGACCGTTTCACTGAACGCTGTGGGTTAGAGTGTGTGGACAGTCATCGGAGCCAATCGAGGGCGGCGAGCAGGTGAGCGCTGGCTAAGAAGCAGGTGGCAGTTTTCTCGTAGCGGGTGGCAAAGCCCCGCGCCTCCTTGAGCCGGCCAAAGAAGCGTTCGACTTTGTTGCGGTCCGCATACAGGTTCTCATCATAGGCCCGCTGGT
>NZ_JAHHZN010000048.1 GCF_018760735.1 Hymenobacter piscis
TGGGCCCGCCTCAAGCACCTGGCCTACCAGGCCAACACCACCGTCTACCAACTCAAGCAAGGACTGCTCGACGACTACCTGCGCCGCGAGCTGGCTCAGCCCACACTCCGGTTTGCGTAAGTCCTATGATGAAAAGATTTAAAAGTCCGCTGCCCTTATGGCTTGGTTACCCGCTGCTATTTGTGCTAGGGGTGGCTACCGGCATTATCGCAACCGGTTACGAACAGAGTAGAACGGGTAATCTGTCGGTACCTGCAGAAATTGTCATTAGCCCGCCGCCCCCTGGTGTACTCGCCTGTTTTCCTGATTTGAGCTTCTTCAGTGCCAGCCGATTTCAGCGCAAGCTTCTGGATACTAACAACCAGCCTGATAGTTTTCAGCTTCGGGCTTATATCGAGCAATGGAACCGACAGGATGAACGCAGCCAGCTACATCTGCTAAGCAACAGGGGCCGCCAGTATTCCATCTTGGCGTACACCGACCTGACATTCCGTAGCACGGGCGACTTGACCCTAATAACTGACCAGGGACTGTTCCTGCTTTTCCCAATTCCCAAACGGTTTCACCCCAAGTACGACAGCCTGCTAGCGGCCCGCTATTAACCTCACTCCACCGTCACCAGCTCCGGGCTTTCCAGCATCCGCACCGGTGAAATCACAAGTTCATCAAGGGGCAATTTATTTCCGTACCGCTCGCGCATTTTGGCCTGCACGGCGGGGTGGGAGAGGTCGAACTCGCGCAGGTGCTGGAGCTGGCCGATTTGGCGGCCGGTGGCTTGGTAATACATCTTCCAGAGCAGCTCAGAGCAGTAGATGCGCTCATCCGACCAGCCGAAGTAGAGGTCGTAATTGCGGCCCCGGTACTGCTCGCCGGCGGCCCGCAGCCGCCGCAGCACGGGCGGCGTGAGGACGGTTTCAGCGTCGCGCAGACGCTTGACCACGAACCGGCCACCCGCGCCCCGGGCTACCCAGGCTGCCAGGGAGGTTTCGCTCACCGGCTGCACCGCCTCGAACACCCGCCACTCGCCCGCCCGCTGGAACAGGATGCCGCAATGGCTGTACGCGGAGTGGGTGGCCAGCTGAATGGCCCGGCTCTGGGCCGACTGGGAAGTCTGGAAAATCAGGTCCCCATTGCGCAGGCGGGGCGCGATGGAACTGGTGGCCGAAGCGGCCTGCCGCCGCGTCTCCAGGCGCGCTACGTCTTTTTTCAGCCGGGCCAAAGGATAATACCCGCGCCCCAGCCCGTAAGCGAGCAGTACCAGCGCGAGGAAGGATAAAAGCCATTTCATAAAGAGCAGTAGCATAAGATTGCGAGCGGCGCGATAAGGCCGCCCCCGGTAACCGTAAACCAGAACGAGTCCCCGTCAGCAAGGTAACGGGGACTCGTTCAGTTTTTCAAGGGGCCAGATGGCGGAAGGACTTATTCCGCGGTAGGGGCAGGTGCTTCAGAAGCAGCTGGGGCACTGCCTTCGGGGCGCGGGCCGCGGTTGTTGCGGTTGCGGCCGCCGCGCTTGCGGCGGCGCTTTTCGCCCTCTGCGTCGGGGCCAGCGGCGCCGTTGATGTGGGCGCCGGACGCGTCGTCGGGCAGGGGCAGGCGGGGGGCGCGGCGGGGGCGCTCGGGGGCCGGCTGGCCGTCGCCGGGGGGCGTTACCTCGCCTTCGGGGCGGGGCAGGCGCGGGGCGCGGCGGGGACGGTTGGGGTCGTGCTCACGGGGTTCGCGGGGTTCGCGGGCGGGGCGCTCGTAGGGCTGGGCCGGGGCCTGCCCCGCGTCGAGGGCGGCCAGCGCGGCCTGGGCGCGGGCAATGCGGGCCT
>NZ_JAHHZN010000049.1 GCF_018760735.1 Hymenobacter piscis
CTTGTCCTTACCCAAAACTCAGAAAGCGCTGACCAGTGGGTCAGCGCTTTTTTTGTGGCCGGTGGGTAGCTTGCGGGCATGAGCATTTCTACCGGTTTTGGCGAGGCGCAGGTGTGGGCGCAGACGCATTTTGGGGCCGTGCGGCTGGGCGATGTACGCCGCAGCCGGCGGGTGGTGCGGCTGGCGGCGGGCTGGGCCCGGCAGCCGGGGGCGAGCATCCCGCGCCTGAGCCAGGGGCAGGCCTACGCCAGCAAGGCCGCCTACCACCTGCTGGCCCAGGCCCGCACCACGCCCGAGGCCGTGCAGGCCCCGCACCGGGACCTGGTCCGCCAGCAATTGCAGCCCCCGGGCACGTTTCTGCTCGTCGAGGATACGAGCGAGCTGAGCTGGCCCGAGGCGGCCGAGCGCCGGGCGGGCCTGGGGCCGGTCGGGCAGGGAAAGCCCTATAGCCAGGGCGTGCTGTTGCACTCGCTGGTGGCCGCCGCCTGGCCCGCCGAGGACCCCGACCCGGCCGCCAAACGGCCCGCGCTGCCGCTGCTGGGCTTGCTCGACCAGCAGTTTCACGTGCGTCAGCCCGTGCCCGAGGCGGAGAAAGCGTACCCGCACGGCGGCTCCCGGCCCCGGCAGGGCCGCGTGCGCGAGTCGGCGTTGTGGACGCAGAGTCTGCGGGCGGTGGGGCAGCCCCCGGCCGGTACGCGCTGGGTGGTGGTGGCCGACCGCGGGGCCGATATCTACGAGCATCTGCAGCAGTGTCAGGCCCAGGGCCTGGGCTTCGTGGTGCGCGCGGCGCAGGACCGGGCCCTGGTCAGCGGGGTAGAGAAGGCCCCGGCGGGCCGTCTGTTCGAGCGGGCGCGGGCCCAGCCCAGCGCGGGTGCGGTGCCACTGGCCCTGCGCGGGCGACCCCGCCAGCCGGCGCGGGAGGTGGTGCTGCAGGTGAGTTTCTGCCCTGACCTGGCGCTACGGGCGCCGCAGCGGCCGGGCGGGGCCACGGGCAAAGGCGCGCCCGTGCCGGCCAGCGTGGTGCGGGTCTGGGAAGAACGCGACCTGGAGACGACGGGCCCCGGCCTGGAGTGGCTGCTGCTCTGCGACCAACCGGTCACCGACTTCGCCCAAGCCCTGACCTGCGTGCGCCAGTATACGAGCCGATGGCTGATCGAGGACTTCCACAAGGCCCTGAAAACGGGCCTGGGCGCCGAAAAGCTGCAACTGCACACGGCCGCCCGCCTGTTCGCGGCCGTGGCCCTGCTGAGCGTAGTGGCCCTGGCCCTGGTCGATCTGCGCGAGAAAAGCCGGCTTGAACCCGACCAGCCGGCCGAGGCGGCCGGCCTGAGCCCAACGGAATTACGGGTGCTGCGTCTCCAGAGCCGCCGGCCGATCCGCACCGTGCACGAGGCGTACCGGGCCCTGGCCGCGCTCGGCGGCCACCTGGGCCGCACCGGCGACGGGCCACCCGGCTGGCAAACGCTCTGGCTCGGCCGCCAAACCCTGCGCCTGCTCGTCGAAGGCGTCCACTTGGCGGCGCACCTACGCGACGAATAGCCCCTAACCCCGCAACAAAAAAGCGTCGGCCTTCCGGCCGACGCGCTTCGCAAGTTTTGGGTAAGGACAAG
>NZ_JAHHZN010000050.1 GCF_018760735.1 Hymenobacter piscis
GCGGGTAGTAGCTGTGGTTGTATGCTTCCTTTCGAGCAACTTTTTCGTCGGCTCCCGGCCGGAGTAGCCACCCTGGAAGGGCCCGAGTTGCGCTACGGCTTCGTGAATGAGGCCATGCAGGCACTCGTGGGGCCGCAGGCCCCGGGGCAGCGCATCGTTGATCATCCCGGTCACCTGCCGGCCAGCGTGATCGGGATGCTGGCGCAGGTCTACGCTTCCGGCGAGCCCTACGTGGTCAAAGCCTGCCTGTGCCTGAAGCCTACCCCGGACGACGCGACGGCTACCTGCTACCTGGATCTGGCCCTGGAGCCCTACCGCGACGAGCAGGACCAGGTAGCCGGTTTGCTGCTGCTGGCCCTGGATGTGAGCGAGCAGGAAGCGGCCCGCCAGCAGGCCCACGAGCAGGCCCTGCAGACGCGCCACCTCGACGCACGCCTGCGTGTGCTCACCGAGACGGCCCCGCTCATCAGCTTCACCCGCGACGCCCAGGGCCACTACACCTACGCCAGCCCGCAGTGGTACCGCTTCACCGGCCAGCCCCCCACGGCCGACCTGCAAGCCATCTGGCCCCTGCTGATTCATCCTGACGACCGGGCCCGGGTGGGCTACGAGGCAGAAATGGCCCGCCGGGTCGGTACGGGCTGGAGCTACGAGTACCGGCTGCGGCGCTACGACGGCCACTACCGCTGGATGCTGAGCCGGGCGCTGCCGGAAATACACCTGCCCGAGCCCCCCGCCCACTGGCACGGAGCCCTGCTCGAGATTCACGACCAGCGCGAGCTGGCCGAGGCCCTGCGCCGGGGCGAAGCGGAGCTGCGCTTCCTGGCCGATGGCATTGCCGATCTGGTCTGGACGGCCTCTTCCCAGGGGTTGGCCAACTACTACAACCAGACCATGCTGACCTACGCCGGGCTGAACAAGGACGAGCTGGGCCCCACCGGCTGGGTGAGCCTGGTGCACCCGAGCGAGCAGGCCGCCGCCGCCCGCCAGTGGGTGCAGTGCGTGGCCACCGGGGAACCTTACGAGAGCGAGTACCGGCTGCGGCGCCAGGATGGCCGCTACCGCTGGCACCTGATGCGCGCCCGCCAGCTGCAGGATGCGCAGGGCCCCCGCTGGTTTGGCACCGGCACCGACGTGGAAGACCAGCACCAGCTCCACCAGATTCTGCAGCACCAGTACAACGAGCTCTCCCGCGCCCACCACGACCTGGACACGTTCGTGTACGCCGCCTCCCACGACCTGCGGCAGCCCTCGCTGAACCTGCGCGGGCTGTTTGATGAGCTGCGCCGCTGCTACCCCTTGCACGAGCCGGACGCGGCCCAGTTGGTCACCCTGATCGACAAGTCCCTCACCCAGCTCGATACCACCCTGCTGGATCTGGCCCAGACCGTACAGACGCAACGCGCGCACCAGGACCCGGTGGAGTTGCTGGACATGGGCCTGCTGCTGGAAGAAGTGCTGCTGGGATTGCGCGGGCAGATCATCGACCAACAGGCCC
>NZ_JAHHZN010000051.1 GCF_018760735.1 Hymenobacter piscis
TAGGGTCATTGCATCAAACGTGCAGTTAGCGAGCTTTGCGCATGGACGAAGCAGTAGATTTTTTCGAGGAGGTGACGGATTTCCGCGAACAAGGCCGCTGTCGGCATGAGTTGAGCGATATTATCTGGCTGGTGCTGTGTGGTTTACTGGCTGATTGCGAGACATTTGAGGATATCTATGATTATGCCTGCGACAAGGAGACGGTGCTGCGCGCGTTTTTGGCCTTGCCGGCCGGCATTCCCTCGCACGACACGCTCAACCGCGTGTTCCGTTACCTCGACCCGGTGCAACTCGAATCCTGCCTCACCCGTTGGGGGGCTGCCATCGTGGGCCAGCTGGCCCGTCGGCAGTTGATTGTAGACGGCAAACAACTGCGCGGCACCACCCCGGCCGGGCGGCGGCAGGCGCCGGTGCAATTGGTAAGCGTGTGGGCGGCCGCGCAACGCCTGTGCCTGGCCCAGACACCGGTAGCGGAGAAAAGCAGCGAAGCCACGGCCATGCCGCAGGTGCTGGAGGCGGTGGACGTGGCCGGCAGCGTCGTGAGTCTGGACGCGCTGGGCACCCAACCGGCGCTGGCGGCCCGCCTGCTCGAGCGCGAGGCGGATTACGTGCTGGCCCTTAAGCAAAATCAGCGGGAGTTATTTACCCAAGTGCAGGCGCACTTTGCCCCGCTGTTGGCCCAGGCACCCGCCCACACGCAGGCCGACAAGGGCCACGGTCGGGGCGAGCAGCGCCGCCTCTGGGTGAGCCGCTCGTTTGCGCTGGTGGACGCGGCCGATCCGTGGCCGGGGCTGTGTACGCTGGTGTGCGTGCAGACCACGCGCTGGCAGCACGGGCACACCAGCCAGGCCACGCGCTACTACCTCTCGTCACTGGCCGAGGCGTCGGCCGCCGAGTTGGCGGGCTATATCCGCGGGCATTGGGGCATCGAAAATCACCAGCACTGGCATTTAGACGTGACATGGAAGGAGGACGGCTGCCACTGCCGCCGCGACCACGCCCCGCGCAACCTCTCCACCCTGCGCAAACTGGCCCTGAGTTTGTTACAGCGGGAGCAGACGGTCATGAGTCTGCGTCGAAAACGCAAAAAGGCCGCCCGCGACGACCAGTTCCTGTGGCAGGTGCTGAGCCAACTCGACCCACAGCCAGAAACCGTAGCGAGCTAACTGTGCGTTTGATGCAATGACCCTA
>NZ_JAHHZN010000052.1 GCF_018760735.1 Hymenobacter piscis
TTCTTTGGCCGGCTCAAGGAGGCGCGGGGCTTTGCCACCCGCTACGAGAAAACTGCCACCTGCTTCTTAGCCAGCGCTCACCTGCTCGCCGCCCTCGATTGGCTCCGATGACTGTCCACACACTCTAGTACAAAGTACGGATAATTATCATTCCAGGCCACATAAACCGTAGGGCCTGTCTAGCGAAACGAGCGTAATTATGCTCCTTCATTCTTTTGTTAGCTTCAGAATAGAACGCCTGTGTTGGCCACGACTCGCTTGTCTCAAGGTCCTGTTTTCCTGCTCCTGGCGGCCTTTGCGCTGTTTGCCTATCCGGTGGTGGCGTATTGCGCTCGGAATACCTTGCAGGTGGACTTACCCAGCTACCCAAAGCAGTCTTACGTGCAGGTGTTTTGGAGTGGCCCGGCCTTGGTGGTCATTGGCCTGGTGGGACTTCGTTTTCGCCAGCCACTCGTAGGCGTGGCTTCGTTGACGCTCGGGCTCTGCTGGATAGGTGCGATTCTTTACGAAGTCTACACGAAGAATTAGCCCCAGTATTGGTTTGCCCAAACGGTCCGAAGATAAACGCGCTTTGTTCAAATTTAGGAGCGTTCCTTTGTCTATGAACAAGTTGCTGCGCATTGGCTGGGCCTTTGGTTGGCGCCTGGCCGTTTCAAGGGCCATGTTTTACGCCGCCTCATTGGCAGCCGGGCACATAAAACCGCTCCGGGGACTGCCGGTTTCCTGGGTCCTGTCGCTGAAGTATAGCTTTTATACGTTCTGCCTGTTAGCGGTCGGGCTGGCGGCGTGGGCGGCCCTGGACCCGCGAGGCCGGCGCTGGCCAGCCGTGGCTGGCACCACCCTGCTCTACACGGTGGCAGCCGCTGCATGGTGTGGCGCGTTTTCTGGGGCGATGGATCGCCCGTACCTATTCTTATGCATCCTCGGGAGTGGCGTGGCAGGTATCGTAGCCCCTTGGGTAGTCCAAGCGCTTGCGGCCCACCTGGCGCGTGGCCATGTCCAGACGAATGGAGCCCGCTTATCCTAGAGTGTGTGGACAGTCATGTTTAACTTTGCGGGATGCGACGCCACGAACTTACTGAACGTGAATGGAAATTGATTCAGCCACACACGCTTGGGCAGGCCGGTACGGCAGGCGGCACCGGCCGCGACAACCGCCATTTTGTCAACGCCGTGGT
>NZ_JAHHZN010000053.1 GCF_018760735.1 Hymenobacter piscis
TTAGAACTTACGCACTTGGTGGTATCTTGAAGTAAAACCTAATCCGATGGTTACGCAAGCTACCTACATCGAGTACCTGCTCAGCACGCCCCGCAACTACACGTGTACGCATCTAGCCGAACACCTCTCGCACGTGAGCCATGACCAGGTGAATCGGTTTCTGCGGCGCAGCTGCTTTTCATCCAGTCAGTTGCGGGAGCTGGTGCAGCCGCTGCTCACCGATTCACCCGACGCCTTTCTGCTGCTCGATGACAGCGTGCAGGACAAACGCTACTCCCGCTTTATTGAAGTGGCCAAGCGTCAGTACTCGGGCAACGAGCACGGCCTGGTCACCGGCATTTGCCTGGTCAATCTGGTGCATAGCAGCGGTGAGGCGGGCGACTTTCTACCCCTCGACTACCGGGTCTATGCCCCCGAACTCGACGGGGTGAGCAAAAACGAACACTTCCAGGCCATGTTCGCCCACGTCCTGGCCGAGGACAAAATCAAGGCCCGGACCCTGCTGTTTGATGCCTGGTACAGTGGCAGCGACAATCTTAAACTCATTCACCGCGCCGGTTGGACGTTTTTCACCACCCTGAAAAGCAACCGGTTAGTGAGTGCCAGCAAAGAAACAGGCTTTCAGGCCCTGCTTGACGTGGCTCCGCCGCCGGGTGGCTGGAGCACGGGGCGGGAAGTGCGCTTACACAAAGTCCCGTTTGCGGTACGCTTATTCAAGCTGGTGGCCTCGAACGGCGACATTGAATGGGTGGTGACCAACAACTTTGCCTTCACGTTGAATCAGCCACTGGTCGAGGCCACCACGCGCGTGCGCTGGCAGGTAGAGGAGTTTCACCGCAGCTTCAAACAGCTTACCGGGGCCGAGAAGTGCCAATGCCGACGGGCGCAGGCCCAGCGCAACCATTTGGCCTGCTGCTATCTGGCGTGGGTGTCGTTGCGCCAATTTGCCCGCCAAACGGCACAAACCATCTATCAGGCTCACCAGCAGCAGTGGGCGCCCTACTTGCGCCAGCTACTGGCGCAGCCCCTCATTCCCGCACTGCTACCCGTAAGTGCGTAAGTCCTA
>NZ_JAHHZN010000054.1 GCF_018760735.1 Hymenobacter piscis
TAGGACTTACGCAAACGGCTTTCTCAGCGTACCAAGCCCATGAAAGTCACCGCTCAATTGTATGGCCAGTTTCTGCTCAGCAGCCAGGTCAACTACACCGGCACTTACTTGGCCGAGCACCTGGCCGGCCTCACACACGACAACGTGCAGTACTTCCTGCGCACGCGTCGCTTCAGCCCGCGTCAGCTCTGGCAGCAGCTGCAAGGCGAATTCGTGGCCAGCCCGCGCGGCTACGTGCTCTTCGACGACACGGTGCTCGATAAGTCTCACAGCCACCACATCGCGCTGGTGCGCCGCCAGTACTCGGGCAACGCGCACGGCCTGATCAAAGGCATCGGCCTGGTCAACTGCGTCTACGTCAATCCCGACACGGACCAGTTCTGGTTGATTGATTACCGGCTCTTTGCGCCCGAGGTGGACGGCAAAGACAAACACGCGCACGTGCGCGACATGCTCACTCAGTTGCGGGTGCGCCGCATTGCCTACCGGACCGTGCTCATGGACACGTGGTACGCCACGACGGAGCTGTTCAAGTGGCTCATGGCCGAGCAAAAGCAGTTTTACTGCCCGCTCAAAGGCAACCGCCTCGTCGACGACTCGGGCGGGCAGCAGCCCTACCAGCCGCTGGCCTGCCTGTCCTGGTCGGACCACGAGGTCGCCCACGGCAAGCTCGTCAAGGTCAAGAAAATGCCGAACGAGGTCAAGCTGAAATGTTTCCGCGTACTGGTGTCTACCCACCGGACGGACTACCTCGTCACCAACGAGCTAGCGCAAGACGACACGGCCGCTGCTGAGCAACACAGCAACGTCCGCTGGCTGATCGAACAGGTTCACCGCGAGGCCAAGCAACTCACCGGCTTGCAGGCGTGCCAGTGCCGGCTGGCGCGCAGCCAGCGCAACCACATCGCCCTGGCCCTGCGCACCTGGGCCCGCCTCAAGCACCTGGCCTACCA
>NZ_JAHHZN010000055.1 GCF_018760735.1 Hymenobacter piscis
TCTTTTCGTCTTTCCAATGGAAGTCCTTTCCAAAGATATGATTCGGCAGTGGATTCTGCCGGCGCTGACCTTTTCGTCCCACGGCCGCCCTTCGGTGGTGGAGCCGAGTGAGTTGGTCGAAGCCATTTTATACAAGCTCAAGAGCGGCTGCCAGTGGCGCTACTTGCCTGTCAAGCAGTTTTTTACGGGTGCCTGCCTGACGTGGCAAGGCGTGTACGCGCGCTTCAACGCCTGGCGCAAGGATGGCTCCTGGCAGACGATGTGGGCCCGCGTGTTGCACGCCCACCGGGCGCACCTGGACTGCTCCAGCGTACAGCTCGACGGCAGCCACACGCCGGCCAAAAACGGGGGCGAGGCCGTGGGCTATCAGGGCCGCAAAAAGGCCCGCACCACCACGGCCTTGTTCGTGGTCGACAACCAGGGCCAGCCGCTGGCCTGTGCCAGCCCGCAGGCGGGCCAGCACGCCGACAGCTACCGCTTGCCCGAGTTGTTCGGGGAACTCTGCGCCACGCTCGAGGCGGCTGGTATTGCCGTGGCGGGCCTGTTTGTGAATGCCGATAAAGCCTTCGATACCACCGCCTTCCGCCAGGAATGCGCCCGGCGCGACATCCAGGCCAACATTCCCCGTAACGGCCGCGCGGCCGACTGGCAGACGGACGATGACCCCTTCTTTGCCCCCGAACTCTACCGCCGCCGCGCCGTCGGCGAGCACGCCAACGCCTGGCTCGACGGCTTCAAGACCTTGCGCGTGCGCTACGACACCAGC
>NZ_JAHHZN010000056.1 GCF_018760735.1 Hymenobacter piscis
CTAGTGCTCTGCCCGCATAGTTATTAGACCAGTTTGGTGTCGAGTTCGTATAGGGTCGGATGAACACTTCTTCTTCGATTGAACTGTCGGCTGCCGAGCAAGCGCAGTTGCAGCGGCTGGTTCGCAAAGGCACGGCCCCGGCCCGGCAACTGAACCGGGCGCGCATCCTGCAGTTCAGCCACCAGGGCCATGCGCCCGATACCATTGTGGCCTTGCTGGGCGTGAGCCGGGCCACGGTCTACACTGTGCGCCGCCGCTACCGCCAGCAGGGGCTGGCCGCGGCCCTGACGGAAAAGCCCCGCAGTGGCCAGCCCCGCAAGGTCACGCCCGCCGTCGAGGCCACCATCACGTCGCTGGCCTGCACCGATGCCCCGCACGGGGCCTCGCGCTGGAGCATCCGGTTGCTGCGCGGACGCCTGATCGAGCTGGGCGTGGCCGTGGGCGAGGAATCGGTGCGGCAGGTGTTAAAAAAAGCCAACTCAAGCCCTGGCTGAAAAAGCAGTGGTGCCTGAGCCAGCTCGACGGCGAGTACCTGGCCAAGCTCGAAGACGTGCTGACCCTGTACGCGCAACCGGCCCACCCGGGGCGGGCACGTTTGTGCTTTGATGAGCGGCCCTGCCAGCTGCTGGGCGATAAACTTGCCGCCCTGCCCGTCCGGCCGGGCCAAATCGCCAGGCAGGACCACGAGTACGTGCGCCACGGCACGGCCGTGGTGCTGCTGGCCTACGACCT
>NZ_JAHHZN010000057.1 GCF_018760735.1 Hymenobacter piscis
TCGGATACCTGCGGATCAATTCGTATGTGCCGATCCCCGCAGCTTTTCGCAGCTTATCACGTCCTTCATCGCCTCTGAGAGCCTAGGCATCCCCCGTGTGCCCTTTTCTACTTCTCGGTAGAGGCCACCCCGTAAGGTGGCCGGCTCGGGTGACTAACCATAGGTTAATCACTCTTTGTTCTTCTCTTTCTTAAACTCTGTTTTCCTCTATGTCAAAGAACGTATGCAACCCCAATTGGGCTACAATGTGAAATCGAATAGTTACCTATTCTATTCCTGTACTATTCTGTCACCAATACACTATCCGATTGATAGCATATACTGTGGTGGAGAATAACGGATTCGAACCGTTGACCCCCTGCGTGCAAGGCAGGTGCTCTAGCCAGCTGAGCTAATCCCCCGGTTGATCCACGCTTAACCATTCGTTAAACGAAGTGGGCCTGCCTGGACTCGAACCAGGGACCTCTACATTATCAGTGTAGCGCTCTAACCACCTGAGCTACAAGCCCGGGTCGACTCGCGGAGTCGAATCCGTGAAAATATTGAATGATGAAAAAGACAAACCGCTATGGGTAAGGCGGGCAGATGACCACGAATCGTGGGCGAAGCCCAGCGCGTTGGTGTAATCGAGTCGAACAAGCTCCAGAAAGGAGGTGATCCAGCCGCACCTT
>NZ_JAHHZN010000058.1 GCF_018760735.1 Hymenobacter piscis
AAATGCTGCGGCCCTTGCCCCACAGTTGGCCCGATGCCACGTCCCTGGTGCGCGACGTGGCCCGCGTCCACGCCGAGTTGTTGTTCCTTCACCCGTTTCGGGAAGGCAACGGCCGCACCGCGCGCGTACTGGCCAACCTCATGGCCTACAAAAACGGCTCGACCAGCTTCCACTGGGAAGCATTGGCCGAGCCAGAACGTTTTAAGTTGTATGTGCAGGCCGTGCAGGCCGCTGGGCTTCTCCGCTACGAGCCCATGCAGGCCGTTATCGCAAGCGTGTTGCCCCCGTCTCCGTAACCGAAGTACCCACTGTTTTACGTAGCCGTCCTTCATCGGCGCGGATGCCTTCCACACGGGCCGAGCCCAAGGCATTGCGCACCAACATTTGCTGACGCGCTGCTCCCTCCCGCAGGTGCGGGTAGCGGTCTACAATTCGTTTGCCAGTCGCTTTCATAATTATCACAGTTTCTGCCTTGTTAGAGTGTGTGGACAGTCATGTTTAAATTTGCGGGATGCGACGCCACGAACTTACTGAACGTGAATGGAAATTGATTCAGCCACACACGCTTGGGCAGGCCGGTACGGCAGGCGGCACCGGCCGCGACAACCGCCATTTTGTCAACGCCGTGGT
>NZ_JAHHZN010000059.1 GCF_018760735.1 Hymenobacter piscis
CGTGCCCACGCTCAGGCACAAGGCATAGGCTAAAGTGACTAAGGCGACGAGCTTGCGCAACTTGTGGCGACAACGCAAATGGCTGGCCTCCAGGTTGAAGCCACGGCCTTTCAGGTTTTGAAAGCATTGCTCAATCGTCCACCGTTTGGCGTAAAGCTGGTCTATGTAGGGCCGGCCCACGGTGCCAAACAGGAACAGAAAATCGCCCTCGGCCAAGGCCTTGACCCAGACCTGTCCCCACACACCGTCGGCTTGTACGTGGGCAAAGCGGCGCACCTGTCCAACGGCCAGGCCCAGGTCGGTTACGGCCGCCCGCCGCCCGTTGGCGAAGGTGAGCTGATGGTGTTTGGGCAGGCGCATGACAAAATTCAATCCGTTGTCCTGGAGCCACTTTAGCCACACGTGACCTACAAACTCCCGGTCGCCCAGCACGAGCCCAATGCGGTGCTTACCCAGCACCTGTACGCAGGTTTGCAGCAGGGCAATGCGGTCAGCTGCACTGGAATTGCCGCTGCGATTGTCGAGCAATTCCCAGTACAGGGGCAGCTGAAAGGCACCCTGGCCGACGGTAACGAGCAGAATGTTGACCTGGCACTGGCCAAAATCCCATTCGGTGCGGTCTACGC
>NZ_JAHHZN010000060.1 GCF_018760735.1 Hymenobacter piscis
CAGATAATATCGCTCAACTCATGCCGACAGCGGCCTTGTTCGCGGAAATCCGTCACCTCCTCGAAAAAATCTACTGCTTCGTCCATGCGCAAAGCTCGCTAACTGCACGTTTGATGCAATGACCCTAGTTGCCGGAAAGTTACGCGCAGATGACGAATTGACTACCAGATTTCCGGACCACAGGCCCCGACCGGATCGGCAGGTGCCGCGGCGCAGGGCAACTGTATCTCCGTCTCGCTTTTGTGGCTGGCCCGAGTAAGTTCAGGAGTGGCTCAAGCAGGCGTATGATGGGTAGTTGCTGGTATAGTGGGTTGATACCACCGCAGCAGCGGCAGGAGCACAACTGTAAGATTCCCCATGAAGTAGGCCAGTGAAAAGTAGAGGAAGGGGGTATCTTTTCCCATCCTTTTCCTGCTACCCATGAAAAAGAGTCGCTTTAGTGAAGCCCAAATCATCGGCATCCTACGCCAGCAAGGCC
>NZ_JAHHZN010000061.1 GCF_018760735.1 Hymenobacter piscis
TTGCGCTCCGTGGCCCAGGCCTGCACTTGCCGGGCCAGCTCGTCGAGGGAGGCGATGCGCCGGTCCAGGCACTGGCGGGCCAGGGCCGAAAACTCCAGCTCGGCCATGTTGAGCCACGAGCCGTGCCGGGGCGTGAAATGAAAGCGCACCTGCCGGCTCAGCGCCCGCGCCTGGGCCACGGGCAGGTGCTCGTAAAACGAGCCGTAGGCGTGCGTGTTCAGGTTATCCTGCACCAGGTCCACCCGCGGCACATCAGCGTAGTGGCGCGTGAGCACCTGGTGCAGGAAGTCAGCGTAGTCGGCCTTGGTGCGATGGGCGCGCACCTGCGCGTAGCGCTGGCCTGTGTCCAGGTCGTAGGCCAGCAGCACCACGGCCGTGCCGTGGCGCACGTACTCGTGGTCCTGCCTGGCGATTTGGCCCGGCCGGACGGGCAGGGCGGCAAGTTTATCGCCCAGCAGCTGGCAGGGCCGCTCAT
>NZ_JAHHZN010000062.1 GCF_018760735.1 Hymenobacter piscis
TCGGATACCTGCGGATCAATTCGTATGTGCCGATCCCCGCAGCTTTTCGCAGCTTATCACGTCCTTCATCGCCTCTGAGAGCCTAGGCATCCCCCGTGTGCCCTTTTCTACTTCTCGGTAGAGGCCATTCCGTAGAATGGCCGGCTCGGGTGACTAACCGTAGGTTAATCACTCTTTGTTCTTCTCTTTCTTAAACTCTGTTTTCCTCTATGTCAAAGAACGTGTACCACCCCAATCGGGTGATCGTGCGAATGATGAAAAAGACAAACCGCTATGGGTAAGGCGGGCAGATGACCACGAATCGTGGGCGAAGCCCAGCGCGTTGGTGTAATCGAGTCGAACAAGCTCCAGAAAGGAGGTGATCCAGCCGCACCTT
>NZ_JAHHZN010000063.1 GCF_018760735.1 Hymenobacter piscis
GCTGCGGCCTAGGCTTTCGGCCGCGGCCGTGCTTTTTTTTGGCCGGCGGCGGCTTTGTGGGCTTTGACCGTGGTCGAGTCGACCAGCACCCAGGCATAATCCGGCTCCTGCACCGCCTGGAACAGGCCCTCCCAGACCCCCGCCAGCGCCCAGCGGCGAAAGCGTCGGGCGACCGTGTTCCAGGGGCCAAACCGTTCGGGCAGGTCGCGCCAGGCGCAGCCTGTGCGCACCCGGTAGACCACGGCGTTGACAAAATGGCGGTTGTCGCGGCCGGTGCCGCCTGCCGTACCGGCCTGCCCAAGCGTGTGTGGCTGAATCA
>NZ_JAHHZN010000064.1 GCF_018760735.1 Hymenobacter piscis
CTTCGCCAAATTGCACGTTACGGCTCTTGATGAGCCCGATAATGAACTGCGCAATAAACTTTTGGCGGGACAGATGGCGCACAATGGGCACCTGTTGCAAAAGGGTCGTAAGTTTGGCTTTGAGGCGTTGCTTCACGGGGCGGAACGGATTTGGATGGTGTAGGAACCCCAAAGGTCGACCGCCCCGTTTTAGCCCTCAAAATTTAGTAGGGTAGAGTAG
>NZ_JAHHZN010000065.1 GCF_018760735.1 Hymenobacter piscis
TTAGAGTGTGTGGACAGTCATCGGAGCCAATCGAGGGCGGCGAGCAGGTGAGCACTGGCTAAGAAGCAGGTGGCCGTTTTCTCGTAGCGGGTGGCAAAGCCCCGCGCCTCCTTGAGCCGGCCAAAGAAGCGTTCGACTTTGTTGCGGTCCGCATACAGGTTCTCATCATAGGCCCGCTGGTCTAGGCGGTTGGCCTTGGGCG